>NZ_JBJXCY010000009.1:0-560 GCF_046159835.1 Tepidamorphus sp. 3E244 | reverse complement strand
CCCGAACCACCGGTTGCGTTCTCGAAGCCCGAGATCGTGTCGCCTGCCGCATCACCGCCAGAGGCCGTGTTGTTGCCGAGGTCCACCGTCACGCCCGCCGTGTCGGAGGCATAGGAGACCGTATCCGTACCCGATCCACCCTCCAGGTCGTCCGCGCCGGCCATGCCCTCGATGACATCGTCCCCGCCCGCGCCGTCGATGACGTTCGCGCCGGAATCGCCGGTGAGGGTGTCGTTGCCGGACCCGCCGGTGATGTTCTCGAAGCCGGAGATGGTGTCGCCGGTGGCGTCGCCGCCGGTTGCCGCGTTGGCGGCAAGGCTCACCGTCACGCCGGTGCTGTCGCCGTTGTAGGAGAGCGTGTCGGTGCCGTCGCCGCCGGAGAGAATGTCCGCGCCCGCGTCGCCGCGGATGATGTCGTCGCCGGCATCACCGCGGATCTCATCGTCGCCGGTGCCGCCCAGCAGGGTGTCGTTGCCGCCCGCCCCGATGATGAGGTCGTTGCCGGCGAGGCCGTTGACCGTCTCGTCGTTGTCGGACCCGATGATGACGTCGTTGCCGGT
>NZ_JBJXCY010000008.1:0-565 GCF_046159835.1 Tepidamorphus sp. 3E244 | reverse complement strand
TGACGTCGACGGTGCGGTCGGCGAACTGCAGGAACTCCGCGTTGGTCACCGTGTCGGTGCCGCCGGCAGCCGTGGTGACGATGATCGCACCCGCGCCGTCGTTATAGATATCGGCATCGGCGAAGTTGCCGGGGAAGATCACCGTGTCGGAGCCGTCGCCGCCGTCGATCACGTCGTTGCCGCCGCCGCCGGTGATCGTGTCGTTGCCGCCAAGGGCGTTGATCTCGTCGTCGTCCGGTGTACCGGTCAGCGTGTCGTCGCCCTCGGTGCCGAAGATCGCGGCCGCGCGCTCGGCAATGTCGAAGGTGCCGTCGGAGAAGGTGACGAACTCGATGCCGGTCAGCGTGTCGGTACCGTCGAAGGGCACGCCGCGAATGTCGGTGACGGTGTAGGCCCCGCCGCCGAGGTCGGTGATGATGTAGTCGGTGGAGATGCCGGAGTAGGAGGCGGTGTCGACGCCGGTGCCGCCATCGAGCGTATCGTCGCCGCCATCGCCGCGCAGGGCATCGTTGCCCGACCCGCCGGAGATGACGTTGGCGCCGCTGGTGCCCGTCAGCGTGTCGTT
>NZ_JBJXCY010000007.1:0-740 GCF_046159835.1 Tepidamorphus sp. 3E244 | reverse complement strand
CCGGTGATCGTGTCGGCATTGGCCGAGCCGAAGACGTTCTCCACGTTGGAGATGTCGTCGCCCTGCGCATCGCCGCCGGTGTTGACGTTGGTGCCGAGGTTGACCGTGACGCCGGAGGCCGAGGCCGAGTAGTCGACCGCATCGCCGGCGCCAGCGCCACCATCGATCACGTCGGCACCCGCGCCGCCGCTGATGACGTTGTCGGCGCCGTCGCCGGTCAGGGTGTCGTCGCCGGCCGAGCCGATGAGGTTCTCGACCCCGGAGATGTCGTCGCCTTGCGCGTCGCCGCCGGTGTTGACGTTGGTGGCAAGGTTCACGGTCACGGCCGCCGCCGAGCCGGCATAGCTCGCGGTATCGATGCCCGAGCCGCCGGAGATCGTGTCCGCGCCCGCCCCGCCGGTCAGCAGGTCGGCATCCGCACCGCCGTCCAGCGTGTCGTCGCCATCGCCGCCGTCGAGCGTGTCGGCACCGGCCGAGCCGGTCAGCACGTTGGCCTGCGCATCACCGGTTAGCACGTCGCCGAAGGCCGAGCCGGTGACGTTCTCGATGCCCGACAGGCTGTCGCCCGCCGCATCACCACCGGAATGGACGTTGGTCGCCAGGTTCACCGAGACACCAGACGCCGAGGCCGAGTAATCCGCCGTGTCGATGTCCGCGCCGCCGATGAGCGTGTCCGCGCCGCCAAGGCCCGCCAGCGTGTCGTTGCCCGCACCGCCGGTGAGGACGTTCGCGCCCGCATC
>NZ_JBJXCY010000006.1:0-965 GCF_046159835.1 Tepidamorphus sp. 3E244 | reverse complement strand
GGCGGCGATGCGCAGGGCGACGACATCTCCAACGTGGAGAACGTCTTCGGCTCGGCCAATGCCGACACGATCACCGGCGATGCCGGGGTCAACGCGCTGTTTGGCCTTGCCGGCGACGACACGCTGGACGGCGGCGGCGGCAACGACACGCTGGATGGCGGCGCGGGCTCCGACACCTACAACTGGGCAGCCAGCGACGGCACCGACACCATCGTCGACACCGGCACCGGCGGCGGCGACTACGACGTCATCAACCTGACCGGGGCTGGCGGCGCGTGGCAGCTCACCAGCACCTTCTCGGGTGCCACCTCGGGCATCGAGGAGATCATCGGCGACGGCGACGTCGAGACGCTCGGCCTTGCCGGCAGCGGCGTTGCGCTGAACTGGGACTTCTCGGCCATCACGCTGACGAATGTCGACCGCATTCGCGGCTCGTCGGCCTCCGACACGATCATCGGTTCGGACGGTGACGACACCATCGCGGGCCAGGGCGGCGCGGACACGCTGACCGGCGGCCTTGGCACCGACACGCTGGACTATGCCGACGACACGACGGGGGTAAACGTCAACCTGACCACCAACGCCGTCTCCGGCGGTGATGCGCAGGGCGACGTGATCTCGGGCTTCGAGAACGTCACCGGCGGCACCGGCAATGACACGCTCACCGGCACCAGCGGGGCCAACGTCATCTCCGGCGGCGGCGGCGACGACGTCATCGCGGGCCTTGGCGGCGCGGACACGCTCACCGGCGGGGCTGGCACCGACACGCTCGACTACTCCGCCGACACCACCGGCGTCAGCATCAACCTGGAATCGGGCTTCACCGCCGACGGCGATGCGGCGGGCGACGTGATCTCCGGCTTCGAGAACGTCACCGGCGGCACCGGCAACGACACGCTGACGGGCACCAGCGGCGCCAACGTCATCTCCGGCGGGTCGGGCAACGATGCCCTGCGCGGCGATGG
>NZ_JBJXCY010000005.1:0-1922 GCF_046159835.1 Tepidamorphus sp. 3E244 | reverse complement strand
TTGTCGACGAGGACGGGGCCTGAGTGGAGGCCGGCAGCCAGTAGCAGCCGGTCTCCGGATTGTGCTGAAGCAATCGCGTGTGCCAGTTCGCTGCCGCCCGCCGCGACCTTGATGTCGGCGGCTGAGACAGTGCCCATACCTACGTAAAGACATAGCAGGCAGGTTATGGCGCGTGCGACCCCTTGCATCGGAGATTCTCCTTATGCCCCGCGCGGTTCGACCAGCATGCGGCCGCGCATCTCCATGTGGAGCGCGTGGCAGAACCACTGACAGTAGAACCAGTGCACGCCCGGACGATCTGCGGTGAAGGTGATCGACGCAGTGGCTTGCGGTGCGACTTCCATCGCGATGCCATAGTTGGACAGGCAGAAGCCGTGGGTCACATCGTCAATGTCGTCGATGTTGGTGACATAGACCGTCACCTCGTCGCCCTGTTTGACCGTGAATTTCTCCAGCCCGAACTGCGGTGCATAAGATGTCATGTAGACGCGGACCTTGTTGCCGTCGCGAATGACCGTGTCATCGGATACGAGATCCACGCCATCGGCTTTGGCCTGATCGACAGCATCGGCAAAAGTCGGGTCGTCACGCGTCCACAGGTTCACCGGCTTCACGATGTCGGAGCGCACGATGATGCTGTCATGCGGCTCGGCAAAGGTCGGGCCGTCGTGAACCACCTTCATTTCGTCTGACGAGATGTCGATGAGTTGTTCGTTCTCCGGCTTCAGCGGGCCGGTGTTGAGGAACCGGTCCTTGGAGAACTTGTTCATCGAGATCAGCCACGCGCCATCGGCATCGACAGTTTCGCCCATGGAGGTGGAGTTGTGCCCGGGCTGATAGTGCACATCGACCTTGGAGATGATCGGATCGACATCCTCACCAGCAAACTTGCGGATCGCCTTGTCGATGTTCCATTTCACCACCTGGCTGTCGAGGAACAGCGTTGTGAAAGCATTTCCTTTTCCATCGTAGGCGGTGTGCAAGGGCCCGAGACCGAGTTCCGGTTCGCCGACGACGGCCGAACGCGGATCGGCATCTTCCTCGAAGAGTGCGTCCAGTTTCGTGACGTCGATGATTGAGACAGTCGGTGACAGCTTGCCATTGACCACGACATGCTGCTTGTCCGGCGCGGTATTGATGCCGTGAGGGCTGTTGGGGATCGGGATGTAGCGGGTGTATTTCTTGTTGCTGCCCTTGCGCCCGTCGATGACCGGGACACCGTTCAGCATCCGCACATCACCTGACGCCACGCCGGCTTCGATTTCCTTCAGGTTGAAGACGACGACGTGATCGAGTTCGTTCTCGGTCATCTCCGCCAGGTTCATGCCCATCTCCGAGTTATAGGAGGTGGAGAAGGCATATTTGCCCTGATAATCGCAGTCGGTGTTGTCGAGGTTGCCAGACACCATGACCTGCCATGCGACCTTCATCTCGTCGCCGTCGATTGCCGTGAAGATGTTGGTGTACTTCGACGGATCGTCGAGAATAGAGCCATCATTGACCAGCGGTGCTTCGTGCTCGCCATTGGCAAAGATGTAGCCTGTGCGGGGGTACTTCTGCGGACGCATCCCGTGGATGTCATGCGCGTTCGGGATCTCGATGATCTTGTCGCATTTCATCACGTCGCAACGCACGCGGGCAACGCGCGTGTTGGCCTTGTCGTTCATGAACAGGTAGCGGCCATCGTAGGTGCCGTCGGTGAATGACATGTGGGGATGGTGGAGATCGCCGTTATCGTAGGTCTTCATGCCGCGTGCGGCGAGGAAGGCTTTGGTTTCAGGCAGTAGGCCCTCAGTCAGAACCTTCAGGCTTTCGTTGGTCTGACCCCAGCCGGTTGCCGAGCAGCGGTTGAACACCGGCACACGCATCAGTTCGCGCATGGACGGGAAGCCGAGAATGCGCAGTTCGCCCGTCTGGCCCGA
>NZ_JBJXCY010000004.1:0-3820 GCF_046159835.1 Tepidamorphus sp. 3E244 | reverse complement strand
ATCGAGTTTTTGAAGCATGTTTCCTTCAGAGCTTGCTCAACTGCAAAGAGAGAACCGCGCTTGGTCATAAGGTCTGGGAGCCTAGTCCAGTATTTGGAACCAAACCATGCCCATCCCACGTACGCGCGGCTATACAGGCCCCGCCCTTTTCAGTTATGGCTTCAGGCCCTTCTTTCTTGCCGGTGCCATCTACGCCGCAGCGTCGATCGCGGTCTGGTTGCCTGCATGGTTCGGGAATATCATCTTGCCGACGCATTTTGCGCCTGTCGAATGGCATGTGCATGAGCTGCTGTTCGGCTTCCTGCCGGCGATCGTCACCGGATTTCTGTTTACCGCGGTTCCCAACTGGACCGGACGCATGCCGTTGCAGGGCGCCGGGCTCATAGTTCTTGTTGCTCTCTGGATTGCCGGCAGGCTGGCGGTGCTGATGTCGCAATGGATCGGCTGGCAGGCAGCGATGATGGCCGATTGTGCTTTCCTTTTAGCCGTCGCGCTCGTTATCGCGCGTGAAATCGTCTCAGGCGGCAACTGGCGCAACCTGAAAGTTCTCATTCCGCTCGGCATACTCACGGGTGCGAATGCATTGTTTCATTGGCAAGTGGTTTTCGCGGACGACACACTTCTGGCGCGACGCCTGGCCTTTGCCGCAGCCACGCTTCTCATTGTCATCATTGGCGGCCGCATTGTGCCGAGCTTCACCCGTAACTGGATGGTGCGGGAAAACCCCGGACGGTTGCCTACGTCATTCGGGCCGTTCGACAAGTTGGCAATCGGTGTGACGAGCCTGGCGCTTGCTGGTTGGATTGTGCTGCCAGAAAAGACGGTGACCGCGCTGTCGCTTGTCGCGTCAGGGGTCATGCAATTGCTTCGTCTCGCGCGCTGGGCCGGATATCGCACTCTGCGTGATCCGCTCGTGTGGATCCTGCACGCGGCCTACGCCCTGCTGTCTGTGGGCATGATGGCGCTGGGCATGGCCATTCTGGCGCCGGAAGCCATCCCTCCTGCGGTGCCTTATCATTTGCTCGGGGTCGGTGCGTTCGGCACGATGACGCTTGCCGTCATGGTGCGCGCGGCACGCGGGCACACCGGTCAGGAGTTGCGGGCGGGTGCAGGCGGCAAGCTGGCTTTCGCAGCAATTCTTTTGGCGACTGTTGCTCGTCTCTCCGCAGAATATGCGCCCGCGGCTTATGTCGGACTGCTCTATTTGGCGGCAACGTTCTGGATCGTTGCGTATGCCGCATTCGCCGTCACGCTCGGCCCCGCGCTGTCACGGCCGCGCGGATCGTGACAGCAGAGGTTCTTAGACTTCGAACCGAACTTCGCCGAGCCGGGCATGCTGGCCGATGACCGCAGCATTGCCACTGGCCTTGATCATCCGCTCCACGGCTTCCGGTGTCATCAGGGCAGCGGCCGTCGACATCGCATCCGCCATGGCAGCAGATTCATGGATGACGGTCGTGCGTAGCCAGTCGGATTGAGCTGGCTTGCCGGATACGGGATCGATCAAATGGCTCTCGCCATCGGCGCTGAAAACCGTTCCGGAAGGGGCGCTGGTGGCGATCGCGCGATCGCGCAAACGAACTTCAGGGCCATCGGTATTACCAAGATGTACAGGCCAACCGCGCATGCCTGAAGGCGCGCCGATTGCGCTGATTTCTCCGATTTCGACGAGCGCCTCGCTCAAGCCGTTGCGGCGGAGGTAGTCGGCGATCCGGTCGGTCACGAAGCCCTGGGCGATGCCATTGAATGTGAGGGCGGCGCCGACGGGCAAGACGATGCGATCCACATCCACGGCGACCTTGTGCCACCCAGCAAGCTTTCTGGCGTGCGCAAGCGCGTCCTCATTCGGTTTCCCGCCGGCCTTGGCATAGGTCTGCCAGAGGGGTTGAACGGTCGGGTCGAAAATCCCTTCGCTGAGTGAATTGGCAGCCGAAACCTGGCTCGCCAGCGCCAGCAGGTCGGGCGCAGGCTCCGCAAGGAACCCGTCTGCGTTCAATCGGCAGAGCGCGCTTTGCGGGCGGTAAAGGCTGAAGAGGTCCTCGAGCCGCGAGATCTCGTTGCGGACCTCGATGAGCAGCTTTTGCGCCCGCGATGCCTCCAGCCCGGCAAGCCGGATCTGCGCATGAGCACCAAGTGCCACACCCTGCCATTGCTGCATTGAGGCTGCAGAGGGGGAAATGCCCGATATGCCGTAGGCGGCGGTGGCAGCGGAGATTGCGATGAAACGTCTGCGGGTGATGGTCATTGCATTGAACCCATATGCGCATGAACGTTCGTTTCTTCTTCATTGACGGAGGTCAGGTCGGCAGGTCCCAACACGTAAGTGTCGGGAATCTCGGCGAGATGCACCGCGCGCCCTCCATTCTCCGCGATGAATTTTTCAGCGGCCTGCATCGCGCCGAACGGAATTGCCTCCGGCGCGCTCATGCCGCCCTTTCGGGCGCTTTCAATGACGAAGACCGCATCTTCGGCATTGATCCATGCACCGTCGCCGGGATGGGCCCAGCTATCTGCCTTTGACATGTCATGCACATAGGTGACCACGGCTTCTGCCAGTTCTTCCGGCGACCTGAGATAGGCCACTGCATCGCGCACCTGTGTAAACCAGACCGGGTGTTCGTATCCCTTCAGATGGACCTGCGCCTTCGGGCCTTCGTGCTCGAGAACGGTCATGTTGCAGTAGTGACCGACGGCTTCCTCGGTCATGGCGACCGGAGCGGGCAGGGCGGCGCTCTGTTCTTCCTCGGAACAGCCGCCAAGGGCCGCTGTGACGGTGAAGAGAGCTATAGCGAACAGAGTGCGTTTCATGGCCGGACCCCTTTCAGCAGGAGAACAGCGAAGGAGATGGCGGCAAGCGTCCAGGCAAGCGGGCTGACGAGCACCCATGCGCTATGCGCCAGCGGACTGCCGGACACCGAACCAAGGCCTTTCTGCACGAGAGAGGCATCGGCTGCGTTCATGTTGAACAGACGGAAGGCATCAGCCGGATTGACCAGCAGGAGCCAGGGGAAGACCGAGCGTGCGAACACGCCCTCGCCACTGGCAAGCAGGCCGCCGAGAAGCGCCAGATCGTAGAGAACGACGGCGGCGAGCCAGATTCCGACGGCGAGTGCTGCCGCCGTGCCCGTCTGGCGCACGCTGGCGCTGGCTACATAGCCAATCGCAATAAAGACAGCACCGAGCAGGATGCTCGTGGCCGTTAGCGCCGCCAGATCGCCAAGCGGTCGCGCACCTGCATAATCATCGAGTGCAATCGCGAGACCGGCGGCGACACCGGAACTGACAATGATCGCAATGGCGAGCACTGCCAGATGCCCTATGAACTTGCCGGCCAGCAACTGCCAGCGCGGGATCGGCGTTGCCAATACCAGTTGAAGAGTTCCGCGATCAATTTCACCGGCAATCGCGTCGAAGGACAGCAGCAGCGCGATCAGCGGTATGAGGTAAACCGATAGGGTCGACAGGCTGGCGATGGAAACGCTGAGAAGCGGCGCATCGACCTGGCCTGAAGCGCCGCTACCGAGCAGCACCAGCAGTACCGCAAAGACGGTCAGGATCACTGTCGACAGCAGCACCCAACTGTTGCGGAAGCCGAGGCGGGCTTCCGTACGCGCAATGGCGAGAAGCGCATTCATGGCCGGACCTCCTTCTCAGGGTCGCAGGCGGAGTAGTGCCGGTAGACCTCATCGAGGCTCGGCGGGATCACCTCGATATCGGCAATTTCGCCGGGACGCTCATGAATTGCGGCTAGGATCGCCATTTTCTCGTCCGGCTCGCAGGTCACCTCGACCGAAGCGCCATTGATGCGCCGTCCGCCAAA
>NZ_JBJXCY010000003.1:0-150336 GCF_046159835.1 Tepidamorphus sp. 3E244 | reverse complement strand
CACCACGGCTGCCGGCGGCACCGACACGGTGACCAACGCGGAGTTCCTGCAGTTCGCCGACCGCACCGTCGACGTCAACAACTATATCGAGGCGGGTGCCGGCACCACCAACGGCACGGCGGCCGGCGAGACGATCATCGGCGACAACGACGCCAACACCATCAACGGCGGCTCCGGCGACGACCTCATCATCGGCGCGGGCGGCAACGACGTGATCGACGGCGGCGCGGACAACGACGAGATCCGGGGCGATGCCGGCGACGACACCATCACCGGCGGCGCGGGCGACGACACCATCTCCGGCGGCGCCGGCTCCGACACGGCGATCTTCCCCGGCAACTTCGCGGACGCCGAGATCAAGGTCGACGGCGCGGGCAACATCATCGTCACCACGATCGCCGGTGGTACGGACACGATCACCGGCGTCGAGTTCCTGCAGTTCGACGACCGCACGGTGGACGTCGACCCCTATATCGAGGCCTTCACCGGCTCCACCAACGGCACCACCGGCAACGACGTCATCATCGGGTCCGACAACGACGAGACGGTCAACGGCCTCGCCGGCAACGACCTCATCATCGGCGCGGGCGGCAACGACACCCTGCTGGGCGGCACCGGCGACGACGAGATCCGCGGTGATGCCGGCGACGACATCATCCGCGGCGACGCGGGCGCCGACATTCTCTCTGGCGGCGACGGCACCGACACGCTCTCCTACAACGGCGACAGCACCGGCGTGACGGTGAACCTCGCCACCAACGCGGCAACCGGCGGCGACGCCACCGGCGACACCATCTCCGGCTTCGAGAACATCACCGGCGGCTCCGGCAACGACACGCTGACCGGCGATTCCGGCGCGAACGTCATCGACGGCGCGGGCGGCGACGACGTCATCGAGGGGCTCGGTGGCGCGGACGACCTTGAGGGTGGATCGGGCACCGATACCCTGTCCTATGCGTCGGATACCACGGGCGTCAGCGTCAACCTGTCGACCAAGGCCGTCTCCGGCGGGCATGCCGACGGCGACACCATCAACGGCTTTGAAAACGTCACTGGCGGTTCCGGGAACGATACGCTCGTCGGCCAATCCGGCGTCAATGTGCTCGACGGTGGAGCGGGCGACGACTTCATTCGCGGCGCGGCAGGTGGTGACACGCTCATCGGCGGCACCGGCACGGACACCGTCGACTATTCGACAGATTCATCCGGCGTCATCGTCGACATCGGTAACAACACCGCCTCCGGCGGTGACGCTCAGGGTGACACGATCACCGGCTTCGAAAACGTCACCGGCGGCAGCAATGCCGATACGCTGACCGGCTCGTCGGTCGCCAACGTGATCGACGGTGGCGGCGGCGATGACGTGATCGCGGGTCTTGCCGGCGGCGACACGCTGACCGGCGGCACGGGCACCGACACGCTGGACTATTCCGCCGACACGGCCGGTGTGACGGTCAACATCGGAACGAACACCGCGTCCGGCGGCCACGCGCAAGGCGACACGATTTCGGCCTTCGAGAACCTGACCGGCGGTAGCGGCAACGACACGCTGACGGGTACCTCGGGCGTCAACGTCATCGATGGCGGTTCAGGCAATGACACGATTGCCGGTCTCGGCGGTGCCGACACGCTGAGCGGCGGCGCGGGCACTGACACGCTCGATTATTCTGCCGACACGACCGGCGTCACCATCAACCTGGGCACCAACAGCGCGTCTGGCGGTGATGCGCAGGGCGACACGATCTCGGGCTTCGAGAACGTCACGGGTGGTTCTGTTGCGGACACGCTGACGGGTACCAGCGGCGCGAACACCATCATCGGCGGCGGGGGTGACGATGTGATTGCGGGCCTTGCCGGCGGCGACACGCTGAGCGGCGGTACCGGCAACGACACGCTGGACTATTCCGGCGACACCACCGGCGTGACGATCAATCTTGCGGCAAACACGGCATCGGGCGGCGACGCGCAGGGCGACGTGATCTCCGGTTTCGAACACGTGACCGGCGGTACCGGCGGCGACATCCTCACCGGCACGAGCGGCGCGAACATCCTGTCGGGTGGCGCGGGCAATGACACGCTGGACGGTGGTGCCGGCGACGACACGCTGACGGGCGGCGCCGACAACGATTACTTCATCGGCGGTGCAGGTGCCGACACAATGGATGGCGGAACCGGTGGCGACACCGTGACCTACGCTGCTTCCGCTTCTGCGGTCACCGTCAACCTTGCCACCAATATCAACACCGGTGGCGACGCTCAGGGCGACAGCCTGACCGCCATCGAGCACGTGATCGGCTCTGCGGGAAACGACACGATCACCGGTGACGGGGCTGACAACGTCATTCGCGGGGGTGCGGGCGCCGATACGATTGATGGCGGGGCAGGCGGCGGCGACGCGGTCGACTATTCCGGCTCGGCGGCTGTCACGATCAACCTCGCAACCAACGTCAACACCGGGGGCGACGCGCAGGGTGATTCGATCACCAACGTCGAGAACGTGTTCGGTTCGTCCAGCAGCGACAGCATCACCGGCGACGCCAATGCCAACGCGCTTTTCGGCAATGCGGGCAACGACACGATCGCCGGCGGCGCGGGTGGTGACATCCTCGACGGTGGGGCCGATACCGACACGCTGGACTATTCCGCCGACACCGCCGGCGTGACGATCAACCTTGCGACCAACGCCGCTTCGGGCGGCCACGCGGCAGGTGACACCATCTCCAATTTCGAGAACGTCATCGGCGGCACCGGCACAGACAGCCTGACCGGCGACACCGGCGCGAATCGTTTCACCGGTGGCCTCGGCAACGACACGATTGACGGTGGCGCAGGCACCGACACGGCGGTCTACACCGGAAATCGCGACGACTACGAACTGACGCTCGACGGTTCCGGCAACCTGACGATCACCGACCTCAACGCCGGCGACGGCGACGAAGGCACCGACACCCTGATCGGCATCGAGAGCATCGAGTTTGCCGATGGCACGTTAGACCTTTCGACGCTCATCACCATGACCGGCCCCGGTGCGCACAACGGCACCAGCGGCGACGACATCATGGTGGGTGACGGCACGTCCAACACGCTGATCTATGGCGGCCTGGGCAATGACCGCATCTATGGTGGTGCGGGCAACGAGCAGATCGACGGCGGCGGCGGCTCGGACACCATGTATGGCGGCTCCGGCGACGACACCTTCTACAAGGACAACACGAGCGCCACCGAGGACGGCAACGGCGACCGCATCGATGGCGGCGACGGCACCGACACGGTCGAGTACCGCAATGTGAGCCACGATCTTGATGTGCTGATCGAATCAGCGCCGGTCTACAACGCCCGCACGGCAGGCTCCGAGGATGCCGACGCCGTGGTCATCAGCCGGTCCGGCATCGTCAGCGATGTCGCGACGGGTGTCGAGATCATCCGCGTCACGGATACGTCGACGACCAACAACATCTCCGTCGACGCCGACGGCGATTTCACCGCGTCTGGCGTGACCGGCTTCGTGGTGCAGACGGACGCCGGCAATGACGACATCGACTTTTCCGGCGTGACGTCGGCAACGGGCGCGAACATCTCGACCGGCGGCGGCGCGGATACCATCTCGGGCGGTGCCGGGGCCGATACCATCGATGCCGGATCGGGTGACGACACGGTCGCGGGCCTCGCAGGCGGCGACTCGCTCACCGGCGGCACCGGCTCCGACACGCTGGATTATTCCGCTGACACCGCAGGCGTGACGGTCAACCTTGCCGCCAGCTCGGCCTCGGGCGGCCATGCCCAGGGCGACACGATTTCCGGCTTCGAGAACGTGACGGGTGGTTCGGGCAACGACACGATCACCGGCGATGGCAACGCCAACACCCTGGCGGGCGGCGCGGGCACCGACACGCTGTCCTACGCGGCCGACACGGCCGGCGTCTCGATCAACCTTGCCAGCAACACGGCCAGCCGTGGCCAGGCGGCAGGCGACTCGATCTCTGGCTTCGAGAACGTGACCGGCGGCACCGGCAGCGACATCCTGTTCGGCACAAGCGGCGCCAACACGATTACCGGTGGTTCGGATACCGGATCGACAGGCTTCCGCTTCCGCTACGAGTATTTCGACCTGGGTACGATCTCCAGTCTTTCGGGTGCGGGCTTCGGGTCCTCCGGACACAATGCGAATGCCGCAACCGGCGTGGGTTACGTCGACACGCTCGATCAGGATGGTATCCCGCCGCTCCACGGTGGCAACCTCGACACGATCGGCCTGCGGTTCACCTCCATCCTCACGGTGACAACCGGCGGCACCTACACGTTCCAGCTTTCCTCCGATGACGGCAGCAGGCTCTACATCGACGGCGTCGAGGTGATCGACCATGACGGCCTGCACAGCCAGAGTGCGCTTTCCGGGTCCATTTCACTGGCGGCAGGCGCACATGAAGTGTCCATCGTCTATTTCGAGAATACCGGCGACGAGGACCTTAACCTCACCATCTCCGGTCCGGACACGGGTGGTTCGCCGGTCAGTGTGGACAGCTACGCCGGATTGGCAGCGCCCACCGGTGACTATATCGACGGCGGCGCGGGCAATGACACGATCTACGGTGAGGGCGGCAACGACGTTCTCTACGGGCGCGACAGCACCGACCTGATCGACGGCGGGGCCGGCGACGACTTTATCAGCGGCGGCGCGGGCAACGACACGTTGATCGGCGGCACGGGGACGGACACCCTGTCATACGAGGGTGACAGCAGCGGCGTCACCATCAACCTGTCCACCAACTCCGCCTCTGGCGGCCACGCGGCCGGCGATACGATCTCCGGCTTCGAGAACATCGTCGGCGGCTCGGGTTCGGATTCGCTGACGGGCAGCTCTGTTGTCAATGTCATCCACGGCGGCAGCGGCAACGACACGATCTCCGGTCTTGCCGGTGCGGACACGTTGATTGGCGGCGAGGGCAACGACACGCTGAGCGGCGGCGCCGACAACGACGTCATGCACGGCGAGGATGGCAACGACACGGTTCGCGGCGAATCCGGCGCGGACACGATGACGGGTGGTTCCGGCACCGACACCCTCGATTATTCGACGGATACGACGGGCGTGACCGTCAACCTGTCCACCGGGGCCGCTTCGGGTGGCCACGCGGCGGGCGATGTGTTCTCCGGGTTCGAAAATCTCACCGGTGGCACAGGACGCGACACGCTGACGGGCGACGCGTCTGCCAACACGATTTCCGGTGGCGACGACAACGATATCATCGCGGGCCTTGCCGGCGCCGACACGCTCGTCGGCGGGTCAGGGAATGACACCCTCGACTATTCCGCAGACACAACCGGCGTCACGGTCAACCTCGCAACCAACAGCGCAGCTGGCGGCCATGCCCAGGGCGACAGCATTTCAGGGTTCGAGCACGTGACGGGCGGCAGCGGCGCAGACACGCTCACCGGGGACAGCAACTCCAATACCCTGTCGGGTGGGAACGGCAACGACACCATCATCGGTGGTGCCGGTGGTGCCGACATTCTCTCCGGTGGCGCGGGAACGGACACTCTGTCCTATGCCGGCGACACGGCAGGCGTCACGGTGAACATTGGCGCGAATACCGCTACCGGCGGGCACGCGACGGGCGACACCATCTCCGGGTTTGAGAATCTGACCGGCGGCTCCGGAAACGACACGCTTACCGGATCGACCGGGAACAACGTTCTCATCGGCGGGGGCGGCAACGACACGGTCAATGGTGGAGACGGCGTCGATACCATTCAGTTTCTTGGGTCCATCGGCGACTACGACACCGAGCTGTCGGGGGCGTCGGTCCTTGTCATCGACAACAACCTCGCCGACGGCAATGAAGGCTCCGACACCGGAACGAACATCGAAATCCTCCAGTTCATGGGTTCGGGGCACATCATCACCGGTGCGGCCGTGGTCTTCGGGGCCAACAACGGCACGGCGGCGAACGAGATCTATCTCGGCTCTTCGGGTGCCGACACCACCAACATGGGCGACGGCAACGACTTTATCTTCGGTGGGCGCGGCAACGACATTCTGACCGGTGGCGCCGGCAACGACGTCATCGCCGGTGGATCTGGTAACGACACGATCTTTTTCGGCCTGGGCGACGACGAGGTCTATGGCGGCTCGGGCGATGACCTGATCGACGACGTGAATGGCACGCAGCAGGTCGGCAACGACTTCATCGACGCAGGCTCGGGCAATGACCGCGTCTATGCCGGTGACGGCAACGATACCGTGATCGGCGGTGCCGGCGCGGATGAACTGCACGGCGAAGGCGGCACCGACACCCTGTCCTATGCAACCAGCACCACTGGCGTGACGGTGAACCTCGGCGCAGGCACCGCGTCAGGCGGCGATGCGGCAGGTGATACTTTCGACGGGTTTGAAAACCTGACGGGCGGCGCGGGCAACGACACGCTGACCGGCTCATCGGGCAACAACGTCATCACAGGTGGCGCGGGCGACGACATCCTGGTTTCTGCGGGCGGCGACGACACCATGATCGGTGGCGACGGCAATGACACCATCACCATGGGCACGGCGACCGGCGACGGCGGCTCTGCCTCCGGCGGCGCGGGCAATGACACGTTCTACATCAACGAAAACCAGTTCACCGAATACGCAGCCGACGCCATCGACGGCGGCACCGGCGAGGATACCGTCCACATCACGTCGGACGGGAACATCTCCGAGTCGGCGCTGGTCAACGCGCTCACCAACATGGAAACGCTCAACGTCCGGGACCTGAACGTCATCGCGAACCTGTCCCTGACCAAGGCGCAGGTCCAGGCCATGACGGACGGGGACAACGTGCTGACGATCCTCAGTAACGGCGATGACACCATCACAGGCGTCGCCGGCGCGGGCGAGTACCTGACCTCCAACACCGTGGGTAACACCACGACCTACAGCTATTTCGACGATGCCGGCCTGACCAACCAGGTGGCCGAACTCATCGTCCAGGTCGCCTGACGCAGGCACGGTCACGCTGCTTAAGCCGGACGAGGATGAGACGCGCAGACGCGTGCGCGGATCTTGCGCGGCTGGTGCCCACGCAGAACTTTCTTTCGTTGATGGAGACGTGTTTTGGGCGCGCCTACCGGCGCGTGTGAACGCTCTGCGACAGCATGCCGATGGCACGCAGGATGCGGAACTGCGAGCGCACCGCATCGTAGCGATTGTTGATCAGGTCGCTCTCGTCGGAAAACAGCGAGGACTGGCTGTCCAGCAGCTCGAACACGGTGCGCTGTCCGGCGCGGAACTGCTCGGTATAAAGCTCGCGGACCTTGCGGCTGGAATCGAGGCCCTTCTTGAGGTCACGCGCCTTCGCGCGGCTTGAATCGATGGCCCGGTAGTACTGCCTCAGATCCGCTTCCAGGTCTTCCATCTCGTGCTGGTAGCGATACTGGTGCTGGCTCACGCGCGAGCGGATCTGCTCGCCCTCGCTGCGGCGGCGGCCGCCGTCCAGCAGGCGCTGGCGCATCACCACCATGCCCTTCATTTCGAGTTCGCTGACGCCGGGCCGGTCGATGTAGTTGTTGGACGTGCCGTCGACTTCCAGGTTGATGGTCGGCAGGCCTGCCGCGCGGTGGCTGGCAAGCTCCATCTCGCTGGCCGCCGTGTTGGCGCGGATGCTGAGCAGCAACGGGTTCTGGTCCGGCAGCATGGCGAGCGCGTTTTCAAGGCGCGGCGGCACGGCGTGGTCGACGGAAGGCGGCGCGGCGAGGTTCCCCGGGTCGACCTGCGTCAGCCGGCGGAAGCGGTCGGCGGCATCTTCCGAGCTTGCCTGCAGGTCGGTCAGCAGCGTCTGCGCATCAACCTTGCGCGCCACCACCCGGTTCACGTCCGCCTTGGTGCCGTTGCCGTTGGCCTCGTTCAGGCGAACGAGCTGCTCGAAATCGTCATGGGCCTTCACGTTGTCGCGGGCAGCTTTCAGCAGCGCCTGCTGTTCCAGCAGCGTGAGATAGGCGGAGATTGTCTCGAAGACGACGTCCTCGATCTTGGCCTCGCGCTTGAAGCGTTCCATCACGTAGACGAAGCGCGCACGGTCGATGTCGCTGCGCGTGGAGCCGAAATCGTAGAGAAGCTGCTTGAGCTGGAGGCTCGCATCCAGCGCGCCGCGCGTCTGGGCGCCGCCGTCCTTGTAGAGGTCGAGGCCGCTGTTGCTCCAGGTGCCGTCGACCCGGTAGCCGACGCCGATCGATCCGTCGACCTGCGGCTTGCGACGCGATTGCGCGACCCTGATCCCGTAATAGGCATCATAGGCCTTGGCGTCCTGGTAGCCGATTTCCGGGTTGCGCTCGACGGCAAGGCCGACGGCTTCACCCAGCGAAATATAGCCGGTATGCGTGCGGGCAGGTGCCTGCGTGTGTGCTGCGGGATAGGTGCGCGCAGCCGGTGCGCGGACCGCGCCCGTTGCTGCGGGCGCGCCATCCACGCCGCGCAGTCCAAGTCCCTGTGCGGTGGGCTGGCGCTCGGGCGTTGCGAAGTCACCGGCGCTGGCGCTGCGCAGGGCGGGATCGACATTGGCCGCCAGCGAGGTCTGGCCCTCCACGCGCGTGCCCTCTCCGCCACGCAGACCGTAGCTGGCGAGCGCGTTGCAATCGATTTCAGAGCCGGGATGGGTGATCTGCGCACACGGGTCGCCGGAGGGCGATGCCGTCGCGCGCACGGAGCCTGTATGGGTGCGGGAGGAGTTGCAGCCCGCGACGGCCAAAGCCAGCGACGCGACCAATGCCGCGTTGCGGGCCTTCCGGCACCTGTCGAGAACTGTGACCATGCGCAAACTGACTCGAGTACAGAAACGATACTGGCGGACAGACATCCGCTGACAGTCCGTTATGCGCTGATTAACCTTAATATTCCTTGAATTTCCGCGGAATTTGCGCAGGCTGAAGCCGGGCGAAATCGCCCGTCGAACGAGGCTTAGTGGAACTCGTTGGCTTCCTGCAGGCCGAAGGCGTCGGCCAGCGGCAGGAGATCGTCTTCGGCCAGCGGATCGAGGAAACGGATGCCGTATCCTTCGGGCCGGATGTTCATGATCTGCCCGCGCATGCAATGCTTGTCGAAATGCACCCGCACCTGCTCCAGACGGCGGTCGATCATGTAGGTCGAGCACGCGCGAAACAGCGTGCCGCCAAGAGAAATTTCCATCACCGACCCGTCGATGTAGAAGCCGCGGTCGGGAAATTCGAGCCGCCCCACGATGCAGCACGAGTAGCGCTGGTGCTTGCGCGAGAAGGTCTTCGGCTTGTTGCGTTCCTCGCGGTAGCGCGAATACCGTTCGACCGGGTGCATCATGGCGCCGAGCACGTTCATGATCATCGGCTCAGTTCCTCTCGCCTGCGGCAGCCGGCAGGGCATCGGCGTCCAGGAGCGCCTCGTCCTCGATCATGTCCTCGGCTGCAACGCTCTGGGGTGTGCGCTCGCGCATGGGGCTGTCCGGGCTTCGCCGTTCCGGCCCCGGGAATTCGTCGTCCGTCCTCGACGCTGATGCGGCCTCGCTGGCTGCACCCTCACGCGGCTGGAAAGCTTCCTGCAGCGTGGTCTGGAGGTTCTCCAGTCCGCGCGCCATTTCGCTTTCCTGCTCCTGGTTGGCGCCCGGGCCTCGCTCCATGATGTCGATGAGGCGCGCCAGAGCGTCTTCCATGCGCGCCGCCGTCTGCGCATTGTTCTCCAGCAGCGAATCCGTCTGCTGGCGGCTGCGCTCCTCGAATTGGCACAACGCGTCGGTCATCCGGTTCAGCGTCGCCGTCAGCTTGCGGTCGAGGTTCAACTGGGCATCCGCGATGGACTGCAGGTGCCGCACGCTGCGCTGCATGTAGTTGGTCTGGCGATTCTGTCCTTTCGCCATTTCGGCGAAATCGCCGGCGCTGGCCGCGAGGTCGCGGTGCAGGCGGCGGAATGTCTTGGTGACGCCGGTCATCGATCCGGCAAGCTTGGCGATCCCGGCAGGCGCGATGGCGTTGTCTCCCGCCAGCGCGTTCTCGCCATCGTCGGTGGTCTCGATCTGCGAGACGCTGGCGAGCCAGGATTCAAAGTGCACCTTCAGCGTGTTCGACGCGTTGGAGGAAAAGCGCGCGATCAGGCCAAGCGCCAGGGACGTGAACAGGCCGAACAGCGAGGACGAAAAGCCCGTCGCCATGCCGACCAGCGGTGCCTGCAATTCGTTGATGAGGCGGCTGAAATCGACATCGCCGCCACCCGTTCCGCCGGCCAGGCCGCCAATGATGGTGCCGACCGAGCCGACCATGGTCATCAGGCCGATGAAGGTACCGATCAGCCCGAGGAAGACGAGGACGCCGGTAACGTATTGCAGCAACGAGCGATCGTCGCTCAGGCGCGTGGCGATGCCGCTGATGAGCTGCTGCATCGTGCTGACCGACAGCTGCAGCCGCCGCGTGCGCATCAGTTCCTCGTAGACGAGGTCGTAGATGTGGCCGAGGATTCGCGGCCGCTCGACGATGACGGCCGGCTTCAGGCAGCGATGGTGCCGCCAGTAGGGGTCACTCGCGCCGCGCTCGCCGTCCTGCTGGATGTCCTCGTAGGCTTCCTTCAGCGAATTGAAGGCGTTCTCTTCGTTGCGCAGCAGGAAGACGTCGCGAAACGACAGCGACACGCCGAACAGGAAAACTGCGATGATCGTGGAGTTGAGATAGGCATTCGAGGAAATGCCGAGCCAGATAAACTCGTGGTTCCATCCTGCCAGAACCGCGATGGCGGCAAGCACGATCAGCATCCTCGAGAGCTGTATGTTGATCTGCTTGCGCATGTCCGGACGGGTACTCTGTTACCTTACGTCAATTCCAAGAATCGCGCACGGACCCGCTGCAAACGGAACCCGGCTTGCTATTGATGGCGCAGTAAGGTCAACAAGTCGTAAAACTGGGGCGCGAAATTCAGGAAAAGCCGTATCGAATCATTGCGTTGCAAAGATTTCGGCACTCTGGCCCGTTGCAACGTCCGGTGTTTCGTCCACTTCGACCCGCAACCGGCGCGGTTCGATGCCGAGCCGGATCATCTCGTTGCGCAGCAGCATTGCCCGGTAATAGGCGAGGCGCCGGGCCTGCGTGGCGCCGCCCGCGATGGGCGCGGCGTGGGCGCGGATCAGGATGGTGCGGGCCTCCCGGATGGCGTCGGATGACGAAACGAACTGACGGATTTCCGCGCGGCTGTCCTCGTCGAGCTGCGTCTGGGCGTCCTCGTAGGTGACCTTGAGAACCGAGCCGGTGGACCTGGCGGCAACATCACGTTCCGGGATCGTTGGGGTCTGGACCGGAGCGGCATAGACCTCGCGGGCATTGTCATCCTGGGTGACGCGCAGTTCCTGCTGAACGCGCTCTACAGGGTGGTAGCCTTCCTCGTGCTCGTGGTTCAGCCTCGTGAGCGTTTCCACCAGCGTGTCGCGGACTTCCTTCTGCGTCGCCTGGTCCGAAACCTCCACGTCGGCCTCGCGCAGGAGTTCGGTCAGCAGCGTCTTGGAGAGGCTTTCGCTCAGGATGTAGATGCCGATGGCGAGAATCATCATGACGAAGGTCAGCACCATCGTCATGGTGGTCAGGGCATCGACATAGCCCGGCCAGTAATTCGTCTCGCTTTCGTCCTGGGCAGACATGTGGTTCCGTCACGCATGAGGGACTGCGCGGCACCGCTGGCCGCAATTGCTTTGGACAATACGCGCGGCGGGGTTGGGGATTGGTTAACCCTCGCGCGCGACGCGAAATCGGTCAGGCGCTCTGCGCCGGCCGTGAGGTATTGGGGCGGTTGAGGTGCGTCAGCACGTCCTGCTTCGGCCCGTCGGCGACGATGCGCCCGCGCTCCATGACGATCAGCCGGTCGACCAGCTCCAGCGCCGGGATGCGGTGGGTCGCGAGAATGAGCGTCTTGCTGACCAGCGCGGGCTTCAGCCGACGGATGACGGAAAGTTCGAGCGCGCTGTCCATGGCGGCGGTTGGTTCGTCCATCAGCAGCAGGTTGGGCCGGGTCACCAGCGCGCGCGCCATGGAAACCATCTGCCGTTCGCCGCCGGACAGGCATTCGCCGCGAATGCCGACGCGGGTCGAATAGCCTTCGGGCAGTTGGGCCGCCATCTGCGCGACGCCGGAAATCTCGGTGGCGAACTCGAAATCGGCGTCGCTGACGCTGTCGAGCCCGAAGCAGATGTTGTTGTAGAGCGTGTCGTCGAAGAGCAGAGCATCCTGCCGCATGAAGCCGCAGGCCCGGCGCAGCAGGTGCGGCGGAAACTGGCGAATGTCCTGCCCGTCGATCAGCACCGACCCGGTTTCGGGCTGGTGCAGCCGCAGCGCCAGCCGCAGCAGCGTGCTCTTGCCGCAGCCCACGCGCCCGATGATACCGACGCGCTCGCCGGGCTTGATGTCGATGTGAATGTCTTCCAGCGCCTTGCGGCCCGACTGCGGGTAGCTGAACCCGACGCCGGTCAGCGTCAGCCCGCCGCGGATCTGCGCCGTGCTGCGGGTGGCATCACCCGGCGTTTCCTGCGGTGTGGAGAGAACCTGCGCCAGCCCGCCGAGCGACTTGGAAAGCTGCAGCGCCCGGTCGGCCTGGCCGATCAGGCTGCCGACGGGGGCGACCATGCGCCCGACCAGCAGCGAACTGGCAGCCAGCGCGCCGACGCTCATCGCGCCGGTACCGATCTGGTAGACGCCGATGATCAGCACCATGACGATCACCGCCTGCACGACGATCAGCGTGGACTGGGTCGCAAAGCCGGACCACAGCCGCGCCCGGTGACCATAGTAGCCGGCCTCGTCGCTGATCCGCTCCCAGCGCCGCAACAGGTGCGACTGCGCGGTGGCCGCCTTCACCGATTCCAGCGCGCCCACCGTTTCGAAGACCTGGTTCGATTGCTTCTGCGAGATTTCGACAGACTTGCGGATGGCGCTGCCCGTGCGGGCATGGCCCACCGTGTAGAGCGCGCCGAGCGCGATGACGCCGACGAGCGGTGCCAGCACCACGTAGCCGCCGATGGCGTAGAGCACGCCCATGAGGATGAAGAAGAACGGCACGTCCACGACCGCAGCGGCCATCAGCGCGGGCGCGAGATTGCAGACCTGCTCGATTTCCTTGACCTGGTGGGCGACGGGGCCGGGCGCGCGTGGCGCATCGACGAGCTGCGCGTTCAGTACGCGCCGGAAGAACCGCGCCTGAAGCGCGAGATAGGACGAGGCCCCGATGGCATCGACCAGCTTCATGCGCACGAAACGAAGCTGGAAATCGAGCGCCAGCGCCAGCAGCACGCCGATCGACAGAACCCACATGGTCTCCATCGCCTGGTGCGGCACCACCCGGTCATAGACAGCCATCGTGAACAGCGGCAGCGCCAGCAGGAACGCGTAGGAAAGCGCCGATGCCACGATCAACTGCATGAACAGCCGGCGCCGCGTTTCCCAGACATGGCGCACCACGTCGGAGAAGACGTCGAACCCGTCGCTGACATCCTGGAACGGCTCGTCGCGCACCTCGTCGGTGTCGGCCAGCGCACGCGGGCGCACGAAGAAGATCGTGCCGGACTGCCGTGCTTCCAGCGCTTCGGCGGAAATGGTGCGTTCGCCGCTCTCGTCGTCGACGATGTAGCCGCCCGCGCTGCGTCTGTTGACGAGGAAGCTGGACCCGTCGTTCAGCAGTGCGATGGCCGGGAATTCGTGCGGCTCGAGGTCTTCAAGACGCGCGTTGACGTAGGACACCTTCGCATCGAGATGGTCGACGGCGGCGGCCAGCGTTTCCGGCGTGGAGGGATCGGCCTCGACCATGCTTGCGGCAGCACCCGGCGGCGAGGGGTGGTCGCGCCACTGCCGCGAGGCCTTGTCGATGCCCGAAAGAAGATGCTGCCCGGCACCCGGTTCACGGTGGCCTTCCGGCGCGCCCTCGTTTTGACGCGACGATCCACGCGCCGACCCGATGCGCGCGGCAATGAGGTCGCGGTCGAGATGCCCGGGATCGCCGGGTTCCTCGCGTCTGCCCATCAGGGTGCGCAGGCGTTTCATTGCGCTCCTCTCGCGACCCTTGACGGATCGTGCGCGGAATCGGGTTCGTGGCCGCGCGCCTGTTACGGGCAGCCGGGTCTGCAGGCCCGCAGCATCGTCCCCGCATGCTTAATTGTTCGTAAACCCCGATGGGCTCAGATGGCGCTGAACCACCGCTGCGGAATGCGAGACCACATGAAAGAGCTGTTGAGCCGGATCGTCGCGATGCTGACGAAGCCGGACGCGCAAGAACCGGCCGGGGACGGGCGGTTTCACCGGCGTTGCGATGCCATTGCGCACCGCGCCCACGGCACGTTTCTCTACACCGTTTCCGGCGGCGTGGTGCTGTTCGGCCTGTGGGCCGGGTTGACCCAGGTCGACCAGGTCACGCGCGGCGCGGGCAAGGTGGTCCCGCAGTCCAACAACCAGATCATCCAGCACTTCGAGGGCGGTATCGTCACAGACATTTTCGTGCGCAACGGCGACCGCGTCGAAAAGGGCGAGCCGCTGCTGCGGATCGAGAACTCGTTCTCCGAAGCCGAACTCTCCCGCGTGGCGCTGGAAATGAAGGCGGCGCGCGCCAAGATCGCGCGCATGGAAGCGCTGACGGACGGCGCCGATGCGCCCGCGTTCCCCGAAGACCTCGTGCACGACGTGCCAGCGATCGTGGAGCGCGAACGCGCCACGTTCCGCAACAAGCGCGAACAGATGCGCGAGCAGCTCTCCATCCACGACGACCAGATCCGCCAGAAAGAACTGGAACTCTCCGAACTGCGCTCGCGCTGGTCCAGCATTTCCAAGGAACGCGCGCTGGAAAGCGAGCGGGTGGAAAACCTGCGCCGCCTGCAACAACGCGGTGCCGTGTCGCGCAACGACCTGCTGGAAGCCGAGCGCGGCCTGCAGCAGCTTGAATCCCAGATGTCTGAATTGACCCACGGCATTCCGCGCACCGAGGCCGCGCTGGATGAAGTGAAGGGTCGCCGCCGCGAGACCGAACTCAACATCGTCGCGGAGGTGGAAAAGGAACGCGGCGAGGCCGAGTTGCAGCTCGCCAAGCTGCGCGAGATCGCCAGCGCCATGCAGGACCGCAACCTGCGCTCCGACGTGGTAGCCCCCATTTCCGGCATCGTGAACCGCGTCTTCATCACCACAATCGGCGGCGTCGTGCAGTCCGGCGACCAGCTCGTGCAGCTTGTTCCGGTGGACGGCTCCATCGCGGTGGAGGCGCGCCTGTCGCCCGCCGACCGCGCCGAAGTCTGGCCGGGCCTTCCCGCCGTGGTGAAGATCTCGGCCTACGATTATTCGATCTATGGCGGGCTGAAGGGCAAGATCATCGAGATTTCACCCGACGCGCTGGTGGACGAGCAGGGCAAGTCCTATTTCCGCGTGCGGCTGGAAGCCGATGCCGGCGCATTTGGCGCGGGCCGCCCGGTGGTCCCCGGCATGGTCGCGGACGTCGATATTCTCACCGGCCGCCGCTCCATCCTGAGCTACCTGCTCAAGCCGCTGCGCAACGTGCGCGAAAACGCGCTGCGCCAGTAGCGCCGATGGCGCGCATCACCCGCATCGAGGACCCGGCCGACCCGCGCATCGAGGTCTATCGCGACGTGAAGGACCGCGACCTGCGCGGCCGCGAGGGGTTCATGGCCGAGGGCGCGGTGGTCTTGGGCAATGCAGCGACCCGAAGCACCCATCCGTTCCGCTCGTTGCTGGTTGCCGAAAGCCGCCTCGCCTCGCTCGAAAGCGTGATCGCGGCCTTGCCCGCCGAATGCACGGTCTATGTCGCAAAGCCGGCGGTGCTCGATGCCATTGCCGGTTTCCATATCCATCGCGGCATCCTTGCCCACGGCGAACGGACGGCTGGCCGCGATGTGGGCGCGCTGCTTGAGGCGCTTGGGCCGGGCGCGCTGGTTGTCGCCGCGTTTGGCATCGCCAATCACGACAATCTCGGCGGCATCTTCCGCAACGCGGTCGCTTTCGGTGCCGACGCGGTTCTGCTCGATCCCGCCTGCTGTGACCCGCTCTATCGCAAGGCGATCCGCGTGTCCGTGGGCGCGAGCCTCATCTGCCCGTTCGCGCGTGCGGATACGTCGGAACAGCTGGTCGACGCGCTATCCGCCTCGTCGCTCACCGCGTTCGCGCTGGCCGGTGGTGGCGAGCTGGAAATCGGCGACCTGCCCGAAAGTGGCGATGGCATCGCGCTTCTCGTCGGCTCGGAAGGCCACGGCCTGCCGGAAACGGCGATGCAGCGGTTTGCATTGGTGCGCATCGCGATGACCGGCAATCTCGATTCCCTCAACGCGGCAACCGCGACCGGCATCGCGCTGCATGCGGCAGCACGCAGGCTGAAGCGCATCTAGGTTCAGATGACGTTGTGCGCCGGGCCGAACGGGAAACCGGTGATGTTTTCAGCACCGTCTTCCCTGATGATGAGAATGTCGTGCTCCCGGTATCCGCCGGCCCCGGGCAGGCCTTCGGGGATGGACAGCATCGGCTCCATCGAAACCACCATGCCGGGTTTCAACACGGTTTCGATGTCCTCACGCAGTTCCACGCCCGCCTCGCGCCCGTAGTAGTGCGACAGCACGCCGAAGGAGTGGCCGTAGCCGAAGGAGCGGTAGCCCAGCAGGCCGTGCGAAGCATAGATCTCGTTAAGTTCTTTCGCGATATCGCAGCACCGCGCACCGGGCCGGATCAGCTCCAGCCCGCGCCGGTGAACCTCGCAGTTCACCTCCCAGATCGCCAAGTGCGCGTCGGAGGCATGCTCGCAGAACAGCGTGCGCTCCAGTGCGGTGTAGTAGCCCGCGATCATCGGGAAGCAGTTGAGCGACAGGATGTCGCCGGGCTGCACGGCGCGCGACGTGACCGGATTGTGCGCCCCGTCGGTGTTGATGCCCGACTGGAACCAGACCCAGGTGTCCATAAGCTCGGCGTGGGGAAAGGTATCGGCAATCTCGCGCACCATGGCCTGCGTGCCGGCCAGTGCCACCTCGTGTTCGCGCACGCCCGCTGTAATCGCGTCGCGCACCGCCGCCCCGCCGATGTCGGCGATACGCGCGCCGTGGCGGATCAGTTCGATCTCTTCCACAGACTTCACCGCCCGCTGCCACATGGTCGCCTGCGCGATGTCGACGAATTCCGCGTCCGGGAAGGTCTCGCCAAGCGCCGCGCGCAGATCGAGGCTCACATGGTCGAACTCGATGCCGATGCGCTTCGCGTCAGGCAGCAGCGTTTTCAGCGCGTGGAAATAGTTGTCCTTACGCCAGTCCGTGTAGGTGATGTTGTCGCCGAAGGTTCTCCGCCACGGCTGGCCGGCGTCAATACCCGCGGAAACGCTCGTCGCGCTCTCCGGCGTCACCACGAAGGCGTATTTCCGGCCGAAATGGCAGAACAGGAAATCCGAGTGGTAGTTGATGTTGTGGTAGCTCGTCAGCACCGCTGCATCGAGGCTCTTCTCGGCAAGGATGGCGCGCAATCCGTCGATGCGCCGCTGCATTTCAGGCGCGCTGAAGGTCGGCGCCACTTTCTCGCCGTTATGCATCGTCAGGAGACGGTCGAGTTCGTTGGAGACGGGGAGGCCGAGGGTCTGTGCGGTGCTGGGCATGGCGATGGTCCGTGTGCTGGGTGCCGCGCGTCGTTTCTGCCGCTTGCGGAATGCGCTCCGTTTCTCTAACGGCCTGTAACTCAATTTGAAATGACGTTTGTGCCGCAGTGCAATAGGGGTGCGGCCACCTGATCACGAGAGCACCAATTCTCGCGCCGCCTGCTGAGGGGTTTCAGCGGCATGTTTCGCGCCGGTGCCGGTCAAAAGGAAAATCTGAATGATCAAGTTTGTGCGTGCCGCGCTCGTCGCGGCTGGGGTCGCTTTTGTCGCCGTTGGCGGGGGTGCGATCGAAGCTGATGCTGCCACGTACCAGGGCGTTGCCTCCTGGTACGGCAAGGCTCACCACGGCCGGAAGACGGCCAGTGGCGAGCGTTTCAACATGAATGCCATGACGGCTGCCCACAAGAGCCTGCCGTTCGGCACCAAGGTGAAGGTCACCAATAAGCGTTCCGGCCGTTCCGTGGTCGTGCGCATCAACGATCGCGGCCCCTATGCCGGCGGTCGTATCATCGACCTGTCGCGCGCCGCAGCCCAGCGCCTCGGCCTGATGCAGTCGGGCACCGCGCCGGTGTCCGTCACGATCGTACGCTGACGACATCGCTGTTCGGCTTGCGCCGGGGCTGGCCATCGACGAGATGGTCGGTCAGCCCCGCGCCCGCCCACATGGCAGCAAGGGTCACCCATGCGGTGACCGCGAAGACGGACCCGCCGGTGATGCCTGCGCCAACGGCGCAGCCACCGGCGAGCATCCCACCGAAGCCCATGAGCATCGCGCCCGCAACGTAGCGGCGCATGGCGGCCGCGCCGTCAAAGCCCTGCAGCTTCAGTTCCCGCGCAAACCATGCCGCGAGGAACGATCCGGCAAAGACGCCGGGAACCAGCCCGATATCGAAATCCAGCGCGTCCCCCGGCGGGTTCAGCACGAACATCAGCACGTCTGCCGACGGGCCGGAAAAGGTCATGCTCTTCACCGCAACCGGTTCGAAGGCGTGTTGGGACAGCGTCCACGTCAGCAACCAGCCGAGCGCGACCGCGCCCGCGACGCCGAGCGATCCGGCCACGAACACCTGGTTCAGCCGCAACCGCCACGCAAGCGCCAGCGCCAGCACGAACCAGGCGGCGGCGATCAGCGGTCCGAAGCTTTCGCCGATACCCAGCAGGTTCAATGCGTGGCGCATGTCGGTGCCGGATATGATCCACAGCGAGGCGAGAAATTCGCGCAAGGGCGCAAGCTGTCCGCGCAGGCTTGCCTGCGCCGTCACCGCGAAGACGAGGCCCGAAAGCAGCGCCCGCAGGTTGCCGGTCGCCGACAGAACCAGCAACCGGCTGGCGCAGCCGCGCGTCAGGATCATCCCCGTTCCGAACAGCAGCCCGCCGATGAGCGCGCCGGACAGGCTGCCGGTCGCAGCCAGTTGGCGCACCTGGGTGATGTCGATTAACCCGCCCCACCACAGCGCCTGCGTGAAGAACACAGCGCCGGTGAAGACGAGCAGCCAGACGGCGACGCGTTCGCCCATATGTCCGTGGACGAACTCGATGACGGCGGCGCGCAGGCAGAACCGGCTGCGCTGGGCCGCGTAGCCGAAGACGATCCCGGCAATCAGCCCGAACAGCGCCGCCGTGCCGCCTTCACCAAGCCTGTCGATCAGCCAGTCCGTCACGATCACTTGTCCCTTCCTGCGATCACCTTCAGTTTCTTGAATGTGTAAGGCCCCGTTCCGGCGCGTGACTTGACGTGGCTCAAGTCCTTGCGCGGCGCGGTGTCGGCGCAGCCCACCGGCTGCGTTAGACTGGCGGCGATTCGAGGCAACCGCTGACATTGCGAGGAACATGAATGGCAAGGAAACCGAGGGGGCCGCTGCCCGGCGGGCTGGTGCTGGCGGGGCTGGCCATTGCGGCACTTGGCATCGCGGTGGTGGTGGTCTTTGCCACCGGTCTGTTCCACGACGCACCGCAGACGGCGGTCGATGATCCGGCAGAGGTGCGCGGCTTCCAGCTTGCGCAGTCCAATTGTGCTGCCTGCCACGCCATTGGTCCGGAAGGTGAAAGCCCCCATTCCGACGCGCCGCCTTTCCGCACCTTCAAGGAGATGTGGCCGGTCGAGAACCTGGAAGAGGCGCTCGCCGAGGGCATCGTCACCGGCCATGACAACCCGATGCCGGAATACGAGTTTACCGCTGACCAGGTCGGCGATTTCATTGCCTACCTGAAAACGCTCTGAGGGTCGCCTTGCCTGCCGCACGCTCCATCCTCGCGCCGGCAGAACCGCCGGTTGACGGTCGCCAGTCGGAACGCGCGCTGGATATCCAGCGCGGCGTGCGCCGCTGGCTGCGTGCGCTGGGCATGTCGAGCATCTGCGAGGTGACACTGCGCACCGGGCGGCGCGCCGACGTGATGGCCCTGTCGGAGAAGGGCGAGATCTGGATTGTCGAGATCAAGTCGAGCGTTGCCGACTTCCGTGCCGACCGCAAATGGCCGGGCTACTGCGAATTCTGTGACCGCTTCTTCTTCGCGACACTGGGTGACGTGCCGGCGGACATCTTCCCCGAGGAAGCCGGCCTGCTGGTCGCCGATGCCTATGGCGCGGAACTGTTGCGCGACAATTCCTGCGCGCCGCTGCCGCCCGCGCGCCGCAAGGCGGTGACGCTGCTGTTTGCGCGTTCAGCCGCAAACACGCTCCATACTCAGGCTGACCCGCACACGGGCTTCTGACTGGTTTGAAAAATCCCTAGCGCGGGGCGCGCTTGGCGAGAATGCGCTGCAGCGTGCGCCGGTGCATGGAAAGCCGTCGCGCCGTCTCCGACACGTTGCGGTCGCACAGCTCATAGACGCGCTGGATATGCTCCCATCGCACCCGGTCGGCAGACATCGGGTTTTCCGGTGGGTCCGCCTTTTCGCCGCTCGGCGCAAGCAGCGCGTTCGCCACTTCGTCCGCGTCGGCGGGCTTTGCGAGGTAGTCCACCGCGCCGAGCTTCACTGCGTTCACGGCGGTGGCAATGTTGCCGTAGCCGGTCAGCACGATGGCGCGCGCATTGGCCCGCTTGGTCTTCAGGTGCGAGACGATGTCCAGACCGTTGCCGTCTTCCAGCCGCATGTCGATCACCGCAAAGGCGGGGGCGGACGCGTTGATCGCGGCAATCGCCGCCGTCACGCTGTCGGCCTGCCGAACGTCGAATCCACGCCGCTCCATCGCGCGCGCCAGCCGGTCGAGGAACGGCTTGTCGTCGTCCGCGATGAGCAGGCTGCGATCCGCAATTCCGTCAAGGCTGGGCGTGTCGGACATGACTTGCGGTTCCATCCGGTGATCCGTGAACATACGTATTCCAACCTTCATATACTTGTATTGACCACATTACGTAAACACCCGTTACTGCGGATCACTTGAGCGATGCGGACCCGAAGGCCGATCGCGGCCACCGCATCGTGATCCGTGCGCCGCTGGCAGGCGCCGACGCGTTGCGAATGTCGATACTCGCGCCTGAGCGCTCCAGCAGCGTCTTCGCGATGAACACGCCGAGGCCAAGGCCCTTGCGATCCAGCGCCCGCGCCGGGTCGGCAAGGTCGCCCCGCAGACTGAGATAGGGCTGTCCGAGCTTTGGCAAAATATCGACGGGGATTCCGTGCCCGTCGTCGCTGACGCCGACCATCACGGTGTTCTCGTCCCACGACGCGGTGATTCGTACCCGCTCGCGGGCGAAATCGACCGCGTTCTCGATCAGGTTGCCGAGGCCATAGAGGATTCCCGGGCTTCGCCGCCAGACCGGCTCGTCCGCCGGTTCGCCGAGCAGTTCCATGTCGATATCGATGCCGAACTCCTGGTGCGGCGCGGCGGCTTCCTTGATGAGTTCGCTCAGGGACTGCCGCGCAAACGGCGTTTCGCCGTCGTTGCCCAGCGAGCCGATCTTGCGCAGGATCGCGCGGCAGCGCGCCACCTGCTCGCTCAGCAGCTTGAGATCGTCCGCAGCCGCCCCTTCCGGAACGTCGCGCTGCATTTCCTTCACCACCAGCGTGATGGTGGAAAGCGGCGTGCCGAGCTCGTGTGCGGCGGCCGCTGCCAGCCCGTCCAGATTGGAAAGATGCGTCTCGCGCGCCAGCACCAGTTCGGTTGCCGTCAGCGCATCACCCAGCGTCTGCGCCTCGTCGGCGATGCGCCAGACGTAAAGCCCGGTGAATGCGACGGTGCACAGGATCGCCAGCCACGTGCCGACCACGTAGAGCTGCGGCAAGTTGAAGGGTGCTTCCGGGTGCCAGGGGATCGGCAGGTGCTCCAGCGCCAGGATCGTGGCGCTGCCGCAGGCGAGCGCGCCCAGAACGACGATGGAACGCGGCGGCAGCAGGCTTGCACCGACCACCAGCGGCCCGGCGATGAGGACAGCGAACGGGTTTTCAAGCCCGCCTGTCAGCCACAGCAGGCCGGCGATCTGCAATATGTCGAAGCCGAGGATGAACAGCACCGGCTGCTCGGGAAGCTGCGTGTCGGTGCGGTAGTGGTTGGCGATCAGCAGGTTGAGGACCGTCGAGGCCGCGATCAGCAGGAAGCAAAGGGTGACCGGCATGTCGAAATCGAGCAGGCCGGAAACGGTGATGACCGCGACCGACTGGCCGATGATCGCCAGCCACCGTAGCCGCACCAGGGTTTGGGAACGCAGGCCCCGCGCCCGCATCCGGCGCAATCCCGTGAGCGGTGATCCGCTGTCCCGCACCCCTCCGGCGCCTGCCATGATGTCCTGCTGAACCTCTGTCATGGTCTGTCATTAGCACGCGGGCCGAAGCCTGCGCCATGCGGCCCGTCGGCGTCATTCCGGCCATGCAAGGTGCGCGCTTTCATTCGCGCGCCATCGCACGTAATCAGGAGGGATGGAAACCGCCGCCATCGAACCCGCGATCCGCGTCAGCGGCCTGTGCAAGAGCTACGGCAGCGTCGTCGCAGTGGACGGTCTCGATTTCGAGATCAGGCGCGGCCAGATCACGGCCCTGCTGGGTGGCAACGGCGCGGGCAAGACCACCACGATTTCCATGATCATGGGCCTGCTGCTGCCAAGCGCCGGCGAGATCACCGTGCTCGGTCACGACATGCTGACGTCGCGCTACGACGCGTTGTCGCGCATGAATTTCGAAAGCCCCTATGTGGAGATGCCGCTGCGCCTCACGGTTCGCCAGAACCTGCAGGTCTTCGGCAGGCTCTACGGGGTGCGCGACCTCGACAAGCGCATCGAGCAGCTGACCCGCGACCTCGGCCTGAAGGACTTCATCGACCGCGCCGTCGGCAAGCTGTCGGCTGGCCAGAAGACGCGCGTCAGCCTTGCCAAGGCGCTGGTCAACGAGCCGGACCTGCTGCTGCTGGACGAGCCAACCGCTTCGCTCGACCCTGATACCGCCGACTGGGTGCGCGGCCATATCGAGCGCTATTGCGCCGCCCATGGCGCGACCGTGCTACTCGCTTCCCACAACATGGCCGAGGTGGAACGCATGGCGACCCGCGTGCTGATGATGCGCTCGGGCAAGATCGTCGACGACGATACCCCGGCGGGCCTCGTCAAGCGCTACGGCCGCCAGAACCTTGAGCAGGTGTTCCTGGATATCGCGCGCTCGCGCGGCGTTGCGGCGATCCCGAAGGCAGAAGCATGAGCGAGGCGGTAAACATCGGCAGCGATCTCAACGAACGCGCACGTCGCGTCTCGGCCATCGTGCTGCGCCACTGGTTCCTGCTGCGCCATTCCTGGCCGCGCCTGCTGGAACTGGTCTACTGGCCGGCGGTGCAGATGCTGATGTGGGGCTTCCTGCAAAGCTGGCTGGCCGAACGCTCCGGCGTGGCGGCAACGGCCGCCGGCGTCTTCATTGGGGGCGTGCTGCTGTGGGACGTGCTGTTTCGCGGGCAGCTCGGCTTTTCGATCACGTTTCTGGAGGAAATGTGGTCGCGCAATCTCGGCCACCTGATGATGACGCCACTCAGGCCGTTCGAGTTCATCGCCGCCCTCATGGTGATGAGCACGATCCGCGTTGCCATCGGCCTCGTCCCGGTGACGATAATGGCCATCGTCTTTTTCGGCTTCAACCTGTGGGGACTGGGGCTGGCGCTCGCGGTGTTCTTCCTGAACCTCTACCTCACGAGCTGGGCAATCGGCATGCTGGTGTCGGGCATCGTTCTGCGCCACGGGCTGGGGGCGGAAAGCCTCGCCTGGTCCCTGTCCTTCCTGCTGCTGCCCCTGTGCTGCGTCTACTACCCGCTTGAATCCCTGCCTCTCTGGCTGCAGCCGGTCTCGCTGGCGCTGGCCCCGACATACGTTTTCGAGGGCATGCGCGCGCTTTTGCTGGACGGAACGTTCGATGGCGCGCTGATGTTGCGCGCCTTCGCCATCAACATGGTCTATTTCGCACTTGCGGCGTGGGCCTTCCGGTACTTTTTCGACAGCGCGCGCCGCGCCGGAACCTTGCTGCAAATCGGGGAATAGTGACTGAATCGTTGACGAAACAGGGGGTTAAGGCATTGGTTTATAGTGGAATTGCGTATGCCACGGCCCTCCGTTAAAGTGCACTGCAACATAACTCGGATGCCGACCGCCAGGGCCGGCAGCGCGGGCGCAGGGCAAAGGCGTTGATTTGGCCCCTTTGCCAGTCGCCGGTGCAGCGGTTCCGGGTGTATCGGGGGTACCGCAATGTTCTATCAATGGTATGAAATGACGCATGCGGCGTTGAGCCCGGCCCGGGCGATGGCCGATGCGACCCGCCTCTACTACAAGAATCCCGTCAATCCGCTCACCCACACCCATTTCGGCCGCACCATGGCGGCCATGGCCGAGGTCTTCGAGCGCACCACGCGGCGCTACGGCAAGCCGGCATTCGGGATCGAGACCGTTTCGGTCGATGGCGTGCGTGTCCCCGTCCACGAGGAGATCGTCTGGCGCCGCCCGTTCGGCCAGCTGCTGCACTTCGTCAAGGAATCCAAGAGCAAGTACCAGCCCGGCCCCAAGCTGCTGCTGGTCGCCCCCATGTCCGGACACTACGCAACGCTGCTGCGCGGCACGGTGGAAGACATGCTGCCCAACCACGACGTCTACATCACCGACTGGAACGATGCCCGCATGGTCCCGATGACCGACGGGCGCTTCGACCTCGACGACTACGTCGACTACATCATTTCCATGCTGCACCGGCTGGGCGGCGACACACACGTCATGGCCGTTTGCCAGCCGTCCGTTCCGGTTCTGGCCGCGGTCGCCGTCATGGAAGCGCGCAAGGATCCCTACACGCCGAGCACCATGACGCTGATGGGCGGGCCGATCGACACGCGCATCAACCCCACCGCGGTGAACCGCCTTGCCGAGACCCGCGATCTCGACTGGTTCCGCCGCAACGTCATCATGAAGGTGCCGTTCCCGCATCCCGGTTTCATGCGTGACGTCTATCCTGGCTTCCTGCAGCTGTCGGGCTTCATGTCGATGAACCTCGACCGGCACATTTCCGCCCACCACGACATGTTCAACCACCTCATCGACGGCGACGGGGACTCGGCGGAAAAGCACCGCGAGTTCTACGACGAGTACATGGCGGTGATGGACCTGACGGCCGAGTTCTACCTGCAGACGGTGGAGACCGTGTTCATCGAGCACACGCTGCCCAAGCGCACCATGAAGCACCGGGGCGAGCTGGTCGATTGCAGTGCGATCACGCAGTGCGCGCTGATGACCGTTGAAGGCGAGCGCGACGACATTTCCGGCGTCGGCCAGACCAAGGCCGCCCACGAGTTGTGCGATAGTCTCCCCGCCGAGAAGAAGGTCCACTACATGCAGCCGCGCGTTGGCCACTACGGCGTGTTCAATGGCTCGCGCTTCCGCTCCGAGATCGCGCCGCGCATATCAGACTTCATCCGGTCCAACCAGTCGGGCACATCCGTCCCCCGAAAGGGTGGCGGCAAGCTGCGCGAAGTGACCGCCGCCGCGAAGCCCGAATAACGTTGGCAAACGGTGCAAATCCGCCGTTTCCGCACCTTGCGGGAACGGCGTTTGCGGGCGTTAAGGTCTTGCAAACGGTGCTCATCATCCCCATCTCGAGGATCAGTCACTGATCCCTGCGGAGATGGAGTTTCATGAAACAGTTTCCGATTCGTCCGGCCTGGACGCCGCTGAATATCCTTCTGATGATCGTCGGCTTCATGGTGTTCTGGCCGCTTGGCCTCGCCATGATCGCCTGGATCGTCTGGGGCGACCGCATGATCGACAAGGTGCAGGATGCAGAAGTGAAATGGCATTCGCGCAATTCCGGCAACGCCGCCTTCGATGAATACCGTCGCGCCGAACTCGCCAAGCTTGAGGAAAAGCGCCGCCAGCTCGACCGCGAAGGTGAGGAGTTCGAGGCCTTCCTTCGTGAGCTGCGCTCTGCGCGCGACATGGAAGAGTTCGACAACTTCATGGCCAAGCGCCGCGCAGGCGGTTCGTCCACGATGCCGGACGAAGGCTCTGCCGCGCAGCCGGCCTGACAGCCCGTTTCATCCCGAGACTTCAAGCCGCCGGTTTCCTGAGGAGCCGGCGGCTTTTTGTCATGCCGTGCGAATGGGCCGGTGGCAGGATGGCGACCATGATTCGAATGCTGAGAAAGCTGCGCCAGCCGGCAAAGGCGATCCTCGAGGAGGGGCATGTCGTGATGCCCGTTCGCGGCGAGGACGTGCGCGTGACCGTGCGCCGGTCCGCGCGCGCCACCCGCTACGGGCTGCGGATCGCCAACGCCACCGGCGAAGTGATCCTCACGGTGCCGCGCACCGGCGATTACGACCAGGCGATCCGGTTTCTCGAAAGTCATGAAGGCTGGCTGGCGGGAAGGCTCTCGCGCCGCCCCGGACCGGTGCCCTTCTCGCACGGGCAGAGCATCCCGTTTCGCGGCGAACAGCACACGATTCTGGCCACCGGCAAGGCGCGCGGCGTGGTCGAGGTGCGGCAAGGCGAAGAGGGGCCTGAGCTTTCAGTGCCCGGCAGCGCCGAGCACATGCCCCGCCGGTTGAAGGACTGGCTCAAGGAGCAGGCCCGCGAGGACCTCGCCGAATGCGTCGCCGATCACGCGGGCAAGATCGACGCGAAACCCGGCCGCATCACTGTGCGGGACACGGCATCACGCTGGGGATCATGTTCCTCGAAGGGCGGGCTGTCGTTCTCGTGGCGGCTCATTCTCGCGCCGCCCTTCGTGCTGGACTATGTCGCGGCCCACGAGGTCGCGCATCTCGAGCACATGAACCATTCCTCGCGCTTCTGGGCGCTGACGAAGCGGCTGTTCCCCGAGACCGACCGGGCGGAAGCCTGGCTCAAGCAGCACGGTCGCGACCTGCACCGCTACGGGCGCGATGACTGACATCCCCGCCATGCGCGGGGATCGCTTGTGCGTTCACGTGCCCTGTTCCACAAGCACGCCATGAAGCTCAAGCCCGACACGATCGCCATGACGGTGACCCTCGGCCTGCTGACCGCGCTCGGTCCGCTGGCGACCGACATGTACCTGCCCTCGCTGCCCGCGATGGCGCAGAAGCTAAATGCCGACATCCCGCAGATCCAGCTCACGCTGTCCGGCTTTCTCGTCGGCTTCGCACTCTGCCAGATAGCCTATGGCCCGGTGTCCGACAGGCTCGGCCGCCGCAAGGTGCTGGTCTTCTCTCTGCTGGCCTTCACTGTCGCCAGCGCCGCCTGCACACTGGCTCACAGCGTCGAGATGCTGGTGGTCGCCCGATTTGCGCAAGCGTTGGGTGCCGGTGGCGGTGTCGTCATCGCGCGCGCCGTGGTGCGGGACCTGTACGACGCCGACCGCGCGGGCCAGGAACTCGCCCTGATGGGAACGATCCTCGGCATCGTGCCGCTCTTCGCCCCCACGCTCGGGGCGCTGCTGCACGAGGTTTTCGGCTGGCGCTCCAACTTTGCGGTCATGGCAGGCTTTGGCCTTGCGGGCGCGGCCTTCATCCACTTCGCCATGCCCGAAACGCTCAAATTCGAGTTCGTGCGACCGGCGACGCTGCGCAGCATCGCAGCGGATTTTGCAGCTTTGGTCCGCAACCCGTTCTTCCGCGTCTATCTGGTCTTCGCCTGCTGCGCCTATGGCGGGCTGTTCAGCTTCCTGTCGGCGTCGTCCTTCGTGCTGCAGCAGGTCTACGGCCTCAGCCCGATGACGTTCGGCATCGCGTTCGCCTGTCCGGTGCTCGGCTACATGGCTGGCACGCTCGCCGGTCGGCGCATCACGCGCCAGCGCGGCATCGACGGCACGATTGCGCTCGGCGCGCTGACCTTGCTCACCGGCGGGCTGCTGGCGGTGGCGCTAACTGAAACGGCGGCGCCAGGTACGCAGGCCTGGCGGTTGCTGGTGCCCTCGGCGATCTACTTTGCCGGCGTCGGGCTGGTTCTACCGCAGGCGCTGGCCGGTGCCATGACGCCCTTCCCGGAGCGCGCAGGCACGGCGTCTTCGCTCGTCGGCTTCACCCAGATGAGCGTGGCCGCCATCATCGGCATCGTGGTGTCGGCGAACCTGTCGTCGGATGCGCGCGCGCTGACCATCGCGCTCGCCGTCATGGGCAGCACGGCCTTCGCCGCGCACCTGGCCAGCCGGCGGATGCGCGCAGGCGTCCTGCCGCGCTGAGCGTTATTTCGGATCGAGGGAAAAAGCATTGAAGGCAGGGCCGGCAACCGGCCCCGCCTGATGATCAGCCGCCGAAGATTGAGCGGAAGATACCGCCGATCACGCCGCCACCATTGCCACCGCCGTTGCGCCGAACCTGCTGGCGCTCCTGGCCGTCGATCACGATGGCCGCATCGTCGTTGGCGCGCGCGCCCGGTGCCTGTTGCCCCGGCTCGAGCCACGGCAGGCTCTCGTCGACGGCCAGCGCCGTGCCTTCGCTCGGAATGTATTCGCCCGGCAGCATGGCGACGGGGAAGCCTTCGTGGGCACCGGCCATGAACTCGTTCCAGACCATCGCCGGAAGGTTGCCGCCGGTCACCTTCTTCATCGGGGTGCGATCGTCATTGCCGATCCACACGCCGGTGACGAGGTCGGCCGTGTAGCCGACGAACCATGCGTCGCGGAAATCCTGCGTCGTACCGGTCTTGCCGGCGGCGGGACGCCCGTCCGGCAGGATTGCGCGGCGCGCGGTGCCGTCGGAGACGGTCATCTGCATCATGTAGTTCATCGCGCCGACGGTCTGCTCCGAAAGCACCTGGCCGAGCGGCGGCACGTCGCGTTCAAACAGCACCTTGCCGTTCACGTCGCGGATTCGGGTGATGATGTGCGGCAGAACCTCGAAGCCGCCATTGGCGAGCGGCACGTAGGCGCGGGTCAGCTCGTAGAGGCTGACTTCCGAAGTACCCAGCGCCAGCGACAGGTTGGGCTGCATCTCTGAATCGATGCCCATGCGCTGTGCGGTCTGGATGATCGCCTTGGGGCCGACCTCGTCGGTCAGTTTCACCGACACCGTGTTGATCGACTTCGACAGCGCATCGGCCAGCGTCATCGGCCCGCGATACTTGCCGTCGTAATTCTTCGGCGCCCAGTCACCGTACTGGACGGGAGAATCCGCCCGCAGCGTGTCCGGCGACATGCCGTATTCCATGGCGGTCGCGTAGACGAACGGCTTGAAGGCCGAACCCGGCTGGCGCTTCGCCTTGATGGCGCGGTTGAACTGGCTGATGGCGTAGTCGCGCCCACCGAGCATCGCGCGCACCGCGCCCGACGTGTCGATGGTCATCAGCGCGCCCTGCTGCGCGCCACGGTCTGCGCCCTCGGTGTCTAGGATGTGCGTCAGCGCCTTTTCGGCGAGCTTCTGCAGGCGCGGATTGACGGTGGTTTCCACGATGATGTCGTGCTTCACCTCGCCCAGCAGGCGGGTGGTCTCTTCCATCACCCAGTCGGCGACATAGTTGCCCGGTGCGTGGCGGCCCGCGCCCTTGACCTCGGCGGTCTGGATCAGCGCGTTCTTGACGTCGTTCTCGCTCACGTAGCCCGCGGCCTGCATGGCCAGCAGGACGGTGCGCATGCGCGCATTGGCGCGTTCGGGATTGTTGGTCGGCGCGTAGCGGGACGGGGCCTTGAGGAGACCCGCGATAGTCGCGGCCTCGGCCAGCGTCACGTCGCTTGCGGGCTTGGAATAGTAGGTCTGTGCGGCGGCTTCCACGCCGGTCGCGCCTTCGCCCAGATAGACCCGGTTGAGATACATTTCCATGATCTCGTCCTTGGAATAGGTCCACTCCAGCCAGAAGGCGAGCAGCAGTTCCTGGATCTTGCGCTCCATGGTGCGCTCGTGTTCCAGGAACAGGTTCTTGGCCAGCTGCTGCGTCAGCGTCGAGCCGCCCTGCACGACGCCGCCGGCCCGGAAGTTGACCGCCATCGCGCGGGCAAGGCCCAGCGGGTCGATGCCGAAATGCTCGTAGAAGCGCCGGTCCTCGATCGCCATCACCGCCTGCGGCAGGTAGTTGGGCAATTCGAACAGGCGCACGGCCTCGCCGCCCGTCGGCCCGCGGTTGCCGATGAGCGTGCCGTCCATGGCGATGATCTTGACGTTGGCCGGGCGCTCGGGGATCGCCAGTTCGCTGGGGCTCGGCAGCGTGGTCGCGTAGTAGCCGAGCACGCCGGCAATCGCGAGGCCACCAAGGAAGGCAAGCGTCAGCGACAGCTGGACCAGCTTGCCGAACAGCCACCACCCGCCGCGCCGCTTCTGGCGCCTGCGGCGCTGGCCGCCTCCGTTTCCACGTCCGCCACCGCTGCCACGGCGCTGCGGCCCGGGGCCGCGCCCGCCATTGCCGCCGTTGCCGCGGTTGTTGCCGCCGCCGCCACCGCCGCCTTGCGGGGGACGCGGCTTGCCGTCGGCCGGCTTGCGCTTGCGGCGCGGCTCGTCTGACACGCTGACGCGATCTTCAGGGTAGAGACGGAAATCGGAATTCATACTGTGTGCTCTTGCGGGTTCGTGTGCCCGGGTCGGGTATGCCACACTTTGGCACCCCGGCAACAGGAGAGGCACTGACAACCAACCGGTACGCGATACCTGATCCGGTCCGGTCATCGGCCTTGGCTTGAGACGGAAATCCGATGCCGGAACACCCGGCGGCGGATTACCGGCGCGCCAGGCGCCCGCGAGTTGTGACGCTAATGGCGGCGATTTAAGGGCGGGTTAAAGCTAACCGCCGTTTGGAATAAATTTTTTCAAACGGTGTGGCGCGAAGACCCGAACTGCCGCGCGAGGTCATAGAAATCGCTGGCGACGAACTCCCAGTCCTGCGCCGGCTCAAGGTCGGTTGTCTGCCCCTGGCCATGTTCGTTGGCGCGCAGCACGAATGCGGTCTTTAGGCCGCAGGCGCGCGCAGCTTCCAGGTCATCGTTGTGGGCCGCGACCATCATGGCGCGCGCCGGCTCCACGCCCATGATCTCGCAGGCATTGAGGTAGGATTGCGGCACTGGCTTGTAGTGGCCGCAGACCTCCGCCCCGAGGATCGCGTCCCAGTGCAGGCCTGCATGGCGGGCCATGTCGGCGATCAGCCGCACGTTGCCGTTGGAATGGGCGCAGACGAGGGCGTGCTCGCGAAGCGCGGCCAGCCCGTTTGCAGCATCCGGCCAACCGTCCAGCCGGTGCCAGAACAGGTTCACCTCCGCGCGCTCGGCCTCGCCCAGATGAGACAAATCGAAATCGGCAAGGATCGCATCGAGGTTTTCACGGTGCAGCACGTCGAGGCGCACGTAGCCGCGAGTGCCGGCCCGCACTTGCTCCATGGCGGGCTGGTAGCGGGCGCGCCATGCGTCCGAAAAACCTGTCCAGTTGTCCGGCGTGCCGCCGAAGCGCCGCGATGCCTGCCGTGCGATGGAGCCGCGCCAGTCGACGACGGTGCCGAAGACATCGAACAGCAGGATGTCGGCTGGACTAGACATCCACCGTCGCGTTGAGTGCGTTGGTCTGGATGAAGTCGCGGCGCGGCTCGACGATATCGCCCATCAGCGCGGAGAAGGTCTCGTCGGCGAAATCGACTTCCTTGACCTTCACCTGCAGCAGCGAGCGGGCATCGACGTCGAGCGTCGTTTCCCACAGCTGGCCGGGGTTCATTTCGCCAAGGCCCTTGTAGCGCTGCAGCGAAAGGCCCTTGCGGCCGGTCAGCATGACCGCATCGAACAGCTTCGAGGGGCCGCGGATCTCCGTCTCGGTCTCCTTGCGGCGGAACATGGAAGGTTTGGCGAACACCTCCTGCAGCACTTCCGCGTGTCGGTCGAGCTTGCGTGCGTCCGCCGAGCCGAGGAAGGCCGCGTCGATCACGTAGGATTCCTTCACGCCGCGCAGGGTGCGCTCGAAGATGAAGCCGCCTTCTTCGGTCGGCCGCCCGGTCCAGCCCTGCTCGTAGCTGTCGGACAGCCAGTCGAGTCGCTGCGCGATATAGGCGGCTGCTTCCTCGCGCTCCTGCTCCGAGGCGCCGACTTCGGGGTTGAAGATGCCGGCGATGGCTGCCTGCTCGATCACGGTGCGGTCGTAGCGGCTGTGCATGCCGGCGAGGATGTGGGCGACGTCGCGGGACGCCTCGATGACGTGGCGCAGGTCGCCGCCGGTGCGCGTCTCGCCTTCGGCCAGCGTGAGGCTTGAATCCTCCATGCCCATGTCGATGAGATAGTTCTCGAGCGCCAGTTCGTCCTTGATGTACTGCTCGGACTGGCCCCGGCGCACCTTGTAGAGCGGCGGCTGGGCGATATAGAGGTGCCCGCGCTCGATCAGTTCCGGCATCTGCCGATAGAAGAACGTCAGCAGCAGCGTGCGGATGTGGCTGCCGTCGACGTCGGCATCCGTCATGATGATGATCTTGTGGTAGCGCAGCTTCTCGATGTTGAAGTCGTCGCGCCCGATGCCGGTGCCAAGCGCCGTGATGAGCGTGCCGATTTCGTTGGACGACAGCATCTTGTCGAAGCGCGCGCGCTCCACGTTGAGGATCTTGCCGCGCAGCGGCAGCACCGCCTGGTTGGCGCGGTTGCGCCCCTGTTTGGCGGAACCACCGGCCGAGTCGCCCTCGACGATGAACAGTTCGGACTTCGCCGGATCACGTTCCTGGCAGTCGGCCAGCTTGCCGGGCAGGTTGGCGACGTCCAGCGCGCCCTTGCGCCGTGTCAGTTCGCGGGCCTTGCGCGCGGCTTCACGCGCGGCGGCAGCTTCCGCGACCTTCGACACGATCTGGCGTGCCTCGCTCGGGTGTTCCTCGAACCACTGGTTAAGACCCATGTTAACGACATTCTCCACCACCGGGCGAACCTCGGAGGAGACGAGCTTGTCCTTGGTCTGGCTGGAGAACTTCGGATCGGGTACCTTCACAGACAGAACGCAGGTCAGCCCCTCGCGGCAATCGTCGCCGGCGAGGGAAACCTTTTCCTTCTTGGTGATGCCGGAGGCTTCGGCATAGCCCGTCACCTGCCGCGTCAGCGCACCGCGAAAACCGGCCAGGTGGGTGCCGCCGTCGCGCTGCGGGATGTTGTTGGTGAAGCACAGCACGGACTCGTGGTAGCTGTCGTTCCACCACAGGGCGACTTCCACGGTGATGCCGTCCTTCTCGGCCTTCAGCATGATCGGCTTGTCGATCAGCGGGTGCCGCGCACGGTCGAGATAGCGGACATAGGCTTCCAGCCCGCCCTCGTAGATCATCACTTCCTTGCGCTCCTCGACGCCGCGATTGTCGATCAGCTCGATGGTGACGCCCGAATTCAGGAACGCGAGCTCGCGCAGGCGGTGCTCCAGCGTGTTCCAGTCGAACTCGACCTGGGTGAAGGTTTCCTGGCTCGGCTTGAACGTCACCTTCGTGCCGGTGCGCCCTTCCGCATCGCCCGTCACCGCCAGCGGGGCTTCCGCCACGCCGTGCTTGAAGCGGACCGCGTGTTCCTTGCCGTCGCGCCACACGACGAGGTCGAGCTGGCTCGACAGGGCGTTCACAACGGACACGCCGACGCCGTGCAGGCCGCCGGAGACCTTGTAGCTGTTCTGGTCGAACTTACCGCCGGCGTGCAACTGGGTCATGATGACCTCTGCCGCCGACACCTTCTCTTCCGGGTGCAACTCGACGGGAATGCCGCGCCCGTCGTCGGTGACGGTCACCGAACCGTCGGCGTTCAGCACCACGGTTACCGCAGAGGCGTATTCCGCGAGCGCCTCGTCGATGGCGTTGTCGACCACCTCGTAGACCATGTGATGCAGGCCAGAGCCGTCATCCGTGTCGCCGATATACATGCCCGGGCGCTTGCGAACCGCATCGAGGCCCTTGAGGACCTTGATGGAGGATGCGCCATAGTCGGAGGCGCCAGTTTCGGCGGCGGATGAATTCGACATTGGGACCTATCGTCTCTGGGCAGCGGGAGGCGGATTGCGCGCGGTCGTCAGGCCCGGTGCGAGGCATTGCGGGCGGCGGCGAGCGGGCGAACCCTTCCGACGCCAAAACCTGCAAGAAGAATCAAACAGATAATAGCATCTTTGGGCCATATTTTGGCAAGCTTTCCGGGCCGTTTGCGCGCCTTCCGGGCGCGAGCGTGAACGAGCCGTTCACCCCCAGGGCGAAACCGTGCCGGACGCCACCTCGAATGTCTGCGCATCGGCTTCAATCGCAGCAAAAAGCGCCCGATCCGTGCCGGTCATCCAGGCCTGGCATTGCAGGGAATTCAGCCGGTCATAAAGGGCTTCGCGCCGCAAATCGTCGAGATGGGCTGCAATTTCGTCCAAAAGCAACAACGGTGGCCGCTTGCCCGGCGACCTTTGCGTCACGATCCGCGCGTGCGCCAGGGTCAGCCCGATCAGCAGCGCCTTCTGTTCGCCGGTGGAAGCCAGCGCCGCCGCGATGCCCTTGGGCGCGTGGGTGACGCCAAGGTCGCTGCGATGCGGGCCGGACAGCGTGCGCCCTGCCGCTGCATCCTGCCCGCGCATCGCGCCAAGCCGCGCCCGGTAGGCGTCCTCCGCCTGCGTCGCCGACAGCGAGCCGAGGTCGGCTTCGATCTCGCCCTCGATGGCGATGCCGAAAGCCGGGAACATGTCGTCGCCGCGTGTCGCTTCCGCAGCCTCTGCCAGCAGCCCCACCGTCTCGGACCGTGCGGCGGCAATCGCGATGCCGGATTCAGCAAGCTCCCCCTCGATGGCATCGAGCCAGCGCGGATCGGGGTTCATGTCGGCAAGCAGGCGGTTGCGCTGGCGCATGAGGCGTTCAAAGCGCGAGGTCTGGGCGGCGTGCGCGCCGTGCAGCGCGACCGTCAGCCGGTCGAGGAAGCGACGCCGGTCGCCCGCAGGGCCGGTGAAGAGCCCGTCCATGGCCGGCGTCAGCCACAGGCATGTCACGTGGTCGGCAAGGGCGGTGACGGGCTGTGGCTCGCGCTCGATGCGCACGGTGCGGGTGGTGGTGGCCTCCGCACCCGCCTCGATGCCGGTGCCGATGCGCACCGGGCCGTTCAGCCCGTCGACGTCTGCGGCGACCGCCCATCCTCCGGACCCGTTTGCGCGCGCAAGCTGGCCGAACTGCGTGCGCCGCAGGCCGCGTCCCGGCACAAGCAGGGACACCGCTTCGAGGAGGTTGGTCTTGCCCGCTCCGTTCGCCCCGGTGAGAACGACCGGGCGCGCGTCGGTGTCGAGCGTCAGGTGCGCGTAGTTGCGGTAATCCGTCAGGCTCAGCCGCGTGACGGCGATGGGCTGTCCGCTCACACCCGCATCGGCATCAGCACGTAGAGCGCGGAGGCATCGTCACCGTCGCGCACCACCGTCGGCGAGCCGGGATCGGACAGTTCGAACCGCGCGTCGGAGGCTTCCAGCTGGTTGGCGATATCCAGCAGGTAGCGGGCGTTGAAGCCGATATCGATGGAATCGCCGTCGTAATTCGCCGCGATTTCCTCCGTCGCCGTGCCGGAATCGGGATTGTTCACCGTCAGCACCACCTGGCCGTCGCCGAGCGACAGCTTCACGGCGCGCCCGCGCTCGGTGGAGACGGTGGACACGAGGTCGACCGCCTTCTCGAAGCTGCGGGTATCCACATTCAGCACCTTGTCGTGGCTGCTGGGAATGACGCGGCTGTAGTCGGGGAAGGTGCCGTCGATCAGCTTGGAGGTGAGGATCACCGAGCCGATCGTGAAGCGGATCTTGTTGTCGGAGAGCTCGATGGTCAGCTCGGCGTCGGACGCCTCGATCAGCCGATCGATCTCCGCGACCGCCTTGCGCGGCACGATGACGCCGGGCATGCCGTCGGCGCCGTCGGGCGCGGTGATGTCGACGCGCGCCAGCCGGTGGCCGTCGGTCGCGACCGCGCGCAGCACCTTGTCGCCGTCATCGCCGTCCGTGCAGTGCAGGAAGATGCCGTTGAGATAGTAGCGGGTCTCTTCGGTCGAAATGGCAAACTGCGTCTTGGCGATCAGCCGCTTGAAGGCACCGGCTTCCAGCGAGAAGCGGTTGTCCATGTCGCCGGCGGTGAGGTCCGGGAAATCGGCCTCGGGCAGCGCCTGCAGCGTGAAGCGCGCGCGCCCGGCTTCAAGCTGGACCGAGGTGGCGTCGTCGCCGCTGGTCAGCGAAACCTGCGCGCCGTCCGGCAGCTTGCGCACGATGTCGTAGAGCGTGTGGGCGGGAACCGTCGTCGCGCCGGGCTGCTCGACCTGGGCTGCCACGGATTCGGTCACTTCCAGGTCGAGGTCGGTGGCGCGCAGGCGCAGCTCGCCGTTCTCGGCCTTCAGCAGCACGTTGGACAGGATCGGGATCGTGTTGCGCCGCTCCACGACGCGGTGCACGTGGGTCAGGCCCTTCACGAGGGCCGCTCTTTCGAGGGTGACGCGCATGGCTGTCTCCGCAACGCTGGATGCCTGAGCGGGCCGGGCAGATCGCCGGCCCGGTTCCCGGGCGGGAAAGACCTCTTGAACGCGCCATGCCGCAACGTCAGTGGCGGGTGTGGCGCATTGCGCGTGCATCGCGCGAGGGGACGCAGAATTTGCCCGCTCGCGTCCGCGGTTGCAAGCCCCGCCAAGCGCCGGGAAGTGGCGAAAACGTGCCGCGAAGCCTGCAAGTGGAGCTGAAGGGGGTGAAACGGGCCGCCTATTCGTCCCGGTCGGCCTCGTCCTCGATGCGGCGGCGCAGTGATTCGATCTCACGGCGCATCATCTCGTCCTTGGAAATCAGGCCCTCGATCTTGCGGATCGCGTGCAGCACTGTTGTGTGATCCCGGTTGCCGAAGCGCTTGCCGATATCGGGCAGCGAGCGCGGCGTCATGGTCTTGCAGAGATACATCGCGATCTGGCGTGGACGCACCACGGCCTGCGTGCGGCGCTCGGAGACGAGGTCCTGCCGGCTGATCTTGTAGACCTGGCTGACGATCTTCTGGATCCACTCGATCTTCACCGGCCGGCTTTCGCGCGCGACCATCAGGTCGCGCATCAGCATCTCGGCCTTTTCCACCGTCATCTTGTCGCTGCAATGCATCGCATTGTGGCACAGCCGGTTGAGCGCGCCCTCGATGTCGCGGCCATTGCTCGACAGGTTGCGGGCGATGAAGGCGACCACGTCCTCATCGAGATCGAGCGAGGGGTTGTCCCGCGCAACCGCTTCCAGCCGCTTGTCGAGGATGTCACGGCGCAGCACGGCATCCGGCGCGCCGACTTCCAGCGCAAGGCCACCGGCGAGCCGCGACTTGATGCGCTCATCGAAGCCTTCGAGGCGTGCGGGCGGACGGTCGGCCACCACGACGATCTGCTTGCCGCTTTCGACCAACGCGTTGATCGTGTAGCCGAATTCCTTGTGCGTGCTCTTGCCCTGGAGGAACTGCAGATCGTCGATCAGCAGCAGGTCGCCGGTGCGCAGCATGGTCTTGAAGGCGACCGTGTCGTTCTCGCGCGCCGCCGACACGAACTTCAGCATGAACATGTCGGTCGACAGCAGGCGCACCTTGCGATGCGGGGCCTTGTTGCGCACTTCCCAGGCGATGGCGTGCAGCAGGTGGGTCTTGCCGCGCCCCACGCCGCCATGGATGAAAAGCGGGTTGTAGCGCGGCGCAACACCGTCGGCGGCATTGGCGATCTCGTTTGCCGCGGCGCGCGCCAGCGTATTAGTCGGCGCGGCAACGAAGCTGTCGAAGGTCAGGCGCGGGTCGAGCGGAATGCCGTCACTGGAACTGGAGCGGTTGCGGCCCTCGGTGGCAATGGCCTCGGCGCGCGATTTCGCAGCCTGCTTGGCCTCCTGCACGGCTTCTGCCTGCGCGGCGGCCTGGCCGGGACGGCGAAGCCGCAGGTCGATGCCGGTCACTTCCGCGCGCTCTTCCTGCCACATGGCGGAGATGCGGGTCTGGTAGTTATCGCGGATCCAGCTGCGCAGGAACGGCGTCGGCACCGAGAGGATGGCGCTGTCGTTATCGATCCCGTCGAACTTCAACCGGGCAAACCAGCTCTGGAAAACGTTGTGACCGAACTCCGCGATGAGCCGCTTCAGGATACGGTCCCACGCCGCCGCGTAATCGGTGCCAGAACTGCCGGAGCCCCCTCCGGCTGAGTTGCCATGCTTCACGTGTTTGCCTCCTGTGTTTTCGGTCCATTCCGCGGGCACGGGCTGATGCCGGGCAGAAGCCCCCAACTGCACGACAGCGCTCATGACTGCACCCACGGAAGGCCCGCCGCCTTCCATCCACTGACGCGACCGCGGTGCCGCTCGGCATCGAGATCGCCCTCAAATCCGTCTGAAACATTGAAACAACTGGAAAAACCTGCCGCCGACATGGCGCGCGCCGCGTTCAGGCTGCGCGCTCCCGACCGGCAGATGAAATAAAGCCCGGTACCCTCGTCTGCGCCGCGGTTCTTCAATTCCGCAGCGAGCCGGGACGCAAACTGTGCGTCAACGTCCATGGCGGGGAATTGCTGCCATTCCATCAGGATAGGCTGCTTTCCCATTGCCGAGAGGTCCGCGATCCCGACAAACGACCATTCCGCCCGCGTCCGCACATCGATCAGCACGGCGCCGTCATCGGCTGACAGGGCGTCGTAGGCCTCGCGGGAGGGAAGCGCTGAAATTGCGTCCGTGGTCGTCATGGTTGATCGCTTTGCCTTCTCGGTGTGTGATGTCGTGTGGACACAATTCGACCGTTTGCGGGCCAGCTCTGGACCGCATCACGGACGCTTCACTTGATGTAATCGGTTACTTGACGTGCGGTAAAAACCGCGCGGGCCACCGGCGAGACGCCAGCTACGCGCCCAAAACGAAGTAGAAGAAAAACGGCTTGGGTCTAAAAGCGGAAGAATAAACAAGTCTCATTCGAGCCAATACCTCCCGTACAGCCAGAATAGGCTGCGCCCTACGACGTTAATCTTGGAAACGACAGTTGAAGTCCCCAACCGCCCAATGACCATAGCCAAGCGTCCGGACCCCCGCAACAGCCTGACGTGAAGATTCCGTTAACGCCTCCCAGCCCCCTCAAATCGGGGTCGCGAGGGCTCGAACCATAAGCGGTTGGAGTCTAATCAGGAATCGCCATCTGGGAGACCTCCGGACTGGTATCCCAGAGGGGCAAAAAAATTGAGTCACGCATCCGTAACGACCAACTGACTCACCGTCACGTCAGGTTGGTGGTCAGTGGCACCAGAGTCCAACTATATGATTTTATTAGAGTTTTTCTGTCACGGGACTGACACTCGGGGAACACGCTGATTCCGCAACGGAATTTGGCGCGGGGTCCTTTTCCCGGAGCGAAAAGACCGCGACAGCGCATCGCGCCTGGCGCGATTTTTTACTTGAAGACATGCCCTCTCATGCCATCGAACCCGTGCTGCAACGGAAGGCTCGGGCTCCGCTGCAGGCAACGCCAAAAACGCCGCGCGGACGGATGGCCGGCGGCGTCATGAATACTTCGAACAGTCCGGATGTGCGGCGGGTCGCCCCGCCAACCGGGCCTTACAGCGCGGAGACGCGCTTCGACAGGCGGGAAATCTTCCGGGCCGCAGTGTTGCGGTGGATGATGCCCTTCTGGCCGGCGCGCGCGATCTCCGGCTCCGCAGAGCGCAGCGCAGTGAATGCGGCGTCCTTGTCACCGGAAGTGATGGCTTCCTCGACCTTGCGAACCATCGAGCGCATGGAAGTGCGGCGCGACTTGTTGACCTCGGTGCGACGGGCGATCTTGCGCACCATCTTCTTGGCCGAGCGTGTATTGGCCATGTTTCGTCCTCGATCCTCGGCGTGCCGTCAGTGGCACGATCCAGATGCCGGATTGCGAAGGTGCCAGGCACCTCAAGCGCTCACCCGGAAATCTCGTTGATGCAAATACATGCGGCGGCTCGCAAGCAAGCCGCCGGTTGAGGAGAGCGTATAGCCCCACTGACGCCGCGCAGTCAACACGCGCGCGTGCCGCAATGCGGCTTGGAACGCGGGCTTTTGCCGGCTCGCCGGCCTCTAGCGGTTGCGGAACTGCGGACTGCGCTTTTCGGCGAACGCCGCCATGCCTTCCTTCTGGTCCTCCGTCGAGAACAGCGCATGGAACAGGCGGCGCTCGAAATGCACGCCTTCTGCAAGCGTCGTCTCGTAGGCGCGGTTGACCGATTCCTTGGCCGCCATCGCCGCGGCCCGGCCCATGTCGGCGATCTTCTGGGCCGTCGTCACCGCTTCCTCGATCAGGTCGTCGGGCTCCACCACGCGGCTGACGAGGCCAGAACGCTCGGCTTCCTCAGCATCCATCATGCGGCCGGTGAGGCACATTTCCATCGCCTTCGACTTGCCGACGAAGCGCGTCAGGCGCTGAGTGCCGCCGGCACCGGGGATGACGCCGAGATTGATTTCCGGCTGGCCGAATTTCGCCGTGGTCGAACACAGTATGAAGTCGCACATCATGGCCAGCTCGCACCCGCCACCCAGCGCATAGCCCGAAACCGCCGCGATCACCGGCTTGCGGGCGCGCGTGATGCGCTCCCAGCGCGAGATGAAATTGCCCAGGAACACCTCGGCAAACGTTCGGTCCTTCATTTCCTTGATGTCGGCGCCGGCGGCAAAGGCCTTCACGCTGCCGGTCAGGACCATCGCGCCGATGCGCTCGTCTTCCTCGAACTTGTCGAGCGCCTCGCCCAGTTCCTCGATCAGCGGAGTGGACAGCGCGTTCAGCGCGTCCGGGCGGTTGAGCGTGATGAGCCCGACATTTCCGCGCTCCTCGACGATGATGTGGTCATAGGCCATGAACGTTCGCTCCGGTCACGTTGCGCAGCGTTTCGTCCGCTGCGAAATTTGTCATCGACGCCACCATAAGGCGGCGGTTGGGGAATGAAAGCCCGCTCGCCTTCAACGCTGGCATGCCGGGCAGAAGAATGTCGAGCGGCCCGATTGCACGATCCGCTGCACGGTGCCGCCGCAGCCGGGTTTCGGGCAGGGCGCGCCCTCGCGGTCATAGACGGAAAAACGGTGCTGGAAATAGCCGAGCGACCCGTCGGTGCGCATGTGGTCGCGAAGCGTGGACCCGCCCGCCTCGATGGCCTCGGCAATGACCTCGCGCACGGCTTCAGCCAGCCTTGTGGAGCGGTCGGTCGCGTTGCCCCCGCGTCGCGCGATCGTTCCGGCCTTGCGGCGCGGCGAAAGCCCCGACCGGAACAGCGCCTCGCACACATAGATATTGCCGAGCCCCGCGATGATGCGCTGGTCGAGCAGCGCGGCCTTCAGCGGCGCGGCCTTGCCGACAAGCGCCTCCGACAACCAAGCGCCGTCGAGACGGTTGCCGGTCGGCTCAAGGCCGAGATCGCGGATCAGCGGGTGGGCCGCCATCTCGGGCGTTGTGATGAGGTCCATGTATCCGAAGCGGCGCGGGTCATTATAGATGACCTGCGCGCCCGGGCCTGCGGATGTCGCAAGGTCGAAGATGACATGATCGTGGGCCGGCAGCTTGCTGCGGGCATGGTGGAAGGCGTCTTCCCCGGTGACCTCGCCGGCGACGCGGAACGATCCGGACATGCCAAGATGCATCAGCAGCGTCTCGCCGCCGGATAGCTCCGCCAGCAGATATTTGGCCCGCCGGCCGAGCGAGACGACCGTCTGGCCCGCGATCCGCTCGGCAAAGCGCGGCGGAAAGGGAAAGCGCAGGTCTGCGCGGTTCAGCGTCACGCTGCGCACCTTCGCTCCGGCCATGACCGGTTCCAGCCCGCGCCTGACGGTTTCGACTTCGGGCAATTCCGGCATGATCGTATCTTCGTTAAACCCTTTCCGATTCAGCGCGGTTGCATACATAGCGCCGGGCGGGTCCATGCGCTATCGTCCCGCGCAATTGGCGGGCGAAAGCTCTCCTCACAGTCGCTTGAAACGCCAGGATTGATGACCATGCAGCCCAACGAGCGGACCCATTTCGGCTTTCAGGAGGTCGAGACCGGCGACAAGGCGCGCCTCGTCGGCGAGGTCTTCGACAAGGTGGCCCGCCGCTACGACCTGATGAACGATCTGCTTTCCGGGGGCCTTCACCGCGCCTGGAAAGACGCGATGGTGACCTGGCTCAACCCGCCGCGCGGCAATGCCGGTGCGCCCTTCCGCGTGGTGGACGTTGCCGGCGGCACCGGCGACATCGCGTTCCGAATTGCCGATACCAGCCCGCGCTCGGAAATCGACGTCATCGACATCAACCCGCAGATGCTGGGCGAGGGCGCGCGGCGCTGGGAAAAGCGCGGGCATGACGCGCACCTGCGCTTCACCGCGGGCGATGCGATGGCGCTGCCGCTGCCCGATTCCACGCGCGACGCCTACACCATCGCCTTTGGCATCCGGAACGTCACCGACGTGCAGAAGGCCATCGACGAGGCCTACCGCGTGCTGCGGCCGGGCGGGCGCTTCCTGTGCCTTGAATTCTCCGCCGTCGATACGCCCGGCCTCGACCGCATCTACGACCTCTATTCCTTCAACGTGATCCCGGCCATGGGCCGCGTCGTCGTCGGCGACCCGGAGCCGTACCGCTACCTGGTGGAAAGCATCCGCCGCTTTCCCGACCAGCAGACCTTTGCCAGCATGATCGAGAAGGCCGGGTTCAAGCGGGTCCAGTTCCGCAACCTCACCGGTGGTGTCGCGGCACTGCATTCCGGCTGGAAGATCTGAGGCGCACGCAATGTTCGGCCGCGATCTGATCTCGCTCATGCGGGCAGGCTACGTTCTGGCACGCGAAGGCGCCTTCGCGCCGGTGGATGCACGCGCGCTGCCCGCGGGCCCGCGCACGGCCATCACGCTCGCACGGCTGATCGAGCGCCGCGAGGGCGGGCGCCGGCTTGCCGGTGCGCTGGAGCGGCTCGGCCCGAGCTACGTGAAGCTCGGCCAGTTCCTTGCCACCCGCCGCGATCTCGTCGGCCAGCGTGTCGCCACCGATCTCTCCTCCCTGCAGGACCGGTTGCCGCCGTTCGACACCAGGGAGGCCCGCAAGGCCGTCGAGGATGAACTCGGCCAGCCCATCGAGGAGATGTTCGCCGAGTTCGGCGGACCGGTCGCCGCAGCCTCCATCGCGCAGGTGCACAAGGCCCGCCTGAAGGATGGCCGCGCCGTTGCCGTGAAGATCCTTCGGCCCGGGGTCGAGCGCCGATTCGCCCGTGACCTGCGCACCTTTGCCACCGCCGCCCGCCTCGGCGAGGCGTTCAGCGGCGAGGCGCGCCGCCTGCGCCTCAAGGCCGTTGGCGAGGAGCTTGCCCGTTCGGCCAAAATCGAGATGGACCTGCGCCTGGAAGCCGCCGCCATCGCCGAAATGGGCGAGAACACCAAGGACGATGCCGGTTTCCGCGTTCCCGCCGTCATCTGGGAGGCGACGGGCCGGCGCGTGCTGACCACAGAGTGGATCGACGGGCATCCGATGTCCGACCTCGAAGGCCTGCGCGCCTCGCACCACGACCTGCCGAAGCTCGCGGTCAATGCGATCCAGTCGTTCCTGCGCCATGCCATGCGCGATGGCTTCTTCCACGCCGACATGCATCCGGGAAACCTCTTCGTGGAACCGGACGGCACGCTGGTCGCAGTGGATTTCGGCATCATGGGCCGCCTCGGCAGCCGCGAACGCACGTTCCTTGCGGAAATCTTGTGGGGCTTCATCCGGCAGGACTATCGCCGCACAGCGGAAGTGCACTTCGAGGCGGGCTACGTGCCGCACACGCAATCGGTGGATGATTTTGCGCAGGCTCTGCGCGCCATCGGAACCCCCATTCGCGACCAGTCGGCCAGCGACATCTCCATGGCGCGTCTCTTGGCCCAGTTGCTTGAGGTGACGGAGCTGTTTTCCATGCGCACGCGGCCCGAACTGCTGCTGCTGCAGAAGACCATGGTCGTGGTGGAGGGCGTCGCCCGAAACCTCGATCCGCGCTTCGACATGTGGGCCTCGGCCGAACCCGTCGTCGGTGAATGGATCGCCCGCAACCTTGGGCCCGCCGGGCGCATCGCGGGAGCCGCAGATGGCCTCGGCACGGTGGCGCGCGTCGCCCAGCACGTGCCCAACCTGTTGCAGCGCGCCGAGCGGCTGGCGCAGGATTTTGCCGATGCCGCCGAGGAAGGCCGCCTGCGCGAACGCCAGACCAACCGGTGCCGCGACACCGCCTTGTGGATCGGGGCCGTCTCGCTGGCCGTGATCGCGCTGGCGCAGGTTTTCTGACAGTTTTGGGAACGGGCCGTCTGACATGGTAGAAAAGAGCAGAACCCGAACGGATCGCCGCACATGAACCTGCAATCCAAGCGCATCCTGTTGATCGTCGGTGGCGGCATCGCCGCCTACAAGGCGCTGGAGTTGATTCGCCAGCTTCGCAAGCGCGGCGCCAGCGTGCGCGTCATCATGACCTCTGCCGCCGGTGAATTCGTCACCCCGCTGTCGCTGTCGAGCCTGAGCGGCGATAAGGTCTATACCGATCTCTTCAGCCTCACCGACGAAGCCGAGATGGGGCATATCGAACTCTCGCGCGATGCCGACCTGCTGGTCGTCGCACCCGCCACCGCCAACCTGCTGGCGCGCATGGCAGCCGGTATCGCTGACGAACTGGCGACGACCGCACTGTTGGCAACCGACAAGCCCGTGCTGTGCGCGCCCGCCATGAACGTGCGCATGTGGGAACATGCCGCGACGCAGCGCAACGCCGAAACGCTGCGCGCTGATGGCGTCACCTTCGTCGGGCCGGACGAGGGCGACATGGCCTGCGGCGAGTACGGGCCAGGCCGGCTCGCCCAGCCCGATGCCATCGTGAGCGCCATCGAGACGCATTTCGCGTCTGCCTCGAAGGTCGGAAGCCTTGCCGGTCGCAAGCTGCTCATCACCGCAGGTCCGACCCACGAACCCATCGACCCGGTGCGCTACATTGCCAATCGCTCCTCCGGCAAGCAGGGCCACGCCATCGCAGCTGCTGCGGTTGCTGCCGGTGCGCAGGTCGTGCTCGTCACGGGTCCTGTCGCGTTGCCCGACCCGGCAGGCGTCACCACGATTCATGTCGAGTCGGCGCGCGAGATGCTCGCAGCCGTCGAGGAAGCGCTACCCGCCGATGCCGCCATCTTCACAGCGGCGGTTGCCGACTGGCGGCCGGATGCCGAAGGCGAGCAGAAGATCAAGAAACAGGCCGGTTCCGGCCCGCCGCAACTGGCGCTGACGGAAAACCCGGACATCCTTGCGAGCGTTGCCGCAGGCGACAAGCGTCCCGGCCTCGTCGTCGGGTTTGCGGCGGAGACGGAGAACGTCATCGCGCACGCCACCGCCAAGCGCGCGCGCAAGAAGGCAGACTGGATCGTCGCCAACGATGTGTCGCCGGCAACCGGCGTGATGGGCGGCGACACCAACACCGTGCATGTGGTCGGCGCGGACGGCGTTGAATCCTGGCCGCAGATGTCGAAGCGCGAGGTTGCCGAGAAACTTGTTGCGTGCATTGCCGAGGCGCTCGAGACCAGTCCGGCGGAAAGTGCGGCCAAGTGAGCGCGTCCCCGGTCGAAATCAGGTTTTCGCGGCTGGAGAACGGTGCGGGTCTGGACCTGCCGTCCTACAAGACAGCTGGTGCCGCGGGCATGGATCTTTGCGCCGCGCTGCCCGAGGGCGAGCCGCTGACGCTGGCACCGGGCGAACGCGCGCTGGTGCCCACCGGGTTCGCAATCGAAATACCGGAACACCACGAGGGGCAGGTGCGGCCACGCTCCGGCAATGCCCTGAACCGGGGCCTGACATGCCTCAATGCGCCCGGAACGATCGACTGCGACTATCGCGGGGAAATCGGCGTGATTCTCGTCAATCTCGACCAGAAGCCGCAGACCGTGACCCGCGGAGATCGTATTGCGCAGCTTGTTATCGCACCTGTCGCCCATGCTCGAATCGTGGAGGTGGATAGCCTCGGCGATACCGATCGTGGTGCCGGTGGTTTCGGGTCGACTGGGACGGGGGGTCCGTAACACCCCGCATTGCGCCGCAGCATGGACCCCAGTATTTGCAAGCTCTGCTTGTAAATTTGACCCAAGAGGAGCCGCGATGTTGTACTTGTCGCGAAAGTCCGTACTTGCGATCGAGGCGGTCGTCGATATCGCCCATCACAGCCGGTTCGGGCCAGTACCAAGCTGCGATTTTGCCGAGCGCATGGGCATTTCCCGCCGTCACCTGGAGCCGGTGCTGCAGGCAATGGTGCGCGAGGGCATCCTGAAGAGCATTCGCGGCCCGCGCGGCGGCTATGTGCTGGCGCGGGAACGCCGGCGCATCACCATCGGCAACATCGTGCGCGCCGCCAACTCGATCCGCGAGAGTGGCAAGCACGTGACGAGCAGGTTCTGCACGCAGATCATCGACCCCATCGTCGCGTCGGCATCGGCGGCGGCGGCGGAAAGCCTCGATTCCGAAACGCTGGAGGACATGCTCCAGCGCGCCGAAGAGAAAAAGCTGCTGCCCGCGCTCAAGCCGGCGCAGGATTTTGCTATTTAACTAAGCTTCTATGTGAATTATATATTTCTGCCTGGCCGAAGCGGTAAATATTGACGTTCCTCTCTGCGCACACGACATTGCCCGTAACCGGACAGCCGGATTGAACGCAGACGGGAGGAGCCTTCCAATGAACAAGCAGGATATCACGCAGCAGGTGCCGGGCCGCGGCCGCATCTATGATTCCATTACCGACACCATTGGTAATACGCCGCTCGTTCGCCTCTCCCGGCTGGGCAAGGCGCACGGCGCCAAGGCCGAAATCCTGGCCAAGCTCGAGTTCTTCAACCCGATTTCCAGCGTCAAGGACCGCATCGGCGTCGCCATGATCGACGCGCTCGAAGCCGAGGGTCGCATCTCCAAGGACACCGTTCTCGTCGAGCCGACGTCCGGCAACACCGGTATCGCGCTCGCCTTCGTGGCTGCCGCGCGTGGCTACCGCCTCATCCTCGTGATGCCGGAATCCATGTCGATGGAACGCCGCAAGATGCTGGCGCTGCTGGGCGCCGAGCTCGAACTCACGCCGGCCGAGAAGGGCATGAAGGGCGCGCTCGCCCGCGCCGCCGAGCTGGTCGAGACGATCCCGAACGCCATCATCCCGCAGCAGTTCCAGAACCCGGCCAACCCGGCCATCCACCGTGCCACCACGGCGGAAGAAATCTGGAACGACACCAACGGTGCGGTCGATGCCGTGATTTCCGGTGTCGGCACTGGCGGCACGATCACCGGCGTCGGCGAGGTGCTCAAGGGCCGCAACGACAAGATCAAGATCGTTGCGGTGGAGCCGGAAGACAGCCCGATCCTGTCTGGCGGTCAGCCCGGCCCGCACAAGATCCAGGGCATCGGCGCAGGCTTCGTACCGGAAATCCTCAACACCGACGTGATCGACGAAGTGGTGACGGTTGCCAACCAGACGGCCTTTGACCGCGCCCGCGAACTGGCCCGCGTCGAAGGCATCCCGGTCGGCATCTCGTCGGGTGCCGCGATTGCGGCTGCGCTGGAAATCGCCGCGCGCGATGACATGGCCGGCAAGAAGATCGTGGTCATCATCCCTTCCTTCGCCGAGCGCTATCTCTCGACGGCCCTGTTCGAGGGTCTGTGAGCGCGGCAACCTCGCAAAGCTTCTCATCGCGCGATTCCCTGACTAGTTTGGCGCGATGGCACTGAGCGACACCGAGCTTGAGCGCTTCGCGCGCCACATCGTCCTGCCGGAGATCGGCGGGCACGGTCAGGCGCGCCTTCGCCAGGCCCGCGTTCTGGTGATCGGCGCGGGCGGCCTCGGCGCGCCCGCGCTGCTATATCTCGCAGCCGCAGGCATCGGCACGCTGGGCATCGTCGACGACGATACCGTCGCGCTCTCCAACCTCCAGCGGCAGGTGATCCACGACACCGCATCCGTCGGGACGGCCAAGACGAAAAGCGCCGCCGACCGGATCGCAGCGCTCGATCCCGGCGTCACGGTCGAAACCCACGAACTCCGCATCACGCCAGACAATGCCGACGAACTGATCGGCGGCTATGACCTCGTCCTCGACGGCAGCGACAATTTCGCGACGCGCTACTGCGTGTCGGATGCCAGTTTCCGCACCGCCCGCAGGCTGGTGACGGGCGCGGTGGGCCGCTTCGACGGCTCGCTGACGGTGATCGCGGCCCACGAAACGGCTGCGGACGGCACGCCGAACCCGACCTATCGCTGCCTGTTTCCCGAAGCCCCGCCCGACGGCACCGTGCCGACCTGCGCGGAAGCCGGCATCATCGGTGCGCTTACCGGGGTCATCGGGTCGCTGATGGCGATGGAGGCGATCAAGGTGGTGACGGGGGCAGGCGAGCCGCTGATCGGCCGCGTGCTTTTGTACGACTCGCTCGCCGCGCGCTTCGACACGATCGGCTACAAGTGGAATCCGGCCAACCCGCTAAACGGCCAGCAGGCAGCGGAATAGCAGCCCTAGAAATAGCGTGGGCCTTGCCGCGTCTACGATGCGCGCCGGTAGTGCATGGCAACGGTACCGTTTGAAAGCGGCACCGTGGTCACCAGTTCAAGGTGCCGCGCGCCCGGCAAGCCGCCTTCAAAGAGCGTCGGACCGTGCCCCACGATCCTCGGGTGAACGAGGAACCGGTATTCGTCGATCAGCTCCAGCCGGTCCAGTTCGTTGGCAAGTTTGCCGCTGCCAAGCAGCACGCCTGAAGGCGTCGCCTCCTTCAGCGCCTGCACGCCCGCGCGCAGATCGCCTGCGATGTGGTGGCTGTTGGTCCACGGGAAGTCGCTTCGCGTGGTCGAGACCACGTATTTCGGCTTGTCTTCCAGCTTCACGGCCCAGTCGCGAACGGCCGGCGTTGCGTCCACCTCGCCGCGCGCGACGGCGGGCCAGTAGCTCTCCATCATCTCGTAGGTCACGCGGCCCCATAGCATGGCACCGAAGTCGTCCATCAGGTGGGTGAAATAGGCGTGGGTCTCCTCGTCCGCAATTCCCGCGCGGTGGTCGATGCAGCCATCGAGCGTCACATTGATGCTGAAGGTGAGGATACCCATCGAAAGAGCTTTCACTCAAATCCTGGCGCGAACTAGATCTCGCTGCCGTCCTTGCGCACGAAGTGCCGACCGCCCTTGCCGTTGGGGATAACGCGCAAGTTCAGACCGGGATAGTGCCCTTCGTCCACATCCATGCGCCGTGAACCGACTTCCATGATGCGGGCGGGCTTGTCCGAGCGATTGACGAAGGCGTGCCCCACCGCGACCCCGGCCTTGAAGCCGATGCAGTCGCCCGCGGTGAGCACTTCTTCCGTATCCCCCATCAGCAATGTTACCTCGCCCGCCATCACGTAGACGAACTCGTCTTCCTGGGTGTGATAGTGCTGGAGCGCGGTTGCCGCGCCCGGCGCAAGGTCGGTGAGGTTTACGCCGAACTGGTCGATGCCGAAGCCCTGCGCCAACGCGCGCTTGGCGCGGCCCTGCGTCACGTGGGCGAATTCAGCCGGGTAGACCGTCGATGTGCGCGCTGCGACGTCCTCGGCGCGGATCGACTTGCGGTCTTCACCCAACTCTGGCGCCTCAGAGCATCGATGGCAGGACGCGGTCCGGCGGACGGTGCCCGTCGGCGAAGGTCTTGATGTTGATGATGACCTTTTCGCCCATGTCGATGCGGCCCTCGATGGTGGCCGAACCCATGTGCGGCAGCAGCACGACGCGGTCCGACTTGACCAGCTTCGGGTTCACGGCGGGTTCGTGCTCGAACACGTCGAGACCGGCCCCGGCGATTTCCTCCGCCTCGATCATGCGCGCCAGCGCGTTCTCGTCGATCACCTCGCCGCGCGCGGTGTTGACCACGTAGGCCTCCGGGCGCAGCAGCTTCAAGCGGCGCGCCGACAGCAGGTGGTAGGTCGCGGGCGTGTGCGGGCAGTGCACGGAAATGACGTCCATGCGTGCCAGCATCTGGTCGAGGCTTTCCCAGTAGGTTGCCTCAAGTTCTTCTTCCACGCCCTGCGGCACGCGGCGGCGGTTGTGGTAGTGGATCTGCATGCCAAAGGCCTTGGCGCGGCGCGCGACGGCCTGGCCGATGCGGCCCATGCCGATGATGCCGAGGCGCTTGCCGTTGATGCGGTGGCCGAGCATCCAGGTCGGAGACCAGCCCTTCCATTCGCCGTCTTCCACCGCCGCGATGCCGTGCACGAGGCGGCGCGGCACGGCGAGGATCAGCGCCATCGTCATGTCGGCGGTGTCTTCGGTCAGAACGCCCGGCGTGTTGGTCACCGAGATGCCGCGCTGTGTGGCGGTGCCGACATCAATGTTGTCGACGCCGTTGCCGTAGTTGGCGATCAGCTTCAGGTTCGGTCCGGCTTGGCTCAGGATCGAGGCATCGATCCGGTCCGTCACCGTGGGAACGAGAACGTCGGCCTGCTGGGCGGCGGCGACGAGTTCCGACGGGCTCATGGGCTTGTCGTCGGTGTTCAGCCGCGCATCGAAAAGCTCGCGCATCCGCGTCTCGACGACATCCGGCAGCTTGCGTGTCACGATGACGACTGGCTTGAACTTGCCCATTGCACCCGCTTTCGTCCGATTGTTGCTTCTTCTTTTCCGCCGCGTCGGCGGCCGGTCCTTAAACCGGCGTTTACCCCTCCCCGTCACATTGAGCGAACAGGAAGCGCGGACGATCTGAAAGCCTCCATATCAGATGCCCCGTCAAAGACAAAGCGTCCGCGAATAAGCCATTTTTCCGATGCGCCAGCGCGCCATCGGTCCTTCAGAAGAGCGAGAGAAATCACCGTGCGCGATGCCATTGCCTTGAAGCCGGGACAACGCCAGCAAACGGGCGGCATCTGGCGGTTGGCGGTGCTGGCAGGCGTCGTCGTGCTGTCGACCGGCATTGCGGCTGCGCTGTTTGCATCGCGCGACCCTTCGCCGCGCGTCACCGGCTCTGTTGATGCCGGCGCGCTGCCTGCCGCCCCGCTGGGGCCGAGCGGGTTGCCGCTGCCGCGCTATGTCAGCCTGAAAAGCTCCCGCGTGAACGTGCGCATCGGTCCGAGCCAGGACCATGCCGTGTCATGGGTATTCCATTCCGCCGGCCTGCCGGTGGAGATCGTCGCCGAGTACGGCAACTGGCGGCGCATCCGCGACAGCGAGGGCTCCGAAGGCTGGGTCTACCACTCGCTGCTGTCTGGCCGCCGCACCGCGCTCGTCTCGCCCTGGCAGGGCGGCGAGGGCGACAAGGCGGAAACGATCCGCAATTCGCCGGACGAGGAATCTCGCGTCATCGCGCGTGTCGAGAAGGGCGCGATTGTCTCGGTGCGCAGTTGCGACGACAGCTGGTGCGAGGTCGCGGCATCCGGCGTCAACGGCTACATGCCGCAGCCGCTGCTGTGGGGCGTGTACCCGCGCGAACGCATCGACGACTAGGCCCGGGCAGGGCCGCGTCCGACGTCGCTCTCAATTGCAAAGAAAAGAAGTGCCGCGTGCGGCGGGCCTCAGCGCTTCGGCGCGCGCCGCAGGCGAACCACCACGTCCACGTGGGTGATTTCGTGGCCCTCGGGAATGTCCGGCAGCCCGTTGACGGCAATCGACGAACTGTCGATGTCCATCAGCTTGCCCTCGTTCTCGAGGTAGAAGTGGTGATGGTCGCTGGTGTTGGTGTCGAACTGGCTCTTGGAGCCTTCAACCGCAACTTCGCGCAGCAGCCCGGCGCCGACGAACTGATGCAGGGTGTTGTAGACCGTCGCCAGAGAGACCTTCACGCCGGCGGAGCGGGCCTGCTCGTGCAGCCATTCCGCCGTCAGGTGCCGGTCGTGCCCGTCGAACATCAGCGCGGCCAGGCTCAGGCGTTGGCGCGTCGGGCGCAGGCCGGAGCCACGCAGCGTGTCGGCAACCCGGCCTTCGCAGGCGCAGCCCTTCACGGTGCAATCGGAACTCTGGCAGGTGACCACGGTGCGTGCGCGCTCGATACCGGACCGCAATTCGGTGCTGGTTCGCGTGTTGATCGCGGTTCTGGCCGTGCCCTGTGTGCTCATCGTCGTTACGTTGCGTCCTGAAAACTGTTCGACCGGATCGGTCCGGCCAACGCGCTGCAGGCAAACTGCGCCGCGCGCGTTGAAAATGCTGTCATCTCTTTGCCATGACAGACGCGTCGTGCCAAGCGGTTCTGCACGGACAAACCTAGGCTAAACGCCGCACCTGGCAATGGCAATGCCCTGAAACCAAACGGTTTTGTGACCTTGGCCGCGAGGTCGCGACCGGGCGTGACGGTTTTTGCCCTGCTTGCCTTCCGGCGATCCGAACCTTGTGTTACCAAGCCTCGACATAACGGCATGTGCGCGCCGCGCGGGCACATGCGCACTCAAACGACAGCCGCGGATAAACAGGGCGCATGAGCGAAAATCAATCCAGCTACAGCTACGAAGAACTTCTCCAATGTGCGCGAGGAGAGCTGTTCGGCCCCGGCAATGCGCAATTGCCCGCGCCGCCGATGCTGATGTTCGACCGCATCACGGAGGTGTCCGAGGATGGCGGCGAGCATGGAAAGGGCGCGATCCGCGCCGAATTCGACATCAAGCCCGACCTCTGGTTCTTCCCGTGCCACTTCATCGGCAACCCCATCATGCCGGGTTGCCTCGGCCTCGATGCGCTTTGGCAGCTCACCGGCTTCTACCTCGGCTGGCTCGGCCTGCCCGGCAAGGGCATGGCGCTGTCCACCGGCGAAGTGAAGTTCAAGGGCATGGTCACGCCGTCCACCAAGCTGGTCGAGTATGGCGTCGACTTCAAACGCGTGATGAAGGGCCGTCTGGTCCTCGGCATCGCGGACGGCTGGATGAAGGCCGACGGGGAAACCATCTACAGGGCGTCCGACCTGCGTGTCGGCCTGTCCCAGCAGAGCGCCGCCTGAGGCCAATTGCAGGCGCGGCCGGCTCACCCGGCCAATGGAGACTGAAATGAGACGAGTCGTCGTCACTGGTATCGGTATCGTGTCCTCGATCGGCAACAACGCCGAGGACGTCACAACGTCGCTGCGCGATGCAAAGTCGGGCATTTCCTTTTCGCAGGATTTCGCCGACCACGGCTTCCGCTGCCAGGTCTGGGGCAACCCCTATCTCGACCCCACTGACCTGGTGGACCGCCGTGCCCTGCGCTTCCTGTCCAAGGGCGGCGCGTGGAACCACATCGCCATGGAACAGGCGATCTCCGATTCCGGCCTCGAGGACAAGGACATCCAGGACGAGCGCACTGGCATCGTCATGGGTTCCGGTGGCCCGTCCACCCGCACCATCGTCGATGCCGCTGCGATCACCGAGGAAAAGGGCTCGCCCAAGCGCATCGGACCGTTTGCGGTTCCCAAGGCCATGTCGTCGACCGCCTCCGCGACGCTCGCGACCTGGTTCAAGATCCACGGCGTGAACTACTCGATCTCGTCGGCCTGTTCGACATCGGCGCATTGCATCGGCAACGCCTATGAGCTGATCCAGTGGGGCAAGCAGGACATGGTCTTTGCCGGCGGCCACGAGGACCTCGACTGGACGATGTCGAACCTGTTCGATGCCATGGGCGCCATGTCGTCGAAGCACAACGACACGCCGGAAACCGCATCGCGCGCCTATGACGTGACGCGTGACGGCTTCGTCATCGCCGGCGGCGCCGGCGTGCTGGTTATCGAGGAACTGGAGCACGCCAAGGCGCGCGGCGCGAAGATCTACGCCGAGATCGTCGGCTACGGCGCGACGTCGGACGGCTACGACATGGTCGCCCCTTCCGGCGAGGGCGCGGTGCGCTGCATGAAGCAGGCGCTGTCGACCGTCGATGCGAGGGCCGACTACGTCAACACCCACGGCACCTCCACGCCCGTCGGCGACGAGCAGGAGATCAAGGCCATCCGCGAGGTGTTCGGCGACGACATTCCGCACATCTCCTCCACCAAGTCGCTGACCGGGCATTCGCTGGGTGCAGCCGGCGCGCAGGAGGCGATCTACTCGCTGCTGATGATGCAGGAAGGCTTCATCGGCGAGAGCGCCCACATCACGGAGCTCGACCCGCAGTTCGAGGGCGTGCCGATCGTGCGCGAGCGGATCGACAACGCGAAGATCGATACCGTTCTTTCAAACAGTTTTGGTTTCGGCGGCACGAACGCGACACTCGTGTTCAGCCGTTATAACGGCTGACGTTCAGGGGGAATTGGCTCAGATGCCAGAAGCGTTGATGAAAGGCCGCAAGGGTCTGGTCATGGGCGTCGCCAATGACCACTCGATCGCATGGGGCATCGCCAAGACCCTGGCCGATCACGGTGCCGAACTCGCCTTCACCTACCAGGGCGATGCCATCGGCAAGCGCGTCATGCCGCTGGCCGAGAGTGTCGGCTCGGACATGACGATCCCCTGCGACGTGGTCGACCTCGTCTCCGTCGACGAGATGTTCGCCGAGATCGAGAAGCGCTGGGGCAAGCTGGACTTCCTCGTCCACGCCATCGCCTATTCCGACAAGAACGAACTTCGCGGCAAGTATGCCGACACGACGCGCGAGAACTTCATCAACACCATGGTGATCTCGTGCTTCTCCTTCACCGAGATCGCCAAGCGCGCCGCCAACCTGATGAAGGACGGCGGTTCCATGGTGACGCTGACCTTCTCCGGCTCAACGCAGGTCATGCCCAACTACAACGTGATGGGTGTCGCCAAGGCCGGGCTGGAAGCAGGCGTGCGCTATCTCGCCGCCGACTACGGCCCGGACAACATACGCGTCAACGCGATTTCCGCCGGGCCCGTGCGCACGCTGGCCGGTGCCGGCATCACCGATGCGCGGTTCATGTTCAACTTCCAGCGCGACCACGCCCCGCTGCGCCGTTCGATCACCATCCAGGATGTCGGCGGGTCCGCGCTTTACCTGCTGTCGGATCTCTCCAACGGCGTCACCGGCGAAGTTCACTTCGTCGATGCGGGCTATAACACCATTTCCATGCCCCACCCCGACGACCTGCGCCCCAAGGACTAGGCTTCGCCTCCGGCGGATTCCGGGTCGCCTTCGTGCCAAACGAGTTCGCGGTAGTCGAATCCGAGCTCGATGGTCGGTTTCACCACCGCGAAATACGGCGACAGGTCGAAGTCGCGCGGCGTGAACAGCGAAAAGTGCCGGATGTGCAGGATTTCCTGCCGCGTGTAGTTGCTCTTGCGCTTATCCGGCCCCGGCTCCACCACTTCCACGCTCGGCAGAATGGGGTAGCGCACGCTCTGGAACGCTTGCGCGATCAACGTCGAACAGATGGCCCGCGTCGGGTCGCCTGAACCCAGCGCGATCATCCGGCGGCGCATGCGCACCGGCACCGGGGGCGTCGGCATCACGAAGCGCAGCAGGTCGAGCACGTTCTTCATGTCGTATTCGAGCCCGATGCGCTCGCGCATGTACCCGACCACGGCTTCGCAGTCTGGCTTGGTCAGGCCGATGGGCCGGCAGATGCGGATGTTGTGCTTCTCGTACTTGCTGAGCGGCGAGGAGATGCATCCGTCACCGACGAGGACCTCCACCAGCTGGTGCGGTTCGCCGTCAGATTCCGCTTTCCCCGGGATATCGCCCACGAACATCGCCGCGTGCGACCAGGTCGACATCGTCAGGTACTTGATGGCGGACGAGATGTACTGGTGGCCCTCGACGAGGATTATGTCGCCGGGTTCCAGCACCGCGCGCAGCCGGTCCGTGTCGATCTGCGCATAAGGCTCGTAGCCGGGAGACGGCTTGGTTAGAAGCTTCGCGACGGCGCGGCCAAGCTTGTCGAGCAGGTTCCACGGCATGTCGGCTCCCCGGAAGGCTTGAAGGTCGCTGAGGAGACTACGGCACCGGGCAGGCGTTGCGAACCGCCCGGTGCGTGGATCGTCAGTTGCGAAGCGTGCCGCCGGTTGCCTTGGCGACCTGCGCGACGATTCGCTCGGCGACCGCCTCGATATCCTTTTCCGTGAGCGTCTGCTCTCGCGGCTGCAGCGTGACCTCGATGCCGATGGACTTCTGGCCCTTGAGAGCCTCGCCCGTGTAGACGTCGAAGACGCGCACATCCGAGATGAGCTTCTTTTCCGCGCCGCGCGCCGCGCGCAGGATCGCCTGCGCCTCGACCTCGCCATCGACGAGGAAGGCGAAGTCGCGGGTCACCGGCATCAGGTCCGGCAGGTCGACAGCCGGCTTGGCGCGCGAATCGCGCTTCTTCGGCGCGGGCAGGGCATCGAGAAAGATTTCCGCGGCAACGACCGGGCCGTCGATATCCATCTCGTCGAGGACGCCGGGATGCAGCTCGCCGAAATGCGCGAGGATCATCTTCGGCCCAAGCTGCAATGTGCCGGAACGGCCCGGGTGGTACCAGTCCGGGGCGTTGCGCGTGACCTGCAGGTTGTCGACCGGCGCGCCGAGGCTCGCCAGCACCGCAACAGCGTCGGCCTTGGCATCGAATGCGTCCGGCGCACCTTCGCCGCCGCGCCAGTGCCGGCCGGTCGCCTCGATGCGAGAACGGCCCCGCCGTACAACTGTCGCCATCTCGACCTGGTCTTCCGGCTCGTCGCCGTGATAGGTGGCGCCGATCTCGAACAGGGCAACATCACCCATGCCGCGATTGACGTTGCCCTGTGCTGCCGCGATCAGACCGGGGAGATGGCTCGGGCGCATGTCGGTCAGGTCGGAGGAAATCGGGTTCGACAGCTTCACCGCAGCCGCGCCGCCGCCGAAGCGCTTGGCGTCCGCTTCGCCGATGAACGACCACGTCACCGCTTCCACCAGCCCGCGCGAGGCGAGCGTGCGGCGCGCATTGTGGGCGCGGGTCTGCGCCAGCGTCAGCACCGCTGCCGGAACGCCGTCCGGCTTGTCGAGCGGCACGGTGGGCACGGCATCGACACCGACGATCCGCGTCACCTCTTCAACCAGGTCTGCGCTTTCATGCACGTCCGGGCGCCAGCTCGGCACCGCGACCTTGATGTTGTCTTCCGGCCCCGACATCAGGAAGCCGAGTTCGCGCAGGATCGCCTTGATCTCGGCGGGGTGAAGCTTCAGCCCCGTCAGGCGCTTGACCTGCGAGAGGTCGAAATCGATGACCTTGTCGGCTTCAGGCACCTCACCGGCGAGAACGAGGTTGCTTGGCGTGCCGCCGCACATCTCGACCACCATCTGGGCGGCCAGCCTGGCGCCGGGCACAACGGTTTCTGGGTCCACGGTGCGCTCGAAACGGTAGCGCGCATCCGACTGGATATCGAGCGCGCGGCCCGTGCGGGCGGTCACCTTGGGGTCGAACCAGGCGGATTCGATCAGCACGTTGACGGTGGCCTCCGTCGAACCGGACTCCTCGCCGCCCATGATGCCGCCGAGGCCGAGCACGTTGGCGTCGTCGGCGATGACGCACATGGTCTCGTCAACTTCGTAGACCTTGCCGTCGAGCGCCTCGAAGCTCTCGCCCTGCTTGCCCATTCGGGCGCGCACGGTGCCGGTCAGCTTGTCGGCATCGTAGACGTGCAGCGGGCGGCCGCGGTCGTAGGAGACGTAGTTGGTGATATCCACCAGCGCGTTGATCGGGCGCAGGCCGATGGCCTTCAGCCGGCGCTGCATCCAGTCCGGACTGGGGCCGTTCTTCACGTCCTTCACGTAGACACCGGCAAAGACCGGGCAGACGGAATCGCCGTCGAACGCGATCTCGATGCCGACCGGGCTGTCGAAGGTGCCAGCGAGGTCCGGGGTTTTCAGCGACTTGAGCTTGCCCATGCCGGCAGCCGCGAGGTCACGCGCAACGCCGTGCACGCCGAGGCAGTCGCCCCGGTTCGGCGTGATGGCGATTTCGATCACCGGGTCGTCGAGCCCCAGAACCTGAGCGAACGGCACGCCGATGGCGGTGTCGGCATCCAGGTCGATGATCCCGTCATGCTCGTCCGACAGGCCCATCTCGCGTTCGGAAACCAGCATGCCGTTGGATTCGACGCCACGGATGACGCCGGGCTTCAGGTCCATGCCGGTGCCGGGAATGTGCGTGCCGGCGGGCGCGAAGACGCCGACCATGCCGGTGCGCGCGTTCGGCGCGCCGCACACCACCTGGTACTGCGTCGTGCCGTCATCGACGATGCATACGCGCAGCCGGTCGGCATCGGGGTGCTGTTCGGCCTTCACCACGCGCGCGGTCTTGAAGGGCGCGAAGGTTTCCGCCGGGTTCTCGATCGATTCCACCTCGAGCCCGATCAGCGACAGCTTGTCGGCAAGCGCCTCCAGGCTCTCGTCGGTTTCGAGATGGTCTTTCAGCCAGTTGAGCGTGAACTTCATGACAGTTCCCGTTGAGAATTCTCGTTAGCGCGCATCGACGGCGATGCGCTTTCCAGCAAGCAGCAGGGCGGCGAGAATGAACCCGCCACCGGCGGCCCGCTCCACAGTGGCTTCCCAGCGCCCGCGCACGAAACGTCCGATTGGTGCGGAGGCGATGGCATAGGCCGACAGGAAAGCACCGTCGACAATGATGTAGGTCGCGCCCAGCAGCGCGAATTGCGCTGCGAGCGGCTGACCGTGGTCGATGAACTGGGGCAGCAGGGCTGCGAAGAAGATCACCGCCTTCGGGTTGGCCGCAGACGTGATGAAGCCTTGCCAGTAGAGTTGGCGCAGGCTGGCGCGCGGCGTCGTTGCGCGCGCGGCGTGGCGCGATGCGTTGCGGATTTTCGCAATCCCGAGCCAGACGAGGTAGGCGACGCCCGCCCACTTCACCACTTCGAATGCGCCCTGCGCCAAGATGGTGAGGCCGGCAAGCCCGAGCGCGGCAGCAAGGATCTGCAACGTGTTTGCGCTGAGGTCACCGCCGGCGGTGGCCATGGCGCGCGCCGCTCCGTTGGTGACCGAGTTGGCCAGCATCAGGAGGTGACTCGGTCCCGGCGTCGCCATGAACACCAGCAGCACCGCCACGTATGACAGCCAGCTTTCGAGGCTCATCGGCTCAGGCCTCCCGCGAGGCTCGGCATGTCGAGGGCGGCGAAGCCGTAGTGCTTCAGCCAGCGCAGGTCGGATGCGAAGAAGGTGCGCAGGTCGGGAATGCCGTATTTCAGCATCGCGATGCGGTCGATACCCATGCCCCAGGCAAAGCCCTGATACTCCGCCGGGTCCAGCCCGACATTGCGCAGCACGTTGGGATGAACCATCCCGCAGCCGAGGATTTCCAGCCACCCGTCGCCCTCGCCGATGCGCAATTCGTTGCCGACGCGCTGGCAGCCGACATCCACTTCCATGGAAGGCTCCGTGAAGGGGAAGTGGCTGGCGCGGAAGCGCATCTTGACGTTGGGCACCTCGAAGAACGCCTTCAGGAATTCTTCCAGCACCCATTTCAGGTTGCCGAGATTGGCCTGCTTGTCGATGACGAGACCCTCGACCTGGTGGAACATCGGGGTGTGGGTCTGGTCGTAGTCGCAGCGGAAGACGCGGCCCGGCGCGATGATGCGGATCGGCGGCTTGCTCTCCAGCATGGTGCGGATCTGCACGGGGCTGGTGTGGGTGCGCAGCAGCCGGCGCGACCCGTCCTCGCGCGGATCGAAATAGAACGTGTCCATTTCCTGCCGAGCGGGATGGTCTTTGGGAATGTTCAGGGCGGAGAAGTTGTAGTTGTCGTTCTCGATATGCGGGCCTTCGGCAATCGAAAAGCCCATGTCGGCGAAGATCGTGATCAGTTCGTCGACGACCTGCGCCACCGGGTGCACGCGGCCCTGCGCAATCGCCGGCTCGCGAACCGGCAGCGAAACGTCGATCGTCTCGCTGGCGAGCCGTGCGTTGAGCGCTTGTGCCTTGAGGATGTCGCGGCGGGCGTTGATGTCGTCGCCGACGCGCGCCTTAAGCCCGTTGATGAGCGGGCCGTTGACCTGCCGCTCTTCCGGGCTCATGCCGCCGAGGCTCTTCAGCAGCGCGCTGACCGAGCCCTTCTTGCCGATTGCCGCAACGCGCACGTCTTCAAGCGCAGTCTCGTCTGACGCGCTTGAAATGGCGTTGGTAATCTCGGTTTCGAGCCGTTCGATATCGCCCGCGATGGAGGCCATCGTGTCGTCTCCGTTACTTCATTCGTGAGCAACGGGTCCGAAGCGGTCAGGTATTGGCTTCAGGACCCTGTTGCGGTTGGACCCGCGCCGCGAGTGCTGCGGCGCGGACGTGTCGCGTCAGGCCCCGAAAAGGCGGGAATTCAAGCGAGAGCGGATTCCGCCTTGCCGACCAGCGCCTTGAAGGCGTCGGGCTGATGGATGGCAAGATCCGCCAGCACCTTGCGGTCGACCTCGATACCGGCCTTTCCGAGGCCGTCGATAAATCGGGCATAGGTGAGGCCGTGCTCGCGGGTGGCCGCGTTGATGCGCTGGATCCACAGCGAACGGAACGTGCGCTTGCGGACCTTGCGGTCGCGGTACGCGTATTGCTGCGACTTCTCGACCGCCTGCTTGGCAGTGCGGATCGTATTCTTGCGGCGGCCGTAGTAGCCCTTGGCTGCCTTCAGGACCTTCTTGTGACGGGCATGTCCTGTGGTGCCCCGTTTCACGCGTGACATCGTGTGTCTCTCCGGATGTGTCTGGGTATCAGGTCAGGTTCAGGCGTAGGGCATGAACTTGCGGACGATCTTCGCGTCGGACTCGTCGAGAATGTACGTGCCACGCGCGTTGCGGATGAACTTGTTCGTCCGCTTGATCATTCCGTGCTGCTTGCCAGCCTGCTTGCCCCGGACCTTTCCGGAAGCGGTCATCTTGAAGCGCTTTTTGGCGCCACTCTTGGTCTTCATCTTGGGCATTTCGCTCTCCTTGACGCGGGCGCGTCGCGCCTGGTGACAGGCGCTTGCCCACTTGAGTTTCGATTGAGCAGATCACACGAGAACCACGGCATGCCCCGCCGGGTCGTGTGAGAAGCGTGCCTTATAGGGAAATCGTCGCGCGGGCGCAAGCGCATGGCGCGCGTTGCGTCCGGGCGGCATTGGCGGCCTATCGCGGTGCCAGGACCATGATCATCTGACGGCCTTCGAGCTTGGGCGAGAATTCGACCTTGGCGATCTCGTCCACTTCCTCTCGTACGCGCGTCAGAAGCTGCATGCCGAGCTCCTGGTGAGCCATTTCGCGGCCACGGAAGCGCAGGGTGACCTTCACCTTGTCGCCTTCGTCGATGAAGCGGCGCACGCTCTTCATTTTGACGTCGTAATCGTGGACGTCGATGTTCGGGCGCATCTTCACTTCCTTGACCTCGATGGTCTTCTGCTTCTTGCGCGCCTCGTTGGCCCGCTTCTGCGCCTGATACTTGTATTTGCCGAAATCGAGGATCTTGCAGACCGGCGGCGTCGAATTCGGAGCGATCTCGACAAGGTCGAGGCCGGCTTCCTGCGCCCGCTCGATTGCATCGGGGACACTCATCTCGCCGAGGTTCTCGCCTTCGGCGTCAATGAGCTGAACTTTCGGCGCTGTGATCTCGCCGTTGACGCGCGGTCCTTCCTTGACGGTGGGCGCGGCCTTGTGGGGACGACGTGCTATGGCCTTGTCTCCTTGTGCTGTTGCATCGAAGGCAGTTTCCCACTGCCAACACGAAAACCGTCCGGATGGCATGAACTCGCCGGTTCCGAACGTTTGCGCGCTTATAAAGTCGTCGTGATCCCTTGCGAAGTCAATCGGCTGCGTGTTGGCTGCGCGCAGATTTTCCGCCTCCCAGGAGCCCCGTTCGATGAAAACAGAAGCCCCCGTCCGTGAAATGACCGTCGAGACCGACGGCTACAGCCGCCAGATCGCCGTTGCCGACCGGGGCGGGGCCGCGCCAGGCGTCTTCTGGATGTCGGGGCTGATGTCCGACATGGCCGGCACCAAGGCGACCTCGCTCGACCTGTTCTGCGAGGCGCGCGGCATGGCCTGCACCCGCTTTGACTATTCCGCCCATGGCGCGTCCGGCGGCAGCATGGAAGAGGCCTCCATCACTCGCTGGCTGGAGGAGAGCGAGGCCGTGTTCCGAGACATTGCGAGCGGTCCGCGCATCATCATCGGATCGTCCATGGGCGGCTATCTCGCGACGCTGCTGGCAAAGCGCCTGTGCGAGGAAGACCCCGAGTGCCCGCAGATCGCTGCCATGGTGCTGATCGCACCCGCCATCGACATGACCGAGCGGCTCATGTGGGAGGAATTCCCGCAGACGGTGCGCGACGAGATCATGGAGAAGGGCCAGTGGTTCCGCCCCTCGCCCTATGACGAGAGCGGCTACATGATCACCAAGCGGCTCATCGAGGATGGCCGCAAGCATCTGCTGTTCGACGGCCCGATGCTGAAATTCCCGTTCCCGGTCGTCATCCTGCAGGGGCGGCTGGACGAGGACGTGCCACTCGACGTCGCGCTCGATCTCGTCTCGCTGCTGGATGCGGACGTCAGCCTGACCGTGGTGCCGGACGGCGACCACCGCCTTTCAAGGCCGCAGGATATCGAGATGCTGGAGGCGACCGTCCAGCGCCTCGCCGACGAAGCTGACTGACAATCTTACTGGTCAGGCTGAAGCCTTTTCTGCTTTCACAAGCGCCCGGATACCTTCGCGATACGTGCATCTTCCCGAAAAGTTGGAGACTTTCGGATGAGAAGATGCGGCAAGGAAAAGAGCGTATCGCGAACTAGGCTTTCTCTGATTCAACCAACGCGCGGATACCCTCGCGATACGTCTCGTATTTGAGGCCAAAGGGCAGCATCCTTTGTGCCTTCTTGCCGGACACGCGCTTGTTCTCCGAGTAGAAGCTGCGTGCCATCGGCGAAAGATCCGCCTCGTCGAAATCGACCTCCGGCGGCATCTCCACGCCCATCAGGTGCGCGGCGTATTCGATCACGTCCTGCGGCGGCGCGGGTTCATCGTCCACGATGTTGAAGACGGCGGTGCGCGGGCGCGCAAAGCCTGCATGAACCGCGCGTGCGATATCGGCGACGTGGATGCGGTTGAAGACTTGGCCCGGCTTGACGATGCGCCGCGACGAGCCGTCGCGGATTTTCTCGACTGGCCCTCGCCCCGGCCCGTAGATGCCCGCCAGCCGGAAGATCATCACGTCGATGCCGGTCATCGCGCCGAAGGCGATCCATTCGTTTTCCGCGTTCGCGCGCGCGATGGATCGCTGGCTCTGCGGGCTGATCGGCGTTTCCTCGTCGACCCAGTCGCCGTCGTGGTTGCCGTAGACGCCGATGGTCGAGAGGTAGATCACGCATTTTGGGTTTGCCGCGATGATGTCGTCGCGGTGGTGCGCCAGCACCGGGTCGCCGTCCTCGCCCGGTGCGATGGAGACGAGCACCCCCTCGCAGGCCTTCAGCATGTCGGCGATGCCTTCGCCCGGCGCGGTTCCGTCGAAAAGTGCCGTCTCGATGCCCTCATCGCGCAGGTGGGCGGCCTTGTCCGCGCCGCGCACGGTGCCGGCGACGTGCCCCTTGTTGTGCAGCACAATGCGGACAAAGGCCTGCGCCGAATATCCAAGGCCGAAACAGAAGATTCGCATCAGGCTTGCGCCTCCAGGCGTGTTCGCGCCGCGCGCCATTCATTCAGCACGTCGGCATCCTTTTCGCGTGACAGGCGGCGGCGCGCATTGGCGGCGATCTTGTCGCGCGCACCAAGCTGCGCCAGCGCCCAGACGGCCATCGCCCTCACCAGCGGCGAGGCGTCGTCCAGCAACCGCTCGGCCTCGTCGGCGAGCGCGGCGTCGCCGGAATTGCCGATGGCGATCAGCACGTTGCGCACGAAGCGGTCGCGCCCGGTGCGCTTGACCGGGGACTTGCGGAACATCTCGCGGAACGCCGGGTCGTCGAGTTTCGCGAGTTTCGAAAGTGGCGGCAGCGTCAGGTTCTTGCGCGCGGCAAGCCGTGTTTCGCGCGCCTTTTCGGCGAACTTGTTCCACGGGCAAACCGCGAGGCAGTCGTCACAGCCATAGATCCGGTTGCCCATGGCCGGGCGGAACTCCGCCGGGATGTGCCCCTTGTGCTCGATCGTGAGGTAGGAAATGCAGCGCCGCGCATCGAGCCGGTATGGTGCCGGAAACGCGTTGGTCGGGCAGATGTCGAGGCAGGCGCGGCAGGTGCCGCAATGATCCTCTTCCGCTGCGTCTTCCGGCAATTCGGCTGTGGTGAACATTGCGCCGAGGAAGAACCACGACCCCAGTTCGCGTGACAGCAGGTTGGTGTGCTTGCCCTGCCAGCCGATGCCCGCGGCCTGCGCCAGCGGCTTTTCCATCACTGGCGCGGTATCCACGAAGACCTTCACATCTTCGCCCGACACGGACGCAAACCAGTTGGCGATCTGCTTCAGCCGCCCCTTGATGACGTCGTGATAGTCGTCGCCGCGCGCGTAGACCGAGATGTTTCCGGCGCTCGTTGCGGCGAGATTGTCCATCGGGTCGTGGCCAGGGCCGTAGTTCATGGCGAACAGCGCGACGGAGCGCGCCTGCGGCCACAGCGCCTGCGGGTTGCCGCGCCAGTCCTGCCGGTCGGCCAGCCAGTCCAGTTCGCCGTGATGACCGGCCTCGAGAAACGCCGTCAAGCGTTCGGCGGCCTGCGGAATGGCGTCGGGCCGGGTGATGCGCATGGCCGCGAAGCCGTGCTCGCCCGCCCGCGCGCGTAAGGTCCGCAGCAGGTTTGCAGGTGATTTCGGTCCGGGATCAGAAGTCGAGGTCGACATAGCTCGCAGCAGGCCGCATGCCCGGCACCTGGTCAACCAGCAGCGGCCGGAACGAGGGCCGCGATTTCACCCGCGCGTACCAGTTCTTCGCCTGCTCGTACTCGTCCCACGGCACGTCGCCGAGATAGTCGAGGCAGGAGAGATGCGCCGCAGCCGTCACGTCGGCATAGCTGAAGCTGTCGCCGCCGAGCCAGTTCCGCCGCACGGCAAGGTGGCTGATATAGGCCATGTGCGTCTTGAGGTTCTTGGTGCCCGCAAGGATCAGCCGGGTATCCGGCCCGCCGCCGCCATCCTCGGCGCGCATGAAGCGCTTGAAGATCTTCTCGCGCACAAGATACTGCGTCACCTCGCCGTGGAAGTTGTCGTCGAACCAGTCGAGCAGGCGGCGCACTTCGGCCTTGTCATAAGGGTCCGTCGGCATCATCCGGCGCGGCCCGAGGCTCGGTCCCTTGGTTTCGTCCAGGAATTCGAGGATCGGGCGCAGGCCCACGATCCGGCCCGCCTGTCCGATCAGCAAAACGGGCAGCGTGTTGGCCGGGTTCATCTCGAGGAATTCGCGGCGCCGCTCCCATGTGCGCTGCTCGACGAATTCCGCGCCCATGCCGTACTCGCCCATGGCGATGCGCACGGTGCGCGAAAAGGGACAGAAGGGATGGTGATGAAGGGTGAACATGGCCGTGGGGGCTTGGCCTCGCCGGTCTTGAAGGCGATGAGCGTATGGGGGTGATTTGCGCTTCGCGGTTCATCCGGTATAGAGCCGCGCCAGCGGGTGAACAACCCGAATCGGTCGCTGCGGTTCCATGCAGGCAGGCCGTGAAACCGGGGGCCGCCGATGGACACCTACCAACTTCTGGAAGCCGCATTCCTGGGGCTGATCGAGGGGCTGACGGAGTTCATACCCGTTTCCTCCACCGGCCACCTGCTGCTGGCGGGCCACTTTCTCGGCTTCGAAAGCACCGGCAAGACGTTTGAAGTCCTGATCCAGCTCGGCGCGGTTCTGGCGATCCTGTCGGTCTATTTCGCCCGCCTCTGGAACATTGCCACGGCCCTGCCGTCGGACCCCGGCGCGCGCCGCTTCGTCATCGGCATTCTCATCGCCTTCCTGCCAGCGGCAATCATCGGTGTCATGCTGCACGGCTTTATCAAGGAAGTGCTGTTTGAATCGCCGATGCTGGTCTGCATCACGCTGATCGTCGGCGGCATCGCGCTGCTCATCATCGACCGCATGACCCTGGAACAGCGCCACACCGAGGCGACGGAATATCCGCTGTCGCTGTGCCTGAAGATCGGGCTTTGCCAATGCCTTGCCATGATCCCCGGCGTCTCGCGCTCCGGCGCGACCATCGGCGGCGCGCTGCTCATGGGCTGCGACAAGCGCTCGGCGGCGGAATTTTCGTTCTTCCTCGCCATGCCGACCATGGCGGGTGCCTTCGCCTACGATCTGCTGAAGAACATCGACCGGCTGTCAGCCGACGATGCCGCCATCATCGGCATCGGCTTCGTCGCCGCCTTCATTTCCGGTGTCTTCGTGGTGCGCGGGTTGCTGAACTTCGTCACCCGCCACGGCTTCGCGCCGTTCGCGTGGTGGCGCATCGTCGTCGGCACGCTGGGTATCGCAGGCCTGATGCTCGTCGGCTGAGCGCGCGCGCGGAACAAATCCCGCGCGCATCAACTCAAACTCGCAAAACAGATGAAACCGGGCGAGCCTCAGTTCGCCGGGCGGACGTTGTATTCGCCCGTGCGACGGAAGCGGCGCAGGTAGCTCGGCAGAATCGCGGCCATGCCGTGTGCGTCGATGCCAAGGCCCGCCAGCGTGCGCTTGTCGCGCTTGGCCTCTCCGCTGACCACGTTGTCGTGCTCAAGCTGCGTCACCTGGTCGCTGGTCAGCGGCGCGCCAGGCAGCACGCCGAGCACCGCGCCCATGGCATGGGCGACCGGCCACGGCACCGGGACGAGGAAACGGTCACGCTCGATGACCTTCAGCATCCGGCGCATCAGTTCCTCGAAGGATGCGACCTCCGGTCCGCCAAGCTCGTAGACCTTGCCGCCGGCGGCTTCGCCATCGGCAGCCATCGCGGCAGCGCGGCCAACGTCCTGGCAGTAGACCGGCTGGAACTTCGTCTCGCCGCCGCCGATCAGCGGCAGGGCGGGGGAGTACCGCGCCATCTTGGCAAAGCGGTTGAAGAATTCGTCTTCCGGCCCGAACACGATGGAGGGGCGCAGGATCGTCGCCTTCGGGAAGGCCTCCAGCACCGCGGCCTCGCCGGCTGCCTTGGAGCGGGCATACTCGGACTCGGACTCCGCATCCGCGCCGATCGCCGACATCTGGACGAAATGCCCGACGCCGGCCTTCTTCGCGGCCTGCGCGATGAGGCCGGGTGCCTTGCCCTGCACCACGTCGAATCTCTGCTTGCCGCTTTCCTGAAGGATGCCGACGAGGTTGATGACGGCGTCCGAACCGTGCGTCACCGCATCCACCGAGTAGGGCACGCGCACGTTCGCCTGCACGGCGTGGATCTGCCCCACCGAGCCGAGCGGCTGCAGGTGGCCGGCAAGGTCGGGGCGGCGAACCGCGACCCGGACCCGGTGCCCGCGCTCGACCAGCGCCCGCACCACGTAGCGCCCGATGAAGCCCGAGCCGCCGAAGACCGTGACAAGCTTGCCCGTGGGGAGATGTGCCGACATGTGTTCGTCCCTTGTCGCAGCGCCGCGGCGCGCGCGCCGCCCGATTGTGAGTTGAGCAGGTGATAGCGAAGCACAAAAAGACTGTACAGAGGGAGGCACCTGCCAGATTGACAATCGTCGCGCACGAAAGTATCGCTTCCCACCCATTCGTTGCCGACATTTTTTCCGGTCGCGATTGCCCAGGTGGCGGAATTGGTAGACGCGCTAGCTTCAGGTGCTAGTTTCCGTACGGAAGTGGAAGTTCGAGTCTTCTCCTGGGCACCATCCTTCTCCCGGATGTAAATCCGGCAGGACGATCATCTTGAATTGAGGGGCGTGGGATGCCCGCGCTGCAAGCGCGAGGTTTCGAGCCCATGACCATTCACGTTCACAAGGGCGATTTGCCCGATGGCCTCGCGTTCGGCGCGTCAATCGCGGTCGATACCGAGACTTTGGGCCTCAACCTTCATCGTGATCCGCTCTGCCTCGTGCAGATTTCCGCCGGTGACGGCGACGCCCATCTCGTGCAGCTCGACCGCAAGACCTACGACGCCCCGCGCCTGAAATCTCTGCTGGCTGACCAGCGCACCGAGAAGATCTTCCATTTCGCCCGCTTTGACGTCGCCATGCTTCGTAAATGGCTCGGCATCGCGGCCATGCCGGTCTACTGCACGAAGATCGCCTCCAAGCTGACGCGTACCTATACCGACCGCCACGGGTTGAAGGACCTTTGCCGCGAACTGATCGGTGTCGACCTGTCGAAACAGCAGCAAAGCTCCGACTGGGGCGCGGCCGATCTCAGCGAGGCGCAGAAGGAATACGCCGCCTCCGACGTGCTCTACCTGCACCGCCTGCAGGCCGCTCTCGACCAGCGGCTGGAGCGCGAGGGCCGGGTGCCTCTGGCCAAGGCCTGCTTCGCCTTCGTGCCGGTTCGCGCCGAACTCGATCTCGCCGGCTGGCCGGAGACGGATATCTTCGCGCATTCCTGATCGCGCACAGACGCACGATGCCACTGTCTTGGCGTAATCGGCTGCTTGTGATTTGTCAGGCCGACGCGCAAAATTGCGCGGGATCGCCTGGGGGACGCCCGTGACGATGAACATGACAGACGGCATGGACACCGCCCGCGCCGGCGCGCTGCCGGATCGGCGCCGCCAGCGGGCATTCCGCGCCGCCAAGAGCCACACCCGGCTTGTGCGCACCCTGCGCATCGGCTTGCCGGTGTTCTGCGTCCTGACCATCGCGGCGCTGTCGTTCTCCGGCCTGTCCTTTTCCATCCGCCTGCCGGAAGGCCAGTTCGATGTCGACAATATCGGCCTCGACGGCTCCACCCTCGTCATGGAAAGCCCGAAGCTGAGCGGCTACCGCGCCGGGCGCGGCACCTATCTCATCAAGGCCAACAAGGCTGAGCAGGACATCGCCCAGTCCAACATCGTCAACCTGTCGGGCCTCAACGGCAAACTGACCCAGGAAGACGGCCGCTGGGCGACCATTGATGCCGGCACCGGCAAGCTTGACACCGACACCCAGTCGCTGGAACTGCGCGACCGCATCATCGTGCGTGCCGATGGCGGCTACCGCGCCGTCCTCGACGATGCCGATGTCGATATGAAATCCGGGCGCGTGGTCACGGAAAAGCCCGTAAAGGTCGACATGCTCAACGGCAGCCTCGCCGCCGACCGCATGACCATCACCGAAAGCGGGCGCGCCATGGCCTTCGAGGGCCGGGTGAAGCTGCGCGTGATTCTCGGCGTGCCGGCCGGCCCCTTGCCCGGCGGGATCGGGTCGCTGGACGCGCCGCTCGAAGCAAATCAACAGAACGCGGTGCCGCAGCCGGCCCCGCAATAGGAAACGCAACCACAATGAAGCCCACGGCATTCATCGCAACGGCCCTGATCGCCCTTGCAGCCCTGTCCGCCCCGATGGCGGCGATGGCGCAGTCCGGCCAGCCGAACCTGGAAAGTCTCGGTATCGACGGCGGCCAGCCCGTGAAGATCGATGCCGACCGGTTTGAGGTCTTCGACGACCGCAAGCAGGCGATCTTCTCCGGCAACGTGATCCTGGAGCAGGGCCCGGTGCGCATGCAGACGCGCCAGCTCGTCGTCAGCTATTCCGGCGGCACCGGCCAGCAGCAGGGCCGCATCAACAGGCTGGAGGCGACGGGCAAGGTCATCGTCACCTCCAAGGACCAGACGGCGACCGGGGAAAAGGCGATCTACGAGGTCGGCACCCGCGTCATCCGCCTGACGGGCAACGTCGTTCTGACCCAGAACGACAACATCATTCGCGGCACGCAGCTCGTCGTGGATCTCAACACCGGCCAGTCGAAACTGGAAAGTTCGCAGGGCTCTGGCCGTGTCTCCGGCTCTTTCCTGCCGGGCGGCATGCAAAATCCCGGCCAAAATTAGTCCTGTTCACGCTAACCCCTCGACTTTTTCATCCCGCCGCGATTGATTGTGCCTCCACAAGATTCGCGTCTTGAGGATTTTTGGCGCGCGTTTCTGTCAGAAAACGCGCATTTCGGGGGCTTGAGGAGCGCAGGTGCGAGAGCAGCTGAACATGTCGCGGGATCGGATTTCCCGCGCAGCCCGCAATGTCGCCCGCCGGCTTCAGTCCGTTGATGTCGGTGGCGCGCTCGACGGCACGGTTGCGCGGCTTCGCGCCTCGCTGCCGGGAAGCGGCGCGTCTTCGCGCCGCCACGACGCGCCCTATCGCGCCGACGAGGACTATGGCGACTACGCCCAGCCGCAGGTCAACGGTGCCCATCGCCCGGTGCCACCACAGCCCGATGAAATGCCCTGGTGGAGTCCGGGCCGGCTGACGACGCTGTTCTCCGGTCTCCGTTCCGCAAAACCGGCCCGCAAGGCGCGCCCGGCCGCAAAGCCGCAGCTTGCCCAGCGCCAGCCGGCGGCACGCGCGCAGGCCCGCCCAAGGCCCCAGCCGACGCAGAACGAGCCGCGCACCCAGTGGTTGGCCGCCCACGGCCTTGTGAAGACCTTCGGCGGTCGCGCCGTCGTCAATGGTGTGACGCTTGGCCTGCGTAGGGGCGAGGTCGTCGGCCTCTTGGGCCCCAACGGCGCGGGCAAGACCACGACCTTCTACATGATCACCGGCCTGATCGCGGCCGATGCAGGGGCCATCGAACTCGACGGGTTCGACGTGACGCATCTGCCGATGTATCGGCGCGCGCGCCTCGGTGTCGGCTACCTGCCGCAGGAACCCTCCATCTTCCGCGGCATGACCGTCGAGCAGAACATCATGGCGGTGCTGGAACTGGTCGAGCCGGACAAGCGGGCGCGCGAGCACCAGCTGGATTCCCTGCTCGAGGAATTTTCCATCACCAGGGTGCGCAAGTCACCGGCCATCGCGCTGTCGGGCGGTGAGCGCCGCCGGGTGGAAATCGCCCGCGCGCTGGCATCGCGCCCGGTCTTCATGCTGCTCGACGAACCCTTCGCCGGCATCGACCCGATCGCGGTGAACGACATTCGCACGCTGGTGCGCCACCTCACCGGTCGCGGCATCGGCGTGCTCATCACCGACCACAACGTGCGCGAAACGCTCTCACTGATCGATCGCGCCTATATCATCCATGATGGCAAGGTTCTGATGGAGGGCACGCCGCAGGCGGTCGTTGCAAACGACGCTGTCCGCCAGAACTACCTCGGGCAAGATTTTTCGCTGTGAGCGCACAAGGGGGCAGGGGCGGATTTGCAATGGGGCCGCGGCTGGAGCTGCGGCAAAGCCAGTCCCTGGTGATGACCCCGCAGCTGATGCAGGCCATCAAGCTGCTGCAACTCTCCAGTCTCGATCTTGCTGCCTACGTGGAAAACGAGCTTGAACGAAATCCGCTGCTGGAGCGCGATGATGCCGAGGATGCACCCTCCGAGGCCCAGCGCGAGGCCTCGCGGCGTGACGAGGACGTGGACTCCAGCGGCGACGGCGATAGCGGCGATGCCTCGGACGGCACCGCGTCACTCTCCGATGGCGAACCCGGCGACCTCGTCTCCGCGAGCAGTTCCGACATCAACTCCCTGACGCCGTCGGTCGATGCAGATATCGGCGAGGCGATGGACGAGACCTCCGCCTTCACGCCGGGAACCGGCGCGCCGAGCGCCCTGCCGGGTGCAGGTGGCGACGACTACAATCTCGAGGAATTTGTCTCCGCCAACCTCACGCTGGCCGACCATCTTCTCGAACAGCTCGGCCAGGTGGTCGCTCCGCCGCTGGTCAAGGCTGTCTGCGAGCGGCTGATCGGCTACATGGACGACAACGGGTACCTCGCGACCTCGCTTGAGGAGTTCGCCGAACAACTCGGCATCGCCATGGCGGACGCCGAAGCGGCGCTCGAGATCGTTCACCAGATGGAGCCGGTCGGTGTCGGGGCGCGGTCGCTGGCCGAGTGTCTCGCCCTGCAACTGAAGGAAAAGGACCGGCTCGATCCGGTCATGCAGTGCCTGTTGGAAAACCTGCAGACCTTGGCAAAACGCGATTTCACCGCCCTGAAGCGCATCTGCGGCGTCGACCAGGAAGATCTCGCCGACATGGTGATGGAAATCCGGGCGCTGGACCCCAAGCCCGGATCGCGCTTCGGCTTTTCGCCGGTTCAGCCGGTGGTGCCGGACGTGTTCGTGCGCATGCGCGCCGACGGCGGTTGGGCCATCGACCTCAATGCCGACACGCTGCCGCGCGTCCTCGTCAATCGCGGCTATTATTCCTCCGTCATCGGCACCGTGAACGGAACCGACGACCGCATGTGGCTGAACAACTGCCTGCAGGAGGCGAACTGGCTCATCAAGAGCCTCGACCAGCGCGCCCGCACGGTTCTCAAGGTCGCGACAGAGATCGTGCGCCAGCAGGACGCCTTCCTGATGCGCGGAATTGCCTATCTGCGGCCGCTCAATCTGAAGCAGGTGGCGGAAGCCATCGACATGCACGAATCGACCATCAGCCGCGTCACGGCCAACAAGTACATGGCCACGCCACGCGGATTGTTCGAGCTGAAGTACTTTTTTCCAACGGCAATTGCGGCCACCGGCGGGGGCGATGCGCACTCCGGTGAATCCGTCCGCCACCGCATCCGCGCGATGATCGAGGCGGAAGGAAAGGCCGTTCTGTCCGACGACCAGATCGTGAAGGCACTGCAGGAAGACGGTGTCGATATCGCCCGGCGAACAGTTGCCAAGTACCGGGAATCATTGGGTATTCCATCTTCAGTACAGCGCCGGAGGGAAAGTCGGGCGCTGACATGACGCAGCGTGAGAGGCGGCTCTTGCAGGTGCAGAATCTGGTCATTGACTTGTCACCCGCCCGACACTAGGGTCCGCGCCTCATCGGGCAGGTCTTCCCTCGGAGGCATTGCAGCACCTGCCACGAAAGAGCTTGAGGCGATCCGCAAAGCGGCTTCAAATATCGCCATGTACAACTGACATTCAGGTGGTTACCGAAGATGACGCTGCGCGTGATCGGCAAGAATATTGACGTTGGAGATGCTCTGAGGGAACGCGCCGAGGAGCGCGTCACGGCCATGCTGGAGAAGTATTTCTCCCACGGCTATTCCGGGAAAGTCGCACTCGAAAAGACGGGCCAGTCCTTCAAGGCAGATTTTTCCATCCATCTCGATTCCGGCATCGACCTGCAGGCCGAGGGCGAAGGCGAAGATGCCTATCGCAGCCTCGACGCCGCGGCCGAGCGCCTCGAGAAGCGTCTGCGCCGCTACAAGCGCCGCCTCAAGGATCACCATAATGGCCGGGCAGCATCCGAACCGGTGATCGCACCGAGCTTCGTGCTCGCAGAGGTCGACGAGGAAGACGAGACCGTCGCGGGCACCGACGAAGCCCCGCTGGTGGTGGCGGAATCCTCCACCAAGATCCGCACGCAGACGGTCGGCATGGCCGCGATGGCGCTGGATCTTTCCACCGAGCCGGTCGTTGTCTTCCTGAATGCGGCGAACGGTCGCCTCAACATCGTTTATCGCCGCACCGACGGTAATATTGGTTGGATTGATCCGCCGGCGGCGGACAAGGCCTGAGCTTCAGGCCATGCGATGCCGGCGCCCGGATGAAGGTCCGCGGTCGCTGCATCTCGCGGCAACCAGCAAACCAGTGTCCGGGACACACAATGGATGAGCCTAACTGATTTGATCGGGCAGGACGCGATCATCGCGTCGCTCAAGGCGAGCAGCAAGAAGCAGGTGATCCAGGAGATGGCGGAAGTCGCCGCCTCGATCACCAATCTTCCCGTTCGCCTGATCTTCGAGCAGCTTTTGCAGCGCGAGCGCCTCGGTTCGACCGGCATCGGTCACGGCATTGCGATTCCCCATGCCCGCATCAACGGCATTTACCAGATCGCCGGCGTCTTTGCGCGCCTCGACCGCCCGATCGAGTTCGATGCGGTCGACGACGAGCCGGTGGACCTGGTGTTCATGCTGCTTGCGCCCGAGGGCGAGGGTGCCGACCATCTCAAGGCGCTGGCCCGCATCGCGCGCGTGCTGCGCGACCCCGAGAACACCGGCAAGCTGCGCGCCTCGCGTGATGCCGGCGCCATCTACGGCGTGCTCAACGCGCCCGCAACGTCAAACGCCGCCTGACGCTTCCGCCAGGCGACGTTCTTTCTTCCATTCGTATCCGGTTTGCAGTCGGCGCGTCAGTGCAGGCTGAGCGTGGTGAGTTCGTGCTCGCTCGCGCTGGCGACGGCCTGCGCGCGGCTAGTAGCCAGCAGGATCGGGTCGCCGGAGGCGCCATGCAGCGCAAAGAGCGGCGTTTCCGGCGGCAGGTCGCGCACTTCCGGCACCGATTCGGCGAGGTCGCCTGCGGAGACCTTGCGGATATAGGCGAGTTCGCCCGTGCCGAATTCGGCGAGAAGGGCGTTGTCGGGCAGTTCGCTCGCCGTCTGGATATGTGTCTTTTCGTCAGTCATGACGTACTCCTCTAACGGTCTGAACGCCCCCGCGATCAGGTTGCCGTCCGCGGTGCATCGATCTTGATGCGCCGTACGGCGGTGGTCTCCTCCGGCTTCGTCAGCGTAACAGTGAGCAGCCCGTTGTCGAGGGCCGCGCCTGAAACTTCCATCCCGTCCGCCAGCATGAAGCTGCGCTGGAACTGGCGCGACGCGATCCCGCGATGCAGGTAGTCGCGCCGTGTGGCTTCGCTCTGCCGCCCGCTGATCGTCAGCCGGGACTGTTCCACGGTGACGTCGAGATCGTCAGCCGAGAACCCGGCGACGGCCAGAACGATTCGCAGCCGTTCCTCCTGACCCTTCCGGGCTGGCACCCGCTCGATGTTGTAGGGCGGGTAGCCATTCGAGGCACTGCGGGCCGAAACTTGCTCCAGCAGGGCCTCGATATCCTCGAAACCAAGCGGAAACTGGCCATTGAAGCTTGTGAAACGTGACACGGGAATTGGGACCGTTCGTCCTTATGGCCCGCATTGAGGTGCGGACATCCAAGCAACTGACCGGTGGCACCCTCATGGCTTGAGCGATGCGCCGGCTGTGACCGGTCATTCGGCCACAGACGGGATATGGGGATTGCGGGCCCCCGCATCAAGCAGGCGGCGGACAGGGGCAACCCCTTCCAGGGCAACGTCCCGCGCCCGAGGGGCGAATGTCACATTGATGTGAGATCGCATCTGCCGATGCACGATCGGCTTGGCTGGACGGCGGAACGGGTGGTGGAGCCAGGCGGAATCGAACCGCCGACCTCTTGAATGCCATTCAAGCGCTCTCCCAACTGAGCTATGGCCCCGTGCATCCGTGGTGGCGAAGAATCGCCGGTCCGTGGAGTTTCGGGCCGCCCGTCTGGTCTGGCGCCGTCCGGCCGCGAAACGCGGCGCGAGCGGGGGTGTATGCCATTCCGCTTCTCAGGGCAAGCCCGCTTGACGATCAGTTGTCGTCGTCGTCGTCCTCGCCCTCGATGAGACCGGAAACGTCGTCATCATCGTCGTCTTCGAGGAAGACATCCTTGTCGTCGTCGTCATCATCATCATCGTCGACGTCGATTTCGGGGATGTCGTCATCCTCGTCCTCGTCGTCGTCATCCGTTGCTGCCGGTGCGACGCGACCGGTTTCGGTCTCTTCCTCGTCGATTTCCTCAAGCGTGACGGCATCCTCATCATCGATGTCGTCCTCGGCCTCGTCGTCGAGATCCTCGTCGAGATCCTCGTCCTCTTCTTCTTCAACGTCCTTGACGGGTTTCGGCTTCGGCTTCGGCTTGGCAACAGGCTTCGGCTTCGGCGGAGCCACCACTTCCTCGATCTCGAGAGTGGTTTCGCACTTCGGACAGATGACCGGGTCCTTGTTCAGATCGTAGAAGCGCGCGCCGCAATCCGGGCAGGTGCGCTTGGTTCCGAGTTCCGCTTTCGCCACGTTCTCTTCCTCTCAATGGATTCAAGGGCCAATCGGCGTGCCGTGGGGGCCCCGTATCGCTAGCGGCTCGGATAGACCGGTCGCACAGCGCTTGTCAAAACCAAATTTCGGCTTTTTCAAACACCTTTGCCCGGCTGCGTAGGGCCGGTTGGCGCACTGTACCTGCGATGCCCGGCCATGCTAGAGGCCTGCGACCGTTTCAACGAGAACCGTGTGGCCCGCCTGTGTCCAGTTCCGCCGAGCCTCTCCCCGTTCGCGCCAGCCGCTCCCCAGCCCTGTCGGGCAATGTCCGCGTGCCCGGCGACAAGTCGATTTCCCATCGCTCGCTCCTGCTGGGCGGCCTTGCACGCGGCGAGACCCGCGTCACCGGCCTGCTGGAAGGCGAGGACGTGCTGCGTACCGCCGATGCCATGCGCGCGCTCGGCGCGAAGATCGAGCGCAACGAGGATGGATCGTGGGTGGCGCGCGGCAACGGTGTCGGCGGGTTGCTGAACCCTGAAGCCGTGCTCGATTTCGGCAATGCGGGCACCGGCGTGCGCCTGATGATGGGCCTTGCCGCCGGGCATGGGCTGACCGTCACCTATGATGGCGACGCCTCGCTGCGCAAACGCCCCATGGGCCGCATCCTGACCCCCCTTAAGCAAATGGGCGCCCGCGTGGTGGACTGCGCAGAGGGTGAGCGCCTGCCGCTGACACTGGAAGGCCCGCAGGACGTGATCCCTGTCACGTACCGGCTGCCGGTCGCCTCCGCACAGGTGAAGTCCGCCGTGCTGCTGGCCGGCCTCGATTGCGCCGGCGATACCACCGTCATCGAGTCCGAGCCGACCCGCGACCACACTGAGCGGATGCTGGTGCATTTCGGCGCGGACCTGATCCGCGAGACGGAAGGCAGCGAGAGCCGCATCACGCTGAAAGGCCGTCCCGACCTCGTCGGGCGCGATGTCACGGTTCCCGCAGACCCGAGTTCGGCGGCGTTCCCGCTGGTTGCAGCACTTCTCGTGGAAGGTTCCCGCGTGCGGCTGGAAAACGTCATGGTCAACAAGACCCGCGCCGGCCTGCTGACGACGCTTGAGGAAATGGGTGCGAAAATCACCCGTGAGAACGAGCGCGAACTGGGCGGCGAGCCGGCCTGCGACCTGGTGGTTGAGGCGAGCGACCTGCACGGTGTCGAGGTGCCGCCCGAGCGCGCGCCTTCGATGATCGACGAGTACCCGGTGCTGGCGGTCGCGGCCGCCTTTGCCAAGGGCGACACAATCATGCGCGGCCTGTCGGAACTGCGCGTGAAGGAAAGCGACCGGCTGGCCGCCGTTGCCGCCGGCCTTGCGGCCAACGGCGTGCGCCACACCATCGAGGGCGACGACCTGATCGTGCACGGTGGCGAACGCGTTGCCGGTGGCGGAACGGTGGAGACGCATCTCGATCACCGCATCGCCATGTCCTTCCTTGTCATGGGTCTTGCCAGCGAGGAACCGGTGACGGTCGATGACGGCGCGATGATCGCGACCTCGTTTCCGGCCTTCACCGACCTGATGACCGGGCTTGGCGCGAAGATTGAAGGGGCGGCGGGATGATCATCGCTGTCGACGGACCGGCGGCTGCCGGCAAGGGCACCCTGACGCGCCGCCTAGGGCTGCACTACGGCTTCGACGTGCTCGATACCGGCGCGCTCTACCGCACCGTGGCCGCCATCATTCTCAATGAAGGCTCCGACCCCAAGGACGTTGACGCGGCACTGCGCGCCGCCGCCAACCCGGACCCGAAGCGCTTTGAATCCGATGACCTGCGCGCACCGGGCATCGCCGAGGCAGCCTCCATCGTGGCCGCCAACCAGGATGTGCGCTCCGCCCTGCTGGAATTCCAGCGCAGCTTTGCAGCCCGCGAGCCGGGCGCCATTCTCGACGGGCGCGATATCGGCACCGTCGTGTGCCCGCATGCGCATGTGAAGCTCTTCGTCACCGCAAGCGTCGAAGCCCGCGCCAACCGCCGCTGGCTGGAAATGTGCGCCATGGGCGAGGATCGCTCGCTGGACGATGTGCGTGCCGATGTGCTGCGCCGGGACGAGCGGGACGCGGCCCGCGCCGCCTCGCCGATGTGCGCCGCGGACGACGCCCACTTGCTCGATACGACCGAAATGGATATAGAAGCCGCGTTTCGCGCAGCCGTCTCGATCGTTGATACGGCGCGCTCCAACGCCCGCTGAGTGCGGGCGGCGGCGCTTTTCATGCAAAGGCACCGGACCGGTATGACGGGGCAACGCGCGCGCGTTGGCCCCGAAATCGCGTTTCCGGACCTGAACATGGCGCGAAACGATCGCGAAGCCTCGCTTCGCGCTTCAAGGCCAGGCATGTCGCATGAGGCGGCATCGCCCGACGGCCGTTCGGGAAGCGTGAATACGGGTGTTTGGGTTCAAGGCCCATTGAAGGTGCGGGATGCGCACGAGCGGGCTGAACCTGGATACTGGCGCAGGTTTCGAGCTGTCAGGAGACACAATCCACGTGGCTACAACCCAATCCAGTCCCTCCCGCGATGATTTCGCGGCGATGCTCGAAGAGAGCCTCAACGAAAATTCCCTCGCCGAAGGTTCGGTCGTTCACGGCCGTGTCGTTTCGATCGAGAAGGACCTTGCCGTCATCGACGTCGGCCTGAAGACCGAAGGCCGCGTCCCGCTACGCGAGTTCGGCGCCAAGGGCGTCGACGGCGCGATGAAGGTCGGCGACGAGGTCGAAGTCTATCTTGAGCGCGTTGAAAACGCGCTCGGCGAAGCCGTGCTGTCGCGCGAAAAGGCGCGTCGCGAGCACTCCTGGGTTCGCCTCGAAAAGGCTTTCGAAGACAACGAGAAGGTCGAAGGCACCATCTTCAACCAGGTCAAGGGCGGCTACACTGTCGACCTCGACGGCGCCGTGGCCTTCCTGCCGCGCAGCCAGGTGGACATCCGCCCGGTTCGCGACATCGGCCCGCTCATGGGCACGCCCCAGCCGTTCCAGATCCTGAAGATGGACAAGCGCCGCGGCAACATCGTCGTTTCGCGCCGGACCGTTCTCGAGGAATCCCGCGCCGAGCAGCGCGCCGATCTCGTTCAGAGCCTGGAAGAAGGTCAGGTGCTGGAAGGCGTGGTCAAGAACATCACCGATTACGGTGCGTTCGTGGACCTCGGCGGCATCGACGGCCTGCTGCACGTCACCGACATCGCTTGGCGCCGCGTCAACCACCCCACCGAGGTGCTGTCCGTCGGCGAGACGGTCAAGGTTCGCATCATCAAGGTGAACCAGGAAACGCAGCGCATCAGCCTCGGCATGAAGCAGCTCGAGGATGATCCGTGGCAGGGCGTGGAAGCCAAGTACCCGACGAATGCCAAGTTCACGGGCCGTATCACCAACATCACCGACTACGGCGCCTTCGTGGAGCTGGAGCCGGGCGTTGAGGGCCTGATCCACGTCTCCGAGATGAGCTGGACCAAGAAGAACGTCCATCCCGGCAAGATCGTGTCCACCTCCCAGGAGGTCGAGGCGATGGTGCTGGAAGTCGATCCGCACAAGCGCCGCATCTCGCTTGGTCTCAAGCAGTGCCTGGACAACCCGTGGTCGGCCTTCGCGGCTGAAAACCCGGCCGGCACCGTGCTCGAAGGCGAAGTCAAGAACCGCACCGAGTTCGGTCTCTTCGTCGGCCTGCCCGGCGATGTCGACGGCATGGTTCACCTGTCCGACCTGGATTGGAGCCGTCCCGGCGAACAGGCCATCGAGGACTACGAGCGCGGCCACACCGTGCAGGTGAAGGTGCTCGACGTCGACGTCGACAAGGAGCGCATCTCGCTCGGCATCAAGCAGCTTGCCGGCGATCCCTTCGAGGACTCCGGTGGCGAGCTCCGCAAGGGCGCCGTCGTGACCTGCGAAGTGCTCGAGGTGAAGGAAAACGGCATCGAAGTGAAGATCGCCGATACCGAGTTCACCGCCTTCATCCGCCGTTCGGACCTCGCCCGCGAGCGTTCCGACCAGCGTCCGGAGCGTTTTGCTGCCGGTGAGCGCGTCGATGCCCGCATCACGCAGTTCGACCCCAAGAAGCGCAACGTGTCGCTCTCCATCAAGGCCCTGCTGATGGCCGAAGAGAAGGAAGCCATCGCGCAGTACGGCTCCACCGACTCCGGTGCGTCCCTGGGCGACATTCTCGGCGCCGCGCTGAACAAGGCGAACAAGGACGACGACGACAACTGAGCGTCTTAGTTCAATGCAAGATTTGGCGGGCGCCGGATACTCTCCGGCGCCCGTTTCATTTTCAGGCGCCCTCGCTATAGTGGCGCCACTTCCAACACCCCGGAGTGCCTGACGCATGGCTCTTGATGCCGACACGCTCGTTGAACGCCGCAGCCTGCGCCGCAAGCTGTCGTTCTGGCGAATCGCCGCCTTCATCATCGCGGTTGGCGCCATCGTCGCCATTGCCGGACTGAGCGCGCGCGACAAGATCGTCGGCCAGATTGCCCGCGTTCCCGTCACCGGCGTCATCACCGACAGCTTCAAGCAGCGCGAGATGCTGCGAAAGCTCGGCGAAACCGACCGCGTGAAGGCGGTGATCCTGGCAATCGATTCCCCCGGCGGCACCACCAGCGGCGGTGAATCCCTGTTCAATGCGATCCGCGACCTAGCCGGGAAGAAGCCAGTCGTCGCTTCAATCGGCACGGTGGGCGCATCTGCGGCCTATCTCGTCGCGATTGCAGCCGACCACGTCGTCGCGCGCGAAACCTCCATCACAGGCTCTATCGGCGTTCTCTACCAGTGGCCGAACTTCAAGGAACTGGGCGACAAGGTTGGCGTCGACATGCGCGTCATCAAGTCGGACCCGCTCAAGGCCGAGCCCTCGCCCTTCAACGAGGACACCCCGGCCGAACTGCGCGTCATCGAGCAATTGATCGGCGACACCCACGACTGGTTCATCGAGCGCGTCAGCGAACGCCGCGGGCTGGAAGCCAACCGCGCGCGTGAACTTGCCGACGGGCGTGTCTATTCGGGCCGCCGCGCCGTCACCATGGACCTGGTCGATGAACTGGGCGGTGAGGATACGGCGCAGGCCTGGCTTGTCGCCGAGCGTGGCGTCCCTGAGGGTTTGCGCATCGTCCAGTGGACCGGCGATGCGGCGCTGGAGGAGCTTGGCCTCGGAGGGCGGCTGTCGCAGATGCTCGACGGCGCCGGCAAGTTTGCCGGCTGGCTTTCCGATATTGCCGAAGAAGCGGTGCCGCAACGCGGACTCGTCAGCATTTGGCGGTCTCAACCCATTGAAGATTAAGGTCTTCTGTGGCTTGATACGATCTCGATACGTCCGTAAACGGCCGGATTGATATAGACGAGGGGGGTGTCATCCGCCGCGATGATCAAATCGGAACTCATTCAACGCCTCGCCGCGGCGAGCCCGCACCTGTTCCAGCGCGACATCGAGCTGATCGTCAACACGGTGCTGGACGAGATCGTCGAGGCGCTTGCCACGGGTGACCGCGTCGAGTTGCGCGGCTTCGGCACGTTTTCGGTGAAGAACCGTCCCGCGCGCACCGGCCGCAACCCGCGCACCGGGGCCAGGGTGGAAGTTGCGGAAAAGTCCGTGCCCTTCTTCAAGATGGGCAAGGAAATGCGCGAACGCCTCAACGCGAACGGCGACGAGGGCTGACGGAAACAGCATGCTGCGCAAACTGTTCTCTCTCCTGATCCTGCTGCCGCTGGCGATCCTGCTGGTTGCCTTCACCGTCGCCAACCGCCACATGGTCAAGGTGGCGCTGGACCCGTTCTCGCCCGCAAATCCGGCCATCGGCTACGAGCTGCCGCTCTACGCGGTGATCTTCGCGAGCCTGTGCGTCGGCGTCATCGCAGGCGGCATGGCGACGTGGTTCGGCCAGGGCCGCTGGCGCAAGGAAGCGCGCGACAAGCGCACCGAGGCCGCCCGCGCCCGCCGCGAGGCCGAGAGCCTGCGCCGCGACGCCGACCGTCACGACGCGCTGCCGGCACCCCGCCCACAGGGCTAGGCCGCCGGGACGCCCTGCCATGCGGATCATCGGCGCCGCCGAGATCGAGGCGGCAATTGCCCATCGCGGCATGATCGAGGCCATGCGGCAGGGCTTCCGTTCGGCCATCGCCGTTCCCGCGACCTGCAACTTCGACGTTTCCCGTCCCGACCAACCCCATTCCGCCATTGCCATTGCACCCGCCTGGACGGACTTTTCCGCGCGCGGCCACTCCCAGCACGGCTACCAGGGCGTCATGATGCAGACGCGCACACCTGCAAATGCCGAGGCCGGGATGCCGGTCGAAATCGGCCTCTTCGTGCTCCTATCCGGCCAGACCGGTGCACCGCTGGCCATGATCGACGGGCGCGTGCTGTTCCAGTGGCGCACCGCTGCGGTGTCCGCGCTGGCCAGCCAGTACCTGTCGCGCGGCGATGCCTCCCGCCTGCTGGTGCTGGGGTCGGACGCGCAGGCAGCCTATCTCGCCCGCGCCCATGCCGCGGTTCGCCCGATCAGCGAAATCCTCGTGTGGGGTGATGCACCCGATGCCGCCGACAAGCTGGCGCACGCGCTGCGCCAGCCGGGCATTCACGTCAGCGCCACGCGCGATCTTGAAGGCGCGGTGCGCGGCGCGCATGTCATCACCTGTTCGGCAAGCGCCGGCCACGAGCCGATCCGCGCCGACTGGCTGTCGCCGGGCACGCACCTGGACTTGCCCGGAACCCTGAGCGAAACGCGGCGTGTCAAAGCGACGGTGTTTCACGAGGCGCGGCTTTTCGTGGACCGGCGCGACCCGGCCGATGGCCACGGGCAGGAACTGGGGCTGGCGATCGAGGCGGGAACCGTCACTAAGGGCGACATTGCCGCCGATCTGTGCGAACTGGCGCGCGGTGAAAAGTCCGGCCGGCGCTTCCATGACCAGACCACATTGTTTTTTGCCAATGGAAGTGCGGCAGAAGACCTCGCGGGCGCAGTTCACATCTTCACACAGCTCTGAGCAGCCTTAAGTGGGTGGACGAGGCGGCGCTTCCTGTGCGACCAGTTGCGCCTTCACACCGGATTGGCAGGAAAACCCCAAGTTGGCAGGAAAACCATGACAATCGACGTGAAAATCTGTGGCCTGAAGGATGCGGACTCGGTGCGCGAAGCCGTCGACGGCGGCGCGGCCTATGTCGGCTTCGTCTTCTATCCGCCGAGCCCGCGCGCGATCTCCGTGGAAGAGGCCGCCGTGCTGGCAGCGCCCGCGCGCGGCAAGGCGAAGATCGTCGCGCTCACCGTGGATGCCGACGACGATCTCCTGAACCGGATCGTCGAGGGGTTGCGCCCCGACATTCTCCAGTTCCATGGCAGCGAAACGCCGCAGCGCGTGCGCGCCGTGCGCGAAACCTACGACATCCCCGTCATGAAGGCGGTGAAGATCGGTGGCGAGGAGGACATCCTCGCGGCGCGCGCCTTCGACGGCTATGCCGACATGGTGCTGTTCGACGCGCGCCCGAAACCCGGCGAGGGGCTGGGCCTGCCCGGCGGCAACGGTGTATCCTTTGACTGGAAGCTGATGGCCGGCCTCGACCTCGATATTCCCTTGATGCTGTCCGGCGGTCTGGATTCCTCCAACGTGCCTGCGGCAATTTCGCAGAGCGGCGCGCGCGCCGTCGATGTATCATCCGGCGTGGAAAGTGCGCCCGGCGTGAAAGACCCCGCCCGTGTGCGCGAATTCCTCGCCGCCGTCCGCAACGCAGAAGGAGTGCCCGCGTGAGCGTTTCACCTGAACCCAATTCGTTTCGAACCGGACCTGACGAGCGCGGCCATTTCGGCATGTTCGGCGGGCGGTTCGTCGCCGAAACGCTGATGCCGCTGATCCTTGAGCTGGAAGAAGCGTGGGAAGCCGCCAAGGCGGACCCGGACTATGCCCGCGAACTCGCGGACCTCGGCAAGCACTATACCGGCCGTCCGAGCCCGCTTTATTACGCCGAACGGTTGACCGAGCATTGCCGCAAGCAGGGCGGCACCGGGCGCGGCGCGAAGATCTATTTCAAGCGCGACGAGCTGAACCACACGGGCAGCCACAAGATCAACAACTGCCTCGGCCAGATTCTGCTGGCCATGCGCATGGGCAAGACCCGCATCATCGCCGAAACCGGCGCGGGCCAGCACGGCGTCGCAACCGCGACCGTGTGTGCGCGTTTCGGCTTGCCGTGCGTGGTTTACATGGGCGCGACCGACGTCGAGCGCCAGAAGCCCAACGTCTTCCGCATGAAGCTGCTGGGCGCGGAGGTGATCCCGGTCACCGCCGGCGCCGGCACGCTCAAGGACGCCATGAACGAGGCCCTGCGCGACTGGGTCTCCAATGTCGAGGACACCTATTACCTCATCGGCACCGCGGCCGGCCCGCACCCATACCCGGAGATGGTCCGCGACTTCCAGTCGGTGATCGGCGCGGAAGCGCGCGAGCAGGTCATGGCCGCGGAAGGCCGCCTGCCGGATGCGATCGTCGCCTGTGTCGGCGGCGGATCGAACGCCATCGGCCTGTTCCACCCCTTCCTCGACGACAAGGACGTCAAGATATGGGGCGTGGAAGCCGGCGGCCACGGCGTCGACACCGACGAACATTGCGCCTCGCTCACTGCTGGTCGCCCCGGCGTGCTGCACGGCAACCGCACGTACCTGCTGCAGGACGATGACGGGCAGATCCTCGAAGGCCATTCGATTTCCGCCGGTCTCGACTATCCCGGCATCGGGCCGGAACATTCCTGGCTGAAGGACTCGGGCCGGGTAAACTACGTGCCCATCACCGACAGGCAAGCGCTGGACGCCTTCCAGCTCTGCACCCGGACCGAGGGCATCATCCCGGCGCTGGAACCCGCCCACGCGCTCGCCCACGTCGTGCGCATGGCGCAGGAGATGGACCAGGACGAGATCATCGTCATGAACATGTGCGGGCGCGGCGACAAGGACGTCTTCACCGTTGCCGGTCATCTCGGCGTGGACATGTGAACAGCGAGCCGTTGAGGGCGCTGTTCCGCCGCATTCATGGACATGGTGAGGAAACCCGGCTACCTCATGCAACGCTGTCGCGCTCAGCGCCTCTCGGTTGCGCGCGCAACGGCGGAAAAGACCTTTCTGGCAGGATCGTCTGAATGATCAACACACGGATCGATGCACGCTTCGCGGCATTGAAGCAGGAGGGCCGCTCCGCGCTGGTGACCTTCATCACCGCCGGCGACCCGGACTACGACACGTCGCTCGAGATCCTGAAGGGCCTGCCTGCCGCAGGTGCCGACGTGATCGAGCTCGGCATGCCCTTTTCCGACCCGATGGCAGATGGCGTCGCGATCCAGCTTGCCGGGCAGCGCGCGCTGAAGGGCGGGCAGACCCTGCGCAAAACGCTTCAGATGGTCCGTGACTTCCGCGAGGGCGACAACGAGACCCCCATCGTGCTGATGGGCTACTACAATCCGATCTACAGCTACGGCAACGAGGCATTCCTCACCGATGCCGCCAAGGCCGGTGTCGACGGGCTGATCGTGGTCGACGTGCCGCCGGAAGCCGACGACGAGCTGTGCCTGCCCGCCATGGAGCACGGCATCAGCTTCATCCGGCTGGCGACGCCCACCACCGACGAGAAGCGCCTGCCGCGCGTGATGGAGAACACCTCCGGCTTCGTTTATTACGTGTCCGTCGCGGGCATCACGGGCACGCAGGCGCCCGACCCGCAAAATGTTGCCAAGATGGTGTCCCACGTGAAGACGGCGACGCCGCTTCCCGTTTGCGTCGGCTTCGGCGTTCGCACACCGGAACAGGCAGCGGCCATTGCGCGCGCTGCCGACGGTGTGGTCGTCGGCTCGGCGCTGGTTGAAGCCGTGCGCACGTCCCTCGACGATGACGGCAAGGCCGGCAGCGCCACCGTTGCCGGCGTCCACACGCTGGTGTCCGAGCTTGCCGCCGGAATCGCCACTGCAAGTCCCGCCTGAAGGAGGCGTATCGCGTGAACTGGCTGACGAGTACGTTGCGACCCAAGATCCGGCAGATGCTGGGTGCAAAGCGCGACACGCCGGAAAACCTCTGGATCAAGTGCCCCGAGAGCGGGGAGATGGTCTTCCATCGTGACCTGGAGGCGAACCACTACGTGGTGCCCGTCTCCGGCTACCACATGCGCATGCCGCTGGAAGCGCGGCTGGAATGGTTGTTTGGCGGCACCAACTACACGACCATCGAAGTCAGCGATGTTCCGCTCGACCCGCTCAAATTCCGCGACGAGCGCCGCTACACCGATCGCCTGAAGGACGCCCGCGCCAAGAACGAAACCATCGACGCGGTAACGGTCGCGACAGGCAAGCTGGACGAACTCGACATCACCGCCGCGATCCAGAGCTTCGACTTCATGGGCGGATCACTCGGCATGGCGGCGGGTGAAGCCGTCGTCACCGGCCTCAACACCGCAGCCAAGCGCGACACGCCCTTCATCATGTTCGCAGCCTCCGGCGGCGCGCGCATGCAGGAAGGCATCCTGTCGCTGATGCAGATGCCGCGCACGACTGTTGCCGTGCAGGCCTTCCGCGAGACGGGCAATCCCTACATCGTCGTGCACACCAACCCGACGACCGGCGGCGTGACCGCCTCCTACGCCATGCTCGGCGACATCCATATCGCAGAGCCCGGCGCGCTCATCTGCTTCGCCGGCCCGCGCGTCATTGAGCAGACGATCCGCGAGCAATTGCCGGAAGGCTTCCAGCGCGCGGAATACCTGCAGGAACACGGCATGGTCGACATGGTCGTGTCGCGGCTGGAGATGCGCGAGAAGCTGAAGAGCATGTGCGCCATGCTGAAGCACAAGCCGGCTACGCAGACGCTGCCCGTCTCCGAGGCACTGCCGCCGCCCGCCCAGCAAGCCGAGCCGCCCGCAGCACCCCACGAAACGCCCGCAGACTGATCCAGCCATGGCGCAGTCCGATGCGATTCTCGACCGGCTCGCCGGTCTGCACCCGAAGATCATCGATCTGTCGCTGGACCGCATGTGGCGTATCCTCGACAGGCTCGGTCATCCGCACCTGAACCTGCCCCCGGTGATCCACGTTGCCGGGACCAACGGCAAGGGCTCCACGGTCGCCTTCATGCGCGCCATGCTGGAGGCTGCCGGCAAGGGCGTGCACGTCTATACCTCGCCCCACCTCGTCCGCTTTCACGAGCGCATACGCCTTGCGTCTCCCGATGGCGGCAAGCTGGTGGCCGAGCCGGTGCTTGCGGAAGCCCTCGAACACGCCGAGACGCTCAACGAGGGCGTGCCGATCACCATTTTCGAGATCACCACCGCTGCCGCGCTGCACCTGTTCGCGACCCATCCCGCCGACGTGCTGCTGCTGGAGGTGGGTCTTGGCGGGCGGCTCGATGCGACCAACGTCATCGACACGCCGCTGGCGAGCGTCATCACCCCCGTCTCCCACGACCATGCCGGCTATCTCGGCGACAGCCTGCCGGGGATCGCCCGCGAGAAGGCCGGGATCATCAAGCCGGGTGCGCCCTGCGTGGTGTCGCGCCAGCCCGACGAGGCGCTCGACGTGATCCTGGAGATCGGCGTCGAACGCGGCGCGCCGCTCTTCGTCTCCGGTCGCGACTGGAATGCGCGGCTGGAAAATGGCCGCATGATCTTCGAGGATTCATCCGGCCTGATCGACCTCACGGCGCCGCGCCTGCCGGGCCGGCACCAGATCGAGAACGCGGGCGCTGCCATCGCCACCCTGCGCGCTGCCGGGTTTGCGTTGCATACCGACGATATCGAGGCGGGATTGCAGTCCGTGCAGTGGCCGGCCCGCATGCAGGCCATCTCCCAGGGACCTGTCGTCGAGGCCGCCCCGCCTGGTTCTGAAATCTGGCTCGATGGCGGTCACAACCCGTCCGCCGGTGAAGTGCTCGCCGTGCGCCTGGCCGAGATGGAGGAAGCCTCCGCCCGCCCGCTGGTGCTGGTCTGCGGCATGCTGACGACCAAGACGGCGACGGGCTTCTTCGCGCCGTTCGCGGGGCTGGCGCGTGAAGTTCTCACCGTCGAAATTCCCGGCGAACCGGCGAGCTTCACGGCCGAAGCCCTCGCCGAGCAGGCACGCATCGCCGGCGTGCCGGCGCGACCGATGCCTGACCTGATGTCGGCGCTGGCAGCCATCGACACCGACGAGCCGCCGCGCATCCTCATCGGCGGATCGCTCTACTTCGCGGGCCACGTGCTGGCCATGCAGGACGCGGTTCTCGCCTAGAAGCCGACATGAAAAAAGGCGGCGCTTTGGGCGCCGCCTTCGAAATTCCTGGTCTGACCGGAAACGATCAGAGGCCGGACTGAACCCAGTCGGCCAGCTTGCTTTTCGACGAGACGCCGATCTGCGTCGAGGCGACTTCGCCGTTCTTGAACATCAGCAGCGTCGGGATGTTGCGGATGCCGTATTTGGCGGGCGTCTGCATGTTGGAATCGACGTCCATCTTGACGATTTTCACGCCGGACATTTCTTCCGAAATCTCTTCCAGCATCGGGGCGATCTGCTTGCACGGGCCGCACCATTCCGCCCAGAAATCGACGACGACGGGCTGATCCGCCTTGAGAACCTCGGATTCGAATTCGGCGTCGGTGACCTGTTGGGTAGCCATCTCTGTCTCCTGCTTGCGCCGGTTCGATCAGGAATCGGCTTGTCGAATTTGAAGCGAAGGTAGGTAGCCGGTCTGCGAGCGTCAAGGCGACGCGCAGGCGCCATGCGCTTCGGACTGCGCCGCGTCAACGTGGCCGCTACTCACGGCGCAGGCTGAGCGCTATTTTGCACATCATGAGAGTTTTTCCGCGCTTGCTCGCGCCACTCGTGGCGCTGCTGATCTGCTTGGGCGCAGCGGGTGCCGGCCCTGCGCTGGCTGAGCCGCGCCGCCTCGATGCCGTGGAAGCCTATAACCGCGCAGAGGCCGGGAAGCTCCTGCTCGTCGATATCCGCACGCCCGAGGAATGGCGCAGCACCGGGGTCGCCGAACCGGCGATCACGATCTCGATGATGGATCGCGGCTTCCTGCAAAAGCTCGATGCAGCGCTTGGCGGCGACCGGGACGCGCCGTTCGCACTCATCTGCGCAACGGGCGGGCGCAGTGCCATCGTTGCCCGCGCGCTCGAAAACTATGGCTATTCCCGTGTGCACGATGTGTCCGAAGGCATGAGTGGCTCGCCGATGGGGCCGGGCTGGCTGGCCCGCAAGATGCCGCTGCGCAAGCCGGACTAGGGCGTCGTCGGCTCCCAGACGGGGCCGTAATCGTCGCTTCCCTTGAACTGAAGCCCGAACGCCTCCTCCACCCGCTCGCGCGTCAGCACGGCGGACGGTGGACCGTCTGCGGTGATCCGGCCTGCCTGCAACAGCAGCACCGTGTCGCAATGGCGCGCGGCGAGCGCGAGATCATGCGAGGCGGCAATCACCAGCGTGCCGGCATCGGCGATGGCCCGCAGCCGCAGCATGATCTCGATCTGGTAGCGCGGGTCGAGCGCGGCAATCGGTTCGTCCGCGATCAGGACCGGCGCTTCCACCGCAAGCGCGCGCGCCAGCATCACGCGGGCGCGTTCTCCGCCCGACAGGGTATCGACCCGGCGGCCTTCCAGGTGCTGCGTTCCGGTCGCGCCCAGCGCCTGCGTCACCGCGTCCTGGCCGATCGGGCGCTCGCCGTCCCCGTGCGGCAGCCGCCCCAGCGCCACGAGGTCGCGCGCACTGACAGGCCATGAGACGGACGCAATCTGCGGCAGGTAGGCGATGCGCCGCGCCCGCTCGGCCGGAGCAAGGCTTTCGACCGGGTCGCCGAACAATTCAATTGTCCCTTGGTGCGCGATGACACCGGCAAGTGCGCGCAGCAGTGTTGTCTTGCCCGCGCCGTTGGAGCCGACCACACCGACGAAACCGGAGGTGAGGCTCAGGTCCACGTCGCGCAGGATCGCGCCTGCGGACATGTCTCGCGCGGAGATGGTCGGGACGCTGGTCGTGGACATGATCTCGACCCTCACCCGATGTCGCGCGAGGCGCGTTCGCGCGCCACCAGCAGGAAGAAGAATGGCGCACCCACCAGCGCGGTGAGCACGCCGATCTTGAGTTCGCCGATGGTCGGCAGCGCGCGCACCGCGATGTCCGCGATGCTGAGCACGGCGGCACCCGCGAGCGCCGAGGGGACCAGCACCTTGTCGGGCCGTCCGCCGGTCAGCGGCCGCACCAGATGCGGCACGACGAGGCCGATGAAGCCGACCACACCCGAGACCGCGACTTGCGCGCCAACCGTTGCCGCAACGCCCACGAGCAAGGCCGTGCGCCGCAGGGGCGTGTCGGTGCCAAGCGAGCGGGCGGTTTCCTCGCCAAGGGTGAGAGCCGCGATGAGCCGGCGCTGCGACAGCATCAGCGCCATGCCGCCCGCGATGAACGGCGCGGCGATGGCGACATGCACCATGGAGCGGTCGGAAAAGGAGCCAAGCAGCCAGAAGGCGATTTCCAGCGCCAGAAAATCGTTCGGCGCGAGGTTGAGCGTCAGTGCCACCAGCGCACCGGCAAAGGTCGACAGCGCAAGCCCCGCGAGGATGACGGTCAGCGGGCGCGCATCACGGCCGGACAGCCACAGGAGCGCGCCGATCGAAACCAGCGAGGCGGAGACGGCGGCCAGCGGCAGGATGAGCGAGCCGGTGCCCGCGATGCCGAGCGCAAGGATCGCGACCGCTCCGAAGGCGGCCGCATTGCCGGTGCCGAGCAGGTCCGGCGAGGCGAGCGGGTTGCGCAGCAGGCCCTGCAGGGCCGCACCTGCCATCCCGAGGCCCGCCCCGCACAGCGCGGTGAGCAGCGCGCGCGGCAAGCGCAGTTCCTGCATAATGAGGGTCGAGGAGGTGTCAGCCGTGCCGAACAGGCCGCCGAGCATTTGCGCGAATGTCAGGTCCGCAGGCCCGGTGACGAGCGACACGGCAAATGCGGCCAGTGCGACTGCGGCCAGCGCAATCGTCAGTCCGGTTGGTCCTGGGAAAACGCGTGTCGCCATCGCGCGCACTTAAGCGGGCAGGTGCGCCGGTGTGAAGCCATCGGGGTCGGGAATCGGTCAGTCGTGGACAGAATTATTTCCGGGCAACAGAATCCGAGATGCGCGGCACGTGGTAGTAGCTGTCCTTCAAAACCAGCTTTTCGGTGATGATCTGCCCGAAAAGCGGCGTGAAGGTGTACGAGCCTTCCGTGAAGATCACGCTGGTCGCATTGGCCGCGATGCTTTCGGGCACGAGGATCTCGGTGTCCTTGGCGTAGGCGCTCTGGTTCTTGCCGTCGCTCCAGATCACCTTGGCCTCGCGCTTCTGGCCCTGCTTCTTCTTGGTGATTTCCAGGCTCGAAACCCGCAGCTTGATGGTCGACTTGTCGTAGGGCGCCATCAGCGCGTTGGCGATATTGAAGATGTTGTTGATCTCCGGCGTGGTGATCTCTTCGGATTGGGCAACAAGGTCGCCGATGGCGCTGGTCATAACCGAGACCTTCCGGTCCACCATGACGCCCTGGGTCAGGTCGACGGAGCCAAGATAGGCCGCGACCATGACAGGTGCGACGAGGGCGAATTCCACCGCAGCGATGCCGCGTTCGTCGGAAACGAAACGCCCGATCAACGGCAGCCGCTGCAGGGCGCGGACGGCCTTGCAGGGCGTATCGGATTTTGAGCGGTTCAGCATCTTGTGCGATCCTCAGAAGGGTTCGTTGCGAAAGGTGATGGCGCTGGTGAGCATGAAATTGCCGTTGGCAAGGTCGCCCAGCTTCACGCCGTTCCCGTGTGGTACGGCCATCAGGGGCACCCAGACGGGCCATTCGTAGAAGGCGCGCACGACGACGATGTCCTCGCGGCCACCCATCTGGAAGGTGAAGTTCTTGTCGTCCAGTTCGCCCTTGTCGATGGGCTTGCTCATGTCGGTGGCGTTGAAGTCGGCATAGGTCCGCACATCCACCTTCAGGTTCGACTGGCAATCGAACAGCGTGCCGGACGACAGGCAGATCGCGGACTTGAAGTCGGCCGCGGTATAGCCCGATGCCTGCGCCTGGCCCGTGCGGATCAGGCGGGCGGCCTCGGTGGTCGCGTTGTCGAGAACCTGGCCGGAAAAGAAGATCAGGCCGATCTGGATGATGGCGAACATCAGCGCAAAGAAGGGGGCAGCGATCAGGCCGAATTCGACAGCCGTCGTGCCGCTGTCGTCGCGGCCAAAGCTGCGCCGGCCGGCGGATATCGCGCTCGTTTCGGGGAAGACCGTGTCGGCTTCGTGTTGCTCGTTGCTACGCATCTACTTGCCACCAGCACGCGTGTTGCAGGTCACGCCGCAGCGCTCGCGTGGGTGCCTCCGGCGCGCGGCAATCAGTACAGTGCCATTGCTAGCAGCAAACAGTTTCAGAACTGTTCGGGCTTCGGCGGCGAATTGTGGAAAGAAGCTAATGACCGGTTAACCGGTCCTTGGCCCGAGGCTTAAAACGACAATTGGCCTACTGGCTCGCCTGGCCCTTGCCCATGTCGAGCGTGGTGGAAACCTGGCCCTGCAGGTTGGTGAACTCGTCCACCGCGTCGCCGGCGCGCAACGTACGTTCACAGGCCGGAGCGCAGGTATAGGTGAGGCGCGCCGCGCCCTTGTGCATGGTCACCGTGTTGCGCGGCGTCGAAACCGCGACGTCAGCCTCGTGAACGATCTTGCCGAGCGAGTCGAGCACGATGAGGTTGGTCTCGCCGAAGGCCTTGCCGGTAATGATGAGGGTCGTCTGGTCGTAGACCGAGGCATCCGCGATGACCGGGTTGCCGATGACGATGGTGTCCACCGGAACATCGACCCGAACGAGCATCGCCCGGTCGACACCGACGACGAGCCGCTCCGCACGTGCCTGCGTGGCGAGCAGCAGGGCTGCACAGGCAACGACGGCGGCCCTGGCAAGCATTCCAGTGTGTGGGATCGGGTTGCGCGGGCGCATCAAGCTCTCCGTGGGTGGGTCACCTTTGGAGTGCAGTTAAGCCCTTGAATGGTTAATCAATCGCGAAGATACCGCCCCATCCGTCCTCACGCGTGTATGCGTGCGCGTACGGCACGCGATACATTATAGATTCCTGCGGCAATTGACGTTGCGTCCGGTTCGCCTCATGGCCGGCGGCGAACATTCGCGCAAAGCCCGAGACGGCTTGTTAACCCCGTTGAACGCGCGGCGCTGAAAAGACTTTTTTAGCCGTTCCGGTTAAGCCGTCCGAAAGGCGCCCCCTGTAGCTTCCAGTTCGTGCAGGGACGGAGACAAATACCGTTCCGCAAAACAATGGTTGGAACTAGGAGTAGAGTACAATGAAAGCCGTCATCAAGAACTTTGCCAAGGACGAATCCGGTGCGACCGCCATCGAGTATGGCCTGATTGCCGCCGGCATTTCCGTCGTCATCATCACCGTCGTCGGCCAGGTCGGCACCAGCCTGACCGCCACGTTCACGTCGGTGAAGAACGCGCTCTAGGTTTTTTCCAAGAGCGAAGAATTAGAGGGCCGCTGCGCGCCGCGCAGCGGCCTTTTTTCTATTGCGGCATCGGCCCTGGGGCAGAGAACCGAATCTTTAGGCTCGCGCGCTAGGCTCTCATTTAACAATGACCGAAGCCGGGGCCTGAACCGTGAAGCTGCTGATCGTCTACGTCTTTCCCTTCGCCATGATGATGGCGGCCTTCCTCGACCTGCTGACCATGAAGCTGCCGAACCGCTTCGTGATCGCCTTCGCGGCCGCGTTCTTTCCTGCCGCGCTCGCCGTGAGTCTGCCGTGGGAGGTGATCGGTTCGCACGCGGTTGCAGGCGGTGCCATGCTCGCCGTGACTTTTTCCATGTTCATCGCCGGCTGGATCGGCGGCGGCGATGCCAAGTTCTTCGCGGCGTCCGCACTGTGGCTCGGCTGGGAGCATCTGCTCGAATACAGCCTGCTCAGCGCGTTCCTCGGCGGAATTCTCACGGTCGGCCTGTTGTTTGCGCGCACCTACCCGCTGCCGATGTTCCTGGCCCGGCAGGAGTGGGTGCTGCGTTTGCACGCCCCGCGCACCGGCATCCCGTATGGCGTTGCCATGGCCATGGCGGGCATTCTCATGTTTTCCCAGACCCAGTGGGGAACGGCGCTCGGATTGTGATCGGTTGCAACCGAAGCCAAACGGCAAATTCCTGATTGATTAGACCCTGTTAACCATAAGTTGACTCTCGCAGGCGTAGGCTGCGCTCCAGTAGACCCAGTGTCATGTGACCCGGAGCATAGTTATGCGTTCTGCACGGTTGGTTATCCTCGCGATTGCGCTCTTCGCCGGCGCCGTCGCCTTCCTGATCGTTCGAAATATCGGCCAGGCCCCCGAAGCCGAAGTGGTCGAGGTCGAGAAGCGTATCGACGTCACCCAGGTGCTCGTCGCCTCCCGCGACCTGCGTCCCGGCACGATCATCAATCCCGATGATCTGGAATGGATCGAGTGGCCTGAATCGGGCGCTCCCAACCTGATCCGTCAGGATGCCAACCCGGAAGCCATCGAGTCCATGCAGGGCTCGGTCGTGCGCTCCGAACTGTTCCACGGCGAACCTGTCCGAAATTCCAAGGTCGTGAGCGTCGGCGGCGGCGGTTATCTCTCCGCCGTGCTGCCTGCCGGCATGCGCGCCATTTCCACCGCCGTGTCGCCCGAAACGGGCGCGGGCGGCTTCATCCTGCCCAATGACCGCGTCGACGTGATCATGACGCGCCGCGAGCAGGACCCCTACGAGGAGGGCCGCGAGATCGTCGTCTCCGAGACGGTTCTCAACAATGCCCGCGTACTCGCTATCGACCAGTCGGTCGAGGACAAGAACGGCGAATCCGTCGTCGTCGGCTCCGTGGCAACTCTCGAACTCGATCCCGAGCAGGCCGAGACGCTGGCTCTCGCCCAGCGCATGGGCGAGCTGTCGCTCACGCTGCGCTCGATACTTGATGGCAAGGACCCGAGCTCGTCGGCCAAGGGGCTTAACCCCAACCGCCGCGGCAACACGGTCAAGATGGTTCGTTTCGGCGTCGCCACCCAGGTGACCGGCGCGCAGTAAAACCAAGGTGTTTGGTGAAGCTATGTCGAACGCGAAAACAATGAACGCCCCTGCACGCTGCGCCGCAATCGCAAGGCGCATGTTCGCGGTCGCCGCGACGGTGTTCGTGATGGCGCTGGCCCAGCCGGCCACAACGCTGCTGGCTGCCGACCAGACGCTCGTGCTCGACGATTTCGCCGCACGCTCGGTGCAACTGGGCCTCAACAAGTCGCTGGTCGTCGACCTGCCACGCGATGCAGCCGACGTCCTCGTCTCCAGCCCCAAGGTGGCCGATGCTGTGATGCGCTCCTCGCGCCGCGCTTACCTGATCGGCATGGAGATCGGCGAGACCAACGTCTTCTTCTTCGATGATCGCGGCGAGCAGATCGCCGCACTGGAAATCGTCGTCAGCCGCGACCTGCGCCCGCTGGAGCACACCATCTCGCAGCTGATCCCGGGTTCGGACGTGCGCGCCGAATCCATGGCCGACAACATCGTGCTGTCCGGCATGGTGCGCTCGCCGCTCGATGCCCAGAAGGCCATGGACATTGCCGCCCGCTTCGTCGGCGACAAGGAGAAGGTTCTCTCCATGATCGGCGCGGAAGGCTCCGAGCAGGTCACGGTGAAGGTGCGCATTGTCGAGGTGAAGCGCTCGACGCTGAAGCAGCTCGGCATCGACTTCCCCAACGCCGTCATCGCGGCCGGCAGCTTCGCCTCCAGCATGTCTGTTGCCCATGCCTTCGGCGCAACCAACCTCTCGCCGCCCAACTCGGTGACCGGCACCTGGACCAGCGGTGGCAACTCGGTCTCCGCGACCGTGCGCGCTCTGGAAAAGCAGGGCCTGCTGCGGGTTCTCGCCGAGCCGAACCTCTCCGCCATCTCGGGTGAATCGGCAAAGTTCCTCGCCGGTGGCGAGTTCCCGGTTCCCGTTGGCCGCGACAGCGATGGCAACATCATTATCGAGTACAAGGAATTCGGTGTCGGGCTCGCCATCCAGCCGGTCGTCATGTCGGGCGAGCGCATCTCCCTGCGCGTGTCCTCGGAAGTGTCCGAACTGTCGGACGAGGACCAGATATCGCTGGGTTCGATCTCTCTGCCTTCGATCACGGTGCGCCGCGCCGAGACGACCGTGGAAATGCCCTCTGGCGGCTCGCTCGTCATCGCAGGTCTCATCCGTCAGGACCGCAACCAGGTCATCAACGGCCTGCCGGTGGTGAAGGACCTGCCCATTCTCGGCGCGCTGTTCCGCTCCACCGACTTCGTCAACAACGAGACCGAGATGGTCGCCATCGTGACCCCGCACCTCGTCAAGCCGGTTGCCGAGCGCGAGCTGTCCATGCCGTCCGACAACCTGCACGCACCCAACGACCACGAACAGTACCTGCTGGGCCGCCTCAACAAGATCTACGGCGTGTCCGGCGCCCAACCGGAAGGCCCCTATCACGGCCATATCGGTTTCATCGTCAAGTAAGCCGCAACGCCGGTGGAGAGTAAGATGTACATCAGGTCAAGAGACGCCATGCCCCGCCCGCCGCTGCGCCGCGCCCTGTGCGCTGCAGCCGTCGCGGCCCTCGCCATCGGCGTGGCCGGCTGCAAGACGACATCGGGCCACACCAGCTCGGTTCCCCTGCACTACGACCAGCGCCACCCGATCACCGTCGGCTACCAGCCGGTGGGCATCGTGGTGCACGCCGACCCGTCAACCCGCGGCCTGCATCCCGAAGACGCAACCGAGATCGCGGCGCTCGCCCGCCAGTATCGCAACTCCGGTCAGGGCGCGATCCACCTGCAGGCGCCCACCGGACCGGGCCTGGAAAGCGTCGTCCATGCAAGCTCGACGCAGATCCGCGAGATCCTGCGCCGCGAGGGCGTCGATCCCTCCGTCCTCAGCGTTCACACCTACCGCGCCGAATATGCCGGCCCGGCCGCCATGAAGCTGGTCTTCTACCGCTACGCCGCGGAAGCCGGCCCGTGCGGCAACTGGCCGGAGAACGTCGCGCACAACCCCGCCAACACCTCGCACTATGATTTCGGCTGCTCGACGCAGCGCAATCTCGCGGCGATGGTGGAAGACCCGCGCGACCTGCTCGGACCGCGCGGCCACGGCCCGCGTGACGCCATGCGCCGCGCCACCGTTCAGGACAAGTATCGCAAGGGCGAGGACACCGCGACGGTCTATACCGACGAGGGCGCCCAGGTCAGCGAGGTTGGCGGACAATGACGCTGGCGCACGAATTCGACGACCGCCGCGAACCCCAGTTCGAAGCGCCGCAGGCCACCAACGATGCCGCCCGGCAGGCGGCAACGCTGCTGCCGCGCATCTCGATACAGGCCTTCTGCGAGACACGCGACGTGTTCGGCGCGCTGGAGGAAGCCCGCGCCGACCGCCGCACCAGCCGCGCCCAGATGAGCGTCCAGATGGGCGGCATCGGCGCTGCGGTCGATCTCTACGCGGACTCCCCGACGCCCAATATCGTGATCCTCGAAACCTCGGCCACCGGCGACCGCCTGATGCAGGACCTCGCCGCGCTGGCTGATGTCTGCGAAGCGGAAACCGAGGTCATCATCATCGGTCACGCCAACGACATCATGCTCTACCGCCAGCTTCTGTCGCGCGGCGTGAGCGAATATCTCGTGGCCCCCATCGGCCCGGTCGATGCCATCGCCGCCATGTGCCGTCTCTATGCACAGGAAGGCGAGGACCACGCCGGCCGCTCGGTCGCCGTGATCGGCGCCAAGGGTGGTGTCGGTGCGTCCACGGTCGCGCACAACTTCGCGTGGTCGCTGTCGCAGGACATGATGAAGAATGTCGCCATCGCGGACCTCGACCTGCCTTTCGGCACCGCCGGCCTCGACTTCAACCAGGACCCCAGCCAGGGCATCGCGGATGCGATCTTCGCCGGCGACCGCCTCGACGAGAGCCTCATCGACAAGCTGCTGTGGAAGTGCACGGACCGGCTCAGCCTGTTCGCGGCCCCCGCGACGCTGGAACGCGACTACGACATCGATTTTGAATCCGTCGAACCGGTGATCGACCTGCTGCGCGGCCTGGTGCCTCAGCTGGTGCTCGACATGCCGCACCAGTGGAATGCGTGGACGCGCCAGACGCTGATGGCCGCCGACGATATCGTGATCGTCGCAGCGCCCGACCTCGGCAACCTGCGCAATGCCAAGAACCTCGTCGATCTGCTGGCTCAGCACCGCCGCAACGACCGCGAGCCGTTCCTCGTGCTGAACCAGATCGGCATTCCCAAGCGGCCCGAGATTTCGCCGCAGGAATTTGCCGGCGCGCTGAACCTCGATATCGCTGCGGAAATCGCGTTCGAACCGCAGATCTTCGGCATGGCAGCCAACAACGGCCAGATGATTTCCGAGACGCAGGCCAACGCCAAGGCGGCGGATGCCTTCCGCACGCTGGCGCGTGCCGTCGTCGGCCAGTCGGACGCGCCGCGAGGCGCCAACTCCCTGATCGCCCAGTTGATGGACCGGCTGAAACTCTCCAAGGCAGGCAAGTAGGCAGGCGCGGAAGCTCAAGATGTTCGGAAAGCGCGGAAACAAGGGAGCCGGTATCTCGGAGCGGCCGAAACAGGGTTTCGGACACGCAGCCGAGCGCTTGCCCGATCCCGAAGAACTGCCGGACGCACCGCGCGGCCAGGTTCAGCCCGTGCCGGAATACGTGCGGCCGGCCCAGTCAGAGGCACCGCCACCGCAATCCGCGCCGACGCCACAGCCCGCAGCGCCTGCAGGCGCTGAACCCGCAGCTTCTGCCCCGCCGCCAGCCCCGGCCGATTTCGGCACCATGCGCGAGGCCGACCCTTCCAGCCTGCCGCAGCCGACATCGTTCGGTTCCGGGCTGCAGGATGACGACATGCCGCTTCCCGGCACCAAGCCCGTGAAGATGGAAAAGGCTGCAAAGGCCGCGAAGCCGCAGCAGCAATCCAGCCAGCAGCGTCCGCGGTCCGAAGACTATTACGACATGAAGACGCAGATTTTCTCTGCGCTCATCGACGCCATCGACCTGTCGCAGCTTGCGCGCATGGATGCCGACACCGCGCGCGATGAAATCCGCGACATCGTCAGCGAGATCATCGCGCTCAAGAACGTCGCCCTGTCGATTGCCGAGCAGGAAGACCTGCTCGACGACATCTGCAACGACGTGCTCGGCTACGGCCCGCTGGAGCCGCTCCTGGCGCGTGACGACATCGCCGACATCATGGTCAACGGTGCCGAGACGGTCTACATCGAAGTCGCCGGCAAGATCCAGCAGACCAACATCCGCTTCCGCGACAACGCGCAGTTGCTCAATATCTGCCAGCGCATCGTCAGCCAGGTCGGCCGCCGCGTCGACGAATCCAGCCCGATCTGCGACGCGCGCCTCATGGACGGCAGCCGCGTCAACGTCATCGCCCCGCCGTTGGCGATCGATGGCCCGACGCTTACCATTCGTAAGTTCAAGAAGGACAAGCTGACCCTCGAGCAGCTGACGAAGTTCGGCTCGATCTCGCCGGAAGGCGCGCGCATCCTTCAGATCATCGGCCGCTGCCAGTGTAACGTCCTGATTTCCGGCGGTACCGGCTCGGGCAAGACGACCCTGCTCAACTGCCTGACGCAGTTCATCGACGCCGACGAGCGCATCATCACCTGCGAGGATTCCGCGGAACTGCAGCTCCAGCAGCCGCACGTTGTCCGCCTGGAAACCCGCCCGCCCAGCCTGGAGGGCACCGGCGAGATTACCATGCGCGACCTGGTGAAGAACTGCCTGCGTATGCGCCCCGAACGCATCATCGTCGGCGAAGTGCGTGGACCCGAGGCGTTCGATCTGTTGCAGGCGATGAACACGGGCCACGACGGCTCCATGGGCACGCTGCACGCCAACTCCCCGCGCGAGGCGCTGTCTCGTGTGCAGGGCATGATCACCATGGGTGGCTTCGCGCTTCCGCCGGCCACCATCCGCGAGATGATCGTGTCGTCGGTGGACGTCATCGTCCAGGCCCAGCGTCTGCGTGACGGTTCGCGCCGCATCACCCACATCACCGAGGTGCTCGGCACCGAAGGCGAAGTCATCACCACCCAGGACATCTTCGTCTTCGACATCGAGGGCGAAGACGCCAACGGCAAGATTCTCGGCAAGCACCGCTCGACCGGCATCGGCCGTCCGCGCTTCTGGGAGCGTGCCCGATACTTCAACGAGGAGCGCAATCTCGCAGCGGCTCTGGATGCCGCCGCCGCTGCCGAGCCCGACGGCATGGGGGTCTGACCGTGCCGTCCGATTTCCTGATGCAGCTTTCGGTCATCGTCTTCGCGATGGCCTGCGTGGGCGGTCTCGCCTGGGTCTTCGTCATGCCGCGTCTCGATGGCACGGCCAAGACGGCCCGGCGCGTTCACACCATCTCCACCCGCACGAATGCCTCGACCACAGCCGCCGGACGCGAGCGCGACAACTCGCGCCGCAAGCAGAAGGTCGAGGACACGATCAAGGATATCGAGCAGCGCTCCAAGAAGCAGCGCAAGCGCGATCTCAAGATGGACATTCGCGGGGCCGGCCTGCAGTGGACCGTGAAGAAGTTCTGGATCATCTCGGTCGTGATGGGCCTCTCCGCGACCCTTGCCAGCTTCATCCTCAAGGGGCCGATGCTGGTCACCCTGGCCTGCCTCGTCATCTTCACCTTCGGCTTCCCGCGCTGGCTGCTGTCCTTCCTTGCCCGCCGCCGCGAGGCTGCCTTCCTCAACGAGTTCGCCAACGCAGTCGACATCATCGTGCGTGGCGTGAAGGCCGGCCTTCCGCTCAACGACTGCATCCGCATGGTGGCTGCCGAATCCGCCGAGCCGGTGAAAAGCGAGTTCCGTTCGCTGGTCGAGACACAGGCACTCGGCGTCAACATGGGTGATGCCGTGCAGCGCATGTACGAGCGGATGCCGCTGGCGGAAGTCTCGTTCTTCGTCATCGTCATCACCATCCAGCAGAAGACGGGCGGCAACCTGTCCGACACCCTGTCGAATCTCTCCAAGGTGCTGCGCGACCGCAAGAAGATGAAGGCCAAGATCGTTGCCATGAGCCAGGAGGCGAAGGCCTCCGCCGCGATCATCGGAGCGTTGCCTCTGGTCGTCATGGGCCTCGTGACCATGACCAGCCCCGACTACATCTCGCTGCTGTGGACCGACCCGATGGGCCACCTGATGCTGATGGGCTCTGCCTTCTGGATGTTCTGCGGCGTGATGGTCATGCGCAAGATGATCAACTTCGACTTCTAAAAGGGCGCGAGCGATGCAGCTGACCACACTCTTCCTCGACCCGACCTTCCTGGCGAGCCTGCTGGCGGCGCTGGCCGTTGGCGCGACCGTGATGACGCTCGCAGGTCCGCTCGTACAGCCCGACAAGCTGAAGACCCGGATGAAGACGGTTGCGCTGGAGCGTGACAAGATCCGCCAGCGCGAGCGTGCCCGCCTCAACGAACAGTCGAAAAACCCCGTTGCACTGCGCAGCGCGCCGAAGGCTTCGGTCCAGCAGTTCGTCGACAAGTTCAACCTGCGAAAGCATCTCGAAGACGGCGAGTTGAAGGAGCGCCTGCGGATGGCGGGCCTGCGCGGCGACGCGCCGCTCTACACCTTCATCTTCCTGCGCATCATCCTGCCGCCGGTCTTCTTCGCGGTGGTGATGTTCTATTTCTTCGTGCTTGGCGGCTACTCGGACCGGCCGCCGATGCTGCGGCTGGGCCTTGGTGCAGGCATCGCATTGCTTGGCTTTTTCGCCCCCAACATCTTTCTCAAGAACCGCATCCAGAAGCGCCAGCTTGAAATCCAGCGTGTCTTCCCCGACGCCCTCGACCTGATGCTGATCTGCGTAGAAGCGGGCATGTCCATCGAACAGTCCATGCGCAGGGTCTCTGAGGAAGTCGGCGAACGCTCCGTCGCGGTGGCCGAGGAATTCGGCCTGTGCACCGCCGAACTTTCCTACCTCCAGGACCGTCGCGTGGCATACGAAAACCTCGCCAAGCGCACTGGCCTGCCCGGCGTGAAGGCGGTCACGACCGCGCTCATCCAGGCGGAACGCTACGGCACGCCGCTGGCCCACGCCCTGCGCGTCATGGCGCAGGAAAACCGCGACATGCGCATGTCGGAAGCTGAGAAGAAGGCGGCCGGCCTGCCGCCGAAGCTGACCGTGCCGATGATCTTGTTCTTCCTGCCGGTGCTATTCATCGTCATTCTCGGCCCGGCAGCGATCCGCGTCATGGAAATCTGACGCACAGCCGGCGCCGCACTTTGCAATGACCAACGAAAAAAGCCCCGGCCAACGACCGGGGCTTTTGCGTGTTCGGAGATGGGAACCGCCTGTGGGCGGTGACGTGCCTCAGCCGCGGCCGCGGCTCTTCTTGATCTCGTCCCAGGAATTGTTCTGCGACATCATCTTGCGCATGTAGCGCACGTTTTCCTGCGCCTGCGCGGGACCAAGATCCTTGGCGAGCTCGGCTTCGGCTTCCTTGAACTTGCCCTGCATGCCGTAGACCAGCGCGAGGTTCTGGCGAACCTGCGGCTCGGCCATAGGCTTGGCGCTGGCGCGTTCCAGTGTCTGCTGCGCGCCGCGAATGTCACCGGCGAGCGCCTGGGAAAGACCCATGTTGGATAGGATTGCCGGCTCGTCGGGTTTCAGCGCCAGCGCCTTCTTGTAGGCGTCCTGCGCGTCATCGTGGCGGCCGACGGAATCGTAGGATGCACCGAGCGCGGAATAGGCGGACCAGTCGCGGCTTCCCGCCTGGTCGGCGCGCTCCAGCACGGCAATCGCCTGCGGGCCGGGCTTGCGCTTTGCCAGCACCCGCCCGAAGGCGGAGAGAAGCTCGGCATCGTTGGGGTTGTGTCCGACCGCGTCGGCATAGACGCCGGCGGCTTCATCGCCCCGCCCAGTCGCGTCCAGCGCCTGCGCGTAGCCGAGCGCCACCTTCGCGTCCTTGGGGTCGCGCTTGTAGGCCTTGGCCCAGCGCTCGACGATGGAATTGTTCTTGGCAAGCTGTGCCTGCGCCTGGGGGCTGCCGCCGCTACCGGCGAGCGAACCGGTCGTCATGCGCTTCTGCCCGCAGGCAGTGAGCGTGAGCGCCAGGGCCGTTGTGGCCGCCAGCATCGCGATGCGCGAACGGCGGCTTCTCGAAACGCGAAGCAACATGATAACTCGTCCTGTACTTGCGCCGCCCGGAACTCACTGATGGCAGGCGCGACAGGTAAGAAATAAGCTGTTAACCCTAATTTCCCGTTAAATGACCTCCCGTTTCCTGCCCGAAAGGTTCGCCTCCATGCCCGCATCCCGCTCCTTCGCCTTCAACCAGACGGTGAGCCGTTGCCTCGTGAAGGACGCGAAGAACGCGGTGCCGATTGATGCGATGGACGCAAAGGCCTTCAAGGGGCTGAAGAAATCCGACAAGGCCGCCCACGGCTGGTGCGAGCAGACCGGCTTCAAGGGAAGTGCCGGCCAGATCGCGTTGCTCCCCGATGGCAACGGCAAGCTCGCCCGCGTGCTGTTCGGCCTTGGCGATGACCCGGCACCGTTCCTGCCGGGCAAGCTCGCGACCGGCCTGCCCGCCGGCACGTTCCGTTTGGGCGAGGGTTTCGAAGACCCGCGCATGGCGGCCATCGCCTTTTGCCTCGGCAGCTACCGCTTCGAGCGCTACACCAAGCCGAAGGACGAGAAGTCGTCACCTGTGCTCGTCTGTCCGCAGGGCGTCGACCATGCCGAGATTTCGCGCATCGCGTCGGGCGCGGCCATTGCCCGCGATCTGGTGAACATCCCCGCGAACGACATGGGGCCGGACGAACTGGAAGCAGCCGCGCGCGACCTTGCCGCCACCCACAAGGCGAAGATCAAGGTCATCAGCGGGGACGCGCTGCTCAAGCAGAACTTCCCGATGATCCACGCGGTCGGTCGCGCCAGCACCCGCGCGCCGCGCCTGATCGACATGACCTGGGGGCCTGCGAAGGCACCGAAGGTGACGTTGGTCGGCAAGGGCGTCGTGTTCGACACCGGCGGCCTCGACCTCAAGCCCTCTGCCTTCATGCGCCTGATGAAGAAGGACATGGGCGGCTCCGCCAACGTCCTGGGCCTCGCCCACATGATCATGGACGCAAAGCTCAACCTGCGCCTGCGGGTACTCATCCCGGCGGTGGAGAATTCCGTCGCGGGTGATGCCTTCCGTCCCGGCGACGTGCTGCCGAGCCGCAAGGGGCTGACCGTCGAGGTCGGCAACACCGACGCCGAGGGCCGTCTCGTGCTGGCCGACGCGCTCACCTACGCGGACGAGGAAAAGCCGGACCTGATCGTCGATCTGGCGACGCTCACCGGTGCGGCGCGCGTCGCGCTCGGTCCCGACCTGCCGCCGATCTTCTCGCGCGACGACAAGCTCTGCGAGGACCTGCAGGCGGCGGGCGAGGCGGAGAACGATCCCGTCTGGCGGCTGCCGCTGTACAAGCCCTACGCCAAGCTACTGAAAAGCCCGGTGGCCGATGTCTGCAACATCTCGAGCGGCGGCCATGCCGGGGCAATCACGGCAGCGCTGTTCATGGAGAAATTCGTGGAAGATGCCGGCGCGTGGCTGCACGGCGACATCTTCGCGTGGCGCCCGAGCAGTGACGCGGGCCGCCCGGAAGGCGGCGAGGCGCACGCCATCCGCGCGCTCTATCACGTGCTGTCGGCCCGCTACCCGTCTGGTGCATAGGCGTTTCGACTCGCAATCTACCCCTCCGGCGCGTTACTATAATTCGCCTCCGTAACGATCCTTGAATTCTCCCGTTGCGGGCAGGGAAATGCGTGAATGTCGGTCGAAATCACCTCCATCGAGGCTCTCAAGCTGTGGCATGACGTCCACCTGGATGTCGTGCGCGATGGTGATACCGACCTGACCGCGCGCCAGATGGCGATCCTGCTGACGATCTATCTCGACCCGCCGCCGCACACGGTGCGGGGGCTGGCTAAGAAGCTGAACGTCACCAAGCCGGTCATTACCCGCGCGCTCGACACCATGGGCAAGGCGGGTCTCGTCACCCGCCGCCGCGACGAGGCGGACAAGCGCAACGTCATCATCCAGCGCACGGTCGGCGGCTCGCTCTATCTCGACCGGCTGAGCGACCAGATCATCGCGCGCGCCAGGGCAACCGGGGCATGAGCACCGATCTCGACCGCAGGCTGAACGCGTTCTCTCCCGAACTGGCGGATGCCCGACTGAAAGGCCAGGTCGAGGCCGCACGCTTCGTGGAGGGTGAGCCGGCCCGCATCATCGAGCCGGTCGTTCGGCTTTTCCCCACGGCCCAGCACGGCGCAATCGCCGATACAGAGCTTCTCATGGGCGAGGCCGTCCGCGTCTTCGAGACGACGGACGAGGGCTGGGCATGGGTGCAGTCCGACGTCGACGACTATGTCGGCTGGTGTGCGGCTTCCGCGCTTGGGCCAGTTGCGCCCGAACCGACCCACCGCGTCACCGCCTTGTGGACCCATCTCTATGCCGCGCCCCACATCAAGACGCCGCCTGCGGGCTTTGCGCCGCTGAACGCGCATCTGTCGGTCGAGGGAACGGCGGCAGGGTCTTCCGGCACGGCTGCAGGCGGCGCGGCGGCAAGCGCCGAGCGCTTCGTGAAGCTCGCCGACGGACGTTTCGCCATCTCACGGCACCTCGCGCCACTCGATGCGTCTCCGCCGACCGACTTCATCGGGCAAGCGCGCAAGTTCATCGGCACGCCCTACATGTGGGCCGGACGCACCGCGCGCGGCATCGACTGTTCCGGGCTGGTGCAAATGGGGCTGGCCGCCTGCGGCGTGAAGGCACCGCGCGATTCCGACATGCAGGAACGCGGCCTTGGCACGCCCGTCAACGAGAGCGATCCCGGCGCGTGGCAACGCGGCGATCTCGTCTTCTGGAAAGGTCACGTGGGCATCGTGTCGGAACCCGGCACGCTGCTCCATGCCAATGCCCACCACATGGCGACGGTCGAGGAACCGCTTGGACCCGCCGTCGAGCGCATCGCCGGTGCGGGCCTTCAGGTGACGAGCGTGAAAAGGCTTTAATACCCGCGCCCGCGATCCACGATGTTGATGAGCGGGTCGTCGCGCTCATGCCGATCTATGGCTTCCACGATTCCTTCAACAATTGCCGCCGGATCGCTGTCGGCCGCGATATGCGGCGTGACCGTCACCAGCGGGTGCTGCCAGAACGCACTGTCCTCCGGCAGCGGCTCCTGCTGGAAAACGTCGAGGCTCGCCGCCCGCAGCACGCCGTTATTGAGCGCGTCGAGAATGTCGTCCTCGTTCTGGAGCGCGCCCCGCCCGGCATTGACGATTGCCGGAAAGCGCTGCGGCAGCACGCCGTCCTGCGCCAGCTTGCCGAGGAGCGCCTTGTCGATGATGCCTGCGGTGTCCGGTGTTGAAGGCAGCAGCACAACGAGAATGTCGGTGCGCGCGAGAAATTCATCCAGCCCGGCCTCGCCGCTGAAGCAATCGATGCCCGCGATCTGCTTCTCGCTGCGGCTCCAGCCCGCCACCTGGAAGCCGAGCGCGGCAAGCTTCTCTGCCGCATCGCGCCCCAGCACGCCAAGGCCCATGACGCCGACGCGCACCGCGTCCGCCGCCGGTTGCCACAGCGGCTCCCACTTGCCCTCCCGCTGGAAGGCGTCGTAGGCACGCTGCTGGCGATGGTGCATCAGGACCTGCAGCACCACCCACTCGGTCATGCGCATGGTGAGGTCGTCATTCACCACCCGCACGATCGGCACGTCGGGCAGGTCATCGCGCTTCAGCAGGTGGTCGACGCCGGCACCCAGCGAGAACATGATTTCGAGGTTCGGCAGGTTGCCGAGAAGGCCGTCGGGCGCGTTCCACGCTGCCACGTACTTGATCTCGGTCGGATCGTAGTCCTGATCGTGGGTGACGAGTTGCAGGTCGGGCGCAGCCTGTCGGAACCGCTCGACCCACGGGCCATAGTCCCATCCGGTCAGTGCAAGCAGGAACATCGGCTCAGGCCCCCTTCGTCAGTTCTTTGCGGTGCCGCGCGAACCACAGCAGCGCAATCGCCGTGTAGCCGTTGTGGAGCAGGCCGGCATCGAGCGCGGCGAGTGCTTCGTCCGGGTCGGCGAGGAACGGGCGGATGACTTCGCTCTCGGCCTCCAGACCGGATTCCTGCGGCAGCTCCGTGGCATCGACTTCGGCGAAATAGAGATGCCCGCGCTCGGCGATGAAACCCGGCGAGGGCACGAAATCGAAGGCACGGCGCAGACTGTGCGCTTCAAGGTGCGTTTCCTCTTGCAACTCGCGGCGCGCGGTGGCTTCCACGTCCTCGCCATCGTCAACGAGGCCCGCCGGTATCTCGATCATGTCGCCGCCGCCACCGGTCAGGTGCGCGCCGAGCCGGAACTGGCGCATCAGCACCAGCTTGTTGCGGATCGGATCGAAGGGGAGGATCGCGACCACGTCGCCGATCTCGAAGAGCAAACGCTCCTGCTCCACATCGCCGCCGCCGCTTCGCGGGATCTTGACCGTGTGCAGCGCCAGCGGACGGAAGCCGTCATAGGCGACACGTCGCGTGGTGGGAATGTCGAGGTCGGCGTCGGCGATCGTCTCGTCGCGGCTCATTGCGCGACGACGCTTTCGTCCACGGCCTCGATGTCGAAGGCGGCTGCCATCAGCGCCTTGGTGTACTCGGTTTCGGGCTGCTCGAAGACCTTCTCGGCGGGACCGGCTTCCACCACCTTGCCCTGCCGCATGACGATGATCTCGTTGGCGAGCGCGCGAACCACCTTGAGGTCGTGCGAGATGAAGAGATAGGCCAGGTTGCGCTTCTTCTGCAGGTCGCGCAGCAGGTCGACGATCTGCGCCTGCACGCTCATGTCCAGCGCGCTGGTGGGTTCATCCAGCATGATGAACTTCGGCTCCAGAACGAGCGCGCGCGCAATGGCGATGCGCTGGCGCTGGCCGCCGGAAAACTCGTGCGGGTATCGGTCCATGGTCGCCGGGTCGAGGCCGACTTCTTCCAGTGCGGCGGCAACGCGGGCGCGGCGCTCCTCGCGCGAAAGTCCCGCGCCGTGGACGTTCAGTCCCTCCGACACGATCTCGGCAATCGACATGCGCGGGCTGAGAGAGCCGTACGGGTCCTGGAAGACGATCTGGATGTCTTTTCTCAGCGGCCGCATCTGCTTGAACGACTTCTCGTCGATCTTCACGCCCTCGAACTCGATGTCGCCGTCGCTGGCGATCATGCGCGTCAGCGCAAGCCCGAGGGTCGTCTTGCCGGAGCCGGATTCACCCACCACGCCCAGCGTCTGCCCGGCGCGCACCGTCACGTCGATGCCGTCCACCGCCTTCACGTGGTCGACCGTCTTGCGAAAGAAGCCTTCCTTGATCGGGAACCACACCTTGATGTCGTCGCCTTCCATGACGACGTGCGCGCTCTCGTCCAGCGGCTGCGGGTCGCCCTTGGGCTCAGCGGACAGAAGGTGCTTCGTGTAGTCGTGCTGCGGGTCGGAGAAGATCTGCTTCGTCGGTCCCTTCTCGACGATCTCGCCGCCCTTCATCACGCAGACCTTGTCGGCGAATTTTTCCACGATGCCGAGATCGTGGGTGATGAGCAGGATCGCCATGTTGTGCTGCGCCTGAAGCTCCTTGAGCAGCTTCAGGATCTGCGCCTGCACCGTCACGTCCAGAGCCGTCGTCGGCTCGTCGGCGATCAGCAGGTCCGGTTCGTTGGCTAGCGCCATGGCGATCATCACGCGCTGGCGCTGGCCGCCGGAGAGCTGGTGCGGGTAGCTGCCGAGACGCTTTTCGGGATCGCGGATGCCGACCTGGTTCAGCAGTTCGATGACGCGGGTGCGGATGGCATCACCCTGCAGGCCCTTGTGCAGTTCGAGGATCTCGCCGATCTGCTTTTCAATGGAGTGCAGCGGGTTCAGCGAGGTCATCGGCTCTTGGAAGACCATGGTGATCTCGTTGCCGCGCACAGACCGCATCTCGCGGTCGGTCAGGCCCATGAGGTTCTTGCCCTCGTAGATGATCTTGCCGGAAGGGTGCTGCGCCGCCGGGTAGGGCAGGAGCTGCAGCACCGAGAGCGCCGAGACCGACTTGCCGGAACCGGATTCGCCGACCAGCGCCAGCGTCTCCCCGCGCGCGATGTCGAAGGAGACGTTCTTCACCGCGTGGGTGACGTTGCCGCCTTGCACGAAGTCGACGCTGAGGTCTTCGACCGTGAGGATGGTTTCGCCTGTCATGCGTGGGCCTCTGTGGGGGCGTCAGCGCAGACGCCGAATTCGATTTCGACCGTGGCGTGCTCGATGCCGAACCTGTCGTGCAGCAGCGTCTTGATGCCGCGCGTTGCGATGACAATGTCGGAGCCGGGTGTCAGCCGGGCATGAAGCGTCGCCATGGGCTTGGAGTCGGTCAGCATCCAGACGTGGACGTGGTGCACGTCCTCCACGTTCTCGATGTCGGCGACGAGCACGGGCGCGATGTCTTCAGAGGTCACGTGCTTCGGCGCGGCCTCGATGAGGACCCGGCCCGCATCCACCGTCACCGTGTAGGCGCTGCGCAGGATGATGAGCGCGACGACGACGGACAGGATCGGATCGATCGGCGTCCAGCCCGTCCAGATGATGACGGCGCCCGCCGTGATTGCCGCCAGCGAGCCCAGCAGATCGCCCATCACGTGGGCGGCGGCGGCGCGCATGTTGACGTTGTCCTCGCTGTGGCCGTGGAGCAGCGCGAAGGCCGCGATGTTGACAGCAAGTCCGATGATCGCGATGGCGAGCAGCATGCCGCCGGCCACCGGGACCGGGTCGTTGATGCGGTGCCAGGCTTCCCAGCTAATCCACAGTGCGATGGGCACCAGAGCCAGCCCGTTGACGAAGGCGGCCAGCACCTGGAAGCGGCCGAAACCGTAGGACCGCTTGCCGTCCGCCGGGCGGCGCGCCAGCCGCGTCGCCAGCAGGGCAAGCCCCAGCGACAGGAAGTCGGTGACCATGTGCCCGGCATCGGCCAGCAGCGCCAGCGAGCCGGACATGATGCCGCCGACAACTTCGGCCAGCATGAAGCCACCGATCAGCAGCGCGGCAAAGAGCAGCTTGCGCTCGTGACCTTCGTCTTCGTTGCCGTGGTTGTGTGAATGCGCCATGCGGGAAGCGTCTATTCGAACGTCTTGCGCGGGTCGAGCGCGTCGCGCACCGCCTCGCCGATGAAGATTAGCAGGCTCAGCATGATGGCGATGACAAAGAAGCCGGTGAGGCCGAGCCACGGCGCCTGCAGGTTCGACTTGCCCTGCGCCAGCAGTTCACCCAGCGACGGCGAACCCGGCGGCAGGCCGAAGCCGAGGAAGTCGAGCGAGGTCAGCGTGGTGATCGAGCCGTTGAGGATGAACGGCATGAAGGTCAGCGTCGCGACCATGGCGTTGGGCAGCAGGTGCCGCCACATGATCGTCTTGTTGCCGACGCCGAGCGCGCGGGCAGCCTGCACGTATTCGAAGTTGCGGGCGCGCAGGAACTCCGCGCGCACCACGCCAACGAGCGCCACCCACGAGAACAGCAGAAGAATGCCGAGAAGGATCCAGAAGGTCGGCTCGATGACGGCGGCGATGATGATGAGCAGGTAGAGCGCCGGGATCGACGTCCAGATTTCCAGGAACCGCTGGAAGATGAGGTCCGTCCAGCCGCCGAAATAGCCCTGCACGGCACCTGCCGCGATGCCGATCACGGACGAAATCCCGGTCAGCACCAGCCCGAACAGGACCGACAGGCGGAAGCCGTAGATCAGCCGCGCCATCACGTCGCGCGCCTGGTCGTCGGTGCCCAGCAGGTGCCAATTGCCGAAGGTGCAGTTTCGGTCCTCCACGCCGTTCTCGTACTGGACGCAGCGCTCTTCCTTTTCCAGCAACCAGAAGGGCGGCGAGGGTGCCGGCGTCGGGATCTCGTTGTTCACCGTGCGGTACGAGTAGCGGATCAACGGCCAGATCATCGTGCCGCCGTTGTCGAGGATTAGGTCCTGCACGAAGGGGTCGCGATATTCCGCTTCCGTCTCGAAGTCGCCGCCGAAGGCCGTCTCGGGATAGAAGTTGAAGATCGGCATGTAGGTTGCGCCGTCGTGGCGGATGAGGATCGGCTTGTCGTTGGCGATGAACTCCGCCCCGAGGCTGAGACCGAACAGCACCAGAAAGAGCCAGAACGACACGTAGCCGCGGGTGTTCTTCTTGAAGTTGTTCCAGCGCCGGCGGTTGAGCGGCGACAGCGCAAAGCGCGAACGGGCGGGCGCTTTCGTGTCGACCGGTTCGGCGGCCATGGTTTCAGGTGTCGTGTCCATGGCTCACACGTCCCGGCGTTCGAAGTCGATACGCGGGTCGATCCACGTATAGGTCAGGTCGGAAATCAGGTTCACCACCAGCCCCAGCAGGGAGAAGATGTAGAGCGTGGCAAAAACGACGGGGTAGTCGCGGTTGACGATGGATTCAAACGACAGAAGCCCCAGCCCGTCGAGCGAGAAGATTGTCTCGATCAGCAGCGCGCCGGTGAAGAAGGCGGAGATGAACGCGCCGGGGAAGCCCGCGATGATGATGAGCATGGCGTTGCGGAAGACGTGGCCGTAGAGCACCTGCCGCTCGGTGAGGCCCTTCATGCGGGCCGTCGTCACGTATTGCTTGCGGATTTCATCGAGGAACGAGTTCTTGGTCAGCAGCGTCGTGGTGGCGAACGCGCCGAGCGCCATCGCCGTGATCGGCAGGGCAAGGTGCCAGAAATAGTCGATGATCTTTTCGGGCCACGACATGTCCGACCAGTTGTCGGACGTCAGCCCGCGCAACGGGAACCAGTCGAAGAAGCTTCCGCCCGCAAACATCACGATCAGCAGCACCGCGAACAGGAAGCCCGGGATCGCGTAGCCGATGATGACGATGGCCGACGTCCACGTGTCGAAGGCGGTGCCGTCGCGCACCGCCTTGGATATGCCGAGCGGTATCGAGATCGCGTAGGAGAGGAACGTCAGCCACAGCCCAAGCGAGACGGAGACCGGCAGCTTTTCCTTGATGAGTTCGAGCACCGATATGTCGCGGAAGTAGCTCTCGCCGAAATCGAACGTGATGTAGTTCGTGATCATCAGCATGAAGCGTTCATGCGCCGGCTTGTCGAAGCCGAACTGCTTCTCAAGTTCCTTGATGAATTCCGGGTCGAGGCCTTGCGCGCCGCGATACTGCGAATTGACGGAATCGGTGCCGGCTCCGGGCGCCTGCGAGCCGAAGTCGCCGCCGCCCGAACCGCCGCCCACACGGCCGATGGCCGAGACGTCGCTGCCCTGAAGCTGCGCGATGATGCGCTCGATGGGGCCGCCGGGCGCGAACTGGATGATGGCAAACGACACCAGCATGATCCCCAGCAAGGTGGGGATCATCAGCAGCAGCCTGCGCGTGATATAGGCTCCCATCGGTACTCCTAGCCTGCCAGCCCGTTGCGGGCGGCCTTTTCGCTGTCATACCACCACGTGGAATCGAGGCCGAGGCCGTAGCGCGGCTTTTCTTCCGGGTGGGAATAGACGTCCCAGTAGGCCAGCGTATGCGCGGCCTTGTACCAGTGCGGCACCCAGTAGCGCCCGGCCCGCAGCACACGATCCAGCGCGCGCGCCGCCGTTTCCAGCTCCTCGCGCGACGTTGCGCGCGTCAGATGGCCCACCAATTCGTCCACCACCGGGTCGGCGATGCCGGACAGGTTGCGGCTGCCGGGAATCTCGGCGCTGTCGGATGTCCAGTAGACGCGCACGTCCTCGCCCGGGGTCGCCGGCATCACGAAGCGCTGAACTGTCATGTCGAAATCGAAGCTGTTGAGGCGCGCTCGGTACTGCGAGGCATCCACCGTGCGCGATTGCGCGTCGATGCCCAGCGCCTTCAGCCGCTGAATATAGGGCTGGACGATGCGCTCCATGGTCGGCTCGTCGTCCAGGAATTCGATGGTGAAGACCTCGCCCGAGGGCGTGTAGCGCACACCGTCGCGGATCTCGAATCCGGCCTCGCTCAGCAACCGCGATGCCGCGCGCTGCAAGGTGCGGTCGCGCCCGGAGCCGTCAGAGACCGGCGGCGAATAGGGTTCGCCGAACACCTCGTCGGGCAACTGGTCGCGGAATGGTACCAGCAACGCCAGTTCGCCTTCCGACGGCACGCCTTGCGCCATCATCGACGAGCTCTCGAAATAGCTGCGGCTGCGGGCATAGGCTCCGAAGAACAGCGCCTTGTTGGTCCACTCGAAATCGAACGCGTTGATGAGCGCCTCGCGAACGCGGGGATCGGCGAACTTTTCGCGGCGCAGGTTGATGAACCAGCCTTGCGCGCCCGAGGGGCGTTCGTCGGGCAGGGTTTCGAGCTTCACCTTGCCCGCCTCGACCGCTGGGAAATTGTAGCCCGTCGCCCAGACGCGCGAAGTGAATTCCTCGCGCAGGTCGTAGGCGCGGCCCTTGAAGCCCTCGAAGGCGACGTCACGGTCGCGGAAGAACTCGTAGCGGATGCGCTCGAAGTTGTGGTGGCCGCGATTGACCGGCAGGTCGCGCGCCCAGTAGTCCTCCACCCGGTCGTACTCGATGTATCGGCCGGCCTCGAACGCACCAACTTTGTACGGGCCGGAGCCGAGCGGGCGCAGCATCCCGGCATCCTCGAAATCGTGCGTATCGTAAAAGGCGCGCGACACGATGGGCAGCGTCGCGATGGTCAGCGCCAGGCTCACCGGCGCACCTTCGTCCAGCGTTACCGTTACCGTGCGTTCGTCCTCGGCAACGGCGCTTTCCATGCGCCGCATCGTCTGGCGGATGAGCGCGTGGCCCTTCTCCTTCAGGATATTGAGAGAGAACGCGACGTCCTCCGCCGTCAGTGGCGAGCCATCGTGAAAGCGAGGGCCGTCGCGCAAGGTGAAGCGATAGACGCGCCCGCCTTCGGACGCTTCCACGCGTTCGGCGACCAGCCCGTAGACGGCGTCGGGTTCATCCAGCGCGCGGGTCATCAGCGTGTCGTAGATGACGTCGAGCCCGACCGGCGCATCGCCCTTCTGCACCAGCGTGTTCAGCGTGTTGAAGGTCGTCGGGTTCTGGTTCCAGGCCCAGCTTGAGGCGATGCGTGACAGTGTCCCGCCTTTCGGAGCATCCGGGTTCACGTAATCGAACCGTTCGAAATCCGCCGGGTATTTCAGCTCGCCGAAGATCGACAACCCGTGGCTGGTCGTACCGGCCTGTGCCATCACGGGCCGCACGCCGACAGCCAGCGCTGAAGCCAGCGCCGCGCTGCCGCAAAGGAACTGCCGCCGGGTCGCGGTGAGGTGAGGGGGGACGCCTGTCATCGGCTCAATCGAGCTTCTTGATCTCGTCGGCCCGCTCGGCGTTCCACCACCAGTTGTCGGTGATGAAGCGGTAGTCGGGCATGGTCTCGGGCATCGCGAAGCGGTCCCAGCGCGCGGTGCGGATGTCGGCGGAGTAGAACTGCGGCACCAGATAGTGGTTCCACAGCAGCACCCGGTCGAGCGCGCGCGCCGCCGCGATCAGCGAATCCCGGTCCACCGCATAGACGATTGCATCGACCAGCGTGTCGACGGCCTCGTCCTTGATCCCGATGACGTTGCGGCTGCCGCGGCTGTCAGCGGCAGGCGACGACCAGTAGTCGCGCTGCTCGTTGCCCGGCGACAGCGACTGCCCGAAGCTCGCCGTAATGGCCTCGAAGGTGAAGCTGTCGGTGCGCTGCTGGTATTGCGGTGTATCCACCAGCCGGATCGTGCCCTTGATGCCCAGGCGCTGAAGCGACTGGATGTAGGGACCGAGAATGCGCTCGGAATCCTTGCTCGTGGTCAGGAACTCGATGGTCATCGCTTCCCCGGCCTCGTTCTTCAGCACGCCGTCCTGGATGGTCCAGCCGGCCTGCTCCAGCAGGTCCTTGGCATCGCGCAGGTTCTTGCGCATCTCGCGCGTGCCGCCGCCGACCGGGTTCTTGTATTCGGTGGTGAAGACTTCCTCAGGCACCTTGCCGCGCAACGGCTCCAGCAGGGCCAGTTCCTTCTCGCCGGGGAGGCCCTTGGCCTGAAGCTCCGACCCCTGGAAATAGCTCTCGGTGCGTGCGTACTGGCCGAAGAAGACGTTTTCGTTCATCCACTCGAAGTCAAAGGCGTAGTTGAATGCCTGGCGCACGCGCGGATCGGAAAACTTCTCAAGCCGCGTGTTGAACACGAAGCCCTGCATCGGCTCCGCCTGCTTGGTGCGGAACGTGTCGATGACGACGTCGCCGCGCTTCACCGCGGGGAACTCGTATTCCGTCGCCCAGCGCTTGGCGCTGTTTTCGATGTGGAAGTCGAAGGTGTCGGCCTTGAAGGCTTCGACCATGACGTTGAGATCGCGGAAATACTCGATGCTCAGCTCGTCGAAATTGTTCATGCCGACATTCACCGGCAGGTCCTTGCCCCAGTAGTCCTCGACACGCTCATAGGTGATGGAGCGGCCGGTGTTGACCTCGCCGATGCGGTAGGGGCCGGAGCCCATCGGCGGCTCGAGCGTCGATGCCTTGAAGTCGCGCGCCTCGCCGCCTGCGTCCTGCCCTTCCCAGAAGGCTTTCGGCAGCACCGGCATCTGGCCGACGATCAGCGGCAGCTCGCGGTTGCCCGTCTGGTCGAATGTGAAGGTCACCTCGCCGGGTGCGGACGCCACCACGCCGGTCACGTTGCGATAATAGGCATTGTAGAAGGGGTGGGCTTCCTTGAGCGCGCTCAGCGACCAGATCACGTCGTCGACGGTGATCGGCGTCCCGTCATGCCAGCGCGCTTCCTCGCGCAGCCTGAAGGTGACGGAGGAAAAGTCTGGCGGGTGCTTCACGGCTTCGGCCAGTAGGCCGTACTCGCTCGACGCCTCGTCGGCGGAATCGCTCAGCAGCCGGTCGTAGATGATGGTGGAGAGCGCCGCAGGGCTGCCCTTGATGTTGAAGGGGTTCAGCGTGTCGTAGCTGCCGACTGTCGCGCGGCGAAACCGGCCGCCCTTCGGCGCGTCCGGATTGACGTAGTCGAAATGCTGAAAGTCGGCGGGGTACTTCAGCTCACCGAAGAGGGAAAGACCGTGTTTCCAGTCGTCTTCCTGCGCGCTCGACGCGGGAATGCCGGTGCCCAGAAGGACTCCGGCAAGCGCGGTGACGGCAACGATCCGGACTCCGGCGACACGAAAAAACGTCATTTCCACCCTCTGCACATGAATTCGTCACATGCAGGCGAACATAGGACATCGATATGGCGATGTCCTGTCCGCCCCGAAGATGGATAAAAATTAATTCGCGGTCGTCGGCAGGCGGTCTTCGCCGGGCGTGTCCGAAGCCGGATCGTCGGAGGTCTGCGAGTCAGCCGCAGGCTCCTCGGCAGCCGGTGCATCGGCGGCAGGCTCCTGGGTCGCAGGCTCGTTTGCAGCCGGCTCGTCACCGGCGGGCGCATCGCCAGCCGGCTGGTCTGCCGCAGGTGCGTCACCGGCAGGCTGGTTCGCGGCAGGCGCATCACCAGCGGGCTGGTCTGCCGCAGGCGCATCACCGGCCGGCTGATCCATCGCCGGGGCATCGCCTGCAGGCGCGTCGCCTGCCGGAGCATCTTCAGCGGGTGCACCTTCGGCAGGTGCGTCTGCTGCGGGCTCTTCGGCGGCAGGCGCCTCGGCGACCGGAAGTTCAGCCGGGCTGTCGGACTGCTGGTTCAGGTAGAGCAGGATGTCGGCGCGGTCGTTCGGCTTCTTCAGACCGGCGAAGCTCATGATGGTGCCGGGAACGTGCTGCTTGGGGTTTTCAAGGAACGCGTTCAGTTCCTCGAACGTCCAGTTGCCGCCGTGCGAAGCCATGGCGTCGGAATAGTTGAAGCCCTCGTGCGAGCCGACCGGGCGGTTCACGACGCCGTAGAGCGCGGGGCCGACCTTGTTGGCGCCGCCGGCATCGAAGGTGTGGCAGGCCTGGCACTTCTTGGAGACGTTCGCGCCCTTTTCGGCGGACGCGTCGGCAAGCAGGACACCGAGAGGAATGGTTTCCTCTTCCTCGGCTTCACCGCCGGCTTCCTCGCCCTCGGCAACCTCGATCTCGTAGCCGGGCTGTTCCGGCATGTGCGCGTGGAACAGTTCGCTTGCGAGCGTGTTCAAGCCCAGCACCAGAAGGATGGTGGCGAAAACCGCACCGGCAATCTTGTTCAGTTCGAAGCTGTCCATGGTCGAGGTCCTGCAATCTTCTCTTCAAGCCTGTCGCAAACCGGCGCGCGCCTGCATGGCTGCCGCGCGCGCGTAGGCTGCCCCTTGCCGCTGTATGTGCGCCAAAAGGCTTGCGGTCAAGGTCGCAAAGGGCGAATTTGCGCCAAGCTATTTCACCTTTGGCGCCACTGCGGCGCTTTGCCGCCGCCTGTAGCGCCGCTGCCGCATGGCCGAGCCTCCAACACGGGGTCACCCCTTGAACGCCCTCGTCATCATCCCCGCGCGCATGGCCTCCACGCGCCTGCCCGGAAAGCCGCTCGCCGACATTGCCGGCGCACCCATGATCGTCCACGTGGCGCGCCGCGCGCTGGAAGCCGATATCGGTCCGGTCGCCGTGGCAACGGATTCCGACGAGATCGCCGACGCGGTCGCTCAAGCCGGCATGACGGCGGTGATGACCGCTGCAGACCACCCCTCCGGCTCCGACCGGGTGCGCGAGGCCGCCGACACGCTCGACCCCGACCGCGCCCATGACCTGATCGTCAATCTGCAGGGCGACCTGCCGGCCATCGACCCGGCGGCCATCCGTGCGGCCGCCGAAGCTGCAACAACGTCGGGTGCGGATATCGCGACGCTTGCCGTGGAGATCGAGGACGATGCCGAGCGCATCGACCCCAACGTGGTGAAGGCGGTTGTCAGCGATGTCGCCGCCGGCCCCATGCGCGCGCTCTATTTCACGCGCGCCACCACCCCCGCCGGCGACGGGCCGCTCTGGCACCATGTCGGCATCTACGCCTGGCGGCGCAGCGCGCTGGACCGTTTCGTGTCGCTCCCCCCGTCACCGCTGGAGCTGCGCGAGCGGCTGGAGCAGTTGCGCGCGCTGGAGCACGGCATGTCGATTGCGGTTGCCCCGGTTTCCGCCGTTCCGCTGGGGGTGGATACCCCCGGCGACCTGGAGCGCGTGCGCGCAATGTTTGCAGCACGGTTGGCGCAAGCCCCAAGCGTTTGATAAAGGCTGCGTCTCTTCAGCCAATCCGGACAGATCGAGTACACATGATGAGCCGCCCGCGCAGCATTGCCTTCCAGGGGGAACCTGGCGCCAATTCCCACATCGCCTGCCGGGACGTGTACCCGGATCACCAGGCCATGGCCTGCCCGACCTTCGAGGACGCCTTCCAGGCAATCGACAGCGGGACAGCGGCGCTCGGCATGATCCCCATCGAGAATTCCATCGCGGGACGCGTCGCCGACATCCACCACCTTCTGCCCGGTTCTGGCCTGCACATCATCGGCGAATACTTCCTGCCCGTGCACTATGCGCTGGTTGCCTGCAAGGGCGCGACGCTGGAGACGATCCGCAAGGTGCGCAGCCACCCGCAGGCGCTCGGCCAGTGCCGCAACCGCCTGCGCAAGCACGGCTTCGAGGCCGAGATCGGCGCCGATACCGCAGGCTCCGCCCGGCAGATCGCGGAGATGAACGACCCCGCCTATGCAGCGCTTGCGCCCAAACTGGCAGCGGAAGTCTACGGGCTGGAAGTTCTCGGCGAGAACTGGGAAGACGAGGACCACAACACCACGCGCTTCGTGGTGCTGGCCAAGGACAAGGCCTGGGCGGCGCGCGGCATCGGCCCCGTGGTCACGTCCTTCGTGTTCCGGGTGCGCAACGTGCCCGCCGCTCTCTACAAGGGCATGGGTGGCTTTGCGACCAACGGCGTCAACATGACCAAGCTTGAGTCCTACCAGCTCGACGGCGAGTTCTTCGCAACCCAGTTCTACGCCGATATCGAGGGCCACCCGGACGATGCCAACGTGGTGCTGGCGCTGGAGGAATTGCAGTTCTTCTCCCGCGAGTTCCGCATTCTCGGCGTCTACCGGGCAAGCCCCTTCCGCGAGCAGGCCGCAGCCCGCGCCGCAGCGCGCGAAGCCGAACGCACGGCCTGACACACAGCTCGGACGGTCACCAACGAAAAAGGGCGCAGCGGCCATCAGCCACTGCGCCCACTTTTTTCGGATTGAAGCGCGCTCAGTTGGAGGCGACAGCCTTCAGGAACTGGGACACGCCATCACGCAGCGAGGCTGACTGGCCCGACAGGTTGCGGGCAGCCTCTTCCACGCGGTAGGCGGATCCCGCCGTTTCGTCCACGGCGCTGGAGATGCCGTCGACATTGTGCGCGACGTCCTCTGTGCCAGCCGAAACATCGGTGATGTTGCGCGAGATATCCTGCGTTGCCGAGGCCTGCTCTTCCACCGCGCTGGCGATGGAAGCGGTGATCGCGTTGACCTCTTCCATGGTCTCCGTGATGGCCTGGATGACCTCTACCGCGCCCTGGGACGACGCCTGGATACCGCTGACCTGCTGCGAGATTTCCTCTGTTGCCTTGGCGGTCTGGCTGGCGAGCGCCTTCACTTCGCTGGCGACGACCGCGAACCCGCGCCCGGCTTCACCGGCGCGGGCCGCCTCGATGGTGGCATTCAGCGCCAGAAGGTTGGTCTGCTCGGCAATGTCCTGGATCATGCTGACGACTTCGCCGATGCGCTGCGCGGCCTGCGCAAGCTCCGCGACGTTCTCGTTGGAACGCACGGCCCGCTCGGTGGCCGAGGAGACGACCTCGGTCGCACGGGTGACTTGCGCGCCGATCTCGCCGATGGAGGCCGACAGTTCTTCCGCCGCGCTCGCAACCGTCTGCACGTTGGCCGAAGTCTGGTTGGACGACATGGCGACCGTGCCGGTGCGCTCGCGGGTGGAATCGGTGATGCGGGACAGGTTGCCGGCGGTCTCGCTCATCATCGTGGCGGAGGTGTCGATTTCGCTCACGATCGAGCCGATCTCGGATTCAAACCGCGAGATGAGGCTGTTGAGTTCGTCGGCGCGCGCCACGCGCTTCTGCATGTCTTCCTTCTGGGTGCCCTCGATGCGCGCCCGCTCGATGGCGTTGGCGCGGAAGACCTCCAGCGCATTGGCAAGCTGGCCGAGTTCGTCCGGGCGCTGCGTGTAGTCGATCTCGACCGACGTGTCGCCGGCGGCAAGCTGTTCGGTCATGCCGGTGAGGCGGACCAGCGGACGAACCATGCGGGCAACGAAGAAGACGGCAATCGAGAGCAGTGCGAGAAGCACCAGCGCAGCGCCGCCGAGCAGGATGTAGGTCTGCACCCGTGCGGCTGCTTCGCTTTCCGCTGACAGGGCAACGAGCTGCGCGTCGAGGCCGGCGATCACCGCCTCCTCGTGTTCGAGCATCGTCTCGACCGCCGTGTAGAGCGCGGCGGCGGCTTCGTCGAACGCGCCCATCATCTGGTTGCCCTGCTGCGGGCCGCCGTCGATATAGGCCTGCGCCATCTTCTTGCGGACGGCGTAGAACGGGCCGAACGCCGTCTCGATGGCATCGAGTTCGCTGACGATCTCGGGCAGGTCGAGCTTGGTTGCTGCTTCCTTGGCGTGGGCGATTTCCTCCGCGAACAGGCCGGCATGTTTCGCGGCCTCGTCAAATCCGTCGTTGAGGCCGTCCATGGCGCGCGTGGCGGAAATGTCCGTCAGCCACTGCTTGACCTGGATCACGTGGGTCTGAACGAGGCGCGCCGAATGCGCCAGCTTGGACGCAGGCCCCGAAATCTGTTCGGCAACGGCGAGCGCCGCGCGGTTCTTGGAGTCCGCCCGCAGGGCGGCGACTTCCGAGCCGGCAACGAAGGCGATGACCAGCAGGGTCACGAGGACCATGGCTGCGGGCGCGAGGAACTTCAGGCGAAGGAACTTTTTCATACGAGCACGACCTGCCATCAGGGGCGATTCACATCCCCGTTGCGTTGTTTTGTGTTCGTCCGAATGTCCTATCGCGTGGTTAATTTTGCGTGTCGCATTCTGTCCAACAAATTGCGCGTCCGTTGTTCATGAATGCTTGGCGATTGCGGCAGGTCAGATGCTCTCGCGATCGACGAAGCTGCGGATCAGCTGGTGGGCGATGGCCGTGGGCGGCGGCACGAACAGCCCGTCCGCGTGCCGGAATGCCAGCATGTCGGCCAGTTCCTCGCGCGAGAACCAGCGCGCGTGCTCGATCTCGTCCGGGTCGATGGTGATGTCGGTGCTTGCGGCGTCCGCCATGCAGCCGATCATCAGTGAAGACGGGAACGGCCAGGGCTGGCTGGAATGGTAGTGCACGCGCCCGGTTGAAATTCCCGCTTCCTCGCCAAGCTCCCGCCGCACCGCATCCTCGATTGTTTCGGCAGGCTCCACGAAGCCCGCAAGTGCGGAATACATGCCCGGCCCGAAATGCGGTGAACGCGCGAGCAGGGCATTGTCGCCGTCGGTCGCCATCATGATGACGACCGGGTCGACGCGCGGAAAGTGCGCTGCGTTGCAGCTTGGGCATTCGCGCCGCCAGCCGCCGTGGGCAACCTTGGTCTGCGCGCCGCAATTGGCGCAGAAACCATGCCGCGAATGCCAGGCGAGCAGCGCCTTCGCCCCGCCCACCAGCGACAGGTCTTCCTGCGCCAGCAGCCCCTGAGTCGCGATGGAACGCAGGTCGATGGCCTTGATGGCGGGATGCTTTTCTTCTTCCGGCAGGTCGGCACCCACCGCATAGACCGGGCCGGCCGAATCGTTGCCGAGGAAGATGCACCCCTCCGACGAGCATCCGAAGGCGGGCAGTTCGTCGGCGGAAAACAGCGGGCGAAAGCGGCTCTGCCCGGTGATCTCGAGAATCGCACGGTCGCCGTTGACGAGCACGAAGCGCGCGCCGGGTTCTTCCCCGCGCATTTCGCCGCGCGCCTTGTCGGCGCGGTCGGTGGAAAACTGCGCGTAGCCGTTGCGCCTGCTGCGTTCATCCATTGCTGTGTGCCTCCCGGTCTGCTGCCTCTTTTGCATCGGTTATGGGCCGCAGGCCCGTTGCGGGCAACTGCGCCTCTTGCCTTCGCCCGCCATGCGTCTGATATAGTCGCCTCGGGAGGCTGGCGGCGGACGAGCTCCTCGCCAACCGGGTCAGGTCCGGAAGGAAGCAGCCCCAACGAGTTTCTGCTCGGGTCGCATGTCCGGCCTCCCACCTCATCCCGCGGGCCGCCCGCGGCAGACCCGTTTCCGAAAACCGCAGCGATCTCGATGGATTCCGCCACCCGCGACACGTCTGACAAGGATGCCCGCGGCGAAGGCTACCGGGTGCTTGCCCGCAAGTACCGTCCCTCCAGCTTCGACGACCTCATCGGCCAAGAGCCGATGGTGCGCACGCTCGGCAATGCCTTTACGTCCGGTCGCATCGCGCAGGCCTACATGCTCACCGGCGTGCGCGGGGTCGGCAAGACGACGACCGCCCGCATTCTCGCTCGCGCGCTGAACTACGAGCCGAAGGACGGCGAGGGCGAAGGCCCGACGCTCGACATTTCCGAACCCGGCCGGCACTGCGCCGCGATCCTTGAATCGCGCCATGTCGACGTGATGGAGATGGATGCCGCCTCGCACACCTCCATCGACAACATCCGCGACATCATCGATTCGGTGCAGTACCGCCCGCTGGAAGCGCGCTACAAGGTCTACATCATCGACGAAGTGCACATGCTGTCGAAGTCGGCCTTCAACGCGTTGCTGAAGACGCTGGAAGAACCGCCCGACCACGTGAAGTTCATCTTCGCGACCACCGAAATCCGCAAGGTCCCGATCACCGTGCTGTCGCGCTGTCAGCGCTTCGACCTGCGCCGGGTCGATGCACAGGCGCTGGTGACGCATCTCTCCCGCATTGCCGAGACCGAGAAGGTCGAGGCCGATGCCGACGCGCTGGCGATGATTGCGCGCGCTGCCGAAGGCTCGGTGCGCGATTCACTGTCCATTCTCGACCAGGCCATCGCCCATGGCGGCGGCAGCGTCGATGCCGCGACCTTGCGCGCCATGCTGGGCGTTGCCGACCGTGCCCGCATCGCCGACCTGTTCGAGGCGCTGCTGCGCGGCGACACGGCCCGCGCACTGGAACTCTTCGACAATCTTTATGCGGAAGGCGCTGACCCGGTTGCTGTCCTGAACGATCTCGCCGGATTCACCCACACGGTCACGCGTCTGAAGGCCATCCCCGAAGCCGCGACCGATGCCGCGCTGTCGGAGGATGAGCGCACGCGCGGTGCCGGCTTCGGGCAGGTGCTGTCCATGGCCGCGCTCAACCGCGCCTGGCAGATCCTGACCAAGGGCATTTCGGAGGTGGACCAGTCGGCCCGCCCGCGCGATGCCGCCGACATGGTGCTGATCCGCATTGCCCATGCCGCGACCCTGCCCGACCCGCAGGAGGCTGCCCGCATCCTGCGCGAAGGCGGCGGCACGTCCGGCAGCAGCAGTGGTGCGCCGTCCGCAGGCGGAGGCGGTGGCGGTCCCGGCGGTGGGGCGATGGCCAGTGGTGGAGGCAGCGTGATGGCGAGCGGGCGCGGCGGCGCAAGCCTTGCCATTGCCACCCGCAGCGACCCGGCCCCGGCGGCCGTTGCCACGGCACAGGCGGCCCCTGCGCCGCAGGTGCGTCGGCTCAAGCATTTCGAGGAAGTGCCCGCGCTCTGCGCCGAGCATCGCGAATTGCGACTCAAACACGACATCGAGGGCTTCGTGCGGCTGGTGCGGTTCGATCCGCCGCGCATCGAGTTCGCGCTGGAACCGAATGCCCCCAACAACCTTGTGCAGGAGATCAGCGGCCGGCTGAGCGAATGGACAGGCGAGCGCTGGATCGCGATCCTGTCGCGCGAGAATGGCGACCTGCCGATCCGCGCGCAACGCGATCAGGCGGCGCGTGCCGAGATGGACGACGTCCTGCGCAGCCCGCTGGTGCGGGCGGTGAAGGAAAGTTTCCCCGACGCCGAGGTCGTGAGCGTCAAGACGCTCGCCGAACTGTCGGCACCCGATGGCGAACCGGAGGGCCTTGCGCCCGCCGATGACGGCGATGAGGAGGACGATTTCGAATGAAGGACATGTTCAACATGATGAAGCAGGCCCAGCAGCTTCAGGCCAAGATGGCCGAGATGCAGCAGCAGCTTGCCGAGACGGAGATCGAGGGCAGCGCCGGTGGCGGTCTCGTGTCCCTCGTCATGGACGGCAAGGGCATGCTCAAGCAGGTGAAGATCGACGACAGCCTGATGAAGCCCGAGGAGCGCGAGATCGTTGAGGACCTGCTGGTCGCGGCACATGCCGACGCCAAGACCAAGCTGGAAGAGACGATGCAGGAGCGCATGAAGGAAGTGACCGGCGGGCTGCCGCTGCCGCCCGGCATGAAGCTCTTCTGATCGCGCGAAAGCCTCTGCATCCATGAGCGGCACCGCCTCCGGGCCGGAAATCGAACGGCTGATCCAGCTTCTCGCGCGCCTGCCTGGGCTTGGGCCTCGCTCCGCGCGGCGCGCTGCGCTGGCGCTCGTCCAGAAGCGCGACACGCTGCTGCGTCCGCTCGCCGAAGCCATGCAGGTTGCGGCAGACCGCATCGTCATCTGCAGCCAGTGCGGCAGCATCGATACCGCCGACCCCTGCGCCATCTGCACCGATCCGCGCCGCGAAACCGGGCTGATCTGCGTCGTCGAGACGGTTTCGGACCTGTGGGCTCTTGAGCGCGCCGGCGCGGTCGCGGGCCGCTACCACGTGCTCGGCGGCACGCTGTCGCCGCTCGATGGCGTCGGCCCGGACGATCTCAACGTCGCCGGGCTGATCGCGCGGGTGAAGGCCGGCGGCATATCGGAAGTCGTGCTGGCGATGAACGCGACCGTCGATGGCCAGACGACAGCCCACTACATCACCGACCTGCTGGAAGGCACTGGGGTTACCATCTCGCGGCTCGCCCACGGCGTGCCGGTCGGCGGTGAACTCGACTATCTCGACGAAGGCACCCTGTCGGCGGCCATCCGCGCCCGCCGGCCGTTCTGAGCGCAGACCGGGCTACTCGCCTGCCGCCAGCGTGCGCTGCATCGCCTTGGGCAGCGGTTCTGCTTCTTCGGAAAATTCGAGGCTCTCGATCTTCGACCCGCGCCGCTCGACCTTGCCGGCGGAAATGACGATCTGCTCGATATCCGCGCTCGCCTGCCCGAAATGCGTCTGCAGCTTGTGCACCCGGTCGCGCAGCCGCCCCACGTCGCCGAGCAATTTCGTCACCTCGTGCTGGATGACGTGCGCCTGCTCGCGCATCCGCTGGTCGCGCAGGATTGCCTGCACAACCTGGATCGCAAGCATCAGCAGGCTCGGTCCGACGATGACGATGCGCGACTTGTAGGCGCGCTGGGCGATGTCCTCGAAATATTCGTGGAGTTCCGCGTAGATGGATTCCGACGGAACAAACATCAGCGCGATGTCCTGCGTCTCGCCGGGAATGAAGTAGCGCTCGGAAATGTCGCTCACATGCTTGCCGACATCGCTGCGCAGCCGGGTCGAGGCCGTCTTCTTGTCGGCATCGTTGTCCGCCTCGCGGAAGGCATTGAAGGCCTCCAGCGGGAACTTGGCATCCACCACGAGGCCCGGCGCGCCGTTCGGCATGCGGATCAGGCAGTCGGGCCGGGTCTGGTTGGAAAGCGTTGCCTGATAGGTATAGGAATCGCTCGGCAACCCGTCGCCGATGATGGCCTCCATCCGCACCTGCCCGAAGGCACCGCGCCGCTGCTTGTTGGAGAGAATTTCCTGCAGGCCGACCACGTCGCGCGACAGTTCGGTGATGTTCTTCTGCGCGTTGTCGATGACCGCGAGCCGTTCGTTCAGCTTGGTCAGGTTGTCGTGGGTTGCCTGCGCCTGCGTCGTCATGTTCTGGCCGAGCCGGTGGCCGAACCCGTCGAGCTGCTCGCGCAGGCCCTTGGCCAGCTCCGACTGCCGCGACCCGAAGACCTCCGCCATGGTCGACATGCGCCCGGTCATCTCCGCCTGCTGGCGCGTCAGTTCGCCGAGCCGGGTTTCCAGTTCCTGCGCGTGGATGCGGTCTTCGGTCGCCTGCTGGTACGCGGCGGCCTTTTGCGTGCGGGCCGAGCGCCACGCCGCGAGAATGGCGATCAGTGCCACCAGCGCGAGCGCGCAGAAGCCAGCGATGGCCCCGGTGAGAGCCTGCGCGTAGGTCAGCGTGTAGTCGCCGAAGGCGAGAAAGACGGTGTCGAGATCGAGCATGACGTGAGTCTAGCGCGATTCGTGCGGCCTCATCGTGATTGTCACTGGCCGGGGTTGCGGCGCAGGACGTCGAGCGAGGAGGGATCGAGCGCAATGATCACGCCAATGATCAGCAGCATCGCCAGCCCGCCGATGATCGCCATGATGATCCCGAATGACAGCCGGCTCTGCTCGTACTCATTGAGCAGCTCATCCACGTTTCGCCCCTGGCGCGGCGGCAGCCGCGTCGATCCGCCGTGATGTGGGTGTTCGTGGTGCGGCTGTTCGTGATGCGGCTCGTGGTGCTCGTAGGTTTCTTCGCGGGGCTGCGGGGCAGCCGGCTGTGGCGGTGCAGGGTTTGCCGGTGGCTTGCGCGCCGCGATCAGCTTGTCGAGATGGGCCTCGATGTCCTTGATCGCGGTTTCCAGGTCCTGCATTTGCTTCAGGCGCTGGTAGGCGGACAAGGGCGGGTCGGCCTTGGCGATCAGCTCGTCGAGCTGCGCGCGCGTGCGGGCATACAGCTCCTTGCGGGCTTGCGCGTTGTCCGCGCCAATCTCGACTGCCCGCCGCGCCAGTATCGCGTGAAACCGGTTCATATTCGAATTGTACACCAAGCCCCCGGGCCTCGGGATGCGCGCCGCCGCACGCCCGGCCCCTGTCAGGAATCACATGACAGGGTTAAGGCCGCCGGTGTCAACAATCCGGCGCGCAAAGTGGCGTACTTGGTGGCCGACCGTGCTCAAATTGCCGATGCGCGCGCCCGGTTCCAGGCTGAACGGCACGGGATCTTGGAGCGGTCACAGCGCTCCGCGTAGCGCCGCGCGATTTCCGTCACCTCGTTGAGCAACCCGCCTTCCAGCGTGATCGGCTCAAGCCCCATGGCAAGGAACCGGTCGTTCTTCACGTGAAGATCGTTCTCGTCGGCTTCCTGTCGAGGGTTGGCCACATAGTCGATCTCCGCGCCCGTCAGGTCGGCGACCATCTGCGCCAGGTCGCGCACCCGGTGGGTCTCGGTCATCTGGTTGAGGATGTTCACCCGCGCGCCCGTCTGCGGCGGGTTTTCGATGGCCAGCTGGATGCAGCGCACCGTGTCCTGGATATTGATGAAGGCGCGCGTCTGCCCGCCGGTGCCGTGCACCGTCAGCGGGAACCCGACGGCGGCCTGCATCAGGAAGCGGTTCAGCACCGTGCCGTAGTCGCCGTCATAGTCGAAACGGTTGATGAGGCGCGGGTCGAGCCGCGTTTCCGAGGTCTGCGTCCCCCAAACGATGCCCTGGTGCAGGTCGGTGATCTTCAGCTGGTCGTTCTTGTTGTAGTAGTGGAAGAACAGCTGATCCTGCGTCTTGGTCATGTGGTAGATCGAGCCGGGATTGGCCGGGTACAGGATTTCCTGCTCGATCAGTTCGCCGTCGTCGGTTTCCAGCTTGATCGGCAGGTAGCCTTCGGGAATGCGCATCCCGGCACTGCCGTAGCCGTAGACGCCCATCGTGCCGAGATGCACCAGATGCGCGTCGATCTCCGCTTCCACGATGGCCGCGCACACGTCGTTCGTCGCCATCAGGTTGTTCTGCACCGTGTAGCGCTTGTGCCAGCTCGACTTCATCGAGTAGGGCGCGGCGCGCTGCTCGGCGAAATGAACGATGGCGTCCGGCACCACTTCGCGGATCAGGCCCAGCAGGCGGTCGTAGTCCTCGCCCACCGTCAGCGTCTCGACGCGGATGTCGCGGCCGGAAATATCCTTCCACGCGGCGATGCGCTCGCTCATCGGGCTGATCGGCGTCAGGGAATCAACTTCCAGTTCCACGTCGATCTTGCGGCGCGACAGGTTGTCGACGATGACGACCTCGTGGCCGAGCTTCGACAGGTGCAGGGCCGTTGGCCAACCGCAGAAACCGTCGCCGCCAAGAATGATGATTCGCATGACACTTTCACCCCGCCTGCCCGGACTTGGCGTCTTTCGCGCCCGCCGGAAACATTCTGTCCTGTTTTCGGTGGTTTAAGCATATTCCGCGCCGCCGCCAAACCCTTCCAACGACGCATGGTTGACGCGAAACCGGGCGAGAAGCCGCGATGCGGCAATCGGGCAGGGGGAATGGGGGTGAATTTCGCCCCCCGTGCGACTAATGTGCGCGCAAATTGACGCACGAATTGCCGAAAGCATCGAGATCATGCCGACAAGCCCGCGCATCCTGCGCCTCGCCGAGCTGGACGAGGCGGCCTATGCCGCACTGCTGAGCCGCACCGAGGACGACCTCGAACCCTACATGGAGCAGGTTCGCCCGGTTATCGCCGACGTGAAGGAACGCGGCGACGCGGCCCTGATCGATTGCGCCGCGCGCTTCGATGGCGCGACGGTTCAGCCCGGCGCGGTGATGGCGACGGCTGCGGACTTCGAACGCGCCGAGGCGCGTCTCGAGGACGGCATCAAGGAAACGCTGCGCTTTGCCGCAGACGCGATCCGCCGCTTCCACGAGGCGCAGATGCCGGAAGACATGTGGATCAAGGAAATGGCGCCGGGCGTGCTGGCGGGCGAGCGCTGGACCTCGATCCGCGCTGTTGCCTGCTACGTGCCGCGCGGCAAGGGCGCGTTCCCCTCCGTTGCGCTGATGACGACGATTCCCGCCGTTGTCGCGGGCGTCGAGGAGATCGTGGTGCTGACGCCGCCGACGCCAGATGGCGGTCTCGATGACGCCACACTCTATGCCTGCCAGCTGTCCGGCATCACCAAGGTCTACAAGGCCGGTGGCGCGCAGGCGGTTGCCGCTGCCGCCTACGGAACGCAGAGCGTGCCGCGCTGCGACAAGATCGTCGGTCCCGGCAGCCCTTGGTTCATGGCGGCCAAGCGGTTGCTGGCCGGGCGCATCGACCCCGGTTCACCCGCCGGTCCCAGCGAATCCATCGTCTTGGCCGATGCCGGTGCTAACGTCCGCAAGGTCGCGCTCGACACCCTCAACGAGGCCGAGCATGGCGACGATTCCTCCGTCTACCTCGTCACCGAAGACGAGGCGATGGCGAAGGCCGTCGCCGGCGACATCGAGACGCTCTACGGCCACATGAGCGAGCAGCGCATCGCGTTCGCCTCCGCCGTGCTGTCGGGCGAGAACGGCGGCATCCTCATCGCGCCGGACCGCGCGGCGGCCTGCCGTTTCGTCAACGACTACGCTCCGGAACACCTGATGGTGCATTCCGCAGACCCGTGGCCCTATCTCTCGGACCTGCGTCACGCGGGTGAAATCCTGCTGGGCGAACATTCGGCCGTCTCGATTGCCAACTTCGTGCTTGGCCCCAACCACGTTCTGCCTACCTCAGGGGGCGCACGCACCGCTTCCCCGCTGTCCGTCTTCGACTACATGAAGCGGCAGACCATCGCGCACCTGTCGGAAGCAGGCTACCGGGCGCTCGCGCCCCATGCCCGCGAACTGGCGCGCTACGAAGGGTTCGATGCCCATGCCAATGCCGTGTCGGAGCTTCGCGAGGAAAAGGTCAGCAAGGGCTGACCGGCCGCAGGAGGGCCACCCCGAATGACCGAGATCGCGGCCCAGCAGTCCTCGGCGGCGCGCGAAAGGCTGTTTCGCTGGATCGCGGCGGGCGCAAGCCTGATCGTGTTCGGCGCGGCGCTGTTCGCGCTCAACCGCCTGCTGGCCGACGTGAAGATCGGCGAGGTGCTCAACGCGTTCTCTTCCGTCGAGCGCGATGCGTTGCTGCTCTCCATCCTGTTCACCGCGCTCAGCTACATCACGCTGACCGGCTATGACGCGGTCGCCCTCAAGCACCTCAACCTCAAGGTGCCCTACGGCCACACGGCGCTCGCCTCCTTCACCAGCTATGCCTTCTCCAACAATATCGGGCTGGCGCTGCTGACCGGCGGGTCGATCCGTTACCGCATCTACTCGCTGGAGGGGCTGACGGCGGTCGACATCGCCGCGCTCACCGGCATTTCGACGCTGACATTCATGCTCGGTGCGCTGGCAGCACTCGGCATCGCGCTCTGCGTCGAGCCGGACACGCTGGCAACCATCGACCGGCTGCCGATCTCGCTCAACCGGCTGATCGGCTTCACGATGCTGGGCCTGCTGGCGATCTACTGCATCTGGGTGTCGTGGAAGCAGCGCGCGGTCATGGTGCGCGGGTTCCGCCTGCGTCTTCCCGGTGCCGGGCTGACTCTTGGCCAGATCGGCATCGCCGTCACCGACATCGTGTTCGCGTCCGCCGCACTCTATGTGCTGATGCCGGAGGAACTCGGCGTCGAGTACACGACCTTCGCGGGCATCTTCGTTGCCGCCATCACGCTCGGCATTCTGGCCCATACGCCCGGCGGCATCGGCGTCTTCGAGGCGATGATCCTGCTGGCGCTGCCCTATGCGCCCCCCGACGTGCTGCTTGGCCGCCTGATCCTGTTCCGCTGCGTCTACTACCTGCTGCCGCTCGGCGTGGCCGCCGGGCTGTTCGCCCTCAACGAGGCACTGCACCCAGGCGGCGTCGCGCGGCGCATGGGCGACCGGGCGCTGGTCGTTGGCGGCGCTGCGGCCCCGCAGCTGCTCGGCGTCGTGGTGCTGGCCTGCGGCGCGCTGGTGCTGCTGTCGGGGGCTGCGACGCCCAACCTTCCCAACTTTCCGTGGCTTGCCGGTCTCGTGCCGGTCTGGCTGCGTGACTTCGCCCACCTCGCGGCGGGCCTTGCCGGCGTTGCGCTCGTCATACTGTCGCGCGGGCTGTTCCGGCGGCTGACGCGCGCCTGGCGCTTCGCCGTCATCGCGCTTGGTGTCGCGATCTTCGCGGTGATCCTGCGCGGCTTCGACTTCGAGGAAGCCGGCATCCTCGTCTTCGCGCTCTTCGTGCTGCTCGGCACGCGGCGCGGCTTCGCCCGGCGGGGCCGGGTGCGCTCGCAGACCTATTCCGCCCCGTGGATCGCCGTCATCATCACGGTCATCGGCTTCACGCTGTGGCTCGGCGTCCTCGCCTACGGCCAGCACGGCCTCGATCCGCAGGCGCTGCTGCGCTACGGGGCGGACGAGAACGCCGCGCGCTTCATGCGCACCTCGCTGGCCGTCGTTATCGTGGCCGTGGTTTTCGTCGCGGTCACGGCCCTGCGCCTGCACGAGCCGGCGCTGACGCCGCCCGTCATCCCGCACGCGGTGCGCGCCATCGTGCGACGCTCGGCCGATCCGACGGCCCGCCTCGCCTTTGCCGGCGACAAGCGCTTCCTGGTCGATGACGCCGACACGGCCTTCCTGATGTACGCGGTGCAGCGGCGAACCTGGCTTGCCATCGGCATGCCGCAGGGCGCGCCCGACGCGATACCCGGCCTGCTGTGGCGCTTCCGCGAACTGGCCGAAGCCGAAGGCGGCATTCCGGCTTTCTTCAACGTCGCGGAGTCCGACGGCAAGGCGCTGGAGGAAATCGGGCTGTCGCTGTCGCATATCGGCGACCGCGCGAGCCTGCCCTGTACCGACGGCCTGAGCCGCGACATCGCCTTGCCCGAGGGCTGGAGCGTGGAGACAGCCAGCGAGCGCGAACCGAGCGTCCCGCGCGCCCGCCTGCTGGAAATCGACGCCGCTTGGCAGCAGCGCCATCCCTTTGCCGAGAAGGGCGTGCTGCAGGGCCAACTTGACGCGACCGGCGAGGCGCGCGGCGACCTCGTATTGCTCAAGCGCGGCAAGCAGGTGGAAGGCTTTGCCGTTGTCTGGAACTCGCGCACCGGCGAAGCGGTCCTCGACCTGCTGCGCCTGTCGCGCGAGGCTGAAGAGGAAGACCGCGAGGCCCTGCTGCGGGTTCTGGTGGAAACGGCGCTGTCGCACGCGGCGCGCATCGGCGCGCAGACGCTGCGGCTCGGACTCATTCCCCCCAAGGGCCTCGACACGCTGCTGCTGGCGCCGGCCCTGAAACATGCAGGCCCCGGCTTCTGGTCTCACGGCGGGCATTTCCCCGATGCCGATGCGCTGCGCGCCTTCATGGAATCCTTCGGGACGGACCTGCAGCCGCGCTACCTCGCCTCGACGGGTGGCATTCCGCTGAGTGCGGCGGTGCTCGATGCGGCGACCCTGCTGACCGGCCACCCGCCGCCGCGCCGCACGGGGCTGAATTTCCGCGCCGAGACCTCTTCGGCCTGACGCGCACTTGTACATGCGCACCCCGCGACCCATTTTCGCTGCCATGACATTGCGCCGCTTCGCCTCGCTGCCCGCCCTGATCGCCACGCTGATCGCGCTCGCCCTGTTCCCCCTGCAGGCCAGCGCGCAGGACGAGGAGGCAGCGCCCGCCGAGGGGGAGGTGCTGTCGCTCTACATCTGGCCGAACTACATGCCGCCGGACCTGCTGCGCCGTTTCACCGAGGAAACCGGCATCCGCGTCGACCTCGACATCTACGACAGCAACGAGAAGATGATCGAGCGGATCGCCGATCCCGACCACGGCTACGATCTCGTGGTGCCCGGTGACTATGCTGTGGAACTGATGATCAAGACCGACATGGCCGAGCCGATGAACGTGGCCGACATGGCGAATGTCGCCAACATCGCAGCCCCCCACGATGCACCGCCCTACGATCCGGCGCGCGAATTCAGCGCCCCGTATCTCTGGGGCACGGTCGGCTTTTCCTACGACCAGTCTGCGCTCGGCGATTTCAAGCCGCAGGACAGCTGGTCGATGCTGTTCGAGGTTCCCGAAGCCCTGAAGGGCAAGGTCGGGATGCTCGACGACGAGGTCGAGGTGTTTGCCGCCGCCGCATTCTATCTTGGCCTCGATCCCTGCACGGCCGACGAGGAAGAGCAGACGCGCATCTTCAACCTGTTGCAGCGCCAGGCGCCGAATGTCGCCACCTATGATTCCAATGCGACCATCACCCGGCTGATGTCCGGCGCGGTGGGCGCGCAGATGCAGTGGAATACGTCGGCTCACAAGGTGCGCCGGTCGCTTCCCGGCGTCACCTACGTCTACCCGATCGAAGGGCTGAACTGGTGGCAGGACAATTTCGTGATCCCGAAGGGCGCGAAGAACGCCGAGGCCGCCCGCACCTTCGTCAACTGGATGCTCGATCCGAAGAACGCGGCCGCCGCCTCCAACTTCACCGGCTACATGAACACGGTGAAGGGGTCCGCCGAGCTGATGGACAAGGTCCTGCGCGAGGATGACGCGGTGAACATGCCGGAGCTTTATGCCAGTCGCCTGCGCTCCGTCCCGGTCTGCGCGCCGGAAGTTCAGGCGAAACGCCACGAATTGTGGACGCAGTTGCGCGCGGGCGAATAGCTAGCGGTTACGGCTCAGGCCGGGTCCAGCGCCAGCGTGTGGATGGCTTCCCGAAGCTCGGTGATGCCCGCACCCGTTTCCGATGATGTGGCGATGAGCGCCGGGAAGGCTGCCGGGTGCTTTGCCGCAGCCGCCTTCGTTTCCTCGATGCGCCGCGCCAGTTCGCCCTTCTTCAGCTTATCGCACTTGGTCAGCACCGCCTGCCAGGAGACTGCAGCCTTGTCGAGCGTCTCCATGACGGGCTCGTCGGCCTTCTTGATGCCGTGGCGCGCGTCGATTAGCAGGAACACGCGAGCGAGGTTCACCCGTCCGCGCAGGTAGTCGTGGATCAGCCCGGTCCAGGCCTGCACCACCGCCTTCGGCGCGCTGGCATAGCCGTGTCCAGGCAGGTCGACGATGCGAATGCGCCCGCCGACATCGAAGAAGTTGATTTCGCGCGTGCGCCCCGGCGTGCCGGAGGTGCGGGCCAGTTGCTTGCGGCCCGTCACGGCATTGATGAGGGTGGACTTGCCGACATTGGAGCGGCCCGCGAAGGCCACTTCCGGAATGTCGGTGGAGGGCAGTTGCGGCATCCCCGCAACGCCCAGCATGAAGTCGATCGGCCCGGCGAAGAGCTTGCGCGCGGCTTCCGCGGCCTCGGCCGCTTCCGCGTTCTCGCCGGCGTCGTCAGCGTCGTCCATGACGCTACTTCGCGTCCTCGGCCTTGGTTCGGCGGAACAGGGCCCGGGTGTTTTCCCAGATGTTCACGTCGACGCCCTGGCGCTTCATGATCGTGTACTGCTGCAGGATCGACAGGAAGTTGTTCCACGTCCAGTAGATGACGAGGCCCGCCGGGAACGAGGCCAGCATGAACATGAAGATCAGCGGCATCCAGGCGAAGATCATGGCCTGTGTCGGGTCCGGCGGTGGCGGGTTCAGACGCATCTGGATGAACATCGTGATGCCCATGAGAAGCGGCCAGACGCCCAGCATCAGGAAGGACGGCGGGTCCCACGGAATGAGGCCGAACAGGTTGAAGATCGTCGTCGGGTCCGGTGCCGAAAGGTCCCGGATCCAGCCGAAGAACGGCGCATGGCGCATTTCGATGGTGACGAACAGCACCTTGTAGAGCGCGAAGAAGACCGGGATCTGCAACAGTATCGGGAGACAGCCCGACAGCGGGTTGATCTTTTCCTTCTTGTATAGCTCCATCAGCAGCTGCTGCTGCTTCATCTTGTCGTCGGCATGGCGCTCGCGGATCTTCGCCATTTCCGGCTGCACCTTCTTCATGCCGGCCATGGACTTGTAGGACTTGCTGGCGAGCGGGAAGAAGATGAGCTTGAGGATGACCGTGACCAGCAGGATGGCGACGCCGAAGTTGCCGGTCAGGTGGAAGAAGTAGTCGATCCCGTAAAACAGCGGCTTGGTGATGAAATAGAACCAACCCCAGTCGATCAGCAGCTCGAAGCGGTCGATGCCGAACTTCTCTTCGTAGCCGTCGATGATCGAGACCTGCTTGGCGCCTGCGAACAGGCGGTTGGTGATCGTCGCCTCGCCCTGCGCGGGGACATTCACCGCATCGCGCAGGAAGTCGGCCTGGAAGGTCGGCGTCGTGGCGCCGGCGGCATTCACGCTGCCGGAGGCAAAGCGCGCCTTGAACTTGGAATCCTGCTCCGGGACCAGCGCGGTCGCCCAGTACTTGTCGGTGATGCCGAGCCAGCCGCCCGTGGTGGAGAAGGTCTGCGGTCCGTCGTCGGTCAGGTCGTCGTAATCAATTTCCTGCAGCCCGTCCTCGCCCAGGACGCCGATCAGGCCTTCGTGGAGAATGTAGAAATTCGCCATGTCCGGCAGGCCGTGGCGCGAGACGAGGCCGTAGGGGAACACGGAAACCGCATCGCCCGAGGCGTTCGTGACCGTGTCGGCGACGGTGAACATGAACTGGTTGTCGATGGAGATCGTGCGGCGGAACGTGAGGTCGCCGGCTTCGTGGCGCAGCACGACCGGGCTCGACGGCGTCAGCCTGTCGCCGGATTCAAGCTCCCAGATGGTATCGGCGTTGGGCAGCGCGACGTCCTGGCCCGAGGCCCCGACGAAACCGAACTCGGCGTAGTAGGGGCTGGGGCCGCCCGAGGGCGAAAGCAGCACGATCTGGTCGCTGCCCGGGTCCACCGTCTCGCGGTACTGGCGCAGTACGACATCGTCGATCCGCCCGCCCCGCAGCGAAATGGAGCCTTCGATTTCCGGCGTCTCGATCGGGATGCGCGGCGTGGCGGCAACGGCGGTTTCGCGGTTCGCCGGGGCAGCAGGGGTCGCCTGCGGCACTGCGGGCGCGCCCGTCTCGCCGCCGGGCTGCGGGATGCCGACACCATCGGACGCCGCGTCCTGCTGGCCTGCGGCCTCCAGCGCCTGCTGCTCTTCCAGCAGGGCCTGCTCCTGCTTCTGGCGCTCCATCTGCGGCGCGTTGACCGTGTAGTGCCAGGTGATCATCACCATGAACGAAAGCACGATCGCGATCAGATAGTTCTTGTTGTCGATCATCGGGAACTCTTCGGGTGTACTGCGGGCGCCGATTGGCGGTCTCGATGCAGGCCGAGGATGGCGGTTTCAAGGTCGCGGGCCAATGTCGCGAAGGGCAGGGCCAGCGCGCCGGAACGCGCGATGACCACGTAGTCGTGGCCGGGCCGCATGGCTGTGGGGTCGATAGTGCGCAGGGCGGCGCGCAGACGGCGCTTGATGCGGTTGCGCTGGACCGCGCCGCCGTTCTTGCGGCTCACGGTCAGTCCGGCACGGGCGGGCAGGTCTTCGCGCTCGGCGCGCTGTTGTGCGCGCAGCACGAAGCCGGGGCGCACGGCCTTGCGGCCCGATTGCGCTTTCAGGAAATCGGCGCGGCGCCGCAGGGTTTCATGGGCCGCGGGCTGGTCAACTTCGGCGTTCATGCTCGATGCTGCTCCCTCGGCCCGGCTGGATTACCGGTCGGCGGCAGGTCCGATCAGGCCGACAGCCGCTTGCGACCGCGGGCGCGGCGGCGTGCAAGAACCTTGCGGCCGTTCTTGGTGGCCATACGGGCGCGGAAGCCATGACGGCGAGCGCGCACCAGCCGGCTCGGTTGAAAAGTCCGTTTCACCGCACATCTCCATACAGTTGTCACAGTGCAGCGGTTGGCGACGGCCCTTGCCGTCCTGAGCCTTCCGCGCACGAGAAGATCATGTCTGCAGGTTTCGATACGATGTCGCTCGGAGAGCCTCGATAGCCCGGTTCTCCGCGCCTGACACATCCGATTGTTCGAAACGAAATGCCGGACGGCGTGCGCAAGGTTGCGCGCGCGCCGGTTCCGGCACCTGCGTTGGGCGGCTTATAAGGGAGCGAGGCGGCACAAGTCAACGCGCCTGAGCCACCGATAACGCCTCAAATCACGGCCCCGCGCTTGATTCTCACGTGTCGGTGAGAGTGGCCACGAATTTCGTGCATCTTCCGCGCGATCACATAACTAGGGGACATCGGGGCGCAAGCCGCGCAAACTGCAAGGCACCAACGATGGAATCCCAGACCGTGACAAAGCCCGACATCGCACCAGGCGAGACCCCGACCGAGACCAGGAAGAAAGGTCCCCTGCGGCGTTTCGCCCCTGTGATCGTCATCGTGGCCCTGATGATCGCGGCCTGGGCGACAGGCTTGCACGAATATCTCTCCCTGAACGCGCTCGCCCGCAACCGCGAGGCGCTCGACAATTTCGTGCACGAGAACATCGCGCTTTCGGTTCTGGCCTTCTCCGCGATCTACATCCTCGCCGTGGTGCTGTCGCTCCCCGGCGCGACCATCCTGACACTGGCCGGCGGCCTGCTCTTCGGCTGGTTCTGGGGCGGCACGATTGCCGTGCTGGCGGCAACGACCGGGGCGCTCGGCGTCTTCCTCGTGGCCCGCACTGCGCTCGGCGAAGTGCTGCTGCGCAAGACCGGCCCCTGGCTCGACAAGCTCGCCAAGGGGTTCCGCGAGGACGCGTTCAGCTACATGCTATTCCTGCGCCTCGCGCCGGTCTTTCCCTTCTGGCTCGTCAACCTGGCGCCTGCCGCGCTCGGCGTGCCGACAATGACGTATTTCCTGGCGACCCTCGTCGGCATCATCCCCGGCACCTTCACCTACGCGGTTGTCGGCGCGGGTTTAGGCAGCGTCATCGAGGCGCAGGCGGCAGGCTGCGAGAACGCCGAGACCTGCTCCTTCGACCTCAGCCTCTCCTCGCTGCTGACGGGCGAGATCATCGCCGCCTTCGTGCTGCTGGCGGCCCTTGCGCTGGTGCCGCCCATCGCGCGCCGGTTCCTGCGCCGCGGCGACAAGGCTGCGCGCGAGGCGGGCTGAGGGCTGAAAGCGCAAGAACCGAACACGGGAAAGCCCAAGTGGAGTGGCATGGCCATGCGCCGTGGCCCATATTCACTGCTCCCTCGAAGTGGAATTTGAGAGAATGTCCGAAACGATCAAGACAGATATCTGCGTCATCGGGGCCGGGTCCGGCGGGCTGTCGGTTGCCGCGGCCGCTGCCGCCTTCGGTGTCCCCGTCGTCCTCATCGAGAAGGGGAAGATGGGCGGCGACTGCCTGAACTATGGCTGCGTGCCCTCCAAGGCGCTGATCGCCTCGGGCAAGCGCGCCCACGCCATGCGCAACGCGGAAGCCTTCGGCATCGCCAATGCCCGCCCGCGCGTCGATTACGCAGCCGTCCACGATCACATCCATGAAGTGATCGCCTCCATCGCGCCCAATGACTCCGTCGAGCGCTTCACCGGGCTTGGCGTGCGCGTCTTCAAGGGCGAGGCCTTCTTCAATTCCAAATCCACCGTGCGCGTCGGCGACACGGTCATCGAGGCGCGCCGCTTCGTTATCGCGACCGGCTCCTCGCCCATGGTCCCGCCGATCCCGGGCCTCGACACCGTGCGCTATCTCACCAACGAGACCTTCTTCGACATGAAGGACCGTCCCGACAAGCTGATGATCATCGGCGGCGGGCCGATCGGCATGGAACTGGCGCAGGCTTCCGCACGGCTGGGCTCCAACGTCACCGTGATCGAGGCGCAGGCCCCGCTCGGCAAGGACGATCCCGAGGCCACCCGGCTGGTTCTGGACAGCGTTCGGGAAGACGGCGTGACGGTTCTGGCCGAAACGAAGGTCACGAAGGTGCGCAACGCAAAATCCGGCATCGAGCTGACGCTTGAAGGCCCGGACGGCGAACGCACCATCACCGGCTCGCACCTGCTGGTGGCGGCAGGCCGCAAGGCCAATGTCGACAATCTTGGGCTGGAAACCGCCGGCATCGCGTTCGACGGGCGCGGCATCAAGGTCAACAAGAGCCTGAAGACCAGCAACTCCAAGGTCTATGCGATCGGCGATGTCGCAGGCGGCCTGCAGTTCACCCACGTGGCGAACTACCACGCGGGGCTGGTGATCCGGAACGCGCTGTTCCGCCTGCCGGTCAGCAACGAGACCGCGCACATTCCCTGGGTCACCTATACCGACCCGGAGCTTGCCCATGTCGGCCTCAACGAGCAGATGGCGCGCGACGCGAAGAAGAAGATCAACGTGCTGCGCTGGCCCTACGCCGAAAACGACCGCGCGCAGGCCGAGCGCGAGACGTCTGGCTTCATCAAGGTGATCACCGATCCCAAGGGCCGCATCCTCGGCGCGACCATCGTCGGTGCACAAGCCGGCGAATTGATCCAGATGTGGGGATTTGCGATCCTCAACGGCATGAAGATCGGCAAGATGACGGAATTCGTGTCCCCCTATCCCACGCTCACCGAAATCGGCAAGCGCGCGGCCTTCAACCACTACAAGCCGAGCCTCGGCAATCCGTGGCTGCGGCGACTGATCTCTTTCTTGCGCAAGTTCGGCTAGGGGAGCGGCGCGGGCGTGCCGGACAACGTGCATATCGCTGACGACAACGACACCGGCCTGGTCGAGCCGCGCGCCCCGCGCGGGCTCGGGCTGTCGGCGAAGCTTTTGGGGCTGACGATCCTCTTCGTCATGCTCTCCGAAGTGCTCATCTTCGTCCCTTCGATCGCCAATTTTCGCCTCAACTGGCTCGATGACCGCCTCAACCAGGCCAAGCTCGCCGCCAACGTCTTTGACGCCGCGCCCGACGGCATGGTGCCGGAAGACCTGCAGCGCGAGATCCTCGCCTCCCTCGACGGGCTGACGCTGGCGCTCAAGCACGACGGGATGCGCCAGCTTCTCGCCGTCTCCGACATGCCCGCCAATGTCGACAAGGACGTCGACATGTCCGGCTATAACGTCTTGCCCGCGATCATGGAGGCGATCGAAACCCTGATGGCGCCGCCCGGCCGCATCCTGCGTGTGACCGGTGACACCCGCGAGGGCGAGATGGTCGAACTCGTCATCGCCGAAGCACCCCTGCGCCGCGCCATGTTCCGCTATGCCGCCAACATCCTGACGCTCTCGATCCTCATCTCGGTGGTCACGGCAGCGCTCGTCTATCTCAGCCTCAACGCCCTGCTGGTGCGTCCAATGCGCAGGCTGACGCGCAAGATGGTCGCCTTCAGCGAAAACCCCGAAGACGGGCGCAACATCATCCGCCCCTCGGGGCGCCGCGACGAGGTCGGCATCGCCGAGCGTGAGCTGGAGGCCATGCAGCGCCAGATCGCCGGAACGTTGCAGCAGAAGAACCGGCTCGCCGCGCTGGGCCTCGCCGTCTCCAAGATCAACCACGACCTGCGCAACCTGCTTTCGTCCGCGCAATTGATCGGCGACCGGGTCGGCGCGGTTGAGGACCCGACCGTGCAGCGCTTCGCGCCGCGCCTCATCGCAACGCTGGACCGTGCCGTCGCCTTCTGCACCAACACCCTGAAATATGGCCGCGCTCACGAGGAGCCGCCGGAGCCGCAGGTGTTTCGGTTGCGCGCGCTCGTCGACGAGGTCTTCGAGACGCTCTCGCTGGGCGAGGGCGAGGACGTATCCTTCCGCAACGATGTCGAGGCCGGCTTCGTGGTCGATGCCGACCGCGACCAGCTGTTCCGGGTGCTGATCAATCTGGGGCGTAACGCGCGCCAGGCGCTGGTCGGCAGGGGCGAGATCGACGCCGATGCGGACTACGTGCGCTTCGCCGCCAGCCGCTCCGGCGACACGGTCACGGTCCTGGTGGAGGACACCGGCCCCGGCGTACCGCCGCGTGCGCGCGAAAACCTGTTCCAGGCCTTCAAGGGGTCGAGCCGCGCCGGTGGCACCGGGCTGGGCCTTGCGATTGCCGCCGAACTCGTGCGCGCCCATGGCGGTGAACTGCGCCTGCTGGACGTAGGCGAGGGCGCGACCTTTGCCTTCACGCTGCCGCAGCAACCTGCCACCAGGCCCCGCGGCAACGTCCGACAGGTGTCGGGCGCGCGCGAAAGCGAGCCTGCCGCGCGCAACCCGTCGCGCTAGGTGCAGGCAAAGCCCCAATCGCAATTTCGCCTCTTGAAATGCGGCGCGGCTCCCGCTAGACAACGGCCTCCGCGCGCCCGTAGCTCAGCTGGATAGAGCACCAGACTACGAATCTGGGGGTCAGAGGTTCGAATCCTTTCGGGCGCGCCAATTATCTCAATGACTTAGCTGAATCGTGGAATCTGCCGGCAGAGTTTTGTCAGCAGAATGTCAGCGCTTGGATCGATTTCGCACTTTCGTGATTGGGCTGCGATGTGGAATTGGGTAGTGCGGTCTTCGCCCCCGTGCGGACGTTTAATCGTATCTAGGATGTTTTCCAAAAGCAGCCTTTGATCGAAATTACGGGAGAACACTGCCTAGATGACTGCAATGCGGACCTTGCCATTGTTCGTCCGAATGATCGGAATGGCCGCTTTGATCCAAGGCGTCAGGTATCTGGCGCGGAGCGCGACTTGAGCCACGTCAATACGTTGGTCACCGACCGCTTGTTCTTGGCGGTTCGCGGCATGAGGACATAGAAGTCACTTCTGTCCGCGTCCCAAGCGGGGCCAACTTCGACTAGACGGCCTGCTTCGAGGTCATGGGTCACCAGAAACCGGCTCACCAAGGCCACACCTTGCCCGGCGATGGCTGCATCGACCGCAAGCGACGTTTGGCTCAGACGAAGGTGCCGAGCTGATTGGTCCTTTACGCCCAGTTGCGCAAGATAGCTGGGCCATAGGTCATGGGTGTCATGGATCTTCGGCAGTTTGCTGAGCGTTTCTGGTTCAGGAGGGGTATCGCCCTCGTCCGCAAACATTTGCGCGGCGACTGCGATGAGCGATTGCCTGAACATTAGGGTTACGTCCAGTGACGCGCCGAACGGCGGCGATCCTTGGCGCACTGCAAGGTCTATCCCGTCGCTGTGGAAGCTGGAAACTTTCTCGGTCGCCATGATCCGCAAATCAATGTTCGGGTGTGCAAAGGTGAAGTCTGGTAGGTTGGGGATCAGCCACTTCGCAGCAAAGGTCGGAGTGACGCTAATAAGGACCTTGTTTGGCTCTGGCTTCAGCTCTGCCGTTGCGGATCGAAGGTCGGCAAAAATCTCTGCAATCCTGTTGTGGTAGCTGCGCCCGACCGATGTGAACCTCAGGCCTTTCGGCACCCGTTCAAACAAGACCACACCAAGTTGCGCTTCGAGTTGGCGCACGTGTTGCGCAACAGCCCCCTGCGTGACGCCCAGTTCTTCCGCTGCTGAGCGGAAACTGAGGCGGCGGCCTGCGGCATCGAACGCACGCAAACTGTTGAGTGGGGGAAGTTCGGTCATTCTGCAATAGTATTTCTACTGTCAAATAATATCAGTTCTCAATCGAAACTCCTCAAATAGTCCAATATGTATACCAAAACTGTAAAGGGATGCTCAAGATGGCAGTAGAAAAAGTAGCGCTGATTACAGCTGGCGGCAGCGGAATGGGTGCGGATGCAGCCCGTAAATTGGCAGAAGATGGGTTCAAAGTCGGCATCCTGTCCTCGTCCGGTAAGGGAGAGGCGCTCGGCGGCGAACTGGGCGGATTTGGCGTGACGGGCTCCAACCTTGATGGTGGAGCGCTGAACGCCTTGGTCGATGGTGCGAATGATCGTTGGGGCCGTATCGATGTCTTGGTGAACTCTGCTGGCCACGGCCCTAAGGGACCGGTTCTCGAAATCAGCGACGACGACTGGCATCAAGGCATGGAAGTCTACCTGATGAACGTCATCCGTCCGACACGGCTTGTCACCCCATTGATGCAGGAGCAGGGCGGTGGGGCAATCATCAACGTCTCGACCTTTGCCGCATTCGAACCCGACCCTCTTTTTCCAACGTCGGGAGTCTTTCGGGCCGGGCTCGCCGCATTCACGAAGCTCTATTCGGACAAATATGCGTCAGAGAACATTCGCATGAACAACGTCCTGCCCGGCTTCATAGACAGCCTGCCCGAAACAGAAGACCGCAAAGCGCGTATTCCCATGAGACGGTACGGTTCCGCTTCGGAGGTATCTTCTCTGATCTCTTGGCTCGCCTCGGAAGATGGTGGCTACATGACGGGACAAAACCTGCGTATCGACGGAGGGTTGACCCGTGCAGTCTGATGCCTTGGCTCTTGCAGCACCGCGGGGACGTCTTATCTTCACGGTCAAGTGGGGCGCATCCGCCCTTCAGATTTTGGGATACACCGCGACGGGGCTTAGCTGGACACCTTGGAACCTCTACCTGTTTCTTGTCGGTGTCGTGGGTTGGTTTGCCGTCGGAGCGCTATGGAACGACAAGGCGCTGATGGTTGTCCACCTTGTCGCGCTTGGCGCGATGATTGCTGGTATGGCAAGCGGCTGACGCACAAGAGCGGCCATTCGGGCACTGTGCAGCATTCAATAGGAATGGGCTCCATCTGGACACAGCGGTCCACCCGATAATGGCATAGTCTATGCTGCTCGAATGTCTTGAGCGGTGTGGTGTGGAGGGATCGGTTCGGAGGAACCGCTATGTGAGCTTCAAACCTGCCGATGGTCATCCCTTCACGGAGGGCTTGGAACTACGGGCGCATAGTCGGTCAGAAAAGACCATTGCTTCCCAAACACGTTTGGGCCATTCGCGTCCGACTCGAGTTAGCCGGTGCTACCCGCGACCTTGCCCTGTTCAACATGGCAGTCGATAGCAAACTGAGAGGTTGCGATCTCGTCCGTCTGAAGGTGGCCGACATCTATGCTGCCGGAGCAGTCAAGGAACGCGCGTCAATCTTGCAGACCAAGACCAAAACACCCGTGCGCTTCGAGATCACCGACGGAACCCGCCAATCGCTCGCCGATTGGATCTCACATCCGCTTATGTCAGGTCATCAATATCTATGGCAGGGGCGTTTCCATGACCGACCGCACATCTCAACGCGCCAGTAGGCGCGCCTTCTGAAAGACTGGGTGTGCTCAATCGGACTATAACCGAGCGCTTATGGAACGCACTCGATGCGGCGAACCAAAGTTGCGCAAATTTACAAGAAGACCGGTAACCACCGCGCGGTGCAGCTCTTGCTCGTTCACACGAAGATGGACAGCGCCGTCCGTTACCTTGGCGTTGACCTAGAGCACGCCCTTTCAATCTCAGAGAGCGTCGAAATCTAAATTGTCGGGCCGGTGGAAACACCGGCCCAAACTGGACTCTAACGATGTGTCTACAAAAACGTTCTGGCAGACGAACAACGCCATGGAAACTCATAGTGAACCAACAGCCTCTGAATAGAGCACCCGTGGCCGCTCGATCCCGGCAACCGGCATCAGCACACCCCACGGGTAGGCTGGAACCTCTCCGCGCTGGTATTGGTAGACGACCAACTCTGGCAGGTTTCGTTTGTCGTAGCGCCTGCCGAACGTGAACACGACGCTGTTCGGGGCAGCCAACACCAGATGAATTCGCTTCACGCCGTTCGCGCTCAAGCGCTTGGCGGCTTCGAAGAATTCCTGCCCCAGCCGACGCTGTTTTTTCTGTGACCAATGCGCGTCGGATGACATGCTCTCGAGTGTTAATCGGACGATTGGAAGGTTGAAAGTGGTCGCCAGATCATCATCCGTAACCGGATAGGAGAAGCCGAGCGCAACTACCACCTCCGCTTCTGTCACCGACCTGAAATCATCCACCGAAAAGCTGATGCCGTCGTCTTCGCCGTCGATCTTCCGCCAAGCCTCCTGTGCTCGGTCCCAATCGTAGGTAAGAATCTCACCCTCGTCATCGAGTAGTACCCCGGTCAGGAACGTGTAAGGCACAGAAGTCAGCCCGCCGTAGATCGTTGTGATGCTTGCACGATCGCCATCTTTCTTGTGTTGCAAAACGGAGCGGTGCGCGGCGGCTATATCCGCTATTGCGTTCTCGGGTTTGATGACCTGCCCGTCTAGTCGGTTGCGTAGGTCCAGTATGATTGGCGTAACGGCACCTTCATGATCGTTTGCAACTGCGTCGGCCAGCGGATTGCCATCGTCATCCCGCAAGCCCCGCGCTTCGATGACGACGTTGCGCTTCTTTGATCGCACCTTTGCATCAGAACGATATCGTGACACCGCGAGACCAACTCCTACGAGCAGGAGCACGGTACAGATTGCTAGGATCCATCCATCGACCAAGTCCAAGGTGCGTTGCGCCCTCAGAAAACCTTCCGGAACAGCGCCCAAGGCCGCTCTCAGTATGACTTCTATTAGCCGCGGACCGGCATAAACAGAGGTGATCAGCGCGAGTGAGCCGCCGATCATGAACCGCTCAATCGATTTGACGCGGAACCACCAATCAATCGCTTTGAGGGCGAAGTTTTCGAGAAGGCGCTTTAGCAAGTCAGTCCATTTCCATACTGTATGTGGACCGAGGGCTCATGGCGACATCAACGACAGTTGGTGCATGGCCTTGAACGAAAAGGTGCGCGCTGCAATCAAACCGACAATACCATTTGAGCCGCGATATGAAGAGAATGGCGAAGTTCACACCACCGGTCCCATCAACCAAATCCTGCATTGCGTGCGAGTCCTGCAGGCTTGGCTGCACGCTGAAGCTTGGATGGCTGTGCCATTCGCCCAGATAGTTGAACCTCGTATAATCTGATCCTGTCTTCTCGAAGAATGCAGACAGGGCCTGTTCATGTTCTTCCGCATTTCTATGAAAACTGGTACTCGTGCCGCTGTTGGTGTCGACCGAAAATTCGACGACCCGAAACCTCTGATTGCCCAGGTCTTCACCCATCACCATCCCACCGATTTCACGCCGACCGGCACGAAAGAGGTGCCGCCGCATAGTGCGTACGACGTCATTCGGCAACATTAATTGCATCGGGTTCTTCCTTGGGCGGCAAATGCTCCATGAAAATCTTCAATGCTGTTTTGGGGTCCGTAACGTCCATTGTCTCACCCCAGTCACCATCAGGCTGCAGGTCGATCGGTCTGGTGTCAAAAGGTTGATCGAACAGCCATTCTGAAGACAATCCGATCAGGTAAGCTGACATCGGAAAGATGCTGGCCTCCGGTCGCACCAGGATATCAATTGCATAGCGCGACGCGTGTGCGGAAACGACCGACACATCTGCGTCATCGGCAATGAGTTGAACTCCGCCCTGCGACCGCCCTTCATAGCGCCCCGGGTTTTCTGGTTTGATCCACGTAACACCTTGGTCTTTGCACCAGATTTCGATCTGTCCGCATGCAGCGAGGGGAGTGGGATCCCAGTCCGGCCGCGCACGGGCGATCAAACCACCTATCCCGCCTGAAAACACCTCCGCCCAGACCATCGGAACTTTCCGACGGGTCGCGATGGATGCGATCATGTTGAACGCTTCGGGCGATGCGGTAGCATCAATCAACACATCGCACTCGCCAAGTGCTTCCAACGCACCGGCCATGCTTGCGGCGCTTTCTTGACCACCAAGGCTCATTCGGAAGGTCCGAACATCGGTGCCGGGGGCAAGGTTTCTAAGACGTTCTCGGAGACCTGACGCCTTGTGGATTCCGGCGCACTTCAAATCGAGTTCGTTGCGGACCACGTTTCCGGGAAAGAGAATATCCTCGTCGACGAGAACGAACTTGCCGACACCTGTTCGGCAAAGGCTGGCGGCAATCTTCGATCCTATCGAGCCGCACCCCACAATCCCCGCCTTTTTCCCGCAAAGAACCTCGAACTGGTCTGGCAGACGCTGCCCATCCCGGGGCACGACAACTGTCGTGTAGTTGATGATCTTACGTTCCGCGGCCTTTCCGAAGATCCAGAATAGAGTCCAGTCACGTCCATCCCCGATCAGCAAATGGGTAAGAGCGTCCGTTTCAATTATCTCACCGAGGAGTTCTCGGAGCTCCGCCTTGTCAAGCAGAGGCCTCAGCTCATCGACCGAACGCACGCCGCTGGCAACGGCTTCGGGCACTCTAATCACCGTCCCCGCGTCGGGACCGTCTCCCGTAGGTAATGTCAGATCGCTGATCCAAAGGGGTTCGTCCTTTGGCCCGATCTGCTCAATCGATGCAATATAGACGGATGCGGCTTTGCTTTCGGAGAAGCTAAACGTATTTTTGGTGCGTTCCGGCAATCTATTCAAAGCGTGCAGGTCTTTTTCGCTTAGAAGCAGCCTGCAAGATTTCGAACGCAAATCTCGACCTAGAGAGCTTACATGCGCCGTACGGGCGTGAACGGTTTCTCCAGTACCGGGTTGCTCTTCGACCAGCAAACGTTGGCAGCTGGCCACCATGTCTGCTCCCGTAACCGATGGATGCCAGTTGTCGGGTCGGTGCTCGAGGCAAAGTTCGCCATCCGGACCGTACTGATGCAATGAAATCCGTGATTGATCTTCGGTGAAGATCATGGGTGGCGAGTCGGGAAAGACGCTCGGATACCGCATCCGAAAGCCAAGCTCTCTTTCCCCATGTGCGATCGAAAAAGTCACGCACATCGCCAACTCGCTGTCGGCCTGCCAGCTGGTGACTCGCAACCAATCCACGCACCCTTCGAGATCGGCGAGCGCCGCCTTTTCCATCACGAGCCGCGAGTTTTGAAAGACCCACCAAGTCATGCAAAACCGTCAGGTTTCTTCGGCGTGCGAGGTTCATCCGCGAACGAGACGCTTGGAGCTGCGGTGCCTGACGCTGCCGTCGCCTTGCCGAGGAGCCCAGCACTGCCAAGGCGTGTCGGCTGCAAAGCGGCATCGCTTGCTTGATCGGTGATGTCCCGTCCCATGCGGCTTGCCAAGACACTCGACATCCGACGGTATTCTACCAACCGCCCTGCAGACGAGAAGTCTTCCCGAGCCTGCGCTAGCCAACGAAAAAAAGCCTGGGCGCGTTCGGGATGATCCTCCCACTTGTCGGCGAAGTTTTCGAGGGCGTCGGTTGGATTTCGGATGATGTATTTCGCACCATCGTGTTCGATGGCGTTCTCCATACGACTCAAGATGGACAGCAGTGCCAAGCCAATCGTATCCTCACCTTCGTAGGCGTGAGCCGCCAGCGATGAGATGACGATCGATATCGGTTTGTCGGTCGGGTCATCCGCAAACATTATGTCGCGGTGCCGCTTGAGAATCATGATGGCAGACTGCAAAGGTGTTCGAACACGGTTCGTCGGGATATCCTCAACGCTGGCCGTAACGCCTTCTGCGCGCATTTCATTAAGCACCTGCTGGCGCCGCCGGATGAAGGCATCTCCCATCCTGGACTTGAACCATTTCGCGTATCCGCGAGGGTTTGAACGGGGCCAGTCTTCAGTGATTTCGTAAAACTCAGGAAGTTCGTTGTCGGTGATGGCGATCGCTGTGTCGGCAAAGCGTGCGTCGAGATTACGAGACTCAAGCAACAATCGCTGAGCTTGTGCGTTCGGAATGCACGGCACGATATCCATGTGGAACTGTGCGCCGTCAGCATATTCCAAGCGCCAGCATCGACGCCCCTCGTGGACCTCCTTTTGGATGCCCTTGCTCTCGCGATAGGCCTTAATTTCTTCTCCCAAGAGCTCTTTGAGTCGAGCTTGGGACAGACTAGACTTTGTCAGTTTTGTCAGTGAACAGGCACAATCCACATCGTACTCTTCTCCATCAGACTCAGGCTTGATGACCGTGCCGAGGCGGAAAGATCCTTGCACGAAGACGTCGGGGCCATAGTTCTTGACGGTGGAATCATCGCGATGAAGCCACTTGCCGAGCGACTTGTAGCTCCTCTCCGCCTGTTCGTAACGCGCTGGTGGGATCTCAAGCGTCTTCGCCAGAGCTTCCAAATATGCTTCCGCTTGCTTCGTGATCGTGACCGTCATCGCACATTTCCCTTCTGTCCGAAGAAAAAGTGGCAGGTAAAAGAGACCATTTCAACAGCGAGGAAGTTACTATGTCCATATTTGCTTCACGGAAATTTGTGACCACCGATCCTTCTGGTTAGATGTCTGCTTCCCGCCCAAACGAGCCATTTTCATCCGCTCACGATCCACGCCCCGGATATTATTTGAAGCTTCAAGGGCGCTATCAGGGAATTATATAGCTTCTCCAACTTGTTTGCAGTTCTGCAAAGAAGGCGAAGAGCGCGGACAATAATTGTTGGTCAGAAATTTTCCTCAAGCTGATCAACCCGCATGTCGCAGAAACCAAATTCGACCAACCGCATTCGCAGTTATCGCAAGGGGCATTCGCCTCGCGGGTCGTTTAGAGATCTGGCTTGCGCAATTGCGCAGATTACCCGCGCCCTTCTGGTTTCCTGCATTGCCTGGTTTGGCCTTGCCGCGGAGGCGACAGCCGCCCCCCTCATCTCCGATTTCATCGACAAGGTCGAGCTTCAGGACATCGTCCCGGAAGCCGATGCGCTCGGGAATCTGCGAGCTGATCTGCCTGTTTATGAAGCCCGCAAGGGCAACAATGTTGTCGGCTACGTCTTCCTGACTTCGGACTTCGTCACCACGACAGGGTATTCGGGCAAACCTATCCATGTGGTCATGGGCGTAGATCCGGACGGCAAGATCACCGGCGTACGGCTGATCAAGCACTCCGAGCCGATCGTGCTTGTGGGCATCCCGGAAAGCTCGATACGCGCGGTGATCGAAAAATACACCGGCCTCGATCTGGTGGCGGAGGCGGAATCGAGCGGTTCCGCGCATGATCTCGATATCGTTTCCGGCGCCACAGTCACAATCATGGTCATCGACGATTCAATCGTGCGCGCAGCGTGTTGCGCGGCAACTGGGCCTCGGCGGCCTGCAGGCGGACAAGGTTTCCGAAGGCCCGGGGAAGCGGATCATTCCGTTCGAGACTGATAATGTTCCTGTCTCCGACTGGCAGACGCTTGCAGGCGACGGCTCGATCCGCACGCTCAAGCTCGATGTCGGCCAGGTCAATCAGGCCTTTATCGCATCAGGCGATCAGCGCGCCATTGCACGGCCCGAGCCCGGCGATGACAGCGATACATTCATCGACATGCACATGGCGCTCGTCAGCGCGCCGGAGATCGGCCGGACACTGCTGGGCGACGACGAGTACGCCAATCTCACCGAATGGCTGGGCGACGGCGAACAAGCCATACTTGTCCTTGGCCGCGGGCGTTATTCCTTCAAGGGTTCCGGTTATGTGCGCGGTGGCATTTTCGACCGCATTCAGCTGATCCAGGGCGACAATTCCGTCCGTTTCCATGACAAGATGCACCGCCGCCTCGGTCGGCTGGCGCCCGAAGATGCGCCCTCCTTTGCCGAACTGGATCTGTTCCGCATACCCGCCGATGCCGGTTTCGATCCGGCAGATCCCTTCCGTCTGCAATTGCTGGTGCAACGTGCGGTCGGCGCGATCGACAAAGCCTTCATCACCTTCGATCTCGGCTACAATCTTCCCGACCGCTTCCTCGAAGCGATCCCGTCGGAGACACCGAAGACTGCCCATGACGGCAGTGCTGCTGCGCAGGATGCGGCCTCGGACCCCGGCGAACTGAGCCACTTGTGGAAACGCATCTGGTGGCAGAAGCGCTACGAGGCCGGAATCCTTGCCGCCGCGATCATCGTTCTGACCGGCGTCTTCTTCTTCCAGATGCAGGTCACGCGAAGCGAGCGCTTCGTCTACTGGTTCCGCATCGCATTCCTGACGGTCACGCTGGTCGTGCTCGGCTGGCACGCCAACGCGCAGCTTTCTGTCGTCAACGTGCTGGCTTTCTTCAACGCGGCGATGAGCGACTTCACCTGGTCCGCATTCCTGATGGACCCACTGATCTTCATCTTGTGGTTCTCGGTCGCTGCATCGCTGCTGTTCTGGGGACGCGGCGTCTTTTGCGGTTGGCTCTGCCCCTTCGGCGCCCTGCAGGAACTGACCAACAAGATCGGTCAGTATTTCAAGATCCCGCAATACAAGCTGCCCTGGGGCCTGCACGAACGGCTGTGGCCGATCAAATACATGATCTTCCTGGGCCTGTTTGGTCT
>NZ_JBJXCY010000002.1:872500-1377158 GCF_046159835.1 Tepidamorphus sp. 3E244 | reverse complement strand
ATGAGCGTGTCCGCGCCGCCAAGGCCCGCCAGCGTGTCGTTGCCCGCACCGCCGGTGAGGACGTTCGCGCCCGCATCACCGGTCAGCGTGTCGTCGCCCGAACCACCGGTTGCGTTCTCGAAGCCCGAGATCGTGTCGCCTGCCGCATCACCGCCAGAGGCCGTGTTGTTGCCAAGGTCCACCGTCACGCCCGCCGTGTCGGAGGCATAGGAGACCGTATCCGTACCAGTCCCGCCGGTCAGCGTGTCCGCACCGGCCAGGCCCTCGATGACGTCGTCGCCGCCCGCGCCGTCGATGGCGTTCGCGCCGGAATCGCCGGTCAGGGTGTCGGCATTTGCCGAACCCGTCAGGTTCTCGATATTGCTGAGCGTATCTCCTGCCGCATCGCCGCTGGAGCCGGTGCCCGCATCGAGGCTGACCGTGACGCCGCTGGCAGAACCGCTGTAGTCGGCGGTATCGATATCGTCGCCGCCGTCCAGCACGTCCGCGCCGATGCCACCAGTCAGCGTGTCGTTGCCCGTGCCACCGGAGAGGGTATCCGCACCAGCGCCGCCGTCCAGCGTGTCTGCTCCTGAGCCGCCGGTCAGAACGTTGATGGCTCCATCGCCGGCGAGGATGTCGTCGCCGGCGGAGCCGGTGAGGTTCTCGATATCGGTGAGCGTGTCGCCTTCCGCATCGCCACCCGACGCGGTGTTCGCGCCGAGATTGACCGAAACGGCTGCGACAGAGGCAGAATAATCCGCGGTGTCGACGCCCGCGCCGCCGTCCAGCGTGTCGGCGCCGCCATTGCCGCGCAACGTGTCGTTGCCGGCACCACCGGTCATCGCGTTGGCGCTGGCGTCACCGATCAGCGTGTCGTTGACGTTGGACCCGATGACATTCTCGACATTGGCGAAGGTATCGCCCTCGGCGTCACCACCTGTGCCAGTGCCTGAGGCGAGGTCCACCGTGACCGCGAGCGTCGAGGCGGAATAATCGACCGTGTCGGTATCGTCGCCGCCGTCGATGGCGTCCGCGCCCGCACCACCGATGAGGAGGTCGTCGCCCGCACCGCCACTCAGCGTATCCGCGCCATCCTCGCCGCGCAGGGTGTCTGCACCGGCGCCGCCGGTGAGCGTGTTCGCGAAGGCATTGCCGCGCAGGTCATCGTCCCCGTTGGAGCCGATGACCCCGTCGATATCGATGATGGTATCGCCCGTGGCATCGCCACCCGATGCACTGCCAAGCGTCAGGTCGACCGTGACCGCGGCAGCGGACGTCGAGTAGTCGATGACGTCGTTCGTGCCACCGCCGCCATCGAGCGTGTCGCCGCCGGCACCGCCGCGCAGCGTATCGTTGCCAAGACCGCCGATGAGGGTATTGGCTGCCGCATCGCCGATGAGCAGGTCGTCGTTGGATGAACCCGTGAGATTTTCAAAGCCCGAAAGCGTGTCGCCTTCCGCATCGCCACCCGTGCCGGTGCCGGTGTCGAGGCTGACCGTTACGCCGGCTGAAGACCCCGCGTAACTTGCGGTGTCCGTACCGTCGCCACCGATGAGCGTGTCGGCCCCCGCACCGCCATTGATGAGATCGTTGCCGTCGCCACCGTCGAGGACGTTGGCATTTCCATCGCCGGTGAGCGTGTCGGCCTGAACCGAGCCGGTGACGTTCTCGACCTCGGCAATCGTGTCGCCCTGGGCATCGCCACCAGAGCCGGTGCCTGTCGCCAGGTTGACCGTGACGCCGCTGGCGGAGGCGGAATAGTCGACCGTATCTGTGTCGTCGCCGCCGGTGATGTCGTCTGCGCCCGCGCCGCTCGCGATGGTGTCATCGCCGGCGCCGCCGTCGATCGTGTCGTTGCCGCCACCTGCGGAAATGAGGTCGTCGCCGGCGCCGCCGTCGATCACGTTCGCCGCCGAAGACCCGGTCAGCGTGTCGGCATTGGCTGAACCGATGACGTTTTCTATGCTCGACAGGGTGTCGCCTTCGGCGTCGCCACCCGACGCAGTGCCCGCGCCAAGGTTGATCGTCACCGCAGCGGATGAATCCGTGTAGTCGGCCGTATCGGACCCCGCACCGCCGATCAGCGTGTCGGCGCCGCCGCCCCCGTGCAGCGTGTCGTCGCCCGAGCCGCCGTCCAGCGTGTTGGCGTTGCCGTCACCGATGAGAAGGTCGCCGAGATTGGAACCTGTGACATTCTCGATGCGGGTATAGGTATCGCCCTCGGCATCGCCGCCTGTACCCGATCCGGTGGAGAGGTCCACGGTGACGGCCTGAGTGGACGCTGCAAAGCTGACCGTATCGGTGCCAGTACCGCCGTCGATGCTGTCAGCGCCCGCGCCACCCGTCAGGGTGTCGTCGTCGGCCCCACCGTCGATGGTGTCGTCGCCGTCGCCGGCATTGATGATGTCCGCGCCTGCGCCGCCTTCCAGCGTGTTGGTGTTGACGTCGCCGGTGAGGTTGTCGGCCTGTGCGGAACCGATGACGCCTTCGATCTGCGAAAGCGTGTCGCCCTGCGCATCGCCGCCCGACGCTGTGCCGGTTGCGAGGTTGACCGTGACACCTGCCGCAGACGCGCTGTAGTCGGCGGTGTCGAAATCGTCGCCGCCGATGAGCGTATCCGCACCGCCGAGACCGGCGAGCGTGTCATTGCCGGCCCCGCCGTTGATAACGTTGGCGTTGGCATCGCCGGTGAGCGAATCGTCATTTGCGGAGCCGGTGAGGTTCTCGATGCTGGAGAAGGTGTCGCCCTCGGCATCGCCACCGGTGTTGACGTTTGTCGTGAGGTTGGCCGTCACGCCAGCTGCAGAGGAGGCATAGCTCGCCGTGTCGGACCCAGCGCCGCCGGTCAGCGTGTCCGCGCCCGCGCCGCCTTCCAGCGTGTCGTTGCCACTGCCGCCATCGAGCACGTTGGCAGCCGTGTTGCCGCGCAGCGTGTCGTCGCCGCTGGAGCCGATGAGGTTCTCGATATTGGCGAGCGTGTCGCCTTGCGCATCGCCGCCGACGCCCTGTCCGAGCGTGAGATCCACGGTGACGGCGGATGCCGAGCCGGAATAGTCCGCAACGTCGATGCCGTCGCCGCCGTCGAGCTCGTCCGCGCCGCCACGACCGATGAGCGTGTCCGCCCCGTCACCACCGCGCAGCACGTTGACGCCGCTGTCGCCCGACAGGCTGTCGTCAAAGGCCGAACCGATCGCGCCTTCGATGGAATCGAGCGTGTCGCCGGTGGCATCGCCACCTGTGGCGGTACCCGCCGCGATGTCGACGGTGACGGCAGAGCCGGAGCCGGTGTAGTCGGCCAGGTCGATGCCCGCGCCGCCCTGCAGCGTATCGGCACCGCCGCCGCCGCGCAGGATGTCGTTGCCCGCGCCACCGGACAGCGTATTGGCGTTGGCGTCGCCGATCAGCGTGTCGTTGAGGGCCGAGCCGGTGAGGTTCTCGATGCCGGTGAGCGTATCGCCCTGCGCGTCACCGCCCGTGCCGGCGCCGGTGGAAAGATCCGCCGTGACCGCCTGCAACGAGCCGTCGTATGACGCGGTGTCGTTGCCGTCGCCACCGATCAGCGTGTCGGCTCCCGCGCCACCAAGCAGAAGGTCGTCGTTGTCGCCGCCGTCCAGCACGTCGGCGCCGCCACCGCCTAGCATCGTGTCGTTGCCGGCACCGCCGGTCAGCGCGTTGGCAAGCGCATTGCCCGTCAGCGTGTCGTCGAGGCCGGACCCGATCACGTTCTCGATGGTCGCCAGCGTATCGCCCTGCGCGTCACCGCCAGTTGCCGACCCGAGCGCGAGATCGACGTCGACGCCTGCCAGCGAAGCGGAATAGTCAACGGTATCAATGCCATCGCCACCGGTGAGCGCATCCGCGCCCGCACCGCCGATCAGCGTATCGTCGCCGTCATCGCCAAACAGCGCGTCCATGCCGGCACCGCCAGACAGGGTGTCCGCGCCGTCACCACCGCGCAGGGTGTTGGCGTTGGTGTCGCCGGTGAGATCGTCATCAAAGGCGGAGCCTGTCACGCCCTCGATGCCGGTGAAGCTGTCGCCGGTCGCATGGCCGCCGGAGGCGGAACTTGCCGCGAGATTGACCGTCACGGCGGCATCCGACCCGGTGTAGTCCACCACGTCGATGCCCGCGCCGCCGGTCAGGGTGTCCGCGCCCGCGCCGCCCTCGAGCGTGTCGTCGTCGTCGCCGCCGAGCAGCGTGTCGTCGCCCGCGCCACCGCGCAGGACGTCGTTGCCCGCGCCGCCTTCGAGCGTGTTGGCCGCGCCATCGCCGATCAGCGTATCGGCGAGGCCGGACCCGACCACCCGTTCGATTTCGGAATAGCTGTCGCCGTGGGCATCGCCGCCCGCGCCGGTGCCGAGTTCGAGGTCGACATTGACGCCTGCCGCAGAGGCCGAGAAATCCGCCGTGTCGAAGCCGTCGCCGCCGATGAGTTCATCCGCGCCCGCCCCGCCGACAAGCAGGTCGTCGCCTTCCTGGCCGTCGAGGATGTTGGCGCCCGCATCGCCGGTCAGGGAGTCGGCAGCCTGCCCGCCCGTCACGCCCTCGATGCCGGTGAACGTGTCGCCGGTCGCATCGCCACCGGAGGCGGAGTTGGTCGCAAGGTTGATCGTCAGCGCGTCGGCAGAGCCGGAATAGTCCGCGATGTCGGTGCCCGTTCCGCCGGTGAGCTGGTCGGCGCCCGCGCCACCGCGAAGCGTGTCGTCGCCGCTGCCACCGTCGAGCGTGTCGTCGCCGTCACCACCGTCGAGGGAATCGCTGCCGCCGTTGCCATAAATCGTGTCGTCCAGCGCGCTGCCGGTCAGCGTGTCGTCGAATTGCGAGCCGGACAGCGTCTCGATGCTGGTCAGCGTGTCGCCTTCCGCGTGGCCGCCGGTGCCGGTGCCGGACAGCAAGCTGACCGTGACGCCTGCGTTCGACGCCGTGTAGTCCGCCGTGTCGGTGCCGATGCCGCCATCGAGCGTGTCCGCGCCGAGGCCGCCGGCGAGGATGTCATTGCCATCGCCACCGATGAGGATGTTGTCGGCGGAATCGCCGCCCAGCGTGTCGTCGCCAGTGGAGCCGGTGAGGTTTTCGACACTGGAAAAGGTATCACCGGCCGCATCGCCGCCGGTGGCGGTATCGTTGAGCAGGTCGATCTGCACCGCGCTGGCGGACGCGGAATAGTCAGCCGTGTCGGACCCCGCACCGCCGATCAGCGTGTCCGCGCCGCCAAGGCCGATCAGTGTGTCGTCGCCGGCATTGCCGGTCAGGGTGTTGTCGCCGGAATCGCCTGTCAGGCTGTCGGCAAAGGCAGACCCTGCAACCGATTCCATATTGGAGAAGGTGTCGCCGGTCGCGTGGCCGCCGCTGGCGGAATTCGCGGCAAGGTTGATCGTGACGGCGCTGTCGGAGGCGGAATAGTCGATGGTGTCGATGTCCGCGCCGCCATCCAGCGCATCCGCGCCCGCGCCGCCGGCGAGGATATCGTTGCCCGCGCCGCCGTTGAGCGTGTCGTCGCCGGCTTCGCCGCTGAGGGTGTCGTCACCGGCAAGGCCGTCGATCACATTGGCCGCGCCATCGCCGGTCAGGGTGTCACCAAAGGCGGAGCCGGACAGGTTCTCGATTTCGACAAGCGAGTCCCCTTCCGCGTGGCCGCCGACGCCGGTGCCGCTGGTCAGCGAAACGGTGACGCCGCTGGTGGAATTGGCATAGTCGGCGGTGTCGGTGCCGTCGCCGCCGATCAGGGTGTCAGCACCCGCCGCGCCTTCCAGCAGGTCATCGCCGTCGCCGCCGTCGAGGGTGTTGTTGGCCGCATCGCCGACCAGCGTGTCGGCCTGCGCGGTGCCTGTGAGGTTCTCGATCTCGCTGAGCACGTCGCCCTCGGCGTCGCCGCCGCTCGCGGTGCCTGCGCCAAGATCGATATCGACGCCAAGCGCCGAGGCCGAGTAGTCCGCGGTGTCCGAGCCGGTGCCGCCGGTGAGCGTGTCGGCGCCCGTGCCGCCGATGAGGGTATCGTCGTCGACGCCGCCCAGCAGCGTGTCGTCTCCGCCGCCGCCGCGCAGGATGTCGTTGCCGGCATTGCCTTCCAGCACGTTTGCCTGCGCATCGCCGGTCAGGTCGTCGTCGAAGGCAGACCCGCCGACGCGCTCGATGGAGGAGAACGTGTCGCCGTCCGCGTCGCCGCCGGTGGCGGTCGAGGTGGCGAGGTTGATGGTGACCGCCGAGGCCGACTGGGTGTAGTCGGCGCTGTCCTCGCCATCGCCGCCGATGAGCTGGTCCGCGCCCGCGCCGCCTTCGAGGCGGTCGTCGCCGTCACCGCCGTCGAGGATGTTGTCGGCCGCATCGCCGATCAGCGTGTCGCCATTGGCGGAACCGATGACGTTCTCGACGTTGAGGATCGTATCGCCCTGCGCGTCGCCGCCGGTGCCCGCGCCGGTGCCGAGATTGACGGTCACGGCTGCAAGCGATCCGGCATAGCTGATGGTGTCGGTGTCATCGCCACCGTCCAGCGTGTCCGCGCCAGCGCCACCGGTCAGCAGGTCATCGCCCGCACCGCCGATGAAGGTGTTGTTGGAGGCATCGCCCGTCAGCACGTCGGCGAAATCGGTGGCAATGATCGTCTCGATGCTGGCGAGATTGTCGCCGGTCGCATCGCCGCCGGTGGCGATGCCGGTGGTCAGGTTGATGTTGATGGCGGTGGAGGCGGAATAGTCCGCCGTGTCGTTGCCCGACCCGCCGGCCAGCACATCCGCGCCCGCACCGCCGATGAAGTAGTCGTCGCCCGCGTTGCCGAGGAACACATCGTCGCCGGTCGAGCCGATGAAGGTATCGGCCTGCGCCGAACCGACGATGCGCTCGATGCCGGAGAGGATGTCGCCTTCGGCGTCACCGCCGGTGCCGGTGCCTGCGGCGAAGTCGATGGTCACGCCCTGCAGGGAGTAGCTGTAGTCGGCGGTGTCGACGCCGTCGCCACCGATGAGGGTGTCCGCGCCGCCGCGCCCATCCAATGTGTCGTCGCCGTCGGAGCCTTCCAGCACGTTGGCGGCGGCCGTGCCGATCAGCACGTCGCCGTCGAGCGAGCCGATCACGCGCTCAATGCTGTAGAAGAGGTCGCCCTGGGCATCCCCGCCGACGCCGACGCCGGTCGCCATGTCGATGATGACGGCGGTCGAGGAGCCGGAATAGTCGATGGTGTCGAAGCCGTCGCCGCCATCGAGAATATCGGCACCGCCCGCACCGGCGAGCACGTCGTCGCCGATACCGCCGAGCAGCGTGTCGATGCCGGACCCGCCCGTCAGCGTGTCCGCGCCGGCGCCGCCTTCCAGCGTGGTGGACGTGGTGGCGTTGCTGGTGAGGTTGTCGTCGAATGCCGAACCGACGACCCGTTCGATACCGGAGAATGTGTCACCCGCCGCATCGCCGCCTGATGCTGTGTTGGCCGCGAGGTTTGCGGTGACGGCGGAAGCAGCGGTCGAATAGTCCGCCGTGTCGGTGCCGGCCCCGCCGATGAACTGGTCCGCGCCCGCGCCGCCGACGAGATTGTCGTCGCCGTCACCACCGTCGAGAATGTCGTCGCCGCCCGCGCCGAAGAGCTGGTCGGCCCCCGCACCGCCTTCCAGCGTGTTGGCACTGGCATCGCCGCGCAGCGTGTCGTCGAAATCCGAGCCGATGACCCGCTCGATATCGGTGTAGGTGTCGCCCGCCGCTTCGCCGGCGCTGCCCGTGCCCGCGCCAAGGTCGACCGCGACGGCAGCCGCCGCATCGGCAAAGCTCGTCGTGTCGAAACCATCGCCGCCGTCGATCGCGTCCGCGCCCTCGCCCCCGATGAGCAGGTTGTCGCCGGCATCGCCGGTCAGCGCGTCATCGTGTTTCGAGCCTGCGAGACCCTCGACATTGGAGACCGTGTCACCGGTTGCAAAGCCGCCCGAATAGCTGGCGGTGGCAAGGTTCGCGGTGACGCCGCTCTGGGAATAGGCAAAGGAGACAAGGTCGATGCCCAGCCCGCCATCGATGGTGTCGCCACCGGCACCCGCAAAGATGACGTCGTCACCGTCGCCGGCGCCGAGGATGTTGCCCGCCGGAATCTTCGGCAGGATGTAGATCACTTCGCCGGTATCGGGATCGACATAGGTGGATTCCGTCTCGTCCGTCACGTCGCGGATGGCGAAGCGCGCGGTGCCGGCGATGAGGCTGAACGAGCCGCCGACATCGACGAGGAATTCCACCGAGAAGGTGAACTGCTGGTAGAAGCCGTTGGCATCCGGCGTGATGGAATCGTCAGGGATCGCGTAGCGGTAGACCAGGTCGAGCTGGTTGTAGTTCGCCGGGTCCGACGTATCCATGTTGATCTGGAAGTCGTCACCGACAGACGCCGCGCCGACGATGGAGAAGCCCTCGGGCAGATCGTAGATGCGCGCGGACACCGCCACCCATTCGGGCTTGGGCAGTTCGACGTCGATCTCGAAGACTCGGACCGTCGTGCCGATGGGCATGAGGTCGGGGTCGTCGGCATAGATGATATCGTTGAACGCCGTGCCGTTCATCGTTTCCGCTGCCGACTGCGCCGCGTAGGACGGATCGGTCTCGGCGGCGGCGACGGAAGCCGCGCCACGCATTTCCACGCCACCGCCGGAGATGGCCGAGGATGTCGGCGAGTTGTCGCCAAGCAGGGTGAAGTTCAGCTCCGCTGCCGGCGTGCCGTTGAACTCGCCGGTGCCAGTGCCGGTCGAGGGCGGGGTCGGCGCGGAGGATTGCGGCGAGGTGGTGCGCGTCGCCTGCTCGATTTCCTGGAACGAGGCCAGTTGCGGCTGGTCCTGGCCGGGCGTCTGCTCCTCGATCTGCTCGGGCGGCGGGGTGAAGACCTGCTTCTGGAGCTGGACGGTTTCCTGCTCGTCCGGCCCCTGGTTCTCTTCCTTGTTCTCCAACTCGGTGTTGGAGAGCTGCATCAGGGGCAGGTTCTCGGCGAACTGCACGTCACCGATCATCGCCATGAAGTCGGCGGCATCGAGCGTCGCGTCGGCGAATTCCAGCGCAAGAGGCTCGTTGAGAACAAGCTTCAGCGCGAGGCCGGGCAGGATGATCTTGCTGTCGTCGGAGAAGACGAGGACGACGTCCACGTCGAGCACGATGACCTTGCAGTCGGCTAGCTTGAAGGCGAAGCGGATGGCGTTGCGGCCTTCGAGATCATGGATCGCGAACTTGCCGGGATCGGGACGCTCGACGAGGAGCGGCTCGCCGGTGACGGCGGCCGCGCCGGCCGCGGCGCCGGCATCACCCTCGGCGAGCGCGAGGCGCACGTGACCGCGCGCGGAACCGGGCGCATCCGCACCATGGTCCGTCAAGCTCAGCCCGGAATCATTGCCACCGGCTTGCGCCGGCCCGCCGTCTTCGTTTTCGGCCATACACCTGCATCCAAACACGCCTGGAGCGCACTTCGGGCGCACTCCGGCTCGGTGCAGAGTAGAAATGATTCACTTACGGCTGGTTAACCAAACCAAATGATTCGGGTCCGTATCCATTCATCAAACGCAAGGGCGGCAAGGGGTTTCGGGAACCCCTTGCCGTTGCGTCAAAGAACGGCTTCGAACAGGGGCCGTGTGTTCTCGGCGGTCATCTCGACAGGGTTGCCGCCGGTGCTCGGATCGCGCAGGGCGGCATCCGTGAGCCGGTCGAGGTCCGGGTCCTTGACCCCCAGATCGGTCAGCGTCCTGGGAATGCCAAGGCTGTCGTTGAACTGGTCGACGAAATCGCAGAACCCGTCAAACCCGCCTGCGATGCCGAGATAGGCGGCGGCTGAATCAAATCGGTCACGGATGGCATCGGCGTTGAACTTCAGCACCACCGGCATGAAGACGGCATTGGTGGTGCCATGGTGGGTATGGTGCATGGCCCCGATGGGGTGGCTCAGCGCGTGGATGGCGCCCAGCCCCTTCTGGAAGGCGGTCGAACCCATGGCGGCGGCGCTCATCATGTGGGCGCGGGCCTCAAGGTCCGTGCCGTCGGCATAAGCGCGCGGCAGGTAGTCCTTCACCAGCCGCATGCCTTCCAGCGCGATGCCCTGGCTCATGGGGTGGTAGAAGGGGCTCGAATAGGCCTCAACGCAGTGCGCGAAGGCATCGAGACCGGTACCGGCAGTGACGAATTTCGGCATGCCGACCGTCAGTTCCGGATCGCAGATCACCACCGAGGGCATCATCTTCGGGTGAAAGATGATCTTTTTCTCGTTCGTCTCGGTGTTGGTGATGACACCGGCGCGGCCGACTTCCGAGCCGGTTCCAGCCGTGGTCGGCACGGCAACGATGGGGTGGATGCCTGCGGGATCGGCACGGGTCCACCAGTCGCCGATATCCTCGAAGTCCCACAGCGGGCGCGTCTGGCCGGCCATGAAGGCGACAACCTTGGCGAGGTCCAACCCCGACCCGCCGCCGAACGCGACGACACCGTCGTGACCACCGGCGCGGTAGGCCTTCAGCCCCTCCTCGACGTTCTGGCCCGACGGGTTCGGATCGACGTCGGCGAAGATCGCCGAGCCGAGCCCGGCCTCTTCCATCAGGGCGAGCGTCTTCTTCGTGATGTCCATGGTCTTGAGACCACGGTCGGTGATGAGCATGGGGCGCGTGATGCCGGCGGCCTTGCAGGCCTCGCCTATTTCCGAGATGCGCCCGGCGCCGAAGCGGATCGGCGCGGGGTAATTCCAGTTTCCGGTCAGGTTCATTTCTTGATCTTCTTGAGGTGGTAGGATTTCGGGCGCGTCAGGGCATGGAAGCCGTAGATCGACAGGCCGACGCCACGGCCGGTGTCCTTGCAGCCGGTCCAGCACAGGGCCGGGTCGAGATAGTCGGCCCGGTTCATGAAGACGGTGCCGGTCTGCAGGCGCGCGCCAATCTCGGCGGCCTTTTCGGTATCGTTGGTCCAGACCGACGCGGTGAGGCCGAACTGGCAGTCGTTCATCAGCGCGATGGCTTCCTCGTCGTCCTTCACCGGCATGATGCCGACGGCGGGGCCGAAGGTTTCGTCGCGCATAATGCGCATGTCGTGGGTGACGCCGGTGAGGATCTGCGGCGAGACGTATGCCCCGCCATCATCCTCGGGAAAGGTCTCGATATGGGCGGTCGCGCCATCGGCGATGGCCTCGTCCACCTGCGCACGGACTTCCCTGGCGAAACGCACATTGGCCATCGGGCCGATGGTGGTGGATTCGTCCAGCGGATTGCCGAGCTTGTAGCCCTTCACCACCGCGACGGCCTTTTCCACGAAGGCATCGAACAGGCTTTCGTGCGCGTAGATGCGCTCGATGCCGCAGCAACACTGGCCAGAATTGTACATGGCCGCGTCGATGAGCGTCTCGACGGCGGCGTCGACATCGGCATCGGCGCGGATGTAGCCCGGGTCCTTGCCGCCAAGCTCGGTGGAGACGGCAGCAAAGGTACCGGCAGCTGCCCGCTCCATCGCCTGCCCGCCGGAGACCGAGCCGGTAAAGTTGATGAAGTTGAAGGACCGCTCGGCAATCAGCGCCGACGTGGTGTCGTGGTCGAGAACGACGTTGGTGAACACGCCAGACGGCAGGCCGGCGGCCTCGAACGCATCCGCGAGATGTTCGCCGACGAGAATGGTTTGCGAGGCGTGCTTCAGCATCACCACGTTGCCGGCCATGAGCGCGGGCGCAATTGTGTTGATGGCCGTCATGTAGGGGTAGTTCCACGGCGCGACGACGAAGACGACGCCCTGCGGCTCGCGCTCGATTTTGCGCAGGAAGTTCTCGGAATCCTCCAGCACCAGCGGCGCGAGACCTTCCTCGGCGATGGACGCCATGTACTTGGCGCGCTCCTCGAACCCGCCGAACTCGCCGCCATAGCGCACCGGGCGGCCCATCTGGTGGGCCAACTCGGTCGTCATGCGGTCCTTGGTGGAGCCGATATACTCGACCGCCTTCATGACATAGGCGATGCGCTCGGCCAGCGGCAGCGCGGCCCAGGCCGGTTGCGCCAGCTTCGCGGCAGCCACCTTGGAGCGCGCGTCCTCGATGGGCAGCGCGTCACGCTCGGCATAGACCGAGCCGTCAATCGGCGAAATGCATTGAATGGTCTTGGTCATTTGGATGTCAGGCCTTCTCGAAGCCGCGTGCGATTTCCCAATCGGTCACGGCACGGTCGAACTCTTCCTGTTCCCAGGATGCGCAGCGAACGTAATGGTCTACGACGGCGTCCCCCAAGGCCTCGCGCAGCATGGCTGAGTTGCGCAAAGTCTCCGTCGCCTCACGCAGCGTGGAGGGGATCTCCGGCACGTCGGCATTGTCGTACATGTCGCCCGATGCGGGCGGCTGAAGCGTCAGCTTTTCCTCGATGCCGCGCAGGCCCGCGGCGATGAGGGCTGCCTGCGCGAGATAGGGGTTCATGTCCGCCCCGGGGATGCGGCATTCCACGCGCACCGCGCCGGTATCTGCCCCGCAAAGGCGGTAGCCCGCCGTGCGGTTGTCGACGGACCATGCGGTCTTCGTGGGGGCGAAGGTGCCTTTGCCGAAGCGCTTGTAGGAATTGACGTAAGGCGCGAGAAACCACGTGAAGTCGCGGGTATAGGCGATCAGCCCCGCCATGAAGTGCTTCATCAGCTGCGACATGCCGTGGCCGGCGTCGGCATCATGGAAGACATTGCGCCCGTCCTGCCACAGAGACAGGTGGATATGCGCGGCGCTGCCGACGCGGTCGGGATGCCACTTGGGCAGGAAGGTCGCCGAATGGCCCTGCTGCCAGGCGATTTCCTTCGTCGCGTGCTTGGCGATGACGTGGTGATCGGCGCAGGCGAGCGCATCGGCATACTTGATGTTCAGCTCTTCCTGGCCGGCTTCCGCCTCGCCCTTGGTGTTTTCAACCGGGATGCCGGCCGCGAAGAGGTGGTTCCTCAACGGGCGCATTACGTGCTCTTCCTTGGTGGTCTGGAAGATGTGGTAATCCTCGTTGTAGTCGCTGATCGGCTCGAGGTTGCGGTAGCCTTCGGCCCGCAATTCGTGCAGCGGCTTGCGGAACAGGAAGAATTCCAGCTCGGTCGCCATCTTGGCGGTGAAACCTGCTTCCGCGAGGCGCTCGATCTGGGTCTTGAGCAACTGGCGCGGGGACTGCGGCACCGGCTCGTGGGTGTGGTGGTCGAGGATGTCGCACAGCACCATGGCGGTGCCTTCCAGCCACGGCATCAGGCGCAGGGTGTCGAGGTCCGGCTTCATCACGTAGTCGCCGTAGCCCTTGCGCCAGCTCGTGGTGGCATAGCCCTCGGGCGTTGCCATCTCGAGGTCGGTCGCCAGCAGGTAGTTGCAGCAATGGGTCTCTTCTTGCGCGCTCTCCAGGAAGTTGGAGACGTGGAAGCGCTTGCCCATGAGGCGGCCCTGCATGTCCACCATGCAGACCAGCACGGTGTCGATCTCGCCGGTCTCGGCGCGCTCCCTCAAATCCTCGATAGTCAGCTTGCTCGTCTTCAGCTTGCTCATGGCGTCGTGCCCCCGAAAGACCAAAGAAGGCCCCGGACGTATCCGGGGCCGTGTTGTTGCATGTGCGCTCAGGCAGATCAGCCGTTGGTGTAGGGCGGGCCGGCCTGGTTGATGACGGAGTTGTACTCGCGGAAGATGCCGACGATCTTCTCGTGGATCTCGCCTTCCTCGGCGACCTCGGTCCAGAAGTCCTTCGCGGCGTTTTCGACTTCCGCCCACTCCTCGGCCGGAACCGTGCGCAGTTCGAGCTTGTCGCCCTTGGCGCGCAGACGGGCTTCACCACCCCAGTACCACTGGTTGCGGTAGGTGTGGCCGGCTTCGGTGGCGGCCATGACGAGCTGCTTGAGATGCTCGGGAAGGTCGGCCCACTTCTGCTCGTTCACGAACCACGATCCGATCCACGCACCGGAGATGTTGTTGGTGAGGAAGTAGTCGGTCACGTCGGCCCAGCCCACCGTGTAATCCTCGGTGATGCCCGACCATGCCATGCCGTCGAGCTCGCCGGTCTGCACCGCGACTTCGGCATCCTCGTAGGGGATCGACACCGGCACGACGCCGAACTTCGCGAGGAAGCGGCCCGCAGTCGGGAAGGAATAGAGCTTCAGGCCTTCGAGGTCCGACAGCGACTTGATTTCCTTCTTGGTGTTGAAGTTGCACGGGTCCTGACCGGCCGCCGAGAGCCACTTCACGCCGACCTTCTCGTACTCGCTCGACCAGATGTCGGCGAGGCCGTACTGGTTGAAGAGCACCGGCACGTCGAGGATGTGCTTGGTGGCGAACGGGAAGTAGCCACCGAACTGGCGCAGCGGCGTGGGCGAGGCCATGGAATCGTCGTCGGAATGGACCGCGTCGATGGTGCCGCGCTGCAGCGCCTGGAACAGCTCGCCCGTGGGGACGATCTGGTCGGCGTAGAACAGCTCGATTTCCATCTCGCCATTGGCCGCGTTGTTGACGTAGTCGACCATCGGCTTGGTGACGTGCTCGCCGAGCGCGGCACCGGCATAGGTCTGGAAGCGCCACTTGATCGGCGCCTGCGCCTTGACGATCGCCGGGGCGGCGAGCGTCGCCGCACCGCCGATACCGGCCGTGGTCAGAAATTGTCTTCTGGTCGTCATGTTGCTCTCCATCTGGTTCGGGTTCGCAAAGTCCAGGGCTTCTTGCGCGAAGCCTTCTGTTGTCATTTTCCGTAAACGGTGTCGGGCAGCCACAGTGCGATCTGCGGGAAGATCATCACGAGCGCCAGCGCCACGGCCATCACCACCACGAAGGGGATGATGGAGCGGTAGATGTCGTGGATCGAGATCTCCGGCGGCGCCATGGCGCGCATCAGGAACAGGTTGTAGCCGAAGGGCGGCGTCATGTAGGCGATCTGGCAGGTGATCGTGTAGAGCACGCCGTACCAGACCAGGTCGAAGCCGAGCGCGCCAACCAGCGGCACGTAGAGCGGCGCGACGATGACCAGCATCGCCGTGTCGTCGAGGAACGTGCCCATCAGGATGAAGCTCAGCTGCATTAGGATCAAGATCACCCACGGCGACAGGCCGAGCTTCTCGGTGAACAGGCCCTCGATGGCCTTGACCGCGCCGAGCCCGTCGAACACCGCGCCGAAGGCGAGTGCCGCCAGGATGATCCACATGAACATGCAGGTGATGCCGAGCGTCTTGCGCACCGACGTCTCGAACACGCGCCACGTCATGCGGCCCTTGAGCACGGCGGCGAGGAAGGCGGTCAGCGCGCCGATGGTCGAGCTTTCCACCAGCGAGGTCCAGCCGTTCACGAAGGGCACCATCATCGCGAAGAAGATGCCCAGCGGCAGCGCGCCGGCCGCCAGCAGCTTGTACTTCTCGATTTTGGGGATATCGCGCTCTTCTTTCGCAAGCACCGGGCCAAGCTCCGGGGAGATCCTGCAGCGAACGGCGATGTAGATGATGAACAGCGCGGCCATGAGCAGGCCGGGAATGACGCCGGCAAGCCAGAGCTGGCCGACGGGCTGGCGCGCGATCATGGCATAGAGCACCAGCACCACCGATGGCGGCACGAGGATTCCGAGCGATGACCCGGCCTGGATGACGCCGGTGACCATGCGCTTGTCGTAGCCGCGGCGCAGCAGTTCGGGCAGCGCAATTGTGGCCCCGATGGCCATGCCCGCCACCGACAGGCCGTTCATCGCGGAAATCAGCACCATCAGGCCGATGGTGCCGATGGCAAGCCCGCCGGCGAGCCCGCCCATCCAGACATGGAACATGCGGTAGAGGTCGTCGGCGATGCGGCTCTCCGACATGACGTAGCCCATGAAGATGAACATGGGCAGCGTCATCAGCGGATACCATTTCATCAGCTTGATGGCCGCCGAAAACCCGAGGTCGAAGCCGCCCCGGTCGCCCCACAGCAGCAGGGCCGCAATCACCGCGACAAAGCCGATTGCGCCGAAGACGCGCTGGCCCGTCAGCAGCATCACCATCATGGTGGAGAACATGAGGATGGCGATCATCTCGTAGGACATCAGGCAATGTCCTTCATGTTGATGTCGCGGGCGTCGTCATACATGGCATCGGCATCGGGCGAATTGCTCTCGGTGCGATCCGGGCCGGGGATTTCCTCGCCGCGCAGGCGCAGGATGTCCTTGAAGAACTCCGACACCGCCTGCAGCAGCATGAGGATGATGGCGAAGACCATCAGCAGCTTGATCGGCCAGAGGTATGGCCGCCATGCGGATGCGCTGCGCTCCATGTGGCCGAGTTGCTCTGAAACCGCGTCCGGCCCGCCGGTGAAGAAGGCGGCGACGATGGACCAGAAGAAGCTGAACGGCTCCCCACGGAAATGGCCGAGTGAATAGGCAGCCGATGAAATCGCGCCCCACAGCAGGATCACCAGATAGGCGATCAGGAAGAAGACCGTGAACGCGTCGAACCAGGCTTTGCGCTTGATGCTCCAGCTTCCGTAGAACAGGTCCATGCGCACGTTGGAACCCATCTGGATCGCGTAGGGCCCGCCCAGCATGAAGTAGGCGACCAGCGCGAACTGGGCCATTTCCAGCGTCCACAGCGTCGGCGTGGCAAAGACCTTTGAGAACGACGACCAAAGCAGGATGCCCATCATCGCGAACAGGCCGAACATGACGATGCGGCCGATGCCGTAGTTGAACGCATCGATGGCGCGCACGTAAGCCTTGAGCGCGTTCATGCGCGCACCTCGCGTGCGGGGCTTGCCGAAAGGCGCGCGAGGGCGGCTTCCAGCCAGCGGCACAGATGATCCGCCATGGTCCTGCAGTCCTGCGTGTTGGTGACGAGATCGTTGCGGATCTCGATCATGACATTGAGATGCCCGTTTTCAAGGGCGTGGCGGCGCAGGGTGTGGGTCACGCCGTCCTCCGGGCCGTATGGCTCGTTGCGGCGAATGTCGAAACCCTCGGCAACGCCGAGCATCGCGTCGGCAAGGCGGGCGTCCTCGTCGTGCAGGATGCCGATTTCAACGTCGCGCGTCACGCCGCGATAGACCGGCGTGAAGGAATGCATGGTGACGATCACCGGCGGCACGCGGTGCGCGGCGACGACTTGCGCGAGGCGTGTCTCGAAGGGGCGGTAGTACGTGTCGACGCGCGCGCGCCGCTGCGCCGCCGTCAGGTTGGCATTGCCGGGAACGGCGTGGATTTCGCTCACCTGCGGGATCGCGTCCACCGCCTCCGGCGGGCGGTTGCAGTCGTACAGAAGCCTGGAGACGTTGCCCTTCACCAGCACGGCATCCAGCTTCTGCGACATGAACCGGGCGGTTTCCAACGCGCCAGGGTCCCACGCGATGTGGCACTTGCGCTGTTCATCACTCAGGCCAAGGCCGGCATAGTCGTCCGGGATGAACGCGCTCGCATGTTCGCAGACAAGCAATACCGGGTGCGCGCCGGACGGATTGACCGTCTCCGCGACCTCAAGCTCCGGCTTGTCCACGTTTGGCACCGCGCCCCGTTCCCCTTGTGCGTTGTCGGGAGAAAATGTCGGCCACGGCCAAGCGGTGAGTCAATCACCGGGCGAAGAAAAATTTTCACTGAACATGTGGATTGTATATAATTTGAGCGTCTGCCGGTTTGCGCGGCATGCCACCATGCGCGCGAGGCGAGCAGCGGGGCTGACACGACGTGACATCGAAAAAGACCATCGAGGAACTTCTGCGCGGCAAGTCCGGCGAGCTCACCCGTTCGGAGATGCAGCTCAGCCACGTCATCCTGCAGAACTACCCCGTCTCCGGCCTTGGCTCGATCACCGCGCTGGCGGCATCCGCCGGGGTCTCGACGCCCACGGTGGCGCGACTGGTGCAGAAGCTCGGCTTTGCCGGCTACCCGCACTTCCAGCGCGCACTGCGCGAGGAACTCGACCAGAAGATTTCCTCGCCCCTGACCAAGCGCGAGACATGGGTCGGCAGCGCGCCGGACGACCACATCCTCAACCGCTTCACGAAGGCGGTAATCGACAATATCGGGCAGTCGCTGTCGGGCGTCGCGATCGAGGATTTCGAGAAGGCCTGCGCGATGCTGGCCGACCCGAAACGGCGAGTCTTCGTGGTGGGCGGGCGCATCACCCGCACGCTGGCGGACTACTTCTTCCTGCACATGCAGGTGGTTCGCGAGAACGTCGTGCACGTCGCGTCGAACTCCAACGCCTGGCCGCATTACCTGCTCGACCTGCATGCCGACGACGTGGTCGTGATCTTCGACATCCGCCGCTACGAGAACTCGACCCTGAAGCTTGCCGAACTCGCCGCCGAACGCGGGGCGCTGATCGTGCTGTTCACCGACCAGTGGGCCTCGCCCGTCGCGCAATTCGCCAGCGTTGCCTTCCGCAACCACATCGCGGTTCCTTCCTCGTGGGATTCCAACGTCACCACCATGCTGCTGGCGGAGATCATCCTGTCGGACGTTCAGGAACGGCTGTGGGCCACGACGCGCGAGCGCATGGAAGCGCTGGAGGACATGTTCGACCGGACGCGGTTTTTCCGGAAATTCCAGTGACGGCGCAACAGCGCGACGATTGTGAACGTGTCGTTGCGTCAATGTGAATTGACAGGACCGGCTCGGGTTTCCATGTCAGGCGCACCCTCAGATCTCCGGACGCCATGACCTCCGCACCCACCGTCTCGATCATCATCTCCGCTTACAACCGACCACAGGTGGTGAGCTACGCCATTCGCAGCGTGCTGGCGAACACGTTTGAGGATTTCGAGCTGATCGTCATCGGCGATGGCTGCAACGCGGAAACCGAAGACGCCATCCGCGCCTTCGACGATCCGCGCATCCACTTCGAGAACCTGCCCGAGAATTCCGGACACCAGTCGACGCCGCACAATCGCGGGTTGGAACTGGCACGCGGCGAATTCGTGCTCTTCCTCAATCAGGACGATCTCTATTTTCCCGATCACATCGGCGCGCGCATCGACTTCATGCGCACGACGGGCGCGCCGTTTTCATGGTCGCCGGTGCTGCTGGTGCAGCAGAGCGCACACGAGACGGGGCCGCCTGTTGCCTTCGAGGACCTGATGGTCCTGGACGGGCCTGCACGCGGCGGAAAATACGATCCGCGCATCTTCATCATCTCGTCGTGCTGGGCGGTGCGGCGCGAGGTTTGCGCGCGCGTCGGCCCGTGGCTGCAGAAGGACGAAACCCGCCTTTCCCCGTCGCAGGAATGGATCTTCCGCGCCCACCGCGCCGGGTTGTCGCCAGTCTATCACCCGCATGTCTCGGTCATCTGCATCCACTCTGGCGTGCGGCGCTATTCCTATCTGAACCCCCGCTCGTTCGAGCATGAGCGCGCGTGGGACTGGCTGCAGGGCGGCGCGGACGCGCGGCTGAAGCTGATGGAAACCGTGGCGCTGCAACAGGCGTCCGAGCTGTTCGCGACGAAGCTGAAACTCGAAGCCCGCCGCAAGCCGATCCGCAGTTCCATCGAACGCAAGCTGGAGCGCCGCGGCGTGCATCCGGACGCCTTCCAACGGGCACTGGCAGGCATGTCGCCGGGCGAGTGGGTCAGTGACCACGCGAAATCGACCATGATCGCGCCGAAGATCAAGCCGGGCCGCGTGGTCGATCTGTCCGCGAAGGATGGCGAAATCCTGCTCGGTGACGGCTGGACGACAACCCCGCACGATGGCCCGGCCATCGGCGCACGAACCGCGGAACTGTTTTTGGTGGTGGACGCAACAGCGGACGAACAGGCGCGCTGGACGGCAACGCTTCACCCTGCCGGAGCGGGCGCCGCGGCCCTTGAGGTCTCGATAAACAACGCGGCTTTCGCACAGCCGGACACACACGACGGTGCCTTGCGCCTTGCTTTCGACGGTCCCGGTCCGCACTACATCCAGTTGCGGCATCCAAACCGCACCGGCGACGTTCAGCCGGTTGCCATGAAGAGCCTGCGGGTCGATCCGGCCTGAGCGCAACTTCCATCGAATACGGAGACTACAAGATGCGCGTCGGCGTGCTGGGTGGAGGCTTGCAAGGTTGCTGCGTGGCGTTGGCGCTCGCGGATCGCGGCATCGACGTCACGATCTTCGATCTCAACGATGCACTCATCACGCGGGCCGGCGCGGCCAACGAGGGCAAGGTGCATCTCGGCTACATGTATGCCGCCGACCCGAGCCTGCGGACAGCGAAACGCATGATGGCGGGCGCGCTTGCCTTCGAACCCTTTCTCAAGCGGCACCTCGGCGCGGGATCGGCCGCCTTCGCCACATCCATGCCGGCAACTTATGCGGTGCACGTCAAGACGCAGGGTTCGGTCGAACAGGTGGCGGACTACCTGCAGGCGACCCACGCGCTGATCGGCGAACATGCGCAACATCCCGACACCAGCTATTTCGGCATGGACCTCGACGCGCCCCTGCGGCGCTGGAGCGAGACCGAGCTTGAAGCCGCCTACAGCCGCGAGCACATCGCGGCAGCCTTCGACACGCCGGAAGTTGCCATCAACCCGGTGGTGCTGGCGCGCGCATTGCGCGATAGCATTGCGGCTCACTCGCGCATTGAATTGCGGCTCGGCCACCGCGTCGCCGGCGCACAGCCCGGCGAAGATGGCGTCACGGTTCAGGCAAGCGATGGGCGCGGCGAGCTGGAAGAAAGCTTCGACCAGGTGGTCAATTGCCTGTGGGACGGGCGGCTGAAACTCGATCAGTCAGTCGGCCTGAAGACCGAACGTGTCTGGATGCACCGGCTGAAATACGGGGTCAGCTGCACTCTGCCCGAGGGCGCGCCCGTGCCGCCAAGCACGACATTCGTCTCCGGCCCCTTCGGAGAGGTGGTCAGCTACGGCGCGGGGCTGACATATCTCACGTGGTACCCGACATGCCTGCGCGAGATTTCGCACGATGTCGCCCCGCCCGACTGGGCGAATTATCCGAGCGAACCGCTGCGCAGCGAGATTCTGGACGGAACGGTCGAGGCCATGGGCGAAATCGTCCACGCGCTCGGAACGCTTGCGGTTGAAGACCTGATCGAGCCGGCGGTGAAGGGCGGTGCCATCGTCGCGTGGGGCGAGACGGACATCTACGATCCGGGCAGTGAACTGCACAACCGGTACGATATCGGCATCACCAGCGTCGGGCACTTCCACTCCATCGATCCGGGCAAGCTCACCATGGCGCCGCTGTTTGCAGAGCAGATTGCCGACCGGATTGCCGGCTGAAGACACGGTTCAAAAATTTTTCCGACCGGGCGGAACCAAATGCCAAGTCGTGCGTTCCACCCCGGCAATTTTGCTGGCTGCCGGCGGGGTACGGGGCCATGCACGCCTCATCCCGTTTTCGGCAAACTCAACGAAGCGGTACCGCACGCGGTCAGCGCTCGACGTGCATTTTGAGGACATTTCCCATGACGACCATCTACGAACGCATCAAGGCCGACCACGAGACCCATCGCCGGCTGCTCGACGGCATAGCCGACACGCAGGGCGACAGCGAAGAACGCCGCAAGATGTGGAACGAATTCTACTATGACGTGAAGTCCCACGCCGCGGCCGAGGAAGAGACGTTCTATTCCAAGCTGATGGAAGATCCGAAAGGCCAGGACGATGCGCGTCACTCCGTTGCCGAGCACAAGGAGATGGACGACATCATGGAAGAACTCAACAAGATGGACTTCTCCTCGCCGGGCTGGCTGACGCGCTTCAAGACCCTGAAGCACGACTACGAGCACCACATGGAGGAAGAGGAAGAAGACATCTTCGCCAAGGGGCGCGAAGTGTTCTCCAAGGAAGAAGCCGAAACCTTCGCCGACCGCTTCGAGACGCGCAAGAAGGCCGAACGCAAGCTGGTCGACGAGAAGGCCGAAGGCTCTCTCGAGGAGTAGCGCTCAAGCTGCCACGTCAGCCCGTCTTGCCATCGGTGAGCGGGCTGTCAGTCGGCGGCGGCGCGACGTCCAGCACACCCAGCGCATCGAATCCACCGAGAATGGCGTCCACCGCAATGGTCGCCAGTATGATGCCCATGACGCGCGAAATGACGCTGGCGCCGGTGGTGCCGATCAGCTTGTTGATCACGCTTGCCGCCAGCAGGAAGCCCAGCGTCACCATCAGCACCACAACCAGAATGCCCGCCGTCACCGCCTGTTCGGTGATGGTTTCGGTGTGATTGTCGGTGAGGATGACGATCGCCAGCATCGCACCAGGCGAGGCGATTGACGGCATCGCCAGCGGGAAAACCGCACCGGCGAGATGATCGCGCTCGGCTTCCTCGATCTCGCGGGCGGCCTTTGAATCACCGAAGATCATCGTCAGCGCGAAGAGAAACAGCACCACGCCGCCGGCAATCTGGAACGAGCCGAGCCGCAGGCCCATCGTTTCCAGCATGAACTGCCCGCCGACCAAAAACCCGAGCAGGACGAGCGTGGCAATCGCCACCGCGCGCAGTGCAAATCGCTTGTGCAGGTGTTGCGGGACGCTCTGGACGGCGAACAGGTAGACCGGCACCGAGCCGATGGGGTCGATGACCACCATCAGGGTCACGAATTCGCGCACGAGAGCTGTCAGGTCCATCGAAGGCCGGTTTCCTTGTCATGGGCTGCGCCGGCTGAAAACGCACAGCGCCAGGCCCCCTCATCCATCCCGCGTCCGCGCTGCGAAGGCAAGCATCAAGCCACCGCGCGCCATTGTCGCAAGCCGCGATCACGAGGGAACCGCGCGCTTTGCCGCCCATTGTCGAGTCTGACTGGTCGCAACGCGCGACCCCCCAAAGCCACACTCACACAGCAGGTGCCCCATGGCCGACCTTTCCAAGACCCGCGAAAACCCCGAAGACCAGCTCTGGAAGCAGATCGACGACGTGCATGACGGCATGCTCGGCGTCAGCGGTTCGGGCCAGCACATGCAGCCGATGGCCCCGTTTGCCGACAAGGCGAACAACTCCGTCTGGTTCTACACCAACAAGACCAGCGATCTGGTCCGCGCCATCGGCAGCGGGGCTGAAGCGCATCTGTGCATCGTCGGCGACGACCACGATTACCACGCCTGCCTTGCCGGCACGCTGGTGGTGAACCCGGATCGCGCCAAGATCGACGAGTACTGGAGCCCGGTCGTTGCGGCCTGGTTCGACAACGGCAAGGACGATCCAAACCTCACCATGCTTCAGCTCAAGCTGAAGGACGCCGCAGTCTGGGCTTCTTCCGACAGCTCGTTCCGCTTCGGCTGGGAAATCGCCAAGGCGAACCTCACCGACAGCGAGCCGGATATCGGCGTGCGCGCACACGTCAATTTCATCTGACGCGGCCCAGAGCCACCCAACCCGACGCCTCGCCTCAAGGAGATCATCATGGCCCACCGGCTCAAGATCCTCGACACCGGCTGGAACACGCATGACGTGCGCCGCATCAAGCTGGAAAAGCCGGAGAGCTATGAATTCACCCCCGGCCAGGCGACCGAGGTTGCCATCGACAAGGAAGGCTGGCGCGATGAAAAGCGCCCCTTCACCTTCACGTCCCTGAACGAATGGCCGTACCTGGAATTCCACATCAAGGTCTATCCCGGCCATGACGGCGTGACCGAGCAGATCGGCAAGCTGCAGCCGGGCGACCACCTGCTGCTTGACGACCCATGGGGCACGATCGAGTACAAGGGCAAGGGCAGCTTCATCGCAGGCGGTGCGGGCGTGACGCCGTTCATCGCCATCCTGCGGCAGCTCAACGAGAACGGAGAACTTGCCGGCAACAAGCTGCTGTTTTCCAACACGTCCGAGCGCGACATCATCCTGCGGGAGGAGTTCGAGGCGATGGACGGTCTCGACTGCGTGTTCACCGTCACCGACCAGGACGATGCGGATGTCCTGACCGACAGGATCGACCGTGGGTTCCTCAAGGCCCATGCCACCGAGACCGACAGCAACTTCTATGTCTGCGGCCCCGACAAGATGGTCGAGGATATCTCCAAGACGTTGCGTGACATGGGCGCGGACCCCGACGGGATCACCTTCGAGGCGTAACGCGATCCAAACCGAACAGACCCGACAAAAAAGCTGCCGTGATCGCTCACGGCAGCTTTCTTTGTTTCAGGTCCTGGTTGCAGTTACTCGACGAACTCGACCGGGACACCGGCAGTCACCAGGTGCGCCAGTTCCTTTGCATCCCAGTTCGTCATGCGCACGCAGCCGTGGCTCGCCATGGTGTTGAGCTCTTCGGGGTGCGGCGTGCCGTGCAGGCCGTAGGTCGGCTTGGAGAGATCGATCCATACCGAACCAACCGGGCCATTCGGCCCTGCGGCCACGTTGAACGTGTCCTTGATGTTGTTTTCGGGGAAATTCTCCGGGTTGTACGTGTAGGTCGGATCGAGCGCGACGGCGGTTACCTCGACGGTGCCAGAGGGTGACGGCGTCGATTCCGAACCCACCGCAGCGCGCGCTGCCCAAACGAGCTTGCCGCCCTCGTCGAAGCCGCGCACCTGGCCTTCCGCCTTGTCCACCAAAACGCGGGCAACCGGCGTGTCCTTGTCCTCACCCGGCGCCGCCACGAGGATGTTCGTGCCGGCAACGGAGAAATCCACGCCGGGATTGAGGGCCTTCAGCAGTTCCTCGTCCATGTGGAACTTCTCGGCGAAGGCTTCTGTCAACGTGTGGTAGCAGATGCAATTAAGCCCGCGCATGGTCTCCCAGTCGCCACGCTCGAAATCCGGCACAAGCGTCTGGTTCACGTCTTCGGCTGTCAGCGTATAGGTCTGCATGGCGGGCTGGCCGGTCTGCAGGATGGTCCATAACTCCGGGTCCAGTTGCCCGTCGACGGGCAGGCCCAGCATCTCCTCGGCGGCGCGGATCGCGCGCTCGGTGGAGGGGCCGTTGTGGCCGTCGATCCAGCCGGTGGAGGCGCCGGTGCGGTCCAGCGCAACCTGGAGCCGGACGATGCCTGCCTGCGGGCCTTCACCCGAAGCAGCCAGCGGATCGGCCGAATTGATCTCCTCGGCGCTCATCGCAGCGCAGGGGGTAGCAAGCGCGGCTAGGCACAGCGCCACCGCGGTGGATTGCAGAAATTTCATGGATGCGTTTCCCGGAATGTGAGTGTGGAGAAACAACGGCGCGAGAGGTGGTGTGGTTCCGAGGGGGACAGGGACTGGCGCAACAGTCGATCACCCCATCACTCGGCGAGGTGGCAGGCCACGCGGGTTTCGCCAACCAGACGCATTTCCGGGCGTTCTTGCTTGCAGCGCTCCACCGCCAGAGGGCAGCGCGGGTGAAACGTGCAGCCGGTGGGCGGATTGATCGGGTCGGGGATTTCGCCCTTTGGCGGTTCGACTTCGCGCCCGAAGCCGTCCATGCGCGGTGCCGCGTCGAACAGCATCTGCGTATAGGGGTGCTTTGGGGTCGAAAACAGCGTGTCGCGCGATGCTTCTTCAACAAGGCGACCGAGATAGAGAACGCCGATCCGGTCCGCCATGTGCTGAACCACGGTCAGATCGTGGCTGATGAAGACATAGCTGAGCCCCAGCTCATCGCGCAGGTCCGACATCAGGTTCAGCACTTGCGCCTGAACCGACACATCGAGCGCCGATGTCGGTTCATCGCAGACGATGACGCGCGGCTGCGAGGCGAGCGCGCGGGCAATGCAGATGCGCTGGCGCTGCCCGCCGGAGAACTCGTGCGGGTACTTGTCGGCATCGCCCGCCGCAAGCCCCACCTGAACGAGCAGGCGCTCGGCCAACCCGTCGGTTTTTCCGCCCCGCACCGCCATCGGCTCGTTCACGATGTCACGCACGCGCCAGCGCGGGTTGAGCGAGGCGTAGGGGTCCTGAAAGATCATCTGCACGTCTTCGCGCACGCGGGCGACTTCGCTGCGATCCGCCTCGGTCGCGAGGTTCACGCCGTCGATCTCGACGCTGCCGCGCGTGGGCCGGAGCAGCCCGACAATGATCTTGCCGATGGTCGACTTGCCCGACCCGGATTCACCAACGAGCGCGTAGACGCTCTTGTCCTCGACCTCAAAGGACACGTCCGAGACGGCTGTCAGCAGCGCCTTGCTGCGGCGCTCGATCAGCCGATTCAGCCACGGCCTTGAGACATCGAAGACGAGCGACAGCCCGCGAACGGAGATCAGCGCACCCATCAGACGGCCTCCCCGATCTTCGCATCGGCACCGATCAGCGGATACCAGCACGCGGCGCGGCCATCGCAGTCCTCGACGCGCGGACCGGGGTCCTGCCGGCACCGGTCCTGTGCGCGCTCGCAGCGCGGATGAAAGGCACATCCGGTCGGCAATGATTCCAACCGGGGCATGGAGCCCGGGATCTGGTGGAGACGCGCGCGGCTTGTGCTGGCCAGCGGCGTCGAGGCCATCAGGCCTGCCGTGTAGGGATGATGCGCGTTCGTGATGACGTCGCGGACCGCGCCAATCTCGGCCAGCCGCCCGGCATACATCACCGCCACGCGGTCGGCGGCCTCGGCAATCACGCCCATGTCGTGGGTGATCAGCATGACGGCGACGCCACGCTCGCGGCAGAGCCGCTTGAGCAGCGCAATGATCTGGGCCTGCACGCTCACGTCGAGCGCCGTGGTGGGTTCATCGGCGATGACGAGATCTGGCTCGGCGCAGAGCGCCAGCGCAATGACAACGCGCTGGCGCATCCCGCCGGAGAATTCGTGCGGGAAGGCATCGATCCGCTCGGCGGCGGCAGGAATGCCAACCTCTTTCAGGGCATCGACAGCGCGCTGGCGCGCTTGCGCACGGGTGACGTCGAGATGTTCCAGAACCGTTTCGGCAAGCTGGTCGCCCACGCTCAACAGCGGGTTGAGCGAGGTCAGCGGGTCCTGAAAGATCATGCCGATGCGCTTGCCTCGCAGCCGGCGCAGGGCTTGTCGCCCGATATCGTGGATCGGCTTGCCGGACAGCAGCACCTCGCCCGAAGCAATGCGTGCAGGCGGGTCGAGCAGGCCGATCACGGCATTGCCGGTCATCGACTTGCCGGCACCGGATTCGCCCACCACGCCGAGGATTTCACCTGCCGCGATATCGAAGCTGACCCGGTCCACCGGGCGGAGCACGCCACGGCGCGTCGGGATTTCGACGACCAGATCGCGAACGGACAGGACCGGCAAGCTCATCGCAGCCTCGGGTTCAGGGCATCGCGCAGCCAGTCGCCGAGCAGGTTGATCGACAAGGCAAGCGCAAGCAGCGTGGCGGCGGGGAAGAACAGGATCCACCATTCGCCCGAGAACATGAACTCCTGCCCGATCCGGATCAGCGTTCCCAGCGAGGGCTTGGTCGGCGGCGCACCCACACCCAGGAACGACAGTGTCGCCTCCGCGATGATCGCAAGCGCAAGGCTGATGGTGGCGATCACCAGCACCGGGTTCAGCACGTTGGGCAGGATGTGGCGCAACATGATGGCAAGGGGCGAACGCCCGACCAGCCGCGCCGCCTGCACGTATTCCTTGTTCTTCTCCACCAGCGTTGCCCCGCGCACCACCCGCGCAAACTGCACCCAGTCGCTGAGGCCGATCGCAAGGATCAGCACCCAGATCGCCATCTGGTCCCTGTATTCCGGCGGCGTGATGCCCTTGGCGATGCCGAAGATCAGCATGGCCACGAGGATCGCGGGAAAGGTGAGCTGAATGTCGGCGATGCGCATGATGATTGTCTCGGTCCAGCCACCGAGATAGCCGGCCAACAGGCCGAGCAGCACGCCGAGAATCATGGCGAGCAGAACCGCCGAGAACCCGACAAAGAGCGAGATACGCATCCCGAACAGGATCGTGGAGAACACGTCGCGGCCCTGATCGTCTGTGCCGAGCCAGAACGTCTCGCCCGTGAAGGCGTTGGGTGCGCCGGGCGGTGTGAAGCCGTTCATCAGGTCCAGCGTCGCCGGATCGAAGGGATTGTGCGGGGCGATCCACGGCGCAAGCAGCGCCGCGAGCATCAGGATCAGCACGACCACGGCCGAAAAGACCGCCACCGGCGCGCGGCGAAACGAGTAGAGGAAATCGCTGTCCCAAGCCCGGCGCAGGCGACCGGGCGGCGGCGTGTCGGCATGAACGCTCATCACGCCCTCCCGCCGCTTCGATCAACCCGCAGGCGCGGATCGATTGCGAAATACAGCATGTCGACGATGAGGTTGATTCCCACGAACATCACCGAGATCAGCATGAGGTAGGCGGCCATGACGGGGATGTCGACGAACTGGATCGCGTTGATGAACATCAGCCCCAGGCCGGGCCACTGGAACACGGTCTCGGTGATGATCGCGAAGGCGATGATCGACCCCAGTTGCAGGCCGGTGATGGTGATGACCGGAACGAGCGTGTTCTTCAGCGCATGGCGGAAATTGACGGCCCGCTCGCGCAGGCCGCGCGCCCGCGCAAACCGGATGTATTCGGTGCGCAGCACCTCGAGCATCTCGGTGCGCACCAGCCGCATGATCAGTGTCATCTGGTAGAGGCCGAGCGTGATTGCAGGCAGGATCAGCGCCTTCAGACCGGACTGGCTGAGAAAGCCGGTCGTCCACCAGTCACCGAGCCGTTTCACCTGTCCGCGCCCGAAGGACGGCAGCCAGCCCAGTTCCACAGAGAACACGTAGATCAACAAAATGCCGATCAGGAAGGTCGGCAGGGAAACACCCACCAGAGACAGCGTCATGATGACTTGGGCCGCCGCGCCGCGCTTGCGAATGGCGGTGAAGATGCCAAGCGCGATACCCCCGACAAGCGCCAGCAGGCCCGAAACGAAGGCCAGTTCCAGCGTGGCAGGGAGCCGTTCCAGCAGAATTTCCGAGACCGGGCGGCCCTGCCGGTAGCTCAGGCCGAAATTGCCTTGCGCGGCCTGTTCCATAAACCGCCAGTACTGGACGGGAAACGGCTTGTCGAGGCCGAGCGTCACGCGCAGCCGCTCGATATCGGCCTGAGTACGTTCCTGGCCAAGCATGTTGTCGACCGGGTCGCCCACGAAGCTGAACATCGAGAACGCGACGAGGCCGACGACCAGCAGCACCAGCACCGACTGTGCAACGCGACGTATGACGTATGCGAGCATGGCGGGTTCCGAAGGAAGTGGGCGCCGCACACCTTTCGTGGGTGCGCGGCGCTATGGCGACGGACGCGCTTGCCCGTCATCCACCTCAGTTCATGGTGAAGAACTTAACCTTCGGATCGTCTTCCGGGCTGACCTCGATACCCACATTGTCGGTCATGCCCCAGTTCAGCACCTGGTGGTGGATCGGGATATAGAGCTGCTCGTCCTGTACCACCTGCCAGATCTCGCCAATGGCCGCATTGCGGGCGTCCAGATCGGTCTCGGATGCGAGGCTCACGATCTTCGCGTCAAGGTCGGGATTGGAAAACCCGGTGCCGTTCCAGCTGCCGCGTTCATCGCCACGGGTATGGACGAGGAAGTTGAAGATGTACTCGGAATCGTAGGTCGGCACGCCCCAGCCCAGCATGTAGAAGTCCGTCTCGCCATTGGTGATGAGCGGGAAGTGCTGTGCCTTGGGCTTGGCGTCGAGGTTCACGGTCACGCCGATCTGCGCCAGCATGCCGACGGCGGCCTGGCAGATGGCCTCGTCGTTGATGTAGCGATCGTTCGGGCAGTCGAGCTGGATCGAGAACCCGTCGCCGTAGCCGGCTTCGGCCATCAGCGCCTTTGCGCCCTCGACATCGGTCGCCGACGAGCTGTCCATTTCTTCCGTCCAGCCGTTGACGAAGGGCGGCGCGATCATGCCGGCGGGCTGGGACTGGCCGCGCATCACGACCTGCTTGATGGCATCGCGGTTGATCGCCATCGACATTGCCTTGCGCACGCGCGCATCGGCGAGCGGGTTGGCACCCTCGACGCTGTCATTGGCGATGTCGTCGGCACCCATGTTCATGCCTAAGAAGATCACGCGGTTCTGCGGTGCGGTCTTGACCACCAGCCCGTCGGTATTGGCCACGCGGTCGAGGTCCTGCACCGGCACGTCCTGGATGAAGTCGACCTCGCCGGACAGCAGCGCGGCAACGCGGGTCGCAGCATTCTGGATCGGGGTGTAGACGATCTCGGTCACGTCGAGCGGAAACTCGCCCTTGCCCCAGTAGTCTTCATTCGCAGTGAGCACCGTCTTCACGTCGGGCTCGCGGCTGACCAGCTTGTAGGCGCCGGTGCCGTTGGTATTGGTCGTTGCGAAGGTCGTCTCGCCGCCTTCGATGTCCTGTACCTTGACCGCGTCGTTGGCCTCGGCCCAGCCTTTGTCCATCATGAACAGGTTGGTGAGGTTCGACGGCAGGATCGGGTTCGGGCCATCGGTCACGAACTCGACCGTGTGGTCGTCGACGGCGCGCACCTCGACGATGGAGGTGAGCAATTCTTTCATGTCGGAATCTTCCGACTTCGCACGGTTGATCGAGAAGACCACGTCCTCGGCGGTGAAGTCGGCACCGTCGTGGTATTTCACGCCTTGGCGCAGGTTGAAGACCCACACGGTGGGATCGCCTTCCTTGGGTGCCCAGTCTGTGGCGAGGGCGGCCTGGAAGGCACCCGTCATGTCGCGGATGATCAGCGGCTCGTAGATCTGGTGCGCAAGGGTGTGCGTCGGACCCTCGTTCTGGGCATGGGGATCGAGCGTCAGGGAATCGCCGGCCCGAGCCCAGCGCAGCGTTTCGGCCGAGGCCGAGAGCGCGGTTGTCACCAGAATGGCGGCCGCAAAAGCAGCAGTCGTTTTCATGTGAGTCTCCCTCTCTTTATCCGCCCAGGGCGGGTCATCCATCCCGCTAGCCTATCGATTTCAAATCCCTGTTCAATTTGATTCGTGCGAGGAGACACCAAGCCGGCAGCTGCTCACAGAGATGTTATCGGCCATCTCGATGACCGGTGACGGCTGCGGGTTCGGGCTGAAATGTCGGAAGAACCCAAAAGAGCCCGACCGCCAGTCTGGCTCGAGCGGCATCTCATTTCTGCTGAACTGATTGAGGTGAATGGCGCACCCGACAGGATTCGAACCTGTGACCTCTGCCTTCGGAGGGCAGCGCTCTATCCAGCTGAGCTACGGGTGCCTGTGGCCAATTCGGCGCGCAATGCATTGGCTGCCGGCGCGCGGCGGACACTAGCCGAACCGGCGCGCGCGGGCAATCTCGGATCAATGACAGGCTGCCCTGTGATTTCCCGGACCGCTTGACCCTGCCCGTGCTGTTGGACGGAGAGCACGCTGGCCACAAACGTTCCCAACGTGTGCGGTTTGACCAAGACAACCGCAGTGGCCGGTCACTCCGCGAGGCTCCCAGCACGCGCCCTCGCGCCGGACCGCTGCACACGGTGTTGTGGTGTTCAGGGCCGCAAAGCCAAAAGCTAAAACTTGGTTAACCAATCCTTACCTGGCTACCCACAATTGCCGCTATCGGGTGAAAGCGGATTGAAAGGGATTTTCGCTACAAGTTTAGCGGCTGGCGGGATGTCCCCGCCGCGCGGAACCGAACATGACAGCGAACGACGGCATCAGCGGTATGGGCGGCGCGACCGATACGCGCGTGCCGTGGGTCGACACAGCCAAGGGCATCTGCATTGCGCTGGTGGTGATGATGCACTCGACGCTGGGCGTGGAGGCCTTGAGCGGTCAGACCGGCTGGCTCGGCGAGGTCGTCGCCTTCGCGCAGCCTTTCCGCATGCCGGACTTCTTCCTCGTCTCGGCGCTTTTCCTCGCCGCGCGGATCGACGCGCCCTGGCGGCTATATTTCGACCGCAAGGTTTTGCATTTCGTCTATTTCTACCTGCTGTGGACCGCGATCCAGATGGGGTTCAAGGTCTTTACGCTCTATGACGGCGACCTGGGCGCACTTGCGCTCGGGTACCTGCAGGCCATGGTTCAGCCCTTCGGCATCCTCTGGTTCATCTACCTGCTGGCGATCTTCTTCGTGGTGACGCGGGCGCTGCGCGCCGTGCCGCCGTTGGTCGTGTTCGCTGCGGCAGCAGCGCTCGAAATGGCACCGATCGAGACCGGCTGGATCGTCGTCGACGAGTTCGCGGCGCGCTTCGTCTATTTTTACGTGGGCTACGTGCTGGCGCGTCACATCTTCGCATTTGCCGGTGGCGCGGGAGAGCGGCCCATGCTCGGCGTTGCCGGGCTGGTGGCCTGGGCGCTCATCAACGGTGCGGCCGTGTATGGCGGCGTCTCGACGTGGCCGGGGATTGGTCTCGCGCTTGGGTTTGCCGGGGCCATCGCGATCACGGTGCTTGCCTCGATGATCGCGCAGACCTTACCGGGCCGCGCGCTGGCCTATGCCGGGGCGCGCTCCATCGCGATCTATCTCGCGTTTTTCCTGCCGATGGCCGTTGCGCGCTCCATGCTGCTGAAGACCGGAGTGATTCCGGACGTCGGCACGGTCTCGGCACTGGTGACGCTGGCCGGTTGCCTGCTGCCGCTTGCGGCACTGGCGATCGTGAAGGACACGCCACTTTCCTTCCTGTTCGAGCGGCCCGCCTGGGCGCGGATCGTGCCGGCGGCGCGCGCCAAGGTGCCGCCGCCGGGCGCTGCCGGACTGACGCCTGCAGAATAATGCACGGCGGTTGGCTGATGTGCCGGGAAGCGGGTCGCCAAGGACACAATCGCGCGGCATAGTCGCGCCATGACAAACGCCGATTCCTCCCCCGCATTCATCGCGCCCGACCTGAAAGAGGGCGACGAGCTCGTCCTCGTCGACGGGTCGTCCTACATCTTTCGCGCCTACCACGCGCTGCCGCCCCTGACGCGCAAGTCCGACGGGCTGCCGGTTGGCGCGGTCGCGGGGTTCTGCAACATGATGTGGCGGCTGATCCGGGACTCGGTGGACGACATCGACCCGACGCACCTGGCGGTGATCTTCGACTATTCCTCCAAGAGCTTCCGCAACGAGTTCTATGCCGACTACAAGGCCCACAGGCCCGAGCCGCCGGAAGACCTGCGCCCGCAATTCGGGCTGATCCGGCAGGCGGTGGACGCCTTCAACGTGCCCTGCGTCGAGCAGGAAGGCTTCGAGGCCGACGACCTGATCGCAACCTATGCGCGGCAGGCGGAGGCCAAGGGGGCCAAGGTCACCATCGTCGCGTCCGACAAGGACCTGATGCAGCTTGTCAGCGACAAGATCATCATGTTCGACACGATGAAGGACAAGCGCATCGCGCTCGACGAGGTGCACGAGAAGTTCGGCGTGCCGCCGGAAAAGGTAGTCGACGTGCAGGCGCTGGCGGGCGATTCCACCGACAACATTCCCGGCGTCCCGGGCATTGGTGTGAAGACCGCCGCCCAGCTCATCGGCGAATACGGGGATCTTGAGACGCTGCTTGCGCGTGCCGAGGAGATCAAGCAGCCCAAGCGACGGCAGAACCTGATCGAGTTCGCCGAGCAGGCGCGCATTTCCCGCAGGCTGGCGGAGCTGAAGGTGGACGTGCCTGTCGAGGTTCCGGTGACCGAGTTCTCGCTGCGCGAACCGGATGCACCACGCCTCATCGCGTTCCTGAAAGCGATGGAATTCACCACAATCGTGCGCCGCGTTTCCGAGGCGATGGAGGCCGAGGCTGGCGAGATCGAGGCGGGCAGCGTCGACATCCAGCACTGGGAGCCGGAAGCGGCCGCCACGACGCCGAACGAGAGCGGCGGCGTGGAGGCTTCAGCAGACGCGGCCAACGGCGCGACACCGGCGGCAATGGCGAAGGCCAGCGCCGCTGCGATGGCGGACGCAAAGTTCGAGCCGGAGAAATACGGCACGGTCGATGAACCCGCCGAACTGGAAAGCTGGATCGCGGCCGCCTTCGAGCAGGGCCATGTCGCCATCGACACGGAGACGGATTCGCTGGATGCGATGCAGGCGAACCTCGTCGGCGTGTCGCTGGCGGTCGCGCCGAACGCGGCGTGTTACGTGCCGCTTGCCCACCGTGCAGCCGACGGGCTCGATTTCGACGGGGGCGACCTGAAACAGATCCCCATGGCCAAGGCGCTCGAGATCCTCAAGCCGCTGCTGGAATCGCCCTGGGTCCTGAAGATCGGGCAGAACCTGAAATACGATGCGCTGGTGCTGCGGCGCTACGGCATCACGCTCGAGAACGTGGACGACACGATGCTGATCTCCTACGTGCTGGACGCCGGGCGCGGCGGGCACGGCATGGATTCGCTGTCGGAGACGTGGCTCAACCACAAGCCGATCCCCTATTCGCAGGTCTGCGGCACCGGCCGCAAGAAGCTGACCTTCGACCAGGTTCCGCTGGACCAGGCCACCGCCTACGCGGCGGAAGATGCCGACGTGACGCTGCGCCTGTGGCAGGTGCTCAAGCCCCGACTCGTGGCGGAGGGCAAGACCACGGTCTACGAGACGCTGGAGCGAACGCTGATGCCCGTGCTGGTGCGCATGGAAGAGCGCGGCGTCCACGTGGACCGGGCCATGCTGGCTCGGCTTTCGGCGGAATTTGCGCAGAAGATGGGTGCCATCGAGGCCGACATCTTCCAGCTTGCCGGCGAGACCTTCACCATTGGCTCGCCCAAGCAGCTGTCGGAGATCCTGTTCGGGAAGATGGGCCTGCCCGGCGCGAAGAAGACCAAGACCGGTGCCTGGACGACGGGTGCCAGCGTGCTGGAGGACCTTGCCGCGGAGGGGCACGAACTGCCGCGCCGTATCCTCGACTGGCGCGGATTGCAGAAGCTCAAGAGCACCTATACCGACGCGCTGCCGGGCTACGTGAACCCCACGACGGGGCGCGTCCACACGTCCTACTCGATGGCCTCGACCACCACCGGGCGGCTGTCCTCGTCCGAGCCGAACCTGCAGAACATTCCCGTGCGCACCGAGGAGGGCCGGCGCATCCGCAAGGCGTTCGTGCCGGAAAAGGGCTTCAAGCTGGTTTCCGCCGACTATAGCCAGATCGAATTGCGTGTGCTGGCGCATATCGCCGACATTCCGCAGTTGAAGCAGGCCTTTGCGGACGGGCTCGACATTCACGCCATGACGGCGTCGGAGATTTTCGACACGCCCATCGAGGGCATGGACCCGATGGTGCGGCGGCGCGCCAAGGCGATCAATTTCGGCATCATCTACGGCATTTCCGCCTTCGGTCTCGCCAACCAGCTTTCCATCCCGCGCGATGAGGCCGCGACCTACATCAAGGCCTATTTCGAGCGCTTTCCCGGCATCAAGAACTACATGGACGAGACGCGCGCCTTCGCCCGCGAGCACGCCTATGTGGAGACGATCTTCGGGCGGCGCTGCCACTACCCCAACATCACCAAGGGGCATCCGTCCGAGCGCGCGTTTCTGGAACGTGCCGCCATCAATGCCCCGATCCAGGGGTCTGCGGCCGACATCATCCGGCGTGCCATGGTGCGCATGGAAGACGCGCTGCGGGAGTCGAAACTCGCCGCGCGGATGCTGCTCCAGGTCCACGATGAACTGATCTTCGAGGTGCCGGACGACGAGGTCGCCGCCACGATTGCGCTGGTGAGAGAGGTCATGGAAAACGCCTCGCTGCCGGCGATCCAGCTCTCCGTTCCACTGCAGGTGGACGCGCGCGCGGCGGAAAACTGGGACGAAGCGCACTGACAAACCTGTGACCAGAGTGCCCAATCATTCGTCTTGCCTCTGACACATTTCTCTGTCGAATTTTGAACATCGACAATTGGCCGGACGACGTGCCTAACCGCACGCATCAGAACGTGCACTGCCGACGACCCTCTTCCAATGCTCGATAAGCCCCCGCGCTCTTGGCCTCAGGCCCGGGGCGCATAGTTGTATCCAGATACCGAAAAGGACGACTCTACGATGGCTACCGGAACCGTGAAGTGGTTCAACACGCAAAAGGGCTATGGCTTCATCCAGCCCGAATCTGGCGGCAAGGACGTATTTGTCCACATCAGCGCAGTGCAGCGTTCAGGCCTGACCGGCCTCGATGAAGGCCAGGTGGTGAGCTTCGAGATCAGCGAAGACCCCAAGACCGGCAAGTCGGCGGCGACCGACCTGACGATCACCGGCTGACGCGCGATCGACATCGACTTCCCCTGAAGGGGGAGTGAAACGGAAAAGGGCGGCCCCGACGGGCCGCCCTTTTTTGCGTTGGTACAAAATTTTGAAAGGGAAGGACGATTACTCGCTCTTGTCGAGCTCTTCGCCGGATTCCTGATCGACGACCTTCATCGACAGGCGGACCTTGCCGCGCTGGTCGATTTCCAGAAGCTTCACGTAGACTTCCTGGCCTTCCTTGACGACTTCGCCGACCGTCTCCGGGCGCTTCTCGCTGGTGAGCTGCGAGATGTGCACGAGACCGTCCTTGGCGCCGAAGAAGTTCACGAAGGCACCGAAGTCCATGATCTTGACGACCTTGCCCTTGTAGATGGCGCCGACTTCCGGCTCGGCCACGATGGAATGGATCCAGTCGCGGGCCGCCTTGATCGTCGCGCCGTCGGCAGAGGCGATGTTGATGGTGCCGTCGTCCTCGATGTTCACCTTCGCGCCGGTCTTTTCCACGATCTCGCGGATGACCTTGCCGCCCGAACCGATGACTTCACGGATCTTGTCGACCGGGATCTTCATCGTTTCGATGCGCGGCGCATGTTCGCCGAGTTCGGCACGGGACTCGCTGAGCGCCTTGCTCATTTCTTCGAGAATGTGCAGCCGGCCGCCCTTCGCCTGTTCAAGCGCCTTCTGCATGATCTCTTCAGTGATGCCGGCGATCTTGATGTCCATCTGCAGGGACGTGATGCCCTGGTCGGTGCCAGCCACCTTGAAGTCCATGTCGCCGAGGTGATCCTCGTCACCGAGAATGTCGGAGAGGACGGCGAACTTGTCGTCTTCCAGGATCAGGCCCATGGCGATGCCGGACACCGGACGCTTCAGCGGAACGCCCGCGTCCATCAGTGCCAGCGAGGTGCCGCAGACGGTCGCCATGGAGGACGAGCCGTTGGACTCGGTGATCTCGGAGACGACACGCAGCGTGTAGGGGAACTCGTCCTTGGCCGGCAGCATCGGGTGGATGGCGCGCCAGGCAAGCTTGCCGTGGCCGATTTCGCGGCGGCCTGCGCCGCCCATGCGGCCCGTCTCGCCCACAGAATAGGGCGGGAAGTTGTAGTGCAGCAGGAAGCTTTCCTTGTAGGTGCCCGACAGCGCATCGATGAACTGCTCGTCATCGGAGGTGCCGAGCGTGGCGACCACGATGGCCTGCGTCTCGCCACGGGTGAAGAGCGCGGAACCGTGGGTGCGCGGCAGGATGCCGGCTTCCGAGACGATCGGGCGGACCTGGTCCACCTTGCGGCCGTCGATGCGGATGCCGTCATCGAGGATCGACCAGCGGACGATCTTGGCTTCGAGCTTCTTCAGCACGTCGCCGACCTGAACCTTCGTCGGGCCGCCATCCTGTTCGGCACCCTCGGGAAGGAAATGCTCCAGGACCTTCTTCTTGGCCGCGTCGATGGCGTTCTTGCGCTCGGTCTTTTCCTTGATCTTGTAGGCGTCGCGCAGGTCGCTTTCGGCGATCTCGGCAGCCTTGGCGGACACCTCGGAGAGATCGGCGACGGAGTGGTCGCGCGGCTCCTTGGCGGCCTTCTCGGCAAGCTTGATGATGCCGTCGATCACGGGCTGGAAGCCGCGGTGACCAAACATGACGGCGCTGAGCATGTCTTCCTCGGAGAGCTCCTTGGCTTCCGATTCAACCATCAGCACTGCGTCAACCGTACCGGCGACAATGAGGTCGAGCTCCGTTTCCGGCATCTGGTCGAGCGTCGGGTTGAGAACGAACTCACCGTTGATACGGCCAACGCGGGCGCCACCGATCGGTCCCATGAAGGGCACGCCGGACAGCGTCAGTGCCGCAGAGGCGGCGACCATGCCGACGACATCTGGATCGTTTTCCATGTCATGGGCGAGGACGGTGATGATGACCTGCGTGTCGCACTTGTAGCCTTCGGCGAAGAGCGGGCGGATCGGACGGTCGATGAGGCGCGAGGTCAGCGTCTCTTTTTCGGTCGGCCGGCCTTCGCGCTTGAAGTAGCCACCGGGAATGCGGCCGGCTGCGAAGAACTTTTCCTGGTAGTTGACCGTCAGCGGGAAGAAGTCGAAGCCGAGCTTCGGCTGCTTTTCGGAAACGACGGTCGCGAGAACGGTGGTCTCGCCGTAGGTGGCCATGACGGCGCCATCGGCCTGGCGGGCAACCTTGCCACTTTCCAGCACCAGCGGGCGTCCGCCCCAGTCGATTTCGACTTTCTGGATATCAAACATCTAGCTTATCAGCTCCTGGGAATTGCGCCGAACCCCGCGCCGGTTCATCCGGCACGGCACACGTTTTCGACGCTGCACAGAAAGCCATGGGCAAGACGGCCAGGGGCTTTGCGGGTTCGCGGCAACATTCCGCGCACGGCCCAAGCAACTGGCGATCCCCCCATGGCCTCGCTGCGCCTTAGGGAATCTGGCGCGGCAGGGATACGGCCCCCGCCGCGCCGGCGATGGTCTGCCGGACGGGGCTCGCCTTAGCGGCGCAGGCCCAGCCGCCCGATCAGGCTCTTGTAGCGCTCCTCGTCGTCCTTGCGGACGTAGTCGAGAAGCTTGCGGCGCAGCGAGACCATCTTCAGAAGGCCGCGGCGCGAGTGGTTGTCCTTGTTATGGGACTTGAAGTGGCCGGTGAGGTTCGCAATCCGTTCAGACAGGATGGCAACCTGGACCTCGGGAGAGCCGGTATCGCCGTCTTTGATGGCGTATTCCTTGATCAGCTCTGCCTTGCGTTCGATCGTGATCGACATCGCTTTTCCTTTCAAAAAACGCGTTTATCGGCCCGGAGCCACCTGAACGGCGGGCATGAACGTTTCGGATCATGTCCGGATGTCGGGAGCGGCGGGCCGCCGATGCGGCACGTGCCGGGATGTCGTCCAGCACGGTCGCGACAACGCACATGGCAAAGCCATTTGCGAGCCGGCGCCCTTATGACCGATTTTTGCGCGTTTGACCAGCCTTATCGCGTTGCCGGACAAGGGCGAAATGCCGCCCGCGTCAGTACTGGAACACACGGCGCGGGTGCAGGGTCGCGCCCTGGCCTTCGCCGATCGCTATGGCCTGCCCGTCATGGGTGATGCAGACCTCGCCGTGCAGCACCGGGGCGTCGCGGCCCTTCAGCAGCACCGGCTGGCCGCGCATCAAGGTCGCGACATCGGCCTGCGGCACTTCAACTTGCAGCATGGCGTGGGCGAGCGCCGCGCTCAGCGGGCGGATGCGCGCCAGCAGCGCATCGCGGTCCTCGGCCATCTCCTGCAATTCATCCAGCGTGACCATGTCGGCCTCGACAAACGGCGCAACGCAGACGCGACGCAGCGTGCCGACATGGCCGTGGCACCCCATCGCCTCGCCAAGATCGCGGGCAATGGCGCGGATATAGGTGCCCTTGCCGCAATCGCACTCGAACCAGGTGCGCTCGACGAGGCGGTCGTCGTTGCGCTCGTCGACGCGGCACAGGTCGTGGATTTCCACCTCGCGCGGCTTGATCTCCACCTCCTCGCCGCTGCGGGCGCGGGCATAGGCGCGCTGGCCATCCACCTTGATGGCGGAAAACTGCGGCGGGACCTGCAGGACAGTGCCGGTGAAATGCTTCAGCGCAACGTCGATTTCCGATTGCGTCGGGCGCTTTTCGGACGTGGCGACAGCCTCGCCCTCGGCATCGTCGGTGGACGTGCGCACACCCCAGACCACCTCGAAGCGATAGGTCTTGCGGCCATCCATCACGTAGGGAACGGTCTTCGTCGCCTCGCCGAACGCAACCGGCAACATGCCGGTCGCCAGCGGGTCGAGCGTGCCGGCATGGCCGACCTTGGGGCAGTCATAGAGCTTCTTCAGCCGCCCGAGCGCGCCGTTGGAGGACAGCTCCAGCGGCTTGTCGAGCAACAGCCAGCCGTGAACCTCTGCCTTGCGGCGCCTGCGTCCCATGAAACCTGCCTGCGGTGTGCCGTCGGGTCAGTCGTCGCCAGCATCGCCGGCGTCGTCGTCGTGCTTTTCGACGTCGCGGCGCACCTGCGGCGAATCCAGCAGCGCGTCCATGCGCGCACCGGCGTCGAAGCTCTCGTCGCGCAGGAACGAGACCTGCGGCATGTGCTTCAGGTCGACACGCCTAGCCAGCAGCCCGCGCACGAACTTGCGGCTGCGGTTGAGCGCCTCGATCACTTCCTCGATGTCCTGTCCACCCAGGGGCATGACATAGGCCGAGGCGTGCTTGAGGTCCGGACTGATGCGGACTTCCGGCACGGTGATGACGTGGCTCTCGAGCACGGGATCGTTGATCTCCCCGCGCTGCAGGATGTCCGACAGGGCGTGGCGCAGCAATTCGCCGACGCGAAGCTGGCGCTGGCCCTGCCGCGATGCGTTGGGTGCGGCGTTCATACAGTCAGACCTAGAGCGAACGCTCGATGGTCTCCACCTGGTAGCACTCGATCACGTCGCCGGCGCGCATGTCCTGGTAGTTCTCGAAGGCCATGCCGCACTCCTGGCCGACCTCGACGCGCTGCACTTCATCCTTGAAGCGCTTGAGCGTCGACAGCTTGCCTTCGTGCACCACCACGTCGTCGCGCAGCAGGCGGACGCCCGCACCACGTTCGACGCGGCCGTCTGTGACACGGCAACCGGCCACCTTGCCGACCTTGGAGATGTTGAACACTTCCAGGATCTCGGCATTGCCCAGCATCGTCTCGCGCAGTTCCGGCGCGAGCAGGCCGGACATGGCGGCTTTGATGTCGTCCACCAGGTCGTAGATGATGTTGTAGTAGCGGATCTCGACGCCCTCGCGCTCGGCGAGGTCGCGGGCCTGCTTGTTGGCACGCACATTGAAGCCGATCACCACCGCGTTGGAGGCGGCGGCCAGCGTCACGTCGGATTCGGTGATGGCACCGACGCCCGACAGCAGGATGCGCGCGGACACTTCATCCGTGCCGAGCTTGTCCAGCGCACCGGCGATGGCTTCCACCGAACCCTGCACGTCGCCCTTGACGAGGAGCGGCACTTCCTGGCGCTCGGCGTCCTTGAGCTGGGTCATCATGTCGGCGAGCGAAGAGCGCATGCCGCCACGAACCTGCTGCTTCTCGCGCTTCTGGCGCTGGCGATAATCGGAGACCTCGCGGGCGCGGCCTTCGTTCTCGACGACAACGAAGTTGTCACCAGCCGAAGGCGTGGCATTCAGGCCCAGAACCTCGACCGGCATGGAGGGGCCGGCTTCGGTGACGTTCTCGCCATGCTCGTTGATCATGGCGCGGACCTTGCCCCACTCGCTGCCGGCGACGAGCACGTCACCGACGCGCAGCGTGCCGCGCTGGACCAGAACGGTCGCGACCGGGCCACGGCCCTTGTCGAGCTGGGCTTCGACGACGACGCCCTCGCCCGGACGTTCCGGGTTTGCCTTCAGGTCGAGCACTTCCGACTGCAGGAGGATGGCCTCGACCAGCTTGTCGAGATTGGTCTTCTTGAGCGCGGAGACTTCCACTTCCAGCGTGTCGCCGCCGAGGCTTTCCACCACGATTTCGTGCTGGAGCAGCTCGTTGCGGACGCGCGTCGGGTCGGCGCCGGGCTTGTCCATCTTGTTGATCGCCACGATCAGCGGTACTTCGCCGGCCTTGGCGTGGTTGATGGCCTCGATGGTCTGCGGCATGACGCCGTCATCGGCGGCAACCACCAGAACGACGATATCGGTGACCCGCGCGCCGCGAGCACGCATGGCGGTGAACGCCTCGTGGCCCGGGGTGTCGATGAAGGAAACCGTCTGGCCGCCTTCGGTCTTCACCTGGTAGGCGCCGATGTGCTGGGTGATGCCGCCGGCTTCACCGGCAACAACATCCGCCTGGCGCAGCGCATCGAGCAGCGACGTCTTGCCGTGGTCGACGTGGCCCATGACGGTCACGACCGGGGCACGTGGCTGCTTGGCCCCATCCGGATCGTCCTCGGTGACAAGGCCGGTCTCGACGTCGGCTTCGGAAACGCGCTTCACCGTGTGGCCCATTTCCTCGGCGATGAGCTGCGCGGTATCGGCGTCGATCACGTCGTTGATCTTGAGCATCTGGCCCTGCTGCATCAGCAGCTTGATCACATCCACGGCGCGCTCGGCCATGCGGTTGGCTAGCTCCTGGATAGTAATCGTTTCGGGCAGGCGCACTTCGCGCAGGATCTTCTGACCCGGCTCGGACGGCCCCTGGCTCTTGTTCTTCTCGCGGCGGCGGCGGATCGCGGCCAGCGAACGCTTGCGCTCGTTTTCGTTGAGCGCATTGGAGATCGTCAGGCGGCCACGGCGGCGTTCGCCATCGCGGCGCACGGGCGCCGGCTTCTCCGGCGGGCGGCTCGGACGGCGCTTGCCGGCATCGTCATCACCACCGGCAGGGCGGCGCGGCGCGGCAGCCGGCTGCTCGGCATCGGCGGGGGCTGCCTGCTCGGCGGGCGCGGCCTTGGCGCGCTCGGCTTCCTGCTTGGCGCGCGCGGCGTCTTCCTCGGCCTGGCGAGCTTCGGCCTCGGCGCGCTCCTTCGTCAGGCGCTCCTCTTCCTCGGCACGGCGCTTTTCTTCCTCGGCGGCGCGCTGGCGCTCCTCGGCATCGCGAACCCTGGAATCGGCAAGGGCCTGCGCTCGCGCACCCTTTTCCTCTTCAGTCAGGGTGCGTAGAACCACGCCGGAGCGGTTGTCCGCTGCGGGCTTGGGCGCAGGGGCCGGTGCCTGGGGTGCGGGCTGGACGGGCTTGGGCGCGGCAGCGGGCTGCGGCGCCGTCGCCAGGGGCTCGGCTTCCGTCCCACCCGGGCCGACAGTGCGACGGCGCTTCTTCTCGACCACGACCGCCTTGGTGCGCCCGTGGGAGAAATTCTGACGCACGGTCCCGGATTCGACCGTGCGCTTGAGACTCAGGGTCTTGCGCGCGGGCCGCGAGGCCGTGTTGTCGCCGCTGTTGTCTTCACTGCTCATATATCAACTGTCCTTTGCGGCAGCCCGTGCTGCCTCTGAATGCGACGCGGCGCCCACGGCGCCGGCTTCCGTTCCACGTGTTCCGGCGTCAGGCGCCGATAGTCCCAGGTAGTCCGCAAGGCGCGCCACCGCCTCGCATGCCCTGACGCCCTGGGAAGACCGCGTCAGCGCAGCATGTATCACATTCCCGCCGCCAAGCGCCAAGTCCAGTTCGCTGCCTGCGAACATGCGCCAGACCGGCGACGCTTCCGCGCCCTGTGCAACCGCCGAACGAAGGGCAGCCGCGATCTTGCCGACACCGTCGGCCTTGGCCTCTGCCGCGTGCAGCACGCAAGCCGTTTCTCCGGCACGCGCCCGGGCATCCACCTTGGCGAACCCGGTGACGGCGCAGCCAGCCTTGCGGGCAAGACCGATGCTGCCGAGAGCGGTGGCACGCAACGCAATGCCGACATCCTCGGCCAGCGCCGCGGGCGCTTCGACCTGGGCGCGAAACCCGCGCGCAAAGCGCTTGTTGCGCACCGCCTGCTCGACCATTTCGGCGCGCGCCGTGACCCAGACCCCGCGGCCGGGCAGCCGGCGCTTGAGGTCCGGCACCACGGTGCCCGCGGGATCGAGAACGAAGCGAAGGAGTTCGCGTTCCGAGCGGACCTCCCGCGTCACGACGCAAGTGCGCATGGGGTCGCGCCTGCGCCCCTCGCGCGGTCCGGGGTCGCGAAACTCCTCGTCCTCGATCAGATCAGGCGTCGGTTGCGGCAACGTCCTCTGAGTCTCCCTCGGTTTCCTCGCCTTCGCCCTCGACGGGCTCCGGCTCGGGCTCAATCCAGCCGGCCTTGATGCGGGCGGCCATGATCATGCGTTCGGCTTCCTCGCGGCTGATTTCGAAATTCTTCAGCGCACCGTCATGGCGCACCACTTCGCCGTCCTTGCGCTCGGTCCAGCCGACGAGATCGTCGGTGGCGCAGCCGGCAAGGTCTTCCATCGTCTTCACGTCGTCTTCGCCGAGCGCCACCATCATGGCGGTGTCGATGCCCTCGATCTCGCGAAGCTCGTCTGACACGCCGAGTTCCTGGCGGCGCGCGTCACGCTCGTTCTCGATACGCTCGAGGCACTCGTTGGCGCGGGTCTGGATCTCGAAGGCGGTGTCCTCGTCGAAGCCCTCGATGGAGGAAATCTCGTCGATCTCTACGTAGGCGAGTTCTTCAACGGACGTGAAGCCTTCCGAGACCAGGAGCTGGGCCACGACCTCGTCCACGTCGATCGCATCGACGAACAGGTCGGTGCGTTCGACGAACTCGGCCTGGCGGCGCTGCGATTCCTCTTCCTCGGTCAGGATGTCGATATCCCAGCCGGTGAGCTGCGAGGCGAGCCGCACGTTCTGGCCGCGACGGCCAATGGCGAGGCTCAGCTGCTCGTCGGGAACGACGACCTCGATGCGCTCGGCATCCTCGTCGAGCACGACCTTGGCGACTTCCGCCGGGGCCAGTGCGTTGACGATGAAGCTGGCCGCATCCGGAGACCACGGAATGATGTCGATCTTCTCGCCCTGCAGTTCCTGCACGACCGCCTGAACGCGGCTGCCGCGCATACCCACGCAGGCACCGACGGGATCGATGGAGCTGTCATTGGAGATGACCGCGATCTTGGCGCGGCTGCCGGCATCGCGGGCGACCGAGCGGATCTCGATGATGCCGTCGTAGATTTCCGGCACTTCCTGGCCGAACAACTTGGCCATGAACTGCGGGTGCGTGCGCGACAGGAAGATCTGCGGGCCGCGCGGCTCGCGGCGCACGTCGAAGATGTAGGCACGGATGCGGTCGCCGGGGCGGTAGGCTTCGCGCGGGATCATCTCGTCGCGGCGGATGATGCCTTCGCCGCGGCCCATGTCGACGATGACGTTGCCGTATTCGACGCGCTTCACCACGCCGTTGATGACCTCGCCGACGCGATCCTTGTACTCGTCGTACTGGCGGTCACGTTCGGCTTCACGGACCTTCTGGACGATGACCTGCTTGGCGCTCTGGGCGGCGATACGACCGAAATCCAGCGGCGGCAGCGGATCGGCGATCATGTCGCCGACGCGCGCGGCCGGATTGCGCTCCTGCGCGTCTTCCAGGAGAATCTCGATGGCCGGGTTCTCGACGGTCTCGACAACGGTCAGCAGGCGGTTGAGCCGGATCTCGCCGGTTTTGCCGTCGATCTCGGCGCGCACTTCCGTCTCGTTGCCGTAGCGCGAGCGGGCGGCCTTCTGGATGGCGTCTTCCATCGCGTCGATGACGATCTCGCGCTCAATGGACTTTTCGCGCGCGACCGCGTCGGCGATCTGCAGAAGTTCAAGCCTGTTGGCACTCACAGCAGCGTTCATCGAGCCGCTCCGTCGCGTGTCACCAGAACCATGTCGTCTTCTCCTTCAATGGGGCCGGGGCTTGTCTCGCGCCGGCCGGGAATTCCAGTCCCTACCGCTTGCGCGGATTCTTTCGCCCGGTCGGGCCGGCATCCGCGCCGGAGCGCCCGAGCGCGGCGTCGATCAGCCTGTCGGTCAGCACCAGCCGCGCTTCGTCGATATCGTTGAATTGCAGCGCGACCTTGGCCGGCTGGCCGTCTTCTTCCGTGACCAGTTCCACGGTCTCTTCGCCGACGGCGCCAATATCGCCGCGAAAGCGACGGCGGCCATCGATCCCGACATTCATCTCGATCTTCGCCTCGTGGCCTTCCCAGCGCGCGAAGTCGCTGCGGCGCATGAGCGGGCGGTCGATGCCCGGCGAGGAGACTTCCAGGTTGTAGGCCTTGTCGATCGGGTCTTCGACGTCGAGCGCCGGCGACACGGCCTCGCTGACGGTTTCGCAGTCCTCGACCGTCATCTCGCCGTCGGGGCGCTCGGCCATGATCTGCAGGGTCAGCCCGTCACGGCCGGACATGCGAACGCGCACCAGCCGGTAACCCAGGTCGGTGATGACCGGGGCGACGATGGCGGCCACGCGGGCGTCGAGACCGGTCTCGGTCACGATTCGCGGCTCGTTCAACGTGCCGATGCCGTTTTCCTCGCCAGCCTTGGTGTTGTCGTTTGCGCTGCTGTCTTTCATCTCGTCCGTTCGGGCCGTGCCCTCAATTCGTTTGGTTCAAGCTCGAATGACCAAAAGGGTTTGGCGCGGGCCCCGGCGCGGGACCCACCTCATCAGTCTTCTGATTGAGCTTGGAATAGGCTGCAATATAGTCGATCGCGCCGCACAAGCAAGCGGCATCACGGAAGGTCCCGTTGCCCATGTCCCGCGAGAGCACCGATATCAGCCAGGCGTTCGACGCAGTCGCCGCCTCCTATGACGCCTCACGCAAGCGGCTGGTGCCGTGTTTCGACGCCTTTTACGGCGCGGCGGTATCCGCCTGCGTGGCCGCCATGCCCGACGGCGAAGCGCCGCGCGTCACCGACCTCGGCGCAGGCACCGGGCTGCTGGCGGCACTCGTTTCGCATGTTCGCCCCGACGCGCGCTTCACCCTGATCGACGTTGCCGGGGCAATGATCGACGAGGCGCGCGCACGATTCGCGCGGCTTCGCGCCACCGCGTCGTTCCGCGTCGAGGACTATGCCGACCACCCCCTGCCCGACCGGCAGGACGCGTTCCTCTCCGCGCTGTCGATCCATCACCTGGGCGATGCCGACAAGGCGGCGCTGTTTGCCCGCATCGCGCTGGCGCTGAGGCCCGGCGGTATCTTCGTCAATGCCGAGCAGGTCGCACCCGAACCGCCCGCCACCATGAATGACGTGCTCAAGGGCTGGGAAGATGACGTGCGGCGCGCCGGCGGCAGCGAGGACGAGCTTGTCTCGGCGCGAAAGCGCATGGCGCACGACCAGTGCGCGCCGCTCTCGGCGCAGCTCGACTGGCTGCGCGAAGCCGGCTTCGAAGCGCCTCAGGTTCATTTCTCGAGCGGCATCTTCGCGGTCTATTCCGCACAGATGGCGGCGCACGACGCGGACTAGGTTCGGGTAAAGGTCAGATAGGAGGGGACGCGGCCCTCACGGTAGGCCTTTGCCTCGTAGCGGGTGCGCGTCCATCCGTCCCACGGCTTTCGCCAATCGTCGGCGACCTGCGCGGTCCACGCGAAATCGGTGCGGGGCCGGAGGTGCATCAGGGTCCATGTCAGGTAGTCGGGCCAGTCGGAGGCGAAGCGCAGTTCGCCGCCCGGCCTGATGACGCGGGCGAGCTCGGCCAGCGTCTCGTGCGAGATGAACCGGCGCTTCCAGTGACGGCGCTTGCGCCAGGGATCGAGGTAGAGCAGGTCGGCGCGATCGAGGCAGGCGTCCGGCAGCCATTCGAGCAGGTCATGGGCATCGCCGAAATGCACGCGGACATTCGTCAGTTCGCGCGTGTCCACTTCGCTCAGCAGCTTGGCGACACCGTTGATGAAGGCTTCCGCGCCGATGAACCCGGTTTGCGGGTTGCTTGCCGCGCCTTCGGCCAGATGCTCGCCGCCGCCGAAGCCGATTTCGAGGATCAGCCGGTCGGGCGCGGTCTCGAAGAGGTCCGCGAGCCGGGCGGGTGCCGGTTGCTCGACCTCCACGGCGATGCGCGGCAGCAACTGCTCCATGAGCCGCCCCTGCCGTGCCTTCAGCGCGTGGCCCTTGCGCCGGCCGTGCAGCCGCTTGGCCAGGCCTTCCTGCGCCATGGCGAGCCTACTTGGCGTTGGCGCGCAGTTCGTCGACGAGGTCGAGCGCTTCCCACGAGAAGCCGCCATCGGGCTCCGGCACGCGGCCGAAGTGACCGTAGGCCGCCGTGCGGGCGTAGATCGCCTTGTTGAGCTGCAGGTGATCGCGGATGCGGCTCGGCGTCAGGGCGATGGTCTTGCGGATCGCCTTTTCGAGGTCAGCATTCGAGATCTTGCCGGTGCCGTCGGTGTCGACATAGATCGACAGCGGCTCGGCAACGCCGATGGCGTAGGAGAGCTGGATGGTGCAGCGCTCGGCCAGTTCGGCGGCAACGATGTTCTTGGCGACGTAGCGCGCGGCATAGGCTGCGGACCGGTCGACCTTGGTCGGGTCCTTGCCGGAGAACGCGCCGCCGCCGTGCGGGGCGGCACCGCCATAGGTGTCGACGATGATCTTGCGACCGGTCAGGCCGGCGTCACCGTCCGGGCCGCCGATCACGAACGCACCGGTCGGGTTGATGTGCCAGGCGGTGTCGTCGTTGACCCAGCCGTCGGGCAGGGCGCTGAGCACGTAGGGCGCGACGATCTTGCGGATATCCTGCGAGGACAGGCCCTCTTCCATGTGCTGGGTGGAGACGACGATCTGCGTGGCGCGGACCGGCTTGCCGTTCTCGTAGGCGACCGACACCTGCGACTTGGCGTCGGGGCCGAGAACCGGCTCCTTGCCCGCGTGGCGAGCCTCGGCCATCTCGGCGAGGATGCGGTGGGCGTAGTAGATCGGGGCAGGCATGTATTCCGGCGTTTCGCGGCAGGCGTAACCGAACATGATGCCCTGGTCGCCGGCGCCGGTGTCCTTGTTGCCGGCTTCGTCCACGCCCTGCGCGATGTGCGCGGACTGGCCGTGCAGCAGCACTTCGATCTGGCAATCCCTCCAGCTGAAGCCCTTCTGGTCGTAGCCGATGGACTTGATCGCCTCGCGGGTGACGCCGACGATCTTGTCGGTGTTGACGCTGATCTCGCCGTCGTCCTGCTCGTGGCACAGGCCGTCGGGCCCGCGCACTTCGCCGGCAATCACCACGCGGTTGGTTGTGGCGAGCGTCTCGCAGGCGACACGCACCTGCGATGCCGGCATTCCGGCGCTGCCTGCTTCGCGGAAGAAGAGATCGACGACCTCGTCGGAAATCCGGTCACAGACCTTGTCCGGGTGTCCCTCGGAAACCGACTCACTGGTGAAGATGAAATTCGAGCGTGCCACGCGTACCCCCGTCCTGCCACTGCCGGAAAAGCCCCTTCTGGCGCGGTCAATGGTTCGTTACCCGGTCATGATCGGGAAAAGTTCGCGCGTTTTGGCAGCGCGTGACAGTGCAGTCAAGCGATTGCCATGCGCGCAGCGGGTGAAACACCCGCGCCTGCCTTCACGCGATGTGAGTTTGGAATTGGCCTGCGGCACGTCACTCGGACATGTCGGCGGCGGCTTTCACCATGTCGATAATGCGCTTGCGCATCGTGGTGTCCTTGATGCGGAAGAACGCCCGGTTGAGCGCGATGCCGTCGGTGCTGGTCATGGCCTCGGAATCGAAACTCGCCTGGCCGCTTTCGGCAAATCCGGCGGCCGGCGCCTCTGCCGATGTCAGCCCGTCATAGAAAAAGGAGACCGGCACCTCGAGGATGCGCGAGATCTCGAACAGGCGGCTGGCGCCGATCCGGTTCGTGCCCTTTTCGTATTTCTGAACCTGCTGGAACGTCAGACCGAGACGATCGCCCAGTTTTTCCTGGCTCATGCCGACAAGCATGCGGCGCATGCGGACACGGCCTCCGACATGCGTGTCGACCGGATGCGGCTTCTTGCCAGTCATGGTCTTCAAGTCCCCGTTCAAATCTTAACTCAATCCCCGCAATTCTAACGCAAGGTTAGTTCGCGTATTCGTTGTATGCTAACCTAATTTCGCTACCGAAACCGTTCCAGATTATCGAAATATCCCAACGATTTCAGCAACTTTCTGGAAATTTCACACAGCAGATCATGTTAAGGTTTTACGCACTACGTTACTTGCCCTGGCGCCAGAACAGTCCTGCGCCAAACAGCAAGACCAAGATGAAAACCGCCGGCCACACGCCCAGTCTAACAAACAGCGTTTCCGGCATGGCGCCGGGCACATTGCCGTCAATCACGTTGCGCGCGTTCAGCGGGAGAGATGCGACGATCCGGCCGCGCGCATCCACCAGCGCGGAAATACCGTTATTGGCCGCCCGGACCAAGGGGAGTCCTTCCTCCACGGCCCTCAACCGGGCCTGCAGCAGGTGCTGTCGCGGCCCCGGAGTGTCACCATACCAAGCATCGTTCGTCACGTTGAGCAGAAATGCGGCGCGCGGTGCGCTTCGCGCGACAATTCCGGGAAAAATCGCCTCGTAGCAGATCAGCGGCAGGAAGGCGGGCAGGTTGCCGACGGAAATCGGCTGCCTCTGTGCGCCGACGTCAAAACCGCCCGGCATCTGGGTCAGTTGCCGGAAGCCGATCGCCTCCATGATGGACTGCATCGGCAGGTATTCCCCGAACGGCACGAGATGGGTCTTGTCGTAGACGGCGATCATCTCGCCGGACGCATCGATCGCACCGATGGAATTGTAGTTGCGGTAGCCGTCGTCGGCATCCGGGTCCTGCTCGTAGCGCTGCAGACCGGTGACGAGGAGCGTGCTTTCGGGAATCAGGGCTGCAAGCGCGGCTTTTCCCGCAGGCTCGTCGCTCAGGTAGAACGGAAGCGCAGATTCGGGCCACACCACCGCGGCGAAATCGGAGACGCCGCTGGACTCAGGTGAGGTTGCTATGTCGCTCAGTGTCATCAACGCTGACAAATGCCTGGACGCAAGCTCGGGATCGAACTTCTGATCCTGAGGGATACTCGGTTGTACAATGCGTATACGTGCATCCAGCGGTTGCGGTTCACCGAGCGACAGACGATACCCGCCGTAGGCAAAGCTCACGACCAGAAGCGCCAGCGCGATTGCCGGCACGGCGATGCGCCCGCGCACGTGCCCGGCATCGGACAGGCCGAGGGCCGCGGGGCTTGCGAAGATGAAGAGCGCCAGCGCCGTCATGCCGTGCAGCCCGACGAGACTGGCGATCTGCATGGTCGCGTCGTTGGAGGCCAGCGCGTAGCCGTAGGCATTCCAGGGAAAGCCGGTGAAGATGTAACCGCGCAGCAGCTCGGCGAACCCGAGGCCGGCTGCGAAGGCAAAGACGCGGAACGGGCCCGGCCGCCACATGGCGCGGGCGATGAGCGCGCCGAGACCGGTGAAGAGCGCAAGGCCGGCGGGAAGCAGCGTCGTGGCGAAGGGGACCAGCCAGCCGAAGGTTTCCGCATCGACCAGCAGCGCATTGCCGATCCACCACAGCGAGGTGAGGAAATAGCCGAACCCGAAGCACCACCCGACCGCGAATGCGGTGAGCAGTTCATCACGGCGCTTGTGCGTGCCAGAGGAAATGGCCCCGTCGAGAAGCCAGACGAAAACGGGAAAGGTGAAGAACAGGACCGGGAAGAAGCCGAAGGGCGGCATGGCAAGCGCCGAAGACCCGCCCGCAAGCATGGCCAGCAGCACGCGGCGCCAGCCCCACTGCAGCATCACACCCTGCGCAAGGGCTTGCAGCATATCCCGTATTCCCCCGGTTACCGGCCGCCGGCGCGTTTCACGCGCGCCTTACGGTCCGGTCACTCCGCAGCGGCTGCGCCCTGCGACGTTTGCTTGCGGCGGGCTTCCGCCGTCTTGCGCTTCTGGATCCGCACCCGCTTGATGCGGCGCGGGTCGGCCTCGATCACCTCGATCTCGTAGTCTCCCCCGATACCTACGAGTTCGCCGCGGACCGGAACCCGGCCAAGCTGGGAGAACACGAGACCGCCCAGCGTGTCCACCTCTTCCAGCAAATCTTCCGAAAAGGCGAGGTCGGCGCCAATGGCTTCCTGCAGCTCGTCAAGCGGCATGCGGGCATCGGCTGCGAACACGCCATCGCCCGTCGGCACCAGCATCGGACCGTTGGCATCGTCGTGCTCGTCCTCGATGTCGCCGACGATTTCCTCGACCAGGTCCTCGATGGTCGCCAGCCCGTCCGTGCCGCCGTACTCGTCGACGACAACCGCCATGTGCAGGCGCGTCGCCTGCATTTTGGCGAGCAGGTCGCCGGCCGGCATGGAGGGCGGTACGAAGAGAACTTCGCGCGTCAGCTTGGCACTCGACAAGGTTTTGTCGAGGCGCACCTTGGACAGGTCGATCTGGCTGCTTTCGGCCGAGGTGATCTTGCCGCCCTTGCGCCGGCCCATGGCCTCGCGCGTCATCTGGGCGAGAACGTCCTTGATGTGGACGAAGCCCACCGGCTCGTCGAGCGTCTCGCGCACGACAGGCAGGCGCGAATGGCCGGCCTCCTGGAAGACGGTCAGCACCTCGCCCAGCTTGCTCTCGATGTCGACGGAGACGATGTCGGCGCGTGGCACCATGACGTCATCGACGCGCAGTTCGCGCAGTTCCAGCACGTTGCGCAGCATCAGCCGCTCTTCGGCGGTGAGAAAGTCCGTGCCCGTGTCGTCGGCTTCGAGCGCATCGGAGATCGAGGCGCGCACGTTGTCCTGCCCGCCGACGCCGAGCAGGTTCTTCAGCCAGTCGACGAAGAACCGCCGCCGCTTGGGAGCGTAGACTACGGGAAGGTTCGCGGACGATGCCGGTTTCGCTTCGGAACCACCGGCGTCCGCGCCCGACGATTCCACGATCTTGTCGCTGTGTGTCATTGCCCTTGATGCTACGTCGCGTCGTGCCCGGCCTCTACGGCCAGCGGCTCGTCCGCATATGGATCGGCGATACCCAGGTTTTCAAGGATCAGCCGTTCGAGCGCTTCCATCTCCTCGGCGCGCTCATTCGTGTCGTGATCATAGTCCAATAGGTGAAGAATTCCATGCACCAGAAGATGGACAGCATGATGACGCGGCTGCTTGGCCTGTTCGGCAGCCTCGCGAGCCAGCGTTTCCGCCGAAATCGCGATGTCGCCGAGGAACCCCTCTTCGCCGGAGGGAAAGGACAACACGTTGGTCGGTTCGTCCTTGCCGCGAAAATCGGCATTGAGCTTGCGCAGCATGGCATCGTCGCCAAGCGCCAGCGCCAGTTCGCCGCTGCATTCAAGCCGGTTGGCCACCGCCGCAGCGGCGGCGGATATGTCGTCGTCCGAGAGCAGCCCGTCCCAGTCGCCGCCTTCCATCACCACGTCCACGGTAAGGCCGGTCTGCCCGGTCACGACTTCATGCCAGTCTGGCTGTGGCGCTCGTAGGCATCGACGATGCGCTGGACTAGCGGGTGGCGCACGACATCCTGCGCGGTGAAGCGGGTCTGGCCGACGCTTTCCACGCCTTCCAGCAGCGACACGGCTTCCGGCAGGCCGGAGCGCTGGCCGTCGGGCAGGTCGATCTGGCTCGGGTCGCCGGTGACGATCATCTTGGAGCCTTCGCCGAGCCGGGTCAGGAACATCTTCATCTGCATGGTGGTGCAGTTCTGCGCCTCGTCGAGAATCACCGCGGCATGGGCCAGCGTGCGGCCGCGCATGAAGGCGAGCGGCGCAATCTCGATGACCTGATTGGCGATGCCGCGCTCGACGCGCTCGGGCGTCATCACGTCATAGAGCGCGTCGTAGAGCGGGCGCAGGTATGGATCGACCTTTTCCTTCATGTCGCCGGGCAGGAAGCCGAGGCGTTCGCCGGCTTCAACCGCAGGCCGCGACAGGATCAGCCGGTCCACCGCACCGCGTTCCAGCAGGGCTGCGGCATAGGCGACCGCGATATAGGTCTTGCCGGTGCCAGCCGGGCCAACGCCGAAGACGAGGTCGTTGTCTTCCAGCTGGCGGATATAGGCGTCCTGGTTTGCCGAGCGCGCGGTGACCGTGCGCCGGCGCGTCGTCACCTGCGCCAGCCCGGACAAGCCCGGCAGCGGCTTCTGGTCGATGCCGCTGCGCGAGGCAACGCGGATGGCGCCGTCCACATCGGCGAGCGCGATGTGCTCGCCCTTGCGCAGGCGCGAGTAGAGCGATTCCAGGACTTCGGCTGCGTTGGCGCAGGCCTCCGCGCTGCCGGTCAGCGAGACGTGGTTGCCACGTGCACTGGCTTCCACGTCCAGCTTCTGTTCCAGCAGTGCGAGATGTTCGTCGAACTGGCCGAAAAGTGCGCTTGCCAGCCGGTTGTCTTCGAAGGTGAGCGTCTTGTCCGCCATGCGCCTCTTTCTCAAGCCTTCTTCAGAAGGCCGCCGCTGCGGCAGGAGGCCGCTCACGGTAGATGGTGCTGTCAACGAGATCGGCAAACAGGCTGTTCGATCCAGCCGACTTGACCGTGACCGTGACCATTTCCCCGGTCAGGGATTGCGGGGCCTCGACCACCACCGGCTGGAGCCAGGGCGAGCGGCCAACGAGCTGTCCCGGCTTGCGGCCGTCGCGCTCCAGCAGCACGTGCATGGTGCGGCCGACGCGGCTGGCGGCGAAGCCCGCCTGCTGCTCGCGCAGCAGCGCCTGAAGCTCGGCAAGGCGGGCGGAACTGACGTCGTCGGGCACCTGCTCGTCCATGTTGGCGGCAGGCGTGCCGGGGCGGGCGGAATACTTGAAGGAAAATGCCTGAACGAAGCCGACCTGCCGGACGAGGTCCATCGTGTCGGCGAAGTCGGCATCGCTCTCGCCGGGAAACCCGACGATGAAATCCGACGACAGCGCGATATCCGGGCAGGCGTCGCGCAGCCGATTGACGATGTCGAAATAGAGCACGCGGTCGTGCTTGCGATTCATCAGCGCCAGCATCCGGTCGGAACCGGACTGCACCGGCAGGTGCAGGTAGGGCATCAGTTCGGCCAGATCGCGATGGGCGGCGATCAGCTCGTCGTCCATGTCGCGCGGGTGGCTGGTGGTGTAGCGCAGGCGCTCGATGCCGTCGATCTCTGCCAGCGCATGCAGCAGGCGCGCGAGGTTCCATTCGGCACCATCGGTGCCCTCACCGTGATAGGCGTTGACGTTCTGGCCGAGCAGCGTCAGCTCGCGCACACCGGCATCGGCCAATTCGCGGGCTTCCGCCAAAATGCGTTCTGCGGGCCGCGAGAATTCCGCGCCGCGCGTGTAGGGCACCACGCAGAAGGTGCAGAACTTGTCGCAGCCTTCCTGGATGGTGAGGAACGCCGTGACGCCACGGCTGCGCACCTGCTCGGGCTTGGCGCGCGGCAGGGCGGCGAACTTGTCCTCGACGGGAAACTCGGTCTCCACCACGGTTTCGCCGGAGGCGGCGCGGGCAACGAAATCCGGCAGGCGGTGATAGTTCTGCGGGCCGAACACGAGGTCGACGGCAGGCGCGCGGGCAACGATTTCCTGACCCTCGGCCTGCGCGACGCAACCGGCGACGCCGATCAGCATGTCGCCACCCTCGGCGCGGCGCTGGTCGCGCGCCTTCTTCAGGCGACCGACCTCGGAATAGACTTTCTCGGCGGCCTTCTCGCGGATGTGGCAGGTGTTGAGCAGCACCAGGTCGGCATCGTCCGGCCCCTGCGCCTCGACATAGCCCATCGACCCGAGCGCATCGGACATGCGCTGGCTGTCGTAGACATTCATCTGGCAACCGAACGTCTTGACGAAATAGGTCCGTGGTCGGGTCATGAGTCCTGATGGTCCGGGCCGGGAATTCTCTGCTTGCATAGCGGTTTTGCGGGCGCTTGAGAAGGCGTCGGCTCGCGTGGCTACTGCGCAGGTTCGGCAATCTCCGGCTCGCCGCTGTCGACCGGGCCGGTGGCGATGTTCTGCGCCGGGTGGCCATGCAGCGCCTGCGCAAACAGCGCGCCGACGGAAGCCTGTGCCGCAGCCGTCATCACCTTGCGATTGGCGGCATCCTCGACCGTGATCGGCTCGCCAAAGGCAACCGTCACATCGACGGGTCCGGCGCGCAGCAGCTTCCACGCGTGCGGCCCCAGCGGCTGGTCGCCGTACCACGCCACGAGCGGGCGGTGCTGGCGGCCAAGCGGCAACCCGTTGATGTGGGTGTAGACGACCGCCATCGGCTGAACCTTCACGCCTGCCGGGTCATGCCCGTCGGCGACGAGGGATTCCGCCGCGCCGACAAGCGCGGAGCGGAACGGGCGCAGGCGGTTGCCGTCGCCCGTCGTGCCCTCGCAGAACAGCACCATGGCGTCGCCCTTGTCGAGCCGGTCTGCGATGTGACGGGTCACTTCGCCGGTCTGCGCGCGGCGCTCGCGCACCACGAAGACGCTGCGCTGCAGTTTCGCCAGCCAGCCGACCACCGGCCACTTGCTGACCTCCGACTTGGCGATGAAGGAGACCGGCGCGACGGCAGAGATGACGGGAATGTCCAGCCAGGTGATGTGATTGCAGGCCAGCAGCAGCGGGCGTTGCGTCGAGGGTGCGCCGACGATCTGGATGCGCACGCCGAGCAGGCGGCAGACGAGGCGATGATAGGCAACCGGCAGCCAGCGCGCGAGCGGCAGGCGCAGGGCCAGCAACACGATCTGGACGAGCATCAGCGGCGGCGTGACCACCACGAGCACCACCAGCGTCAGAAACAGTTTGACCAGTTGCATCCGGATCCCTTCACGCGGCGCGGGTCAGCGGCCTTGCCAGGACCAGCGCATCGACCACGCCCTTGCCGCGCGCATAGTAGCCCTTGCGGACCGCGACCTGCGAGAAGCCGCAGCGCGCATAAAGCGCACATGCAGGCGCGTTGTCGACGGCCACTTCCAGAAAACAGGTCTGCGCGCCGCGTTCTGCCGCCAATTCGAGCGCGTGGCGGAGGAGTTTGCGCGCCAAACCGGCATTGCGGTGGGCCGGGTCGACGGCGATCATCAGCACTTCCGCCTCGCCCGCGGCAATGCCCAGCGTGACGAACCCGACCAGCGTGCCATCGAGCCAGCCGCCGATGCAGCAGGTCGCAGGCTGCGCCAGCTGGCCGCGCCAGGCATCCAGCGACCAGCCGGGTGGATCGGCGCGGCGATGCAGCGCGGCGATTTCCGCAGCCGCGCTTTCACCGACCGGATTGCAGCAGAGCTCAGGCGCGCGCGACGGCTGCATGGGCTTGTGGCTTGGCATCGGGTTTACGGAGATAGAGCGGGGTGGGCGGTGCGATCGCCGGGTCGAGCCTCGCGCCGACGCGCGCCAGCGCTAAGGGATCGCACGGCAGCACGTCCATGCCGGGGTCGCGGCCCAGCAACGGCGCGGCGGTCCCGAAGATTGCAACGTCCGGCGGAAGCAACGCAGCGGCGTCGTCCACGGTGAGCACCTGCGGCCCGGCATCGAGACCGGGAACATCGAAGGCCTGCAGGTAGATTTCGTTGCGCCTGGCATCCAGCGCGATGGCAAGCGGGCCGGCATCAGCGGGAAGTGATGCTCGAATGCAGTCGAACACCGTGACACCGACGACCGGCTTTCCAAGCGCCAGCGCCAGACCGCGCGCCGCAGAAATGCCGACGCGCAAGCCCGTGAAGGAGCCGGGACCGATGGTGACGGCGATGCGATCGACCTGGCCGAGCGCCTTGGCCCTGTCGGGCACCAGCCGGTCGAGCATCGGTATCAGCGCCTCGGCATGGCCGCGCTGCATCGGCTCGACAATGCTGCCGAGCACGGTTTCGCCGGTGGAAAATTCCACCAGCGCCGCGCAGCAGGCCGGGCCTGTCGTATCAATGGAAAGTACGCGCATCGCGCGCTGGAGTAGCGCGCGGCAGGCCTGCGCGCAATCGCCCCTCAGACCGGGCGGACTTCCTCGACGTCGGGAAGGAAGTGGCGCAGCAGGTTCTGGATGCCGTTCTTCAGCGTCGCGGTGGAGCTGGGGCAACCGGCGCAGGCGCCGCGCATGTGCAGGTAGACGATGCCATCCTTGAAGCCGCGGAAGGCGATGTCGCCGCCATCATGGGCAACGGCAGGACGCACACGGGTTTCCAGCAGTTCCTTGATGGTCTCGACGGTCTGGGTGTCCGATTCGTCGAAGAATTCCTCATCGCCGACCTGTTCTTCGTGCTCGCCGGCCAAGAGCGGGCCGCCGGACATGAAGTGTTCCATGATCGAGCCGAGGATCGCCGGCTTGATGAACTGCCAGTCGACCTGCTCGTCCTTGGTGACGGCGATGAAGTCCGCGCCGTAGAAGACACCCGAAACGCCATCGACCGCAAAGAGCGCGCTGGCGAGCGGGGAAATCTCGGCATCCTCGGCGGAGCGCATGTCCAGCGTGTCGCCGGGCAGCACGGCGCGGCCGGGGAGGAACTTCAGGGTCGCCGGGTTCGGCGTCGTCTCGGTCTGAATGAACATCAGGTGTCCTGTCGCGTGTCGGGGCGGCCAAGCCGCCATCTGCACATCGTTATAGAGGCTTTTTTGAACTATTCCAATTTGTGGTTCGCAGCCTACCGGGTCAAGGGCTGCGCGCGCATTGCGCACATGCGCAAGCCCTCAGGCGAGCGCGTTGATGTCTTCGTCGCTCAAGGTGCCGGGAACGATGGTGATCGGCACCGGAAATTCCGCCGAAGACCGCCCGGCAATCTCGCTGACCAGCGGGCCGGGACCCTCCCCGCCGTGGCCGGCGGCAAGGACGAGGATCGCGATATCCTTGTCCTCCTCGATGAGGCCGCGCACCTCTTCCGGGCGCACACCTTCGCGAATCACCGCTTCCGGCTCGATGCCGACCGTCTCGCGCAGCTTCTCGGCATAGTCACCCAGCACGCGGCGCGCCTCGTGCTCGGCATCGGAGCGCATGATCGACTCCACGCCCAGCCAATGCTGGAATTCGGACGGATTGATGACGTAGAGCATCGTCAGCTTGCCACCGGTGCGCTCGGCGCGGCGGCTGGCATAGAACACCGCGCGCTCGCATTCCGGCGTCTCGTCGATAACGACGAGAAACTTCCGATTGTGGCCCTCTTCGCGACTCTGGCGGCGATATGTTGTCATGGTGCGCGATGCTGCCAAAGGCGGCGGAAGACGACAAGCGGTTTGATGGGACGGGCGACGCTCAACGCAGCAAGCCGATGATGTCCTTGACCTGATCCATCGTGCCCTGCGCCAGTTCGCGGGCGCGCACGCCACCATCCTCCAGCACCGAATCGATGTAGGCGGTGTCGGCCTGCATGCGGCGCATTTCCGAGGTGATCGGGGCGAGCTTCTCGATGCACAGGTCCGCAAGCGCCTGCTTGAAGGACGAGAACTGGCCGCCGCCAAACTCGCTCAGCACCTTGTCGCGGCTATCACCGGACAAGGCTGCATAGATGCCGACGAGATTGTCGGCTTCGCGGCGGCCTTCCAGGCCCTTGGCCTCGGAGGGGAGCGGCTCGGGGTCGGTGCGCGCCTTGCGGATCTTGGCGGCGATCTGCTCGGCATCGTCGCGCAGGTTGATGCGCGACAGGTCGGACGCGTCCGACTTCGACATCTTCTTCGACCCGTCACGCAGCGACATGACGCGGGTGGCGGGACCGGTGATCAGCGGCTCGGGCAGCGGGAAGAAGCCGTCCGCATGACCGTTCGCGGCGATGGAATCGGCGAAGTCGTTGTTGAACTTCTGCGCGATATCGCGCGCCAGTTCCAGGTGCTGCTTCTGGTCGTCGCCAACGGGAACATGCGTGCCACGATAGACGAGGATGTCGGCGGCCATCAGTGCCGGGTAGGCGAACAGGCCCACGGAGGCGTTCTCGCGGTCCTTGCCGGCCTTTTCCTTGAACTGGGTCATGCGGTTGAGCCAGCCCATGCGAGCCACGCAGTTGAACACCCAGGCAAGCTCGGCGTGCTGCGGCACGCGGCTCTGGTTGAAGACGATGTGCTTCTTCGCGTCGATGCCGGCCGCCAGGAATGCCGCCGTCACTTCGCGGATGTTGTCGCGCAGCTCGTTGGGGTCCTGCCAGACCGTGATCGCGTGCATGTCCACAACGCAATACATGCAGTCGTAGTTGTCCTGCAGATCGACGAATTTCTGAATCGCGCCGAGATAGTTGCCCAGATGCAGGTTGCCGGTGGGCTGGACGCCGGAGAAGACACGCTGTTGGAACGCGGACATTGAAAACAGTCCCCTGAGGTTCGCGAAAACCGGGCGCGCTGCCCGGCTTTTAAAAGGCGCCGGGGTTATGGCCGATCAGGCAGACCTGCGCAAGTTCAGCGGCGGCGCATGTAACCTGCAAGCTCGCTGCGCGAGGTGACGCCGAGCGCGAAGATCGCCACGACATAGGCCAGCATCCCGACGATCACGAGGGTGGCCAGGTGGATCAGTTTTCCGGCTGCGGATGCTGTGTCATCGACCCAGACGGCGAAAATGACGCTGGCGATGATGAGGGCTGCAACCATCAGCCCGGTGGCCGCCAGCGCGCCGACCAGCCTCTTCGTCAGCCGCGGATCGGGGATGAAATGACCGCGCCGGTAGAGCGTCAGACCCAGCAGGCAGGCATTGATGCAGCCGCCGATGGTGGTGGCGATGGCGATGCCGATGTGCTGCAGCCACGGAAACAGCGCGAGGCTGATGACGATGTTCACGATGGCGTTGATCGCCGCGAACCACATGGGCGTCTTCGTGTCCTCGCGGGCAAAGAAACCCGGCTGGAACACCTTGATGAGCACGAAGGCGGGCAGGCCCAGCGCGAAGGCGGCGAGCACCGGCGCGGTGCGCGCGGTCGCTTCCGCATCGAACGCGCCGCGTTCGAACAGCCCGGCGATGATGGGCGTTGCCGCGATGAACAGCGCGCCTGCCGCCGGCAGGGTCAGGATCATCGCGAATTCCAGCGCCCGGTTCTGCTGGCCGCTGGCGGCTTCAAGCGCGCCGGAGCGCAGGCGGCGGGCAAGATCGGGCAGCAGAACGACGCCGATCGCGATGCCGACGATGCCCAGCGGCAGCTGGTACACGCGGTCGGCATAATAGAGGTAGGAGACGGCACCGGCGGCCATGGATGCGATCATGGTGCCGATCACGATGTTGATCTGGGTGATGCCGCCGGCGAGGATCGCCGGGACCGCCAGCTTCAACAGGCGCTTGACACCTTCGGTATAGCGCGGGCGCCTGAGCGCCAGCACCCAGCCGGACCGCTTCAGCTCGATCAGGACGGCCACGAGCTGCAGCACGCCGCCGACGAAGACGGCGACGGAGAGCCAATAGCCGGCGGTGGGGCTTTCGGCGTGGCCGGCATAGATGATCGCGGCCAGCGCGATGATGAAGACGATGTTGAGCAGCACCGGGGCAAAGCCCGCCACCGCGAAGCGGCCCTTGGCGTTCAGGATGCCGGACACGAAGGCCAGCAGCGACACGAACAGCAGGTAGGGAAAGCAGATCCGCGTCAGCCAGACGGCGAGATCGAACTTCTCCGGGTCGGTGTAGAAGCCCGGCGCCATCACGAACATCAGCACAGGCATGGCGATTTCCGCCACCGCGGTGAGGATCAGCAGCGCAAACAGCAGCGCCGCCAGCACGTCCTGCGCAAAGAGGCGGGCGGGCTCGTCGCCCTCGCCTTCCAGCTTGCGGGCAAAGAGCGGGATGAAGGCGGAGTTGAACGCGCCTTCGGCAAACAGCCGCCGGAACAGGTTGGGGAAGCGGAACGCCACGAAGAAGGCATCCGCCACGCCGCCGGTGCCCAGCGCTGCCGCCATCAGCATGTCACGCCCGAAGCCGAGCACACGGCTGAACGCCGTCGCGCTGCCGACGGTTGCGAAGTTGCGCAGAAGGCTCATGGTCTGGTCAGGCCGCCTTGGCCGCCGGCTCGAAGGTCGCCAGCAGGTGGCGACGGATCGCGCCCTGGCGATTCGTGTTGGTGATCTTCTGGCCGGTCAGGTCCGTCACGTAGAACACATCGACCGCGCGCTCGCCGAACGTGGCAACGCGTGCAGACGTGATATCGAGATTGAGCCGCGCCAGGGTGGCGGTCAATGCGTGAAGCAGGCCCGGCCTGTCAATCCCGGACACCTCTATGACGGTGAAGCGATCCGACAGGTCGTTGGAGATCGTGACGTGCGGCGCGAGGTCGAACGCCTTGATGCGCCCGCGCGGCTTGTCCTTCTCGGCAATGATCTGTGCCATCCCCTGCTCGCCGGTGACGGCGCGGCGGAAATGGTCGGCGACGCGATTGGCCCGGGCATATTCGTCGGCATCGTTGCCGGGCTCGCGACGCAGGCGGATCGTGTCGAACGCGAAGCCGTCGGTGGTCGTGAAGATCTGGGCGTCGACGATGTCGGCGGAGGCCGCGGCACAGGCACCGGCCAGCAGCGACAGCAGGCGCGGGTGATCCGGCGCGAGGATGGTGAGTTCGGTGACGCCGTTCACATCGTCGACCTCGGTGCGGAAGGCGAGCGCGTCGGCTTCGGTATCGATGGAATCGAAGAATTCCGCGTCCGCCACCTGACGTTCGGTGGAGGTGCGCAGCCAGTAGGCCGGGTAATGGCGCTCGGCGAAGTCGTCGAACCTCTCCTGCGACCAGTCGCTGAGCGCCTCGCGCAGGCTCGCCTTGACGCTCTCGACCCGGCGGATGCGGGCGACGCGGGTGTGCCCGCCGGTGAGGACCGTTTCGGTCTCCATGTAGAGCTGGCGCAGCAGGGCCGCCTTCCAGTCGTTCCATGTACCGGGGCCGACGGCATCGATATCGGCCTCGGTCAGAATCAACAGGAGCTTCAGCCGTTCCGGGCTCTGCACGAGGCTTGCGAAATCCTCGATGGTGCGCACGTCCGACAGGTCGCGCGACTGTGCCGTCATGGACATGACGAGATGGTTCTCGATCAGCCAGGCGACGGTTGCGGTTTCCGCCGCCGAGAAGCCGAAGCGCGGGCACAGCCTGCGCGCGATGCGCGCCCCGGCGGTGGAGTGATCCTCCGGGCGGCCCTTGGCGATGTCGTGCAGCAGCATTGTGACGTAGAGCAGCCGGCGATTTTCCAGCGTGCCGATCAGCTCGCTCGCCAGCGGGTGGTCGTCCTTCATGCGGCCCTGCTCGATGGCCGCGAGGATGCCGAGCGATCGGATCAGGTGCTCGTCCACCGTGAAGTGGTGGTAGAGGTTGAACTGCATCAACGCGACGATCTTGCCGAAATCCGGGATGAAGCGGCCGAGGACGCCGGCTTCATTCATTTTGCGCAGGATCAGCTCCGGGTCGTTGCGCGAAGTCAGGATATCGAGGAACAGCCGGTTGGCTTCCTCGTCCTCGCGCAATTTGGAATCGATCAGCTTCAGCGAGCGCCGCGCCAGCCGGATCGCGTCCGGGTGGAAGTCGAGATTGTACTTGTCGGAGGCATGGAACAGCCGCAGCAGGTTGACTGGATCGCGCTTGAAGACCTCGTCGTCCTCGACGTTCAGCCGGTCGGCCTCGATGGTGAAGCCCGGCATGTCCGGCACGGCACCGGCCTTGCGGCGGCGGAAGCGCCCGACCACCATCGACATGACGCTCGCCGACTTCACGTGTTCCAGTTCCAGCGCCGCGCACAGCACGCGGGTCAGGTCGCCGACATCCTTGGCGACGAGGAAGTAGTGGCGCATGAAGCGCTCCACGTCCTTCACGCCCGGATGGTCGTTATAGCCGAGCCGCTCGGCCATGGCCCGTTGCAGGTCGAAGCTCAGCCGCTCCTCGGCGCGCCCAGTGAGGAAGTGCAGGTGGCAGCGCACCGCCCACAGGAATTCCTCGCACTTGTCGAACAGGCGCACTTCGCTGCGCGTCAGCACACCGCGTTCCACCAGCGGACCGAGCCGATCGACGCCGTAGTGATAGGTCGCAAGCCAGAAAAGCGTGTTCAGGTCGCGCAGGCCGCCCTTGCCGTCCTTCACGTTCGGCTCGACGAGGTAGCGCGATTCACCGGCGCGGCTGTGGCGATCGTTGCGCTCGCGCAGCTTCGCCTCGATGAAATCGCGCGAGCCGCCGCGCTGGAACTCGTGGGCGTAGCGTTCGCGCAGGTCGGAATAGAGGTCCTCGTCACCGGTGATGAGGCGCGCATCCAGCATGGCGGTGCGGATGGTCATGTCCTGCTTGGCGAGGCGGGCGCAGTCATCGATCGTGCGGGTGGAGTGGCCGACCTTCAGGCCGAGGTCCCAGAGCATGTAGAGCAGGAACTCGACGATGCTCTCGCCCCAGGCGGTCTGCTTGTAGGGAAGCAGGAACAGCAGGTCGACGTCGGAGCCGGGCGCCATGGTGGCGCGCCCGTAGCCACCAACGGCGATGATGGCGATGCGCTCGGCGGAGGAGGGATTGGTGGCGCGGTAAATCCGGTTGAGGGCCAGTTCGTACAGCGCGGTGAGGACATTGTCCTGCAACTCCGAGAGCCTCCGCGCGCAGGCCTTGCCCTTGCCGTCGTCGATCAGACGCTGCTCGATGCTGTCGCGAGCATCCTTCATGTAGGTCTTGAGATGGCCCAGCACGGCGGCGCGGCTGGCGGTATCGTCGGAATCGGCGTCCCAGAGTTCAAAGAGCGCGTCCTGCAAAGCCTGAACCCGGCTTTCGGGCGTTCCTTCGAGATAGTCCTGAGACATTGATTCTTTGACCTGTTTGACCGACATCACCCCTGTTTCTGGCGCAGTTCCTTCAGCCGGTAAAGGAATTCCAATGCTTCGCGCGGTGTCATCTGGTCTGGATTGAGGTTTTCGACCTCCCGATCCAGCGCACTTTCATGCGGCTTCGGTGCTGCCTTGGCCGTGCTTGAAAAAAGCGGCAGGTCGGCAACCAGCTGGTGCGGATCGGCGCTGCGTTCGGCCGCTTCCAGTTCCGCCAGCACGATCCTTGCGCGCTCGATCACCGCTTCGGGAAGGCCCGCAAGGCGGGCGACCTGCACGCCGTAAGACCGGTCGGCAGCGCCGGTGATGACCTCGTGCAGGAAGACGACCTCGCCCTTGTATTCGCGCACTTTCAGCGTCGCGGGCTTGAGGCGCGGCAAGGTCGCGGTCAGCGCGGCCAGCTCGTGGAAATGCGTGGCGAAGAGCGCGCGGCAGCCGTTTTCGGCGTGCAGGTGTTCGAGCACAGACCATGCGATGGACAGGCCGTCATAGGTCGCCGTGCCGCGCCCGATCTCATCGAGGATGACGAGCGCGCGCGGGCCGGCCTGATTGAGGATCGCCGCGGTCTCGACCATCTCGACCATGAAGGTCGAACGTCCACGCGCGATATCGTCCGCCGCGCCGACCCGGCTGAACAGCCGGTCGACGATGCCGATCTTCGCTTCCTTGGCGGGCACGAAGCTGCCGCACTGGGCGAGAATGGCGATCAGCGCGTTCTGGCGCAGGAAGGTCGATTTACCGGCCATGTTGGGGCCGGTGACGAGCCAGATCGCGCCGTTCTCGGTCGTGCCGTCCGGTGCGCCAAGGTCGCAATCGTTGGCAACGAAGGTGCCCTGCCCGCTGGCCGCCAGCGACTGCTCCACCACCGGGTGCCGCCCCGCCACGATGTCGAAGCGTACGTCCTCGCTCAGCTGGGGCCGGACGTAGCCGCGCTCCTGCGCGACGGTGGCGAACCCGCAATAGACGTCGAGTTCGGCCAGCGCCTGCGCCAGTTCGCCGAGCAGGTCGCCGGCCTCTGTCACCGCAAGGCGCAACCGTTCGAATACCTCCCCCTCGATGCGCTCCACGTCGCCGGCTGCCGCATCGATGCGGCCCTGCAGGTCACCCAGCTCGGTCGTGGTGAACCGCTTGGCGTTGGGCATGGACTGGCGGTGGATGAAGGTTTCCGCACCTTCCTCCAGCAGTTTCTCGCCGTGCTGGAGCGGCACCTCGACATAGTATCCGAGGAAATTGTTGTGGCGGATCTTCAGCGGCTTGATGCCGGTTTCGTCGCGGTACTTGCCCTCAAGTGCTGCGATGAAGCGACGGGCCTCGTCTCGCAGGGTGCGCGCTTCATCGAGATCGCTCCGGTAGCCCGCCTGAACGAAATTGCCGTCGCGCCGCTGCACGGGCAGTTCATCGGCGAGCGCCGCGATCAGTTCGGCGCGCAGGGCTTCGGGCACGGCGGCGCAAGCCCGCGCCGTATCGGACAGACGCTCCGGCAAGCCGGACCCGGCGCGCGACATGGTTCGCGCCAGTTCATCGGAGGCTGCCAACGCATCGCGGATCGCGCCGAGATCGCGCGGCCCGCCGCGCAGCAGCGCCAGCCGGGCGCGGGCGCGGGCAATGTCCGGGCAGGCGCGAAGCGCGGCGGTGATATCGGCATGAAGGCGTGCATCGGCGCACAGGGCGGCCACCGCCTCGTGGCGCGCGGCAATGGCAGCCAGATCGGTCAGCGGCGAGGTCAACCACGCAGCAAGGCAGCGCGCACCGGCAGAGGTCACCGTGCGGTCGACGGCGGCCAGCAGCGTGCCCTTGCGCGACCCGGACAGGGTTCGCGTCATTTCAAGGTTGGCGCGGGTCGCCGCGTCGATCGCCATCACGTCGGCGGTGCTGGCGCGGCGCGGGGCCATGAGCGGCGGGCGGGAGCCGACCTGCGTGCGCTCCACGTAGCCGACCAGCGCGCCGAGCGCAGACAGTTCGCTGCGTGAAAACGCGCCGAACCCGTCCAGCGTGGCAACTCGGAAATAGGTCGTCAGCCGCTCGGTGGCCGAGGTTGAATCGAAGGCAACATCGGCGCGCGGCGTGACGCGGGCGCCATACTGCGTCCAGAGGTCCTCGTAGGCATCGTCGCGGCGCAGGCTTTCCGGCACCACGATCTCGCCGGGGTCGAGGCGGGCGAGTTCAGCCGCGAGCCGCTCGGCTCGCAGCGGCTGGACGGCGCATTCGCCGGTGGAAATGTCGGCCCATGCGAGCGCGAACTCATCGCCCGCCGCGCCGGAGCGCACCCGCGACACGCAGACGAGGTAATTGTTGGCACGCGCGTCCAGCAGCGCGTCTTCGGTGAGCGTTCCGGGGGTGACGAGGCGAACCACGTCGCGGCGGACTACCGATTTCGCACCGCGCTTCTTGGCTTCCGCCGGATCCTCGGTCTGCTCGCACACGGCGACGCGGTGGCCGGAGGCGATCAGCTTCAGCAGGTAATCGTCGGCGGAGACGACCGGCACGCCGCACATGGGAATGTCGTCGCCAGCGTGCTTGCCGCGCTTGGTCAGGGTGATGCCGAGGGTCTGCGAGGCCTGCACCGCATCGTCGAAGAACAGCTCGTAGAAATCGCCCATCCGGTAGAACAGGAGGCTGTCGGTATTCTGCGCCTTGATCTCCAGGTACTGGCGCATCATCGGCGTCGCGGACGCCAATGCATCCGCCGCCGCTGCCGACCCGCTGCTCTGTGAGGTTTCGCTTTTCGCCATGTCGCGCGGACCCTAGCAAACGCTTTGCGCTGACGCAGCCGCGTTGGCGCGTGCGTCCACAAGTCCCTTGAGGCGCAACCGGGCGCTCTTTAAGGTTTTTGGTCCGGCCCGATGACAGCAGGAAAAACTGCGCACGGGCCGGCGGGAGCGGATCACAACAACAAGACCGCCCCGATCGGGAGAGAACCGCCAAGGGGAACGGCATGGCCAAGGACGACGAGGCAGGCGAGCGCAAGGTCGCCAAATCCACCAATCCGACATTCACCGACCAGGAGGCACTGCAGTTTCACTCGCAGGGCCGGCCGGGCAAGATCGAATTCATCGCGACGAAGCCGATGGCGACCCAGCGCGACCTGTCGCTGGCCTACTCGCCGGGCGTGGCGGTGCCGGTGCTCGCCATCGCGCAGGACCCCGACCGGGCGTTCGAACTGACGGCGCGCGGCAACATCGTCGCGGTCATCTCCAACGGCACGGCGATCCTGGGGCTGGGCAATCTCGGGCCGCTGGCGGCCAAGCCCGTGATGGAAGGCAAGTCGGCGCTGTTCAAGCGGTTCGCCGACATCGACGGCATCAATGTCGAGGTCAACACCGAGGACCCGGACGCCTTCGTCGACTGCGTGAAATATCTCGGCCTCGCCTTCGGCGGCATCAACCTGGAAGATATCAAGGCGCCGGAGTGCTTCATCATCGAGCAGCGGCTGCGCGAGCTTCTCGATATTCCCGTCTTCCATGACGACCAGCACGGCACCGCGATCATCGCGGCGGCCGGTCTCATCAACGCCATCGACCTGACGGGCCGGAAGATCGAGGACCTGACGCTCGTCATCAACGGGGCCGGGGCCGCCGGCATCGCCTGTGCCGAACTCCTCAAGGCGCTCGGGATGAAGCATGACAACGTCATCCTCTGCGACACCAAGGGCGTGATCTACGAGGGCCGCGAAGAGGGCATGAACCAGTGGAAGTCGGCCCACGCGGCAAAGACCGACAAGCGGACGCTGGCCGATGCCATGAAGGGCGCGGACGCCGTCTTCGGGCTGTCGGTGAAGGGTGCGTTCTCGGACGAGATGATCCGCTCGATGGCGGACAAGCCCATCATCTTCGCCATGGCGAACCCCGATCCGGAAATCACGGCGGAGGAAGTGGCGGAGATTCGCAACGACGCCATCATGGCGACGGGACGCTCCGACTACCCCAACCAGGTCAACAACGTGCTGGGCTTTCCCTTCATCTTCCGTGGTGCGCTGGACGTGCGCGCGACCACCATCAACATGGAGATGAAGATCGCGGCGGCGAAGGCGCTGGCGCAGCTTGCCCGCGAGGACGTGCCGGACCAGGTGGCGGCGGCCTATGCCGGCAAGCGGCCGAAATACGGGCCGGACTACATCATCCCCGTGCCGTTCGACCCGCGACTCATCAGCTACGTGCCACCGGCGGTGGCGAAGGCGGCCATGGAAACCGGCGTCGCGCGGTTCGAGATCAAGGATCTCGACGCCTACCGGCAGAAGCTGTCCGGACGGACCGACCCGGTACAGGCCTCGCTCAGCGGCATTTTCGGCACGGTCAAGCAGTCGCCCAAGCGGGTGGTCTTCGCCGAGGGCGAGGAAGAACAGGTGATTCGCGCAGCCTATGCCTTCGCCAATGCGGGGCTGGGCGAACCGATCCTTATCGGGCGCGACCAGGAAATCCTCGAGACGCTCAATTCGCTCGGGCTGGAGCAGCGCAAGGACGTCCATATCGCCAACGCCAAGCTGTCGAAGAAATCCACCGAGTATGCGGAATTCCTATACGGGCGGCTGCAGCGCAAGGGCTTCCTGCAGCGTGACTGTCAGCGGATGGTCAACACCGACCGCAACTATTTCGCCGCCTGCATGCTGGCGCGCGGCGACGCGGACGCGATGGTGAGCGGCGTGACGCGGAACTATTCCGTCGTGCTCGATGAGATCCGCCGGGTGATCGACACCAAGCCCGGCCACCGCATAATCGGGGCGTCGGTCGCGCTGTGCCGCGGGCGCACGGTCATCGTCGCCGACACCGCCGTCCACGACATGCCGAACGCGGAGGAACTCGCCGATATCGCGGTCGAGGCCGCGCGCGTTGCCCGGCGCTTCGGCCACAAGCCGCGCGTCGCCCTGCTCGCCTATTCCACGTTCGGCTACCCGCGCGGGGAACGCTCCGACCGGGTTCGCGAGGCCGTGTCCCTGCTCGACAAGCGGCGCGTCGATTTCGAGTATGACGGGGAGATGTCCGCAGACGTTGCGCTCAACGCAGACCTGATGGCCGCCTACCCGTTCTGCCGCCTGTCGGGACCGGCCAACGTGCTTGTCATGCCGGCGTTCCATTCGGCATCCATCGCGACCCGGATGCTGCAGGAGCTGGGCGGTGCGACGGTGCTGGGGCCGCTGCTGTCGGGGCTGGATCGCTCCGTGCAGATTGCGCCGCTTGGCGCGCGCGACAGCGACCTCGTCAACCTCGCGGCCATCGCGGCCTACAACGTCAACGGTTGAGGCCGGGCTTGGGAATAAGGTGCGTCAGGCGCTGCCGACAGGAGCGTCCGGCGCACCGAAATGGCCGAAATAGCGCGGGTTGATGGCCGAGGTCGGCAGCAACATGCAGACATCGACCGTGCCGAACTGGCGGTCGATCACCGCCCCTTCACCAACCTTCGCACCCAGCCGCAGGTAACCCTTGATGAGCGGCGGCAAGGCACGCAGCGCCTCGCGCTCCGACATGTCGGAGGCGGGGATCATGTTCATCGACACGTTCAGCTCGTCATGGGCGCGCACCTGCCAGTCACCGCTGGCGGTGGCGTGGTGATGCAGGAAGGAAAGCGCCAGCGCGTGGTCGCGCGGCTCGGTGCCCTGGAAGCTGGCGCAGCCGAACATCGCATCCAGCCGGTGGTGGCGGATATAGGCCCAGACCCCCGCCCAGAGCACTTCCAGCGTGCGCTTGTTGCGGTGGGTCGACAGCACGCAGGAGCGGCCAAGCTCAAGAAAGCGCGTGTCGGGCATCCGGTCCAGCAGCGGCGCGATGTCGTATTCCTGCGCGGTGTAGAAACCGCCGGTCGCCAGCGCCTGTTCGTGGCGCAGCAGCCGGTAGGTGCCGACCACGGCAGGACGGCTCAGGCCAAGCGGCGTGCGCGGCGGACGCGCTTCATGGTCGATGACCAGCACGTGGTCGCAGATGCGGTCGAAGCGGTCTGAATCGCGGCGCTTGCGGCGCGTGCGCAGGCCGGCGGTCGCGCCAAGTTCCTCGTAGAAGACGCGGTAGCGCAGCGACTGCGCGAGGCGCACTTCCGCCGATGTGCGGGCAAGGCGTGCTTCCAGCGAGCCGATCCGCGCCAGCGTGGCAGGCGGTTGAACCGCGTCGAAGCGCGCCCGCAGGCGGCGCGGCGTCAGCGCATGCACCAGCGCGCCCGGCGCCGGGTGCCAGGCACCGCCCGGCTTCAGTCGCGATCCGAAATTCGTATCAGAAATGCTCATGGTCCCCGCTCCTTAAGCCCGAAGGTCGGTCCGGGGCAAACCCCGACCATCGACTCGCTTCGGCGCTTCAGTCGCCGTAGAGCAGGACCATAACAGTTCTACAGATGTATGACAGCCGCCGCTCAGGCGGCGCTGCGGGCGGCGAGGCCTTCGAGCGTGACCGCAAGGCGCTTCGGGTCGATGGGCTTTTCGAAATGGGCGGCAAAGCCGTCGGCATCGACATCTGCCGCATTGCTGGCGCTGACCGCGACGATGGGAAGGTCGAGGCCTTCGGCACGCGCCTTCACGGCAACCTCGCGACCCGACATTTCGGGAAGCTCCAGATCGAGCAGGATCGCATCGAAGCGGTTCGCGGGGTCGCGCAAGGCGGCAAGCGCGGCGCGGCCATCGCCAACGTGCTGCGCCTCATGGCCCATGCGCTGAAGCATGGCCACCAGCAGCATGGCGCTGATCGGATCATCCTCGGCAAGCAGGATGCGTTTCGGGTTCTGCGTGCGCGGCAGCTTGTCGGCATCCGGCGCCGCGGTGCGCGTGCTGGCGCGCGGCGTGCTGCGCGACAGGGCGATGCGCGCCAGCAGGGATTCCTCGCGGACCGGGCGCGTCAGATAGCCCGCGTAACCCTGCTGCCGCAGCTTTTCCGGCTCGGTACGTTCGGTCAGCGACAGCAGCGCGATGTGGGGAGCAGCCGCGTCCGGCGGCACGCCGTCCTCGCTGCGCGCGGTTAGCACGATGTCGGCATCCTCGGACGCAACGTCGGTTGCCGCACCAAGACGCGCGCACATGGCTGCGATCATCGCGCGTTCATATGGGCAGGGCAGCGACACGGCGACGGACTGACCTTCCAGCGGGCGCGGCGAGGCCACTGCTGCCTGCCCGATGCGGCACGGCAGGAGAACCGTGAAGATCGAACCCTGGCCGGGCGCGCTCTTCACGTTGATCTCGCCGCCCATGGCATCGACCGTGCGGCGCACGATGGCGAGACCAAGGCCGCTGCCAGCGCCACCGGAGGCCGGTGCGCGCTCGAAGACCTCGAAGATGCGGGCGTGGTTCTCCGGCGCGATGCCATTGCCGGTATCGGAGATGACGATTTCCAGTTCGCCGTCGAGGGTGTCGGCCTCGCCGAGCCAGCGGCATTCGACGGCGATACCGCCGGTTTGCGTGTACTTGACCGCATTGCCGATGAGGTTGGTCAGCACCTGCCGCAGGCGCGCGGCATCGAGATGCAATGTCAGCGGCACCGAATCGCTGACCACCGCGCCGAGGCCAAGATTTTTCGTGTGGGCGCGCAGGGCCAGCAGTTCGGTCACTTCACGCAGGATCGCGCGCGGGTCGCACTCGGTTTCCATGATGTCGATGCCGTCGGCATCCATCCGGGAATGGTCGAGAACCTCGTCAACGAGCGCGGCCAGCGTCTGGCCCGACTGGCGGATGGCGTGGACGTGGTTGCGCTGCGCGGGGGTCAGGTCGTCGTCGAGCAATAGGCCGGCGAGGCCAAGGACGCCATTGAGCGGCGTGCGCAGTTCGTGGCTGAGCGACGTGATGGAGGAGAGGTCGGGCACGGGTGGTTTCAAAACGGGCGGTTTTCCGAAGACCGGCTCGACGCGCTCTTCTTTCGTTTGATCGCGTCGCACGGAAAAAGGCCGCGTGACGAGGAGGCTCAGCGCGCTGCCGATCAGGGTAAGAAGCGCCAGACTTGCCAGCGTTGAGGCCGGAAGCGTGCCCGGAACCGCGTTGACCGTCCCCAGCACCCCGACGGGAAATGCGACGGCCAGCAATCCGCCAATCCAAGCCGGCAGCGGCCTCGCCCGCAGGTTCGTGGCCGTCGCGGTTTTTCCGCCCTGAGATGATTCGCCCTGTGTCATGGCGGGATGATCGCCGCCAAGGGTCAATCATCTGTTAACGAAGGTAAACCGATTGCAGCAGTTCAGGCGGCTGCCGCCAGCCGGTCCGACATGGCGCGGTAGGAGAGCGCCTCGGCGACGTGCACGCGGCTGACGCCGGGTGCGCCATCGAGGTCGGCGAGTGTGCGCGACACCCGCAGGACCCGGTGGAAGCCGCGCGCCGACAGCGCCATGCGGTTGGCGGCATCGGCGAGCAGCGCGCGGGCATCGGCTGCCAAATCGATCGTTTCCTCCAGCACCGGTGCCGGGACGGCAGCGTTCGTCATCCCGGATCCGGTTCCCGCAACAGATGCGTAGCGTTCACGCTGGATCATGCGGGCCACCTCGACGCGGGCGCGAATGTCGGCGCTCGTCTCCTGCGCCGGGGGCTGCATCAGGTCGACGGCGGTGACGGCCGGAATATCGAGGTGGATGTCCACACGGTCGAGGAAGGGGCCGGAGATGCGCGCCTGGTAGTCGGCGGCGCAGCGCGCACCACGGCGACAGGTGTGACCCGGTTCGCCCGCCATGCCGCAGCGGCACGGGTTCATGGCCGCGACGAGCTGGAAGCGCGAGGGATAGGTGACCCGGTGGTTGGCGCGGGCAATGACCGTCTCGCCGTTCTCCAGCGGCTGGCGCAGGGAATCGAGCACTTGCGGTGAAAACTCCGGCAGCTCGTCCAGGAACAATACGCCGTTGTGGGCGAGCGTCACCTCTCCGGGCCGCGCCTTCATGCCGCCGCCGACCATGGCCGCCATGGAGGCGGAGTGGTGCGGCCCGCGGAAGGGACGCACGGACGACAGGCCGGTTTCGCCGAGCACGCCTGCAACCGAGCGGATCATCGAGACATCGAGCATTTCCGCTGGTGTGAGATCCGGCAGGATCGAGGGCAGCCGCGCCGCCAGCATCGACTTTCCGGCACCGGGCGGGCCGACCATCAGCAGGTTGTGGCCCCCGGCAGCGGCGACTTCCAGCGCGCGCTTTGCCGATTCCTGCCCGCGCACGTCGCGCATGTCGGCGGTTGCGTATGTGGAGACGCCGATCACCGGTTTGGGACGCGGCAGCACCTGATTGCCGTTCAGGTGATTGACGAGCGCGGTGAGCGTTTCGGGTGCGGCGATCTCCATGTCGGAGGCCGCCCATGCCGCCTCGCCGCCGCACGCGCCCGGACAGACAAGTCCGCAGCCTTCGGCATTGGCGGCGATGGCAGCCGGCAGGACGCCGGCAACCGCGCTTATGCGCGCATCCAGCGCGAGTTCACCCAGCACCACCTGACCATCGAGCGCGGTCGCGGGAATGGCACCGATTGCCGCCATGACGCCTGCCGCGATGGGAAGGTCGAAATGACTGCCCTCCTTGGGCAGATCGGCGGGCGCGAGGTTGATGGTGATGCGTTTGGGAGGAAGCGACAGGCCGACGGCGGTCAGCGCAGCACGGACACGCTCGCGGCTTTCGGCAACCGCCTTGTCCGGCAGGCCGACAATGGTGAAAGCGGGGAGACCCGGCGACACCTGAACCTGCACGTCCACCGGGCGCGCGTCGATGCCTTCCAGCGCAACCGTCCTGACCCTGGCGACCATCCGCCCCTCCGTTCGTTACTCAACGGAAGTTAGCGCATCACCCGCCAAAGAACAATAGGCGAACATTTGCCATTGTGTGCGTTTCGTTTTGCCGCAAAGGCAAGATGGCCCTAGCCTCACCACCCACGCGGAGCAAAACCGCCGCGACAACATGAATTCGGGGGCGACGCACAATGTATTTCAGATTCCTGACGGCCGGTCTTTTACTTGCCACTTTGACCGTTTCCGCCGTCGCCCATGGCGGCGGCTGCCGGAAGAGTTCTCCTCCCGGCCAGTGTTGCCACATGGAGCGGGCAACCGGCATCGTTCACTGCCACTAGGCGGGCAGTCTAGCCGACCTTTTCCTCGATCGCGTCCCAGATCATGGCGGCTGCATCCGGGCCGCCTAATTTCGCGATGGCACGGATGCCGGTGGGCGAGGTGACGTTGATCTCGGTCAGGTAGCCGCCGATCACGTCGATGCCGGTGAAGATCAGACCCTTTTCCTTCAACACCGGGCCGAGCGCCTCGACGATCTCGCGTTCGCGCGGGGTGAGGTCGGTCTCGGAGGCCACGCCGCCGCGCACCATGTTGGAGCGCAGATCGCCTTCCGCCGGAACACGGTTCACGGCACCGGCAAACTTGCCGTCGACGATGAGAATCCGCTTGTCGCCCTGGCGCACTTCCTCGCGGTACTGCTGGATGACCCAAGGCTCGCGGAAGGTGCTTTCGAACATGTCGATGAGCGAACCGAAATTCTCGTCGCCCGGCTTGAGGCGGAACACCGCCTTGCCGCCGTTGCCGTAGAGCGGCTTGATGACGATGTCGGAGAACTCTGTCCGGAAGGCCTCGATCTCCGAAACGTTGCGGGTGATCAGCGTCGGCGGCATGAACTGCGAGAATTCGGTGACGAAGATCTTCTCCGGCGCGTTGCGAACGCTGGCCGGATCGTTGACCACCAGCGTTTTCGGATGGACGCATTCCAGCATGTGGGTCGCGGTGATGTAGTCCATGTCGAAGGGCGGGTCCTGCCGCATCAGCACGACCTGGGCCTCGTCCAGACGCATCCGGGTGCGCTCGCCAAGCGAGAAATGATTGCCCTTCTCGTCGCGCACCTCGACCGGTTCGCCGGTCACGAACACATCGCGCCCGCGCTGGGCTAGGTCGCGCACGTGGTAGTGGATCAGCGCGTGGCCGCGCTTCTTGGCCTCCAGCATGAGGGCGAAGGTGGAATCCCCGGCGATGTTGATGCCGGCGATATGGTCCATCTGGACGGCGACTGTCAGGGACATGGGCTGATCTATCCGAACAATGTCAGGCGTGAGGGCGGAACGCGTCGGGCAGGTGACGCGGCAGGCGGCGCGGCGTCACGATCACCGCGTCGAAGCGCATGTTGTATCTGGCATAGGCGGGGTTGCTGGCAAGCCATGCCTGCGCGGCAGCGGCCATGCGCTTCTGCTGTGCGGCCGTGATGGCTTCCAATCCGCTGGACTCACTGGCGCGGGCCTTCACTTCCACGAAGGTCAGCAGATTGCCGCGCACGACGACGAGGTCCAGTTCGCCGACGGGCGAACGCCAGCGGCGCGCAAGCGGGCGAAAGCCCTTCACGGCCAACAGCGCGAGTGCTGCGAATTCGGACCGCCGGCCTCTTCGCTCCGCGCTGCGGCGGCGTTGCACTGCTGCGCCGGGGGCGGTCATGTCGCCTTCCGGGCCCGCGAGCCGAGTTCCAGCGCGCGGGTATAGAGTTTCTTGCGCGGCAGGCCGGTTTCCTGCGCAAGAATCTGCGCGGCGCGGCTGACGCCATGTTCCGCGCTCAGGGATTCCAGCCGCTCGGCAATGGCGTCGTCGCCGATGTCGGCGCTGGGGGCTTCTTCATCGGGCGGCGCGACGACGACGACGATCTCGCCCTTGGGCGCAGCCCCTTCACCGAAGCGCTGCGCCAGTTCGCCAAGCGTGCCGCGCTCCAGCGTCTCGAAGCGCTTGGTCAGTTCACGGGCAACGGCGGCCTGCCTGTCGCCATAGACGGCCTGCATATCCGCCAGCATGGCGGCGACGCGGTTTGGCGACTCGTAGAAGACCAGCGTGCCCGGCACGGTTGCGAACTCGGCTGCCTTGTTGCGACGCGCACCGGATTTCGACGGCAGGAAGCCCGCAAAGAAAAAACTGTCAGTTGGAAGGCCCGCGGCGACGAGCGCTGCCAGCGTGGCCGAAGCTCCGGGCAGCGGGAACACTGCATGGCCCGCCTCGATCACCGCTTCCACGAGCTTGAAGCCGGGGTCGGACACCAGGGGCGTGCCGGCATCGGAGACGAGTGCAACCACCTGCCCGCCAGCCAGCCTGTCCAGCAGTTCCGGGCGACGCTGGGCGGCGTTGTGCTCGTGGTAGGACAGGCAGTGGGTGCGGATCGCGTAGTGGTCAAGCAGGCGGCGCGTATGGCGGGTATCCTCGCAGGCGATCACATCGGCGGCGGCCAATGTTTCCAGCGCGCGGATCGTCACGTCCTTGAGATTTCCGATGGGCGTGGCGACGACATAGAGGCCGCTTGCCGGACGCGGCGCGGGAAAAGCGGTCTGTCCGATCGCGTAGCCTTGCTGCAACACCTGTGGGGTTTCCTCATCTGCACCGCCCGCAGACCGTCATTGGCGGTTTTGCGCGCAGCTTCCACGCGCTACGACTTCTCGCAACATATCAGGCCGGGCGGCGGCGGAAACGGCTGACGGGGCATTTTTTCCGACGCCAGAACGGGTTAGACTATCAATGGTTTGTTTACCATGATGGCCGACACCTGAACGGGCAGGTGCAAAGTCGGCATCGGGGCAAGTTTGAAAGCGGCATGAGTTGCATGAGGCGTAACGGGGGACAGGGCGAAACGACGCGGCGGGGGCTTCTCGGCCTCGGCATGGCGCTTGGCATGTCGGCGGCACTTGCCGCCTGTAGCGGCGGCGGACAGGGCATCGGCGCCCAGCAGCCGAGCGCGCCGGCGCAGTCGGCGCCGACAGGTTCGTTCGGTTCCGGCCCCGTGCAGGTCGCGCTTTTGCTTCCCTTCAGCGCCGGCGGCAGCGGCGGTTCGACCGCGGCCGTCCTGCGCAACGTCTCGGAGATGGCGGTCTCGGAAGTCCCGAACTCCGCCGTCACCGTCACCCCCTATGACACCAAGGGCACCCCGCAGGGCGCACGCGATGCCGCGCTGGAAGCGATCCAGAACGGCGCGCGGCTGATCCTCGGACCGCTGTTTTCCAACGAGGTCGTGGCCGCGGGCCAGGTGGCCGGTTCGACCAACGTGCCGGTCATCGCCTTCTCGTCCGACCCGAACGCAGCCGGCGGCACGGTCCGCCTGCTGAGCTTCCTTGCCGAAAGCGACGTCAACCGCGTGGTGCATTATGCCGCGCAGAACGGGCGCAAGTCCTTCGGCGCGCTGGTGCCGGAGAACGCCTATGGCATCCTCGTCGAAAACGCGCTGCGGCAGGCGGTTTCACGCAATGGCGGGCAGCTGATCGCGGTCGAGCGCTACAAGTCCGACCCGGCAGCCATCAAGGCCGCAGCCCAGAAATTCGCGCCGATTGCAGCCGGAGCCAATGCCCGGGTCAACGCGATCCTCGCGCCGGAAGGCGCAGCGGCCATGCCGCATATCGTGACCGGGCTGAGCGAAGGCGGCGTCGACCTCAACCGGGTGAAGATGCTCGGGACCGGCCAGTGGGACGACCCGACGGTGCTGAACATCCAGCCGCTCAAGGGTGGCTGGTTCGTCGCGCCCGATCCGGCCGGCTTCAACTCGCTGCAGGCACGCTACCGCTCGCGCTACGGCGGAGACCTGCCGCGCATCGCTACGCTCGCCTATGACGCGACGAGCCTTGCCGCCGCGCTGGCCAGCATCGACCAGAACAACCCCTACCCAGCAAACCGCCTCGACAACACGGACGGTTTCCAGGGAACGGACGGGATCTTCCGGTTCAATTCCAGCGGTCACAGCCAGCGCGGGCTGGCGGTGCTGGAAGTGCAACCCCCGGGCAAGCGGGTGGTGCAGACCGCACCGAACTCGTTCCGCGGGCAGGGCTTCTAGAACTTCAGGTTTTCAAGAGATTTCCGGCGGCCTGTGAAACCTCAGGCTGCAAGATCGGCGACGACCGCGTTCAGCACCGGGAAGCCTTCCGGCGTAACGCGCAGGCCACGATTGCCGACGCGCGCGATCATGCCGTGTTCTTCTAGGTCGGAAATCCGGCCTGAATCCAGCCCCCGCCCGGCAAGGGCCGCATACCGCTCAACGTCGATACCCGACGCGAGCCGCAGGCCCATGACGAGGTACTCGTCGGCAATTTCTTCCGGTGCCAGCAGGTCATCGACGCTCATGCCGTGGCCGTTGGCCAGCACCTTGCGCCGCCATGCTTCCGGCATCGGCTCACAAGCAGTTGCCCAGCGTCCGCTGCCAAGGGTCAGCCGCCCATGGGCGCCGGGGCCGACACCGACGAAATCGCCGTTGTTCCAGTAGACGAGGTTGTGGCGGCATTCCGCGCCGGGGCGGGCATGGTTGGAAATCTCGTAGACCGGGAGGCCTGCCTCAGCCGTCAGGTCCTGCGTCACGTCGTAGAGGTCGCGCGCGAAATCGGCATCGGGCACCGTGAAACGGCCGGCATCGTGCAACCGCGCGAAGGCCGTGCCCGGTTCGATGGTGAGCTGGTAGAGCGACATGTGCTCGCCCGCAAGGCTGAGCGCATGGGCCAGCTCGCCGCGCCAGTCTTCAACGGACTGGCCGGGCAGCGCGTAGATCATGTCGAAGGACATGCGCGGGAAGGTCGCCTGCGCGATCTCGACGGCACGCAGCGCATCGGCACGGTCATGCAGGCGGCCGAGGAATTTCAGCTTGGCATCGTCCAGCGACTGAACGCCGATGGAGACGCGGTTGACGCCCGCATCGCGGAAACCGCGGAACCGGCCCGCGTCGACGCTGGAGGGGTTGGCCTCGAGCGTGATTTCCAGGTCGTCGGCGACCGGCCAGAAGTCGGCGACCTTCGCGATGACCTTCTCGACCGCCTGCGGCGGCATCAGCGAGGGCGTGCCGCCGCCGAAGAAGATGCTGCGCACCGTGCGGCGCGGGGTGCCGGAGAGGCGGCGCGCGTTGAACTCAAGCTCCGTGCACAGCGCGTCGGCGAAGCCCATGGCGTCGACGCCGCCGTGGCGGACATGGCTGTTGAAGTCGCAATAGGGGCACTTGGCCGCACAGAAGGGCCAGTGGACGTAGATACCGAACCCGGCATCGCCGGTTTCCGCGCCGGGCAAGTCGGCTGCGTGCGTGCCCTCAAGCATTGCCAGACCCCGCTTCGACCAGCGCCTTGAAGGCACGGGCACGGTGCGACAGGGCGAAATCCTGACCCTGCGCCCAGCCGTGCTTTTCGTCCGCACTCATCTCGCCGAAGGTGATGTCGTAGCCCTGCGGCAGGAACACCGGGTCGAAGCCGAAACCCTTGGTGCCGCGCGGCGGCCAGACCATCTGGCCCTCGATCTCGCCGCGATATTCGCGGGTCTCGCCATCGGGCCAGGCAAGGCACAGAACGGCCACGAAGCGGGCGGTGCGGCTTCCAGGATCGGTCGCGCCGGCCTGCTGCAAGGCTTCCTCGACGTTGCGCATGGCGAGCGCGAAGTCCTTGTCCGGCCCGGCCCAGCGGGCGGAATGAATGCCGGGCTTGCCGTCCAGCGCATCGACGCAAAGGCCGGAATCATCGCTCAGCGCGGCAAGGCCGCTGTGCTTCACCGCCGACAGGGCCTTGATCTTCGCATTGGCCTCGAAGGTTTCGCCGTCTTCGTCCGGCTCGGGCAGGCCAAGCTCGGCGGCAGAGACGATCTCGCAGCCAAGCGGCTCCAGCAAGGCGCGAATCTCGCGCACCTTGCCGTCATTGTGACTGGCGACGACGATCTTCTCCGGCAGGGGCCGCATTCAGGCAAGCGCCTCTTTCTGCAGTTCCACGAGCTCCCCCACGCCCTTGGAGGCGAGCGAGAGCAGGTCGAGGAACTCCGACTGGCTGAACGGTGACTTTTCCGCCGTCGCCTGCACCTCGACGAGGCCGGACGAGCCGGTCATCACGAAGTTGGCGTCGGTGTCGGCGGATGAATCCTCGGCGTAATCGAGGTCGAGCACCGGGGTGCCCTTGTAGATGCCGCAGGAAATGGCCGCGACGTGGTCGGTCAGCGGGTTCATGTCGATCATGTTGCGCTTGCGCATCCAGTTGATGCACTCGGCCAGCGCCACCCAACCGCCGGTGATGGAGGCGGTGCGGGTGCCGCCGTCGGCCTGCAGCACGTCGCAGTCGACGGTGATCTGGCGTTCGCCGAGCAGCTTGAGGTCGCAGACGGCGCGCAGCGAGCGGCCGATCAGGCGCTGGATTTCCAGCGTGCGTCCGCCCTGCTTGCCGCGCGAGGCCTCGCGCTGGGAGCGATCATGGGTGGAGCGGGGCAGCATGCCGTATTCGGCGGTGACCCAGCCGCGCCCCTGCCCGCGCAGCCACGGCGGCAGGCGCTCTTCCAGCGAGGCCGTGCACAGCACGTGGGTGTCGCCGAAGCGGATCAGGCAGGACCCTTCGGCGTGTTTGGCGAAGCCGCGCTCGATGGAGACGGGGCGCATGGCATCGGGTGCACGTTCGGATGGGCGCATCTCGCGAAGTATCCCTGCTAGCGGAATGGATTGGCGTGGCTGGCTCTGTACCCGCTTCGCGCGGCAATCGCAAAGACAATGCACGCACGGCACGCCTGCGAACCGCCCGCCGCGCACTTGACTGACCGCGTGCGGCAGCGAACATATCCCCACATGGACACATTGAGTCACCTGCGTGCAATTGCGCCCGGCGACGGGTCGTCCGACCCGTCGACCGGCGAGATGGAATCCGAGCTTGCCAAGCTCGGCGAGCGTTCGCGCGACATTTTCCGGCATATCGTGGAAAGCTACCTGGAGACGGGCATCCCGGTCGGCTCGCGAAGCCTGAGCCGTGCGCCGTCGATCAACCTGTCGCCGGCCTCGATCCGCAACGTCATGTCGGACCTGGAATCGCTGGGGCTGATCTTTGCGCCGCATACCTCCGCCGGGCGGCTGCCGACCGAGCTTGGCCTGCGGTTCTTCGTCGATGCGCTGATGCAGTTCGGCGAACTGACGGAAGCCGAGCGCAGCAGCATCGAGGCGCAGGTCGCCGCCGGCCAGAACCAGGGTTCGGTGGAGACCGTGCTGACGGAGGCCGGCAACCTGCTTTCGGGCCTGTCGCGCAGCGCTGCCGTCGTGCTCGCCACCAAGAGCGACCTGAAGATCCGCCACGTGGAGTTCGTCCGCCTCGACACCCGCAAGTGCCTTGTCGTGCTGGTGGGGGACAACGGCGCGGTGGAAAACCGGCTGATGGACCTGCCGGAAGACATTCCAGCCGACAGCCTCAACGAAGCGGCGAACTACCTGAACGCCCATCTGCGCGGGAAGACGCTGGCGCATGCGCGCCGCGACATGGAATCGGCGCGCGAGGAGGCCCGCACGCAGGTTGCCGAACTGACCGACAAGGTCATCGAGGCGGGGCTTGCGAGCTTCGGCGCGGCGCGCGACGGCCAGCCGCCGACGCTTATCGTGCGCGGGCAGGCGAACCTGCTGGAAGACCTGAACGCGCTGGAAGACCTCGAACGGGTGCAGCTGCTGCTGGCCGACCTTGAGCGCAAGAACGACATCGTCGAACTGCTCGGCCTCGCCGAAACCGGCGACGGGGTGCGCATCTTCATCGGCTCGGAGAACAAGCTGTTTTCGCTGTCGGGCTCGTCCGTCGTGCTGTCGCCCTACCGCGACCGGGACCAGAGCCTCGTCGGGGTGCTGGGCGTGATCGGTCCGACGCGGATTAACTACGGGCGCATCGTGCCGATGGTGGACTACACCGCGAAACTGGTCAGCCGCATCCTCGACAAAGGTTGAGCACAGCACCAAAGAGCCGAGCGACATGCACCTTGCGCCGCGCGCCGGGTTGATTTTCGCGGCCAAAGCCCTGATATCCGCCCCAACGAAACCTCACGCGCCCACCTGAACCTTGCGCACGCGACACGCGAAACACCCGCGCGACGCATGCCGGCAGTGGGCCGACCACGGGAAACGACGCGATGAGCAACGACGACATGGACAATCAGCCCGTCAACGAGAATGACGAGACGATGGCCGCCGACGGCCCGGACATGGAAGCCGCGCAGGCGGCGGCAGCTGCGCTCGCGGCGGAAAATGCCGAGATGAAGGACCGCCTGCTGCGCACCGTCGCGGAGATGGAAAACCTGCGCAAGCGGACCGACCGACAGGTTCGCGAAGCCGGCCAGTACGCGATCGCGAACTTCGCGCGCGATATGCTGGTTGTCGCCGACAACCTGTCCCGGGCGCTGGAAACCGGCACCCCGGAAGAGGCCGAGGCCATGCGCGCTGCCTTCGATTCCATGCGCGAAGGCGTGCAACTCACCAAGGGCGAGCTGGTTCGGCTGATGGAGCGCCACGGCGTGAAGAAGATTGCGGCCGAGGGCGAGAAGTTCGACCCGAACATGCACCAGGCGATTTTCGAGGTTCCGGACCCGTCCGTCCCGTCAGGCACGGTGATGCAGGTCACCCAGGATGGCTATTCGATCGGCGAGCGCGTGCTGCGCCCCGCCATGGTCGGCGTCTCCAAGGGTGGACCGAAGTCGGCACCGAAGCCGCAGGAAGCGCCCGCCGCCGAGGCCGAGACCCAGCCCGAGACGGGCGGCGAAGCACCGGGTTCGGAAGAGCACGTCGACAAGACCGTGTAACGAAGCTGCCTGCACCGAACCGGCGCAGGCGTGGTTTTCGTGTCTTGTCCCAATTCCGGACCAAAAACCGGCGTCCACTTTTTGGAATTGCTTACCCGTACGCACCGAACCGGTGCGACAGGCCGATGCCGATGCGGCGCATCTGCTCGTAGACCTTGGTCAGCGGCGCGATGATGTTCTCGTGGATATGCGGGTAGCCGCTTTCACGCTCGGCATCGAAGGTCGATTTCTCGTTCAGATCCAGCGCAGGCCCGGCATCCGCCCGGCGGGGGAAGGTTTCCGCGATCAGGGCGGTGGCCTCCGGCACGCGCATCTGCAGCAGCAGGTCCAGCACCACTTCGCGGGAGAAATCGTTTCGCGCGGCAAAGGGCGGCAGGTCGGCGGCCCGCAGCAGCACGTGCATCATCAGCGCGATGCGCACTGCATGCAGCAGGTAGAGCGCGCGGCGTGAATCATCCGCCAGCGGATTGACCCCGGACCCCAGTTCCTCAAGCAGCGCCTCGAGATGCAGCAGGTCGGTGCGCAGCTTGGTGTGGAAGCGGTTGAAGGCAAAGGCGATGCCCTTGTCCGACAGGCGCTCGGCGAGCGTCAGGCAGGCGCGGCGCTGCGGCCCGGCGCCACCGGCATCGGCGCGCGCGATCCAGAAGCCCGCATCCAGAATGGTCGCCTGCGCGGCAAAGGCCGTGAGGCTCGACTGACGGCGCGCGAAGGCAATCATTTCCACCAGCGCGGTCGCGCGCGGAGACTTGCGGCAGAGATCGGCGAAGCGGTCGAATTCGTGGACCGCCGCCGAGCCGAAGCCCGTCACCACGTTGGGCACGAAACCAAGCTGCTGCAGCGTCGCGTTGTGCGGGATCGCCCGCAGGCGGGACAGGTCGGTGCGCCCGCCGCCGCTTTCGCTCGCCCGGCGCGACTTTCTCGAACCCGTGGCGAACAGCAGGTTGCCGGCGAAGGCAAAGACCGCCGCGCCGTAATCGGGATCGTTGTAGAGCGCGATCTGGTAGCGGCGCAGTTCGCGGTAGAAATCCCACGTGAAGGCAATGTCGGAATAGAACGGATCGTCGTGCGGCGCCTTCCAGTCGCGCTCGGCGACGAGAATGCCGGAGACGGTGCGCAGGGCGAGATCGTCGGTCTCGAACAGCAGGAAGCCGTCGGTGCCCTGGAAGCTCGACTCGTGGCAGAGCGGGATGCCCAGCTTCTTGAACCGGCTGCGCGCCCACGGCGTCATGATATGGTACTGGCGGTTGGTCAGGGACCCGGGATGGCTGCCGCGCCCGAGCGATTCGCCGTGGGTGTCGAAGATCAGCGCCTCGACGCCCTTCAATTCCTTCTTCTCCATCAGGCGGGCGAGCTGGATCTGCAGCCGCTCGATGGCAAGCGCTGCCGGGATCTGGCCGATGAAGCGGCCGGCATCGGAAAACCCGGTCTGGATGGCGATGCGCCCGCGCTCTTCCAGGTGCGCACGGAAGACGTCGTTCTCGATCAGCTGCTCGATGAGGCGGTTGCCGCGCTCCAGCGCGTCGGGCGTCTCGAACAGCGGCGAGATGTCGATGCGGTCGTCAATGCCGAAGAGCCGCGCGAAATAGAGCACCGCGAGCGCGGTCAGCGGTTGCTCACATTCCGCGATCAGGTAGCGGACCACGGTTTCCCGGTCGACCAGCGTCAGGAGCCGCGACACCAGCATCATCTGCTGGAGCGCGGTCGTCTGTTCCGCGCCGAGCGAGGCGAAGTTGATGTCGGCCGGCTTGGTGCGGGCAATCTCGGTGGTGAGGTTCGACAGCGGCCAGCGCCCGTCGAGCGCGCCCTGCCCCGTCCAGCCGAGATGCGCGCGAAGCGCGTTGTGGACCTGCACCGCGTTGATGCGCACGTGGACATGGCCGGTACCAAGCCCGCGCGAGGCGACGGCTGCATGCACGACGATCAGCTCGGTGCGCACGGCAGGGGATTCCTCGGCGATGATGAGTTCGTGCAGTTCCTCGCGCACGGCCTTCGTCTCGACGAGGCGGTTGGAGTCCTTGTCGGTCAGCCGGTTGGCCGCAGCCGACAGGGCGGCCGGGTCCGACAGGTCGGCGCTGAAGGCCTCGGCCTCGGCGCGCGCGCTTTCGCCGGCACGGGCCAGCCTGTCGCGCAGCTTCTTGATGCGCGTCGTCACCGGCTTGGAGGCCTCGCCCTTGTCGAGGATCACGTCCAGCGCCTCGGCATACATCTGCAGCTGGGCGGCCTTCTCGTTGAGGCGGAAGCTCAGCGAATCCGACCAGTCGATATCGGAGCGGCCGTCGAGGTCGTAGCCGACCCAGGACGCCAGCGTGGAGAGTTGCGGGCGGAAAGCCGCCCATTGCAGCGGATAGACGTCGCGGGCGATCTCCACCAGCTTGCGGTGGAGTATGTCGAGGGAGGCGGCGATGCGCTTCAGCGTGGCCTGCGCCGCGGCATGTTCGCGTTTCAGGGTCTGCTCCGGCTCCGGCTGGTGCTTCTCGTCCTTCAGCCGTTCAAGGGCGGCGGCATATTCCTCGCTGTCCTTTTCGTGGGCGGCGAGGTCGGCAAGGATGCCGCGCAGCGCGTCCGACATGGAGAAGGTCGGGTGGGCGGTGAGCACGAAACCGTATTGCGGGCGTTCCCACTGGGCGCGGAAGCCTTCGAAGGGGATCGGCTTGCCGCCATCGCCCATGGCGGCGGCGCGGACCACGCGTTCGAAGCGGGCAACGGCCTCGTCCTTGGAGTTCGCCTCCACGTAGGAGCGCAGGCGGCGGGCGCGCGAGATCAGCGCCTCGTCCGCGAGCGCCTTGGCAAGACCGTCGAGATCGTCGGTGTCGATGCTGCCGGCTTCCAGGTCGCGGGAGATGTCGTAGGCAAGCTGCTTGACCGCGTTGGCCTGCGGATCGTGCGCCGGCTGCTCGATATGGCTTTCCAGCAATTCGAGGTAGCGCGCCTTGAGCGTTGCGGAGTCAGTCATTGGTATCGTCCCGTTTCCGGTGAACCCTAAGCCAAGGGACGATGGTACCAACCCCCGAGCATTCGGCACTATCGCTACACGGACGCAACAGTTTCGTCACGGGTGAAAGGTTTTCACCCCGTTTGGCGCGGTTTTTCTGCCGAGTTAAGCGTTCAGGCCCGGTTTCGTCACGCGACGCAGGGTGAGGTTGATGCGCCCGGACTGCGTGAGAAGCGTCGACGTGTCCTTGATGATGCGGTCGACCCCGTGATGGATCAGCCGCGCCGGCCCGCCCATCACCAGCACATCGCCGGAATGCAGCCGGAACGAGCGCGTCGGGTCGCGGCGCGCAAGCCCGCCATATCGGAACAGGCACGAATCACCCAGCGAGACGGAAACGACCGGGGCATCGAAGTCCTGCTCGTCCTCATCCACGTGCAGGCCCATGCGCGCGCTCTCGGCGTAATGGTTGACGAGGCAGGCTTCCGGCGGCGCGCCGAAACCTGCGACATTCTCCCACAGTGCGGTGAGCTGCGGCGGCATCGCCGGCCACGGTTCGCCGGTTTCCGGGTGGGTGGGCTGGTAGCGATAGCCCGCCTTGTCCGCGACCCAGCCGAGCGGGCCGCAATTGGTCATGCGCACAGAAAAGGGGCGCCCCGAACGCGGCATCACAGGGGTGTAAAGCGGGGCCTGGCGCACCACATCGCGGATGGCGTCGCGCAGCTCCGCCTGTTGCTGCGGGTTGAAATAGAGCGAATAAAGGCGCAGTCCGGGAACCGGTTCGAGGTCCGCAGCCCGCGTCGGGGATTGTTCTGTCATTCAGGCATCAGGCCGGTTTGCAGCCATTTCCAACAATTGGGTCACCACGCTTGCAGGCATCTGACTCGGTTCTTATATACCGCGCAGGTTCCGTTCGTTCGTCCCCGGAGGCGAAGCGCCATCCGGACCGGACGAGCCAAGGGAACATGTTTTCCAACCCCAAGGGAGTCGCAGACCGCAGATATTGCGCGAAGGTGCCTTCAAGGGCCTGTCAGCGACCCGCCTGAACACTGGGAGTTTTCATCATGGGTAAGGTCATCGGTATCGACCTCGGTACGACGAATTCCTGCGTCGCCGTCATGGACGGCAAGGACGCGAAAGTCATCGAGAATTCCGAAGGCGCACGGACGACACCGTCCATGGTCGCCTTCACCGACGAAGGCGAGCGCCTCGTCGGCCAGCCGGCCAAGCGCCAGGCTGTCACCAACCCGTCGAACACGCTGTTCGCGATCAAGCGCCTCATCGGCCGCACCTACGACGACCCGATGACGCAGAAGGACAAGGGCCTTGTCCCCTACGAGATCGTCAAGGGCGGCAACGGCGATGCATGGGTGAAGGCGCAGGACGAGAACTATTCGCCCTCGCAGGTCTCCGCGTTCATCCTCCAGAAGATGAAGGAAACGGCGGAATCCTTCCTCGGCCAGCCGGTGACGGAAGCCGTCATCACGGTTCCGGCCTACTTCAACGACGCCCAGCGCCAGGCCACCAAGGACGCCGGCAAGATTGCCGGTCTGGACGTGCTGCGCATCATCAACGAGCCGACGGCGGCAGCGCTCGCCTACGGCCTCGACAAGAAGAACACCGGCACCATCGCGGTCTATGACCTTGGTGGCGGCACCTTCGACATCTCGATCCTCGAGATCGGCGACGGCGTGTTTGAAGTGAAGTCGACGAACGGCGACACGTTCCTCGGCGGTGAAGACTTCGACATGCGCCTCGTCGAGTACATCGCCGACGAGTTCAAGAAGGAACAGGGCATCGACCTGAAGAGCGACAAGCTCGCCCTGCAGCGCCTCAAGGAAGCTGCGGAAAAGGCGAAGATCGAGCTTTCGTCCTCGACCCAGACCGAGATCAACCTGCCCTTCATCACCGCCGACCAGTCCGGCCCGAAGCACCTGACGATGAAGCTGACCCGCGCCAAGTTCGAGGCGCTGGTGGATGACCTCGTCCAGCGCACGGTCGCACCGTGCAAGGCGGCTCTGAAGGATGCGGGCCTGAAGTCCGGCGAGATCGACGAAGTGGTTCTCGTGGGCGGCATGACGCGCATGCCGAAGATCCAGGAGACGGTGAAGCAGTTCTTCGGCAAGGACCCGAACAAGGGCGTGAACCCGGACGAAGTCGTGGCCATCGGCGCGGCGATCCAGGCCGGCGTGCTGCAGGGCGACGTCAAGGACGTGCTGTTGCTTGACGTAACCCCGCTTTCGCTCGGGATCGAGACGCTGGGCGGCGTGTTCACCCGCCTGATCGACCGCAACACCACGATCCCGACCAAGAAGAGCCAGGTCTTCTCCACGGCTGAGGACAACCAGTCCGCCGTGACGATCCGGGTCTTCCAGGGCGAGCGTGAAATGGCCGCCGACAACAAGATTCTCGGCCAGTTCGACCTCGTGGGCATTCCGTCCGCACCGCGCGGCATGCCGCAGATCGAGGTGACGTTCGACATCGACGCCAACGGCATCGTCAACGTGTCGGCCAAGGACAAGGGCACCGGCAAGGAGCAGCAGATCCGCATCCAGGCATCCGGTGGCCTCAGCGAGTCCGACATCGAACAGATGGTGAAGGACGCCGAATCCCACGCCGAGGAAGACAAGAAGCGGCGTGAATCGGTCGAGGCCCGCAACCAGGCCGAGTCGATGATCCACTCCACGGAGAAGCAGCTCGAAGAGCATGGCGACAAGCTGGCGGAAGCCGACAAGTCCGCTCTCGAGACGGCGATCGCGGAAGCCAAGGAAGCCGTCGAAGGCGGCGACCCGGAGACGATCACCGAGAAGACCACGGCCCTGACGCAGGCTGCCATGAAGCTTGGCGAGGCCATCTACACCGCGTCCCAGCAGGAAGCGGAAGCCGAAGATGGCGAAGGTCCGGCTGCGGAAGACGACGTCGTCGATGCAGACTTCGAGGAAGTCGAGGACGACGACGAGAAGAAGTCGGCCTGACGGCCCTCACAATCTCAACAGGCGGGCGGCCGGCAACGGCCGCCCGTTCTCGTACCCGGCCACCCGAAACACGCAGGATGTGTGACCGGTGTGCAACGCAGCGCGGCGATAGTGTCATGCCTTCGCCGGCATTGGCTGGAACAGGCCCGCGGACATGATTATCTGGCGCAAAGACACGGCGTTTCGCAGCGGATGCGTGGACGCGCGGCGCCACAGAGATTAAGACAAGCGACATATGTCACAGCGCGATCTCTATGAAATTCTCGGGGTGCAACGCGATGCGGACGCCGCAACGCTGAAATCCGCCTATCGCAAGCTCGCGATGAAGCTGCATCCCGATCGCAATCCCGACGACGACACCGCCGAGGCGCAGTTCAAGGAAGTGAACGCCGCCTACGAGATGCTGAAGGACCCGCAGAAGCGGGCCGCCTATGACCGCATGGGCCATGCCGCGTTCCAGAACGGCGGCGCCGGCGGCTTCAACGGCGATTTCGGCGCCTCGATGGCCGATATCTTCGACGACCTGTTCGGCGACTTCATGGGCGGGCGGCGCGGCGGCGGACGGCAGAACAACCGGCGCGGCGCGGATCTTCGCTACAACATGGAAATCACGCTGGAGGACGCCTATTCCGGCAAGGCTGCGGAAATCCGCGTGCCGTCCAGCTCTTCCTGCGAAACATGCGGCGGCAACGGCGCAAAGCCGGGCACCGGCTCAAGCACCTGCCAGGGCTGCGGCGGCGCGGGCCGCGTGCGCGCGTCACAGGGCTTCTTCTCCATCGAACGCACCTGCCCGCGATGCGGCGGTACCGGTGAGACCATCGACACCCCCTGTGACGATTGCGGTGGCGCGGGCCGCGTGACGCGCGAGCGCACGCTGTCGCTGAACATTCCCGCAGGCGTCGAGGACGGCACGCGCATCCGCTTGTCGGGCGAAGGCGACGCGGGGCTGCGCGGCGCGCCGGCGGGGGACCTCTACATCTTCCTGTCGGTGAAGCCGCATGAGATTTTCCAGCGCGACGGGGCGGACCTGTTCTGCCGCGCGCCGATCAGCTTCACGCAAGCAGCGCTTGGCGGTAGCCTCGAAGTGCCGACGCTGGATGGCAAGAGCACGCAGGTGAAGATTCCCGCCGGCACGCAGACGGGATCGCAGATCCGCCTGTCAGCCAAGGGCATGCCGGTGCTGCGCTCGCGCCAGGCCGGCGACCTCTATGTCCAGACCATTGTCGAGACCCCGGTGAAGCTCAGCCGCAAGCAGAAGGACCTGCTGCGCGAGTTTGACGAGGCGTCTTCCGACGAGAACACCCCCGACGCCCACGGATTTATTTCCCGGGTGAAGGATTTCTTCCAGGGCCGCGCCGACGAGTAGCGCTCCCGCCGCATTTCAGCCGGTTTGACTGGCTTCGATATCCACCGGGGCGAGCGCATGCTTGCCAAGGGCGCAAGAAGCGCCTAGCAAGAAAAACCGTCTGAACGAGGGGGACGCGAGCGGCGGCATGCATCAGGACATTCTCAAGACCCGTCGCAAACGCGACCAGTTTGCCGAAGACCTCCGTTTTCTGAAAACGTGGGCGGCCTCGCCGCTTCGCACCGGCGCCGTCAGCCCCAGCAGCAAGGAACTCGCCCAGCGCATGGCGCTGGAAGTCGATCCGCGCCAGCCGGGCATGATCCTCGAACTGGGACCGGGAACCGGCGTCATCACGCGGGCGCTCGTTGAGCGCGGGTTCGACCCCTCCCGCATCGCGCTGGTCGAGTACAATCCAGAATTCTGCGGCCACCTGCGCAGCGAGTTTCCCGGCGCGCACATCATCAATGGCGATGCCTACGCGATCCGCGACCACCTTCGCCATCTCGACCACCCGCAGCTTGCAGGCGTGGTGACGGGCCTGCCGCTGTTCACCAAGCCGCTGGCGCAGCGCCTGCGCCTCATCAACGCCTGTTTCGAGGCGCTGACGCCCGGCATGCCGATCGTCCAGTTCTCCTACGCGCTGGTACCCCCGGTTCCGGAAGGTCACGGCGATTACGTGATCGACGTCTCCAAGTGGGTTTGGCGCAACCTGCCGCCGGCCCGCGTGTGGACCTATCGCAAGCCGCGCGCCTGACGCAGACCACATCCAAATGGCAAAACCTTCCCTTTCCGCCCGCGACCGCCTGATTGTCGCGCTCGATGTGCCGGACACGCGCGCGGCCGAGACGCTTGCAAGATCGCTCGACGGGCATGTCGGCGTCTTCAAGCTGGGGCTGGAGCTTGCCATGAACGGCGGCATCGACCTGGCGCGCGATCTCGCCGCCGACGGCAAGCCGGTCTTTCTCGACCTCAAGCTGCTCGACATCTCCAACACGGTGACGAAGGCGGTGGAAAACGCCGCCGGCCAGGGCTTCGCCTTCCTGACGATCCATGCCTATCCCGCAGCCATGCGGGCCGCCGTCGCCGGGATTGGCGACAGCGCGCTGTGCCTGCTCGGCGTGACGGTGCTGACCTCGCTCAATGCCGAGGACCTTGCTGAGGCCGGCTATTCCGCATCGCCGGACGAGTTGGTCCTGTCGCGCGCGCAGAGCGCTGCCAGCACCGGCATGGGCGGCATCGTGTGCTCGCCGATGGAAGTGGCTGCTGTTCGCGCGAAATGCCCGGACCTCAACATCGTGACGCCGGGCGTGCGCCCTGCGGGCAGCGACACCGGCGACCAGAAGCGCATCGCGACGCCGGCATCTGCGATCAAGTCGGGGTCCGACTATCTCGTCGTCGGGCGCCCGATCACGCAAGCCGGCAATCCGGCCGAGGCCGCCGACACAATCGTCGACGAGATCGCCTCCGCCTTTTGACGGGCTACTTCCTTTCCGGTGTACGATTGGCTTCTATGTCTTCAGGCTTGAGGAGGGCCGTGCCATGTCCGAACCGAAGGGATACTGGATCGTCCACATGGATGTGACCGATCCGGAGGCCTACAAGGCCTATGTCGCGGCGAACGGACCTGCCATCGCGGCCTTTGACGGCAAGTTCCTGACGAGGGGCGGCACCAGCGAAGTGAAGGAAGGCGCGCTGCGCGCCCGCCACGTGGTGCTGGAATTTCCAAGCTACAAGGCAGCCACCGACTGCTACGCGTCCGAGGCCTACCAGGCAGCGCTGAAGCTGCGGTCCAACGCATCCGCGGGCGACCTTGTGATCGTTGAAGGCTACAACGGGCCACACCCCGGCGAATAGCCGACTGCATCCCCTCTTCTCGATCTCTCGTCGAGGTTTCCGCTTCGGACCGGGGCTGATATAGCCTCAAGCTGAGTGGAGCGGAGTGGAATGAACGTGATGCGTTTTGTCGTCGTTGGCGCTGCCGGGCGCATGGGCCAGGCCCTGATGCGCGTGGTGAGCGAAACCGAGAACTGCGAACTCGTCGGCGCGATCGAGCGCGAAGGCTCCGACGCCATCGGCAAGGACAGCGGCGAACTGGCAGGCCTTGGCCACAACGGCATCGCCGTCACCGACGATCCGATCCCCTGCTTTGCCAATTGCGAGGCGGTGCTGGACTTCACGTCGCCCGCCTCCTCCGTCGCCTTCGCCGAACTCGCAGCACAGGCGCGCATCGTCCATGTCATCGGCACGACGGGGATCGAGGCGGAGCAGATCAGGAAGTTCGACGCGGCGGGACGCCACGCGCGCATCGTGCGTTCCGGCAACATGAGCCTCGGCGTCAACCTGCTGGCGGCGCTGACGAAGAAGGTCGCGGCAGCGCTTGATGCGGATTTCGACATCGAGATCGTCGAAATGCACCACAAGCACAAGGTCGACGCGCCGTCGGGCACGGCCTACATGCTGGGCGAGGCGGCCGCCGAAGGGCGCGGCATCTCGCTCGACACCCACGGCGTCTTCTCCCGCCACGGCCAGACCGGCGCGCGCAAGCGCGGCGACATCGGCTTTGCCACGCTGCGCGGCGGCAGCGTCATCGGCGACCACGAGGCGATCTTCGCCGGCGAAGGCGAACGGCTGACGCTGGCCCACCAGGCCGGCGACCGCAGCATCTTCGCACGCGGTGCGGTGAAAGCCGCCATCTGGGCCCACGACAAGAAGCCCGGGCACTATTCCATGGCCGACGTCCTCGGCCTTTCGGACTGACACAGCCACAGAAAAGGTTTTGGAGATGGAGCGCCTTCTCGTCATCGTTCGGCACGGCCAAAGCGAATGGAACCTCAAGAACCTGTTCACGGGCTGGAAGGATCCGGACCTGACCGAAAAGGGCGTCTCGGAAGCCCATGCCGCCGGCAAGGCGCTGAAGGAGCTGGGGCTGGAATTCGACGTCGCCTACACGAGCGCGCTGTCACGCGCCCAGCGCACGCTGGCGATCATGCTGGACGAACTCGGCCAGACCGGCCTCGACACTGTCCGCGACCAGGCCCTGAACGAGCGCGATTACGGCGACCTGACCGGCCTCAACAAGGACGATGCCCGCGACAAGTGGGGCGAGGAGCAGGTGCACATCTGGCGGCGGTCGTTCGACATTTCCCCGCCGGGCGGCGAAAGCCTGAAGGACACCGCCGAGCGCGTGCTGCCCTACTTCAAGTCCGAAATCCTGCCGCGCGTGATTGCCGGTGAGAGGGTGTTGATATCCGCGCACGGGAACTCCCTGCGCGCGCTCATCATGGAACTGGAAGGCTTGTCGGGCGAAGAGATCCTCAAGCGGGAACTGGGCACAGGCCGGCCCATCGTCTACCGCCTCGACGAAAACGGCGAGATCACTGACAAGCAGGATCTCGCCGGATAGGTCGCCGGGTTCAGACCAGCCCGCTTTCCCAGCCCAGAATCGCGCGCTTGCGCGTCAGGCCCCAGTGATAACCCGTCAGCGCGCCGGATTTTCCCAGCACCCGGTGACACGGCACCACGAAGGAAATCGGGTTGCGGCCAACGGCTGCGCCCACGGCGCGCGCCGCGCTCGGTTTGCCGAGGTGCTTGGCGATGTCGCCATAAGTGGTCGCCTTTCCGAAGGGAATCTTCAGCAGCGTCTCCCAGACGCGGACCTCGAAATCCGATCCGATCATCACCACCCGCAGCGGGGTGTCGGCAGACCACGAGTCGCGCTTGAAGACGCGCGCCGCATAAGGAGCGGTCCGGGCGGCATCCTCCACGAATGTCGCGGCAGGCCAGCGCCGCGTCATGTCGGCAAGCGTTTCGTCGCGGCCACCCTCGCCATCGCAGAAGGCCAGCCCACACAGGCCGCGCGCGGTCGCGAGCACCAGCGCCAGCCCGAAGGGCGCTTCTTGGAAGCCGTAGGAAATCTCAAGCCCCGCGCCGCGATTGCGGTACTCGCCTGGCGTCATCGCCTCGTGCGAGACGAAGAGATCGTGCAACCGCCCCGGCCCCGACAGGCCGACATCGTAGGTCGTGTCGAGCACGGTCTCGCGCTCGCTGAGCAGACTGCGGGCGGTATCCAGCGTGATCGCCTGTACGAACTGCTTCGGCGTCAGCCCCGCCCAGCGGTGGAACAGCTTCTGCGCCTGCGTGGGGTTCAGGCCCATCTCCTCGGCGATGGTGTCGAGGTCGGGCTGGTCGCGCCAGTTCTCGGTCAGGAAGCGGATGGCGGCGCGCACACGGGCATAGTCATCCGCGGCGTCGGGGCCTGCACTGCCATCATGCGTATCGGCTTCTGCGGTCATCAGGTCACTTGTTGCGTTTCGTACGGGGTCCGGATCGGTTCGGAATTGCCGGGTGAGGTCCTGCTGCGTGAGGTCCTGGGAGAGGTCCATTTGTCTTGCCTCCGAGGTTTGAGCCTTGCGGCCATATCACCCGGTCAGCGCGTGCAATCCCACCCGTTTCCTGCACCTGGTCACGCCGGCTGCGGCGCACGGGCATCATGCAGCGCCTGCGACAGTGCCGCGCCGAATTCCTCGCGCTCGGGCGGCGACAGCCAGTCGCCGACGCGCTCGCTGGTCCCCTTGCAGGACACGGTCAGGCTCATGACGCCGAATTCCTCGTCGCGCTCGGTGGCAAGGCGCGCCCAGTAGGGGTTCATGTCCAGGCGCCGGCGCCTGCCCTTAAGGTCGGTGCGCTCGATTCGCAGGGTCTGGTGGCTGACGGAGACGATCTCCCGCACGTTCGCGGCGCGGTAGTTGGCGCGAAACGCATACCAGACGATGGCGACGTCCAGCCCGAAGAAGCCGACCACCGGCCAGGCGCCGATGGCCCAGAACACCGTGCCGCAGACGAAGCTGATGCCGCCGACCAGCGCCATCACCAGCACGAAGCCGCGCGGACTCAGCGAGCGGTGCGGCGTGATCACCGCCTCGAAGAAGGGTTCGCCCGTGTCAGATTTCGGGTTGGCGTCGGTCATGGGGCATGAGTATAGAGGCGGCATGACCCAGCGCCAGCCCGCCAAGCCGAAACCGATTGCCGCAGCCAGAAAGCCGTCCACGCGCCGCAAGCGCGCGACGAAGCTGAAACGCGACGCCATCCTCTCGATGTTCTCCAAGCTCAAGGCCAGCAATCCGGAGCCTGAAACCGAGCTCGAATATACCGATCCCTACACGCTGGTGGTGGCGGTGGCGCTGTCGGCTCAGGCGACCGATACCGGCGTCAACAAGGCAACCCGCGTGCTGTTTGCCGATGCCGACACGCCCCAAAAGATGGTGGATCTCGGCGAAGACGGCATCCGCGAGCGCATCAAGAGCCTCGGGCTGTTCCGCAACAAGGCGAAGAACGTGCTGGCGCTGTCGCAGATGATCCTCGCCGATTTCGGCGGCGAGGTGCCGCAGACGCGCGAAGAACTGGAATTGCTCCCCGGCGTGGGACGCAAAACCGCGAATGTCGTGCTCAACACCGCCTTCGGCCAGCCGACGATTGCCGTCGACACGCATATCTTCCGGGTGTCGAACCGCACCGGCCTCGCGCCGGGCAAGGACGTTCGCGAGGTCGAGGACAACCTGGAGCGCGTCGTGCCCGACGCATTCAAGCGCGACGCTCACCACTGGCTGATCCTGCACGGGCGCTACATCTGCAAGGCGCGCAAGCCCGCCTGCAATCGCTGCGTCATCCGCGAGGAATGCCTGTTCAAGGACAAGACCGCCTGAGGCGGCAGGCCCGTCAGACCTCGCTGACGAACTTCGAACCCGACAGGCGCTTGTGGGTATGCACCATGAAGATGGTGGCAAAGAGCGGCGTCATCAGGTTGAGGATCGGGATCGCCACGAAGAGCGCGATGATCATGCCGGCGATGAAGAGCGTGCCGGCATTGGCCTTGCGCATGTCGCGCACATCTTCGCGCGAGCGGAACCGGTGGGCGGCAAGCTCGAAATATTCCCGCCCCAGAAGATAGCCGTTGGCGGCGAAGAACAGTACCGCGTTGATGCCCGGCAGCCAGATCAGCAGCAGCACCAGGATGTTCACGCCGATGACGACGCCCATGAATTTTAGGCCCTGGGCGATGGCCTCCATGGTCGGCATCGGTTTGCCGGGCGGGTCGGCGGGATAATCCTCCTTCTCGACGATCTCGGCGACATCATCGAGAAACAGGCTCGCGACCAGCGCGGTGACCGGCGGGAACAGGAAGGCGCTGGCGACGAGGTAGATCAGCGCGGCGACGATGCCGGCAGCCGTGATCATCCAGGTGGCGAAATCCTCGGCTGCGTATTTCAGCAGCTCGAACCCGCCCGCCGCGACGGCGATGAACAGCAGCAGCGTGAGTGCGATTGTCTTCAGCAGGACGCCGCGAAAGGGCTTCGCAAACATCTGGTTGAACGCGTGGATGGCGTCCTGAATCATGGTGTCTCGAACTCCGGGCCGCGACATGCGGCATTGACCTTGCGGTTGAGGCACCGCAAACAGGGCGAACCCGCCTGAGATAAGGTCGCATCCGCACCGGGCCAAGTGCCTGACACGGATCAGCCCGAACCGAAAGACCCTTCATAATGAGCCAGCCCCGTTTCGACGTTCTCGGCCTCGGCAACGCGATCGTCGACGTGATCGCCCGCTGCGACGAGGCGTTCCTCGCAAGCCACGATCTCGCCAAGGGGTCGATGCACCTCGTCAGCCAGGACGAGGCGGAAACGCTCTACGGGCAGATGGGGCCGGGTATGGAATCCTCCGGCGGGTCGGCCGCCAACACCATCGCCGGCATCGCCTCGCTGGGCGGCAGCGCGGCCTTCGCCGGCAAGGTCGCCGACGACGCGCTGGGCGGCGTCTTTGCCCACGACATTCGCGCGCTGGGGGTTCATTTTGACACCGCGCCGCTCGATTCGGGCGCGGCCACCGGGCGCTGCCTCGTGCTGGTGACGCCGGACGGCGAGCGCACCATGAACACGTTCCTCGGCGCGGCGCAGGAACTGGCCCCCGCCGATATCGACACCTCCGTGGTGGCCGATGCCAGCATGCTCTACCTGGAGGGGTATCTCTGGGACCCGGAAAACGCCAAGCAGGCCTTCGTTGCCGCTGCAAAGGCCGCGCAGGAGGCCGGGCGCGACGTGGTGCTGACCCTGTCGGATGCCTTCTGCGTGGAGCGCTACCGCGACGAGTTCCTCGATCTCATCAAGCAAGGCACAGTGGACCTCGTCTTCGCCAACGAGCACGAGGTGCGCTCGCTCTACCAGACAGGCGATCTCGCCACCGCGATGGACCATCTCGGCGGGCAGATGCGCGAAGCGGTGATCACGCGGGGGGCGCAGGGCGCGAGCATCTACAAGAAGGGCAGCCGGGTGGACGTGCCGGCCGCTCCCGTCGACCAGGTCGTCGACCTCACCGGCGCGGGCGATCTCTACGCGGCGGGCTATCTGTTTGCCCGTGCGCGCGGCATGTCAGCACCCGATTGCGGAAAGCTCGGCGCGCTCTGCGCGGCAGAGGTCATCTCGCATGTGGGCGCACGCCCGCAGGCGGACCTGAAGGACCTCGCCCGCCAGAACGGGTTCGCGATCTGACTTTTCGGTGACTTGGGCGTCAGGTGCCTGAGGGTTCGCCGTAGACGAGTGGTTCGCGCACATAGCCGAACGCGCCCTCGCCGGACCATGCCCGACCGTCCGGGAAACGCAGCTCGATGCCCGCGAGGTCGGCCTCATCGGCAAGGCGCATGTTAACGCCCATCACCACGTTGCCGACCTGTGCGATGGCTTCATCCGTCAGCACAAAATGCGTCGTCGATCCGCACTTGCTGCAAAAGTGGATTTCCGCGCCGGCGTTTGGCTTGTCGGCGCGCACGTAGGAACCAGTCTGCCCCTCGACGCTGACCTCTGCCGGGATGAAATAACCCCAGTGCGCGCCGGACTTGCTGCACAGCGTGCAATTGCAGGCGTGGATGTAGTCCGGGCGTTTTTCCAGCACGACGCGGACGGACCCGCAGAGGCAGGCCAGATTCACAGCTTGCGCAGGCTGACGGATTCAATGCGGTGGTCGTCGCCCTTGCGCAGGATCAGGTCGGCGCGGTGGCGCGTAGGGCGCACGTTGTCCATCAGGTTCGGCAGGTTGATCGTGTTCCAGATCTTCAGTGCGGTTTCGCGCGCCTCGTCGTCATCCAGCTGCGCGTAGCGGTGGAAGTAGGAACCGGGGTCGCGGAAGGCCGTCTGGCGCAGGCGCAGGAAGCGGCTCACGTACCAGTCCTCGACCGTCTGGACGTCGGCATCGAGATAGATCGAGAAATCGAAGAAGTCCGAGACGAAGGGGATCGCCTCCCCGTCGCGCGGCATGGTGCCGGTCTGCAGCACGTTCAGCCCTTCGAGGATGAGAATGTCCGGGCGGTCCACCACCACGTGCTGACCTTCGACGATGTCGTAGGTGAAGTGCGAATAGACCGGCGCTGGCACCGAGCGGTCTCCGGCCTTGATGCGCGTCAGGAATTCGAGGATCGCCGCGCGGTCGTAGCTTTCCGGGAAGCCCTTGCGGTCCATCAGGCGTTCTTCCTCCAGCACCGCGTTGGGGTAGAGGAAGCCGTCCGTCGTCACCAAGTCAACCTTGGGCGTGGAGGGCCAGCGCGCCAGAAGCGCCTTGAGAACGCGCGCCGTGGTGGACTTGCCCACCGCAACCGAGCCGCCGATGCCGATGATGTAGGGCATCTTGGCCTTGCCGGCGTGCAGGAATTCCTGCGTGGCGCGAAACAGCGACTGGGTCGCTTCCACGTAGAGGCTGAGCAGGCGCGACAGGGGGAGATAGATCATCTCCACCTCGTCCATGGACAGATGCTCGTTGAGGCCGCGCATGTGCTCGATTTCCGCCTTGTCGAGCGTCATCGGCGTGTCGGCGCGCAGCTTCGACCACTGGTCGCGGGAAAACTTCTGGTAGGGGGAGAGTTCCGTCTGGGCCATCTGATCCATCAGGGTCAATCCTTCCTGCGCGAGGCCTTCTCGGCATGTCCGCTCTGGCTCGTCCGCCGGGCAAGCTCGGCGTGGACGTCATCCAGCGGCACGCCGGCGGCATGCAGCAGCACGGCAAGATGATACAGCACATCGGCGACTTCCGCCGTCAAGGCCGCCTTGTCGCCGCTGACGGCCGCGATCACGGCTTCAACGGCTTCTTCTCCAAATTTTTTTGCGCACCGTTCCGGCCCGCCTGCAAGAAGACTGGCGGTATAGGACTTTTCACCGGTTTCGCCCGCCCGCTGCGCGACGATCTCGGAAAGGCGCTGAAGATCGACCTGGTCGCTCATGCCGCTTCCCCGATGCCATCGAGCCGCATGGCAAGCCCTGCGTCTGCCATGTGCCGCTTGGCCTCTCCGATGGTGTAAGTGCCGAAGTGGAAGATCGAGGCGGCAAGCACCGCGCTCGCGTGGCCCTCGCGCACGCCGTCGACCAGATGATCGAGCGTGCCGACACCACCAGACGCGATGACGGGAACCGCGACCGTATCGGAGACGGCGCGGGTCAGTTTGTTGTCGAAGCCGGATTTCGTGCCGTCGCGGTCCATGGAGGTGAGCAGCAGTTCGCCCGCGCCCAGCGAGACCACCTCGCGGGCGAATTCCAGCGCGTCGATGCCGGTCGGCTTGCGCCCGCCATGAGTGAAGATTTCCCAGCGCGCCGCCTCGCCCTCGCCCGACACGCGCTTGGCGTCGATGGCAACGACGATGCACTGCTCGCCGAACTTTTCGGCTGCGCGCGCGACGAACTGCCAGTCCAGCACGGCTGCGGTGTTGATGGACACCTTGTCGGCGCCCGCCGTCAGCAGCTTGCGGATATCCTCGACCGTGCGCACGCCGCCACCGACCGTCAGCGGCATGAAGCAGGCCTCGGCGGTGCGCGTCACCACGTCGAACAGGATGCCGCGATCCTCGTGGCTGGCGGTGATGTCGAGGAAGCAGAGTTCGTCGGCACCGGCAGCGTCATAGGCAATCGCGGCCTCGACGGGATCGCCCGCGTCGATCAGGTCGACGAACTGCACGCCCTTGACGACGCGGCCGTCCTTGACATCGAGGCAGGGTATGACGCGGGTCTTCAGCATTTCGCACGGTCCCGTTCGCGTCGGTTCATGAGTTTGCCCGTCCTCGCGGCTCCGCCACTGCGGGCGTTGCGGGAGCGGCCATCCTTCACGCCCAAACACGGTATGACGCGGGTCTTCAGCATGGGTCAGGCGGCGTCCTTGAGCCGGGTCAGCGCGGCAAGCGGGTCAATGCGGCCATCGTAGATCGCGCGCCCGGAAATCGCGCCTTCCAGTTTTGCAGCGTCGGGCTGCGTCAAACGCTCGATATCGTCCATGGAGGCGAGGCCGCCCGAAGCGATGACCGGGATCGACACCGCTTCGGCCAGCGCGATGGTCGCGTCCCAGTTGATGCCGGTGAGAATGCCGTCGCGGTCGATATCGGTGTAGACGATGGCCGCGACGCCGGCGTCCTCGAACTTGCGGGCAAGATCGACCACGTCGAGCGTGCTGGCTTCGGCCCAGCCTTCCACCGCGACCTTGCCGCCGCGCGCGTCGATGCCGACGACGATGCGGCCGGGAAACTCGCGGGCCACGTCGCGCACAAGCTCCGGGTCACGCACGGCGACCGTGCCGAGGATCACCCGGTCGATACCGGCTTCGAGCCAGCGGGCCACATCCTCGCGGGTGCGGATGCCGCCGCCAAGCTGCACCTTCATGCGACCGCCCACCGCGCCGAGAATCGCGTTGACCGCATCGCCATTGACCGCGCGGCCCGCGAAGGCACCGTTGAGATCGACAACATGCAGCCACGGAAAGCCGGTCTCGGCGAACTGGCGCGCCTGGTCCGCCGGGTCGGCATTGTAGATCGTCGCCTGGTCCATCTCGCCCTTGACGAGACGCACGCACTGGCCGTCCTTCAGATCGATGGCAGGAAACAGGATCATGGGGTCCACGTGAGGAAGTTGGCGATCAGCCGGAGGCCGAGCGACTGGCTTTTTTCCGGGTGAAACTGGGTGCCGGCCATGTTGCCGCGCGCGACCATGGCCGTGACCGGGCCGCCATAGTCGGTACGCGCGACGATATCGCCCTCGTCGGCCGGGTTCAGGTGAAAGGAATGCACGAAATAGGCGTGCAGGCCGTCCGGGCCGGTCGGGACGCCGTCGAGCAGCGGGTGATCGCCCGCCTCGTTCAGCGTGTTCCAGCCCATGTGCGGCACTTTCAGCGTCGGGTCGGACGGCTCGATGCGGGCGACATCGCCCCTGATCCAGCCGAAGCCCTGCGTCTCGCCGTATTCAAGGCCGCGCGAAGCCATCAACTGCATGCCGACGCAGATGCCGAGAAAGGGTTTGGCCGCTTTCGTCACGCTTTCGGTGATGGCATCGGCCATGCCGTCCACCGCGTGAAGACCGGCGCGGCAATCGGCGAAGGCTCCCACGCCGGGCAGCACGATGCGGTCTGCCGCGCGCACCCGGTCCGGATCGCTGGTGACCTCGATCGCCAGCGGCGAACCGGCCTCGCGCGCAGCGCGGGCGAACGCCTTCTCCGCCGAGTGCAGGTTACCTGACCCGTAGTCGATGATCGCAACCGCGGATGTCATCTGCCGCGCTCCGGGAACATGCCGACGATTCCGCCATAGCCCTTGCGGGCGGCGGGGCGCGATGCGCCCTCGCGCGGCACCGGAATGGAAGACGTCGCGGTGGGCGTTGCGACGAAACGGCCCGGGCGCGCGGGCGCGCCTTCGATCCAGTCTTCCAGGATGCGGCGTTCGCATTCGGCCTGATCGCGACCGGACGCGACACCGATCAGCGTGTAGCCCTTGCGCTCCAGCGCGCGGCGACGCCACTCGTTGCCTTCCAGCCCGACCATGAGCGAGAGCAGCAGCCCGACAAGCCATGCTTCGGTTGCGTATTCCGGCAGGATTTGGCCAATGGTGGAAATGGCCATGGTCAGCGCCAGCACGACGATGGCGGCCAGCCAGACCCGGTGCAGGAACAGCCAGAAGAACGTGAAGATGAACCCGCCAAAGGCAAAGCCGTCCTTGATGAAGACGACCTTGTCTGCGGCATCGCGGCCGGTCGGTGCGGCCCCTTGCGGGGCGTGCGCGGTGTAGAGAACCATCGGCTGTCAGACCCCAAGCGCGGTTTCAGGAAGGCGTTAAAGCCTCAAAACCTCAAACGCTCAAGGTTCCTTTCGTTGAGGGCACCACGTCTGCGGTTCGCGGGTCGATCTCGAAGGCTGAGCGCAACGCGCGCGCCGCGCCCTTGAAGCAGGATTCCGCGATGTGGTGCGAGTTCTCGCCATAGACGTTTTCGACATGCAGCGTGATCTTCGCATGTTGGGAGAACGCCTGAAAGAACTCGCGGAACAGCTCGGTGTCCATCGCTCCGATCTTTTCCGACGGGAACTGCACCCGCCAGACAAGAAACGGGCGGCCGGACACGTCGACGGCGACGCGCGACAGCGCCTCGTCCATCGGCAGGTCGCAGGACGCATAGCGGCGGATGCCGCGGCGCTCGCCGAGCGCCTGCGAGACCGCCTGGCCCAGCGTGATGCCAACATCTTCCACCGTGTGGTGCATGTCGATGTGCAGGTCGCCCTTCGCCGCGATGTCCAGATCCATCAGCCCGTGGCGGGCGACCTGGTCCAGCATGTGATCGAAGAAACCGATGCCGGTCGCAATGCGGCCCTGCCCGGTTCCGTCGAGATCGACGGACACCGCGATATCGGTTTCGTTGGTCGTGCGCGTCACCTTCGCGCGACGGACAATGCTCATGTGGCACCTGTCATCTGGCGGAAATGCCGCAGGCGGCGGACGCCTGCGGAAACCGGGCTTTTAGCAGCGAGCAGCGCCGCTTTCCAGTGCGTGGGGCAGCATCCGGTTAACCGGTGCTGAGCAGCCCGCCTTTCAAAAGCCGCCCCGGACCCCTAAATGGTGAAGCTGCGAACAGCAACGGAGCCTTCAAAACATGGCCGAAAACGGCAATCTTCCCGCCTGGCATGGCACGACGATCATCACCGTCCGCAAGGGGGGAAAGGCCGTCGTGGCCGGCGACGGACAGGTCAGCATCGGCGACACCGTCATCAAGCATTCGGCGCGCAAGGTGCGGCGGATCGGGTCCGGCGACCGGGTAATCGCCGGTTTCGCCGGCGCGACGGCGGATGCCTTCGCGCTGTTCGACCGGCTTGAAAAGAAGCTCGAACAATATCCTGACCAGCTGACGCGCGCTGCCGTCGAACTTGCCAAGGACTGGCGCACCGACCGCGCGCTTCGCAACCTGCAGGCGATGATGATCGTCGCCGATTCCAAGGTCAGCCTCGTGGTGACCGGCAACGGCGACGTGCTGGAGCCGGAAGACGGGATCATCGCCATCGGCTCGGGCGGCAACTACGCGCTGGCGGCGGCCCGCGCGCTTGCCGACACCGGGACAGACGCCGAGGAAATCGCCCGCAAGGCGATGAAAATCGCGTCGGAAATCTGCGTCTACACCAACGACAAGATCACGGTCGAAACCATCGATGCCGAGTGAAGCCCATCTCGACCACGCGGTTCGCGAGGGAATCATCTCCGAGGACCAGCGCGAGCGCATCCTGGCGCTTGCCCGCACCGACCTCGGCGGGCAGGCCGCCTATGCCAGCCCCGACGAGCCGTTCCGGCTGTTCCGGGGCTTCCGCGATTTCTTCCTCGCCATCGGTATCCTGATCCTCGCACTTGGCCTTGGATCGACGATGCTGTCGGTGCTGCCGTGGGACAGTGTCGAGATGAATTCCGGGCGTTCGCTGCTCGGCGCGGCGGCCTTTGCAATCCTCGCCGGTGTGGGCTGGGGGTTCGGCGAACTGGTGACGCGGAAGCTACGCATGCCGCTGGCCTCGATCATCGTCGTTCTGTCGTTCTGCGGTTCGGTCGCCATATCCGCAGCCTTTCTCGGCGCAGCCTTTCTGGGTGGGTCGGGCGACATCGCCAAAAGCGTCATCCCGGTCATTGCAGCAGCTGCCAGCATCCTTGCGGCGGTTGCCTTCTACCTTCGGTTCCGGCTGCCTTTCGTTTTGTTGCCGCTTGGTGGCTCAGCTGTTGCGACCGCGCTGACGCTCGCGCACGTTTTCGATCCTGAGATCGCGCCGACCCACCTCGCCATCGTCGCCGGCATCTGCGGTCTCTTCGTGTTTGCCGCCGCGATGCGGTACGACCTTTCCGATCCGAACCGGCTGACGCGGCATTCGGAATGCGCGTTCTGGCTGCATCTCCTCGCCGCGCCGCTCATCGTGCACAGCATCTTCTCGTTCTTGTCGGCCGACCTTTATGCAGGCGCGCCCTATGCGGCGGTCATCGTCATTGCCATCATCGCGGTGCTGGCCTTCATCGCACTGCTGATCGACCGGCGCGCCATGCTCGTCTCCGGCCTGACCTATCTCGGCTGGGCCATCGGCGTTTCGCTGTCGGTGCTGCTGGGATCCGCAAGCGGTCCCATGACATTTCTCGTTCTCGGGTTGCTGCTCGTCGGCCTCGCCATCGGCTGGTCCAGCGTGCGGCGCGTCATCCTGAACGCGCTGCCGCGAAACGAGCTCATCGCCCGGTTGCCCCCCGCAACACATGAAAGCTGAGTTGAATGCCTGATTTTTCCCCCCGCGAGATCGTTTCCGAACTCGACCGCTACATCGTTGGCCAGAAGGACGCCAAGCGCGCCGTGGCCATCGCGCTGCGCAATCGCTGGCGGCGCCAGCAGGTCGAGGGGCCGCTCGCCGACGAGATCCAGCCCAAGAACATCCTGATGATTGGGCCGACCGGCGTCGGCAAGACGGAGATTTCCCGCCGTCTCGCCAAGCTCGCCAATGCGCCGTTCCTCAAGGTCGAAGCGACGAAGTTCACCGAGGTCGGATATGTCGGCCGCGACGTTGAGCAGATCGTGCGCGACCTTGTCGAAGTCGCCATCGGCCTCATCAAGGCAAAGAAGCGCAAGGAAGTGGAAGCGCGCGCGCATCTCGCCGCCGAGGACCGGGTGATCGAGGCCCTCGTCGGCCCCGGTGCGGGACAGGCCACCAGGGATTCGTTCCGCAAGAAGCTGCGCGAAGGCGACCTCGACGACAAGGAAATCGAGATCGAGGTGCGCGGCGGTGGCGGCGCGCCGATGTTCGAAATTCCCGGCATGCCCGGCGCGCAGATGGGGATGGTCAATCTCGGCGACATGTTCGGCAAGGCCTTCGGCGGCGGCGGTCAGAAGCGCAAGGTCTTCGTGCGCGACAGCCATGACCTGCTGCTGGCGGAAGAGGCCGACAAGCTGATTGACGAGGATCAGGCGGTTCAGGAAGCGATTTCACTGACCGAAAACAACGGCATCGTGTTCCTCGACGAGATCGACAAGATCTGCGCCGGGGGCCAGCGCGTCGGCGGCGGCGACGTGTCGCGCGAGGGCGTGCAGCGCGACCTGCTGCCGCTGATTGAGGGCACGACGGTCGCCACCAAGCACGGCCCGGTGAAGACCGACCACATCCTGTTCGTGGCATCGGGCGCGTTCCACGTCGCCAAGCCGTCCGACCTGCTGCCCGAACTGCAGGGCCGCCTGCCGATCCGCGTCGAGTTGCGGGCGCTGACGGAGGACGATTTCCGCCGCATCCTGACCGACACGGAAGCAAGCCTGGTGAAGCAGTACATCGCGCTGATGGACACCGAGGGCGTGGCGCTGACCTTCAGCGAGGACGCGATCTCCGAGATTGCGTCCATCGCGGTCAAGGTGAACTCGTCGGTGGAGAATATCGGCGCGCGGCGCCTGCAGACCGTCATGGAGCGCGTGCTCGACGAAATCAGCTTCGAGGCATCGGAGAAGTCCGGTGAGGCGCTGGAGGTCGATGCGGCCTATGTGCGCGAGCATATCGGCGATCTCGCCAGCAACGCCGACCTCAGCCGCTACATTCTCTGAGCCAACATCTTACGACCCGAGCCAGGCCCGCGCGTTAGTCGTCGCGGGTCTTGGTCTGCCGGTTGGCATCCATCACCGCGTTGAGCGCGTCGAGGGCCGGCTCGTCGAGCTGGTGGATTTCGCGCGCCAGCCGGTTGGCGAGCCGAGTTGCCTTCGGCGAAAGGCCGCCGGTGTCGATGGTGACGCGCGGATCAGACAGCGCCGCAAGCCGCTGCAATTCCTCCGCCTCGTCCCAGATGATGTTGAAATAGCCGATCACCCGCTGCACGAAGGCGAAGGTCGGCCGCCCGCGCCGGCCGTGCTCGAGCGCGGAGAGATAGGCCGACGACACCTTCAGCGCGGCCGCCATTTCGACCTGCGTCAATCCGCGCTCGTCGCGAAGGTCGCGCATCCGCTGTCCGAACGGCGTCATGCGCCACGCCCACCATTGCGGCCCTTGCGACGAAGCTGCACGTAGAACGCCCCGTCTCCGCCATGTCCCCGGCCCGCTGTCTGGAAGCCGGCGACGAGGTCGCGGTAAGGCGAACTTTGCAGCCATTGCGGCACCGCGCGGCGCAGGATGCCGCGCTCGCCCGCCGACCACCAGTCGCCGGTATCACCGGAGCGGCCCTTGCCGGTGATGACCAGCACCAGCCGCGCGCCGGATTGCTGGCGCGACTGGAGAAATGTCAGCAGCCGGCCATGTGCTTCCGCCTGGGTCATGCCGTGCAGGTCGATGCGCGCATCCGGGCCGCGGCCACGGCGCACATAGCGAGTGGCGAACTGGTCCAGTCCGGCAGGACTTGCCGGCGTTGGTACCATGGAGGGAAGAGGTGGCGGTGCCGCAGGCTTGCTGGTCCTTGGCCTGGGCGCCTGCTTCGGCTTTTTCGACGCAGGCGCCTTTTCCTTAGATGGCTTTGCTTTGGGGGCGGGAGCCTCGGTCGTGGTCGTCGGGGTTGCGAGCTGTCGCGCCTCGCGCGACAGCGGGCTGACCGAGCGCGCAACGCGCGACCAGTCGTCCTTTTCGCTGTCAGTCAGCTTGCGCCGCGACATCTCCATTGCCCCCGTCGCGTGGTCTCAACACATAGAACTGCGCCGGATCGTTGATCCGTCCGGCGATATCGCCCGCATCTTCGCCGGTTCCCCAGAACAGGTCGCCGCGCGCCGGACCGCGAATGGCCGAGCCGGTATCCTGCGCAATCATCAGCCGGCGAAACGGCTCTTTTCCAGCGGCCGTCCCCGTCGGCAGATCGGCTGTCACGTAGACCGGCATGCCGTAGCCGATGTGCCGGGGATCGACCGCAAGGCTTCGGCCGCGCGTCAGCGGCACGCCTTCGGCACCGATGGGTCCGAGGTCGTCCGTCAGCCCGGTGATCTTACGGAAGAAGATGTAGGATGGATTGACCGCGAGGATGTCCGGCGCGATTTCCGGATTGGCCTTGAGCCAGTCGCTCATCGCCTTCGACGACATGCCTGCGGCGGGAACCAGCCCGCGCCGGATCATTTCCTTGCCCGCCGACGCATACGGGTGACCGTTCTTGCCGGCAAAGCCGAGGCGAAGCGCGGAACCATCCGGCAGGGCGAGGCGCACCGAACCCTGGATATGGACGAAATAGGCATCCACCGGGTCCTCGATCCACGCAAGCGGTTCGAGTGATTCCCACGCCTCCGGGTCAGCCAGCGCGCCACGGTCAGAATATGGGGTGAGGCCCTCGGTCGTACGGCGCGCGGCACTCAGGTTTTCGGGGAACCCTGCGGGACGCGACTTGCTGCTGACGCTGACGAGGTCTTTCGGCAGGGCGAAGAGCGGGACGGCGAAGCGATCCGTCTTTGCGACCGAGCCTGCAAGCTGCGGCTCGAAATAGGCGGTCACGCGGCCGGCCTTCTCGCCCTTCGGCGTCATCAGGACCGGTTCGAACCAGCGCTCGAAAAAAGCTCTGGCGGACTCACCGTCAAATGTCCCGGCGCCGCCGGATGCGACCAGCGCGGTGCAGGCGCGCACAAGTGACTTCGCCCGGCGCGGCTTCGGCGCACCGCGGGTTTCTTCGGCGGTATCGGCAGATGCGGCGATGGTTGCCGGGTGCGGACCGGTGCAGGACTGCTCGAAGGCTTTCAGTGCGGCGAGATGATCGTCGTCAGTCCAACCGGGCAGGTCGGCGAAGTGGGCGCGCTTGATGCTTGCCTCGGCTGCGGCGGCTTCGTTGCCAGGTCCGGCGAGCGTCAGCGACATGGCGAGAACCACCGCGAGCGTTGTTCTGGAAAAGACGGAAAGGGCGCGCATCGCATGGCCCTGGTCCCGCCTCGGATCAGCTGTCGTCGCCATCAGGCGATTCGGTGGAAACGAGCTTCCAGTTCGGATCGCGGTTGGACAGGTCACGGGTGAACGACCAGATGTCGGTGACAGTGGACACCTCGGTCGGGTCGCCCTCGACCACGGTCCCGTCGGAGGCCAGCGTTGCCGTCACCATCTCGGAGGTGAACTGGACCGTCAGCGTCGCGACCTTCGAGGCCAGCGTCGCGTCGGTGATTTCCGCACCATCGATGCCGACGAAATTGGACTGCACGGTTTCGCCGCGGCTCTCGCGTTCGGCAATGGCCGTGACGAAGCCGTCATAGACATCGCGCGTCAGCAGCGGACGCAGCGTGCGGCGGTCGCCATTGGCATAGGCCGTCACGATCATCTCGTAGGCCGACTTGGCACCATCGACGAACCGCTCTGCATTGAATGTCGGATCGATCTTGCGGATGTCGAAGAGCGTGCGCTCGAGCGGGGTATCGGGTTCCTTTTCCGGCTCGGCCTCGACATTGGTGTTGGCGACAGGCTCGCGGCCGGGAAGATGAACGACGTTATCCTCCTCCGCCTGCTTGCGCGCATGGGCCATCTGCTCACCCGTCGGGCGCTCCTGCCCGGTGCGACGGCCCAGCACGGACCGCAGCCTCAGGAAGATCGCCACCGCGACCACGAGAAAGACGATCGTGTAAAAATCAAAAAATCCGTCCATCTCGTTTCCAACGCCCACAAAGCCAGAGGGTTCAAATCACGACCCGCCCGTCCGGAGCCAATTTCCGGGCAGGCGAATGATTCCGACGTTCTTTCACGCGCCATCGGACCTGTTGAGGTTTCAATGTCGCGGTTCGTTCTTATGTAAGGAGGAGAAGCCGGGCGGTCCAGTGGCCGCGACCGGCGAAGCTCATTCCCCTTTTGGCGACAAGGCGCTTGCGTGCATGTTCCGCTTCTTCCCGATGCTGGGAGCCTTTTTTCTCGCGATCCCGCTGATCGAGATCGCATTGTTCGTCGTGGTTGGCGGCGAGATCGGCCTGCTGGCCACGATTGCCATCGTCATTGCCACCGGCATTCTCGGTGCGGGCCTCGTCTCCTGGCAGGGGCTGAAGGTCTTCGAGACGGCGCAGCGCGACCTCGCAAACGACCAGCTTCCCGTGCAGGGAGTGGTCGAGGGTCTGCTGCTGCTTGCCGCAGCCCTGATGCTCATCACGCCAGGTTTCGCGACCGATACGCTCGGCTTCCTGCTTGCCGTCCCCTTTACGCGGGAAGCTGCGGCCCGTTTCATTCGCAAGAACATGATGACGGTCGTCGTCCGCTCAACCGGAGCGGGCGCCCCCGGACATGGTCCGCGCGACGGGCCGACGCCCGTGATCGACGGTGAAATCATCTCCAGCGACCGCCGTGGCGGGCCGCACGGTTCGTGACCCTCGGATCGCGCGAAGCTTGTCGCTTGGCGCTCCACATGCTAGCGACCCCGGGGATTTCAAGGCACCCGGCTGAAACCGGCGCCCCGGCTCGCTTGAACGGATAGGACCACATGGCAGACGAAACCAAACAGGATCCCGCAGCTGCTGCCGCTGCGGCCGGTCCGAGCATCAACATCATCACGCAGTACATCAAGGACCTGTCCTACGAGAGCCCGAACCCGGCTGCCGCGATGCAGAAGTTCCAGGGCAAGGCCCCGCCGATGAACGTCGCGGTGAATGTCGGTGGCAAGGCGCTGTCGGACAGCGACTACGAGGTGGACCTGTCCATCGAGGCCAAGGCCGGCGACGGCGACAACGTCGTCTTCAACCTGGAGCTGGTCTATTCGGCGATCATGCGGGTGGAAAACGTCTCCAAGGAGCAGCTTCACCCCATCGTCTTCATCGAGGGGCCGCGCATGCTGTTCCCGTTCGCGCGCCAGATCGTCGCAAATACGACGGGTGCGGGCGGCGTGCCGCCGGTGCTGCTTCAGCCGATCGACTTCATCGGCCTGTATCGCCAGCGCGTGCAGCAGATGTCGACGTCTGGCGAGAATTCCGGCACCGCCTGAGCGGACCAGGGCTCTCACCGGTTTCGCGGCGATGTTTCGCGAAACGCTTCAGGCTTCGTAGCGCGCCCAGATCGTCGTTTCGGACAATTCCAGTACGAAAGCGGCGTGGCGGGCGCGTTCTTCCTCGCTGAGGCGAGGCGCCAGCGGCGAGGGCCGCGGCGTGGCGCGGCGTGAAATCGCCTGCGCCGTGGTGACGGTCGCGGTCAGCGTCAGGTTGGTCTGACGCCCGCCGATCAGTTCCAGGTAAACTTCCGCCAGAATCTCGGAATCGAGCAACGCGCCGTGATAGGTGCGGCGCGTGTTGTCGATGCCATAGCGCTTGCACAGGTCATCCAGACGATTGCCGCCGCCGGGATGCTTCTGGCGCGCGACCAGCAGCGTGTCGACCACGCGGTCGAACGAGATGAGCGGGTGGCCGCAGCGTTCCAGCTCGAAATTCAGGAACGGCACGTCGAAGCCGGCATTGTGAATGATCAGCGGATCGTTGCCGATGAAGGCGGCGAAGTCCGCCGCCACTTCGGCGAATTTCGGCATGCCGCGCAGTTTCTCGCTGGTGATGCCGTGAATGGCGACGGCTTCCGCCGGTACGTCGCGCTCCGGGTCGATATAGACGTGGAACGTGTTGCCGGTCGGCATGTGGTTGTCGAGCTCGACGCAGCCGATCTCGATGATGCGGTCGCCGTCCTCGCGAAAGCGCAGGCCGGTGGTTTCCGTATCGAGGACGATTTCGCGCATGGGTGACTGGCCGCCGGTCTGGTTCGACTGGTCCGGCTCATGGCCGGAAACTGTCCTGAGATTCTAGCGTCCGGCCATCCGATTCGCATAGGCCGTGCCGGTGCGCGCGGCGCATTCGGCGAGCATCTCGTCCACAGCTTTTTCCGCCGCCGGCAGTCCGTTGCCTGTGGGGATGATGAAATCGGCGCGGGCGCGCTTTTCGGCGTCCGGCACCTGTCGGGCGAGGATCGCCTCGAATTTCTCTAAGCTCATGCCGGGGCGTTCCAGCACGCGCTTGCGCTGGACCTCGGCGGGCGCGGAGACCACCGCGACGACATCGCAGCGTCCTTGCGAACCGTTTTCGAACAGCAGCGGGACATCGAGCACCGCAAAGGGTGACCCGGCTTCTCGTGCTTCGCGCAGGAATTTCGTCTCCCGCGCGTGAACCATCGGGTGGACAATGGCCTCCAGCCGCTTCATCGCGGCATCGTTTCCAACCACATGCTCCGACAACTTGACCCGGTCGATGCGTCCGTCGACCAGCGTGCCGGGGAACGCTGCGTCGATCTCGGCTGCTTCCGGCCCGGCATAGATATCGTGGACCGTGGCGTCGGCATCGAAGACCGGTACGCCGCGGTCGCGGAACATCTGCGCCGTGGTGCTCTTGCCCATGCCGATGGAGCCGGTCAGTCCGATGATGAGCATGGGTCCGTCAGTATCCGGTGTGCGGGGGCGCGCTGGCTTGGTCAGCTATGCAGGATATCGCGTGCGCGCAATTCCGCCAGCAGCGGCAGGAGCGGGAGGCCGAGCACGGTGAAATAGTCGCCCTCGATCTTATCAAAGAGTTGCGCGCCGAGACCTTCCAGCTGGTAGGCGCCGACGCTCGAAAGAATCCCGGCGCCGGCCTGCGCCAGATAGCGACCTATGAAGGCCGGGCTGAGTTCGCGCACGCTCATCACGGCGGTATCGACCTGGCTCCACTCGACCTCGCCGTTCTTCACCAGCGTCACGGCGGAATGCAGGTAATGGCTCTTGCCCGACATGGCGAGAAGCTGGCGGCGGGCGTCTTCCATGCTGGGCGGCTTGGTGACGAGTTCACCATCAAGCGCCAATGTCTGGTCGCAGCCGATGACCAGCCGGCCCGGATTGGCCGCGGACACCTCGTCGGCCTTGGCCTGCGCGAGGATGGCCGCGATGTCTTCTGGGTCCATGCCGTCGGAACCGATCGCCGCGACCACCGCCTGCTCGTCGATATCGGCGGGTCGCCGGTCGACCTCGACGCCGGCGCGCGTCAGCATTTCCATGCGCGCGGTGCTGGCGGAGGCGAGGATCGGTTTGGCTGATGCCATCAGCTGGTTCATGGCGGGCCTCCTTTGCCGGGGGCTTTAGGCGATCAGGAAGATGTCGTTTTGACGGGCTCGGCGCGGCGTTCGTTGAGGAGGTTCACGACTGCTGCTGCGGTTTCCTCGATGGACCTTCGGGTAACGTCGATCATCGGCCAGCCGTTCCGAGCGCACAGCTTGCGGGTGTAGGTGACCTCTTCGGCAACGGCCATGCGGTCGATATAGGCGCTTTCATCATCGGCGTTGAGCGTCAGCAGCCGGTGCTGGCGGATCTGAACGATGCGTTCCGGGCTCGCGACAAGCCCGACGACCAGCGGGTTCTTCAGGCTTTCAAGGCCCGGCGGCAGGGGAATCCCCGGCACCAGCGGGATGTTGGCCGCCTTGATGCCGCGGTTCGCCAGATAGATGCAGGTCGGTGTCTTGGATGTGCGCGAGATGCCGAGCAACACGACGTCGGCTTCCTCGTAATTGCCCGTCTGCTGGCCATCATCGTGCACGAGCGCAAAGTTGAGCGCATCGATCCGGCGGAAATAATCCTGGTCGAGAACGTGCTGGCCGGCGACGCGCGGCGATTTTTCCGCGCCGAGATAAGACTGGAAGATCACCAGGATCGGGTCGAGCACGGACAGGCACGGCGAGCCGAAGTCGCGGCACGCGGTCTCGATGCGCTTGGAAATGTCCTGGTTGATGATCGTGTAGAGCACGATGCCGGGCGAAGCCTCGATCTCGCGCAGCACGCGGTCGAGCTGGGTGTGGGAGCGTACCAGCGGATAGACATGCTCGATGGCGCGCACGCGCGGATATTGCGCAGCGGCCGCACGCGCGACCGTCATCAGGGTCTCGCCGGTGGAGTCCGACACGAGATGGAGATGGAAATAGCTGCGGCCGGTATTTGGCATGTGCCCGTTTTACGCCATGCGCGTGGATTGTCGAGCGTGAAGGCGGGTGTTGGCAAATGTGGAGAACCGGGCATGCGCGCGTTTGAATCGGATGCGGTTTAAGGATTCGTTAAGGTTTGTCCCAGAACCGGTTGCGGCGTTCTGGCGACTTGAGCCAGCCTGTTGAATGTGGGAATGGCTGGGCGTTGCGGATGCGTTGTGCGAACGGGACTTGTTCAAAATCGTTGTCGCATCAATCGGTTGGACCGTGGACAGGTGTGGAATGCGTTGAGCGTTTCCTGCCCGTCACGGTTGGAAACCGCGAGCGTGCTTGTGGGCAAGGGAACAATCCCCGTTGGGTGGCCCCAAGAGAAAGAAAAATAGAATCGGATTCGTTTTAATAGGCGAACTGGGGAAACGGAGAACCTGGGATGGAACGCTCGTGAGCGGCAATCGGAAAGTCCTCGATCTACTCAACGGTGAGCGCGTGGATTCGGTTCCCGTCTGGATGATGCGTCAGGCTGGCCGCTATCTCCCGGAGTACAAGGCAACGCGTGTGCAGGCGGGCAGCTTCCTCCAACTTTGCTACAATCCGGAACTTGCCTGCGAGGTGACGCTGCAACCGATCCGTCGGTTCGGGTTCGACGCAGCCATCCTGTTTTCGGATATCCTGGTCATCCCCGATGCCATGGGGCAGGAGGTGCGGTTTGAGGAAGGCGTCGGTCCGCTCCTTGATCCGATCGAGACCTCCGATGCAGTCGACCGGCTGACAATTGATTCGGTGGTGGACCGGTTGGCGCCGGTTATCGAGACGGTGACCCGCGTACGTGAAGCTCTGCCGGACGAGACCACCTTTCTCGGGTTTTGCGGTGCGCCCTGGACGGTTGCCAGCTATATGATCGCCGGCAGGGGCACACCAGAACAGGTGCCCGCGCGGGTGTTTTCGTACCAGAATCGTTCGGCCTTCATTCAGTTGATCGACAAGCTGGTGGCTGCGTCGACCAGCTATCTCGTCGCTCAGCTGCGGGCCGGGGCGGATGCCGTCCAGATCTTCGATACCTGGGGTGGGATGCTGACAGACGACCAGTTTTCTTCCTTCGTCCTCGAGCCGACCAGGCGAATTGTCGACGGTGTCCGGGCGCAGGTTCCCGGGGCACGGATCATCGGATTCCCGCGTGGCGCGGGGGCAAGGTTGCCGGGCTATGTGGAAGCCTCAGGCGTCGATGCGGTTGGTGTCGACTGGATGGCGAATCGTGCTTTTGTTCGCGACAGCGTTCAGCCGAACTGTCCGGTCCAGGGAAACCTCGATCCGATGGCGCTGGTTGCAGGCGGCGAATATCTCGACCGGGAAATCGATTCGGTTCTGGAAGGGTTCGATACGAGTCGTCTGATCTTCAATCTCGGCCACGGGATCGTGCCGCAGACGCCGATCGAGCACGTCGAACAGATGGTTGCGCGGGTTCGCGCGTATCGCGGATAGGGGGTTTTCAGGCGATGTACGAGTGGGTCAAGGCGTTCCACATCATCTCGATCATCGCGTGGATGGCGGCGATGTTCTATCTGCCGCGATTGTTCGTCTATCACTGCGACGCCGAGGCGGGCTCGGTTCAGTCCGAGACGTTCAAGGTCATGGAGCGCCGGCTGCTGAAGGCCATCATGACGCCGGCGATGATTGCATCGTGGGTGTTCGGTCTGTGGTTGGTTTTCGGGTTCATCGGCTTCGGTCATGGCTGGCTTCACGTGAAGCTCGCCGGTGTCGTTCTCCTGTCGGGGTTCCACGGTGCATGCGCAAAGTGGACGCGGGAATTTGCCGAAGATCGCAATACGCTTTCGCCGGGGTTCTATCGCGCCGTGAACGAGGTTCCGACCGTACTGATGGTCTTGATCGTGATCATGGTGGTCGTGAAGCCGTTCTAATGGCTCTTGAACGGTTTTCCGACTGCGCGTATATGTCCGGCTAATCCTGCCTCGGACGTTCGGCGGTTGCAGCGGCCACAGTCTGGCTTTTCGCGCGTCACCACCTGCTGATCGTTTCCTCCCCAGCATTTTCAATCCGGTCATTCGAAGCCGGATGTCCCGGCCAATTCGGCCCACCTTTCCCACCTGATTCAAATCGACCAGTCGGAGCAGACCATGCCTGAAATGAAGCTTCAGGACCTGAAGGAAAAGACGCCGGCCGAACTTGCGGCCCTGGCGGAGGAACTCCAGGTCGAAAACGCCAGCACGCTGCGCAAGCAGGAGCTGATGTTTGCCATCCTGAAGCAGCTTGCTGCAGATGATACCGACATCATCGGGTCCGGCGTTGTCGAGGTGCTGCAGGACGGTTTCGGCTTCCTGCGCTCGCCAGATGCGAACTACCTCCCGGGTCCCGACGATATCTATGTCAGTCCGAGCCAGATCCGTCGTTTCTCGCTTCGCACCGGCGATACGGTGGAAGGTGAGATCCGCAGCCCGAAGGACGGCGAGCGCTACTTCGCGCTCCTCAAGGTCAATACGATCAACTTTGAGGACCCGGAGCAGGCGCGCCACAAGATCCACTTTGACAACCTGACGCCGCTCTATCCGGATTCGCGCTTCAACATGGAGCTGGAAGAGCCGAAGTCGAAGGACATGTCAGCCCGCGTGATCGATCTCGTCGCGCCGCTCGGCAAGGGTCAGCGCGCGCTGATCGTCGCTCCGCCGCGCACCGGCAAGACCGTGCTGCTGCAGAACATCGCGCACTCGATCACGTCGAATCATCCCGAGTGCTACCTGATCGTTCTGCTGATCGACGAGCGTCCGGAAGAAGTGACCGACATGCAGCGCTCGGTGGACGGCGAGGTGATTTCCTCCACGTTCGATGAGCCTGCGGTTCGGCACGTACAGGTCGCGGAAATGGTGATCGAGAAGGCCAAGCGCCTCGTTGAACATGGCCGTGACGTCGTCATCCTGCTCGATTCCATCACGCGTCTGGGCCGCGCCTATAACACGGTCGTGCCGTCCTCCGGCAAGGTCCTCACCGGTGGTGTCGATGCCAATGCCCTGCAGCGCCCGAAGCGCTTCTTCGGCGCGGCGCGCAATATCGAAGAAGGTGGCTCGCTGACAATCATTGCGACCGCCCTGATCGATACCGGCAGCCGCATGGACGAAGTGATCTTCGAAGAGTTCAAGGGCACCGGCAACTCGGAGATCATCCTTGACCGCAAGGTGTCCGACAAGCGCGTGTTCCCGTCCATGGACATCACGCGTTCGGGCACCCGCAAGGAAGAGCTCCTCGTCCCGGCTGACCAGCTCAAGAAGGTCTACGTGCTGCGTCGTATCCTCACGCCGATGGGGACGGTGGATGCCATTGAGTTCTTGCTCGACAAGCTGCGTCAGACCAAGCGGAACGAAGATTTCTTCGAATCAATGAACACCTGATCCGCCGATTCCGGTCGGGGATGTCGCCATGGCTTCGGCCAGTTCGCGCGGCGTCTTCACCGGTGCCAGGCAGGTCTGGTCCGCACACATGATGGCGCTGACCGGCTCGCCCGTGTTCTCGTGTAACAGCAACAGGTTCGGCTCCATCGCGTGGCGCGCGACGTCCATGAATGGCCAGGCCAGATCGGCGCTCGACGAGCGGACGGTCAGTGTCACCGGGTTGTCCAGTTCGTCTCGGGCGTTCAGCATGCCAAGATGCGAAAGCGGGTTGCGGACGATTGCGTCCGAGAACGCGGTCAGCATCGCCTCCGCTCGTGCTTTCCAGTCTGCATTTTCCGTGAGCGTTGCCATGCGAGCCATCGCCGACGCGATGGTTGCGTTGTGGTTCGGCACGGCGTCGTCCGTGGCGCTGATTGTCCTCAGTATCAGGTCGGTCTGTGCTTTCGACGCCAGGTAGAAGCGTGCCTTTGATTCGTCGGCGTAATAGTCGTCGAGATGAACGAGCAGGGCTTCCGCTTTCTCGAGATAATCCTTGTCGAGTGTTGCCTGGTGGAGATGCAGCGCGGCATTGGCGAGGTTCGCGTGATCCGTGGCCATGGCCGGGTGGACCTGCGCCTCTGCCAGCCGGGAGTGCGGAATTGTATCCGGTCCGTCGCCGTAGAGAATTTCGAAAAGCTCAGCGGCCTCTGCGATGAGGGTCGCGTTTTCGAGCGCGTGGGCGGCGCTCACCTTGGCCATGACCAGGAGCGCGTTCCAGTCCGTCAACGCCTTGTCATCACGGGCCGGCCGGTTGCGCTTGTCCTGTGCCTGAACGAGCCGGGAAATCGATTCGTCTGCGAAGTGTTGGTCGTTATCGGACAGGTTGCCCGTCTCGAGCAGGTTCGGGATGCTCTTGCCTTCGAAGTTGCCTCTATCGGTGATGTCGTAGAGACGGGCGAACCTGTCGGCATGAGGTCCAAGAACGGATCTCACCTCGTCCAGCGTCCAGACATAGAATGCGCCTTCCTCACCGTCGGAATCGGCATCGAGGCTTGCGGCGTAGAGGCCGTTCGGCAGTTTCATCTCCGCGTCGAGCCAAGCGAGCGATTGTTTGATTCGCGCGCGGAACGTCTCGTCGCCGGTCGCATACCAGGCGCGGGCAAGCTGCGGGATGATGAGGGCCGTGTCGTAGAGCATCTTCTCGAAATGCGGGACGAGCCAGCGGTCATCCACGCTGTAGCGGGCGAAGCCGCCGCGCAGGTGGTCGTAGAGTCCGCCTAGTGTCATGTGTTCAATCGTCTTGAGAACATGGTTTCGGGTGGCGCTGTCTGCGACATACGGGTTGCGCCAAAGATGGTCGAGAATCACCGTGTTCGGGAATTTGGGCGCGGTGCCGATGCCGCCGTTGTCCGCGTCGGCCGACTTCATGAGGTGATCGGCGGCAGCGAACGATAGCGGCTTGGGAATGTCGCGGGTCTTTGGTGTCTGGGCCGGGGCTAGCGAGTTGATCAGCGCCTGGGCGTTTTGCTCGATGCGGGGATCGCTCGCGTTATGGAGGTCGGCGACCTGCATCAGGACATTCTGGAACGACGGCCGGCCGTGGCTGGGTTTTGGAGGAAAGTAGGTGCCACCAGCAAAGGGCTTGGCGTCGGGTGTCAGGAACATCGTCAATGGCCAGCCGCCATGCTGGCCGAGACCATGGAGCGCGGACATGTAGAGCTGGTCGATATCGGGGCGTTCTTCGCGATCGACCTTGATGTTCACGAAGTTCCGGTTCATCAGGTCGGCGGTTTCGGCGTCCTCGAACGACTCGTGGGCCATGACGTGGCACCAGTGGCAGGCGGCATAGCCGATTGACAGCAGGATCGGTTTGTTGGTTCTTGCCGCTTCTGCCAGCGCTTCTGTGGACCAGGGCCACCAGTGGACCGGGTTGTCCGCGTGTTGGCGTAGGTAAGGGCTGGTCGTGTTCTGCAGTCGATTCATCGTATCGTTGCCTCCGGTTCGGTCCTTCTTATCACAAGCGTCTTTGCGGGTTTCATGTCAGCGAGTGACAGCATTTATGCGCTTTCGTCAGGATCTGGCCGTGCTGGCGTTGCGGTGATGCGCGTCAGCGGGCCCGGTTCGCGCGTTGCTCTCGAACGCCTTTGCGGGTTCGTTCCGCGTGAGAGGTTCATGTCGCTTGTTGAGCTCAGCGATGCGCATCAAGGTTTTCTGGATCGTGGGCTCGCGGTGTTCTTTCCCGGGCCCCGCAGCTTTACGGGCGAGGACTGCGCCGAGCTTCACGTCCATGGGGGCCGTGCTGTCATCGCGGCAATTGAGGCCGCGCTTGGTGCCATTGAAGGACTGCGTCCGGCAGAGGCGGGTGAGTTCGCGCAACGCGCGTTCAACAACGGAAAGCTCGACTTGACGGCAGCCGAGGGTCTGGTTGATCTGATCGAGGCGGAAACCGAGGCGCAGCGTCGCGCCGTTGCTCGGCTGAGTGTTGGGGAAGGTGACCGTCTTCTCGAGGAACTCGGTCGGCGCTTGATGGCAATCCGGACTGAGGTCGAGGCGCGCATCGATTTTTCCGACGAGGGCGACGTTTATGATTCGGGGTCGGAACGTCTTCGGCGCGCTCTGGATAGTCTTCTGGGAACCGTCCGCGGTTTGATCGACACAGGTTTGCGGGGGCGCAAGGTGCGCGACGGCCTCGTGGTGGCCATTGCCGGTGCACCGAATGTGGGCAAGTCGTCCTTGCTCAACTGGTTGGCTGGGCGGGACGCGGCGATTGTGTCGGACGAACCCGGTACGACGCGGGACATAATTGAGATCGTTCTGGACCTGGGCGGCGTGTCTGTGCGGGTCTTTGATACAGCCGGGCTGCGCGATGCGGTTGGCGTTGAAGCCGAAGGTGTTCGCCGCGCGCGCGCGTTGTTCGCGCAGTGTGATCTGGTTATCGGGTTGGTCGATGCCGGTGGCTCTGCGGCTGTTGATATCCTTCTGGATAAGTCCGGGGATAATCTGCCCCAACCAGAGTTTTGGACCTATCGCTCGCGTGTTGACCTGATGGACGCGAATGCAACAGTTTCCGACGGCCTTTCGACTACGACGGGACATGGATTGGATTCGTTACTGGAACGATTGACCAGGTTCGCCGAAGGTTTTGCGGACCTTGGGCCTGTTTCGTTTTCGCGGGATCGTCAGCTTCAAGAATTGCGGTTGGTCGCCTCGTCGATGAATGACGCGATGTCGCGATTGGTTGATGAATCGTTCGATCTTGCCGCGGAAGACCTTCGGCGGGCCGGTGATGCTCTTGGGCGCTTGACCGGGCGGGTACACGCGGAAGATGTTCTTGGTTCGATTTTCTCCAGCTTCTGTATTGGCAAGTGAGCGGGTGTTTCACGTGAAACAGGTTCAACTGGCATGAAGTGCGATGTGTTGGTGATCGGTGGCGGGCATGCCGGCTGCGAGGCAGCGGCAGCTTCCGCGCGGGCCGGCGCGCGTACGGTCCTAGCAACACACAACCGTGACACCATCGGCGTCATGTCCTGCAATCCAGCCATTGGCGGTGTGGGTAAAGGCCATCTCGTACGGGAGATCGATGCACTTGATGGCTTGATGGGCCGAGCCGCGGACGCGGCGGGCATCCAGTTCCGCATGTTGAACAAGCGGAAAGGTCCGGCTGTTCACGGTCCACGCGCCCAAACGGATCGCAATTTGTACCGCGAGGCAATACAGTCTCTGATCGCAGATCAGGACAATTTGGGCGTTCTACAAACCGAAGTCACCGGGTTCCTCCTTTCCGGAAATCGAATCGCCGGCGTGACGCTTGGGGACGGAAACTCGGTCCATGCTGGTGCTGTCGTTCTGACATCCGGCACGTTTCTGCGTGGGAAGATACATCTCGGGACGGAGATCTGGGAGGCCGGGAGACACGGTGCCCCTGCAGCGATTGCTCTCGGCGAGGCCCTGGACGGCCTGAACCTGTCTCTGGGTCGACTCAAGACCGGTACGCCGCCGCGGCTGGATGGGAGAACCATTAACTGGGTCAGCCTGAACGAACAGCCCGGCGATACCCCTCCGGTGCCCTTCTCGGAACTCACGGAGCGGATCGAAACGCCCCAGATCCCGTGTCACATCACGCATACGAATGCCGCGACGCATGCCGTCATCTCGGCAAACATTGATTCGGCCCCGGTCTATTCCGGGCAGATAGAAGGCCAAGGTCCGCGCTATTGTCCGTCGATCGAGGACAAGGTCGTTCGGTTCGCCGATCGCGAACGGCATCAGATCTTTCTGGAACCAGAAGGTCTCAACGACGACACGGTTTATCCGAACGGGATCTCCACGTCGCTCTCTCGTGGCGTGCAAGACGCTGTCGTCCGCTCGATTGCGGGACTCGAGCGCGCATCGATCCTCCAGTATGGATATGCAATTGAGTACGACTATGTCGATCCGCGCGAGTTGCTCCCCACGTTGGAGTGCAAATCGTGGCCCGGGCTGTTTCTTGCCGGGCAAGTTAACGGAACGACTGGATACGAGGAGGCGGCCGGACAAGGTCTTGTCTCCGGGCTGAACGCGGCTCGTTTGGCTGGGGGCCAATCAGGCCATGTTTTCTCGCGGACGGACAGCTATCTCGGTGTCATGATTGACGATCTGACGCTGCGTGGTGTCAGCGAGCCTTATCGTATGTTTACGTCGCGCGCCGAGTATCGGCTGCATCTGCGCGCGGACAACGCGGATCAGCGCCTGACGCCAACTGGAGTAGCGCTTGGGCTCGTGCGTGCGGAACGGGAGAATCGGTTCGTATCCAAAACGGATGAACTCAACCGAGCGCGCGAAGTGCTGCAAAGTATCGTCGTGACGCCTGATGAGGCACGAAAGTACGGTCTTGAGGTGAATCTCGACGGTCAAAAACGGTCTGCGTTTGAATTGATGCGTTATCCTGACGTTTCGATGGCGCGGTTGGAGGCGATCTGGCCGATATTAGGTGATATTGCGCCTCGAATCGCCGAGTTGATCGAGATCGAGGCGCGATATGCGGTCTATCTGGCCCGTCAGGAGGCGGATATCGCGCGTTTCAAGGCAGACGAGGGCCAGGCTATCCCGCCAGACTTCGATTATTCGGGTATTCCGGGGCTCTCGAATGAGATGCGGGAAAAACTGGAGCGTGTCCGTCCGGTATCCGTTGCTCATGCCGCCCAAATTGACGGTGTGACACCGGCGGCGTTGATGCTGGTGGCCGCCAACGTTCGTCGTTCGGGCCAGATTGCAGCCGAATGAGCGAGACGTGGTCCTCAGCGGCGCGGCTTTTGCCGAATCAGCCCGTTTCACGTGAAACATGGGCCAGGCTTGAAGCCTACGCGTCAGAGCTCCGAAAGTGGGAACCGGCCCAAAATCTCGTCGGTCCTGCGACACTCAATGCTGTCTGGTCGCGCCATATCGCCGATAGCCTGCAGCTCCTTCCCATGATTCCTGCCCACCGTCGCATCGTCGATATCGGTTCGGGCGCCGGATTTCCCGGACTCGTTCTGGCCATCGCTCGCGGAGAGGGCGGCGGGCCGGTTCATCTCGTCGAGAGCAACAAGCGAAAGGCCGCCTTTCTGCGGGCCGCGGCGCGCGCGGCCAGCACCAAGGTCGATGTCCATGCGGATCGTGCGGAATCCGCTTTATCCCGGCTCGCGGTAGAAACGAGCGTCGGCACCGTGACGGCACGCGCGCTTGCACCGCTCGTCAAGCTTCTCGAGCTGACCGAGCCGGCGACAACCGCCGGGGCGAAATGCGTCTTCCCGAAGGGGCAGAATTTCCAGGCCGAGATCGATGCTGCAAACAAGCAGTGGAAATTCGACGTGGATATCGTGCAGAGCGTGGTTGCGCAGGACAGCGTGATCTTGCGACTATCATCCATATCGAGAAGGTAAAGGCGAAAGCTGCCCACCACCTTCTTCCGGCTTTCCCGTTGAACGAAGCTTCGCAAACGGGTATCCGCAGACCCCTGCCACCTGACGATCCGCGATTCCGGCGATACGAGCGCGCCGGCGCGACAAGGAGACCTTGCCGATCATGGTGCGTATCATCTCAGTAGCAAACCAGAAGGGCGGCGTCGGCAAGACGACCACCACGATCAACCTCGGCACCGCGCTGGCCGCGACCGGGGAAAAGGTCCTCATCATCGACCTCGATCCGCAAGGCAACGCCTCGACCGGCGTCGGGATCGATCGCCAGGCGCGCGAGACATCGAGCTACGATCTCGTCGTCTCGAATGCGAGCGTCGAAGAGGCCGCGGTGAAGACCAAGGTTCCGGGGCTGTCGATCATTCCATCAACGCTGGATCTTCTGGGCGTCGAGCAATCCATCGCGAACCTGAAGGACCGTGCCTACCGAGTGCGCAAGTCGCTTCGCGAAGGTGCCGGAAGTGCGCAAGCCCTTGGTTATACTTATGTTTTGCTGGATTGTCCGCCGTCTCTGAACCTGCTGACGATCAATGCACTGGCGGCCTCTGACGCGATCCTCGTGCCGCTGCAGTGCGAATTTTTCGCTCTGGAAGGCCTGAGCCAGCTTCTTCAGACGGTCGATCACGTGCGCGGCACGCTGAACCCGGACCTGAAGGTGCACGGCATCGTGCTGACGATGTACGACGTGCGCAACAGCCTGGCAAAACAGGTGGTGGCGGACGTGCGCGCCCATCTCGGCGACAAGGTCTACGAAACGATCATTCCGCGCAACGTGCGGATCTCGGAAGCACCGTCATTCGGTAAGCCGGCTTTACTCTACGACGTGAATTGCGCAGGAAGCCGCGCTTATATCGACCTCGCATCCGAGGTGATCCGGCGCGAGAAGCAGTTCCGCCGCATCGCGGCCTGACCAACTCGATTTGCGCCCGTCACGACCGGGCGCCAAGATTGATGAAATCGACCTGCGGCAAGCGGCAGGCACCAGCGGCGACAAGAGGAAACAATGGCGGCGGAAGAACGGGGCAACTCGCGTCTGGGGCGCGGACTGGCGGCACTGATCGGCGATGCCGAAACCAGTGAGGTGATGGCACTCGACCGGGCGCGCTCGCAGCGGCGCATCCCGATCGAGATGATTGCGCCCAATCCGCGCAACCCGCGCCAGGCCTTCAACGAGGAAGACCTGCAGGACCTCGTGAACTCGGTGCTCGAAAAGGGCGTGGTCCAGCCGCTTCTGGTGCGCAATGCGCCGGGACAGGAAGGCCGCTTCGAGTTGATCGCCGGCGAGCGGCGTTGGCGCGCGGCGCAGCGCGCGGGCCTGCACGAGGTGCCGTGCCTCATCCACGATGTCGATGATCGCGGAGCGCTCGAGCTTGCCATCATCGAAAACGTGCAGCGTGCCGACCTGAATGCCATCGAAGAGGCGCGAGGCTACCAGCAGTTGATCGACGATTACGCCTACAGCCAGAATGATCTCGCGAAGGTTATCGGCAAGAGCCGTAGCCACGTGGCCAACACGCTCCGCCTGCTCAAGCTGCCGGACGATGTGCTGGGTCTGCTGCGTGACGGCAAGCTGACCGCAGGCCACGCGCGCACCCTGATTTCGCTGCCCAACCCTTCGGAAGCTGCCAAGCAGATCGTCGAATCGGGTCTGAACGTGCGCCAGGCGGAAGAGGCGGCGAGCAAATCGTCGTCAAAGTCCAGCGAATCAAAGGCCAGACCCGCTTCCGAGAGCGATGCGGACACCCGCGCGCTGGAAAAGCGGCTGAGCGACGTGTTGGGTCTTAAGGTTTCGGTGCACGACAAGAACGGCGCTGGAGAGATTCGCATCCGTTACAAGGACCTGGAGCAGCTTGACGAGGTCTGCCGCCGCCTGGAAGGCAACTGATCAGGCGCGCCGGCGGCGGGCAACAGACGTGCCAAGGCCGAGAATCATGCGGCCGGTGAGTTCGGCTTCCAGCCCCGGCGACAGGCGGGCCGCAGCGTCCGCCGCATGAATGCGCGCAAGGGCTGCATCGATCGCCTCGCTCGACCAGAGCATCAATTGCCGCTTGAAGGCCGACTGGCGCTTGAAAAACACCGGCGGACGCAACGAACGCACGGCGGTATCCGCCGTCGCACCGTTTTCGACAGCGATTCGGGCGGCGCGCAACTGCATGTAGTGCCGGGTGAAGGCGCCGGTGATCTGCTGCACGGCAGTCCCGGCCTCCAGGCTGCGATTGAGCGCTGAATCGGCGCGGCCGATTTCGCCGAGCGCGGCAGCATCGACCAGATCATCAACAATCAGGGCCGACGCGTCGCCACAGACGGCCAGAACGTCTTCCAGGGTCACGGTCGATTCGCCTGCGCAATAGTTGCGCAGTTTTTCCAGTTCCCCGCGTGTCGCGAGCCGGTCGCCGCCAAGCAATTGCAGCAGCATCTGCCGTGCGTCGGGTTCGATGGTGAGGCCGGCTTCTGCGCAGAGATTGTCGACGAGACGGGCGAGTTCCTGTTCGCCATCCACGTAGCAGGGCAAAGAGACGCAATTTTCGCGGCTTTCCGCCAGTTTCCGCACCGGTGCGGAGGGTTTCATGTCGCCGCCCTGCACGATGATCGGTGCGCTTTGCTCCTGTTGGAGGATGGCTTCAAGAGTACTGCCGATCTGCTTGGCGCCGGGGCGCACGACGATGACCTGTGTTCCGCCAAACAGCGACATCGAGGTGGCGGCATCGAACAGCGTGCCGATATCCGGCGCGGTTTCAGCGTCGAAGCGGTCGATTTCACCGGTATGAATCTCCGCGAGCTTCTCAGCCAGCGTCTGGCAGCGCTCAGCGACCAGCCCGACGTCAGGCCCGTAGACAAGCGCAAGGCGCAGCGCCGGGTCAGGCCTTGAGATGAAGGAATCGACGTTGCCGGCCTTGATGGCGACCATGCGGATCAGCCGCGGGTTGCGAACCAGGCGGCGAGTTCGGTGCGGATCGAATCGGCAACGTCCGAGGACGCCCGGTTCTCGGCATCGAGTTCGGCGCGTTCGGCAGCGAATGTCTGGTCAGTGACTTCAATCGCCGCCGAGCGCTGCACCGTACCGGTGGTCAGCACCTCGTCGGATGCCGATGCCCGCAGGGTGTAGGTCACGATGATGGTGACGAAACGCCCGGTGGAGCGGTTCAGCTCGGGGCGAACCAGCAGGTCTTCCTTGCGGTTCGTCACGCGCAGCGCCAGCTGGTAGTCGCCACCGGCATTGCCGCCGGGATCGGCACCGCCATTGAGGCGGAACAGCAGGTCGTTGCGGATGCGCTGGCCGGTGCGGGTCGGCTGCGGCTCGACCGCAACGCGCGACAACTCATTCGATGTGGAGGAATAACCGGTCGGCGAGGCGACCCCTCCGTCCTGGTAGAGTGGCTGAACACCCGTGCAGCCGGCAAGGGCGACCGACAGCGCAACGGCAGCAAAGCCGAAGCGCCCGGGCAAACGTCCGGTCAGCGAGATTTTCCGCTCAGGCGACGACATTCACGATCCTCTGCGGCACGACGATGATGCGGCGTGGAGCAGCACCCCCGAGTGCTTTTCGCACACCATCAAGCTCGAGAACAGCCCTTTCGATTTCCTGCGCGTCGGCATCGCGCGAAATGGTCAATTCGTCACGCTTCTTGCCGTTCACCTGAACGGGCAGAACCATGGAATCCTCAACCAGCATCGCGGCATCGACTTCCGGCCACGGGCTCAGCGCCAGCATGTCGTCATGGCCGAGCAAGGTCCAGCTTTCCTCGGCGATGTGCGGCACCATGGGCGCTGACATCTGGACGAGAAGCTCGACAGCCTCCCGGGTGGCGGCGGCGAGCGAGCCATCACCGCCTTCGCGCGCCTTGGCCATGGCCGAGCCGATGGTGTTGGCGAGCTCATAGATGTGGGCGACGGCCACGTTGAAGCGCAGCCGCTCGATATCCTCGCCAACCTTCGACAGGGCCTTGTGGGCGGCGCGGCGCACATTGAGCGCGTCTTCGCTGGGGTCACCGTCCGGCGCGGTGTCGGCAAGTTCGACCGCCTCGTTGACCAGACGCCAGATCCGCTGGACCAGACGCCATGCGCCTTCGATGCCGGCCTGCGTCCATTCGCTGTCACGCTCGGGCGGCGTGTCCGACAGCATGAACCAGCGCGCGGCGTCCACACCGTAGGTGTCGACGATCTCTTCCGGCGAGACGACGTTGCGCTTGGACTTCGACATCTTCTCGGCCGGGCTGACCTTCACCGGTTCCCCGGTGGCAGTGACCGTCGCCGAACCGTCCTCGGCGCGGGTGATTTCTTCGGGAAACAGCCAGTTTCCCTTCGGGTCCTGATAGGTTTCGTGGACCACCATGCCCTGGGTGAACAGCCCGGCGAAGGGTTCGGCAATGTCCGCATAACCGCAACGCTGCATGGCACGCGTAAAGAAGCGGGCATAGAGCAGGTGCAGGATCGCGTGCTCGATACCGCCGATATACTGGTCGACGGGCAACCAGTAATCGACGGACGAGCGCTCCACCGGCGCATCGGACCGCGGCGAACAGAAGCGCGCGAAATACCACGAGGAATCCACGAAGGTGTCCATCGTGTCGGTTTCGCGGCGCGCCGGCTTGCCGCAGGTCGGGCAGGCGACGTGTTTCCAGGTGGGGTGGTGCTCCAGCGGGTTGCCCGGCTTGTCGAAGGTCGCATCGTCAGGCAGGCGAACCGGCAGGTCGGCCTTTGGCACGGCGACGACGCCACAGTCATCGCAATGGATGACGGGGATCGGGCAGCCCCAGTAGCGCTGGCGCGAAATGCCCCAGTCGCGCAGGCGGAAATTCACGCTGCGCTCGCCGCGCCCCTGCGCTTCCATGCGCGAGGCTACCTCGTCCTTGCCCTCGGGCACGGACATGCCATTGAGGAAATCCGAGTTGATGAGAACCGTATTCTCGCCTTCCTTCTGGACGTAGGCCTCATTGCCGACTTCGAAACTCGCCGCATCCTCGTCCTTCGGCATGACGACGGGAATGACCGGCAGGCCGTATTTGCGAGCGAAATCCAGGTCGCGCTGATCGTGGGCCGGGCAGCCGAAGATGGCGCCCTCGCCATAGGTCATCAGCACGAAGTTTGCCGCGTAGACCGGCAGGCGAACGGACCTGTCGAAGGGGTGGCGGGCATAGACGCCGAGCTGCACGCCGCGCTTTTCGGTGCGCTCGATGACTTCCTCGCTGGTGCCGAGGCTCGCGAACTCCTTGCGGAAGGTGGCAAGGTCCGGGTTGACGGATTCACGTGAGACAGCCAGCGGATGATCCGGCGACACGGCACAGAAGGATGCGCCGAAAATCGTGTCGTGGCGCGTCGTGTAGACGGTCAGCTTTTCGTCGAGCAGGTTGCCGTCTTCGTCTTCGAGGTCGAACGAGAAGGTCAGGCCCTCGGAGCGGCCGATCCAGTTGCGCTGCATGAGGCGCACTTTGTCGGGCCAGCGGTCGAGATCGTCGAGACCAGACAGCAGGTCCTCGGCGAAGGTGGTGATACGGAAGAACCACTGGGACAGCTTGCGCTTTTCCACGACCGCACCGGAGCGCCAGCCGCGCCCGTCGATCACCTGCTCGTTGGCCAGAACTGTGTGGTCGACCGGGTCCCAGTTCACGTCGCTCTCGCGGCGATAGACCAGATCGTTGGCGAGGAAATCGACGAACAGTTCCTGCTGGCGCGCGTAATAGTCCGGGTGGCAGGTCGCGATCTCGCGGCTCCAGTCCAGCGAAAGACCCAGCAGTTTCAGCTGGTTACGCATGGTGGAGATGTTATCGTAGGTCCACTCGCGCGGGTGGACCTTGCGCTCAATGGCGGCGTTCTCCGCAGGCAGGCCGAAGGCGTCCCAGCCCATCGGGTGCAGCACGTTGAAGCCGCGCGCACGCTTGTAGCGGGCGACGACGTCACCCATCACGTAGTTGCGGCCATGCCCGATGTGGATCTTGCCGGAGGGGTAGGGAAACATCTCCAGAACATAGTATTTCGGCCTGGAGGCATCTTCCTCCGCCTGGAAGACGTTGGCTTCATCCCAGTTGCGCTGCCATTTGGGTTCAATGGTTCGCGCGTTATAACGCTCTGCCGTCATCGGATTCGCGGTTTCCTGATCTTGCAAGCGGCGCGGCGCCGCGAGGTGCTGCGGGATGCATAATGGAAGCGGGGCCAGCCCCGCAACCCTTTGGCAATCAAGGGCAGCGGCAATAGACTTCCCACCTGGGGCAACGGGCGACATGAACGAACACGACAAGGACATCGCGGGCAATCTCGAAACGGTGCGCCGGGCCATCGCCTCGGCAGCTGATCTCGCCGGGCGCAAAGCCGACGAGGTGACGCTGGTCGCGGTGTCGAAGACATTCGGCGCAGATGCCGCGCGCGACGCGATTTCAGCCGGACAGCGGGTTTTCGGCGAAAACCGTGTGCAGGAAGCGCAAGGCAAGTGGCCGGACCTGAAGTCCGAGTTCGCTGACGTGGAACTGCACCTGATCGGCCCGCTGCAATCCAACAAGACCCGCGAGGCGGTCGAGCTGTTCGACGTGATCGAAACGGTCGACCGGGAAAAGATCGCGAAGACGCTAGCCAAGGAAATTGCACGCCACGTGGACGAAGGCGGCAAGGCGCCGCGCCTGCTGGTGCAGGTGAACACCGGCGCGGAACCGCAGAAGGCCGGCGTGCTGCCGGAGGAAACGAAGGATTTCGTCGCCCGCTGCCAGAGCGAACATGGCCTGACCATCGACGGGTTGATGTGCATTCCCCCGTTCGACGAGCCGCCGGGGCCGCATTTCGCGCTGATTGCCAAGATGTGCGGCGAACTGGGTTTGCCTGTCATCAGCATGGGCATGAGCGGCGACTACGAGCAGGCGGTCATGTTGGGGGCGACGCATGTGCGCGTCGGCAGCGCCATTTTCGGCGCGCGCAGCAAACCCGCCTGAGCAGCTATTCCGTAAGCACGATTTCCACGACGGTCCCGGGCGCGAATTTTTCGACGAGCGACAGCAGGTCGTCGCGCTTCAGCGCTATGCAGCCTTCGGTCGGGGTGAAGCCATCGCGCGCCAGATGCACGAAGATCGCGCTGCCGTTGCCGGGAACGGGCGGGTCGTCGTTGTGCCCGAGGACGATGACCACGTCATAAATATCGTCATCGCGCCACATGCGTTCGGCTGACAGCGCGCGCTCGCCCTCGGTCGGGTGCGTGACGAGGCAATTGTAGTCCTTGTCGGCCGGGTCGTCGGACCAGCCGTCAAGCGGCGTGATGGCGCGCAGCGGCAGGCCTGTCTTGAGCTTCGCGACTCGGTCGGCACGGTAAAACGCCCGGCGCAACAGGTACTTGCCGGCAGGCGTGCCGCCATCGCCCTCGCGCTTGTCGGCGACGATACCGCCCCGGCCCAGCGCGACATCGTAGGTGCGGCCGCCTGCTTCCAGGGTGCCACGCGTTGGCGCGTCGGGCGCAGCCGTGACACGCAGCTTCACGAGAAATCCGGCCGTCTCGATCATCCAATTCGCCTTCCCGCGCGTTAACTTCACGTTCGCTTGATCGGGCCACGGGCTTGAAAGCACGGGTTCCCCAAGCAACATATCGCCCAACGCCGAACCGCGCGCGATAAACTATCCCGCCCGGACGGCTCCAAGGGGAAAGGCATTCCATGAGCGGGCCACGGAACATCCTGATCGTCGACGACGACGATATCTTGCGCGACACGCTCGTCGAACAGCTCGACCTCCACGAGGAATTCGAGATCCAGACCGCCGACAGCGCGGCCAAGGGCATCGCGATCGCCAAGAGCGAGCGCATCGACCTGCTGATCCTAGATGTCGGCCTGCCGGACATGGACGGACGTGAAGCCTGCCGGCTCCTGCGGAAAGCGGGCTTTGCCGCGCCGATCATCATACTGACCGGGCATGACACCGATTCCGACACGATTCTCGGCCTCGACGCCGGCGCCAACGACTATGTCACCAAGCCGTTCCGCTTTGCCGTGCTGCTGGCGCGTATCCGCGCCCAGCTTCGCCAGCACGAACAGAGCGAAGATGCCGTCTTCACCATCGGCCAGTACACGTTCCGGCCGAGCCAGAAACTGCTTACCGAGGGCGATGCCAACAAGATCCGCCTGACGGAGAAGGAAACCTCGATCCTGAAGTTTCTTTACCGAACCGGCGAAAAGGCCGTGACTCGCGACGTGCTGTTGCATGAAGTTTGGGGCTACAACGCCAACGTGACGACACACACGCTGGAAACCCACATCTACCGGCTGCGCCAGAAGATCGAATCCGATCCCTCCAACGCGCGGCTGCTGGTGACCGAAGGCGGTGGCTACAAGCTGGTTCCCTGAACCGGTTTCCACATGCCTGCCGCGCGAGCGCCTTAATGTGCTCGCAGTGTCGCGGCCAAGCGGCGGATGGCGGGGGAACCATGCGCCAGGGAACCTGACCGGCGGCCGAAACCTTTCGCGCGGCCGGTGACGAGAACGGGGAACGCCTCACATGATCGGTTCAGACGCCGAACTCCTTCGCCCCTTGCCGGTTTTCGAGCATTTTGGTGACGAGATGCTGAAACTCATCGCGTTTTCCGCCATTCGCGAGTCATTTCCCGCAGGCAAGGTCATCTTCAATGAAGGCGACCCGGCAACAACCGGCATGCTCGTTGTGGAAGGCTCGGTGCTGATGACCGAGACCATCGACGGCGAAGAGGTGGAGCGGGCGATCTACGGCCCCGGTTCACTGATCGGCGAACTTGCGTTGCTCACCCCGACCTACCGGCCGGCCACGGCCATCGCACGGGCTGACGCACGCTTCCTCGTCATCGCGCGCGAACTGATGCACCGCGTGCTGGCGGAGTATCCGGACGTGGCGATCAAGCTCCAAGGCTACCTGCAGCACCGCCTGTCGAACCTCAACGAGGATCTGCAGGCGTCCGCCATCCATGTCGGAATGCAGGGCGAAAGCCTGAACTAGGTCCGTGTAATATCAGGCGAAATCGGCGTAGATCGGCGCGTGGTCCGAGGGTCGTTCCCAGCCGCGCGCGACCTTGAGGATGCCTGCGCCACTACAGGCTTCGGCAAGCTCGGGCGTCGCCCAGATGTGGTCGAGCCTGCGGCCCTTGTCGGCGGCTTCCCAGTCGCGTGAGCGGTAGCTCCACCAGGTGAAGACCTTGTCCGGCAACGGGTAGTGCTTGCGCACGAGGTCGACCCAGCCGAACGCTTCACGCACGCGCTCAAGACCTTCGGTTTCGATCGGCGTGTGGCTCACCACCTTCAAAAGCTGCTTGTGGGACCAGACGTCCTCCGGGAACGGAGCGATGTTGAGGTCGCCGAGAAGAATGGCATCGCCTGCCCCGAACAGCGCCTCGTCGGGCGCGGTGAACCAGCTCTGCATCTCGTCGAGAAACGACAGCTTGTGCGCGAACTTCGGGTTCTTCCCGGCGTCCGGCTCATCGCCGCCGGCGGGCACATAGTAGTTGTGAACCCGAACCGGTCTGGCACGTTCCGGCACGGCGATATCCGTCGCCAGGTGGCGGCAGTCGCCCATGGCGCAGAAATCGCGGCTCGCGGGTGCGGCAATCGGGAAGCGAGAGAGCGTCGCGACGCCGTGATAACCCTTCTGGCCGAAGATCTCGACATGGTCGAACCCCATGTCGCGCACGGCCTTCATCGGGAAGGCATCGTCCCGACACTTGGTTTCCTGCAGGCAGACGACGTCGGGCTTCAGCTCTTCCGTGAGTCGTTTCAGCAGGTCGATTCGCAGGCGAACCGAATTGATGTTCCAGGAAACGATGCGCACCGAAGACCTCCCGCATGGACGAAGACGGCTGCGATATGGACCCAAGCGTGCGGCAGGTTCAACCCGTGGGCGCCTGTCGTTCGCAATCAGTGGAAAAAAGCGGCCCAAACGCGACGATGCCCGGCTCACGGGGGAACGAGCCGGGCACCGATAACCGCGTTACCAGCGGAGAAGCGTCATTTGGGGCCGTGACGCTTCGTTTTTGACTGGAAGGTTCCGTGTGACGGTTCATCTCCCATGCCAGCTGCAAACGTGTGGGGTCGGACGGGGGATTACCGGGGGTCACGTCCGCAGCAGGTAGATGATAGGTGGGACGCGATATCGGGGCTTTCAAGAGCACACCACAAAAGAATCGAAAAAGTTTTCCGCAGGGGAAAGCACGTCCGATTCTACCGGCCCTGGTTGACCTCGAAGGTCCCGAGCTCGTTGACGCGGAAGATCTTGCTGTCGAGATCCTGCGAGGTGGCGATGTTGCTGAGCGCAACCGATGTATCGAGTCCCTGCGCGTCGGTGACCGTCCACTGGCGCAGGTCGTAGGTCTGCGAATCAAAGATCAGGACCAGTGAACCATCGGCCTCGCCGGCCTTTTCCTGCAAGGTGACCGTGACGAAGCCTTCCTGCGTGTAGATGTCGCGAATGAAGGCATCGCGCCCGAGGTCAACGTTGTTGGCGAGGATGATCTTCAGCGGCGTGGTCGCCAGCGGGTACTTCTCTGTCGTCTTCATCTTGCGATCCTGGATCGCGACCCAGAAGCCGTCGGAGACGATCTGCAGTTTGGAGGGCGGGTCGTATTCAAACCGCAGCTTGCCGGGGCGCTGCAGGTACAGCTTGCCTTCCGCGCGGCTGCCGTCGGGACCGACCTGCACGAAATCACCGGTGATCTGCTGCAACTGGTTGAGCGAGAGGTTCGCGCGCGAAAGCACATCGCGCTGCTCCTCGGTCAGGTCCTGCGCAGCCGCAGGCAGCGCCAGCGCCGCCAGGGCAACGAAAAGCCCGATGGTCTGAAAGATTTTCGCCCGAACGTTCATGCCAACCTCTTCAAAGGTGCCCGCGCTCCGTCTAGGCGCTGCGGGCGGTATCCTACAACTCAAGATTTGCGGTCACAGGAAACATTGTTGTGTGGCAAAACCTCGGCGGCGCGCCGAATTCAGGCGTCCTCGCCATTGCCGACCAGAATATCGCGCTGGCCCTTGGCATTGGGCCGGGAGATCACGCCTTCCTCTTCCATCCGCTCGATGAGCGTCGCGGCACGATTGTAGCCGATGGACAGGCGGCGCTGCACGTAGGAGGTGGAGGCCTTCTTGTCGCGCAGGACGATCGCTACGGCATGATCGTAGAGATCGCCGCCCTCGGCACCGGCTTCGGCGGTCGCCGCGCCACCGACCGGATCGTCTTCGCATTCCTCGGTGACGTCCTCGAGATAAGCGGGCGTGCCCTGCGCCTTGAGGTGGGCGACGATCTGCTCGACCTCGTCATCTGAAACGAACGGACCGTGGGCGCGGGTGATGCGTCCGCCGCCTTCCATGTAGAGCATGTCGCCCTGGCCGAGCAGCTGTTCGGCGCCCATTTCGCCGAGAATCGTGCGGCTGTCGATCTTGGAGGTGACCTGGAAGCTGATTCGGGTCGGGAAGTTCGCCTTGATGGTGCCGGTGATGACATCGACGCTCGGGCGCTGGGTGGCGGTGATGATGTGGATGCCGGCGGCACGCGCCATCTGCGCCAGGCGCTGGACGGCGCCTTCGATGTCCTTGCCGGCGACCATCATCAGGTCGGCCATTTCGTCGACGATGACGACGAGGTAGGGCATTGGCTCCAGCGCCATTTCCTCGTGCTCGAAAATCGCCTCGCCGGTCTCCTTGTCGAAACCGGTCTGCACCGAGCGGGTGATCGTCTCGCCCTTCTTGGCGGCGGTTGCGACGCGGGCATTGAAGCCGTCGATGTTGCGGACGCCTATCTTCGACATCTTGCGGTAGCGGTCTTCCATCTCGCGCACGGTCCATTTGAGCGCGACAACCGCCTTCTTCGGGTCTGTGACGACCGGGGCAAGCAGGTGCGGGATGCCGTCATAGACCGAGAGTTCCAGCATCTTCGGGTCGATCATGATCAGCTTGCAGCGTTCCGGATCGAGCCGGTACAGCAGGGACAGAATCATCGTGTTGATGGCGACCGACTTGCCCGAACCGGTGGTGCCAGCAATCAGGAGGTGGGGCATGCGGGCGAGATCGGCGATCACCGGCTCGCCGCCAATGGTCTTGCCGAGGCAGAGCGGCAGCTTGGCCTTGTTCTTCTCGAAGTCCTCCGAACCGAGCAATTCGCGCAGGAAAACGGTCTCGCGCTCGGAATTGGGCAGTTCGATACCGATGGCGTTGCGGCCGGGAACGACCGCCACGCGCGCGGCGATCGCGCTCATGGAGCGGGCGATATCGTCGGCCAGGCCAATGACTCGCGAGGACTTCGTACCGGGTGCAGGCTCCAGCTCGTAGAGCGTGACGACCGGGCCGGGATGGACGTTGAGGATCTCGCCGCGAACGCCGAAATCCTCCAGCACGCCTTCCAGCAGGCGCGCGTTCTGCTCCAGCGCATCCTTGCTCAAGGTGTTCTTGCGGGTGCGTGGCGCATCGGACAGCAGGTTGAGCGGCGGGAGCTCGTATTCGTCGAACGGCAGCAGCGAGGGCTGGGCCTCGGCCTGCGCGCGGCGGCCGGGTTTCAACTCGGTGCGCATGGACTGCACGCGGGCCGCGGGTGCCGGTGCGGGGCCGGTGTCGTCGTCGTAGTCTTCGTAATCGTCGTAGGCCGGCTCCTGCGCACCGGAATAGCGGCCCGGTGCATAGATGAACGGGTCGGAGGCCGGCGGGCGGCCGGAGAAATCGGGCTGGCGCCGTTCCATAACCTCGCCGGATGCTTCGTCCTCGTCGAGCAGGTTGCGGACGGAGAGAACGCGCGGCTTGCGGCGGTTGCGCCAGCGGGTGAAGGCGGAGGATGCGGTCATAAAACCGTGCATCAGCAGGCCAAGGCCAATCGATCCGCCGTTTTCATCGTCGGCGCTGTCGTCGAACTCGGCATCGTCGCGGTCTGACACGTCTTCGTCGGCGGCCATTTCGCGTCTGGGCGCAGGCCACAGCAGGCCGGTGCCCCAGCCGAGGGCTGCAATCGCCATCGTCCCGTAGATGACGGCGCCGGCCTTTGCGGCCAGCGAGCCGAGCGCGGGATAGAGCATGAGCGCGGGCAGCGCCAGCAGCGCATCGCCCACGAAACCGCCGATCCCGATTGGAAGCGGCCAGGACGCCGCGCGCCCGAAGACGGCGCAGGCGCCGGCCGCGGCCAGCGTTCCGCCGATGCAGGCGAGTATGTTCCAGCGGCCAAGCGACTGGACGCGCGCGCGGGCAAGCCGAAGCCCACCAAGGAAGATCGGGAGCGCCAGCCACGCAGACGCGATGCCCAGCAGCTGCATCGCCATGTCGGCGACGATGGCGCCGGGATAGCCCATCAGGTTGGAGACCGGGCCATTGGTTGCGTGGTTGAGGCTCGGATCGTCGACCGACCATGTGACCAGCGCCAGCAGGTAGCAGGCGGCCAGCAGCATTACCGTCACGGCGAAGGCATAGCGGGCCATCGACTTCGCCCAGGCGGCAAAGCGGTCGATAACCGTCTCGTCGCCGCCAAACGGCGTTGGATCGAGGATGGGCGCGTCGTTGATCGGGCGCGTCACACGCATGGGGCTGACAAGTCTCCGGCAGCAGTAACGGGAGCGCGGGAGCGGAAGAGGATCACGCGCGATTCAACCAAGCCTAGGCAAATGCGGTTAAGCCGCGATTAACCTCGCTGCTGGAAGCCGGAGAACAAAAAAACCCGGGCACGAGGCCCGGGTGGATGAGTGCGGCCGGCCCCTGGCGGGGCCGGCTTGGGGAGGAAACGCCTTACATGCGCTGGGAGCCGGTGCCGAACTCCGGATAGGCCTCGACGCCGACTTCGGCCATGTCGAGTCCCATCGCTTCTTCTTCCGGGGTGACGCGGACGCCGGTGACCATCTTCAGGACGAACCAGAGGATGCCCGTCGCAACGACGGTGAACACGCCGTAGGCCACGACGCCGATGAACTGGGTCACGATGCTGGCGTCGCTGTTGGAAAGCGGAACGACCAGGGTGCCCCAGATGCCGGCGAGAAGGTGGACGGGAATCGCGCCGACCACGTCATCGATCTTCAGCTTGTCCAGAAGCGGCACTGCGAAGACGACGATCACGCCGCCAACCGCACCGATCAGGATGGCCAGACCAGCAGACGGAGCCAGCGGCTCGGCCGTGATGGAGACCAGACCGGCCAGCGCACCGTTGAGCGCCATCGTCACGTCGACCTTCTTGTAGAAGATCTGGGTGAGGATGACCGCGGCCACGACACCGCCGGCAGCGGCGAGGTTCGTGTTGGCGAAGATGCGCGAGATGTCGGTGACGTCACCAGCGGTGCCCATCGCGAGCTGGGAGGCACCGTTGAAGCCGAACCAGCCGAGCCACAGGATGAACGTGCCGAGGGTTGCAAGCGGGATGGACGAACCGGGCATCACGTGGACGGAACCGTCCGCGCCATACTTGCCCTTGCGCGCACCGATGATGACGGCGCCCGTCAATGCCGCCCAGCCACCGACCGAGTGCACGATGGTGGAACCGGCGAAGTCGGAGAAGCCCATCTCGGACAGCCAGCCGCCGCCCCACTGCCAGGAACCGGTGATCGGGTAGAAGATACCGGTCAGGACAGCGGTGAAGATGAGGAACGGCCACAGCTTCACACGCTCGGCAACGGTGCCGGACACGATGGAAGCGGTCGCTGCGACGAAGACCATCTGGAAGAACCAGTCAGAGGCGGCGGAGTAGCCGGTCTCAAGGTCGGAGCCGCCGACATCCTCAAAGGCCTTGGGGCCGGGGATGCCGAAGTAACCGCCGCTGGCCGCGACGTCGTTGTACATCAGGTTGTAGCCGAGCACCCAGAACATGATGCCGGCGACGGAGTAGAGCGCGATGTTCTTGAGGCACTGCATGGAGACGTTCTTGGAACGCACCAGGCCGGCTTCAAGCATGGCGAAGCCAGCCGCCATCCACATCACCAGGAAGCCGCCGATAAGGAACAGCAGGGTGTTGAAGATGTAGGCCATGTCTGCGCCAGCCGTGCTGGCTGCGTCAGTCGCGGTACCGGCATCGGTGCCGGTGTCCTGCGCCAGCGCGGGAAGCGCAAGCGCGGCTGTGAAGAGACCTGCTCCGAGCAGGGTGCGGCCGAGCCGCTGATTGTAGAATTCGGATTTCATGGATTGGTTACCTCGTCCTGATCTGTGCTGCGGCGTCAAAGTGCAGCCGCATCGGTCTCGCCCGTGCGGATGCGCACGACCTGGTCGATGCCGTAGACAAAGATCTTCCCGTCGCCGATCTGGCCGGTGCGTGCGGACTTCGCGATGGTCTCGACGACCTGGTCGGCGAGTTTCGCGTCCACGGCGACCTCGATTTTCAGTTTCGGCAGGAAGCTGACGGCGTACTCCGTTCCACGGTAGATTTCCGTGTGCCCCTTTTGCCGGCCATAGCCCTTCACCTCGGTGACGGTCAGCCCTTCGACGCCAATAGCAGTCAGCGCCTCGCGAACCTCATCGAGCTTGAACGGCTTGATGATCGCCATGATGATTTTCATGTAGTCACCCCGTTACATGTTGCTTCGTTTGCGGACCCGCCGCCCAAACTTGGCTAGCTGCGCGAACGAGTATCCGGCCAACAGGGAATCAAGACTCGTGCCAGACTCGCAGAGTCCACCTAAGTTTTTGATTGTAAAGGGGTTTTGAGGTCAATACGTCAAGCGACCCATATCCGGAGCGCTCACATGCACGAAAAATGTGCGATTAAGACCTCGTTAGGAAATGATGCACACTTTTTGTGCAAAGACGGTCAGTCCTTCCGCAGCCGGATCAGGCCTTCCTGTGCAACGGAAGCGACAAGCACCCCGTCGCGGGAATAGATGCTGCCCCGGTTGAAGCCGCGCGCGGCCATGGCCGAGGGCGAATCCTGCGTATAGAGAAGCCACTCGTCGGCCCGGAAGGGACGATGGAACCACAGGGCGTGGTCCAGGCTCGCGGCCTGGATCTGCGGATCGAAGACGGATCGTCCGTGCGGCACCAGCGATGTATCCAGCAACCAGGCGTCGGAGGCATAGGCCAGCAAGCACTGATGGTAGACCGGATCGTCCGGCAGGCGGCCGCTGGCATTCACCCAGACGTGGCGCGGTTCCGTCGAGGGTGTGCGATCCAGGCTGTCGGACAGGGACGTCGGTCGCATCTCGATGGCGCGCTTGCGCGACCAGTAGCGGCGCACGGCTTCCGGCGCGCTGTCGCTCAGCTGTTCCCTCATCTCGGCTTCAGAGGGCAGGTCCTCCGGCATCGGCACGTCCGGCATCGGGAACTGGTGGTCGAAGGCGCCCGGCTCCTGCGCATGGAAGGAGGCCGACATGGAGAAAATGGCGCGACCGTGCTGGATCGCCTTCACCACGCGGGTGGTGAAGCTGCCGCCGTCGCGGATGCGTTCCACGTCATAGATGATGGGGGCTTCGGTATCGCCGGGCAGGATGAAATAGGCGTGCAGCGAATGCACCGGCCGGCCTTCAACCGTCCGCGCGGCAGCCATCAGCGCCTGCGCGATCACCTGTCCGCCGTAAACGCGCTTCCAGTCGGTGGGGATCGATTCGCCGCGAAACAGATTGACCTCGATCTGCTCCAGTTCGAGGTTGGCGACGAGTTTCTCGATCGGCGTGGACTTGTTCGCGGGTTTATCTGGCGTGGACATGGCGCTGGCGAGCAATATCTATGAGAGGACGCGGGGACTGGGCCCGCAAGAGACAAGGACAAGGCGCGGAAGGCTGCTTGCAGAGTGGTGACTTCGGCGCGAAGTTGCGAGCATGGAAAGCACGGCATCCAACACGGCGCAAGGCGCGGCAACGTATGTCCACGATGTCGCCATCGTGGGCGCAGGGCCTGCCGGCCTTGCACTGGCACTGGCACTGAAGGCAGCGCCCGGCGTCGACCTCGACGTGACGGTGATTGAGCGCGGGCAGGGCGAACCCTCCGATGATCCGCGCGGCTGGGCCATTGCTGAAGGGCCGCGCCGGGTTCTGGAAGCCGTTGGCGTGTGGGCCGACGTTGCCGGCCAAAGCGGCGTGGCCGAGAAAATGGTCATCAGCGATACGCCGCTGCGCGATGCTGTTCGCCCCTCATTGCTCAATCTTGGCGGCGAGGAAGACAGCGACGAGCCGCTGGCCTGGATCGTGCCGGCGGGCGCGCTGCACAAGGCGCTGCATTCGGCAGCGAAGGCAACAGCCATCGCGATTGGCGGCGGCACGACCGTCACCGGGTTCGATGCCACTGGCGCGAGCGCGACGCTGGACACCGCGTCCGGCGAGCAGGTCCGCGCGCGCCTCGTGGTGGCTGCCGACGGTGTCGGCTCGCCGCTGCGCCACATGGCCGGCATCAAGTGCGTGGAATGGGACTACGGGCAGACCGGCATCGTGACCACGGTCGCCCATGAATTTCCCCATGAAGGCCGCGCCTTCCAGCATTTCCTGCCCGGCGGGCCATTCGCATTGCTGCCGCTTCCGGGTAATCGCTCGTCGGTCGTGTGGAGCGAGGAAACGCCGCGCGCCAGGCGCCTGCTCGATCTCGACGATTTCAGTTTCCTCGGCGAGCTTGGCCTGCGTGCCGGGCCGGAGCTTGGCGAGTTCGAACTCGACGGGCCGCGCGGCGGGTTCCCGCTGGGCTTGATGCTGGCGCGCAGTTTCGCAGCGCAGCGCATCGCGCTGCTGGGCGATGCGGCCCACAAGGTTCACCCGCTTGCGGGACAGGGCCTCAATCTTGGGCTGAAGGATGTCGCGGCGCTGGCGGAAACGATCGTCGACACCGTGCGCCTCGGGATGGACCCGGGATCGCTCACCCAGCTCACCCGCTACGAGCGCTGGCGGCGGTTCGACGTGTTCCAGATGGCGATGGCGACCGACGGGCTGAACCGGCTGTTCCGCCCGGATTTTGGGCCGCTGCGCGCGATCCGCGATATCGGCATGGGACTGGTGGAGCGCACTGGACCGCTGAAACGCGGGCTGCTGCGCGAAGCGGCCGGCATCACCGGCACGCCGCCCAAACTGGTGACGGGGCTGCCGCTCTAGGACGTTACCGCGAAAACCAGATCAAGCTTCGAGCGCGCGCGCCTCGCCCGGCAGCATGATCGGGATGCCGTCGCGGATCGGATAGGCGAGCTTGGCGGCGCGGCTGATGAGTTCCTGCTTTGCGGAGTCGTATTCCAGCACCGTCTTGGTGACGGGGCAGACGAGGATTTCCAGCAGCTTGGGATCCATATAGCCGGCTGCGGGGCGCGGTGCGGTGTCGTCGCTTGAGGTCATCGTGTGCGTCCTATTGCAGCGTTTCGCCGTTGGGTTCGTCCATCAGCACGCGCTCGGTGATGGCAATCAGCATTTCCGAGCGGGTGCGCAGGTCGCGTGCTTCCAGCAGCGCCTGCTTCTCGCGCGGGCCGTACGGGCTCATCATCGACAGCAGGTTGACGAGCAATTCGCTCGGCATGTCGTCGATATCGTCCCAGTCCGCGTCGAGGTCGTTGGCTTCCAGATAGGCTTCCAGCGTCTCGATCAGGCGCGAGCGGTCGACGCCCTCGTTCTCGCCGGGCATCAGGAAATCCGCGGCAAAGGGCTTGGTGTCGATCCGGCAGGTACGGAACGGCGTGTCGGCGGTGGTTTCCTCAACGACATTGAAGCGCGTGATGCCGGTCAGCGTGACGAGCACGCGCCCGTCGCCGGTTTCCTGGAATGCGGTGATGCGCCCGACGCAGCCGACATGGGCGAGGTCAGGCTGGGCGCCGCCGCCTTCACCGGGTTCGGGCTGAACCATGCCGATGAGCCGGTTTCCGGCCAGCGCCTGCTCCACCATGGCGAGATAGCGCGGCTCGAAGATATTGAGCGGTATCTCGCTGCGCGGCAGCAGCAGGGCACCCGACAGAGGAAATACCGGGATCACCTCCGGCAAGTCCTTGGGGCCGGTATAGCTGGGGTTCATCGCCATTCGAACGTGTCCGTTTCTTTCAAGAAAACAGGACGGAGGCGAGGCGCCGCCGCCCTTCCTGTGTCGCTTCGTCCTTCGGCCCCCACGCCTCGAAGAACTGCAGCAGTTGCTTGCGCGCGCCATCCTCATTCCATTCGCGGTTGCGGCGCACGATCTCGATCAGTTGCTCGACGGCACCGACCCGGTCGCCGCGCGCGGCAAGCGCGGTTGCCAGGTCGAACCGGGCCTCGAAGTCGGCCGGATCGGCCTCGACGCGAGCGGCAAGTTCGCCCGCATCGCCGAGATTGCCAGCCTGCTCGGCCAATTCGATGGCAGAAACGGCGCCTGCGATTACCGGATCGTTCTCGGTGCCCTGCGGCGCGTGGTTCAGCACTTCGCGGGCCTGGGTCAGGTCTCCCATCGCGACGAGCGACTTGGCGAGACCGGCGATGGCGGGCAAGTTCGCCTGGTCCTCGCGCAGAACGGTCGCGTAGGCGCTGGCAGCTTCCTCGGCCCGGCCTTCGGCCAGCGCGGTATCGGCTGCATCGATCACCTCGGCCAGGTCCGCGCCCGGCGCGTCCTCGCCCAGCAGACGGCCGATGAATTCCTTGATCTGGCCTTCGGGCAGCGCACCCATGAACCCGTCGACCGGCTTGCCCTGCTTGAAGGCGAAGACGGCGGGGATCGACTGCACGCCCATCTGGCCGGCGATCTGGGGATGCTCTTCGATGTTCATCTTCACGAGCTTCACGGCGCCCTTGGCCGCACGAACGGCGGATTCCAGCGCTGGCGTCAGGCTTTTGCAGGGCCCGCACCACGGCGCCCAGAAATCCACGAGCACGGGCACCTGCGCGGAGGCCTCGACCACGTCGCGCATGAAGGTATCGGTCGTCGTATCCTTGATGAGATCGTCGCCGCCGGGGGCGGAAGGGGCCGATCCGATCAGTCCGTCATTCAGGTTCATTCTGTCTTGCGCTTTCAGGCTCGTGTTGCCGGGACCGCCGGCACGGATGCCGGAGGAGCTGCCCCGCAGCCAACATCTAACACGTTTCAAGGCACAGATGGCGTCTCGCGGCGCGGAATCAAAGGGTCCGGGCGGGTTGCGCGCTCATATGTCGCCGCTAACCGGGACGATCTGCGGCTCGTGGCCGGTGTCACGGATAAAGGTCAGCAGGTCGTCGCGGGCAATGGTGGTCGTCATCGTGTTCACCAGCGGATGACAGTTCACGATGTCGTGGCGCATCAGGCTTTCGTCAAGGATGCAGGACACGCGGGCTTCGCCGTCATTGACCAGCCCGAACGGGCTGACCGAGCCCGGACGCACGCCGAGAAGCGCCATCAGCAGGTCCGGCTTCACGAAGGAGACGCGGCCCGACCCGCCGACGCGGGTGTGAATGGTCTTGAGGTCGATCTGCGCCTCTTCCTCGGCGACGACGAGGAAGACGTTGCCCTTCTTGTCCTTCACCACGAGGTTCTTGATGTGGCCGCCGTCTATCTCGCCGCGCAGCTTTTGGGAATCCTCCACGGTATAGAGCGGGGCATGGCTCACAGTGCTGACTGAAATGCCAAGGCCTTGGAGCCGCTGGAACAGGGCATCGGGCGAGGTCGGCAGGCCGGCTGCGGGATCTTCAGGCGTTTCGGACATGGTGCGCGCGGTCCATCTGAGGCTTCAAGCGGAATGTGGGCGCGTTCTAGCCATGCGCACACATGCGGGCAAGCTTTGAGCCGACGATGGAGAAAGGTTGTTGCATTCCGAAATGCGTTGCGCCATATAGGCAACCTTCGCGCCGGGCGCAGCCGCAATTCGTGCTGACTTACCCGATATCCCGGCGCTACGGACGCGGGCGTAGCTCAGGGGTAGAGCACAACCTTGCCAAGGTTGGGGTCGTGAGTTCGAATCTCATCGCCCGCTCCATTCTCTCTTGAATATTCTTCAGTATCGACGCTGTCCGCCGGACGAATGACGACCGCCACATGTTCGGCGGGTCGTCGTGCGCAACAGCCATGCAGCGCCGCCTTGGCCGCATGACTTGCGTTGCCCCGGTAACGGGGGGCATTTTGGCGCGACCTATCCCTCGTTCCTCAAGGCCCTCAATGACGCAGCACATGAAGTTCGGCATCGGCAGGCCGATGCGCCGCAAGGAAGACCCCGCCTTCATCACCGGACACGGACGCTATCTCGCCGACACGGTCCCGGCAGATGCCGCGCGTGCCGTGATGGTGCGCTCGCAACATGCCCATGCGGACTTCACCATCCACAACGCCGACGAGGTGCGCGGAATGCCCGGCGTGCTGGCGGTGCTGACGGCGCAGGATACGGCCCACCTCAATCCGATGCCGAGCATCAACGCGCCGGCCAACCACGACGGCTCGCCGATCACGATCCCCGAGTTCCGGGTGCTGCCCGAAAGTCGGGTGCGTTTCGTCGGCGACACGGTCGCGGTGGTCGTTGCGGAAACCGAGGCGCAGGCGCGCGACGGCGCGGAAGCGCTGTTCGTCGACTACAAGGCGCTGGACGTCGCCGCCAACATGCCTTCTGCCACGGCGGACGGTGCGCCGGTCATCCACGACCATGCGCCCGGCAATATCGCGTTCGACTTCCACAGCGGCGACCGCGAAGGCGCGGCACAAGCCCTCGACGGCGCGGCGCAGGTTGCAGAAATCGAACTGGTGAACAACCGCGTCGTCACCAACTTCATGGAGACGCGCGGCGCCATCGGTTCCATAGAGGAAGACACCGGGCGCTACGTGCTGGAGGCCAGTTCGCAGGGCGTCCACCTGCTGCTGAACGTGATCGCGGGGGTCATCTTCGACCTGCCGAAGGAGCGTTTCCGCATTATCACGCCGGACGTGGGCGGCGGGTTCGGCACGAAGTATTTCTGCTACCGGGAGTATTCGCTGGTGCTGATCGCGGCGGAAAAGACCGGCCGCAAGGTTGCCTGGATCGCTGACCGCAGCGACCATTTCCTCGCCGATTATCATGGCCGCGACCACATTTCGAAGGCGCGTATGGGCTTTGACGAGAAGGGTCGCATCGTCGCGCTCGATGTCGACACGCTCGCCAATATCGGCGGATACATCTCGCAGCTTGGCGCCTTCGTGCCGACCAATGGCTCGGCGATGATTTCCGGCGTCTACCGGATCCCCAACATCGGACTTCGGGTGCGCGGCGTCTACACCAACTGCGTGCCCTGCGATGCGTATCGCGGCGCGGGCCGCCCGGAAGCCGCCTACCTGATCGAGCGCCTGATCGACAAGGCGGCGCGGGACATGGGGCTGGACCCGGCAACCTTGCGCAAGCGCAACTACATTCCCCCCTCCGCAATGCCGCACGACACCAAGATCGGCCGCGTCTACGACAGCGGCGAGTTCAAGGCGCTGCATGACAAGGCTTTCGAGATGGCCGACGTGAATGGCTTCCGCGCCCGGCTGCGCGAGGCCAAGAAGCGCGGCAAGCTGCGCGGCATCGGGCACGCGCTCTACATCGAGGCGTGCTCGGGCGGCGGCGAGGAACGCGCGCGCCTGACCCTTGGCGAGGACGGCGTCCTCACCATCCGCATCGGCACCCAGTCCAACGGGCAGGGCCACCACACGGCCTATGCGCAGCTGGCCTCGCAGGCGCTCGGCATTTCCCCAGACGCGGTGCGCGTCATCCAGGGCGATACGGACGAGGTGAAGTTTGGCGCGGGCACCGGCGGGTCGCGTTCGATCCCCGTCGGCGGCACGGCGGTGAAGGCCGGCGGCGACAAGCTGGCCGAGCAGATCCGCAAGATTGCGTCGGAAAAGCTCGAAGCCGACGCAGCGGACGTCGAGCTGTTTGAAAACGGGGCGCGGGTTGTCGGCACGGACCAGTCGGTGTCCTTCGGTGACATCGCCAAGGCCGCGCCCGAACCGCTGGACCTGACCGAGGGCCGTACCCCGGAAGCGCCGACCTTTCCCAATGGGATGCACGTGGTGGAAGTCGAGGTCGACCCGGAAACCGGCGTGACCGAGATCGTCAAATATACCGTGCTGGACGATTTCGGGGACGTGGTGAACCCGATGATGCTGGAAGGGCAGATCCACGGCGGCATCGCGCAGGGCATGGGCCAGGCGCTGCTGGAGCGCACGGTCTACGACGAGAGCGGCCAGCTCATCACGGCTTCGTTGCAGGATTATTGCCTGCCGCGCGCCGACGACCTCTGCGACATCGTGTTCGACACCCGCAACGTGCCCTGCAAGACCAACCCGCTGGGGCTGAAGGGCGCGGGGGAGGCGGGGGCCATCGGCGCGTCGCCGTCTGTCATCAACGCGGTGGTCGACGCGCTGCACCGGGAATACGGCATCACCCATATCGACATGCCGGCAACGCCGATGGCTGTCTGGAACGCGATTCAAGCGGCGCGGGCTGCGCAAGGTTGACCGCAGGCCGCCGTTCCGGCAGGTTCTCTCTTTGTTCTTTGAATGGGAGAGATGTCGGTGGACGGACAGGCGACAGTTGAACCGACATTTCGTGAGCTGCACGAACAGCCCGGCGCATTCGTCATTCCCAATCCGTGGGACATCGGGTCGGCGCGCATCCTTGAATCAATGGGCTTCAAGGCGCTGGCGACGACCAGTGCGGGGCTGGCCTTTTCGCTCGGCTTGCCGGAAGGGTCTGTCGGCCGCGATGCCGTCCTCTCCCATTGCCGTGACCTTGTCTCGGCGGTGAATATCCCGGTTTCCGCCGACATGGAAAAAGGCTTCGGTGACAGCCCGGAGGCTGCCGCCGAAACCATCATCGCCGCGGCGGCGACGGGACTGGCCGGCTGCTCGCTGGAAGATCACACCGGCGATCCGGACGATCCGATCTACCCGTTCGAACTCGCGGTGGAGCGCGTACAGGCCGCGGTGGAGGCAGAGCGTGCGCTCGACCGGGACTTCGTGTTCACGGCGCGCAGCGAGAATCTCCTGTGGGGGCGCGATGACCTCGACGACACGATCCGCCGGTTGCAGGCCTTCGAGGCTGCCGGCGCCGGCGTGGTCTATGCGCCGGGCCTGCGGGATCTCGAAACCATCCGGACGGTGTGTTCGGCAGTGTCCTGCCCGGTGAACGTGGTGATGGGCATGCCCGGCGTGGTCTTCGGCGTGCAGGACCTGGCCGAGGCCGGTGTCAGCCGGGTCAGCGTCGGATCGGCGTTTGCGCGTCTGGTCTACGGCCGGTTGATGGACGCGGCGAACGAGATTCTCTGGCAAGGCACGTTCACCTTCGCGCGCGAAGCGGCGGCGTTTTCAACGCTCGACGACATCTTTCGCGCTGCTGGCAAGAAGGCCTGACCCGACAAGCTACCGCGCCATGGCGTGATATTCGTCGTTGGGACGCATGTCGGAAGCAGCGGCCACCCGGTTCGACATGTTGAAGAAGCCGATCACCGAGGCGATGTCCCAGATGTCACGGTCGGAGAAGCCGGCATCGCGCAGGGCCTGCCGGTCTGCCTCGATAATGGCGTCCGGCTCGCGCGTCAGCTTCCAGGCGAATTCCAGCATCGCGGTCTGGCGCGCGTCGAGATCGGCGGCGCGCCAGTTCATCACCATCAGCTCGCCAAGCTCCGGGTCGCCGGAGAGTTGCCGCACTGCCGCGCCGTGCGCCGTGAGGCAGTAGTAGCAGTGGTTGGCGGAGGAGACGACGACGGCGATCATCTCGCGCTCCAGCTTGGACAGCCCGGAATCGCCCAGCATCAGGTCGTTATACATGTCGGCGAAGGCCTGCAGCTTCACCGGCGAGAAGGCGTAGGCCTTCAGCACGTTCGGCACCATGCCGAGCTTTTCCTCGCATTTGGCGAAATAGGCTTCCTGCCGCTCTGTCAGGGGCGCTTCTGCCTGCAGATCGAGCGCAATGGGGGATTTCGTCATGGCTTTCTCGCAATCATGTCGGAACGGATGCGACCGTCATCCAGTTGTACCGAACCCAGACGACCATGCGCCTGCGTGTCCGGCAAGTGTATCCCGAACATCTCGACAAGCACCGGCCAAGAGCGCAAGACTAGCGACAAAACGAACCGGTTCGCCGATTTTGCCGGTGACCGGGCTAATCCGCGAAAAGCGGACCGGACGTGCCTGGAAGGGGGATGACATGCCGCATCGTGACGTCGAGCGGAAGAACGCGCTCATCGGCGAAGTCGTCGGCAAGCTTGGTGGCAAGGGCAAGCAGGCCGAAGCGCTCGAAAGCTTCACTCGCACGTTGTTCTCCGGTGCACCGCTCGAGGACCTGTCAGCCTACACGGCGGACGAACTGGTCGATGTCGCGCGCGAGACATTCGCCCACGCCAACGAATTCAAGCCCGGCAGCACGATCGTCCATGTCTTCAACCCGGACACGGAAGAGGGCAACCGCGCGCTCGACGACGTGACGATCATCGAGATCGTCAACGAGAACATGCCCTTTCTGCTCGATTCGGCGATGGCGGAACTCAACGAGCGCGGTCTCGATGTGCAGCTCGTGCTGCACCCGATCATGGCGCTCGACCGCGACGGCAAGGGCAAGGTCAAGAACGTCCACGGCAAGCGTGGCAGCTCCGGCAAGGACAAGGAACACCTCGAAAGCTACATCCAGATTCATGTCTCGCGGATCGATTCCGACCTGCTGCGCAAGGATCTCACCAAGGCGCTGCGCGAAATCTTCGAGGACGTGCGCCACTGCGTCGCCGACTGGCGGCCGATGCTGTCCCATCTCGACGAGGCGCTGAAGCGCTATCGCGAGAACCCGCCGCCGATCCCGGTGGAGGACATCGCGGAAGCCGTGCAGTTCCTGGAATGGCTGCGCGACAACAACTTCACCTTTCTCGGGATGCGCCGCTACGACTTCAGCGGCAGCACCGAGAAGGCCCGCACCGAGAAGGTGGACAGCGGCACGGCCGCGGGCCTTGGCCTGCTGCGCGACCCGGACGTGAAGGTGCTGCGGCGCGGGCGCGAATTCGTGACCTATACGCCGGAAATCCGCGCCTTCCTGAACCAGCCGGTGCCGCTGATCGTCACCAAGGCGAACGTGAAGTCCACCGTCCACCGCCGCGTCTATCTCGACTATATCGGCGTGAAGCAGTTTGACGATGAGGGCAATCTGGACGGCGAGCTGCGCATCATCGGCCTCTACACGTCCAGCGCCTACCACAAGGCGGTGTCCTCGATCCCCTACCTGCGGCGCAAGGCCGCCAAGGTGATGGAGGAGGCGGGCTACGACCCCGAGAGCCATTCCGGCAAGGGCATGCTCAACGTGCTGGATTCCTTCCCGCGCGACGAGCTGTTCCAGATCGATGCCGAGACGCTGAAATCCTTCGCCATCGCGATCCACAACCTCTCGGAGCGCCCGCGCATCCGCGTGCTGTCGCGCGCCGACAAGTTCGACCGGTTCGTGTCGGTCATCGTCTACGTGCCGCGCGACCGGTACAATTCGGAGGTGCGGCGCAAGGTCGGCGAGTATCTCGCGCGCGTCTATGCCGGGCGCGTTTCGGCCTACTATCCGGCCTTCCCGGAAGGCACGCTCGCGCGCGTCCACTACATCATCGGGCGCACCGAGGGCGAAACGCCCGAACCGGACCAGAGCGAACTGGAAGCCGAAGTCGCGCGCATTGCGCGCTCTTGGCGCGACGGGCTGACCGACGCGCTGTCGGGCCAGTACGAAGCGCTGAAGAGCCAGGACCTCCAGGACCGCTACGGCACCGCCTTCCCCGTCGCCTACCAGGAGACATTTTCGGCCGAGCAGGCCGTCGATGACATCGTCACGCTGGAACGGCTGACACCGGGCCAGCCGCTGGCGATCCGCTTCCTGCCCTCGCCGGAAGGCCCGCCCTGCCGCATCACGCTGAAGGTGTTCAATCTCGACAGCCCCATCGCGCTTTCCGAGCGCGTGCCGGTGCTGGAGAACATGGGCTTCCGTGTCATCTCGGAGCAGTCCTTCGAGCTTGAGCGCATGAACGGCGAGGACGGCGAACCGGTCTACCTGCACGACATGCTGATCGACCGCGCCGATGGCGAGGACGTCGACCTCGACAAGCATGGCGGCCTGCTGACCGACGCCTTCCTCGCGATCATCCAGGGGCAGGCGGAAAACGACGGCTACAACGGGCTCGTCATCCGCGCCGGCATCGGCTGGCGCGACGTTGCCATGCTGCGTGCCATCAGCCGTTACCTGCGGCAGGTGCGCATTGCCTATTCGCAGGACTACATGTGGGACGCGATGCTGCGGCACGCGGCGATTGCCGGCGATATCGTCGCGCTGTTTCACGCGCGCTTTGCCATCGACAGCAAGCTTGGCATCGAGACCGGCAAGGCACGCGAGAAGGCTACGAGCGACGTCATGGGCCGGATCGAGACGGCGCTGGAAGCCGTGCCCAGCCTCGACGACGACCGGATCGTTCGGCGCTTCGCCAACATCGTCCGCTCGATGCTGCGCACGAACTATTTCCAGACCGACCTGCACGGCTCCACGCCGCAGACAATCGCCTTCAAGATCGCCAGCCGCAACGTGGAGGAAATGCCGGAGCCGAAGCCCTTCCGCGAAATTTTCGTCTACTCGCCGCGGGTCGAGGGCGTGCACCTGCGCTTTGGCGAGATCGCGCGCGGCGGCCTGCGCTGGTCCGACCGTCCGCAGGATTTCCGCACCGAGGTGCTGGGTCTCGTCAAGGCGCAGCAGGTGAAGAACGCGGTGATCGTGCCTGTCGGCTCCAAGGGCGGTTTTGTGCCCAAGCAGATGCCGATCGCGCCTGACCGCGACACGATGTTGGCCGAGGGCATTGCCTGCTACAAGATGTTCATCGGTTCGCTGCTGGACATCACCGACAACATCAAGGGTGACGAGGTCATTCCGCCGCAGCAGGTCGTGCGCCACGATGGCGACGACCCCTATCTCGTCGTTGCTGCCGACAAGGGCACGGCGACCTTCTCCGACATCGCCAACGAGATCTCCGAAAACCACGATTTCTGGCTCGACGACGCTTTCGCCTCCGGCGGCTCGGCGGGCTACGACCACAAGAAGATGGGCATCACCGCGCGCGGTGCGTGGGAAGCGGTGAAGCGTCACTTCCGCGAGATGGATATCGACATCCAGTCGCAGCCCTTCACCGTGGTCGGCGTCGGCGACATGTCGGGCGACGTGTTCGGCAACGGCATGCTGCTGTCGGACCAGATACGCCTGCTGGCAGCCTTCGATCACCGCGACATCTTCATCGATCCGGACCCGGACCCGGCCAGGACATTCGAGGAACGCAAGCGGCTGTTCGAGCTGCCGCGTTCGAGCTGGAAGAACTACGACGAGAAGCTGATCTCAAAGGGTGGCGGCGTGTTCTCGCGCGCCGACAAGGCGATCCCGCTATCACCGGAAATGAAGGACCTTCTCGGCCTGACCGGGAAGACGGCGACACCGGCGGAAGTGATGAAGGCGATCCTTGCAGCCGAAGCCGACCTTCTGTGGTTCGGCGGCATCGGCACCTATGTGCGTGCGCCATTCGAGACGGACGAGGAAGTCGGCGACCGGGCCAACGACGCCATCCGCATCACCAGCGACGACATGCGCGTGAAGGTCGTCGGCGAAGGTGCCAATCTCGGCATGACGCAGCCAGCCCGCATCGCGTTCGCGCGCGATGGCGGGCACGTCAATTCCGATGCCATCGACAATTCCGCCGGCGTGAACTCCTCGGACCTTGAAGTGAACATCAAGATCGCGCTGGGCCAGGTGGTGCGGGCCGGCGACCTGACGACGCCGGAACGCAACAAGTTCCTGGCATCCATGACGGAAGCGGTGGCCGCGCTGTGCCTGCGCAACAACTACCTGCAGACGCTGGCGCTTTCGCTGGCCGAGCGGCGCGCGCCGGAAAATCTCGGCTTCGCGCAGCGACTGATGCGCAACCTGGAGGAACGCGGCAAGCTCGACCGCGAGGTGGAGGACCTGCCGAGCGATTCGCAGATTTCCGAGCTGTCCGAACGCCATTTTGGCCTGACCCGGCCGGAAAATGCGGTGCTGCTCGCCTACGCCAAGATCGATCTCTACGAATCGCTGCTGCAGAGCACGATCCCCGACGATCCGTATCTGGGTCGCGAACTCGGCCGCTATTTTCCCGACAAGCTCGCCAAGACCTACCCGGACGCCATCGCCAACCACAGGCTGCGGCGCGAGATCATCGCGACGATGCTCTCCAACTCCATGATAAACCGGGGCGGGCCGACCTTCCTCGCCATCGTGCGTGACGAGACGGGTGCGAATGTCGACGAGATATCCGGGGCCTTCGCGCTGGCGCGCGACGGGTTCCGCATGACCGAGATGAACACCGCCATCGACGCGCTGGACAGCAAGATTTCGGGTTCGCTGCAGCTCGACCTCTATGCCCAGGTCGAAGACCTGCTGATCGGCAGCGTCGTCTGGTACCTGCGCAATGAGGACACGACCGGCGGACTGGCCGACAAGGTGGCCCACTACCAGAAGGGCATCACCACCATCGGCAAGTCGCTAGCGAAGATCCTGCCGGAGGACTTCGCCGGCATGGTGGAGCGCCGCCGCAGGAACCTCGAAAAGTGTGACGTGCCGGATGACCTGGCCGCGCAGCTTGCGGGGCTGATGTTCCTGTCCCGCGCGCCCGACATCATTCGTGTCGCAGACGAAACGAAAACCGACCTGAAGTCGGCTGCCGAGGCCTTCTACGCCATTGGCCAGATCTTCAGCATCGGACCGCTCATCAGCCAGTCGCAGGGCATGAAGCTCGACGACTACTACGAGAGGATCGCGCTCAGCCGCGCCATCGACGCGATTTCGATTGCGCAGCGCCGCCTGACATCGCGGCTCGTCTCCGGCGGCAAGAAGGGCAAGGCAGCCATCGATGCGTGGCGCGGGGAGAACGAGGCACTGGTGACGCGGACGCAGGAATCGCTGCGCGATCTCGTCCAGTCGGACCTGACGGTTGCCAAGGTGGCTGTGGCTGCCGGGCTGTTCTCCGATCTTGCCCGCGACTGACGCTCCGGGTTGCACCCGGTGACGGACGCGGGGCCCGCGCCAGCGCCGGTTGCGGGAACGCGGCGCGCGGTCGCCGGGTGGATGCTGTTCGACTGGGCGGCGCAACCCTTCTTCACAATCGTCACGACCTTTGTCTTCGGGCCGTATTTCGTCGCGCATGTTGCCGCCGACCCGGTTTCGGGCCAGGCGATGTGGGGCTATGCGGCAGCGGCGGCAGGCCTCGTCATCGCGATCATGTCGCCGATTCTGGGATCGGTGGCGGATGCGGCTGGCGCGCGAAAGCCATGGTTGCTGGCATTCGCCGCGCTGAAACTGCCGGCGCTCGTCGCGCTGTGGTGGGCGGAGCCGGGCAGCGCCGCCATGTGGCCGCTGCTGTGCTTTTCCGTCGCGACGATCGCGGCGGAATTTTCGATCGTCTTCAATGATTCCATGATGCCCCGCCTGTTCACGGCCGAACGCATGGGCCGCATCTCGAACCTCGCCTGGGGGCTTGGCTATCTCGGCGGCATGCTGGCGCTGATCTGCGTGCTGGGCTTTCTCGCAGGCTCCCCGGAAACGGGGCTGACGCTGCTGGGGATAGAGCCACTGTTCGGGCTGGACCCGGCCCAGCATGAGGGTGCGCGCATCGCCGGGCCGCTGGCGGCTGTGTGGTATGCCGTCTTCCTGCTGCCGCTGCTGCTGTTCACGCCGGATGCCGCGCCGAAGAAGCCCATCGGGCAGGCGGTTACTGCTGGCTTGTTGGACCTCGCCGCCACCTTGCGCGAGTTGCGCCAGAGGCGCGGGCTGCTGCGGTTTCTCGTCGCGCGGATGATCTACCAGGACGGGCTGACGGCGCTGCTGCTGCTCGGCGGCACGTTTGCCGCCGCGATGTTCGGCTGGCAGACCATCGAGATCGGGCTTTACGGGATCATTCTCAACGTCACGGCGATCATCGGCAATCTTGCAGCCGGGCCGCTGGATGACCGGGCTGGCTCAAAGACCGTCGTGATGCTGGCGCTGGCGATCCTGATCGTCGCCGCGCTTGGCATCGTCTCGACGGGCACGGATTTCGCGGCATTCGGTCTGGTGGCGCTGTCCCCGGCAGATGCCGGGGGACTCTACGGCACGGCGGCGGAGAAGCTCTTCATCGTCTTCGGGCTGCTGATCGGCATCGCCTTCGGGCCGGTGCAGGCGTCCTCGCGCGCCTATCTCGCGCGCAGCGTCGAGCCGCACGAGGCCGGTCGCTATTTCGGGCTCTACGCGCTGGCTGGCCGCGCGACGTCGTTTCTCGCGCCATTCCTCGTCGCGACCGTGACCGCGCTCAGCGGATCGACGCGGCTCGGCATGGCCATGATCCTGATCTTTTTCACGGTCGGCATCGCGCTGCTCGCGACGACGCCTTATCCGGCGTCGCGCAAGCTTGCGGGCGTTCGATAGCCGTCAGCCGGCGATCTTCACCGCCGTACCGCTGGCGGACACCATCAGCATTCCGCCGCCGTCGGTGCCGACGGTCTCGTAGTCGAGATCGACGCCGATCACCGCGTTGCAGCCGCGCGCCGCAGCTTCCGCCGCCATTTCCTCAAGCGCCGTTTCGCGGGCTTCCTTCAGCACCTTCTCGTAGGCGCCCGAACGCCCGCCGACGATGTCGCGGATGGAAGCAAAGAAATCGCGGAAGATATTCGCGCCGAGAATGGCTTCGCCGGTGACGATGCCGCCATATTCGCTGATCGCGCGGCCTTCGATGGTGTTGGTCGTTGTGATGAGCATGTGGCCTCTCCTCGTCGGTATCGGTTCAGTGGCGGAAGTGACGCATGCCGGTGAAGGCCATGGCAAGGCCGTGCTCGTTGGCCGCGGCAATCACGTCATCGTCGCGCATGGAGCCGCCGGGCTGGATCACGGCGGTTGCGCCGGCTTCCACCGCACTCAGCAAACCGTCGGCAAAGGGGAAGAACGCGTCGGAGGCAACCGCGCTGCCCTTCGTGCACGGTCCGTCCCAGCCAGCAGCCTCGGCGGCATCGAGCGCCTTGCGCGCGGCGATCCGCGATGAATCCACCCGGCTCATCTGCCCGGCACCGATGCCCGCCGTCGCGCCGTTCAGCGCATAGACGATGGCGTTCGACTTCACGTGCTTGGCAACGCGCCATGCAAACAGCATGTCGGCCAGTTCGCGCGCGTCGGGCTCGCGTTTCGTGACGATGCGCAGCTGGTCAGGAGCGATACAGCCATTGTCGCGGCCCTGCGAGAGGAAGCCGCCCGCCACGGTCTTCAGCGAAAGGCCCGGTTCGGCGGGGTCCGGCAGACCGCCGGTGACGAGCAGGCGCAGGTTCTTCTTTTCCGCGACGATGGCCGCCGCCTCGTCGCTCGCGCCGGGCGCGATGATGACCTCGGTGAAGATCTCGGTGATGGCGCGGGCGGCATCGGCATCCAGCGGGCGGTTCAGCGCGACGATGCCGCCGAAGGCACTGGTGCGGTCGCAGTCATAGGCCGCACGGTAGGCGGAGACGAGATCGTCCCCGACCGCGACACCGCAGGGGTTGGCGTGCTTGATGATGGCAACCGCTGCGCGCTCTGCCGGGTCGAACTCGGCGACAAGCTCGAAGGCCGCATCGGTGTCGTTGATGTTGTTGTAGGACAGTTCCTTGCCCTGCAGCTGGCGGGCGGTGGAGACGCCCTCGCGCGCCAGGCCGGCGCGATAGAAGGCCGCTGCCTGATGCGGGTTCTCGCCATAGCGCAGGCTCTGGGCACGCGCGCCGCCGAGCGCGCGGAAGTCCGGCGTCTCGTCCTCACGGTAGGCTGCGAACCAGTTGGAAATCGCCGCGTCATAGGCAGCGGTGCGGGCGAAGGCCTTGTGGGCGAGGCAGCGGGCAGTCTCGGCACTGACGCCGCCCTTCTCGCCCAGCTCCTCGAGGATCGCCGCGTAGTCCTGCGGGTCGACCACGATGACGACGCCGGAATGGTTCTTCGCAGCCGCGCGGATCATGGCCGGGCCGCCGATATCAATGTTCTCGATCGCGGTCGCGTAGTCGGCACCGCCCGCGACCGTTCGCTCGAACGGGTAGAGATTGACGCAGACGAGGTCGATGGCGCCGATGCCGGCCTTTTCCATCGCCTCCATGTGGGCGGGCTTGTTGCGGTCAGCGAGGATGCCGCCATGCACACCGGGATGCAGCGTCTTGACCCGGCCATCCATCATCTCCGGGAAGCCGGTCAGGTCGGCGACGTCGCGCACGGGCAGGCCCGCGTCCTTGATGGCGCGCGCCGTGCCGCCGGTGGACACCAGCTCCGCGCCGTGGCCGGAAAGGCCTGATGCAAATGTTTCGAGGTCCTGCTTGTCGGAGACAGACAGAAGCGCCCGCCGGATCTTGATCGTGTCAGTCATCGCGTATTCAGCCCGCGTTGTTCGTTTGCCCGGCCCACCTGTAGCGATTGTGACGGGCAGAATCACCCTGTCAAAAGGTCATGGCTGCGGCGCACCTGGATTGCGCGGGGCGGGTTCCGCGTCCGGGGTGTCGGTTTCCGCCGTTTCTTCGGCGGGTTGCTCGGGTGGAGGCTGCGTCGCGGGCGCGTCGGGCTCGCGCTGTTCAACCGTCGGCGATGGCTCATCGGCGGCGCCGGACTCGTTCTCCGACGTGTCCTCGGCCTCCTCCGCCTGTAGCGTCTCGGACGGGCGATGATCGGAGCGGATGAACGACCAGTAGACCCGGTGGTCGGCACCGAAACGCCCGGACAGGACGATCTGGCGCGTCTTGCGCGGTGCCTCGGGACCGTTGACGAAGACGCTTTCCTCAAGGCTCACATTGGCCCCGTCGGCATAGACGCCCCAGACTTCCTTGTTGCCGAGCCGCAGTTGCAATCCGCCTTCCTCCGCCGTGGTCAGTTCCACGCTGGGGTGAAGATGGAAGCGCACGGCGAAGCTGTTGCCGCCCTGCGGCACCTCGGCGCTTGCATCCAGCATCAGCGCGTCTTCGCCATCGAGACGCGTGCCGTCGTCGGAGAGAAGCAGGCGACGCTCATGGCGCACGCCGAAGCGGGCCGCGTAGCCATCGTGCCGGGCAATGAGTTCCTGCGAGGCCTTGCTGTCGAGGCGCTCCGCCTGAACCTTTCGCGGGCCGTCCACGAGAGCGCGACCCAGTCGGCGCGCGAGCCAGCCTTCGGGCAGGAAGCGGGCGCAGGAGGTTTCGTTGACCGTGACGGTCGAATGCGCAGCCGTGACGCGGCAGATCTGTGCCCAGTTGGACGCGGTTTTGCGGCTTGCGCCGCAATTGATGATCATGTGCCCGGAATGGGTCGACATCTCGAAGGCGGCGGCACCCGCATGCGCCCGGCCCGCAAGCCAGGGCGGGGGCGGCTTGCCGGTGTCGAAGATCACGGTCGCGCCGAGGCCGGTCAGCCGTTCGAAGCCCGAATGCGGCGCGCTGCGCAACGGTTCGCCGCGCGCGTCGTCATACGCCAGCAGCGTCGCGATCTCGGCGGTGGAGCTTGCGCCGGTGCCGTTGAGGCGGGCCAGCGTGCCGTCACGGTGCCGGAAGAAGCGCACCATCGGCATCATGCGCTCGATGGCGTTCATCAGTTGCAGCGGCGGCTCGAACGAGGTCGCGAGGTAGGTCTGGCGCAGCGGCAGCAGGTCCAGCAGCAGGTCGACGACGACGCTGGGGTCACGGCTGACATGGCCGCCATCGGAAAAGATCTGCTTGTCGATCTCGCGGCCCAGCCGCTTTCCCGCCTTGTCGATGGCAGGCGAATTGTCGCCAAGACAGATGCGCACCATGGCCACGGCAATCGCGGCCAGCAGGCGGGGGTGGCCGCCGGGGCCGGACAGGCGGCTGTAGTTCAGCAGGCTGGCCTGCAAGTACAGGCTGCGCATGAAGCGGGCATTGTCTTCCGGCGACATGGCATCGAGCAGGAACGGCGCATGGCTCAGCCACGCGATGACGCGGCGCGCAGTGGTCTCAACCGTCCACGCCGCCGGGCCATGTCGGGTCTGGTCGTCGAGCCAGAGGCGTATCAGTCGCACGGCCTGCGCATCGGCCAGTTCGCCCTGCACGGCGCGCAGGTGGCGCAACCATCCAAAGCCGTGCAGCGCGGTTTCCCAGTCCGGATTGACGTCTTCACGGTTGAAGGGCGAGACGTTGGCAGGCAGCGTCGCGGCCTTGCCGGCGAGCAGGAAATAGCCGGATGCGATGTCGTCACCCGTCGCGCGGTCGGCGTAGCGAATGTCGGGCGGGGCGATGCGGAGCCGGGCCAGCGGCTTCTTGGAGGCGGGCAGGTGCAGGGTGAGGCGGCGCAGCACGCCACGCGCCCGCCAGATGTCATGGCGTAGCGCGGCTGCCACCAGCCCCGCAAAACCATTCACCGGCACGCCCTCCGGGAGGACCTGTCGCCGCCTGGGTCCCGCCAACGGATACGCCCTCCCGAATTACACGCGGACATTCGGGTGCCCCCGCACCCCTTCTCCTTAAGGAATCGCATTGTGCGGACGTGAAAGCAATTCAATCGCTTATCAGGCGCGCGGCAAAAAACCCGTCCAGACCGGGATTTAGCGATCCATCGGGCGCCTTGACGGCCATGTCGGGGCGGGTGCGCAGGAAGCCGTCGGCGGTCAACGCGCCGGGCACTTGCGAGACTTCGCTTGCGTCGAGCATGTCGACCTTGAGCCTGGCCCCGGCAGCAAGGGCAGCCGCGACAGCGCCTTCGCCTTCCTCGCGCTCCAGCGAGCAGGTGGCAAAGACGAGCTTGCCGCCGGGCTTGAGCCACGCGGCGGCTCGCGTGAGCAACTCGGTCTGAAGCGCAGCCATTGGTGCGAAGTCTTCCGGCCCGCGCAGCCACGGGATATCCGGGTGACGGCGGATCGTTCCGGTTGCGGAACAGGGCGCATCCAGCAGGATCGCGTCGAATTTCGCCTGCGGGTCCCACTTGCGCAGATCGGCGACGACGGTTTCGGCCTTCAGGTTCAGGCGCTTGAGGTTTTCCGACAGCCGGGCCATGCGCGAAGCGGATCGGTCCACGGCGGTAACGCGTGCGCCGAGGGCTGCAAGCTGCATGGTCTTGCCGCCGGGTGCTGCCGCGAGGTCGGCGACCTCAAGTCCCGCGACATCGCCGAGAAGCTGCACCGGCAGCGTCGCGGCAACGTCCTGCACCCACCAGCGGCCTTCCTCGAAACCTTCACGCCCGGCGATGCGCCCGGCCTGACCCAGGCGAACCGTGCGCGGGGTGATGGCCTTGCCGCCGAGCTTCTCGGCCCAGGCATCGGCGTCTTCCGGGACGCAAAAATCGAGCGGGGGAATCTCGCCGTGGCTCGCCATGATGGCGGTGGCGACGTCGTCGCCATAGTGGGCGCGCCAGCGCGCGGCGAGCCAGTCCGGGGTGTTGAGGGCCGACTTGTCGTCGCGCGCCTTAATGGTATCGGCCTCGCGGGCGATGGCGCGCAGGATCGCGTTGACGAGATTGCGGAAATGCCGCGCGTTGAGGTCCTGAGCCGCGTCCCGGACCGCCATGTCGACTGCGGCGTGGGCGGGAATATCGAGAAACAGGATCTGCGCGGCGCCGACGATCAGAATCGGCAACGTGCGGCCGGAGCGCTTCGGCAGCGGCTTCTGGAGCCTCGCCGAGACCACGTCGCGCAGGAAACCCAGCTGCCGCAGGGCCGTCTGACTGATCATCGTGGTCAGTGCGCGGTCACGGCCAGTCAGCCGCTTGAAATCGGCCGCGATCCCTTCTTCATCGAGCGTCGCGTCGAAGGGCCGGCCATGGAACAGCACGCCGTCGACGATGTCGGCCGCGATGCGCCGGGGCACGAGGCCGTGATGGGCCTTGTGCGTGCGCGCCGGGCGCGTGTCCTCGCCCTTGCGCGCCGGCTTTGGATTGTTCGGGCGCTTGCCGGCAGGCGGTCTTCCAGCGGGCTTTCTCGGTGGTTGGCTCAACGGACGGCTTTCGCTCGAGGGTGAAGGGCGGGCGAACTCACATCACGGGGGCTGCCGCGTCAATCCCTCAAGCGCCTGCCTGAACGCGCCTGCCTCAGCCCCAGGGCCCGCGCGGGTCGGAAGATTGCGGCTGCGACCACGGCCCGCCATGTTGCGGGCTGGCAGGTGCCGCACCGCCGGACCCCATCTCCTGCGATATCTGCATCAGGGCCTTGATGCGGTTTTCGGTGTTGGGGTGGGTGGAAAACAGGTTGTCCATCCGCTGGCCCGACAGCGGGTTGATGATGAACAGATGTGCAGTGGCCGGGTTGCGCTCGGCGGACATGTTCGGGATGCGCTGCGCGGCCCCGGCGATCTTGTCGAGGGCGGATGCCAGCCAGGCCGGGTTCCGGCAGATTTCCGCGCCCATTCGGTCGGCGGCGTATTCGCGCGTCCGGCTGATCGCCATCTGGACGATGGCCGCACCCATCGGCGCGAGGATCATGATCGCCAGCGAGCCGATGATGCCGATGCCGCCATTGTTGGAATTGCGGTTGCCGCCGAAGAACATCGCGAAGTTCGCCAGCATCGAAATGGCACCGGCGATGGTCGCCGTCACCGTCATGATGAGAGTGTCTCGGTTCTTGATGTGGGCCAGTTCGTGCGCCATCACGCCGGCGAGTTCTTCCTTGCTCAGCGTCTGGAGGATGCCGGTGGTGGCGGCAACGGCGGCGTTTTCCGGGTTGCGGCCGGTGGCGAAGGCGTTGGGCTGCGGATTGTCGATGATGTAGACCTTGGGCATCGGCAATTCGGCATTGCGGGAGAGCTCCGCGATCATCTGGTGCAGCTCTGGTGCGGACTTGGCATCCACCTGCCGCGCGCCGTGCATGCGCAGCACCATCTTGTCGGAATTCCAGTAGCTGAAGGCATTCATCGCCAGCGCCACGAAGAAGGCGATCATCATGCCCTGCTGGCCGCCAAGGGCCGCGCCGATGGCCATGAAGAGGCCCGTCAGGGCCGCGAGCAGAAGCCCGGTCTTGAAGTAGTTCATCTTGGTCACAACTCCGCAAAGCGCGTCTTGGCTTGTCAAAAGCCCGGTGCTCGCGCGATCTAACGGGAACGCGTTTGCGTTCTATATGGTTGCGGGTGCCCAGCGTTCCAAGTTGCGGGCCAGCGCGACAAACGTGGATTGAACGGGCAGGGACATGGCAGACAAGGCACGACCGGAGAGCGCGGTGAAGGAACGGCGGATCGCGGAAGCGGCTGCGCGCGCGAAGGCCGAAGCCGAGGCTCGCCGCGCCACGCAGGATGCCGGGTCGAAGGTCGCACCGAAGGAACTCTACGGCCGCGACGGGCCGGAGCCGGTGCGCTACGGCGACTGGGAAGTGGGCGGCCTGGCGACGGACTTCTGAGACAAGCCCTCAAGGCGCGCACGATTTCCATGCGATTCCGGGTTCGATGCGCAATCGCGGTTACGGCTTGCTAACCCAACGGCAAGTCCAGGCTTTCGATATTCGATCAAATTCACTCTTTCTGCACGGTGGAGGCCGAAATTGGCGCCACGTTACGGGCAGTCCTGCCCGATTGGAGGGAGAGCGACGATGAGATCGACCGCGGCGGCACGCCTGAAAAACATGGGTGTGGCATGGATGGCCAACGAGCGCGGCGCAGCCGCGATCATCTTCGCACTGGTTCTTCCCATCCTCGCGATGATCATCGGCGTCGGCATCGACTACGGCCGGGCATCCAAGGCGCGCACGGTTGCCGCGAATACGCTGGACGCTGTGCTTCTGGCTGTCGGGCGCGATCTCTCCATCGGCACGGTGACGGCGAAGGATGCACCTGCGCGGGTCAAGACGCTGTTTGGTGAACTGGCCGCAGAAACCTCGCTCAACCAGACCGTCATCACGGCAATCAACACGACGGCGGATGACGCCAACGGACTGCTCAAGGCAACCGTGAAGGGCGATTCCCACGCCGCGTTCGGCGGGCTGTTCGGCATCAACGACGTCGCCTTCAACGTCGATGCTTCGGTGAACTACAACATGCTGACGGTCGAGCTATCCATGGTGCTCGATGTCACCGGCTCCATGTCGGGGAGCAAGATCGCCGACCTGAAGACCGCCGCGAAGGACCTGATCGAATTGCTGATGCCCGATGACGGCGTCGGCACCGACAAGGTGCGCATCGCGCTCGCGCCCTACGCCAACTCCGTGAATGTCGGCGACTACGCCTACGTGGCCACCGGCAACAAGAACACGCCATGCGTCATTGAACGCGACAACAAGGGCAAGTTCGACGACAAGCCTCCCAGCGTCGCCCCGTTCTCGGTCACGTGGTCCTGCCCCGGCTCGAAGATCCAGCCGCTGACCAATTCCCGAAAGACGCTCGTCGACCAGATCAACGACTACGGCGCGAGCGGCATGACCGCAGGCCATATCGGCATCGCGTGGGGCTGGTACATGCTGTCGCCCGAATGGAGCGCCGTATGGCCGACAAAGAGCAAGCCGGAGCCCTACAAGACCGCCAACCTGCTCAAGGTGCTGATCGTGATGACCGATGGCGAATTCAACACCTGGTACGTGAACAACGGCAGTTCCACCAAGCAGGCGGAAAAGCTCTGCAAGCGCGCCAAGAAGGAAGACATCGTCGTATACGCCGTCGCGTTCAAGGCCCCGCCGACCGCGCAGACCTTGCTGAAGGACTGCGCGACGACCAGCACCGATCACTACTTCAACGCCACCACCGGGGAGGCGCTCAAGGATGCCTTCGGCGCCATCGCAATCCAGATCCGCAACCTGCGGCTCACCTCGTAGGAAGCGCACACCTCTTCTCCCGAGCCTTGAACGGGCGGCCACGCTGGCCGCCCTTTCTGTATCCGTGCCAGGCGCTAGTTTATGGCTGGATTAAGTGAAACGAGGGAGGGTCGGGGCCATGCTTTCACACCGGATCGGCGCGCTGCTCATCGGACTTGCAGCGTTCATCACCGCACCGCTGGCGCTGGCGCAGGACGCGGTCATGCCCATCGTCACGGGCAACGAGCGGTTCCACCCGGTTCACGCGCGAAACGGCATGGTTGCCAGCCAGGAGATGCGGGCCAGCGAAATCGGCCGCGACATTCTCCAGCAGGGTGGCAACGCGGTGGATGCAGCAGTCGCGACCGGGTTCGCGCTGGCGGTGACGCTTCCGCGCGCGGGAAATCTCGGCGGTGGCGGGTTCATGCTCGTGCACCTGGCCGAGACGGCTGAGACCATCGCGATCGACTACCGCGAGACCGCGCCCGCCGCCGCGACCCGTGACATGTATCTGGATGCAAACGGCAAGGCGGACCCGAAGCTGTCGCGCGACAGCGGGCTTGGCACCGGCGTTCCCGGCACGGTGGCGGGGCTGGCGCTTGCGCACAAAACCTACGGCTCCGGCAATTTCACACTCGCCCAGCTGATCGAACCGGCCATCGCGCTTGCAGCAGAAGGCATGGTCGTTACCGACGATCTGTCCATGTCGCTCACGCAGGCATCGGAGCGGTTGCTGAAGCACCCGTCGACGGCGGTGATCTTCTACGACTTCGACGGAAAGGCCCCGGCACCGGGCACCCGCCTCGCCCAGCCGGCGCTTGCCGAGACACTCAAGGCAATCGCGGAGCGCGGGCCGGAAGCGTTCTACGACGGCGAGGTTGCCGAAAAGATTGCCACTGCGGTTCGCAGTGCCGGCGGCGTGATGACGGCAGATGATCTCTCTTCTTACGAGCCGAAACTGCGCGAGCCGGTGCGCGGCACCTATCGCGGGCACGAGATCGTCTCCATGCCGCCGCCCAGCTCCGGCGGCATTCACGTGATCCAGATCCTGAAGATGCTGGAAGGTTTCGATCTCAAGGCCAGCGGCCACAACAGCGCCGCCCATGTCCATCTGCTCACCGAGACCATGCGCCGCGCCTACGCGGACCGCGCGACCTATCTCGGCGACCCGGACCACGTGGACGTGCCCGTCGCGGCGCTCATTGACGAGGCGTACCTGATGGCACGCGCGCAGACGATCGACCTCGAAAAAGCCAGCGCGTCGGCTGATATCTCGGCTGGCGACCTGCCCGGCGAAGAAAGCCCGCAGACGACGCATTTTTCGGTCGTCGACAAGGACGGTAACGCGGTCTCCAACACCTACACGCTGAACTTCTCCTATGGCCTCGGGCTGGTGGCGGAAGGGACCGGCGTCTTCCTCAACAACGAACTGGACGATTTCGCCGCAGCCCCCGGCGTACCCAACGCCTACGGTCTGATCGGCGGGGAGGCGAACGCACCGGCTGCAAACAAGCGGCCGCTGTCCTCGATGAGCCCGACATTCGTTTTCCGGGACGGGACGTTGCGACTCGTCACCGGCACGCCCGGCGGCAGCCGCATCATCTCCATGACCGCGCAGGGGATTTCCGACATGGTGGATTTCGACATGAACCCGGCGGAAGCAGTCGCCGCGCCGCGCATGCACCACCAGTGGTACCCGGAAACGCTGTGGCTGGAGCGGGGCTTCAGCGCCGATACGGCTCGGCTGCTGGAAGAAATGGGACACAGCGTGAAGACCTGGCGCGCATCCGGATCGGTGCAGTCGATCATGGTTCTCGATGATGGCCTTCTGGCCGGCGCGTCGGATCCACGCCGGCCGGGGGCCGGCGTCGCGGGTCACTGAGTTTCCAAAGGCTCCAGAAAGCAGAAAGGGCGCCGTAGCGGGCGCCCTTTCGCTCCATCGTATGGAGGTCGGCCTTAGCTCGCCAGCCCGCCGGGGCGGCGACAATCGAACTTCATGTCGACCCAGTCGGTGAAGGGCGTGCCCTTCTTGGTCTCGAAGCGGTACTTGCGGGCCACGGCACCCTTGAACGTGTAACCACGCTTGAAGTGGGCGATGAAATGACTGCCGACCTTGCGGGCGATGACGTCGACCGTATCGGTGGCGCCATCGTTGCGGCGCAGGACAAGGCGGGTCTTGCCGGCCTTGTCGGTGCGGATGGACGCGGCGAGCACGACCTTCATCGGACAGGCGGCGTTGGCACGCTTGATGTTCAGGTTCACCGACGACACGCGAACCGGGCGGGCTGCGGCCGGGCAGACGACTTCACCCTGCATCACGACCTTGGCGGACTTCACCGAGGCACCGGGCCATGAGGTGTACGGGCTGCCGACTTCCGGCTTATAGCGGCTGTTGTAGGCACCCACTTCCAGGACGAGAGGGAAGCTGAAGCCGATTACCGTCTGCGTGGTGCCGGCGTAGCCGTTGCAGGCCTTCAGGGCATTCGAACCCATCGTGCCGTAGTGCTTCTTGCGAAACGGCAGGACGATGGACGCATTGACCGAACGCATGTCGCCACTGCGCGGCTTCACGTTGAAGCGCTGGCCACCGCCGGAACGCACGTCAGCGAACGAAATGACGAAATGCCTGGACGCATTCTTCACCGTGCCGCCGATGCGGACCGGGATACGCACCTGCTGATCCTTGAGGACGATCTTGTTGCCGGAACGCACGGCGACGAGGCGGGGGAGCGCGCCGAGAGCATTCTGGTTGGACACGATGCCAACGCCGCGCAGCTTGGTCTCGGCCTGGGCCGGGCTCGCCAGAAATCCCGTCGCAACAACGACGGCAATCGCGGCACTGAAAGTCGAGGTCTTCATCTTGTTTCTCCGTTGCAAAAACAGCCGCGCTGTCGCGACCGTGAGACGGAAAATGTGCCCGGCGCGCTGAACCGGCCCTGAGCCGTCCGTTCATGTCGAATTCATGTCGAGATTGGGGCGAAAAGCTGAAAGCGAAGTCCAATCAGAGACTTGCATGTGTTTCAGCGCCTCATCCGGCGGCGTGTACGGGGCGTGAAATCAACTCGGAAGATTTTTCTGAAAAAATTTCGCTGAAAAGAAAACGGCGCCGGGAGCAGGTCCCGGCGCCGATGATGTCTTCGACCAGATGTTTGTGAGCGACTAGCGCGTCACGACAACCTTCGTGCCGATGCGGGCACGGCGATACAGGTCCAGCACGTCCTTGTTGTACATGCGGATACAGCCGAGCGAGACGGCGCCCCCGATGGAACCGGGATTGTTGGTGCCGTGTATGGCGTACTGGCCGTGGGCCAGTGCCAGCGCGCGGGGGCCGAGCGGGTTGCGTGGTCCGGGCGGGATCACCTTGCGCTTCTTGTCGTAAGGATTGATCCAGGACGGGTTGGTCACCTTGCGGGCGACGCGGGTCGAGCCGGCCCACTGGCGGCCCGCACGGCCGACGCCGACGCGGTAGGCGATCGCGCGGCCACGGCCGGTCACGTAGTACAGGCGGCGCTTGCCGGTGCGCACCACGATGGTACCGGGCGTGTACTTAGTGGAAATCTTCACCTCGCTGGCGGCCTTGGCCGGCTGCGGGGTCACGAGGGTGGCACCGATAAACAGGGCACCGAACAGGATCAGGAAACGAGAGATACGGGTCATCGCCAATATTGCCTCAGCGCAGTTCATGTCGAGCCGCCCACCGTAACGGCAGGTCGTTAAGATCGCGTTGGGAAGGGAGCCCCTCCCAAAACTATCGCTGATTTGTTTTCGCAGCGGCAAGAGAGACGACGCTCCGGATTGCACAAGTGATCGGCATCGAGGCGTTCAGCCGTTTGATTTTTGCCGATTGTTGCATCCCGTCCACAAAAAAGGCCCCGCCAAGAGGGCAGGGCCAGTTCACCACAAGGAGAGGGAGGTAGAGGTGTGGGGCGCGAGGCCGCATCAGCCGCCGAGCGGAATCTTGCAGCTTGCCTTGAGCGGGGCCCAGTTGGAGACAACGCCGCCGGAATGGGAGACGAGGATGCGGTATTCGGCATCGATCGCCTGATGGATCTGGATGGTCTGGGAGAAGGACGCGACGTAGCCGGCGGGGCCCTTCTTGGCGGTGATGGTCTTCGGCGCGCCGACCTGGCCGCCCTTGCGCACCATCATGTAGGTGACCGGGCCGGGCTTGTTGGTGAAGATCCAGCCGGCAACCTTGGCATTGGCCGGGCAGGCATTCACGTTCGGCGACTTGATCGCGAGCTGGGCCTTCTCGACCTTGAACGCGCCGTCCTGCGGGGTGACGAGCTTGTTGCCGGCCAGCGCCGGGGTTGCAACAGCCAGGGTCAGGGCGGCGGCTGCGATCAGTTGTGCGGGCTTCATCGTTGTCTCCATCAAAGAAATTCGATGGGGCGAGATTGATCCAGCCTGACCGAACGGAAACGGAAAGCGCAGTTCATCTGCCGTTCAACAAAAAACCCCCGCCGGATGAGACCGGCGAGGGCATGATCGTTCCAGATGTGAAGGCAGGCGCGCGGGTCGCTCAGCCCTTCTTGTTCTGGCGGTTGTCGATGAGATCGTCGACGACGCCGGGGTCGGCCAGCGTCGAGGTGTCGCCCAGCGCGCCGAAATCGTCCTCGGCGATCTTGCGCAGGATGCGGCGCATGATCTTGCCCGAGCGCGTCTTGGGCAGGCCCGGCGAAAACTGGATCTTGTCGGGTGAGGCGATGGGGCCGATCTCCTTGCGCACCCAGCCGACCAGCTCCTTCCTGAGGTCGTCGCTCGGCTCGATGCCGGACATCAGGGTCACGTAGCAGTAGATGCCCTGGCCCTTGATGTCGTGCGGGTAGCCGACGACAGCGGCTTCCGACACCGATTCATGCGCAACGAGGGCGGATTCCACTTCCGCGGTGCCCATGCGGTGGCCGGAGACGTTGATGACGTCATCGACGCGACCGGTGATCCAGTAGTAGCCGTCCGCATCGCGGCGGCAGCCGTCACCGGTGAAGTACTTGCCCTTGTAGGTGGAGAAGTAGGTCTGCACGAAGCGCTCGTGGTCGCCGTAAACCGTGCGCATCTGGCCGGGCCAGGAATCGATGATGCACAGGTTGCCGTCGGTCGCGCCTTCCAGCGGCTTGCCGTCATTGTCGACAAGCTGCGGCTGCACGCCGAAGAAGGGGCGCGTGGCGGAACCGGGCTTGAGCGGTGTCGCGCCGGGCAGCGGGGTGATCATGATGCCGCCGGTTTCGGTCTGCCACCACGTGTCGACGATGGGGCAGCGGCTGTCGCCGACGACCTTGTAGTACCACTCCCAGGCTTCCGGGTTGATCGGCTCGCCGACCGAACCGAGCAGGCGCAGGGACTTGCGTGAAGTCTTCTTCACCGGCTCTTCGCCCGCCTGCATCAGTGCGCGGATGGCGGTGGGTGCCGTGTAGAAGATGTTGACATCGTGCTTGTCGCAGACTTCCCAGAACCGCGAGACGGTCGGGTAGTTCGGCACGCCCTCGAACATCAGCGTCGTCGCACCGTTAGCCAGCGGGCCGTAGACGATGTAGCTGTGGCCGGTGACCCAGCCCACATCCGCCGTGCACCAGTAGATGTCGCCGTCGTGGTAGTCGAAGACGTACTGGTGGGTCATCGAGGCCCAGACGCCGTAGCCGCCGGTGGTGTGCAGCACGCCCTTGGGTTTGCCTGTCGAGCCGGACGTGTAGAGGATGAAGAGCGGGTCTTCGGCATTCATCTCTTCGGCGCGGCACTCCGCGGAGGCCTTTTCCATCTCGTCTTCGTAGGACACGTCGCGGATGTCGTTCCACTTCACGTCGCCGCCGGTGCGGTTGACGACGATGACCTTGTCGACGCCGCCGCCCTGCTTCTCGGCAAGGGCAATGGCTGCATCGGTGTTGGCCTTCAGCGGGATCTTGCGGCCGCCGCGAATGCCTTCGTCGGCGGTGATGATGAAGCGGGACTCGCAGTCGACCACGCGGCCGGCGAGCGCATCCGGCGAGAAACCGCCGAAGACGATGGAATGCACCGCGCCGATGCGCGCGCAGGCCAGCATCGCGTAGGCCGCTTCCGGGATCATCGGCAGGTAGATGGTGACGCGGTCGCCCTTGGTGACGCCGGCCGACTTGAACACGTTGGCGAGCTTGCAGACCTTCTCGTGCAGCTCGTTGAAGGTGATCCTGGCATCGTCTGCCGGGTCGTCGCCCTCCCAGATGATCGCAACCTGATCGCCGCGCTTTTCGAGATGGCGGTCGACGCAGTTGGTGCACAGGTTGAGCGTGCCGTCCTCGAACCACTTGATGGAGACGTCAGGGTACGCGTAGGTCGTGTTCTTGACCTTGGTGTAGGGCTTCATCCAGTCGAGACGCTTGCCGTGCTCGCGCCAGAACCCCTCCGGGTCCTCGACGGAGGCCTTGTACATCTCCTCGTACTTGGCGCTGTCGGCAAAGGCGCGCTGCGCCCACTCATCCGAAACCGGGTAAACGTTGTCGTCCATGTCGCTCCCTCTCGACGCGCCTTTGCGGCGGCATTGTTGATTTGCAGGAAAATCCGGCAAGCCGTGCCGAAGGTCTCGAGCCCCTGCCAGTCATGATGGTTGGCGCGCGCGGAAAAAGCGTCATCGTTTCGCGCCGCATCCCTTCCCTTGGGTGCATTCATCGCAAGACTTCGCGCCTGCGGCAACGGGTGGGGCGTTAAACTTTGGCGGTAAGTATCTGACCGCGCAGGCAGTGCGGGGCGAAACCTAGACCCCCATGAAGCCGATCACCGCGCCCATGACGAGCAGCACCGCCAGCCAGTGGCCGGCGTCGATCACCGGCAGTGCCCAGCGCGAACCCTGGTAGGCGTTGTTGATGACGACCGTGGTCAGGATGAAGCCCGCCCAGACGAATGCACCGGAGATGATGCCGTTGCGCAGGGTCACTTCGCCGAGGTGGCCGATCATGCCGGCCAGCACGAAGGCCATGAGCAATTCACCCACGAATGACAGGACGAACGGCAGGGGCGAGGGTTTCATCTCGTCCTTGCTCTTGCTGAGGGCTGCCATCCACTGGCGGCCGAGGACCGTGTACCACGCAGCACCGGTGATGAACCCCGCCACGGCGGCCAGGAAAACGCTGAGATAGTTGATGCCGGCAAAGGTCATGATCGCTCCCCCACGTTCGCCTCGGCTCACGCTAGCGCGGAATCATGCCGGCTGCACGTCGCGTTCGCGTGAGCGGGAACAAGGGTCAGCCGACAAAGCGGAAGACCCGGCACTTGCGCACCTCCTGGTCCTCCAGCGCGGTCGGCACCTGCACCTCGTAGAGGGCAAGTTCCTCCAGCATGGCGGCGTCGGGCACGTAGGCGCGCCCCGGATCGCCGACAAAGACCGCGCGGCCTTTCTCAAGCGATGATCTGGCCAGCGCCACCATGGCGGGGGCGAGTCGCCGGTCGTAGAAGACATCGCCGAGCAGCAGTACACCGGTTTCCGGTGGCAAGTCGGGAAAGGAGTCACCCTCGTTGCCGCGCCGTACGACGATACTGACTCCGTTCAGGGCGGCGTTCACGTCGGCGGCCTCCAGCGCGAAGGCATCGACATCGATGGCAGTGGCGCCAGCGGCCCCGGCCTTCATCGAGGCGATGGCCACCAGCCCGGAACCGGACCCGATATCGGCGACATGCTTGCCGGAAACGATGTGCGGATTGTCGAGAATGTACCGCGCAAGCGCCTGCCCACCGGCCCACGCGAAGGCCCAGAATGGCGGCGGCAGGCCGATCTCCTCAAGCTCTTCCTCGGTCTTGTGCCAGAGGTCGAAGGCTTCGCTTGCCAGATGCAGGGTCAGTTCCGGCACATGGGGCGGGGAATTGATGGCGGTGTTTTCTGCAATGAAGCGCCGCCGCCAGTCGCGGCCTCTCGTTTGATCCTTGCCTTCCGGCTCAGGCGTCATCCAGCCCGCCCATGCGGCAGACGATCTTCCACTCCTCCGGCTTCACCGGCTGGACCGACAGCCGCATCGAGGTGACCAGCGACATGTCGGAAAGTTCCGGCGTCGCCTTCACCTGCTTCAGCGTGACCGGCTTGGGCATGTCGCGGACAGCCTTGATGTCCACGCATTCCCAGCGCGGGTCGTCGGCGGTGGAATCGGGGTGGATCTCCTTGCAGACCTCGACAATGCCGACGATCTCCAGCCCCTCGTTGGAATGGTAGAAGAAGCCGCGATCGCCGATCTTCATCTCGCGCATGAAGTTGCGTGCCTGGTAGTTGCGGATTCCGTCCCATTCCTCGCCCTTGTCGCCACGGGCTTTCTGGTCGTCCCACGACCACTTGAACGGCTCGGACTTGAACAACCAGTATTGCATCGGCACGTTGGACCTTCTCGTTTCGGCTAGGGAATGAAATCAGGCGTCGGGGTTGCCGACGACCCACTTCCACGGGCTGAGCTCGATGGTCTCGAACAGACCGGCGTCGGCATAGGGGTCGGCGTCGAGGATCTTGCGGGCTTCGATCACGTCTTCGGCCTCGATGACAAGCAGGCTGCCGCACGGAGTCTCGCCGTCATCGGCCAGCAGCGGGCCTGCGAGCCGCACGGAATCGGCGTGCGTCTTGAGGTGCTCCAGATGCGCCGGGCGCGCGTTCATGCGGATCTCCAGCGAGTCCGGCTTGTCCCTGCAAATGGCGGCGAAAAGCATGGTCGTTTCCTCGTTGAGCGCAATCTTCTTGAGATCAACCCGTCTCGGCCCGGAAGGGGCGTGCGAGCAGGCTCTCGATTGCTTCGTCGACAGACATACGCCGTGCGAGGACGGCGTCAACTGCGAAGGCGATGGGCATCTCGATGCCCTTGTCCCGTGCAAGCTGGACCAGCGCCGGGGCGGTCCAGACGCCTTCCGCCACGGCGCGCGAGGCCGCCAACGCGTCGTCAACGCTCGATCCCGTGCCGAGCCTGTGGCCGAAGGCCATGTTGCGGGACTGGCGGCTGCCGCAAGTCAGCACGAGGTCGCCGAGGCCAGAGAGACCGGCCAGCGTGTCGGGTCGCGCGCCAAGCGCCATGCCGAGGCGGGCGAGTTCGGCAAAGCCGCGCGTGATGAGGGCTGCGGACGCGCTCGCGCCGAGATCGCGCCCGTCGACGATGCCGCTGGCAATTGCCAGCACGTTCTTCGCCGATCCGCCGATCTGCGTGCCCGTCACGTCGCTGGAATAGTAGGGGCGGAAGGTGCGGGTGCCGATGGCTTCAAGAAGTGCGTGTCCCTTCGCCTCGTCGGCGCAGGCGAGCGTCACGGCGGTGGGTTTGCCGGAGGCAACATCGCCCGCAAAGCTCGGGCCGGAGAGGACCGCGACGGTCACCTCGGGCGAAACATTCGAGACGACCTCGGCCATGGACAGCCCGGTGTCGCGCTCGATGCCTTTCGCGCAGATGACGACGGGCGTGCCGGGCGCGATGTGGGCCGCAAATTCCGCAAGAACGGTGCGCACCGCCTGCGCCGGGCAGGCCAGCAGCAGCGCCTCGCAATCTGAAAAGTCCGCCGGGTCGCCGGTTGCGCGAATGGCCGGGTCGAGTGCGACGCCGGGGAGGCGCTGCCTGTTCTCGTGGTCACGGTTGATTGTCGCGACCGTTTCGCCGTCGCGGCCCCAAATCAGCACGTCGGCACCCGCGCGGCGCGCCGTTGCAGCCAGTGCGGTGCCCCATGCGCCCGCGCCAATGACCCCGATGCGATTCATGCGGCGGCTCCCGGCTTTGTCAGGCTATCGAGCGGCCAGCGGGCGCGGGCCGGCTCGGTCATGTCCCGGGGCGCGGGGTCGAGCGCCAGGCGTTCGGCGCCGGCCCATGCGATCATCGCGGCATTGTCACCGCATAGCGCCAGCGGCGGCATCACCAGCGGCAAGCCGTTGTCGGCTGCAATTTTCGCAAGCGTTTCGCCGATGGCTTTGTTCGCGGCAACGCCGCCTGCAGCGACCAGCGCGGTGAAGCGCGTGCCGGCGCTCATCTTCAGGGCGTTCTTCGTGCGGTCGGCGATGCAGTCGATGGCCGCGCGCTGGAAGCTTGCGGCGAGGTCGTTCACGTCCTGATCGCTCAAGGGGCTGGCATCCTGCGCGGCGAGCCGAACGGCGGTTTTCAACCCGGCAAATGAAAAGTCCGCCCCGGCGCGGCCCTTCAGCGGGCGCGGCAGGGCGAAGCGTTTCTCGTCGCCAGCCTGCGCGTGCGTTTCGACCTTCGATCCGCCGGGATAGCCAAGGCCGAGCAGCTTGGCGGTCTTGTCGAAGGCTTCCCCCGCGGCGTCGTCAATCGTCGTGCCAAGGCGGCGGTAGTCGCCGACGCCATGCACCGCGACAAGCTGGGTGTGTCCGCCGGAGACAAGCAGCAGCAGGTAGGGGAAGGCGATGGCGTCCGTCAGCCGCGCGGTGAGCGCGTGGCCCTCCAGGTGGTTGACCGCGAGCAATGGCTTGCCGCTTGCCCAGGACAGCGCCTTGGCCGTCGTCAGGCCGACGAGCAGCCCGCCGATCAGCCCCGGTCCGGCGGTTGCGGCGATCCAATCAATATCGGCCAGCGTCACGCTGGCATCATCGAGTGCTGCAGCAATGATGCGGTCGAGCGATTCGACATGGGCGCGCGCGGCGATTTCCGGCACCACGCCACCGAAGGCGGAATGCTCCTCGATCTGCGACAGCACCACGTTGGAGACGATCTCGCCGGTGCCGTCGGCATTCCGGCGCACGACGGCGGCCGCCGTTTCGTCGCAACTGGTTTCGATGCCGATGACCTGCATGGGATGCGCGCGGGCTTTCTTGTGGCCTTGTGGCGTGTCGAGGAGGGGCGCGCGGATGTCGCGCCCGGGGGTGGTTCCCCTCGCCGGGATCGCTCCTCTATAGTCCGCCGCGACCTTCCCTGCCAACCTGACAGGACACCCCAGCTTCGTGCCGAACACACCCTTCCTTCGCATCGGAACGCGCGGCAGCGCGCTTGCCCTCTGGCAGGCCGAGCACGTGCGCGACCTGGTCTGCCGCGTCCACGGCGTGGGCCGCGACGACATACACATCGAGATCATCCGCACCACCGGCGACCGCATCACCGACAGGCCGCTGTCGGAAGCCGGCGGCAAGGGGCTGTTCACGAAGGAGATCGAGGAGGCGCTGATCTGCGGCGCGGTGGATATCGCGGTGCATTCAGCCAAGGACATGCCGACGGAGTTGCCCGACGGGCTGGAACTGTCGGCATTCCTCGAGCGCGAGGACGTGCGCGACGCCTATCTCTCGCCGGTTGCCGAGCGGCTCGTGGACCTGCCGCGCGGGGCGGTCGTCGGATCCGCTTCGTTGCGCAGGCAGGCGCAGATCCAGCGCCGCCGCCCGGACATCAAGGTCATCAACTTTCGCGGCAATGTCGGCACCCGCCTCGACAAGCTCGCCAACGGCGACGTCGACGCGACGATGCTCGCCTTTGCCGGCATGAAGCGGCTCGGAATTGCCGACCAGGTCACCGAACTGCTGAGCGAGGACGAGTTCCTGCCGGCGCTCGGGCAGGGCTGCGTCTGCGTGGAAAGCCGGATCGGCGATGAGCGCACTGCAGGCCTGATGGCGGGCATCGACGATGAAGCCGCCCGCGCCGAACTGCTCACCGAGCGCGCCTTCCTGCGGATGCTGGACGGCTCCTGTCGCACGCCGATTGCCGGTCTCGCCCGTTTCGCGCGCGGCAAGATCTCGTTCCGTGGCCTCGTTCTCCAGCATGACGGCAGTGCGGTGGTTGAAACCGAACTGGCGGGCAAGGCCGAAGACGCTGAGGCCATCGGCACGGTGGCGGGCGAAAAGGTTCTCCAAGAGGCCGGCGAAGACTTCATGGCCGCCGTGCGGGCCCATGGCTGAGCGCGCGCTGCGCGTCCTCGTCACACGCCCCGCAGACGCGGCGGCCCGCACCGTTTCGCGGCTGGAAGCACTGGGCCATGAGCCGATCCTCGCGCCGGCGCTCGACATCGTTCTCCAGCCGTTTTCCCTGCCGGCGCGCTCCCTGCAGGCCATTGCCATCACCAGCGCCAGCGTAGTCCCGGCGCTTGTCGCACATCGCGCGACGCTGGATGGCGTGACGATCTACGCGGTCGGCGACCAGACGGCGGACAAGGCGCGCGCGACCGGGTTCGTGGATGTGCGCGCGCCAGCCGCCCCCGGCGGGGTCGAGGTGCTGGCGGACCACATCGCCGGTGACGTGAACCCCGCAGGCGGGCTGATCGTCCATATCGGTGCACGCGACACCGCCGGTGACCTCACCGGTGCGCTTTTCGCACGCGGTTTTCAGGCCGAGCGCGTCGTCGCCTACGCGGCGGAACCGGTCCCCACCCTGCCGGACGAGGCGCGCGCCGACATCGCCAATGACAGACTCGACGCAGCGCTGTTTCACTCACCGCGTTCAGCCGCCGCGTTCTTCGATCTCATCAAGGCTGAGGGCCTCTCGCTGGGCGAAAGGGTCCGTTTCCTTTGTCTTTCGCCCGCCGTGGCCGCTATGATGCCAGAAACGCAGGAACGCGAACGCATTCTCGTCGCCAAAACGCCCGATGAAGACGCGATGATGGAACTGCTTCGCGCTCTGGATATTGGTGAAGTGGGCGACAGATAAAATTGACGGCGCGTCCCCAGCGCCGATGAGAGGACGAACATGGCGGAACGCAAGACTGGTCGCCGGCGCGGCTCCAACCCCGTGAAGCCACGGACCATCGACCTGAAAGCCGAAAAGGTCGAGGACAAGCCCAAACCCGACGACACGTCTGCGAAGAAGCCGACGGACACGCCCGCTGCTGCCGCCAAGGCCGAGCCAACGCCCGCCAAGCCGCAGGACGCGGCCAAGGACGCGCCGAAACCGGCTGACAGCATCGCGAAGAAGGATGATGCCAAGCCCGCAGCGGCGGCCGCGGCAGCCTCAGCCGCCCAGGCGAAATCATCCTCAGCCTCGAGCGCCCCGAAAAGCGACGCGCCGAAGCCCGGCAGCACGGCGGCCAAGCCTTCCTCGTCCGCCACCTCTACTTCACCTGCCTCGACGAAGGATTCGATACCGAAACGCTCGGCGGCCTCTGATGCGGGTTCGCGCGCCCAGTCGTCCGCGTCATCTTCATCGGTGCCGCCGCGCAAGCCCGCGACCACGTCCGACAATTCGGGTGGCGGGATCGGCGGTTACGCGCTGGCCGGACTTCTGGGCGGCGTCATCGCGGTCGGTGCCTATTACGGGCTGTCGAGCATGAACGGCGATGCGGGTGATGTCTCCGGCGACCTGGCCGCGCGGCTCGAAGCCATCGAGACCCAGCAGAGCGCAGCGGCTGAACAGCGCGCACAACTGGAACAAAAGCTTGCGGACGCAGAGGCAGCCGGTGGCGCCAACCCTGACGAGATCGCTGCCCTGCGCGAGGCGCTCGATGGATACCAGAACGCAGCCGCGAGCCGCCAGGAGGCGCTGAGCGAGCAGATTTCCGACCTTGGGCAGGCCAACGAGGAACTCAGGACGCGGCTCGATGCCATGGCAGCCAGCGGCGTGGAAGGCGGGTCGGTCGAGGCAATTGCCGGGATCGAAACGGCCATCGCCGCGCTGAAAGCCGATGTCGAAGCCCTCAAGGCCGCGCCCGGCAGTGATGCCGCACTTGGCGAGGTCAACCAGCGGCTTGATGCGCTCGGCGCGCGTATCGGCGAGACGGAAACCGGCCTTGCTCAGGCGCGCGACGCCACCGCTGCGATCCAGCAGCAGATGGCACAATTGTCCGAGCAGGTTGCTGCGGCAGGCGGCGCACAGGATGCCGCCCAGCAGGCAGCCGTTGCGCTGGCGCTGTCGGACCTGCGTGCGGCGGTCAATCGCGGCGGGTCGTTCACGGCGGAGCTTGAAGCACTGACGGCGCTCCTGCCGGAGGCTGGCGAAGGCGATGCGCTCACCGCTGCGGCTGCCGAAGGCGTCGCCACGCGGCGTGAACTGGCGCAAGGGTTCGACGCGATCATCCGCGACGTGCTTTCGGCTGCCGACAACAATCCGAATGCAGGCTTCTTCGCCAAGCTCTTCGACAACGCGACCTCCATCGTCACCGTGCGGCCCATCGGCGCACTGGCTGGCGACGAGCCGGAAGCGGTTGTCGCGCGCATCGAGACGCAGCTTGATGACGGCGCACTCACAGAGGCCCTTGCCGAATGGCAGAAGCTGCCGCCCCCGGCGCAGCAGGCGGGCGCACAATGGGCGCAGTCGCTGGAGCGCAAGGTCGGCGTGGAGCGCAAACTCGACGAAATCGGCCGGGGCGTTCTGTCCGGCCTCGGGCAGGCATCGTGACCGGCCCGGTCAGCGTTAGGCGGTAAAGATGATTCGCGTTCTTTTCTATCTGGTCGGCGTTCTGGTCCTGGGTGTGGGGCTGGCGTGGCTCGCAGACCATCCCGGCGATGTGGTGATGACGTGGCAGGGCCAGCAGATCCGCACCAGCCTCATGGCCATGGCGCTGGGGCTGATCTTCGTTACCGGCCTGCTGATCCTGCTCTGGACCATCTACCGCTGGATCATCGACGGCCCGCAGGCAGTCGGCTCGTGGTTCCGCCATCGCCGGCAGATGCGCGGTTACGAGGCCTTGTCGCGCGGCATCATCGCGGTCGGTGCGGGCGACCCGGCGCTGGCGGCCTCGCAGGCGAGGCAGGCCCGCAACCTGCTGGAAGGCGAACCGCTGGTGAACCTGCTCACGGCCCAGTCCGCCCAACTCAACAACGATCCCGAGCGGGCGCGCTCCGCATTCCGCGAGATGCTCGACAACAAGGAAACCGCGCTGCTCGGCCTGCACGGCCTCTACGTGGAAGCCGAACGGCAGGGCGACATGGAGTTTGCCGCGCGCCACGCGGATGAAGCAGTCAAGCGCGCGCCGGGCCTTGAATGGGCGGCGGATGCCGCTCTGCGCGCCCGCGTCGCGGAAGAGGACTGGGACGCGGCCATCGAGCGGCTGCAGCGCAACTACGAACACGGCGTCGTCGACAAGGCGACCATGCGGCGCAAGAAGGCCGTGCTGCTCACCGCCAAGGCGCAGACGCTGGAAGAACACGAGCCGGCCAATGCCGAGGTTGCGGCCAGCGAAGCCGTGAAGCTCGCGCCGGGCCTCGTGCCCGCAGCCGTCATCGCGGGCCGCATCAATGCCTCAGAAGGGAAGATGGGCGCGGCCACCAGCGTGCTGGAGAAGGCCTGGAAGGCGAACCCGCACCCCGACATTGCCGAGGTCTACGCCCATGTGCGCAGCGGCGATTCGGTGCGCGACAGGCTGAAGCGCGTGAAGTCGCTTGCCAGCAAGGCGCAGGGCAACGAGGAAGCGCGCATCGCGGTCGCCAACGCGGCAATCGAGGCACTCGACTGGAACGCCGCGCGCGAGGCGCTGGAGCCGCTGATCTCACAGCGTCCGAGCCGCCGCGTCTGCCTGCTGATGGCGGAAATCGAGGAAGGCGAACATGGCGACAAGGGCAAGGTGCGCGAGTGGTTCGCCCGTGCGCTGCGCGCCCCGCGCGACCCGGCATGGGTCGCGGACGGGCATGTCAGCGATTCGTGGGCGCCGGTTTCGCCGATCACCGGGGACCTCGACGCCTACGAATGGCGCGTGCCGGACGAGGACGTTGCGCCGCCGAGCGCTTCCGTGCTGGAAGCCCGGCCCTTCGCGCCCGATGGCGAGGAAGCACCGCTGCTCATCGACGTCACGGGCGAGGCGCGTGAGGTGTCCAGCCCGGCCCCGAAGCCGGCACCGGTTGCCGCGGCCAAGCCCGCCAACGATTCGACACCGCCGAAGGGCGATGATGCGCCAAAGGCTGACGAGGCTCCGAAGGCCGGCAAGCCGGATACGCCGCCGGTGATTGTCGCTGAAGCGTCAACCAATGACGCGGCCCCCAAGAGCGAGGTTGCACTGGCCGGTGACGCTGCGCCGTCCACCGAGAAGCCCGAGACTAAGAAGAAGTCTGCGGCTGCCGCGTCGAAGCCTCCGGCAAAAGCTTCGGACGCCGAAGCGCCGAAGCCGGAGCCTGCCAAGGCCACGACGGCAAGCGCGGAGCCTGACCCGGAACCGGTCTTTGCGCGCGCGCCGGATGATCCGGGACCGCAGGACGACGACGAGGACAGCGAGCGCAAGTGGTTCGGGATGTTCAACTCCCGCTGAGTTTGCGCCACTTGCGCCTTGCATTCGGATCACGGCGAGGGTATTTGCCCCACAACGTTCGCCCGGTATGGCTCGGGTGAGCGCGATCCGGCCGTCTCACACGGTCGGACTGGCTCGGTGAGCCGCCATAGCTCAGTTGGTAGAGCGGCGCATTCGTAATGCGTAGGTCGGGTGTTCGAGTCACCCTGGCGGCACCAGCTTCTTTCTCCATTGCACCCCCATCCGTCGCTTTCCCGACTTGCCAGTGCGGTGGCGGGCAGGCATCGTATTCGCACAACAGAATATTTCGGGAGGATGCGATGACACGCGACAACTTGCGCAAGGTGCGCGCGCTGGCTCTTGGTGCGCTTTTCGGGGCGGCGGCGCTTGCAAGCGTGCCGGAACCCGCCCTCGCCAACCAGCAGATCGCAGACCAGTACCCGGATTCGCTACTCTATTCGCATCCGGTTGAGGTGGTGCCGGACGTGTGGACCGCCATCGGCCAGACCGGGCCGGGCACCTACGAGAATGCCGGGCACAACAACAACCTGACCTTCATCATCACCGGTGAGGGCGTGGTCGTCGTCAATGGCGGGGCGGCCTACCTGCTGGCCAAGGCGCTACACGACGAAATCAAGCTCATCACCGACCAGGAGGTGGTGCTCGTCATCGACGAGAACGGGCAGGGCCACGCCATGCTCGGCAACAGCTACTGGGCGGAGCAGGGCGTGCCGATCCTTGCGCACGAGGACGCCGCGCACGAATTCGAGGAATACGGTGCGCAGAGCCTCGCCAGCATGAAGGCCAGCAGCAAAGAGCGCGCCGAGGGCACGACCATCGCGCTGCCGACGGAAACCTTCTCCGACCGCAAGGACCTGAAAATCGGGCGCTTCACCATCGAAGTGCTGCATCTCGGCCCCGCCCACAGCCCCGGCGACATCCAGGTCTGGCTGCCGGAGGAGAAGCTGGTGATCGCCGGCGACATGGCCTTTCACGAGCGCATGCCGCCGATCTTCCCGGAGACCGACACCAAGGGCTGGATCGAGACCTGGGAGAACGAATTCGAGGCGCTCGGCGCGCTCTACGTGATCCCCGGCCATGGCCACCCGACCAACATGGCGCAGGTGAGGCTCTACACGCACGATTATCTCGTCTACCTTCGCCAGAAGATTCGTGAACACATCGACTCTGGCGGCGATCTGGCGAGCGCCTATTATGTAGACCAGTCGCCATACGAGAAGCTCGACACGTTCGAGGAGCTGGCAACGAAGAATGCCGGCCGCGTCTACGAGGCGATGGAGTTCGAGGATTTCTGAGCGGGCCGCCACGGCCTGCGCCGTGGGGGTTACCGCCTGATGCCGCTTTTCAAGTCCATTGCCCGCTTCATCGACGAGTTGTCAGGGGCGGAAGAAGACGAAACCGCGAGCTACTCGCCGGATGACGAGAAGCTGGCGGCTGCCGCGCTGGCGTTCCACGTCATCGCGGTCGACGGCATCGTCGAGGACCGGGAAAAGGACACCATGCGCCAGGTCCTCGCCGAGCAGTTCGATCTCGACGAGAAGCGCACGGAAGAGCTGGTCGAGGCCGCCCGCCAGCGCAGCCTCGAATCGGTGGATCTCTATGCCTTCACCAGTGTGCTGAACCGCAAGCTTGACGATGAGGGCCGCGGGCGCGTCGTCGAGATGCTGTGGGAGATGGTCTACGCCGACGGCACAGTCCACGAGTTCGAGGACAACGCGCTGTGGCGGATCGCCGAACTGCTGCACGTGTCATCGCGCGAGCGCATCCGGCTTCGCAAGCGCGTCGAACGCGACCACGGAAGCGAATGAGCGGCAGGCTTTCCGGAAAGAGCGCGCTCATCACGGGCGGTGCGGGCGGGGTCGGTCGCGCCATCGCCGCGGAATTCCTCGCGCAAGGCGCGCGGGTGCTGATTTCAGATCTCGATGCAGATGCGGCGGATGATGCTGCCGCCAGCCTTGGGCCGGGTGGTGAGGTTCACGCCTGCGCCCATGACGTGACCGACGAGGCCGCGTGGCGCGACACGCTGAAGGTCGTGCAGGATCGGCTCGGTGGGTTGAGCGTGCTGGTCAACAATGCCGGCATCTGGGTGCCGGGTTCGGTTGAGGAGATCGAGCCGGACGACTGGCGGCGCGGCATGTCGGTCAATCTGGATTCGGTCTACCTTGGAACGAAGCTGGCGCTGCCGATGCTGCGCGACAGCCAGCCGGCCTCCATCGTCAACATTTCCTCGATCGCTGGCATCATCGCGGGCTCGAACCTTGCCGCCTACAACGCGGCGAAGACAGGCGTGTGGATGCTGACGAAGGCGACGGCGCTGCACGCCGCGCGCGGCGGAAACGACGTGCGCTGCAATTCCATTCACCCCTATTTCATCGACACGCCGCTGCTGCAGGATGTCTTCGCGCGCGGCGGCGAGCGCAAGGAACTGGACGACGATCAGCGCGGGAAACTTGCCAAGCAGGCCCCGCTTGGCCGATTGTGCACCGTCGAGGACGTTGCCCACGCGGCCGTCTATCTCGCCAGCGATGAATCCGGATACATGACGGGAGCGGAAATCAAGCTCGATGGTGGTTTCAGTGCCATGTGAGGGCCAGACAGCCGGCAAGGTGCTCATCGTCGTGCACCAGCCAACGTCGACGCCCGGCCGAATCGGGCTGAAATTGCGCGAGCGGCGCTACGCGCTCGATATCCGCCGGCCGTGCCTGGGACATGAGTTGCCGGAGGATTTGTCGGGCTACGCCGGCGTCGTCGTGTTTGGCGGCCCGCAGAGCGCCAACGACTGCGAGCGCTACCTTGAGGACGAGTATGCGCTGATCGGGCGGACGCTGGAGCAGGAAGCGCCGTTCCTCGGTGTGTGCCTCGGTGCACAGATGCTGGTTCGCCAACTGGGCGGCAAGGTCGAGGCGCACCCCCATTCGCGTGCGGAGATCGGCTATTACCCGATCCAGCCGACCGGTGCGGGCCACGCGCTGATGGATCGCTGGCCGAGCCACGTCTACCAGTGGCACCGCGAGGGATTCGAGGTGCCGAAGGGCGCAGAGCTTCTCGCCCGCAGCGACGGCGATTTCGAAAATCAGGCGATCCGCGTCGGGCGGACGGCCTATGGCATCCAGTTCCACCCGGAAGTGACGCGGCTGATGGTCCATCGCTGGACCACGAAGGGCGCGGCGCGGCTGGCGCTGCCCGGCGCGCAGCCCAAGGCCGAGCACGTTCGCGGCCGTTTCCTACACGATCCGGCCATCGACGCATGGCTGGAGCGCTTCCTCAATGTGTGGCTCTCAAGCCGCGACCAGGAAGCGGCACTAGCAGCGGAATAACCGGGCCAGTTTTCGCAAATTGCGAATCCTGATTTGCAGATTGCGAGTCGCATTGCGATCTGACAATCGCCGCATCGCCCATCTCGTGGTGTTTGGCTGTCTCACACACCAGATATTGAGTTGGCACGGCTGGCCCGCCGCTTGCTCTTAACCATGCCAAGCCGGCAGATGGTCTTGCGTAGCCGGCTCGTCTTGTCGAGGGAGAACCGGAACCGCGTACCCCTGGAGTACCGGTTCTCCCTCACCTCCACCAAAATCAATATTCGTGCGATCCGCCGCCCCGAAATGGGTGTCGCGGCGCGCTTTTGCGCGCGCGCATGCGCTGCTCGCCTGCGCGGCGATGTCGATTTTTGCAACCGGATGGCGGTTTTTTTCAATTTACCTAAAAAACCGCGATATCCCGGAAAAGAAGACGCAAACGTTTTGGTTCAAATACGAGGCATCTCAACTGTTGGCACGGAGACTGCCGGTGTTTGCCAGGCTTTTCAGACGTAACGATTCCGACGCGATGCTCGCCGCGTCTGCCGTGACCGAGCAATCGGCCGTCACGAGCAACATCTCGCAGAACATGCAGACGGCGTCCGCCGGTGTCGAAACGATCACCAACGACATCCAGGCGATTTCGTCCGCGGCGACGCAGATCGAGGGAACGGCCTCGAAAGTGCAGGAGGCGTCGCGCCAAGTGGCGTGACCCTCAGGTGATCCGGCAGCCAGAACCGCGCCGTATCACTCCACCTCAAGTTGAAACCACAGCATTCAAGCCGGAACTTAACGCCGCGTTAGATGCCGCTGCGCTAAATGAGCCGGATAACAAATCGCGCCGCACATTTCGTCGGACCCGATGAGTATGGAGTTGAACATGTTTGGATACGCCCTGAAGACCGGCGGTGATGCCGCCGCCATCGTTGAAGCCTTCGGCCGCTCGCAGGCGATCATTCAGTTCAAGCCCGACGGGACGATCCTGGATGCCAACGAAAACTTCCTCAAGGCAATGGGCTACTCGCGCGACGAAGTCCTCGGCAAGCACCACAGCATGTTCGTTGAAGCCGAGGAACGTACCAGCGCCGACTACAAAGTGTTCTGGGACACCCTTTCGGCTGGCAAATTCGCGGCGGGCGAGTTCATGCGCATCGGCAAGGATGGCAAGGAAATCTGGATCCAGGCTTCCTACAACCCGGTCTTCGACCGCAGCGGCCGCACCGTGAAGGTCGTGAAGATCGCGTCCGACATCACCGCCGAAAAGCGCAAGGCAGCCGAAGCCAGCGGCCAGCTCAAGGCCATCGACCGCGCGCAGGCCGTCATCGAGTTCGAACTCGACGGAACCATCATCTGGGCCAACCAGAACTTCCTCGACGGGCTGGGCTACCAGCTTGAGGAAATCCGTGGACAGCACCACCGCATGTTCTGCGAGAGCGACTACGTCGCCTCGCCGGACTACAAGCAGTTCTGGAAGATGCTGGCGGAGGGAAACTTCCAGAGCGGCGAATACCGGCGTCTTGGAAAGGGCGGCGAGGAAATCTGGATACAGGCCACTTACAACCCGATCTTCGATGACAAGGGCCGCCCCTTCAAGGTGGTGAAGTTCGCCAGCGACATCACAGAGCAGGTCAACGACCGGCTGCGCCGGGCGCGCATCCAGAAGGAAATCGATGCCGACCTGAACGAGGTTGCATCAGCAGTTTCGGATGCGGCCATGCGCGCCGGGAACGCGGCGTCGGCCTCGGTGCAGGCATCGGCCAACGTGCAGACTGTCGCGGCGGCTGCGGAGGAACTCGTGGCATCGGTCGAGGAAATTTCCCGCCAGGTCGCCCACGCGCTCGACATCGCCACCCAGGCGGTGGCAGAGGCGGAAGAGTCGGGCCGGATCATGAGCGGCCTGTCGGAAAATGCCCAGAGCATCGGCAATGTCATCGAGCTGATCGACAACATCGCCAACCAGACGAACCTGCTTGCCCTGAACGCCACCATCGAGGCGGCCCGTGCGGGCGAAGCCGGCAAGGGCTTCGCGGTGGTTGCCTCGGAGGTGAAGAACCTCGCCTCGCAGACGTCCAAGGCGACGGAGGAGATCGGGGGGCAGATTAACGCCGTTCAGAATTCCAGCATCAGCGCTGTCGGCGCGATCGACAAGATCAAGGGCATCATTCGCCAGATCAGCGAGATCTCCGAGAGCATTACAGCCGCGGTTTCAGAGCAGTCAGCGGTGACCCGGGACATCTCCGAGAACATGCACACGGCGTCGTCCGGCGTGAACACGATCAGCGACGACGTGCAGGCAATCTCGGCTGCCACCGCGCAGATCGAGGGCACGACGGCGAAGGTGCGCGAAGCCTCACGGCTGGTCGCCTAGACCGGACCACGCCTCGACCGGAATCCGCAGCGCCGGCGCAATCGCGCCGGCGTTTTGCGTTCAAGCTGACATTTGAAATGTGCGGGGAAATGGTGGAGCCGAGCGGGATCGAACCGCTGACCTCGTCATTGCGAACGACGCGCTCTCCCAACTGAGCTACGGCCCCTGACCAAGAGGTGCGCATTTACGTCGTGGTCCGGGGGGCTGTCAAGCAGCGCGTCGGTCCCTTGCGCGCGTACGCGTGCACGGCTAACAGTCAACGGGTCGGCCCGGATACGGACGAGGGCCGCGCAAGCCACTGGAATTCTCACGCGGGACGAGACATGAGCGCATTTCTTCTGGCCGTCGGGCAGGTCATCATCATCGCGATCCAGCTTTACATCTGGCTGCTGATCGCCTCGGCGGTGCTGAGCTGGCTGATCGCCTTCAACGTGGTCAACACGCGCAACCAGTTCGTCGCCACGGTGGCCGACTTCCTGTGGCGGGTGACCGAGCCCGCGCTGCGGCCGATCCGCAACGTGATGCCCAATCTCGGCGGCATCGACATCTCGCCGATCATCCTCATCCTGATCCTGATGTTCCTGCAGAGTTTCATCCGCAACCTGATGCTGGGCGTGTAAGCCCCAGCGGATGACTGCCGGCACGGAACTGGATTTCCTTTCCGTCACAAGTGATGGTCTGCGCCTGCGGCTGCGGGTAACGCCGAAGGCTGCTAAAGACGCCGTCGAAGGGCCGCTGGCGCAATCCGACGGCACGCGCCTGCTCGGCGTGCGCGTACGCGCAGCACCGGACAAGGGTGCGGCGAACGCGGCAGTGGAGAAGGTGCTGGCCAGGTGGCTCGGCGTCGCGGGTTCGACCGTGCGCGTCGTGAAGGGACACACGGCCCGCATCAAGAGCGTCGAGATTGCCGGCGACGGACCTGCGCTGCTTCAGCGCGCCAAGGCCGAATTGCGGACAGCTTGAGACAACGAACTTGCAGGGAGACTTGAGGACATGAGCGCAAGCGTCATCGATGGGAAGGCCCGCGCGGCCGCGCTTCGCAAGTCGACGGCTCAGGCCGTTGCGCAGATCGAGAAGAACCACGGCTTCAAGCCGGGTCTCGCCGTTGTGCTGGTGGGCGAGGACCCGGCCAGCAAGGTCTACGTGCGCAACAAGGCCGAGCAGACCAAGGAGTGCGGCATGAACTCCTTCGAGCATCGCCTGCCGGAGGAAACGTCGGAGGCCGACGTCATCGCGCTGGTGGAAAAGCTCAATGCCGATGAGTCCGTGGACGGCATCCTCGTGCAGATGCCGCTCCCCCGGCAGATCAACGAGGACAAGGTTGTCCTGGCCATCGATCCGAAGAAGGATGTCGACGGCCTGCACCCGGAAAATGCCGGGCGCATCGTGCTCGGCCAGCCGGGGCTGGTTCCGTGCACGCCGCAGGGCAGCGTCATCCTCGCCAAGGACGCCGTCGGCGACCTCAGCGGCAAGGAAGTGCTGGTCATCGGCCGCTCGATCCTCGTCGGCAAGCCGGTGTCGCTGCTGATGCAGAACGAGAACTGCACCGTCACCATGGCGCATTCGCGCACCCGTGACCTCGCCGACCATTGCAGCCGCGCCGACATCGTCGTGGCAGCCGTGGGCCGGCCGGAAATGGTCAAGGGCGAGTGGCTGAAGAAGGGCGCGACCGTCATCGACGTCGGCATCAACCGCGTGCCCGCGCCGGAGCGCGGCGAAGGCAAGACGAAGCTCGTCGGTGACGTGGACTACGAGTCGGCGGAAAAGGTGGCTGGCGCCATCACGCCGGTGCCCGGCGGCGTTGGTCCGATGACCATCGCCTGCCTGCTGATGAACACCGTCTTTGCCGCGATGGATTCACGCGGCCTGGAACGTCCGTCCATCAGCTGAGCGGCTTCAGGCTGCCTTCTTGGCGCGCTCGATCGCTTCCATGATGAGCGAACGGGCGCGCGCGGCATTTTCCCAGCCCCTTATCTTCACCCACTTGTTGGGCTCCAGATCCTTGTAGCGGCCGAAGAAGTGCTCGATCTGGTGGAGGGTGATCTCCGGCAGGTTGTCGTAGGAGTGCACGCCTTCGTAGCGGCGCGTCAGCCGGGCTGACGGCACGGCGATCAGCTTCTCGTCCTCGCCGCTCTCGTCTTCCATCATCAGCACGCCGATGGGGCGGCAGTTCATCACCGCGCCGGGGATGATCGGGCGCTCGTTTGGCACCAGCACGTCGATGGGGTCGCCGTCATCCGACAGGGTGTGCGGCACGAAGCCGTAGTTCCCGGGATAGCGCATGGGCGTGTAGAGGAAGCGGTCCACGAACATGGTGCCGGCGTCCTTGTCCATCTCGTACTTGACCGGCTCGCCGCCGACGGGAACCTCGATGATGACGTTGATGTCCTCAGGCGGATTGTCGCCAATGGCGATCGCGTCGATGCGCATGGAAGGTGGCTCCTTGCAGGAATCTTGATGCCGCGGCGGGTGCGGGGGTGCGCCCGGCGGTGGGGTTTAAGCATTCAGCGCCAGAGGTAGGCTATGCGACGATAGTCCCGGCTCAGCATGCGGATGCGGTCCTCCCCGGCGACATGGCCGCCGAGGTGCCGATAGAAGGTGTCGGCCCGCTCGTTCGCCTGGAGGGCCCAGACGACGAGACCGCTGAAATGGCGAACGGCCAAGCGGTCACGGGCAGCCTCGAACAACATGCGCCCGAGACCGGAGCCCTGATACACCGGATCCACGTATAACTCGTAAATTTCGCCCTCTGCGGGGATGCGATGGCTGCGATTTCTGCCAAAACCGACGTAACCGACCGCATTTCCGTCAAAAGAGGCGACCAGCAGCTGGCGCGCGTTCTTGTCGAAAACCCGGTTCCAGTAGGCGGCGCCGCGCCGGCCTGCAATCCGCCGCAGGTCAATGTCGGGAATGATGCCGCGATAGGCCTCACCCCAGCTTTGCGTGAAGACGTCTGCCAGGTCCGGGCCGTCACCGGGTTCGGGGTGACGGATATCGAGTGTCGCGATAGCCATGGACAAAGCGTAGCCGCCAATCTCGAACGTGGGAAGCCGCAGGGCCATCACATCGCGCATGGCAGGGTTACGCGGCCGCGTCGGCTTCCTTCTTGCGGGTCGCGCGCTTGCGCTCGTGCGGGTCGAGATGGACCTTGCGCAGGCGGATCGACTTCGGCGTGACCTCGACCAGTTCGTCCTCGTCGATATAGGAGAGGGCGGCTTCCAGCGAGAGCAGCTTGGGCGGCGTCAGGCGGACGGTCTCGTCCTTGCCGGCGGCGCGGATGTTGGTCAGCTGCTTGCCCTTCAGCACGTTGACTTCCAGGTCGTTTTCGCGGGTGTGCTCGCCGACGATCATGCCGCGATAGACCTTGGTGCCCGGCTCGACCATGATCGGTCCGCGGTCCTCAAGGTTCCACAGCGCATAGGCGACCGCGTCGCCGTCACCATTGGAAATCAGCACGCCGGTGTGGCGGCCCGCGATGTCGCCCTTGAAGGGCGCATAGCCGTGGAACAGACGGTTCAGCGTCGCGGTGCCGCGGGTGTCGGACAGCAGTTCGCCGTTGTAGCCGATGAGGCCACGGGTCGGCGCGTGGAAGACAAGGCGCGTGCGGCCACCGCCGGACGGCTTCATCTCGACCAGTTCGGCCTTGCGCTCCGACAGCTTCTGCACGACGACGCCGGAATACTCGTCATCGACGTCGATGATGACTTCCTCGATCGGCTCTTCCATGCCGCCGTTCTCGCCCTTGCGCATCAGCACGCGCGGACGCGACACGCCGAGCTCGAAGCCCTCGCGGCGCATGGTCTCGATGAGGATGGAAAGCTGCAATTCGCCACGGCCGGCAACCTCGAACGCGTCGGCGTCGGGCGAATCGGTGATCGAGAGCGCGACATTGCCCTCGGCTTCGCGGAACAGGCGCGAACGAATGACGCGGCTCTGCACCTTGTCGCCCTCGCGGCCGGCCAGCGGGGAATCGTTGACGCGGAAGGTCATCGACAGGGTCGGCGGGTCGATGGGCTGGGCTTCCAGCGGGGTCTCGACGACGGGATCGCAGATCGTGTCGGCGACGTTCACTTCCGCCAGACCCGCGATGGAGACGATGTCGCCGGCCTGCGCTTCCTCGATGGCCACGCGCTCCAGCCCCTGCGCGCTGAGCAGCTTGGAGATGCGGCCCTGCTCGACGAGGCTGCCGTCACGCGACAGCGCCTTGACCGGCATGTTGGCCTTGGCAACGCCGGCGGTGATGCGCCCGGTGGCGATACGCCCGAGATAGGGGTCGGACTGGGTGGTCGTCACCAGGACCTTCAGCGGGCCCTCTTCGGCGGGCGGCGCAGGAACGTGCTTCATGACGAGATCGAAGAGCGGCGACATGCCGTCCTTCGGGCCTTCCGGCGTCATCGCCATCCAGCCGTCCTTGGCCGAACCGTAGAGAATGGGGAAGTCGAGCTGTTCGTCACTGGCATCAAGCGCTGCGAAAAGGTCGAAGACGTCGTTGACGACCTCGGTGTGGCGCTCGTCCGGCTTGTCGATCTTGTTGACCGCGACGATGGGCTTCAAACCCACTTTCAGCGCCTTGCCGACGACGAACTTCGTCTGCGGCATGGGGCCTTCGGCAGCGTCCACCAGCACGATCGCACCGTCGACCATGTTGAGGATGCGCTCCACCTCGCCACCGAAATCGGCGTGGCCGGGGGTGTCGACGATGTTGATGCGGGCGTCCTTCCACATCACCGATGTGACCTTGGCGAGGATGGTGATGCCGCGCTCACGCTCCAGGTCGCCGGAGTCCATGGCGCGCTCGGCGACCTTCTGGTTGTCGCGAAAGGTGCCGGATTGCTGCAGCAGACGGTCGACGAGGGTGGTCTTGCCATGGTCGACGTGCGCGATGATCGCGATATTGCGGAGGTTCATGTCCGATAATGTCCGGGAATGATTGGCTGTGGGGCAGCGTCTAGCGTCTTTTGCGTCCAATAGAAAGCCAGAACGTGTGCAAGTGCGAAATCACGGTGAATGGCGGGGCGTCGCGGCCCAGTCCGCGTGGGTCAGCATGTTGAGCTCCGCGAGGTTCTCGCGGCTGACATAACCGGTGAACCTGCCGTCGCTTCCGGCCACCGCGACGAAGTTGCTGGCAGCCACCTGCATGGCGTCCAAGGCCTTGTCGAGACGGGCGTTTTCCGGCGCGAGGGGGATGTCTGTCTCCATCGCCTCGATGACCGGCATGTCCGGTCCGTTGGCGGCCAGCGCCGCCACCAGTCCCTTTCGCGTCAACATGCCGCGCAGCTTGCCGGCCCCATCGACTACGGGAAATTCGTGCTGGGTGGTGCGGAGCAACACCTTTGCAGCATCGTCCAGCGTGGATTGCGGCCCAAGCGCCTCGAAGGCGGAGATCATGGCATCGCGCACGCGCAGCCGCCGGGCTGTCGTCATCAGGCTGGTGCCCTCGGTTTCGGCGGACGCTGCGAGGAAGACGAAGACCGCGATCAGCACCAGCATGAAGTTTCCGCCCATGATGCCGAGTGCTGCAAACCCGAAAGCCAGCACCTGGCCGACACGGGCTGCGACCGCCGTTGCCTTCATGCGGCTCATGCGCAGCGCCAGTGCCGCGCGCAGCACCCGGCCGCCATCCATGGGAAAGGCGGGGATCAGGTTGAACAGCACGAGGAAGACGTTCACCGCCGCAAGGCGCGCTGCAAAGGTCGGGCCGGGGTCGGACAAGGCGACCGCCTGCCCGAGATCGGGCTGTGCGCTGAACAGCAGCACAAGAAGTCCCGCGATGACGACATTCACCGCCGGGCCGGCCAGCGCGATGATGATTTCCTGCACCGGGTCTTCCGGCATGCGCTCCAGCCGGGCAACGCCACCGATGGGCAGCAGGGTGATGTCCGGTGTCCTGATGCCGTAACGCCGTGCGGCCAGCGCGTGACCCAGTTCGTGCAGCGTCACGCAGGCAAAGACGGTGATGACGAAGAGCACGCCGTCGATCGCCGCCGCCGCACCGCCCTGCCGGTAGTAGACGACGCCGATCCAGGCGAGCAGCAGCAGGAAGGTGAGGTGGATGCGGATCTCGGAGCCGAACAGGCGGCCGAGCGTGACGGACCATGACATGGGCCTGGTTCTCCGGGCAAAAGAAGGTCTGCCCGAAAGATAGTGCGGCGCACGCGCCGGTTTAAGGCGCGCGTCACCGTGTCACTGGGTTTGGCGTAGCTTGGGCCGTTTAAACCCGGTCGCGGCGCTTGCCGAGCGTGCGCAGGCGCAGCGCGTTGAGGCGGATGAAGCCCTCGGCATCCTTCTGGTCGTAGGCGCCGCGGTCGTCCTCGAAGGTGACGAGCTCGTCGGAATAGAGCGACTGCGCGCTCTCGCGGCCTTCCACAATGACATTGCCCTTGTAGAGCTTGAGCCGGACCGTGCCCTCGACATGCTCCTGGCTCTTGTCGATCAAGGCCTGCAGCATCTCGCGCTCCGGCGCGAACCAGAAGCCGTAATAGATCAGCTCCGCGTAGCGCGGCATGATCTGGTCCTTCAGGTGGGCGGCGTCGCGGTCGAGCGTGATGGATTCCATCGCCCGGTGCGCGGTGAGCAGGATGGTTCCGCCGGGCGTCTCATAGACGCCGCGCGACTTCATGCCGACGAAGCGGTTCTCGACGAGGTCGAGGCGGCCGATGCCGTTGTCGCGGCCATAGTCGTTGAGGGTGGCGAGAATCGTTGCCGGGCTCATCTTCTTGCCGTTGATGGAAACCGCGTCGCCCTTCTCGAACCCGATCTCGATGACGGTCGGGGTGTCCGGGGCTTCTTCCGGCGAGATGGTGCGCATGTAGACGTAGGGCGGCGGCGTGTCGTTCGGGTCTTCCAGAACCTTGCCCTCGGAGGAGGAGTGCAGGAGGTTCGCGTCAACCGAGAACGGGGCTTCGCCGCGCTTGTCCCTGGGCACCGGGATCTGGTTTTTCTCGGCGTATTCGATCAGGTCGGTGCGCGACTTGAATTCCCAGTCGCGCCATGGGGCGATGATCTTGATGTCGGGCTTCAGCGCGTAATAGCCAAGTTCGAAGCGGACCTGGTCGTTGCCCTTGCCGGTCGCGCCGTGACACACGGCATCGGCCCCGGTTTCCTTGGCGATCTCGATCTGGCGCTTGGCGATCAGCGGACGCGCGATGGAGGTGCCGAGCAGGTAGACGCCCTCATAGAGCGTGTTGGCGCGGAACATCGGGAAGACGAAGTCGCGCACGAATTCCTCGCGCAGGTCGTCGATATAGATGTTCTCTTCCTTGATGCCGAGCATCTGCGCCTTCTTGCGCGCAGGCTCCAGCTCCTCGCCCTGGCCGAGATCGGCGGTGAAGGTCACCACCTCGCAGCCATAGGTGTTCTGCAGCCATTTCAGGATGATCGAGGTATCCAGCCCGCCGGAATAGGCGAGCACGACCTTCTTGATGTCCGTATTCTTCGACATGTGCCCCCGCTTGGAAAACCGTGGTTCAAACCGGGTGCCCCCGGCTATTTGGGCGGCACTATAGGCGGGCGGCGCGCGCCCGCAAGGGGCGAGAGGCAGACCTGCACCGCGCGCGATTGCGCAAGGCCGATGCCGGGTGCAGGATCGCGGGCCGCAGCCGATACGGGAGCGACCCTTGGCCAAGCTCGATTTCTGGTTCGACTTCGCGTCGACCTATTCCTACCTGACCGCCATGCGCATCGAGGATCTGGCGCGCGAACGCGGCGTTCGCGTGCGCTGGCGGCCGTTCCTGCTGGGGCCTGTCTTCAAGTCGCAGGGGTGGGACACCTCGCCGTTCAACATCTACCCGGCCAAGGGGCGCTACATGTGGCGCGACATGGAACGGCTCGCGCAGGCGCGCGGGCTTGCGTTGCAGCGGTTCGACCCGTTTCCGCAGAACAGCCTGCATGCCGCGCGCTGGGCGCTGGCGGCCGCGGCGGTGGACCCTGATGCCGCCGTCACCTTTGCCTGCGCGGTGTTTCGCGCCGAATTCGCCGAGGGCCGCGACATTTCCGCGGTCGAAACGCTTGCCGACTGCGCCAGCGCATCGGGGCTGCATGCGGACGTGGTCCAGGAGGCGGCGCAGAGCGATACCATCAAGCTGAAGCTCCGCCAGGAGACGGAGGAAGCGCAGCGGCTGGAGATTTTCGGCGCGCCGACCTTTACCACGCCGCTTGGCGAAAGCTTCTGGGGCGATGACCGGCTGGAGCAGGCGCTCGACTGGGCCACGCGCGAACTGGACGAGGCACCTGCACGATGACACTGCCCGGTTTTCTACCCGAAGCCGCGACGCTCGCGGCCTACACGGTCGCGGTGGTGGTGCTGGCGATCACGCCCGGTCCCGACCTGACGCTGTTTCTCGGCCAGACGATTTCCGGGGGCCGCAAGGCGGGTTTTGCCGCACTGGCCGGTGCCTGCACCGGGCTGATCGTGCATTCGAGCGTCGCAGCCGTCGGGCTTTCGGCTTTGCTGGCAGCCTCGCCAAAGGCGTTCCTCGTTCTGAAATGGGTGGGTGCGGCCTATCTGGCGTGGCTTGCCTATGATGCCCTGCGCAACGGGTCGGGCCTGACGCGCGATCCCGCAACGGTGCGCGAGCGCGGCATCCGGCGGGCCTATATCAAGGGGCTGATGATCGACCTGCTGAACCCGAAGATCATCCTGTTCTTCGTGACGTTCCTGCCGCAGTTTGTTTCCGTCAATGATCCGGACGCAGGCGGCAAGCTGTTCTTCCTCGGTCTCTGGTACATCGTGTTCTCGCTGCCCTGCGTGATCCCGATCATCCTGACGGCGGAGCGGATCGCGGGATGGCTGAAGGGGTCGCAGCGCGCAACGCGCCTGTTCGACTACGTCTTTGCTGGCGTGATGGGCGGGTTCGCGATGAAGCTGCTGATGACGCAGACGCGCTAGGCGCATTTCAGGTGATCGGCTTGCGCAGGAAACCCGCGCCGCGACCGGCGATGAGCCAGTAGACGAGGCCCGCGACGAGACCCGCCGTCAGCACGGCGGTTGCGCTGCCCTGATCGAAGCGTTCGTATCCGGAGACGGCCATGCCGGCGACGGCGGCAAGCGCGCCGCCGAGGGTGTAATAGACCCAGCTGCGGAACTGGAAGACCTCGCCGACCAGCCCCACCACGAGGGCGACCGGGCCAGCAAGTGCTGCAACCACGCTGGACCCGGCCAGCCCCATCAGCATCACCTTTCCCATGAGTTCCAGCGGCGGTTCTTCGAGCGTCGGCGGACCGTCGATTGCGACGATGCCGCCTGCGGCAATCGCGGCGGCGGCGAGTGCGGCCATCGCGAATGCGAAGAACATGATGAGAATGCGGAAGACGATGCGCAGCAGCGGCATCAGGCGTTCGCGCGCGGTTCGCCGGCTGCTTCACGCAGCTTCCATGCGGGCACGCGCTCGCTGGCGGACTTCAGCTGCCCGCAGGCGGCCATGATGTCGCGCCCGCGCGGGGTGCGCACCGGGCTGGCGTAACCGGCGCGGTTCACCACGTCGGCGAAGGCCTCGATGGTGTCCCAGTCGGAGCACTCGTAGTCGGTGCCCGGCCACGGATTGAACGGGATCAGGTTGATCTTGGCGGGAATGCCCTTGAGCAGGCGCACCAGCTCGCGCGCATCTTCCAGCGAGTCGTTCACGCCCTTGAGCATCACGTATTCGAAGGTGATGCGGCGCGCATTCGAGACACCGGGATAGGTTCGGCAGGCTTCCAGCAGCTGTTCCAGCGGGTACTTGCGGTTGATCGGCACAAGCACGTCGCGCAGTTCATCGCGCACCGCATGCAACGAGATCGCCAGCATGACGCCGATCTCGGCGCCGGCGCGCTCGATCATCGGGACGACGCCGGAGGTCGACAGGGTGATGCGGCGCTTGGACAGCGACATGCCCTCGCCATCGGAGGCGATCAGCATGGCCTGCTTCACATGGTCGAAATTGTAGAGCGGCTCGCCCATGCCCATCAGCACGACGTTGGAAATGGCGCGCTCGGCATCGGGCACCGGCGCGTCGGTCGGGCGGATGCCGCCGGGCCAGTCGCCCAGCCGATCGCGGGCGATCAAGATCTGGGCGAGGATCTCGCCCGCCGTCAGGTTGCGAACCAGCTTCTGCGTGCCGGTGTGGCAGAAGGTGCAGGTCAGCGTGCAGCCGACCTGGCTGGAAATGCACAGCGTGCCGCGATCGTGCTCGGGGATATAGACAGTCTCGACGTCCGCAGGGGCCTGTCCGTCGCGCGCGGGCAGGCGGATCAGCCATTTACGGGTGCCGTCGACGGAGACCTGCTCGGCGACGATCTCGGGCCGGGCGATGTCGAAGCTTTCACCCAGCGTCGCGCGGAGCTCCTTGGCGATGTCGGTCATCTGCGCGAAATCGCTCGCCCCGCGGCCATACATCCAGCGCCACAGCTGGTTGGAACGCATGCGCAACTGCCGATCAGGCACGCCGATGGTCGCGAGTTGCTCGGCGATGCCTTCGCGCGACAGCCCGATGAGACCAGGCAGGCGGGCAGGCGTGACCGCCGCGTCGACGCGCGGTGCGTTGGCATTTCCTGCCGAAAGGTCGAGCGCGGTGGTCATCGTGTCGTCCTGCGAGATGGCTTGTCGCCGGTCAGCCCGGCGTCAGTTGCATTCCTGCGTGGCGCGGGAGAGCGCGGCGGTAATACCCAGAAGCGAATAGGTGTCGATCGTCGTGTTTCCGCGCGAGGACTGGCCGGTCACGATCATCGAGGAGCCGGCCTTCATGGCCGCGATCAGGCGCTGCTCTTCGGCGGCGTTGTCGGTAAAGGCCCAGTCCTCGTTGGTGAACAGCTTGAAGGACGTATTGCCGACCTTCACCTCGGTTTCGCTGCCGGACATGTAGGGATAACCGGACTTGATGGAAATCTCCGAGCGCACGCCCTCCTTGGGGCGGATCGTCACGTAGAAGTAGATGTCGCCGCGGTTCAGGCCATCGGGCTTGACGACCTTGGGTTTGGAAACCGCTGTGCAGACCTTGCCGCCATTTTCCTGGCCGACGAAGACCGCCCAGTCACGCTCCTGCGCGACGGCGCTGACCTCCTGTGCGGCGGAGGGAAGAACCACTGCCAGGCTCATCAGCGCGGCGGCGGCGGCACGAAGTGCGAAACGGGTAACTGTCATGCTCGAACCGGTTCGTTTGATTGGGTTGCGGAATTTGAAGCTTCGATGAGGATGGCGCTCGAACACGCATTGTGCTGCGCCTTGACGTGAGGCTTGGCGGAGGATGCGGGCAAGAATTTGACAATCCGTAACAATTCGAGAGGCCGGGGGCAAATTCCCCTCGTTTCGGCCAGGTTCAGTCCTCTGCGACGGCCGCGTTTGACGCGTTTGCCGCGCGCAGGTCGGCTTGGCGCTGCTGGCGGTAGCGCGGCCCGCCGTGGATGTGGGTGTCGCGCGGCAAAGGCGGTGCACCCTCATGCACGGCGCGTTCGGGGTAGCGGCCGTGGGCGCGCAGCCGGTCATACATGACGATGGCGCCGGCGGTTGCCAGATTGATGCAGAACCCTGCCGGGATGCGGATGATGTGGCGGCACTGCGCCATCATCTCCGGCGACAGCGAACCGCGTTCCGGCCCCAGAACATAGGCCGCGCGGCGCGGATGGCCGAAGCTCGGCAGGTCGATGGCGTCCTCGGTCAGTTCCACGCCGACCAGCGAGCAGCCGGCGGGAAGCTGCATGTCCTCGACGAGGTTCCAGTTGTAGACGGGCACCTGCTCGTTGGTGCGCGAGGTGTCCGACTTCGGACGGATGAGCGTGCGGCGCGCATCGACCGTGAAGAAGAAGCTCGCCCCGAAGGCGTGCGCCGAGCGCATCAGGTTGCCGAGGTTCATCGACTTGGAGATGCCTTCCACCCCGACGCCGAAATAGCCCCGCATCTGCGGCGTGTCGCCCATGTCGTGTCATCCCTCGCATGTTCGCCTGCGGCGTGCGACCGTGCTACGCGAAGCCCGCAGATTGGGCAAGCTCAAGCAGTTCAGGAGCGACAAGACGATGAAGGCAGTGCTGTGCAAGCAATTCGGACCCCCGGAAACTCTCGTGGTGGAGGAGGTTGCCTCTCCCGAACCGGGGCCGGGTGAAATCCGGGTCGACGTGAAGGCCTGCGCGCTGAACTTCTTCGACACGCTCATCATCGAGAACAAGTATCAGTACAAGCCCGAGCCGCCGTTCTCGCCGTCGGCGGAACTTGCCGGTGTCGTATCGGCCTGCGGCGAAGGCGTCAGCCGCTTCAAGGAAGGCGACCGGGTCGTCGCTTATACCGGATGGGGCGCGGCGCGCGAACAGGTGGTGCTGGATGAAAACCGCGCGGTCGCGCTGCCCGACAATCTCGCTTTCGAGGCGGCAGCAGGTCTCCTCGTAACCTACGGCACAACGATCCACGGGTTGAAGGATCGCGGTCGGTTGCAGCCGGGCGAGACACTGGCGGTGCTCGGCGCATCGGGCGGCACGGGGATCGCGGCGGTCGAGATCGGCAAGCTGATGGGCGCGAAGGTGATCGCCTGTGCGTCGTCGCAGGAAAAGCTCGACTTCTGCCGCAAGCACGGTGCCGACGAGACAATCGACTATTCATCGCAGAACCTGAAGGACCGGCTGAAGGAGCTGACCGGCGGTGCGGGCGTGGACGTGGTCTACGACCCTGTCGGCGGCGACTACAGCGAACAGGCGCTGCGGGCGGTCGCGTGGAAGGGCCGTTTCCTCGTCATTGGCTTTGCGGCAGGTCAGATTCCGAAAATCCCGCTCAACCTTGCCCTGCTGAAGGGGCTGGATATCTGCGGCGTGTTCTGGGGACACTTCTTCGATATTCAGCCGGAAGACGCGCGCGCCAACCACGAGCAGCTCGTCGCGTGGGCTGCCGAAGGCAAGCTGACGGTCCCGGTGGACCGCACCTTCCCCATGGACGAGGCGATCGAGGCGCTCCAGGTGATCGCCCGGCGCGAGGCGCGCGGGAAGATCATCCTCAAGATGTAGGTTGCAGCGTCTTCAGGTGCCGGACGGGCTGTCGCGAAACTGGAAATCGGACGGGTCGAGGTCGACCACGTCGAGATCGTCATCCAGCGCACGGCGGGCGGCTTCGCGGTGCTCGGGCTTGATGTGCGAGGCAACCAGCGACAGCGCGGCAATCAGCACTGTTGCGTCATCGGTGAAGCCCAGCCCGAGGATGAAGTCCGGCAGCGTATCGAACGGCATCACGAAATAGCCGAGCGCACCCATCAGGGTGGCGCGCACCTTCAGCGGCGTGCGGGAATCCAGCGCGCAGTAATAGGCGGCCAGCAGGTCCTCGGCGAAGGGGATCGTGCGCACGACACGGCGCAGCTTGGAGACAAATCCGCTCCCGACGCGCTGCGCGTTGCGCCGCATCGTTGCCGGGTCGCGTGCCGCCTCGCCAATGATCTTCCGGATCCACTCGGGAATTGACCGATCAGCCATGCCTTGCCTTTCGCTGGAAACTGGTTCCCGTAATGTGGTGAGGAAAGCCGGCAATCTCAAGGCTTCCGGCAGATCGCGTGCCGGGGTAGAGGTTGGAAAACACGGCGTCAAACGGGAGGAATCGGCATGAAACTGGGCAGCGATATCGCCGCCGTGGTCACGGGCGGGGCCTCCGGGCTTGGCGAGGCTAGCGCGCGGGGGCTGGCGGAAGCCGGCGTGAAGGTCGCGCTGCTGGACCTGAACGCGGAGCGCGGCGAACAACTTGCCAAGGAACTCGGCGGCGTCTTCGCACGCTGCGACGTCACCAATGAGGGGAGCGTGCGCGCCGCGCTTGAAACCGCGCGAGCCGCCCACGGACAGGAACGCATCTGCGTCAACTGTGCCGGCATCGTCGCCGGCCAGAAGACCGTCAGCCGCGACCGCAAGACCGGCGAGATTTCAGCCCACGACCTGGCGATGTTCGCCAACGTGGTTTCGGTGAACCTCGTCGGCTCATTCCGGGTTTCGGCATTGTCGGCGGCGGGCATGGCGAGCCTCGACCCCGTCACTGACGATGGTGGGCGCGGCGTGGTGGTGATGACGTCTTCGATTGCCGCCGAGGACGGGCAGATGGGGCAGGCGGCTTATTCCGCCTCCAAGGGTGGTGTCGCGGGGATGACGCTGCCGATGGCGCGCGATCTTTCTCGCGAGGGCATCCGCGTCGTCTCGATCATGCCGGGACTGTTTCACACGCCGATGTTCGACAGCCTGTCGGACGAGGTGCGCGAATCTCTGGCAGCCGGCGTGCCGTTTCCGCAGCGGCTGGGCAGCCCCGGCGAATATGCCGCGCTGGTGCGCCACATCTGCGAGAACGACATGCTGAACGGGACGGCGATCCGCCTCGACGGGGCGCTGCGGCTGGCCCCGCGTTAAGCCGCGCGGATCAGTCTTTCGCCAGGCCTTCGGCGAAGGCGTCGATCTTCTTTGCGAGCTTGACGTCGAGTTCGGTCAGGCCACCGGCATCATGGGTCGACAGCGTGATCTCCACGCTGTTGTAGACGTTCGACCATTCGGGATGGTGGTTGAGCTTTTCGGCCGCCAGCGCGACGCGCGACATGAAGCCGAAGGCTGCGTTGAAATCCTTGAACTTCAGCGCGCGCGAAATCGCGTCGCGGTCATCGCTTTCAGTCCAATGGGTAAGGGAGGCGAGCGCGCTTTCGCGTTCGCTGGCTGTCAACTTGTCGGCCATGGAGCGCCTTTCAGATGCGTTGCTCGAGGCCGTAATCGAAGGCAGGCGCGTCGAGCGGGTAAACCTCCTCCGCAATATAGGGCCCGCCGCCCTGGCTGGCACGGGACGACAGCAGGGTAAAGTCCTCTGCCGTGAAGGGGCCGGCCCGGAAAAAGCCGCGCATTCCAAGGTAATTCGCAACCGCCGAGCCGCTCGCACCGCGCACGCGCGCGATGGTGATGTGGGGGGTAAACTTGCGCTGTTCCGCCGGCAGGCCGACCATTTGCATCTTGCGCTCGATATCGGCCTGGAGCGCCATCAGGTCGGGTGTCGGCTCGACGCAGGCGAAGACCGAATGCGGCTTCTTGCCCCCGAAGGAGCGCGCCCCTTTGATGGTCACCGGGAACGGTCTGCGGCGGATATCGTCGAGAATGTCGGCGACACGGTCGGCAGTGGGTTCGTCGATGTCGCCGATGAAGCGCAGCGTGACGTGGTAATTCTCGACGTCGATCCAGCGGGCACCGGGAAGCCCGCCGCGCAGGCCCGAAAGCTGGACCCCGATTGCGCTCGGAATTTCAAGTCCGACGAACAGACGCGGCATGGTTATCTCCCTGCTGCGTGGCGCGAATCACTGCTTGAATTCAGCTTAGCCCGATTTTTCGACCTGCTCGATCAATTGCACCGCGAAGGGTTGGATATTTCCGACGATCACCTTCACCCCGGCCTCGTTTGGGTGGATGCCGTCAGACTGGTTCAGGCGGGCATCGGTGGCCACGCCGTCGAGAAAGAACGGCATCAGGATGACGCCGTCGCGGGCGCCGAGATCGGCGAAGATCGCCTCGAAGCGGGTCACGTAGTCGTCACCGAGATTGGCGGGTGCGCGCATGCCCGCAAGCAGTACGGAAATGCCGCGCCCGGTCAGGTCGTCGACGATGGCTGTCAGCGCCTTGCGCGTCACGTCCGGGTCGATGCCGCGCAGCAGGTCGTTGCCGCCAAGCGCCACGATCACCGCGTCGGTGCCGTCCGGCACGGCCCAGCCAAGCCGCTGGGCGGCCGCGGTGCTGGTATCGCCGGAGACGCCGGCATTCTGGATATCGACGTCGAGGCCGTCCGCCTCCAGGGCGCTTTCCAGCTTCTCGGGATAGGATTCACCGGGATCGAGGCCGTATCCGGCGGTCAGGCTGTCGCCGAACGCGACCACCTGAACGGGCTCGGCGCTGGCGGCCAGGGGCAGCACCAGCAGCGTAAGGGTCACGAGGATTGCGCGTATCATGTCAGGTCGGTCCGGCGGTCAATTGCCGCAGATGCTTGGCATTGCGGGCATCTGCTCCATTTCAGGCTTGGCTGCAGGATGGCCAGCCATTCGGGCTGTTATGTGTCGCGGCATGCCACTGCCAGCAAGGGGACAGAACTTGGGGATACCAGCAATCGAGACGGGCGACCTCCACCTGCGGCTCGGCACGGGCCGGGCAGCGGTGCACGTGCTGCGCGGGATCGATCTCACCGTCCAAGCCGGTCAATCGATCGCCATCCTCGGCCCGTCGGGTTCCGGAAAGTCGAGCCTGCTCATGGTCATGGCCGGGCTTGAACGGCCTACGTCCGGCAATGTTTCGCTGGCTGGAACCGCGCTCGGCCCCCTGAACGAAGACGGTCTGGCCGCGCTGCGCGGCGCGCAGACCGGCATCGTCTTCCAGTCCTTTCACCTGATCCCGACCATGACGGCGCTCGAAAACGTCTCGGTTCCGCTGGAACTGGCGCAGGCCGGTGGCCGGCTGAAGGATCTCGACGTGCGCGAGCGCGCGATGGCCGAACTCGATGCGGTCGGCCTGTCGGCCCGCGCGACCCACTACCCGGCGGAGCTTTCCGGCGGCGAGCAGCAGCGGGTGGCGCTGGCGCGCGCGCTCGTGGCGCAGCCGCAGATCCTGTTTGCCGACGAGCCGACCGGCAATCTCGACGGGTCGACCGGCGCGCAGATCGTCGACCTGCTGTTTGCCGCCCACCGCGACCGGGGCACGACGCTGATGCTCGTCACCCATGACGAGAGCCTTGCCGACAAGTGCGACCGGGTTATCCGCATGGCCGATGGCGAGATCATCTCGCAAACGGGCGCCGGGCAATCCGACGCGCCCGCGCGCGCCGCATCCTGAGCGCCGCCATGAACAATTTCCCGATCTGGCTCAAGCTGGCCTTGCGCGAATTGCGCGGCGGATTCACCGGCTTTGCCGTCTTCGTTGCCTGCATCGCGCTCGGCGTCGGGGCCATCGCCTCTGTCGGGTCGATCACCCGATCGCTGGTGGCCGGCATCGACCAGGAAGGGCGCACGATCCTTGGCGGCGACCTTGCCTTCCGGCTGGCGCAGCGGCCCGCGAGCGACGCCGAACTCCAATGGTTTGCCGCGCAGGGCACGGTTTCGCAGTCGATTTCCATGCGCGCGATGGCGCGCCTTCCCGACAATTCCGACCAGTCGCTCGCCGAGATCAAGGCGGTGGACGGCATGTATCCGCTCTATGGCGAGGTGCTGCTGGAGAATGCCGAAATGTCGCCGGACATGCTGGCAAAGCGCGACGGGCGCTGGGGCGTGCTGGTGGAAGCGACCTTGCCCGGACGGCTCGGCATCGGCACCGGCGACGTGATCGAGATCGCCGGCATGCCGGTGGACATTCGCGGCATCATCGCCAAGGAACCGGATCGGCTGTCGAGCGGGCTGACCTTCGGCCCGCGCGTGCTGATGACGATGGATGCGCTGGAGGAAAGCGGGCTGGTGCGGCCCGGCAGCCTCGTGCGCTGGCACTACCAGGTGCGGCTGAACGACCAGTCGGACGCGGCGCTGACGAACCTTGCCGAGGAAGCCGAAGAGCGCTTTCCCGAAGCCGGTTGGTCGATCCGAAGCCGCGCCAATGCCGCGCCGCGTATTTCCAGCCAGATCGACCGTTTCCGCGACTACCTCACCTTCGTCGGCCTCACGGCGCTTGCCGTGGGCGGTGTCGGTGTCGCCAACGCGGTGCGCGCGCATCTCGACGGGCGGCGCGCGGTCATCGCCACACTAAAGGCTCTGGGCGCGACCGGCGGCGTGATCGCGCGGGTCTACCTCGCGCAGATCCTGATGCTGGCCGGCATCGGCATAGGGATCGGGCTGGTGCTCGGCGTGATCGCGCCGACGCTGGCGGGATCGTTCCTCGCCTCGTTCTTCCCCGTTGCGGAGGCCGTCAGCGGGGTCTACCCGCAGGCGCTGCTGATTGCCGCCATCTACGGCGTGCTGACCGCGCTTGCCTTCGCGCTGATGCCGCTGGGGCGTGCCCGGCAGGTGCCGGTGAGCGCGCTCTACCGCGACCATGTCGCGCGCCATGCCGGGTCGGCCCCGCTTGCCTACACGATTGTTTCGGTCGTCTGTGTGCTGGCGGTGGCGGGTCTCGCGATCCTGTTGGCCGAACAGCCGCTGGTCGCCATCATCTTCATCGGGTCGGCGATCGCGGGCTTCGTGTTCCTGCGGCTGGTGGCGTGGGCGGCGATGCGGCTTGCCAAATCCGCGCCGCAGCGCGCGCCGCTCATCCTGCGCATGGCGCTTGCCAACATCCACCGTCCCAACGCGCTGACGCCGACGGTGGTGCTGTCGCTTGGGCTGGGGCTGACGCTGCTCGTCACGCTGGCGCTGATCGAGACCAGCCTCAACCGCCAGCTCGACCAGCAGATTCCGGCGAACGCACCGGATTTCTTCTTCCTCGATATCCCGTCGGCGCGCGCGCAGGACTTCAACGACCTCGTGCGCGCACACGCGCCGGACGCGACCGTCAACCAGGTTCCGATGCTGCGCGGGCGCATCGTGTCGCTGAACGGCGTGCCGTCGCGCGACCACAAGCCGGTGCCGCCGGATGCAGCCTGGGTGCTGCGCGGCGACCGGGGCCTGACCTATGCCAGCGAAGTGCCGAAAGGCTCGACGGTGGTGAAGGGCGACTGGTGGGGGGAAGGCTATGACGGCCCGCCGCTGGTCTCCTTCGAGGCGGAGCTTGCCGAGCTTCTCGGGCTGGAGATCGGCGACAATCTGGTCGTCAACGTGCTGGGGCGAAACCTCGAAGTCGCGATCGGCAACCTGCGCACCGTCGAGTGGGAGACGCTCGGCATCAACTTCGTGATGGTGTTCTCGCCGAACGCCGTGGCCGGTGCGCCGCACATGATGCTGACGACCGTCGCCTTCGAAGGTGACGACAATCTCGACGAGCAGACAGCGCTGATGCGCGCCAGCGCCGACGCCTTTCCGGAAGTGACGGCGGTGCGGGTTTCCGAAGCGCTCGACACCTTCACCGACCTGATCGGCAAGCTGGCGCTGGCGATCCGGCTGGCCAGCGGCGTGACGCTGGTGTCCGCCGTGCTGGTGCTTGCCGGCGCGCTCGCCTCCAGTCACCGGTTCCGGATCTATGATGCGGTGGTGCTGAAGACGCTCGGCTCGACCCGCTGGCAGCTGCTGTCGGTCTACCTGATCGAGTTCGCGCTGCTCGGCGTCGCCACGGCGATCTTCGCGGTGATCGCGGGGTCCGCGCTGTCATGGATGATCGTGACGCAGGTGATGGAACTGTCTTTTGCCTTCGCGCCGGGGCTTGCGATCCTGGCGGCTGCGGGCGCGGTCGTCGTCACCGTGGCGCTGGGGCTGACGGGCACCTGGAGTGCACTGGGGCAGCGACCGGCACCCTTCCTGCGCGCTTTTGCCGCCGGATAGAGCCAAATTACATGCCGATTATTGCGAATTTGGCTCGGATTCGAACCCAAGGGTTCTTGCTCTGTCCATTTCACACCCCCATATTCATGCTCGGTATGTCTTCAACACATGTGAGGTTTCACGATGTCCGACCTTAACCGGAGTGCTGCTTCCGGCTACGCACAACAGCGCGCGGAGGCCGGTTATATCGACGAGGGCCTGCGCAGCTTCATGTTGCGGGTCTACAACTACATGTCCGTCGGTCTCGCCGTTACGGGCGTCGCCGCATACGTCACCGCCATGATGGCGGTCGACAATGGCCAGCTCACCAGCTTCGGCCAGACGCTGTTCTTCAGCCCGCTGAAGTGGGTTGTCATGCTTGCCCCGCTGGGCTTCGTCTTCTTCCTGTCGGCGCGCATCCACAAGATGAGCGCAACCGGCGCGCAGATGGCGTTCTGGGCCTTTGCCGGCCTCATGGGGCTATCGCTGTCGTCGATCTTCCTCGTCTTTACGGGCGAGAGCATCGTGCGCGTGTTCTTCCTGGCCGCTGCCACGTTCGGCGCGATGAGCCTCTACGGCTACACCACGAAGAAGGACCTCTCCGGCTGGGGTTCGTTCCTCTTCATGGGCCTGATCGGCATCATCATCGCCAGCGTCGTGAACATCTTCATCGGCTCCAGCGCCATCCAGTTCGCCGTTTCGGTGATCGGCGTCCTCATCTTCACCGGTCTGACCGCGTATGACACGCAGCAGATCAAGGAGATGTACTACGTGGGCGATGACGGCACGGTCACCGGTCAGAAGGCCATCATGGGCGCGCTGCGCCTGTACCTGGACTTCATCAACCTGTTCATGATGATGCTCCAGCTCTTCGGCAACCGCGAATAGTCACACGCGGCAGTCATGCGAATTGCGAAGGCCCCGGCGGTGTCGCCGGGGCCTTTTCTTTTGGCCTCGCGCTGACTTAAATCGCCCACGAAAATTCATCATCGGGGCGGGCGATGGCCAACAGCGACGACACTCTCATCCGCGCGGCGACGCGCGAGGACCTTCCAGCCATCACGGCGATCTATGCCGACGAGGTGGAGAACGGCTCGGCGTCCTTCGAGACGGTGCCGCCCGACCTCGCCGAGATGACGACCCGGTTCGAGACAGTCACCGGCGGCGGGTTTCCCTACATCGTGGCCGAACGGGACGGGCAGGTGCTGGGCTATGCCTATGCGGGCGCCTACCACAAGCGCGCGGCTTACCGGTTTACCGTGGAGGATTCGGTCTATATCGACCGGGCGGCGCGCGGCACCGGGCTTGGCAAGGTCCTGATGCACGCGCTGATCGAGCGCTGCGCGCAGGCCGGTTTCCGCCAGATGATCGCGATCATCTCGCGCTCGGCATCGAGCGACGCCTCCATCGGGCTGCACCGCGCGGTCGGGTTCGTCACGGTCGGCGAACTGCCGGATGTGGGATTCAAACAGGGGGAGTGGCGCGGCATCACCATCATGCAGCTTGCACTGGGTGCGGGCGCGAGTGCGCCGCCGCCACCGGGCCGCTAGGCCCTCAGGCCTTGACCAGCCGCAGGCCCTTGTCGAGGACGCGCAGCACCTGCGACAGGTCGTGGCCGCGCTTGAGAATCTGCCCCGTTGCGGCAACGACGGTGTAGGCGCCCTGGCGGCGCGACAGCTTCGGGTTCTTCTCGATGCGGTAGAGCGGGGCTTCGGAGGTGCGGCGGAAGATGGAAAACACCGCACGGTCGCGCAGCAGGTCGATGGCGTAGTCGCGCCATTCGCCTTCGGCGACCTTCTTTCCGTAGACGTTGAGGATGGTGGTCAGTTCACGCCGGTCGAAGGACGTGCAGGCAGGCTCGTTTCGCTTCGCCTGGTGGGCCGGCATCGCGTTCGTCCTGCCGCCCGTGAAGGTTATCGGTTCGCCGTCGTTCAAGGAACGCCTCCTGATTCGCGCGGGTCGGCGTGACGTCAAACTGTCACGAAGGAGAGTTTCGCGCGATCAAGACGGCCAATGCAAGCCCGCGCGGACCGGGGGAAACGGCACCTCGAAAACAAATCACAAAGTTGCCCTATTCCGGCCCCGGCCCAGCCCGATTGCGGGACTGGAATGAAGATGTTGCCTCGAAGGCCCGGTTCTGAAGCCCAAGGTTTCGGAATTCTTCAGCCCCCCAGCCCCTCCGGGATCTGGCAAATGAACCGGGCCGACTTTCCTGCCAGTATCGAGTTCACAGTTCTTGCGTACGAGGTTTGCGTCATCAGGCGCCGCGTTCCCCCGCGGCGGGCAACGCCCAGCCGGTCAGCAAAAACCGGCTTAGACCCGCAGACCCTCAAACAGGCCGGCTTCCCGCCGGCCTTTTCTCTTTCCAGTCAGATTGAAGCAGCGCCTCAGATGGCGTGATCGAGCACGGCAGCAGCCTGGATCGGTCCCGGCTCGCCGTCGTTCAGCCGCTGGACGATGACGGCGCAGTGCAGTCCGCGCCCCGTCAGCCCGTCGAGCGAAGCGGAGTAGCTTTGAGCCTTGCCGGCCCAGCGGCCAAGCGGGCGAATGGCCTTCACGACGTTGCTGTAGGTGACGGTGCGCCCGGCATTCTCGCCGCGGCCGATCTCGACCGTATCCGACGCCTCGTAGACCACGAGCCATAGGCTGGCATTGCGGACGGTGCCGCTTGCCGGCGCGGCCTGAACGGTGAGCGTGTCGCCGCTTGTTTCAATCTCCAGCGCGAGCGCTGCGCCGACATTGTCGCTCTCCAGCGATTTCAGCACGTCCTGGCGCCTCGAGCCGACGACATTGATGCGGCCGTTGATGACGCCCTGCGGGGTGTAGACGGAGCGTGAATCCAGCGCGCGGACATAGCCGCGCTGGCGCTCGGTGTGCTCGGCGCTCGCCAGCGTGTCCTTCCAGCCAAGATAATCCCAGTAGTCCACGGGCAGGGTGAGGGCGAGGACGTCATCGCGTTCGGCAAGCTCGTTCCACACCTTGTCGGCCGGCGGACAGGACGAGCAGCCCTGCGAGGTGAACAGCTCGGCAACGGCCTTGGGCTTCAAGGTGCCAGCGCTGGCCGGCAGGATGGCGAAGGCGGCAGCGAATGCGACTGCGGACAGGACTTTCATGCGGATCGTCTCTCGCGTTGCGCGTCTTGGTGCAATTTGTCTGAGAAGGATATTAGCGCGAAAGCGCGCCGCGAGGCGTCACGCCCTGTCACCCTTGCGTGAAACGCGCGCGAGGCCGGCTTTCGCGGGAAATGAAAAGGCCGATGCGGATGCCGCACCGGCCTGGTTTTCGTGGGATATCAGCTGCCTCAGGCAGCGAGGCCGCGCAGCACGTAGTGCAGGATGCCGCCGTTCTTGAAGTAGTCGAGCTCGTCCAGCGTATCGATGCGGCAGAGCAGGTCGACCGACTTCGTCTTGCCGTCGGGCCAGGTGATCTTCGCCGTCACCGTCTTGCGCGGCGACAGGTCGGACAGGCCGTCGAGGGTGACGGTCTCGTCGCCGGTCAGGCCGAGGCTCTGCCAGCTGTCGTCGCCGGTGAAGACCAGCGGAACGACGCCCATGCCGATCAGGTTGGAACGGTGGATGCGCTCGAAGGACTGGGCGATGACGGCGCGTACGCCAAGAAGGCGGGTGCCCTTGGCGGCCCAGTCGCGGCTCGAACCGGTGCCGTATTCCTTGCCGGCGAAGACGACGAGCGGGACATTGTCCGCCTCGTACTTCATGGCCGCGTCGTAGATCGGCATCTGCTCGCCCGAAGGGAAATGCTTGGTCATGCCGCCTTCGACACCGGGCACCATCTGGTTCTTGATGCGGATGTTGGCGAAGGTGCCGCGCATCATCACCTCGTGGTTGCCGCGGCGCGCGCCGTAGGAGTTGAACTCGCGCTGGGGCACCTGGTGCTCGGAGAGGTACTCGCCTGCGGGGCTTGCACCCTTGATCGAACCGGCCGGGGAAATGTGGTCGGTGGTGATCGAATCCAGGAACAGACCGAGGATGTGGGCATCCTTCACGTCGGATACCGGCTTGGGGGTGAGTTCCAGGTCCTCGAAGTAGGGCGGGTTCTGCACGTAGGTCGAACCCATGTCCCACTTGTAGGTGACGCCGCCGCCGGTCTCGATGGCCTGCCAGCCGGCATCGCCCTTGAACACGTCGGAATAGCGCTCGTCGAACATCTCCGGGGTGACGGAGGTGCGCACGAGGTCGGCGATCTCGGCGGAAGACGGCCAGATGTCCTTCAGGAAGACGTCCTCGCCGTTCTTGTCGGTGCCGATGGGGTCGCGCGACAGGTTGATGTTGAGCGAGCCGGCAATGGCATAGGCGACAACGAGCGGCGGGGAGGCGAGCCAGTTCGCCTTCACGTCCTGGTTCACGCGGCCCTCGAAGTTCCGGTTACCCGAGAGTACCGAGCAGGCGACGAGGTCATGCTCGGCGATGGCGGCGGAAATGTCCTCCGGCAGCGGGCCGGAGTTGCCGATGCAGGTGGTGCAGCCATAGCCAACGAGGTTGAAACCCATCGCGTCGAGGTCATCCTGCAGGTTGGCCTTGGCGAGGTAGTCGGTCACCACCTGGCTGCCGGGCGCCAGCGAGGTCTTCACCCACGGCTTCACGGACAGGCCCCTGGCGCGTGCGTTGCGGGCAACCAGGCCGGCAGCGATCATCACCGAGGGGTTGGAGGTGTTGGTGCAGGAGGTGATGGCGGCGATCACCACGTCGCCGTGGCCGAGGTCGAAATTCTGGTTCGGCACGGGGTAGCGCTTCTTGGTGTTGCGCTTCTTGTTGAACTCGTCCTTGAGCGCGCCGTCGAACACCTTCTTGGCGGTCTTCAGGGGCACGCGGTCCTGCGGGCGCTTCGGCCCGGCGATGGCCGGTTCGACGCTGCGCAGGTTCAGCTCCAGAACGTCGGTGAATTCCGGGTCCGGCGTGCGGGACTTGCGGAACATGCCCTGGCGCTTGGCGTAGGCTTCCACCAGCGCAACACGGTCTTCCTCGCGGCCAGTCGCCTTGAGGTACTCGATGGTGTCCTCGTCGATGGGGAAGAAGCCGCAGGTCGCGCCGTATTCCGGCGCCATGTTGGCGATGGTTGCCTGGTCTTCGAGGCTCAGGTTGTTGAGGCCCTTGCCGAAGAACTCGACGAACTTGCCGACGACGCCGTGGGCGCGCAGCAGCTCGGTGACGCGCAGCACCAGGTCAGTGGCGGTGACGCCTTCCTTCAGCTTGCCGCTCATCTTGAAGCCGATGACCTCGGGGATCAGCATGGAAATCGGCTGGCCCAGCATGGCGGCCTCGGCCTCGATGCCGCCGACGCCCCAGCCCAGAACCGACAGGCCGTTGACCATGGTGGTGTGGGAATCGGTGCCGACCAGCGTGTCGGGATAGGCGACCGTGCGGCGGCCGTCCTTCTTGGTCCAGACCGTCTGGGCGAGATATTCAAGGTTCACCTGGTGGCAGATGCCAGTGCCGGGGGGCACGACGCGGAAGTTGTCGAAGGCGCCCGAACCCCAACGCAGGAACTCGTAACGCTCGCGGTTTCGCTCGTATTCGCGCTCGACATTGAACTTGAAGGCCGCGTCGTTTCCGAAGGCATCGACCATCACAGAGTGATCGATGACGAGGTCGACGGGAACCAGCGGATTGATCTTCTTGGGGCTGACGCCGAGCTTCTTGGTCGCGTCGCGCATGGCGGCGAGGTCCACGACGGCGGGGACACCGGTGAAATCCTGCATCAGCACGCGCGCCGGGCGGAAGGCGATCTCGCGGTCGGACGACTTGTTGGTGAGCCACGCGGCCATGGCGCGGATGTCATCTGCGGTGACGGTGCGGCCGTCCTCGTTGCGCAGAAGGTTCTCCAGCAGCACCTTGAGCGAGAACGGCAGGCGTGAGATGCCTTCCAGCCCGTTCTTCTCGGCGGCGGGCAGGCTGTAATAGGTATAGGTCTTGCCGGCAGCCTTCAGGGTCTTGCGGCAATTGAATGTGTCGAGCGAAGTGGTCACGATGAATGATCCCCAAAATCGGCGTTGCGGAGCTACCCAGGGGGCGGCGAGGAAACCTTGTCCAGCGGGCAATACGCAGAACGGTCCGGCTACCTTGAACATGGTTCGGCGCGACCGTGAAACAACCGGTTCGCGCCACGCCGGCTCTGCCACGGGGGCAGCCGGTCCTGCATCATGGGCGCGAATGCGTTGCGAAACGGTGACGTCTCGGGCCTCCAACTGTGCGCCTTATAGTGAAATCCAGATGCGTTCGCCAGTGAGCCCATAGTCGTGAATCCGTCGAATACTGCGCATTTTGAAGGCATGACCCTGTCGGGGCACGAGCTTGCGTGCCTGCGCGGTGGGCGGCGTGTGCTGCACGGGCTTTCCTTTGACGCAGCCGGCGGGGCGGCACTGGCCCTGCGCGGACCCAACGGTGTGGGCAAATCCTCGCTGCTGCGGCTGATTGCGGGCCTCGTTCCGCTGGAGGCGGGCGAACTCACGCTGTCCGGCGGCGAGGCGGACACGCCGGTTGCCGAGCAGGCCCACTATCTCGGCCATCTCGACGCACTGAAACCGGGCCTGAGCGTTGAGGAAAACCTCGGCTTCTGGGCCACGTTCCTTGGCGATGGCGCGCCACCGCGCGCGGCAATCGACGATGCGCTGGACGCAGTCGGCCTGCTTGATATCGCGACCCTGCCGGCGCGCTACCTGTCCGCCGGGCAGCGCAGGCGACTGGCATTGGCGCGGCTCGCCGCGGTTTCGCGGCCCGTCTGGCTGCTGGATGAACCCACCTCCGCGCTTGATGCCGACGGGCAGGCGCGGCTTTTTGCACTGATCGAAACGCATCTGGCGCGTGGCGGCATCGTCATCGCCGCGACCCACGTTGACCTGCCCTTCACGGTGCGCGACCTCAAGCTGGAGCGGCTGGCATGAGCGCGCTCAAGAGCCTCTTCTACCGCGAACTGACGCTCGCCGTGCGGCTTGGCGGCGGCGCGCTAATGGCAGTGATCTTCTTTCTCATCGTCGTCACCGTCATTCCCTTCGCCGTCGGGCCGGACCTGAACCTGCTGGCGCGCATCGGCCCGGCGATCCTGTGGATCGGGGCGCTGCTGGCCAACCTGCTGGCGCTCGACCGGCTCTTCCAGGCCGATCAGGAAGACGGCTCTCTCGATCTCATGGTCATGGCGCCGGTGCCGCTGGAACTCACCGTGGCCGTAAAGGCCGCGGCCTACTGGGTCACGACCGGCCTGCCGCTGGCGGTTGCCGCGCCGCTGTTCGGGATGATGCTGAACATGCCGGCGGAATCGCTCGGCGCAGTCTGCCTGACGCTGCTTGCCGGCACGCCGGGACTGACCTTCATCGGCATCATCGGGGCGGCGCTGACCGTTGCCCTTCGTAGGGGCGGACTTCTCATGGCGATCCTCGTGATTCCACTGATGATCCCGATCCTGATATTCGGCATTCTCGCGACCTCGGCCGCCGTGGTCGTGACGACGCCGTTCCTCAACCCGTTCCTGTTGCTGCTGGCGCTTTCGCTGGGGGCATCGGTGCTCGGGCCGATCGCCGCAGCCGCCGCGCTGCGGTTCGGGCTGGAGTAGCTTCACGCGCGGCAATGGGGCGCAGGGGGCGACTTCAATTCGCCGCCTTGAATGTGTAACAGTCGCGCCAACAAGCGTTCTTCAGAACCGTTCCAGACAGGCAGGATCGTCTTCATGGGTGTCATGGACCTCGCCAATCCGACCCGTTTCATGGGCTACAGCCAGCGCATCCTGCCGTGGCTGTGGGGCCTTGCGTGCGTGACGCTTGCGGTCGGCCTGTACCTGTCGTTCTTCGTCGCCCCGCAGGACTACCAGCAGGGCAACACCGTGCGGATCATGTTCATCCACGTGCCTGCGGCATGGCTGGCGATGTTCGCCTATTCGCTGATCGCCATTTCCTCCATCGGCACGCTTGTCTGGCGGCATCCGCTGGCGGATGTCTCGGCGCGCGCCGCTGCCCCCATCGGGGCTGTCTTCACCTTCATCGCGCTCGTCACAGGCTCGCTGTGGGGCAAGCCCATGTGGGGCACGTGGTGGGTGTGGGACGCGCGGCTGACCTCGGTTCTGATCCTGTTCCTGATGTATCTCGGGCTGATCGCGCTGTGGCGCTCGTTCGACGATCCGGCGCGCGGCGCGCGCATCGTCGCGGTGCTGGCGCTGGTCGGCGCGGTGAACCTGCCGATTATCAAGTTCTCGGTGGAGTGGTGGAACACGCTGCACCAGCCGGCCAGCGTGATGCGCATGGACGGGCCGACGATCCACTCCTCGATCCTCATCCCGCTGCTGGTCATGGCGCTCGGGGCGACGTTCCTGTTCATGGCCATACACATCGCCGCGATGCGCAACGAGGTGCTGCGTCGGCGCGTGCGCGCCATGCAGATCACGGCGGCGCGCGGTGCCGCGACAGGTGCTGCACAGGAGGAGCCGGGCCTTGCTTGAGGAATTCGGACGCCACGCGGGCTATATCGCGGCGAGTTACGCCATCACGGTTGCGGTCATCGCCGGGCTGATACTATGGGTGCGCCATGACGGGCGCGCGCAGCAGCGTGCGCTGGAGACCATGAAGAGCCGGGGCCTGCGCCGCCGCTCCACGCCGCAGACCTGATTTTCGAACTGGATTTCTCGTGAACGAAACGCTCTCGCGCGCGCTCATCATCATTCCGCTTGTCGTGTTCCTGTCGCTGGCCGGGCTGTTCTACTACCGTCTGGACGCGGGCGACCCGTCCAAGGTGCCCTCGGCGCTGATCGGGCGCGAGGCGCCGGAGTTCCAGCTCGACGCGCTGCCCGACCTCACCGGCGACAACGAACCCGTGCCGGGCTTTTCGCGCGCCGACCTCAACGGCGCTGTGAGCGTCGTCAATGTCTGGGCGTCATGGTGCGTGCCGTGCCGCGACGAGCACCCCTTCATGGTGGAATTGTCCAAGGACGACCGGTTCAAGCTCTACGGGCTGAACTACAAGGACAAGGCAGACAACGCGCGCCGGTTCCTGGGGCGCTACGGCAACCCGTATGATGCGGTCGGCACCGACCAGACAGGGCGCGTCGGCATCGACTGGGGCGTCTACGGCGTGCCGGAAACCTTCATCGTCGACGCTAGAGGACGCGTCGCCTACAAGCATGTGGGGCCGATCAACAAGGCGATCCTCGAGCAGATCATCATGCCGAAGATCGAGGAAACGCTCGTCGGAACCTCGTCACAATAGCCTCGACAACCGCCGGGGGCGAAGCGATGCCGCTCGATCCGAGCTTCAACGAAAGCGTGCCGCAAGGCGACAACGTCTCGCGCAAGGTCTGCGACCATTGCGGTTTCGTCGCCTACGTGAACCCCAAGATCGTCGTCGGCTCCGTGGTGCGTTCGGGCGAGAAGGTGCTGCTGTGCCGCCGCGCCATCGAGCCGCGCAAGGGCTTCTGGACGATCCCGGCAGGTTATCTCGAACTGGCCGAGACGCCGGAGGCCGGCGCCAAGCGCGAGGCGCGGGAAGAGGCCTGCGCCAACTTGAACATCTCCGGGCTGCTCGCCGTCTACACCATCGCGCATCTGAGCCAGGTGCAGATCTTCTACCGCGCGACGTTTGCCGAGCCGGAAATCGCGGCGGGTGAGGAAAGCCTTGAAGTCGGCTTGTTCGGCTGGGACGAGATCCCGTGGGAAGACATCGCGTTCCCTTCGGTCAAATGGGCGCTGGACCACGAGCGCAGCGTGCACTTAGGCAAAGCGACCGCGCCGTTCGCCAACCCGGACGGAGAAACGGGCGGGCTTTCGGAATAGTCAGGCCGCATCTTCGCTTTCCAGCGAATGCTTCTGCAGCAGCGGCAGCTGCGCCAGCGAGAAGGCCAGCGTCAGCGGCATGATGCCGAAGACCTTGAAGCTGACCCAGGTGTCGGTGGAATAGGTCCGCCAGACGAACTCGTTCACCACCGCCAGAAAGACGAAGAAGATCATCCAGCGCACCGTGAGCTTGTGCCAGCCCTCGTCGTCGAGCGCGAAGATCGGGCCGAAGACGATCTTCAGCAGCGGGCGGCGGAAATAGAGGCCGGCCGCCAGCATCGCCGCGAAGCACAGGTTCACGATGGTGGGCTTCAGCTTGATGAAGATGTCGTCCTGCATGTAGAGCGTCAGGCCGCCGAAGATCAGCACGAAGACGCCGGTGATGAGCGGCATGATCGGGATCGTTCGCAGGCGGATATAGGCGAAAGTCAGCGCGATCGCGGTCGCGACCATGAAGGCTCCGGTCGCCCAGAAGATCCCGAACTTCCAGTTGGAAAGGAAGAAAACGACCAGCGGGCCCATCTCGGTCGCAAGCCGGATGCCGTGGGCGTTCTCGCGCTGCGTTGTCTCGCTCATGCGGCACCCTGAAGCGTGTCGGAGCCTGCAATCGCGCGGGCGAACTCCTTCGGGTCGAAGGGCTGGAGATCGTCGACACCCTCGCCGACGCCGATGGCGTGGACCGGCAGCCCGTGCCTGGCGGCGATGGCAACCAGAATGCCGCCGCGCGCCGTGCCGTCGAGCTTGGTCATCACAAGGCCGGTGACGCCCGCGACATTGCGGAAGATTTCCACCTGCTGCATGGCGTTCTGCCCGGTGGTCGCATCAAGGGTCAGCAGCACCGTGTGGGGCGCGGTCTCATCCTTCTTGCGGATCACGCGGATGATCTTTTCAAGCTCGGCCATCAGGTCGGCCTTGTTCTGCAGGCGGCCTGCGGTGTCGATCATCAGCACGTCGGCGTTTTCCGCCTGCGCCTTGTCGAGCGCGTCGAAGGCAAGGCCGGCGGCATCCGCGCCGATCTCGCGGGCAACCACCGGCGCACCAATGCGCCCGCCCCAGATCTTCAGCTGCTCGACGGCTGCGGCACGGAACGTGTCACCGGCGGCCAGAACGACGGACTTGCCGTCGTCGCGGAACTGCGCGGCGAGCTTGGCGATGGTTGTCGTCTTGCCGGTGCCGTTGACGCCGACGACGAGAACCACGTGCGGCTTGTGCTTGCCGTCGATCACCAGCGGCTGGGCAACGGGTTCCAGCGTGCGGGCGACTTCCTCCGCCAGCACGGCGCGAACTTCCGTGTCGCTGATTTCCTTGTCGAAGCGACCGGCGGCCAGCGCGTCAGTGATGCGCATGGCTGTTTCGACGCCGAGGTCGGCGGCGATCAGCACGTCCTCGAGGTCCTCCAGCATCGCATCGTCAAGCTTTCGCTTGGTGACGATGGAGACGAGGTTGTCCTTGAGAGCATTGGAGGAGCGCGACAGGCCCGATGTCAGCCGTCCGAACCAGGACTGCTTCGGTTCATCTTCGGCAGGTACCGGTTCGGGCGCGGGCTGAGGTTCCCGCTCAGGCTCGGGTTGCGGTTCGGCCAGCGGCTCACCGGCATCCTCGGTCGCGGCGACTTCCGGCGTCACGGCTTCCAGCCGCGCGGGCAGGTCCTCGACCGGCGGCAGCGGCGGCTCGCCCGGCTCCTGCGGCGCGGGAGGTTCGTCTGGCTCGGCAGGTGGCGGCGCCTGTTCCTCGGCGAGCGGAGCTGCCGGTTCGGCAGGCTCGACCGGGGCAGCGGGTTCGGGCTGCGCCGCGGTGTCCGCGGCTTGCTCGTCCGCCGGCTTTTCCTCGACGTCGGGCTTTTCGGGTTCGGGCTTTGCGCCTCCGAACAACCGCTTGAAGAAACCCTGTTTCTCGCTCATGCCGCCGCCTGCGTCCGTGCGATGAACATCTGGCCGTCATGACCGGCGAGGATCGCCGGGACGATGCGTCCCGGTTCGCTCGTATCGTCCGGAAGGCGGGCCTCGGTGAACTGCTCGGTGCGTCCGATGCCGGGTCGCTCGACCAGAATGTCGGCGCTCATGCCGACGCGCGAATCCAGATGCGCCTGCAAAGCGCGGTCGCCCTCGGCGCGCAGCCGTGCGGCGCGCTCCTTCACGATGGCGCGCTCAAGCTGCGGCATCCTTGCTGCCGGCGTGCCCTCGCGCGGTGAGAACGGGAAGACATGCAGATGCGTCAGCCCGCATTCGGTGACGATATCGAGCGAGCGCTGGAAATGGTCTTCGGTCTCGGTCGGGAAGCCGGCGATGAGGTCGGCCCCGAAGACCATGTCCGGGCGCAGGGCGCGAACGTCCTCGCAGAAGCGGATGGCGTCATCGCGCAGGTGGCGGCGCTTCATGCGCTTCAGGATCAGATCATCGCCCGCCTGCAGGGAGAGGTGCAGGTGCGGCATCAAGCGCGGTTCGTTGGCAATCGCGTCCATCAGCGCGTCATCCACCTCGATGGAATCGATGGAGGAGATGCGCAGGCGCTGAAGTTCCGGCACGTGGCGCAGGATATCGTGGGTCAGCATGCCAAGGCTCGGCGTTCCCGGCAGGTCGGACCCGTAAGAGGTCAGGTCGACGCCGGTCAGCACCACTTCCGCATAGCCGTTTTCCACCAGCCGGCGGATCTGCTCGACCACGACGCCACCGGGCACGGAGCGCGACGGCCCGCGGCCATAGGGAATGATGCAGAAGGTGCAGCGATGGTCGCAGCCGTTTTGCACCTGAACGAAGGCGCGGGCGCGGTCCTTCAGGCCGTCGATGAGGATCGCGTCCTCCCCGCCGACGAGGTGGCCGGCGGTCTCACGCACGCTCATGATGTCGTTGACGAAGACTTTCTCGCTCGTTTCGGTTCCGAAATCAGCGGCGTAGCGAGAGGGGTCGGCCTTGTGCTCGTTGCCGACAACGAGATCGACCTCGCCCATCTGGGCGAAGGTGGCAGGCTCGGTTTGCGCTGCACACCCGGTGACGACGATGCGGGCGTTCGGGTTCTCGCGGCGGGCACGGCGGATCGCCTGGCGGGCCTGCCGCACGGCTTCGCCCGTCACCGCGCAGGTGTTGAAGACGATGGTGTCCTCGCCCGCGCCGGCGGCCTCGCCCGCGCCGCGAATGAGTTCCGATTCATAGGCGTTGAGCCGGCAGCCGAAGGTGACGACGCGCGGCCCGTTCTGCGGGCTGGTCATGCGGCGGTCTCCGGCAGCAGCGTGTGCGGGATCAGGGCGTCGTAATCGTGGGTGACAGGGCCGGTCATGATGACGTGGCCGTCGCTCTCGCGCCATTCGATGAGGAGCGGCCCGCCGGGCAGGGTGACGGTCAGCTTGCGCTCGGTCATGCGCCGGCGGACAGCCGATACGCCGATGGCGCAGGCCGCGCTGCCGCAGGCAAGGGTCAGCCCCGCGCTACGCTCCCAGACGCGGGCGCGCACATGGGTGCGGTCGATCACCTGGACAATCGAGATATTGGCGCGCTCGGGAAACATCGGGTGGTTTTCCAGCACCGGGCCGATGGCGGCCAGGTCGTGCGCGTCGATATCGGCGGTGAAGAAGACCGCGTGCGGGTTGCCCATGTTGGCGACGGCGGGCGAATGCAGCACCGGCGCGTCTATGGGCCCGACCTGCAGCTCGATGCCGCTGGTATCGTGGAATTCTTCTGCAAGCGGGATTTCGTCCCACTTCAGGCGCGGCGCGCCCATGTCGACGCTGACGGTACCATCGGCGTGGATGACGCTCGGCAGCTGGCCGGCGATGGTCTCGATGACGATGTCGCGCTTGCCGGTCTCGCTGCCGAGGATGTCTGCGACGCAGCGCGTGGCGTTGCCGCAGGCACCGGCCTCGCTGCCGTCTGGATTGAAGATGCGCATGAAGACGTCCGCGCCGTTCTTTCCCGGCAGCAGCGCGATGAACTGGTCGCAGCCGATCCCGGTCTCGCGATTGGCGATGCGCGCGATATCCGGCGGCATCAGGCCGAGCGGACCCGTCCGGGCGTCAACGATGATGAAGTCGTTGCCCAGTCCGTTCATCTTGCGAAAGGCGATGTCGCGCGTCGTCACGCGGATGGTCCTTCGTTGCAGTGTCTTGAGGCGCAAAGCCTGTTTGGCGCGATATATGGCCGATCATGGGGCAAAAAGCGAGAAGCCGCCCAAATCTACGGAATGATGGTTTCCGCGGCCACGGAGTGCGTCACGAAAATGTAGACGCCAATTGCCGCCAGAACGATACCGCCCACGGTTTCGGCATGCGGTCCCAGCAGCTTGCCGACGCGCGGCGCGATCAACAGCCCGGTGGTGGCGACCGCGAAGGACACGCAGCCGATGATGAGGGCGGCAAACAGTCCCGAGACGTCGGCGAAGGCGAGCGCGATGCCGACCGCGCAGGCGTCGATGCTGGTGCCAAGTACCGTGACGAGGTTGCCGAGCAGGCTCGGGCGTTTCGCGGGCCCATTGTCCGGCTCGTCTTCACTCTCGCCGGAATCGGTGAGGCCGGCGTAGATCATCCGCCCGCCGATCGCCACGAGCAGAAACAGGGCGAACCAGTGGTCGATCTCTTCCACGAACGTACGAAAGCTCGAGGCGAGCAACAGGCCGAGCGCGACCATCGCGCCTTCGGCAAGTCCGAACATGGCGCCCGTGCGCAGCGCCGAGCCGTAGGTCGCGAAGCGCCCGGATGCGCCGCGTGCCAGCGAAACGGCAAACGCGTCGGTCGACAGGGCGAGGGCAACGAGCAGCAGTGCGCCGAAGGTCATCGCCGCGTCCCCCGTGGGTCCAAGTGCCCGAATGCCGGGCCGCGAGGCGAGGCGCGGTAAATACTGGCGCAGGACGTCCGGGGCAAGGCTGCGCCAGCGGGTTTGACCGCATGGCAGGTCTTCGTGTATGACGCAGGCCGAAATTCGGGACAGATGCATCTTGTCTCCGCCGCCCGGCACATGAGGCCGTGGGGGTCAACGCCCGCCAGCGATGTTCGCCCGCGGGCGCGCTCTGCGTTTGGGCTGTGCGGCGGGTGGCCGCGTACCTATCTGCAAGGCGGGATGAAACAGGCTGTCGCGGGAGCGGAAGAATGAGCGAACTGAGACTTGAGGATTGCGTGAACGAGACGTGCCCGTGGTCGGGAGACCCGGTCGCGGCGGATTCGCTCACGTTGTATCGCGGGCAGGTGGTCGGGTTCTGCAACACCGGCTGCCGCGACAAGTTCGAGACCGCCGTTTCCGCGTTCGACGCGAAGATCGCAACATCGGAGGCGTCCCGTGTTTGACAATCTTTCCGATCGCCTGAGTGGCATTTTCGACAAGCTGACGAAGCGCGGTGCGCTGTCGGAGGCCGATGTTTCGGAGGCGCTGCGCGAGGTTCGTCGCGCGCTGATCGAGGCTGACGTCGCGCTCGACGTCGTGCGCGACTTCGTCGAGACGGTGCGCGAGAAGGCCGTCGGCGTCGAAGTCGTCAAGTCCGTGACGCCCGGCCAGATGGTCGTGAAGATCGTCAACGACGCCCTCGTCGACATGCTGGGCCGCGATCCCGCGCCACTCGACCTGCACGCCGCGCCCCCGGTCGCGGTGATGATGGTCGGCCTGCAGGGCTCCGGCAAGACGACGACCACGGCCAAGATCGCCCGCCGGCTTTCGGGCAAGGGTGGCCAGCAGGGGCCGCGCAAGGTGCTGATGGCCTCGCTCGACACGCGCCGCCCTGCCGCACAGGAACAGCTCAAGATTCTCGGCGAGCAGACGAACGTCGCCACGCTCCCCATTGTCGCGGGCCAGTCGCCGGTGCAGATCGCCAGGCGCGCGATGGAAGCGGGCCGTCTCGGCGGCTACGACGTCGTGATGCTCGATACGGCGGGCCGCACCCATATCGACGAGCCGCTGATGGCGGAAATGGCGGAAATCAAGCAGGCCGCCGACCCGCACGAAATCCTGCTGGTCGCCGATGCGCTGACCGGCCAGGACGCGGTGAACCTCGCCAAGAACTTCAACGAGCGCGTCGGCATCACCGGCATCGTGCTGACCCGTCTCGACGGTGACGGACGCGGCGGCGCGGCACTGTCGATGCGCGCCGTTACCGGCAAGCCGATCAAGCTGGTCGGCGTCGGCGAGAAGATGGACGAGCTTGAGGATTTCCATCCCGAGCGCATCGCCGGCCGCATTCTCGGCATGGGCGACATCGTTTCGCTGGTCGAACGCGCAGCCGAGACCATCGACCAGGAAAAAGCGCAAGCCATGGCCCGAAAGATGGCCAAGGGCGCGTTCGACCTGGACGACCTGTCCGAGCAGCTCAAGCAGATGCAGAACATGGGCGGCATGACCGGGTTGCTCGGCATGATGCCCGGCATGGGCAAGATGAAGAAGCAGCTTGCCGGCGCCAATCTCGACGACAGCCTGCTGGGCCGCCAGCGCGCGATCATTTCCTCCATGACCAAGAAGGAACGCACCAACCCGAAAGTGCTGAACGCATCGCGCAAGCGCCGCGTCGCCGCCGGGTCGGGCACCAAGGTAGAGGAAATCAACAAGCTTCTGAAGATGCACCGCCAGATGGCCGACATGATGAAGGCGCTCGGCGGCAAGAAGGGCAAGGGCCTGATGGGCGGTCTCGGCTCCATGATGGGGATGGGCGGCGGCATGCCGAACGTCGACCCGGCGGAGCTGGAGAAGATGGCGAAGGCTGCGGGCGGTGCACCCAGCCAGATGCCGAAGCTGCCCGGCGGGGCTGGTGGTGGTTTGCCTCCGGGGTTTCCCGGCGGCAGCGGCGGCGGCCTGCCGCCCGACCTCGCCCGCATGCTTTCCAAGGGAAAAAAGAAATAGCCCGTCACCACTGACGGTCTGACGCGTCATCAACGAACAACCGAACACAACCGACAAACTGGAGTATCAAGACAATGGCCCTGAAAATTCGTCTCGCCCGTGGCGGCGCCAAGAAGCGCCCGTTCTATTCCATTGTGGTGGCCGATTCCCGCTACCCGCGCGATGGCCGCTTCATCGAGAAGCTCGGCACCTTCAACCCGCTGCTGCCGAAGGATTCCGAAGCCCGCATCGTTCTCGACGTCGAGAAGGCCAAGGAATGGCTCGCCAAGGGTGCGCAGCCGACCGACCGCGTGGCCCGCTTCCTCGACGCCGAAGGCCTGATGAAGCGCGCAGCCCGCAACAACCCGGAAAAGGCCCAGCCCGGCAAGAAGGCGCAGGAGCGCGTGAAGGAAAAGGAAGAGACCGCCAAGGCGAAGGCTGAAGCCGCTGCCGCCGAAGCCGAGGCCCCGGCTGAAGAGGCGCCCGCCGAGGAAGCCCCCGCCGAGGAGGCTCCGGCCGAAGAGACCGCGTCTGACGAAGCCGCGTCCGAAGAAAACGCGTAAAGCGCGAACGTGGACGCCGGGCGGCTTCTGGTTGGCGAAATCGGCGCGCCGCACGGCGTGCGCGGCGATGTTCGCGTGAAGAGCCACACGGGCGATCCGCTCGCGATTGCAGACTATGGCCCGCTCGTCAGCGATGACGGGCGGGTTTTCCATGTCGAGGCGATCCGCCCGGACAAGACGGTGGTGATCGTCTCGTTCAAGGAAATCCGCGACCGCAATGCCGCGGAAGCCGCGAAGGGCGTGAAGCTCTACGTCGAGCGCGATGCGCTGACCGACGACGAGGAAGACGACGACAGCTTCTTCCACGCCGACCTGATCGGGCTGAAGGCAGTCGACACGAGCGGCAAGGAACTGGGCGAGATCATCGCGATCCACGATTTCGGTGCAGGTGATCTGCTCGACGTGGCGGTGGCCGACGGCCCAAGCGTGCTGGTGCCCTTCACGCAGCAGATCGTGCCGCAGCTCGACATCGAGGCAGGCCACGTCACCGTCGATCCGCCGGCCGGCCTCTTCGACAAGCCGGAGCCGCGCCGACCCAAGCGTCGGCGCTCGCCCAAGGCATCGGAGAAAGCAAAGAAGCCCGGTGCGGGGTCCGCATGACCTGGCGGGCCAGCATACTCACGCTGTACCCGGAAATGTTTCCCGGTCCGCTCGGTGTTTCGCTGGCGGGCCGCGCGCTCACCGCAGGCACATGGACCTGCGAGACGACGCAGATCCGCGAGTTCGGTATCGGCAAGCACCGGGCGGTGGACGACACGCCGTCGGGCGGCGGTCCGGGCATGGTAATGCGCGCCGACGTGCTGGCAGCCGCCATCGATGCGGCCTCGCCGCAAGGCGATCGGCGCCCGCGACTGGTGATGACGCCGCGCGGGCGGCCACTGACCCAAGCCCGCGTCCGCGAATTGAGCGCCGGGCCGGGCGTCGTCGTCCTGTGCGGGCGGTTCGAGGGGATGGACGAGCGCATCATGGCGGCGCGCGACCTTGAGGAAGTTTCCATCGGCGACTACGTGCTGTCGGGCGGCGAGATGGGCGCGCTGGTGTTGCTCGATGCCTGCGTGCGGCTGCTGCCGGGCGTGATGGGGGCGGTAGCCTCCGGCCACGAGGAAAGCTTCGAGGGCGGGCTGCTCGAATACCCGCAATATACCCGCCCGCAGGTGTTTGAAGACGTCGAGATTCCTGCCGTTCTTACCTCCGGCGACCACGGCGCGGTGGAGCGCTGGCGGGCCGAGCGGGCGCTGGCTGATACCCGCGAACGCCGCCCGGACCTGGCTGCGCGAGACGGATCGCCTGAGCGCGGCAGTTAAGTCGCGGAATTGAAGGCTTCGCGGCACTCGACAAGTCCACCGGACTTGCTGTATAGAGCGCGCTTTCCGAAAGGTCGGTCGGCCCTCGGTGCGAATGCGTTTGCGCTGAAAACGGCCAATATCGGAACCGGCAGTGCCGGCTCACAAAGACAACATACGCGGCGATGCTATGTCCCGCCCGTCATCGAAGTGGCTTCAAGGCGCTTCGGTTGGAACGGCCGGAACCAATGGGCGGCGCAAAACAAAACTGGTGACGACAGATGAACATCATCCAGGAGCTCGAAGCCGAGCAGGCTGCCGCGCTTGCCGAAAAGCGCCCGATCCCCGAATTCCGCGCCGGCGACACGGTTCGTGTCCACGTGCGCATCATTGAAGGTCAGCGCTCGCGCCTGCAGGCCTATGAAGGCGTCTGCATCGCGCGTTCCGGCGGCGGCCTGAACGAAAGCTTCACCGTCCGCAAGATTTCCTATGGCGAAGGCGTGGAACGTGTGTTCCCGGTCTATGCCCCGGTCGTCGAGCAGATCGAAGTCATCCGCCGCGGCAAGGTTCGCCGCGCGAAGCTCTATTACCTGCGCGACCGTCGCGGCAAGTCGGCTCGTATCCCCGAGCGCCAGGACCGCAACCGCGGAAAGGGCAAGGACGCCGCCAAGCCGGCCGCCGCTGCTTCTTCCGGCCCGCTGTTCGATGCGCCGAAGGGCCAGTCCGACGATCTGAAGAAGATTTCCGGCGTGGGCGAGGTGCTCGAGGGCAAGCTGAACGCGCTCGGCATCAAGACCTACGAGCAGATCGCCAACTTCTCCGACGAGGACATGGCGAAGGTCGACGATGCGCTCGACTTCAAGGGTCGCATGGAGCGTGAGGACTGGGTTGGCCAGGCGCGCACGTTCATCGCCGATGCCACGCAGGACGAAGTTGCGGCGAAGGCCGAAGAGAACGCCGACGAGTCCAAGGACGCGTAACGGTTTTCCTTAACGCCAAAGAATTTAAAGGGCGGTCCCTCGGGGCCGCCCTTTTTCGTTTCGGTGCGTTCTTGTCTTCCGCGTGGCTACTCGACCACCGCGATGATCGGGCCCATGGGAAACAGGAAATCGATGCGGCCCGCCTGCGGCGCGTAGATGGACGAGATCGAGCCGTCGAGGAACAGCGCGTCGTTGCAGCCGAGCTTGTCGCGGAACAGCGTCGCGAAATCGTGGAATGTGACCGACCGTTGCGAGATCGCGAAGACGGCTGTCCTTCCGCCGTCGCGCACGCCGACGCCGTTGCGCACCTTGTGCGAGGTTGAATCCGGCAGAAAGCGGTGATGCAGCTTGCCGCCGATGACCAGCATCGGACCGGACTGGGTGGCAAAGCTCGGCTTGCGCCTAGACTTCACGAAGGCCTTCGTCTCGGTGACGCCGGCCTTGCCCTCGCCAAACCAGAAGACGCCGTTGGGCAGCATGTGGAAATTGCCCGGCCCGGCGTTGGTGTTGGCTTCCTTCAGCCGCTTGCCGTCTTCCACGTAAAGCCCGACCGGCGACAGGTCCTCGTGGTACATGCCGCCGTTCATCGCAAAGACGAGCGACTTGCCGCGCGTCTCCAGTTCGCGGCGCAGCGGCCCGAAGCCGCCGAAGGGGTTGCCGCTCGGCTTGTTGAGGAACAGGCGCAGGTCGGCGCTTGCCATGTCCACGCGGCAGACCAGCGCCGTCATGGCCTTGTGATCGATCTTTTCGCAGGCAACGGGGGTTTGCGCGCGGGCGGGCGAAGGACCGGCGAGCAGGGCTGCTGCAGCAATCGCGGCGAGCACAAGTGTTGCGGGCAGTGTCGCGCATGGCTGTGCGAACTTGACCTGCATGGCCGGTTGGCTCCATATCCTGCGGTTCAACGGCATTTCCTAAATTTTGGGGAGAATGGACGACATGAGTGCGCCGCGCACCCTCTATGACAAGATCTGGGACGATCACCTGGTGGACGAACAGCCTGACGGCACCTGCCTTCTTTATATCGACCGGCATCTTGTCCATGAAGTGACCAGCCCGCAGGCCTTCGAGGGGCTGCGCATGGCAAACCGCAAGGTTCACGCGCCGCAGAAGACGCTCGCCGTCGTAGACCACAACGTGCCGACGACTGACCGCTCGAAGGGCATCGACGATCCGGAATCCGCACTGCAGGTGGATACGCTCGCCAAGAACGCGGGCGAATTCGGCATCGAGTATTACGACGAGCGCGACAAGCGCCAGGGTATCGTCCACATCATCGGGCCGGAACAGGGTTTCACCCTGCCGGGAACGACCATCGTGTGCGGCGACAGCCACACCTCGACCCATGGCGCGTTTGGCGCGCTGGCCCATGGCATCGGCACGTCAGAGGTCGAGCATGTGCTCGCCACCCAGACGCTCATCCAGAAGAAGGCCAAGAACATGCTGGTCTCCGTCGACGGCACGCTGCCGGACGGAGTGACCGCGAAGGACATCATCCTCGCCATCATCGGCGAGATCGGGACCGCAGGCGGCACCGGCCACGTGATGGAATATGCGGGCGAAGCCATCCGCGCGCTGTCGATGGAAGGCCGGATGACGGTCTGCAACATGTCCATCGAGGGTGGCGCGCGCGCCGGCATGATCGCGCCCGACGAGAAGACCTACGAATACATCAAGGACCGTCCGCGCAGCCCCAAGGGCACCGCGTGGGACATGGCGCGCGCCTACTGGGAGACGCTGCCGAGCGACGAGGGCGCGGAATTCGACGTCGAGATAAAGCTCGATGCCGCCAGCCTGCCGCCGATCGTCAGCTGGGGCACCAGCCCGGAACAGGTGATCTCGGTCGCCGGTCGCGTGCCGAGCCCGGGCGAGATCAGTGATGCCAACAAGCGCAAGGCGGCGGAACGCTCACTCGCCTATATGGGCCTGACCGGCGGCGAAAAGGTCACCGACATCAAGCTCGACAAGATCTTCATCGGGTCGTGCACCAATGGCCGGATCGAGGACTTGCGCGCGGTTGCCAGCATCGTCGAGGGCCGCAAGGTCAACGAGGCGCTGGAAGCGATGATCGTTCCCGGTTCCGGCCTCGTGAAGGAACAGGCGGAAGCCGAGGGCCTCGACAAGATCTTCAAGGCCGCGGGCTTCGACTGGCGCGAGCCGGGCTGCTCCATGTGCCTTGCCATGAACGCCGACAAGCTGAAGCCGGGCGAGCGCTGCGCCTCGACCTCGAACCGCAATTTCGAGGGTCGCCAGGGCTACAAGGGCCGTACGCATCTCGTCTCGCCGGCGATGGCGGCGGCAGCGGCGATTGCCGGGCACTTCGTCGACGTACGCGAGTGGCCGAAGGGCTGACGCATCGCGCGCAAACAAGACTGCAAACGAAAAAGACCCCGGAGAGACGATCTCCGGGGTCTTTTGTATTCAGGCGCCGCGGGTCTTAGCGACGGTGACCGCGGTAGCCGCGCGGAATACGGTCGCAGTGGTAGCCGACGTGAACCCGCATCCGCTTCCAGCCATGGCGCGTCCAGTGGCGCTGGGTGCGGTAGATCGGCTCGCACGAGCGGCGGGCGCGGTAGTGGCGGCGGTGGCCGCCACGATTGCGGTCGCCGTCATTGTAGTAGATCCCGAAGCCGTTGCCCTGGATCCCGACACTGACGGATCCGGCATTGGCGGTGTTGGGCATGGCTGCGGTTCCCGCGATGGCGAGGAAAGCGGCGGCCATAATCGGCATTACAAACTTGCGCATGGCTTTGTCTCCTGTTTCCTGTCGTGGCGCGGGGTTGATCGTCGGGGTAACGCGTCACGTCATGACAGGGACAATGGCAGGGCGTGCGTGAACGCTCCCTGATTGGGCCGTTCATTCTCGGTTCATGTGGGGAGGCAAGCGCGGAAGGCAGGTTGGCCATGACCGCGAACCTGCTTCATTCGATGTGGGAACGAAGGCACGCGGGTGCAAGGGCGCGGCTGCGCCCCTGCGAATTCGCATCTTCTGAGAGGGTGAAAACCGGCCGGGTCAGGCTGACCGGTTCAGGCCCAATAGATCAGGCCCAAGGGCGCTCGGCTTCGAGCTTGGCCTCGTAGCTGTCGATCTTCGGCGCCTTCTCCATGGTCAGGCCGATATCGTCGAGGCCGTTCAGCAGGCAATGCTTGCGGAACGGATCGATCTGGAAGGAGATCGCGCCACCGTCGGGGCCGCGCACTTCCTGCGCTTCCAGGTCGACGGTCATGGTGGCGTTGGCGCCACGCTCGGCATCGTCCATCAGCTTTACGTGGTCTTCGGGCGAGACCTGGATGGGCAGAATGCCGTTCTTGAAGCAGTTGTTGTAGAAGATGTCGGCGAAGCTGGTGGAGATCACGCAGCGGATGCCGTAGTCGAGCAGCGCCCAGGGGGCGTGCTCGCGGCTGGAGCCGCAGCCGAAATTGTCGCCCGCGACGATGATCCTGGCGTCCTTGTAGGCCGGGTGGTTGAGGATGAAATCCTCGTTCACAGAGCCATCGTCGTTGTAGCGCATTTCCGAAAACAGGCCCGTGCCGAGGCCCGTGCGCTCAATGGTCTTCAGGTACTGCTTGGGGATGATCATGTCGGTGTCGATATTGGTGATCGGCAGCGGCGCGGCGACACCGGTAAGCGTCGTGAACTTTTCCATGATCTGAACCCGTGGCTGGAAGCTGGTGCTAGAAAGTCAGCCGTGAATACGCAGGTGGCGCGGGAATTTCAACTTCCATTGTCCGCGCAAAGGACCTGCGATCACGGCGCGGCGGCCATCTCGATATGCTCCATGTCGGAATCGCTCAGTCCGAAATGGTGGCCGATCTCGTGAACCAGCACATGGGTGATGATGTCGCCGAGTGAATCCTCGTATTCCGCCCAGTAGTCGAGGATGGGGCGGCGATAGAGCCAGATCTGGTTGGGCGGCTGGCCGGTCATCGGCGAGGAGGAGGCTTCCGACATGCCGATGCCCTGGAACAGGCCAAGCAGGTCGTAGGCGGACTCAAGACCGAGATCCTCCAGGACCTCGTCGTCGGGAAAATCGGCGATTCGGAAGACGATCGCGCCGGAAAGCTCCCGGAAATTGTTTGGAAGCCGGACATAGGCCTCCCCCGCCAGAATCTCGAAATCATCGAGACTGGGCGCGGCAAGGTTCGTCCATCGGTTTCCGCGGTCGAGCGTGGCCATCTGTCCTCGAGGGTTGCGTGCGCGGTTCAGCGCAAAACGTAGGTCGTGACGAGGTGGTAGATAAGGAACAGCACGATCAGCAGGGAAAGTCCCCGGCCGATGCGCTTGCCCCAGAGTTCGGCCCAGTCGTCCTTCGTGGCATCCTCGGCGCTGAAATGCTTCGCGGCGCGCCGAAACGCGCTGGTGCCGATCACCTCGGCGCTCTCATTGACGCGTTCGAGGTCGCGGAGCGCCTCCTGCCGGCGCTTTTCGTCTCTGGGGTCCGTGCTCATGACAGGTAGATAAGGCGGGGGGCCATGCCCCGGCAAGCACCGGTGCGCAATTGCGTTAACTGCGGGGCAAGAGAGCTTGATCGCGCGCCCGCGCTTGCCAAGCCTGCCGCGCAGGGCTAGGCATCCGCACCGAAATTCCAACAGAAGATACGGACCGGACATGGCAAGCCAGAACATCCTCCTCCTGCCGGGCGACGGCATCGGCCCCGAAGTCTGCGGTGCTGCCGAGCGCGTGATCGGCTGGTTCTCTCAACAGGGGACCACGAAGTTCGAAACCGAGAACGATCTCGTCGGCGGTTGCGCCTATGACGCGCACGGCAAGGCGATCAGCGACGATACGGTCGGCAAGGCGTTCGACGCCGACGCGATCCTGCTGGGCGCCGTGGGCGGCCCGAAGTGGGACGACGTGCCCTACGAGCACCGCCCGGAAGCAGGCCTCCTGCGCCTGCGCAAGGATCTCGACCTGTTCGCCAACCTGCGCCCGGCGATCTGCTACCCGGCGCTGGCCAAGGCCTCGGCGCTGAAGGAAGAGCTGGTCCAGGGTCTCGACATCCTGATCCTGCGCGAGTTGACCGGTGGCACCTATTTCGGCGAGCCGAAGGAAATCGTGACGCTGGAGAACGGTGACAAGCGCGCCGTCGACACCCAGGTCTACACGACGCCGGAAATCGCCCGCATCGCGCGGGTCGCCTTCGAGCTGGCGCGCACGCGCTCCAACAAGGTGACCTCGATGGAAAAGCACAACGTGATGCGCTCCGGGGTGCTCTGGAAGGAAGTCGTCACAAACGTCCACGCCAACGAGGGCTACAGCGACGTGAAGCTCGAGCACATGCTGGCCGATGCCGGCGGCATGCAGCTGGTGCGTCAGCCCAAGCAGTTCGACGTGATCGTCACCGACAACCTGTTCGGCGACCTGCTGTCGGATGTCGCGGCCATGCTGACGGGTTCGCTCGGCATGCTGCCGTCCGCCTCGCTCGGCTCCCCGGACGAGAAGACCGGCAAGCGCTACTCGCTGTACGAGCCGGTGCACGGGTCCGCGCCGGACATTGCCGGCAAGGGCGCCGCCAACCCGATCGCCATGATCGCCAGTTTCGGCATGTGCATGCGCTATTCGTTCAACATGATCGAGGAAGCCGACATGCTCGACAAGGCGATTGCCAACGCGCTGGACACCGGCGCGCGCACCGGCGACATTGCCGACGGCGGCAACGCGATGGGCACCAAGGAAATGACCGACACGATCATTGCGGAGCTTGAAAAGCTCGGCTGATTTCGCTCACGGCGAAATGTCACGACCGACAAAGAACGGCCGGGCCGCGTGAAGCGGCCCGGCCGTTGCCTTTTTCAGGTGCCTGAAGTGCCTCAGGCAGCCTTGCGATGGTGGCAGCAATTGTCCGCGATCGCGTTGACGTGCCTGTCGTCGGTGCCGCAGCAGCCGCCGAAGACCCGCAGGTTGGGCAGCAGGGCCAGCAGTTCGCCATGCTCGCGGCCGAACTCCAGCGGATTGCCGTCGTCGAGTTCCTCGGCATTGTCGAGTTCCGCGTGGCTCATGCGCGAGGCATTGGCGCGCACGCCGCGAATGCGCTTCGTCCAGTCCTCACCGCGCGAAACCGCGTCACGGAAATGGTCCGGGTGGGCGCAGTTGATCATGTAGTAGGTCGGCACCTTGAGGCTGAGCGCGTCCGTCTCGGCAATCGCCTCACCCAGTTCCTGGCCCGTTGGCAGGCGGCCGTCCGTCTCCACCGTGAAGGAGATGGCGACCGGCAGACCCGCTTGCGCGGACGCCGACGCAACGCCTGCGGCTTCGCCTGTGTGGGTCATGGTCATGGCAGTGACCATGTCGGCGCCCTCCTCGGCAAAGGCACGGATCTGGGTCGTGTGGTAGTCGCGGGCCTCGCGCTCGGTCATCAGGAAGTCCGGGCTGTATCCGTCACCGCGCGGGCCGATATTGCCGCTCACGACATGCGGTCGGCCGGGTGCCTCGAAGCGCTCGCGCAGGGCCAGAAGCATCTGGATCGCCTCGCGGTTGATCGCATCGAGCGCATCGGCGCTGTAGCCGAGCTTCTTGCCCCAGTCGCTGCTGGCGCGCCAGGTGGGGCTGTCGAGCACGAAGCCCACGCCCTTCTCAGCGGCAAGCTCGGCGTAGCGGCGGTAGTAGGCTTCCAGGTGTGCCTTGCCCTTGGCCGTACGCAGCAGGTCGAACGAGGCGAAGCAGGGCAGCTCCATCCCGTCGAGAAAGATCAGCGTGGTTTCAAGCCCGCCATCGGTGAGCAGCCTGGTCTCGCCAAGCTGCGGCAGGGCGTTGCGGTGTTTGGCGTGTGTTGCGTGTGCCATTTTTCCATCCTTTCGTTTTCGGTGGACGGAAGATGGCGATGCGGCCCGCAAACCGGTAGCGGCGACATGGTGCGGAAAGTGCGGGAAAAATTCGCCTGAAATCTCAATGACTTGTCAAATGCAACTTGGATTGGACCGCGAAAGCGGCGTAAAAACCTTACTCACGGTACGGTAAATTCGGGACGGAAATCGATGCGCAAGGGCGAGAGCACACGCGAGCGGCTGCTCGACATTGCCGAGGCCGGGGTGCTGTCGAAAGGCTTCGGCGCAACTTCGATCGACGAGATCATCGCCGAGGCCGGCATGACCAAGAGCGGCTTCTTCTACCACTTCAAGGACAAGAACGAGCTTGCCCGCGCCCTGCTGGAGCGGCACCTCGATACCGAGACGCGGATCCTCGACGACCTGTTCGGGCGCGCGAGCGAGCTGCATGACGATCCGCTGCATGCCTTCCTGATCGGCCTGAAGCTGTTGTCGGAGATGCTGGGCGACATGCCCAACGGCCATCCCGGCTGCCTCGTCGCGACGATCTGCTACGCGGAGCGGATGTTCGACGCACAGGTGCGCGAGCTCAATCGCAACGGTGTGCTGTCGTGGCGCGCGCGGTTCCTTGCAACGCTCGAAGAGATCGCGGAGCGCTATCCCCCCCGCGACGATGTCGACCTCGCCGACGTGGCCGACATGGTGTCGAACACGGTGGAGGGCGGCATCGTCATGTCGAAGGCGGTCGGCGAGCCGAAGGTTCTTGCCCAGCAAGTGCTGCTTCTGCGCTCCTATATCCGGCTGTTGTTTGCGCCGGGGCCGCACTAGGCAGAGCCACCGCATCTCGCGATCGAATCCGGGCGCGATGCCGCACGGGCAGAGACAAAGCGCCCGGCGGCCCTAGATTCACGTCCCATGAGTTCCGAAGCGACCTTTCACTACGGTGCGACCATGGTCCCGGTGCGCGATGTGGCGCAGTCGGTGGATTTCTACGTCGTCACGCTCGGCTTCACAGCGCTGTTTCACGCCGACGACGATTCCGTCGCCGTGGTGCATCGCGGTCCGGTCTACATCCACTTGCAGGCCTGCGACGACGAGGAGGTTCTGCGCGTCACGGCGGACAATCTCGCCGTCTACGTGGAGGTGTCGGACGTGGACGCGCTGTGGAAGGAACTCGGCAAGCGGCTGTCGCGCCTGCCCAAGGGCCGTGTGCGCCCGCCCTTCGAGCAGGAATACGGTATGCGCGAGTTCCACGTGAAGGACCCGGACGGGATGCTGATGTTCTTCGGAGAGCCCGTGGGTTAAGCCGGCGAACTTGCTTTTCGGCCCGTTTTGCGCTTTATCGCGCGGTGCAAAGGGGCAATTCGCGCATGTACGCCACGTCGAAACAGACCACCGTCACGACGAAAACGCCGGCCAAAACCGGCGCGGCCACCACGCGCGCCTGATTCAACGCCCTCACCCGCAAATCCGCCCCGCGGTTCAAGGGGCGCCATGACCGCCAAGGCGGTCGCGAAGTGGGCGGTTGGATCACGGGTCTCAAGACCAACACGAAATTTTTGGAGCTAACCCATGGGTTACAAGGTTGCCGTCGTCGGCGCCACCGGCAATGTGGGCCGGGAAATGCTGAACATCCTCGCCGAGCGGGAGTTTCCCGCCGATGAAATCCACGCACTCGCATCGCGCCGCTCGCAGGGCACGGAAATCTCCTACGGAGACCAGGTCCTGAAGTGCAAGGACCTCGAGCAGTTCGACTTCACGGGCGTCGACTTCGCGCTGATGTCTGCCGGCTCCGCGGTGTCGAAGGAATGGGGCCCGAAGATCGCCAAGGCCGGCGCCATCGTGATCGATAACTCGTCGTTCTTCCGCTACGATTCCGACGTGCCGCTGATCGTGCCGGAGGTGAATGCCGACGTGCTCGAAGGCTACATGGCCAAGAAAAACAGGCGCGGCATCATTGCCAATCCCAACTGCTCGACCGCCCAGTTGGTGGTGGCGCTGAAGCCGCTGCACGACGCATTCGGCATCAAGCGCGTCGTCTGCTCGACCTACCAGTCGGTTTCCGGCGCGGGCAAGGACGGCATTGACGAGCTGTGGAACCAGACGAAGGGCATCTTCGTCGCGCAGGGTCCGGAGCCGCAGAAGTTCACCAAGCAGATCGCCTTCAACGTCATTCCCCACATCGACGTCTTCATGGAAGACGGCTTCACCAAGGAAGAGTGGAAGATGACGGCAGAGACGAAAAAGATCCTCGATCCCAAGATCAAGCTCACCGCGACCTGCGTGCGCGTGCCGGTGTTTGTCGGCCACGCCGAGGCGGTGAACATCGAGTTCGAAAAGCCGGTGACGGCGGACGAGGCTCGCGACATCCTGCGCGAGGCACCGGGCCTCATGGTCATCGACAAGCCCGAGGACGGCGGATACATCACCCCGGTCGAGTGTGTCGGCGATTTCGCGACCTTCGTGTCGCGTATTCGCGAGGATGCAACCGTTGAAAACGGGCTGGCGCTTTGGGTCGTCTCCGACAACCTGCGCAAGGGCGCGGCGCTCAACACAGTCCAGATCGCCGAGACGCTCATCAATCGCGGGCTGATGCAGAAGAAGGCCGCCTGAGCGAAAAAGTCTGCCGCCTCAGCGCGGACCAGATTGCAACGAACGTATGCCGGCGAGGATCTCGCCGGCATATTCGTTTCCGGGCCTTGGCCGGTAGTCCGCGACGCGCGTGCCCAAATCGGACAGCGCGTCCGGATCGTCCAGAAGACGGGCGATCTCTTCTGCCCATCCATCCACGTCGCAAGCCGGGATCACCGGCATCAGGCCCTGTGCCGCCTCGTTCAGCGATGCTGCATCGGAGATCAGGACGGGCAGGCCGTTCACGAGGCTTTCCGAAACGCCAAGGCCCCAGCCTTCGACCACGGAAGGAAACAGCCCGATCATGGCGTTGCGATAGGCCCAGGCGAGCTGTTCGTCCGGCAGGTTCGCAAGGAGATGAATGCGCGCGGCAGCGGGGCTTTCCTCGATTGCCTGCTTCGCCTCCTCGTAGAGCCAGCCGTAATGACCAACGAAGACCAGGTGCGGCAGGCCTTCCAACCCTCTTTCCCGCGCCAGCTTTTCCCATGCGCGCACCAGCGTCAGGTGGTTCTTGCGCGGCTCGATGGTGGAACAGAAGACCGCGAACCGCTTCCCCTCCAGCATTTCGACGGGCTGTGGGTCGGCGCTATCGGGCATCGCCATGATGTCACCAAGCGGGACAGCGACCACGTCCGGTGAACGCAAGCCCTGTTCGCGGGCCCAGTCGCGCAGCCTGTCGCAGCTGAACTCGGAAATCGCGAAGATGCGCTCGTGCTGCGCGACGATGGTGCGCACATAGTGCTCGAATCCGTCTTCCAGAATTGCGCCGTACCAATGCGCGTAGTCGATGGGGATGAGGTCGTAGAAGATATGGCACAGCCTGGCCTTGCGCCGGGCAAGAACCTTTGATTGCTCCACGCTGATCGGGCCGCAATAGGACAGCAGAACCGTGTTACTTGCCCCCTCTAGCAGGCAGCGGGACGTGCCCGTCCAGCGCGCGAACGTGGCCGTCGCGCGCGCGAGCGGCTTTGCGATCGATAGACCGGTGCGCAAGGCGCCTTTCGTGATCTGATAGACGAGGCCGGACGACCGTCCCGCGATGCGCGCGGCAAGTTCGTAGCGCGGCTTACTGCTTGGTGAATGGGCCAGCTGCGCGAGCGTGACGCGCCAGGGCACGTCCGGCAGCGTGTCGTCTGACCCCGTCAGCTTCAGATCGATGAAGGACTTCAGGTAACGCACAGAGGCGGCCGACAGCGGCATCCACTCGTTGCTGAGGCGGGAATAGACCGCGATGCCCACGTCCGGGTGCCGGCCCGACAGCGCCTCGCTCAGCAGGGTCGCCTCGACGCGCTGGATGCCGGTGACGCGCGGCTTTTCCCACGACAGCACCCCGATGGCGTCGATCCAGATGCGCGGGCGGTCCGGCACGCGCCTACTCGACCAGCTTGAGGTCCACCTCGACGGGACGGAACCAGCCGGTTTCCCGGTCAAGCCACGACAGGGCGCCGCTCTCGATGTCGAAATAGGCGCCGTGCAGTTCGATCTTGCCGCGTTCTTCCTGGATGCGGATGCAGGGGAAGGAGCGCAGGTTCTGGATGGAGTGCTGGATCGAGATCATTTCCATGGTCTCGATGCGCTTGTCCGCCGGCACGTCCCGGCCTTCCAGGTCCTTGCGGGCATTTTCGGTGAGCGAGATCCACTTGCCGATGAAATCGCCCGGCGAGAGCGGTTCGGGGGAATCCTGCAGCGATGCCGCGATGCCGCCACAGCGGGCATGGCCGAGCACCACGATGTTCTTCACCTTCAGGGCCTGCACCGCGAATTCCAGTGCAGCGGACGTCGAGTGGTACTCGTTGTCGGGTTCGTAGGGCGGGACAAGGTTGGCCACGTTGCGAACCACGAACAGCTCGCCGGGGATCGCATCGAAGATCGTTTCCGGGGCCGCGCGGCTGTCGCAGCAGCCGATAATCATCGTTTCCGGCTTCTGACCCCTCGCCGCCAGGTCGTGGTAGCGGGCGCGTTCCGTGCGCAGGCGGCCGTACTTGAAGGAGACGTAGCCCTCCAGCAGGGATTGCGGCATGGATTTCATGGATGTGCCTCGTGCTTTGCGCGTCGCCTTGCGCGGATTTAAAGCGTTACGGGGTTTCAGGCAACGCGATCATGCCCAGATCGCCATATCGAGGCCGTGCCCATCGTGCACGGGGTCTTTCGGAAAGCGCACCGCGCGGCCTCCAAGGATGCGCCATGCGGTGAGCGCGCAGGCCGCGGCATCGGCGAGATCGTCCATCGCGTATCTGCCGGTTGTCGACATCCCGCCCGCAAACATGGATTTTGGCAGCCCGACCTCTGCCAGCAGCGCGATGCGCCATGCGATGCCCGGCGGGTTCACGCGTCCGGCGATTTTCTTCGGCACGGGAACGGGGCCGCCATTGGCCTGCATGAAGGCGGCCTCCGGGTGGCATTCGAAGACGCGGGCCTGCAGGGCGGGCGTCATCAGCGCGTCGATCTCGCGGATCTTCGGGAAGATGTGAAACGCCTGCTTGGAGACCTTGCGGGACGGCTCGGACGTTTCCTGCGCCAAACGGCAGGCACCCGCGTAATCATCGGCGAAGACGGCCGCGCGCGACGGGATGCCGAAGACGCTGGACTGGCGCTGGCCAAGCAGGGGACGCACGGAACGTTCCGGTGGCCTGCCGCCCGTCGTCGTGCGGTCGGGCAGGCCGATGGGCATGTCAATGGCGATGATCTCAGGCGAGGGCTCCAGGGCCAGCACGGCTGCGAAATCCTCTACCAGTTGCAGCTGTCCATCCACCGGCCTGCCATCCACGATGCGCAGCAGCGCGCAGATCCACCCCGATGGGCAGCCGTCGACGCCCGCGACCCATCGCGGCCCGTCACTCATTCCCGGTCACTCATGCACGGACCATGGCGAGCGTGCGAAGGGAGACGGGCACGCGGGGGCCGGTCAGCCGGTCCTGTCCGGCAACGAGCGCGATTTCCTCAGCCCCCGGCCCGGTGAAGGCCAGCACGTCGTGAACTGCGGCGGTGGCGCGCGACAGTGCGGCATCCAGCTCCATGCCATGGGCAATCCCGCCGGCAAAAAGCGCCGCCATCAGGTCGCCGGTGCCGTGGGGCGGGTGGTCAATGGCGCTTGCTTCCGCCAGCCAGGCCCGCGACCCGCTGACGAGCAGGTTGGCCATGTTGCCGCGCATCATGGCGTGGGCGGAGGTGACGAGGACGCCGGGCGCCTGCAAGGCGGCAACCGCTTCCAGGATCTGCGTGTTGGTGGTGACGGGGTGGCCGGTCAGCCACGAGAGTTCAAACCGGTTCGGCGTGAGGATATCGGCGGCGGGCACGAGGTTTTCGAGGATCGAAAGCGCCAGTGCCTCGTTCACGTAGAGACCGTTGGCATCGCCGATCACCGGATCGCAGCAGATGGTGACGTCCGGGTTCGCCTTGCGCACCGCCTCGATGAGCCGCAGCAGGTGCGGCATTTGCGCGGTGGAGCCAAGATAGCCGGTCAGCAGGGTGGAGACGCCCTCCAGCCCGCGCGCGATGAGGTCGTCGACCACGCCGGCGAAATCGGCGTCAGCGGTTTCGACGCGGGTCGCCGTGCCGTGGCCGGGATGGAAGGGCAGGACCACCGTCGGCACGAACCACGGCTCGATGCCGAGGCGTTCGAGCGCGAACGTCTGCCCGCGCCCGCCGACGCGGCCTCTGGACACGAAGGAATTGACGACAATTGCGACGGGAAAAGACATCAGCGCCCCGATTCTAGTCAAAAGGACACTGGCACAGGTCCAAGGCGGCGACTAGGTTTGCCGCCGGTCCGCCACCTGCCACTCTGCAGCCTCTCACCAAGCAAGGAGACCTCGATGTCGATCCGACCCCGCCGCAGCGTGCTCTACATGCCCGGTTCCAACGCCCGCGCGCTGGAAAAGGCAAAGACGCTGGATGCCGATGCGCTGATCCTCGACCTCGAGGACGCGGTCGCGCCGGATGCCAAGGAGATCGCGCGAAGCCAGGTCTGCGAGGCTGTGAAGGCAGGCGGATACGGCCACCGCGAACTGGTGATCCGCATCAACGGGCTGGACACTGCGTGGGGGCGCGACGACCTCGCCGCAGCGGTGGACGCTGCGCCCGACGCGATCCTCGCGCCGAAGGTCTCGTCGGCGTCAGACATCTTCACGCTGACCGGCCACATGGGCCATGCGCCCAGGAGCATCAAACTCTGGGCGATGATGGAAACGCCGCTGGGCATGCTGAATGCCGGCGAAGTCGCTGCCACAGCGAAGGAGGGCAGCGCGCGGCTTTCCTGCTTTGTGATGGGCACCAACGACCTTGCCAAGGAAACCGGCGCGCGGCTGGACAACGGGCGGCGCGGCATGGTCGGCTGGCTTTCGATCTGCGTGGCGGCGGCCTGCGCCCACGGTCTGTCGATCATCGACGGGGTCTACAACGACTTCAAGGACGAGGACGGGCTGATCGCGGAATGCGAGCATGGGCGCGATTTCGGCATGGACGGCAAGACGCTGATCCATCCTGGGCAGATTGCTGCGGCCAACTGCATCTTCGCGCCGAGCGAGGCGGAAGTCGCCGATGCGCGCACGGTGATCGAGGCCTTCGAACAGCCCGAAAACGCCGGCAAGGGCGCGATCAATCTCAACGGGCGCATGGTGGAGCGCATGCACGCCGACATGGCGAAGCGAACCGTGCAGCTTGCCGAGGCCATTTCGGGCCGTGGAGGGGCAGCATGACCAAGACCAATTCCGGCAATTTCTTCGAGGATTTCCACGTCGACATGGAGATCTTCCATGCCACGCCGCGCACGGTGACGACCGGCGACGTCGCGCTCTACACTGCGCTCTACGGCGGGCGGTTCGCGGTGCAGTCCGCCGACAGCTTCGCGCAGTCGATCGGCTACGAGCGCTCGCCGGTGGACGACCTGCTGGTCTTCCACATCGTCTTCGGCAAGACGGTGCCGGACATCTCGCTCAACGCCATCGCCAATCTCGGCTACGCGGGGATGCGGTTCCTGCAGCCGGTCTATCCCGGCGACACGCTGCATGCGGTGTCCAGGGTCATCGGCGTGAAGGAAACGTCGAAGGGCGACAGCGGCATCGTCTATGTTTCCTCGCGCGGGTTCAACCAGGACGACGAGCCGGTGCTGGAATACGTGCGCTGGGTGCTGGTGCGAAAGCGCGCGGCGGCCTCGCCCGCGCCGGAAGCCGTGGTGCCGACGCTGCCGGCTGCACTGACGCCGGAACAGCTTGGCGATGCCGTGCCGTTCATCGAGGCGACGGAATGGAACGCCGACCTTTCGGGTTCGCCGCACTTCTTCGAGGATTACAAGGTCGGCGAGCATATCGACCACGTCGACGGCTTCACCATCGAGGAGGCCGAGCACCAGCTTGCGACCCGGCTCTACCAGAACACCGCGAAGGTCCACTTCAACCAGCACACGGAGGGCCAGGGCCGCTTCGGGCGCAGGCTGGTCTATGGCGGGCACGTCATCTCGATGGTGCGGTCGATTACCTTCAACGGCCTCGGCAACGCGTTCCACTTCGCCGCAGTCAACGGCGGGCGACACGTCAACCCGGCCTTTGCCGGTGACACGATCTACGCGTGGTCGGAAATCACCGACGCGCAGGAACTGGCGGGCCGGGAAGGGACGGGCGCACTGCGCGTGCGCTCCGTGGGCGTGAAGAACCGTTCGTGTGCGGATTTCCCGCTCTTCGCCGAGGGGACGAGCTACGACGCAAGCGTCGTGCTCGACCTCGACTACTGGGTTCTGATGCCGCGTCGCGGCTGAGGCGCGCGTCTTCCCTTAAGCGGCCTGCAACTGCTGAAGGAAGGTCTGCACGGCCTGGCGCAGCTGGGCTGCGTCATGGGACACGCGCGAGGAGCTTTCGCGCACGCGGGTCGTGTTCTGGGCCACTTCGCCCATGGCGCCGGACACGGCTGACATGTTGCTGGCGACTTCGCCGGTGCGCTGGGCGGCAGCCTGAACGTTCTGGCTGATTTCCGACGTCGCGCTGCCCTGCTGGCTGATCGACGAGGCGATCATGGCAGTGTTCGTGTCGATCTGCTGCATGGTGTCGCTGATCTCGCCAATGGCGCCCACCGCGTCGCTGGTGGAGGCCTGGATGGCGGACACCTGGCTGGCGATTTCCTCGGTTGCCTTTGCGGTCTGGGTGGCGAGTTCCTTGACCTCGGAGGCCACGACCGCGAAGCCGCGCCCCGCTTCGCCGGCGCGCGCCGCCTCGATGGTGGCGTTGAGGGCAAGAAGGTTGGTCTGCTCGGCGATGTCCTGGATGAGCGTCACCACTTCGCCGATCTTCTGGGCGGCCTGGGCCAGGCTCTGCACCTTGCCCGTGGTGTCGCCGGCATGGCGGGCGGCCTTGGAAATGATTTCCGTGGTCGAGCCGATCTGGCGGTCGATTTCGGAGATCGAGGCGCTGAGTTCCTCGGCCGCCGCGGCAACCGTCTGCACGTTGGAAGACGCGCTGTCGGAGGCTGCCAGCGTTTCGGTGGTCGCCTGACCGGCGCTGCCGGTTTCCTGCTCCAGCAAGTCGACCGCGCCGACGAGATCGGTTGCAACCGAATCGAGCGCATCGAAGAAGGAGCGGGTCTTCTCGTCGAATTCTTCCGCCGTCTTGCGCAGCAGTTCGCGCTGCTGTTCGTGGCGCTTCTGCTCGTCTTCGGCGATCTTCTTCGACAGGTCGAGCTGTGCCTGCATGGCCTCTCGGAAGTGGCCGAGGCTTTCACGCAGCCAGCCCAGCTCGTCCCTGGAGTTCCACGCCGGCATGGGCTCGTCGAGCTGGCCGTCGGCATAGGTCTGGGCGAGGTTGGACAGCTGGCGCAGTCGGCGCGCGATGAACTTGTACACGTAAAAGGAGCCGGCCAGGAACAGGGCGATCAGCACCGCGAAGGATGCAACCGTGATCGTCAGGGCGTTGGCCTCCTGTTGGTGAAGGAAGCTGATGCCCTCGATCATCTGTGCGCTGACAAGCTGGTCTGCGTCGCGGGCGAGCGCCACGAAGTCCGTGAAGGACTGCTTGAAAATTTCCGCGACGCTGGCGCTCATGCCGGACTCGGACGCCGAGTGGCGTTCGCTGGCGGTCATGGACAGACGGCCGATCAGGCCGGACGCCGCATCGAGCTGTTCGCGCAGGATCGGGTGGTTGATGCCGTCGAGTTCGCCGCGCGCCTTCTGGAACAGGTCCGAGGCCTCGCCGAAATAGGCGCTCTCGTCGCCATTCAGCAGGCGGATGATGATGGAGTCCGCGAGAACGATATCGAACTTGGCATTGCCGATGCCGCGTGCTGCGGACGGGTCCACCATCACGACCGGAACGTCGAACAGCTTTTCAAGGCTGGCCATGGTCTCGGTGTAAAGCGCGTCGTACTGGCTGGTCAGTTCCGCACTGGTTGCCTGCTCATCGGCGGAGGCGTCGTACCGCATCTGCGCGATGGAGCGGAAATTGACTTCCTCGTCGAGGATCTTCTGGGCGATGTCGCGGATGGTCTGGTTGTTGGCCGGCAGGATTGCGGTGCCGTCAACCGTGCCGCCGTCGATGATGGCCTGCGCATAGGCGCGGGTGCGGTCGAGAATGCCCCAGACCTCGGCCACCTCGGCGTCCGACGAACCCTGCATGATCTTTTCGAACAGAAGCTGCGCTTCAGTCGCGGTCAATTCGATTCGCGTCGCGGACTTGGCAAGCGGTGCCTGGCGCGCGCCAAGCTCGATGCCCTGCTTCCCGACGAGATTGCCCGACTGGTAGGACAGGAAGCCTGCCCCCAGCGCGATCACGAGGAAGACGCCAAACGTGAAGCCGATCTTCTTGTCGACGGTCGTCAGGTTCTCCGGAAGGAGTTTGGAGAATTTCGGCAGTTTGGGCAGCCAAGCCGTCAGTTTTCCGAGATGCATTGCCACTTCGCTCCGGTTCTTGGATGTGCAATTGCCGGGATATTAGGCACCGGAAACTTAATAAATTCATTCGCAGCTGGTCTAATTCTGCAAGCTGCGATTCATTCCCGAGATGAAAGGGCTGGGAGCCGCGCTGATCCGATCACGATGCGGTCGCGTTCACGCTGCTTGCGACGATTGGTGCGACGGGGGGGTTCCCTTTGACCCTTTGGCCGATTGATTATATTGCAGTGCCGCGTAGATTGCGGCCCACTCGAACAGAGGCAATTGTCCATGGCGGAACACAGCCAGGCAGGTAGCGGCGCAGACGCCCGCCCGCTCTCCCCGCATCTGCAGGTCTACCGGATGACCGTGACGATGACGATGTCGATCATCCATCGCATCACCGGCGCGGGGCTCTATTTCGGAACGCTCATCCTCGTCTACTGGCTGGCCAGTGCGGCGAGCGGTGCCGACGCGTATGCCGATGCGCAGTGGCTGCTGGGGTCGATTCTCGGCCAGCTGGTCCTGTTCGGCTACACCTGGGCGCTGATCCATCACATGTTCGGCGGCATCCGGCATTTCATCTGGGATACGGGCGCGATGCTGGACAAGCACACCGCGTCCAGGCTTGCATGGCTTTCGCTCGCTGCCTCGATCACGCTGACGCTCGTCGTGTGGGTTGCCGCCTACGCAGTGATGGCCTGAGGAGGAACGCTCACATGTCCCTGCGCACTCCGCTTTCCCGCGTTCGCGGCCTCGGCTCCGCCCACGAGGGCACGGACCATTTCTGGAAGCAGCGCGTCACCGCGCTCGCCAACCTGGTTCTCGTCATCGGCCTGCTGTGGTTCGTGCTCGCCTCGCTCGGCTCCACCCATGCCGAATTTGCCGCACGCGTCGCCAACCCGTTCGTCGCGGGTATGCTGATCCTGCTTATCGTCTCCGGCGTAATGCACATGAAGATCGGCATGCAGGTCATCATCGAGGACTATGTCCACGGTGAAGGGGCCAAGATCGCCGCGCTGATCGGCAACATCTTTTTCGCAGCCGCCGTCGGAATCGTCGGCGTGCTGGCCGTCCTGAAACTCGCACTCGGAGGCTGACGCCACATGGCCAAGGCACCCGGAACCGGCACTGCCCGGAAAACCGTGAAGAAGAAGCCCGTTTCGAACGCGTCCAAAGCTGGCGGCAAGGCCGGTGGCAAAACTGGACCGGGCGTCAACGGCAAGGCCTACCCGTTCGTCGACCACACGTTCGATGTCGTGGTCGTCGGGGCTGGTGGCTCGGGCCTGCGCGCGACCGTGGGTTGCGTGGAAGCGGGGCTAAAGACCGCCTGCATCACCAAGGTCTTTCCGACGCGTTCGCACACGGTTGCGGCACAGGGCGGCATCGCCGCATCGCTCGCCAACATGGGGCCGGACGACTGGCGCTGGCACATGTACGACACCGTGAAGGGGTCGGACTGGCTGGGCGACCAGGATTCGATTGAATATCTCGTGCGCGAGGCACCTGCTGCCGTCTACGAGCTGGAGCACTACGGCGTGCCGTTCTCGCGCACCGAGGATGGCAAGATCTACCAGCGCCCGTTCGGCGGCCACATGCAGAATTTCGGTGCCGGACCGCCCGTGCAGCGCACCTGCGCGGCGGCCGACCGCACCGGCCACGCCATCCTGCACACGCTCTACGGCGCGGCGCTGAAGCACAACGCTCAGTTCTTCGTGGAATATTTCGCCATCGACCTCATCATGGACGAGGACGGGGTGTGCCGTGGTGTCGTGGCGCTCGATCTCGCAACCGGCGTGCTGCACCGCTACCGCGCGAAGATGGTGATCCTGGCCACCGGCGGATACGGACGCGCCTATTTCTCCTGCACTTCGGCCCACACCTGTACCGGTGACGGCAACGCGATGGTGCTGCGCGCCGGTCTGCCGTTGCAGGACATGGAGTTCGTGCAGTTCCACCCGACCGGCATCTACGGTGCGGGCTGCCTCATCACCGAGGGGGCGCGCGGCGAAGGCGGGTACCTGACCAATTCCGAGGGCGAGCGCTTCATGGAGCGTTATGCGCCGTCGGCCAAGGATCTCGCCTCGCGTGATGTGGTGTCGCGCTCGATGGCGCTGGAAATCCGTGACGGGCGCGGTGTGGGCAAGGAAGACGACCACATCCACCTGCATCTGGAGCATCTCGACCCGGCGATCCTGCACGAGCGCCTTCCCGGCATCTCGGAGTCCGCGAAGATCTTCGCCGGTGTCGACGTGACCCGCGAGCCGATCCCGGTGCTGCCGACAGTCCATTACAACATGGGCGGTATCCCGACGAATTTCTGGGGCGAAGTGCTGACGTCCAAGAACGGCGACCCGGATACGGTCGTGCCCGGCCTGATGGCGGTCGGCGAAGCGGCGTGCGTCTCCGTCCACGGGGCGAACCGCCTCGGCTCCAATTCGCTGATCGACCTCGTCGTGTTCGGCCGTGCCGCGGGCCTGCGCTGTGCGCAGGTCGTCGAAGCCGAGGCCAAGCAGCGCGACTTGCCGGAGGATGCCGGCGCGCTGGCGGTTGAGCGCCTCGACCATTTCCGCAATGCCAGCGGCGGCACGCCGACGGCGGACTTGCGCATGTCGATGCAGAAGACCATGCAGACCAACTGCGCGGTGTTCCGCACCGGCGAGATCCTCGAAGAGGGCCAGGAAAAGATACGCAAGGTGTGGTCGGGCAAGGAAGACATCTCCGTCACCGACCGCTCGCTGATCTGGAACACCGACCTGATCGAGACGCTGGAGTTCGACAACCTCATCAGCCAGGCCGTCGTGACGATGGATTCCGCGTCCCAGCGGATGGAATCGCGCGGCGCGCATGCCCGCGAGGACTATCCCGACCGGAACGACAAGGTCTGGATGAAGCACACGCTGGCATGGGCGGATGACGCATCGCGGAAGGTGACGATCGGCGACCGGCCGGTGCACACCTACACGATGTCGAACGACATCGCCTATATCGAGCCCAAGGCACGCGTTTATTGATTTCGATTGATACCCGGTCGTGGTGATGATTGCCCTGAGTCGGGCCGTCGCAACGGTTCGGGCTGCACCATGGCTCGCCCTGTCGAGCCTTGCGGTCGCGTCCGGTATAGCCCACCTGCTTCGGTATCACTTCGATTTCAGCGACAGGTTCGCGGTCGCGCTGGCGATTGTCCAGTTCGCCGCGCTGTTTGTTGCGTGCCTCTTCCTGCGAAGAGGCGAGCAGCGGATGGGCTGGCCGGTGCTCTCGGCACTGGCGCTGGTGCTGATCGGGGTCTGGTATCATTTCCGAACAGAGTACGGCTGGTTCGATTGGCCCGCGATCTGGTTTCACCTGATCGCGGGCCTCGATTCGTCCGATGGCGTCTACGAGCAGGTGCGGATGACCGGAAATACCCTGCTGGGTTTTGGCCTCATCATTCTCGGACTGTTTGGAATTTCCGGACGGATCGGGATGGGATTGCGGGGCGATATCCTTCTGGGTGTCGCCTTTCTGGCTATCAATCCCGCTGTTTGGCACCTTGCACGCAGCTTCGCGCCGGTCGATCCGGAAAGTCGCGTCGCGCTTTCACGGCTTTATATCGAACCAGCTCTTGCGAGGCCGCGCGGGGCGCCGCGCAACCTGCTGCACATCTATCTTGAAAGCACCGAGCGGACCTTTGCTGACAACCCGCGATTCTCCGAGGCAATGGCGCCCTTGTGGGCGTTGGAGGCCCGCGGGGTATTGGCAACCGGCATGCGCCAGATCGCACACACGCGCTGGTCGGTGGCAGGCATCGCTGCCTCCAGTTGTGGCGTGCCGCTTTTTCCGGTGGGGTACAGGAGCATAAACGGGCGTTTTCGTCTTGATAGCTTTCTGCCGGGCGCGACGTGTCTTGGGGACATACTGGCGCGCGCAGGCTATGATCTGACCTTCATCCTCGGTTCGGACCAGGCCTTTGGCGGCATCGACAAACTGAACCTGGATCACGGTTTCCGGCGCGTCCTCGATGATACGGACATCCTCCATCTCTATCCGGAGGCTGCTTCCATATGGGGTGTAGATGACGGGGCAGTTCTGCAGATGGCGCTACGCGTGTTGCGCGCGTCCCAAGGCGGCGACCCATTCGGAATCGTGCTTGAAACGATTGGCGGTCACGAGCCCGACGGCGTCATGTCGCAGGCCTGCCTGGGCAGCGAGAGCGAAGCGAGCGGGGAGAAGAGCGGCATCATCGGTGCCATCGGGTGCACCAACCGTCTGGTCGCGCGCATGCTGGAAACGGCTCAGGCTGAAGGGCTTCTCGACAATACGGTTGTGGTTTTGCAAAGCGACCACGTATCGCTCGACCGCACGCTGTTTGCTGATCTTTCGATTGGCGAGCGCCGACTGTTCTTCACGATGTTCGGCGAAGAGCTGCCGGTAAGGGTGGTGACGCGACCGAGTTCGCCCGTCGATGTCCTGCCGACCTTGCTTGAGGCTCTCGGGTTTGTGCCGGAAAATGGGCGCGCGGGGCTGGGAGTGTCACTGTTTCGAGACACGCCGACCCTCGTGGAGCAACATGGATTTGATGGGTTCAACCATCTGATCCTTGCCGACCAGACGCTTGCCCCTGCCCTGTGGGGACATTGATGCAGGAACCGGACGCCGTGCAAATCGACAGCGACAGCCCGTTCGGAGCCTTCACGCCAAGCCTGGCCAACCGGGTGGCGTGGGCCGAATGCGCCGCGCATCAGGCGCAAGGCCTGCCCGGCAAGGCGAAGTGGAAGACGCTCGCGCGTGAGCATCGTGGCCCCTTGGACGTGAATGCCGACGGGGTGAAGCTGCGCATCTACCCGACGGAGAATTTCGGTGACCGGCAGATCGCCATGACCGGCGCGCTGCCCGAGGCCGAAGAGCTGGCGCTCGTCGCGCCGCATCTGCCCGCAGGCGGCACCTTCATCGATATCGGTGCGAATATCGGCATCTACGCGATCCTCGCGAGCCGAGCGCTCGGGCCACGGGGCCGCGTACTGGCCTTCGAGCCGAACGCGCGCACGGGGCAAAAGCTTGCGTTCAACCTCGCCGCCAACGCCTGCGACAACGTCACCGTGCACGACTGCGCGCTGGGTGCAGAGGAAACCACGGCCCAGTTCTTCGCCGATGGCGGCAAGAATGCTGGTCGCTCGTCCATGCTGAAGGAAGCCGTCGGCGACCCGGAGACGGGCGTTTGCGTGCGTGTCCGTCCGCTGAGCGCCGTGCTGGCCGAAGAAGCCATTGCCGCGGCGGACCTCGTGAAGATCGACGTGGAAGGCTACGAAGATCGCGTGCTGGTGCCGTATCTTGCGCAAGTTCTCCCGGCGGACCTGCCGCGTGCGATCCTGCTGGAAGACGCGCACCGGGACCTGTGGGCCGAAGACCTGACCGCGCGGCTTGAAGCGGCTGGCTTTCGGAAAGACGGCGCGACGCAGACAAACAAGCTCTACCTGCGCGGTTGAGCGGATCGCTCAGTCCAGCTTGAATTCGAGCTCGGTGACGAGGTCTGCTGCAATCCGCTCCAGCTTGTCGTGCAATTCGTCTGCCTCGAGGCCATCGGGGAGCACGATATCGGCCTGGGCTGCAAACAGCGGCGTGCCGGACATCGATCCCATGAAGAGCTGGGTGTGAAGCTGCTCGATGCTGACATCAAGTTCGGCGAGAGCATGGGAAATGTCGCGCACGATGCCGGGGTGGTCCGCGCCGGTGACGGAGAGATGCGCCACGCGGCCTCCCCCTGCCGGGGTCGACGCTTCGCTCGCGCGAACGGTCACGTCTATGCCGCGCCCGCTCAGCCCGCCCAGCGCCTCTTCGAACGCCGCGCGCCTGTCATCGGGGATATCGACCTGCACGATGCCGGCGAACTGCCCGCCGAGCCGCGCCATGGACGAGGCCAGCCAGTTGCCATCATGTTCGGCGATCACGGTGGAGAGTGAATCGACGAGGCCGGGCTTGTCCGGCGCAACGACGCTGAGAACGATGTCCTGTGCCATATGCACTTGCGGGCTGAGGCCCGTCTCCTCCAACAGTTGCGTGCTCTGCAACCCGCAGGCTAGCGTGTCGCATCGTTGGATGCCACGCACAAACAAGGCAGGAGACAAGCCGGACATGAAACCGATTGCCAGAACAGCCCAAGCTGCGCTCGTCGCAAGCGCCCTGACGGCTGCCGTTTCCGGCTACGCAATGGCGGACCAGGCCAGCCTCGATGCCATCATGGAGGAATGCACGGCCAAGAGCAGACTCGGCGCCGAAGGCTGCGCGTGTCTGGTGAAAGCGGCGGCGGAGGAGCTGAACGACAATCAGCAGGCGCTGATGCTGGCGGGTTTGCGCCGCGACGATGCGGCAATGGCAGAGCTGCGGCCCAAGATCAGCGAAGCCGAGGGCAAGGCCACCGTCGCCTTCATGTCGAACACGCCAGGGCGCTGCAAGGGGCAGTAGTCCGGCCCGTCGAACCGGCCGCGACCATTTGCCGAGGCCACTATCCGCATTGTAGCCTTTCCAACCCGGCCTCCGGGGCCTAAAACCCCTTGTGGCGGTGCAACACGCCGCGAACAGATTTACGGGGACGCGCAAGCATGGTTCAGCTGACGCTGCCGAAAAATTCCCAGATGAAGGACGGCAAGTCCTGGCCGAAGCCGGACGGCGCCGAGGAAACCCGCGAGTTCCGCGTTTATCGCTGGAACCCGGATGACGGCGCCAATCCGCGCGTCGACACCTACCATGTCGACACCGCCGATTGCGGCCCGATGGTCCTCGACGGTCTCATCTGGATCAAGAACAACATCGACCCGACGTTGACCTTCCGCCGCTCCTGCCGCGAAGGCATCTGCGGTTCCTGCGCGATGAACATCGACGGCATGAACACGCTGGCCTGCACGCGCGGCATGGACGAGATTTCCGGCGCGGTGAAGATCTACCCGCTGCCGCACATGCCGGTGATGAAGGACCTCGTGCCGGACCTGACGCGCTTCTACACCCAGCTTGCCTCCATTGAGCCGTGGCTGCAGACGTCCTCGCCGACGCCGGAACACGAGTGGAAGCAGTCGCACGAGGACCGCGAGAAGCTCGACGGGCTGTACGAGTGCATCCTGTGCGCGTGCTGCTCGACATCGTGCCCGAGCTACTGGTGGAACGGCGACCGCTACCTCGGCCCCGCCGTGCTGCTGCAGGCCTATCGCTGGCTGATCGACAGCCGTGACGAGAACACCGGTAAGCGCCTCGACAATCTCGAGGACCCGTTCCGGCTCTATCGCTGCCATACGATCATGAACTGCACGCAGACCTGCCCGAAGGGTCTGAACCCGGCGAAGGCAATCGCCGAGATCAAGAAGATGATGGTGGCGCGGCGGGTCTAACCGGTGCGCGAGGAATCATGATCGGTTTCTCGGTTCACACGTCCTCGGCGCTGGAGCGCCTGCGGGCGCGCGGGCAATGAACTGCACGCAGACCTGCCCAAAGGGCCTGAACCCGGCCAAGGCGATTGCCGAGATCAAGAAGATGATGGTCGCCCGCCGCGTCTAATACACGTGCGGTGCGCTCCTGATCGACCTTTTGGTTTGCGCGGATTGTCGCCCGGCGAGTCTGATCCCGCCGAGCCTATTCCTGATGTGCGATATCAGCGCGTTGATGCCGCGCGCGGCTTGGCCGCGCCGTGCTTGACCCACACACTCGACTGAAGATCGATCATCGACTGGGCGAAGCCGTGGCCCTCCGCGATGGCCTCACGCAGGAGCGACAGCCCATTGGGCATGCGCGAATGCACCGTGCCGATGGTCTCCCCGGTGTGAAACTCGATTTCCGCGTCGTGGCGCTGGGCCAGCCGGCGCATCTGCGCATTCTCCGACAGGCACGAGACGATGAGCCGGCGCATGTTGCGGTTGCGTGCGGTCAGCACCACACGCTTCATCAGCGCAGAACCGATTCGACGGTTCTGGTAGTCGGTCTCCACGGTGAAGGCCGCTTCGCCGGTATCGGCAAACATCGAGCCGTGCAATTCCGCAACCGCGCGCAACTTGCCGTCCTCGAACCAGCCGAAAATGACGAGCGCCCGGGAGATCGCTGTGTTGGCGTACTGCTCCACGAACTCGTCCGACACCGCGCCGGCAAAGCGCATGCGGCGGCTGTCGGCGCTGAGCCGGAGCAGGTGTTCGCGAAAGGGGCGGCTTTCCGTCGCCCAAAGGCGCCGGACCGCTCCGCCCCCGGCATCATGCGTATGGTGGTCGTCCATGCTTTGTCCTTTCTGCATGTCACGACCCTCCGGATCGGCGTCTCCTCAGACACTATGCTGCACTGCAATATGGGGTGAGTCCGGCAAAAAAACGATGGCAGGGGAGACATGCCACGTGCGCATGGCCGGTTAATTGGTGAATCGCCCGGTTTAACGCCGAACTTCTCCCCTTGGGGCAAGGTGCTGGCGGGGTGCCGCCGAGAGCGGTCCGAGGGCGCGGATGCGACCTGTGTCGGCTTGCCAGTATCCCGGCGCGGCGATACGACAGGATCAAGAGCCGGGCGCGGGCTTGCGCGGCGATCAGATCAACGGGAGGTCCTCATGGAGGAAATCGGTCATTTCATCGGCGGCGAGCGCGTTGCCGGCAAGAGCGGTCGCTTTGCGGACGTCTTCAACCCGGCGACGGGTGAGGTCCAGGCCAAGGTCGCGCTGGCCACGAAGGCCGAGGTTCGCGCGGCGGTCGAGAATGCCGCTGCCGCACAGCCGGCATGGGCCGCGCAGAACCCGCAGAAGCGCGCCCGCGTGATGATGAAGTTCGTGGACCTGCTGCACCGGGACATGGACAAGCTGGCGGAAGCCCTGTCGCGCGAGCACGGCAAGACGATCCCGGATGCCAAGGGCGACGTGATCCGCGGGCTTGAGGTCGCCGAGTTCTGCATCGGCGCGCCGCACCTGCTGAAGGGCGAGTTCTCCGAAGGCGCAGGCCCCGGCATCGACATGTACTCCATGCGCCAGCCGCTCGGCGTCGTTGCGGGCATCACCCCGTTCAACTTCCCGGCGATGATACCGATGTGGAAGTTCTGCCCGGCAATTGCCGCCGGCAACGCCTTCATCCTCAAGCCGTCCGAGCGCGACCCGTCCGTGCCGCTGATGCTGGCGGAACTGATGCTGGAAGCCGGCGCGCCGGCCGGCATCCTCAATGTCGTCAACGGCGACAAGGAAGCCGTGGACGCGGTGCTCGACGATACCGACATCCAGGCGGTGGGCTTCGTCGGGTCGACGGCGATTGCCCACTACGTCTATTCGCGCGGCTGCGCGGCGGGCAAGCGGGTGCAGTGTTTCGGTGGCGCCAAGAACCACATGATCATCATGCCGGATGCCGACATGGACCAGGCGGTGGACGCGCTGGTGGGTGCGGGCTACGGCGCGGCGGGCGAACGCTGCATGGCGGTGTCCGTCGCGGTGCCGGTGGGCGAGACGACGGCGGATGCGCTGATCGAGAAGCTCGCGCCGCGCGTCGAAAGCCTGAAGATCGGCCCGTACACGGCAGGCGATGATGTCGATTTCGGCCCGCTGGTGACCAAGGAAGCCCATACCCGCGTGAAGGGCCTCGTCGACAAAGGCGTGGAAGAGGGCGCGACGCTCGTCGTCGACGGGCGTGACTTCAGCATGCAGGGCTACGAGAACGGCTACTTCATGGGTGGCTGCCTGTTCGACAACGTCACCAAGGACATGGAGATCTACAAGACCGAGATCTTCGGACCGGTTCTGGCCACGGTTCGCGCCAAGACCTATGACGAGGCCATCGGCCTTGCGATGGACCACGAATACGGGAACGGCACGGCGATCTTCACCCGTGATGGCGACACCGCGCGCGATTTCGCCAATCGGATCAATATCGGCATGGTCGGCATCAACGTGCCGATCCCGGTGCCGCTCGCCTACCACACGTTCGGCGGGTGGAAGAAGTCGGGCTTCGGCGACCTCAACCAGCACGGGCCGGACGCGTTCAAGTTCTACACCCGCACCAAGACAGTGACGGCGCGCTGGCCGTCGGGCGTCAAGGACGGCGCGGAATTCGTCATTCCGACCATGAAATAGCCGCATCTGCGTGCAACACGCAGGCTGTGCGTTAACCCAGACACCGGCGGCGCCATTGCCCCGCCGGGCGTCTTCACTTAAGTTTCGCGCCGCTTCAGGGGCTGAAAGCAACATCGGGACGTTTGCCGTGTATTCCAGGTTCATCGCCATTTCACTGGCGGCACTGACGCTTGCCGCATGCAGCAACGGCATGCAGCGGCGCGCGCCCTTCTCGACGGGTCCCGCCCCGAACCGTACGGTCACCAGCGAGCAGCTGACCCCGCCGCCGGACAGCCAGACGGCGCGTGTCGACAACCGCACGCAGCAGGACCTCTACCAGCAGCAGCTCGCGCAGCAGCAGGCGGCCCAGCAGCAACAGCAGCAGGGCATGTACCCGCAGGGCTACCCGCAGAATTCCGACCCGCAGGCCCAGCAGCAGCCCCAGACCCAGCAGCAGACGCAGGTCGCGGCGGCCAACAGCGGCCCGCAGCCAAGCTCGGTCGCGACCACGGTCGCCGCGCCGAAGAAGGAAGATGTGCTCGGCCAGTGGACGATTGCCGACTCCTTCTCCTCGTGCCAGCTCAACGTCTCGCTGACCGGGTGGAGCGGCGGCTACCGCGCGTCCACGCGCAACTGCACCAGCGAAGAGCTGAAGAAGATCGGCGCGTGGAACATCGAGGGGAACTCGGTGGTCCTGAAGGACCAGTCCGGGGCGCAGGTCGCGGTGCTTTCGCGCAAGAGCGAGCGCCGCTTCGACGGTTCGCTGAGCGCCGGCGGCGCGGTCGCGCTGCTGCGCTGATCGCAATACCGCGTTTTTCGCAACCCCCATCCGATCCCGTTTTGACTGGACATCGCGGCCTTGCGGCGCTTTGAGTGTGCTGACTTTCGGCACACAAGGGGGGCTTGATGGCCGAATACCGACTTTACTGCTTTGCCCAGTCCGGCAATGCCTACAAGGCTGCGCTGCATCTGGCCTTGTCCGGGACGCCTTGGGAGGCGGTCTTCGTCGACTATTTCAACGGCGAGACGAAGACGGATGCCTACCGCGCCATCAACCCGATGGGCGAGGTGCCGGTGCTGGAACACGGCAACCGCCGCATGGCCCAGAGCGGCGTCATCCTCGATTATCTGGCCGAGACGACCGGCCGCTTCGGCCCGGGCAACGGGGATGAACGCCGCGAGATCCTGCGCTGGCTGCTGTTCGACAACCACAAGCTGACAAGCTACCTCGCGACATACCGCTTCCTGCGCACCTTCGTGCGCAAGGCGAACCCGGACGTGACCGGGTTTCTCGGCGGGCGGGCGAAGGCCGCGCTCGGCGTGCTGAACGACCATCTCGACGGGCGCGATTTCGCGGTTGCCTCGCGGCCGACCATCGCCGACCTGTCCATGGTGGGCTACATGTATTTCGGTGACGAACTGGGCGTCGATCTCGATCGGGACTTCGCCCATGTGGCGCGCTGGCGCGACCGGATTGCCGACATGCCGGGCTGGAAGCACCCCTATGAGCTGATGCCCGGCCACCCTCTGCCGGCGCGCGAGGACACCGAGAAAGCGTGAGGATCATCACATGGCGACCGTGAAACTGCTCGGCGACGAGGACCTCAGCGCCGAGGCGAAGGCCGTTTTCGACGATATCCGCGCCACGCGCGACAGCGACTTCGTCAACAATTTCTGGCGTGCGCTGGCGCATGACCCGGCGCTGCTGAAGCGCACATGGGAAAGCATCAAGCAGGTGATGGCGCCCGGCGCGCTCGACCCGCTGACCAAGGAAATGATCTACATCGCGATTTCCGCCAGCAACGGCTGCAGCTACTGCGTCCACTCGCACACCGCATCGGCCCGCGCGAAGGGCATGAGCGAGGCGATGTTCATGGAACTGATGGGTGTCGTCGGCATGGCCAACGAGACCAACGCCATCGTCAACGCGCTCGGCGTGCCGGTGGACGAGGCCTTCGAGGCCGGCAAGTGACGGGCAGACCAAGTTGAATCTTCGTGACCGCTACAACGCGCTGATCGAGAAAGGTGCGATCGAACGCGACAGCGCGCAGGAAGCGCTGATCGGGCGGTTCGAGGGCCTTGCCACGCGGCTGTCCTCGCAGGAACAGGCGCGCAGCGGCATCATCTCGCGGTTCCTGCGGGCACGCCGCCCGGCAGACCCCGCGCGCGGGCTCTACATCCATGGCTCGGTCGGGCGCGGCAAGACGATGATCATGGACCTGTTCTTTCAGGCGATCGATCATCCGGCAAAGCGCCGCGCGCATTTCCACGATTTCATGGCCGACGTGCACGAGCGTATCCACGCGCAGCGCAAGAAGACAGGCGAGGATGGCGGCGACCCGATACCACCGGTGGCCAATGCGCTCGCCAACGAGGCGCGGCTGCTGTGCTTCGACGAGTTCACGGTGACCGACATTGCCGATGCCATGATCCTCGGGCGGCTGTTCACCGTGCTGTTCGAGCGCGGGGTGGTGCTGGTCGCGACCTCCAACACCGCGCCGGAGGACCTCTACCGAAACGGGCTGAACCGGCAGCTTTTCCTGCCCTTCATCGAGCTGCTGCTGTCGCGCGTGGAAGTGTTCGAACTGGATGCGCGCACCGATTTCCGAATGGAGAAGCTATCGGGCGCGCCGGTCTACCACGTGCCGGCGGATGCCAAGGCGCGCAAGGCGCTGAACAGGGCGTTCGAGAAGCTGACGGGCGTGAAACGCGGCGAACCTTTGGAGCTCACCGCCAAGGGGCGCGCCATCGAGGTGCCGCAGGCCCACGCGGGCGTTGCGCGTTTTTCCTTCGACGACCTCTGCGACCGGCCGCTGGCGGCATCGGACTACCTGCGCATCGCGCGGGCCTTCCACACGGTCATCATCGACACGATCCCCGTGCTTGATGCCTGGCAGCGCAACCAGGCCCGCCGGCTCGTGTGGCTGATCGATGCGCTCTACGACAACAAGGTGAAACTGATCGCCTCTGCGGAAGGCCAGCCGAACGAGCTGTATACGCAAGGTGACTTCGCCGACGAATTCCAGCGCACGGCATCCCGCATCATGGAAATGCGGGGCGAAGAGTACCTTTCTGCGCCCCGAAGCTAAGATGTTGTGCCTTTTCGCCCAATGGCGACCTTGAACGCTTCGTGCAAAAACCGTAAGCCATTTTTGCCTTCCAGCGTCATGACGTTCGGGCTGATCGGAATCGGCCGGCGGACGCGCGAAGGAGCTCCTTATATTTACCCACGGCTCCAAGTAGGGATCTTTTCCAATGGCTCGACCCAAGATTGCACTGATCGGCTCCGGCCAGATTGGCGGCACGCTCGCCCATCTCGTCGGATTGAAGGAACTGGGCGACGTGGTGATGTTCGACATCGCCGAAGGTATTCCCCAGGGCAAGTCGCTGGATCTGGCGGAATCATCGCCGGTTGACGGCTTCGATTCCGCGATGAGCGGAACCCAGTCCTATGCCGACATCAAGGGCGCGGACGTGTGCATCGTCACCGCCGGCGTTCCGCGCAAGCCGGGCATGAGCCGTGATGACCTCCTGGGCATCAACCTGAAGGTGATGGAGCAGGTCGGTTCGGGCATCAAGAAATACGCCCCCGACGCTTTTGTCATCTGCATCACCAACCCGCTCGACGCCATGGTCTGGGCGCTGCAGAAGTTCTCCGACCTGCCCAAGCACAAGGTGTGCGGCATGGCGGGCGTGCTGGACTCCTCGCGTTTCCGCTATTTCCTCGCCGAGGAATTCGACGTTTCGGTTGAAGACGTGTCGGCCTTCGTGCTGGGTGGCCACGGCGACACGATGGTGCCGCTGACCCGCTACTCCACCGTTGCCGGCATCCCGCTCACCGACCTCGTGAAGATGGGCTGGATCACCAAGAAGCGTCTGGAAGAAATCGTCCAGCGCACCCGTGACGGCGGCGCCGAGATCGTCGGCCTGCTGAAATCCGGTTCGGCCTTCTACGCACCGGCGGCGGCCGCCATTTCCATGGCGGAATCCTACCTCAAGGACAAGAAGCGCGTGCTGCCCTGCGCCGCGCATCTCAAAGGCGAATACGGCGTGTCCGACATGTATCTCGGCGTGCCGACGGTGATCGGCGCGAAGGGTATCGAGCGCGTCATCGAAATCGATCTCAACCGCACTGAAAAGAACATGCTCGACAAGTCGATCGAGGCCGTGAAGGGCCTGTGTGACGCTTGCCGGGACATCAACCCCGCCCTGGGCAAGTAGCCCGGGGCGCACACAAAAAAGCGCATCCACTAGGGAGGCAACCAGCAGATGAATATCCACGAGTACCAGGCCAAGGCCGTCCTGAAATCCTACGGCGCCCCGGTTGCGGCCGGCGTTCCGGTCTTCACCGCCGACGAGGCGGAAGCGGCAGCGAAGTCGCTCCCCGGCCCGGTCTATGTCGTCAAGACGCAGATCCACGCGGGTGGCCGCGGCAAGGGCAAGTTCAAGGAGCTGGGACCGGATGCCGGCGGCGGTGTGCGTATCGCCAAGTCCATCGAAGAGGTGAAATCCCACGCTGCCGAAATGCTCGGCAACACGCTGGTGACCAAGCAGACCGGCGACGCCGGCAAGCAGGTCAACCGCCTCTACATCGAAGACGGCGCGCAGATCGCCCGTGAGCTGTACCTCTCGCTGCTCGTCGACCGCACGACCGGCCGCGTGGCCTTCGTCGCCTCGACCGAGGGCGGCATGGACATCGAGACGGTGGCCGAAGAGACCCCGGAGAAGATTCTGACCCTGCCGATCGACCCGTCGACCGGCGTGACGGATGTCGACGCGATCAAGCTTGCCGAAGCGCTGAAGCTGGAAGAGCCGGCCAAGAGCGAAGGCATGTCGCTGTTCAAGACGCTCTACAAGGCCTTCACCGAGAAGGACATGAGCCTGCTCGAGATCAACCCGCTCGTCGTCCTGCAGGATGGCCACATCCGCGTGCTCGACGCCAAGGTCTCGTTCGACGGCAATGCGGTGTTCCGCCATGCCGACATCGCCGAGCTGCGTGACGAGTCGGAAGAAGACGCCAAGGAAATCGAAGCGTCCAAGTACGACCTGAACTACGTGGCGCTGGACGGTGACATCGGCTGCATGGTGAACGGCGCCGGTCTAGCCATGGCGACCATGGACATCATCAAGCTCTACGGCGCCGAGCCGGCCAACTTCCTCGACGTTGGCGGCGGCGCCACCACCGAGAAGGTCACCGCGGCGTTCAAGATCATCACCGCCGACCCGAACGTGAAGGGCATCCTCGTCAACATCTTCGGCGGCATCATGCGCTGCGACATTATCGCCGAAGGCGTTGTGGCCGCGGTCAAGGAAGTCGGCCTGCAGGTTCCGCTGGTCGTGCGCCTTGAAGGCACGAACGTGAAGCGGGGCAAGGAGATCATCAACGAGAGCGGTCTCAACGTGATCGCCGCTGATGACCTAGACGATGCCGCGCAGAAGATCGTCAAGGCGGTGAAGGGCTGACACCCATGCGGATCACCGCGCAGGCTCTTGCAGCATGCGCCATCGGGCTTCTTGCCCCGGCGGCGCATGCGGCAGCTCCCAACGGCCCTGCCTTCGTGGCAGCGTTCGAGGAAGCCTGCGTGCCGCAACGCCTGTCCTTCACCGGTATCCAGGGGCACGCCGCCTCGGTTGGCTGGTCCACGGTGAAGACGGACGTGCATCCGGAACTGGAAGAGGTGACGAGCACCGCGGACCACGAGACCGCGATCATGGGTGAGCCGGGCTGGACGTTCGAGCGCGAGCAGTTTTCGCGCGAGATCGACGGCCGCACCCACTACCTGATCGTGACCCGTGTCCACGCGCCGGAGCTGATCACGCTGATCGGCTGCTACCTCTACGATTTTGACGCGACGCAGGGCATCGATGCCGCCCTCGTCACGGAATTCGTCGGCAAGCCGATTGCCCGCGAGATCGAGGACAAGGGCTTCACCCAGTACACCTGGGGACCGAACTTCGATGCCCGGCCGCGCACGCTCGACACCAACCTGTCCTTCATTTCCGAGGACAGTCCGCACAAGGCGACGACCGGCTTCTCCGGTCTCGTCCTCAAGTTTGAAACATCCGAACCCGATCCGGCCCAAGAGCCGGAAAAAACCGAATAGGGGGGCTCAAGGTCCAATGTCCATCCTCGTCAACAAGGATACCAAGATCATCGTCCAGGGACTGACCGGCAAGACCGGCACGTTCCACACCGAACAGGCGCTTGCCTACCACGGCACCCAGATGGTGGCGGGCATTCACCCGAAGAAGGGCGGTGAAAAGTGGACGGCCGGTGAAGGCGCCGGCGAAGCAGCCGGCAAGGAACTGCCGATCTACACCAGCGTCGCGGAAGCCAAGGAAGCAACGGGCGCGACCGCGTCCGTCGTCTACGTCCCGCCGGCAGGTGCGGCTGCTGCCATCATTGAGGCCATCGAGGCCGAGGTTCCGTTCATCACCTGCATCACCGAAGGCATCCCGGTGCTCGACATGATCAAGGTGAAGGCGAAGCTCGAAGGCTCCAAGTCGCGCCTGCTCGGCCCCAACTGCCCGGGCATCATGACGCCGGGCGAGTGCAAGATCGGCATCATGCCGGGCTCCATCTTCTCCAAGGGCTCGGTCGGCGTCGTGTCGCGCTCCGGCACGCTGACCTATGAGGCCGTGTACCAGACCACCAATGTCGGCCTTGGCCAGACCACGGCTGTCGGCATCGGCGGCGACCCGGTGAAGGGCACCGAGTTCATCGACGTGCTGGAAATGTTCCTGGCCGACGACAAGACCGAGTCCATCATCATGATCGGTGAAATCGGCGGCTCCGCCGAAGAGGACGCGGCGCAGTTCATCGCCGACGAGGCCAAGAAGGGCCGCAAGAAGCCGGTCGTCGGCTTCATCGCGGGCCGCACGGCGCCTCCCGGACGCACCATGGGCCACGCCGGCGCCGTCATTTCCGGCGGCAAGGGCGGTGCGGAAGACAAGATCGCGGCGATGGAAGCCGCCGGCATCACGGTCTCCCCGTCCCCGGCGCGCCTCGGCACGACGCTGGAAGGCGTGCTGAAGGGCTAAGCCTCTTTCCAAGCCATCGACAAGACATCAGCGCCCGCGAGCCACACGGTTCGCGGGCGTTTTTCATTGTCGGTAAGCCAAGAATGGCGGGAATCGGCCACAGGTGCATTGACGCTCACGCCGCCAGCCCCAATCTTGTAGGCCAAGGGGCCTGCACGTCACGCAATTCGTCTAATCGAACACGGTTAGGGGTTGTGCTTTTCAGGCGAAGGTGTATGCCGCCTCACTTGAGGAGCAAGTCCGCGCGGACGCGGACAAAAAATCGGAGCGATTATGTCGCGCGAAGCCAAGAACGCCGCGTTGGCGGGCACTTCCTTCCTCTACGGACCCAACGCCGGCTATATCGAAGACCTTCATGCCCGTTACGCCGAAAATCCCTCGTCCGTCAGCGAGGAATGGCGGGATTTCTTCCAGACCCTCGACGATTCAGCGGAGAACGTGAAACAGGAGGCGCGCGGCGCATCCTGGAAGCGTGCCGACTGGCCGCAGGTCGCCAATGGCGAACTGGTGGCGGCGCTGGATTCCAACTGGGGCGCGCTGGAAACCCACTTCGGCGACAAGATCAAGGCGAAGGCGGACAAGGGCGGCGTTTCGCTGTCGTCCGAACAGCTCATGCAGGCGACCCGGGATTCGGTGCGCGCCATCATGATGATCCGCGCCTACCGCATGCGTGGCCACCTGCACGCCAATCTCGACCCGCTCGGCATCGCCGCCGAAAAGGACCACGAGGAACTGCACCCGGCCTCCTACGGGTTCGAGGAATCGGACTATGAGCGCGAGATCTTCATCGACCACGTGCTGGGTCTGGAATTCGCGACCATTCCGCAGATGCTCGACATCCTGCGGCGCACCTACTGCTCCACCATCGGCGTGGAGTTCATGCACATCTCAGACCCGGCTGCGAAATCCTGGATCCAGGAGCGCATCGAGGGTCCGGACAAGCAGATCGCCTTCACCCCGGAAGGGCGCAAGGCGATCCTGAACAAGCTGATCGAGGCGGAAGGCTTCGAGAAGTTTCTCGACGTCAAATACACCGGCACCAAGCGCTTCGGGCTGGACGGAGCCGAATCACTGATTCCGGCGCTGGAGCAGATCATCAAGCGCGGCGGCAATCTCGGCGTGCGCGAGATCGTTCTCGGCATGGCCCACCGCGGCCGCCTGAACGTGCTCACCCAGGTGATGGGCAAGCCGCACCGCGCGCTGTTCCACGAGTTCAAGGGCGGCTCCTGGCAGCCTGACGAGGTCGAGGGTTCCGGCGACGTGAAGTATCACCTCGGCGCATCCTCGGACCGCGAGTTCGATGGCAACAGCGTCCACCTGTCGCTGACAGCCAACCCCTCGCACCTGGAAATCGTCGATCCGGTGGTGCTCGGCAAGGCCCGCGCCAAGCAGGACCAGATGGTCGAGCCGGACCCGGAGACGGGTTCGCGCGAACGCGATTGCGTGCTGCCGCTGCTGTTGCACGGCGATGCGGCCTTCGCGGGCCAGGGCGTCGTGGCCGAATGTTTCGGGCTTTCCGGCCTGAAGGGTCACCGGACCGGCGGCTCCATCCATTTCATCATCAACAACCAGATCGGCTTCACGACGAACCCGCGCTTCTCGCGCTCCTCGCCGTACCCTTCAGACGTCGCCAAGATGATTGAGGCACCGATCCTGCACGTGAACGGCGACGACCCGGAAGCGGTGACGTTTGCCGCCAAGATCGCGACCGAGTATCGCCAGCTCTTCGGGCGCCCGGTGGTCATCGACATGTTCTGCTACCGCCGCTTCGGCCATAACGAGGGCGACGAGCCGGCGTTCACGCAGCCGATCATGTACAAGATGATCCGCTCGCACCCCTCGACGCTGGAAATCTACTCCAAGCGGCTGATCGACGAAGGCGTCGTCACCGAGGCCGAGGTCGAGAAGATGCGCGCCGACTGGCGCGACCACCTGGAATCGGAATTCGAGACCGGCCAGTCCTACATGCCCAACAAGGCGGACTGGCTCGACGGGAAGTGGGCCGGGCTGAAGGCCGTGCGCGACGACGGTGACGCGCGCCGTGGGCAGACCGGCATCCCGATCGAGAAACTGCGCGAGATCGGCCATCTTCTCACCAGCGTTCCGGACGGGTTCAAGGTCCACAAGACGATCCAGCGCTTCCTCAAGAACCGCGAGACGATGATCACGTCTGGCGAGAAGGTGGACTGGGCGACCGGCGAGGCTTTGGCATTCGGCAGCCTGATGAGCGAGGGCCACGGCGTGCGGCTTTCGGGCCAGGACGTCGAGCGCGGCACGTTCTCGCAGCGCCACTCGGTCCTCTATGACCAGGAAGACGAAACCCGCTACAGCCCGCTGAACAGCATCGGCAAGGATGGCGCGCGCTACGACGTCATCAACTCGATGCTGTCGGAAGAGGCCGTGCTCGCCTTCGAATACGGCTATTCGCTGCAGGAACCAGACAAGCTTATCCTGTGGGAAGCGCAGTTCGGCGACTTCGCCAACGGCGCACAGGTGGTCTTCGACCAGTTCCTGTCTTCAGGCGAAAAGAAGTGGCTGCGCATGTCAGGCCTCGTCTGCTTGCTGCCGCACGGCTACGAGGGCCAGGGGCCGGAACACTCCTCGGCCCGGCTGGAACGCTTCCTGCAGATGTGCGCGGAAGACAACATGCAGGTCGCCAACTGCACGACGCCTGCCAACTACTTCCACATCCTGCGTCGCCAGCTGAACCGCGACTTCCGCAAGCCGCTGATCCTGATGACGCCGAAGTCGCTGCTGCGCCACAAGCGCGCGGTGTCCAAGCTCGACGAGATGGCGGAGGGCAAGACCTTCCACCGCATCCTGTGGGACGACGCGCAGTTCGCGCCTGAGACCACGGAGATCAAGCTCAAGGCCGACAAGAAGATCCGACGCGTCGTCATGTGCTCTGGCAAAGTCTATTACGACCTGTTCGAAGCGCGCGAGGAGCGCGGCATCGACGACATCTACCTGATGCGTCTCGAACAGCTCTATCCCGTCCCGGCCAAGGCGCTGGTGCAGGAACTGGCCCGCTTCCGCGACGCGGAGATGGTGTGGTGCCAGGAAGAGCCGAAGAACATGGGCGCGTGGAGCTTCATCGAGCCGAGCCTCGAATGGGCACTCGACCATGTCGGCGCCAAGCACACGCGGGTGCGTTATGCCGGCCGTCCGGGCTCTGCGGCGACCGCGACCGGTCTCATGTCCAAACACCAAGCGCAGCTCCAGGCATTCCTGGACGAAGCGCTGGGCGAGTAAGAAACCTATCCGGCGGGCCGAACCGCCAACACCGACGAAAGGGCGTCACGCGTCATGGCCACTGAAATTCGCGTTCCCACTCTTGGCGAGTCCGTTGCCGAGGCAACCGTCGGGCAGTGGTTCAAGCAGCCCGGCGACGCCGTGAAGGCCGACGAACCGCTGGTTGAACTGGAGACGGACAAGGTCACCGTCGAGGTGCCGGCGCCGTCCTCGGGTACGCTGTCGGAGATTTCCGTGGGCGACGGCGAGACGGTGGAAGTCGGTGCGCTGCTCGGCATGCTGGCCGAAGGCGAGGGTGCGCCCGCGAAGTCGGAAAGCAAGTCCGACGGCAAGAAAGCCGCTGAGAAGAAGGCCGAAGCACCCAAGCAGGACGCCAGTAAGGCCGAGAGCGGCGGCGCCAAGGGCGATGTTGCCTCGCCGGCGGCCTCCAAGATCGCCGCCGACAACAACGTGTCGACGTCTGACGTTGCCGGCTCCGGCAAGGATGGCCGCGTGACCAAGGGCGACGTGCTGTCGTTCCTGGAAAGCGGCGGATCGAAGTCCGAGAGCAAGCCCGCGCAGGTTCGCGCGCCGTCCGCGCCCGACGATGCGGACCGCGAAGAGCGCGTGCGCATGACCAAGCTGCGCCAGACCATCGCGCGCCGCCTGAAGGAAGCGCAGGACACGGCGGCCATGCTGACCACCTTCAACGAGGTGGACATGACCAACGTCATGGCGCTGCGCAAGCAGTACAAGGATGCGTTCGAGAAGAAGCACGGCGCAAAGCTCGGCTTCATGTCCTTCTTCGTGAAGGCCTGCGTGCAGGCGCTCAAGGACGTGCCCGCCGTGAACGGCGAGATCGACGGCACCGATATCGTCTACAAGGATTACTACCACGTGGGCGTGGCGGTGGGCACCGAGAAGGGCCTCGTCGTACCGGTGGTGCGCGACGCGGATGCACTGAACCTTGCCGGGATCGAGACCACCATCTCGGAACTGGGCGCGCGTGCGCGTGACGGCAAGCTCGGCATCGAGGACATGCAGGGCGGCACCTTCACCATCTCCAACGGCGGCGTCTACGGCTCGCTGATGTCGACGCCGATCCTCAACGCGCCGCAGTCCGGCATCCTCGGCATGCACAAGATCCAGGAACGCCCGATGGTCGTCGACGGAGAGATCAAGATCCGCCCGATGATGTATCTCGCGCTCTCCTACGATCACCGCATCGTCGACGGCAAGGAAGCGGTGACCTTCCTGGTGCGCGTGAAGGATTGCATCGAGGACCCGCAGCGGCTGGTCCTGGACATCTGACCGCGGCGTCGCGGTCGCAGGGGGCTGAGCGTTGAGTACGGACCTGACCATGCTCGTGGCAGCGGCCTTCGTGGCGCTGTTCCAGATCTGGATCTACGGCATCTTCGCGGTTCGCGAAGTGGGCGGAAAATACGCCGCCGGGCCACGTGACGGCGGATACACCGTCACCGGCATCGCGGGCCGCCTCCAGCGGTCCTACGTCAACATACTGGAAACGCTGCCGCTTTTTGCCATCGGCGTTCTCGTGGCGCACGTGGCCGGCAAGGCGGATGCAACGACGGCCATCGCGTCGCAGGTCTACCTTGCCGCGCGCATCGCCTACATTCCGGCTTATGCATTCGGCTCCAGCTGGATGCGCCCCGTCATCTGGGGGATCGCCACGGCGGCGATCGTCGTCATTCTGTTCAAGGCGCTGTTCTGACGCGCCGCGATCAAGCAAAGAGAAGAGGCAGCACCATGGCTGACGCTTACGATCTCATCGTCATCGGAACCGGCCCCGGCGGCTATGTCTGCGCGATCCGCGCGGCACAGCTCGGGCTGAAGGTCGCGGTGGTGGAAAAGCGCGAGACCTATGGCGGCACTTGCCTCAACATCGGCTGCATCCCCTCCAAAGCGCTGCTGCACGCCAGCGAGATGTTCGACGAGGCTGGGCACGGCTTCGAGAAGCTCGGCATCAAGGTCGGCACGCCAAAGCTCGACCTGAAGGGCATGATGAAACACAAGGACGAGGTGGTGGAGGCCAACGTCTCCGGCGTCGCGTTCCTGTTCAAGAAGAACAAGATCGACACCTATCAGGGCACCGGCAAGGTCGAAGGGCCGGGCAAGGTTTCCGTGACGCCCGACAAGGGCAAGGCGCAGACGCTCGAAACCAAGGCCATCGTCATCGCGACGGGTTCGGCATCGGCCAACCTGCCGGGCATCGAGGTGGACGAGAAGCAGATCGTCTCCTCCACGGGCGGACTGGAACTCACCAAGGTGCCGGATCACCTCGTGGTGGTCGGCGCGGGCGTCATCGGGCTGGAGCTTGGCTCGGTCTGGCGGCGCCTCGGCGCGAAGGTGACCGTGGTCGAATTCCTCGACACGGTGCTGCCCGGCATGGACGGCGAAGTGCGAAAGCAGTTCAAGCGGATGCTCGAAAAGCAGGGGCTGGAGTTCAAGCTCTCCTCCAAGGTCACGGGCGTGGAAAAGTCCGGCAAGAAGCTGAAAGTCAGCGTCGAGCCTGCCAAGGGCGGCGAGGCGGCGACGCTCGACGCCGATATCGTTCTCGTCTCCATCGGCCGCACGCCCTACACCGAGGGGCTTGGCCTCAAGGAAGCCGGTGTCGAGATGGACGAGCGCGGCCGGGTGAAGACCGGTGACGGCTTCAAGACCAACGTGGACGGCATCTATGCCATCGGCGACGTGATCGCCGGGCCGATGCTGGCCCACAAGGCAGAGGACGAGGGCATCGCGGTGGCCGAAATCCTCGCCGGCCAGCACGGCCACGTGAACTACGACACGATCCCGAGCGTCGTCTACACGCACCCGGAAGTGGCGGTCGTCGGCAAGACGGAAGAGCAGTTGAAAGAGGCCGGCATCGAGTATCGCGCCGGCAAGTTCCCCTTCACCGCCAACGGGCGCGCCCGCGCCATGAACGCGACGGAGGGTTTCGTGAAGTTCCTCGCCGACAAGAAGACCGACGAGGTTCTCGGCTGTCACATCGTCGGCGTCGGTGCCGGCGAGATGATCCACGAGGTCTGCGTGCTGATGGAGTTCAAGGGCGCGGCGGAAGACCTCGGCCGCATCTGTCATGCGCATCCGACCATGTCGGAAGCTGTGCGGGAAGCTTCGCTCGCGGTGGACAAGCGCCCGATCCACATGTGATCGGATGTGACCGGGAGCGCCTGCCATGCCGCAGCTCATGCAACACGTGATCGTCTTCTTCGTGGCGCTCGCGGCTTATGTGCTGGTGAAGATGGGTCTCAGCCAGTTTCCCGAAACGCGGGACTGGGCGTCCAACATCGCGCTGTTCACCTGCGCGGCGATCGGCGGCATCTACCTCTCGCGCCTGCGCCAGAAGCAATAGCGCGCGCATTCAGCCGACTTCGCGCTTTTCAATCAAGCACGCATAAAAACAGCCAAGCGGCCCGCGCGCGGCGGGCCGCTTGGTCTTTCATGCTGAACCGGCTTGGCCGGATTATTCGGTCGCGGTGTCCTGCGGTGCCTGCGCGGTTTCGAGCGTCGCATCCTCGGCGACGGTCTCAGCCGTTGCGGTCTGCTGTCCGGGTTTCGTCTCCGGCACCGGCGAGGCGTTCTCCGCCGTCACCATCGAGGTCTTGTGACCCCAGTTGCACTCGGCGCTGGCTGCCGTGGCAAGCCCTGCCATGGCGAGGCCCGCGAGCGCGGTCGTCAGGTACTTCGTGGCGATTGTCATACGGGTTCGTCCTTTGCTTGTGGCGGTCGCGGGAAATCCCGGGACCGTCCTGTGAAGGGAACACGTCGATAGGCGCAGCCCGATGGAACTGCATTCCGTAAGGTTAGAGCAGGTTTTAAAAGCGTCCAAGGGCCTGCGCGATCACGCTTTCGTACAGGCGCCTGAGGGATGCAGGTCGTCTCAGGCGCGCGGATGCGCCGCACGGTAGACCGAGAGCAGGTGCGCCTCGTCGATATCGGTATAGACCTGCGTGGTCGACAGGCTGGCGTGGCCAAGCAGTTCCTGGATCGTGCGCAGGTCTCCGCCGCTCATCAGGATGTGGGTCGCGAAGGCGTGGCGCAATGCGTGCGGCGTTGCGCTGTCGGGCAGGCCGAGCGCGCCGCGCAGGTGCTGCATGGCACGCTGGATGATGCGCGGGTTGAGCGGGCCGCCGCGCGCACCAAGGAACGCGGGTTCATCGGGCTTGGGCGAGTATGGACAAAGCCGCAGGTAGTCGGCAGCCGCCTGCCGCACGACAGGCAGGATGGGGACAATGCGCGTCTTGCCGCCCTTGCCCTTGATGCGCAGCGTTTCGCCTGCCGCGGACAACTGGCGCGTGGTCAGCGACAGTGCCTCGGAAATGCGAAGCCCCGCGCCGTAGAGCAGTGTCAGCACGGCAATGTCGCGCGCCTCGATCCAAGGTTCGGCATTCTCGTCCATGCCCACGCCGTCGCAGATCTCCTGCGCGCGGTCCGGCGAGACGGGTTTCGGCAGGCCCTTGGGAAGCTTTGGGCCGCGAATGGTGGCAAGCGCAGCGATCTCGATGCCGTGAACCTTGCGCAGGTGACGGGCAAGGCTGCGCAGGGAGGAGAGGGCACGGGCCAGCGAGCGCGCACCCACCTCGTCACGGCGGCGCGCGGCCAGAAAAGAGCGAATGTCGGTGACCTTGAGGGCTGCGAGATCAGCCAGCGAAGGCGCGCTGCCCAGATGGTCGGTCAGGAAGGCCGCGAACTGCGCAACGTCGCGCCTGTAGGCCTCGACGGTCTTGTCGGCGAGGCGGCGGGAACTGCTGAGCGTATGCAGCCACACGCCGATGGCCGCCGACAGGTCGGCGCTCGCCGGAATGTCCGGCAGGGTGGCGGTGTCGGAAGGGCGAGGGGGCATCGGCAGGCTCCGTTGGAACCTGCCAAGTGTCGCCGCTGCCGCTTAAGGTCTGATTAACTGTTTGAAAAACGGCCTAGACGATGGTCTGCCCGGTCTTGGCCCAGTCGGCGAGGAAGGCTTCCAGCCCCTTGTCGGTCAGCGGATGCTTGAGAAGCCCGCGTAGCACAGACGGCGGCACGGTGGCGACGTCAGCCCCGCACATCGCGCTTTCCTTCACGTGGTTGGGCGTGCGGATGGAGGCGGCGAGGATCTGCGTCTCCAGCGCATCGTAGTTGTCGTAGATGATCCGGATCTCGCGGATCAGGTCCATGCCGTCGAGGCCGATATCGTCGAGCCGGCCGATGAAGGGCGAGATGAAGGTCGCGCCGGCCTTGGCCGCCAGCAGGGCCTGGTTGGCGGAGAAGCACAGCGTCACGTTGACCATGGTGCCTTCGTCGGAAAGCGTGCTGCATGCCTTCAGCCCGTCCCAGGTCAGCGGCACCTTCACGGTGACATTGTCGGCGATCTTCGCCAGTTCGCGGCCCTCTGCGATCATCTGGTCGGCCTCGGTGGCAGCGACTTCGGCGCTCACCGGCCCCGGCACCAGTTCGCAGATTTCGGCGACCACTTCCTTGAAGTCGCGGCCCGACTTGGCAATCAGCGAGGGGTTGGTGGTGACGCCATCGACCATGCCGGTCGCCGCAAGGTCCCGGATTTCGGCGGTGTCGGCGGTGTCGATGAAGAATTTCATGGCGTCGTGTCCCTCAGGTCGTGTTTTGCGTGTCTGCGCCCTGTTTAAACCATCCCGCGCGAAAGGGTAGCCTTGGCGCTCTTCAATGATCCGGCGAATCAACGCCGACCAGCGCGAGCGAGGCGCCAAGCAGATGAGTTCCGGCACGGTCTGCGTGCAATGCGCTGTCGCGGTCGACGCGGCCTATACCTACCTGGTGCCCGATGGCCTGAGCCTGTCGGCGGGCGACATCGTCGTGGTGCCGCTTGGGCCGCGCAAGGTGCTCGGTTGCGTGTGGAACGAGGACCCCGGCGAGGTGTCCGCGTCCAAGCTGCGCGCCGTCGAGGGGCTGGTGGACGTGCCGCCGCTGCGCAAGAACCTGATGGATTTCGTCGACTGGGTTTCGCGCTACACGCTGAGCGAGCGCGGCATGGTGCTGAAGATGGTGCTGCGCTCGTCCGATGTGCTGGCGGCGGAAAAACCAGTCACCGGCGTCTCGTGGGCAGGCCTGGTGCCAGAACGCATGACGCCGGGGCGCGAGCGCGTGATGGAGAAGCTTGGGGAACAGGCGGTCTGGCCGAAGTCCGCGCTGGCCGATGTCGCCGGTGTCTCGGCTGCGGTGGTCGACGGGCTGGTGAGCGCAGGGGTCCTGGAGAAAGTCGATCTCAACCTGCGGCCGGTGATCGAGCAGCCCGACGCCGATCACGCCATCAACGACCTGAGCGAAGCCCAGCGCGCGGCAGCGGACAAGCTGGCCGAAACCGTCCGCGACCAGAGCTTTGCCGTGACGCTGCTCGATGGCGTCACCGGCTCGGGCAAGACGGAGGTCTATTTCGAGGCGATTGCCGAAACACTCAAGGCGGGCAAGCAGGCGCTGGTGCTGCTGCCGGAAATCGCGCTGACGCAGGACCTGCTGCAACGCTTCGCCCGCCGGTTCGGCGCGGCACCCGGCGAGTGGCACTCCGGCGTTTCGGGCCGGGCGCGGGCGCGCGTCTGGCAGGGCGTGGCACGCGGCGAGGTGCAGGTGGTGTGCGGTGCGCGCTCGGCGCTGTTCCTGCCATTTGCCGATCTCGGAATGATCGTGGTCGACGAGGAACACGACCCAGCCTTCAAGCAGGAAGACCGCGCCACCTACCACGCCCGCGACATGGCGGTGAAGCGCGGTCATATCGGCGGCTTCCCGGTGATCCTGTCCTCGGCGACGCCGTCCGTTGAGAGCCGGGCCAATGCCGATGCCGGACGCTACGGGCGCATCAGCCTGCCGGAGCGTTTCGGCGGAGCGGCAATGCCGGATATCGACCTGCTCGACATGCGGCAGGATGCGCCTGAGAGCGGGCGATTCCTCGCGCCGAGGCTGGTGGAGGCCATATCCAAGGCCTGCGAGGCGGGTCAGCAGAGCCTCGTCTTCCTCAACCGGCGTGGCTACGCGCCGCTGACACTGTGCCGGCGCTGCGGCTTCCGCTTCGAGTGCCCCAACTGCACAGCATGGCTGGTGGAGCATCGCTTCCGGAACAAGCTGTTGTGCCACCACTGCGGGTTTGAAAAGCCGGTGCCGCCCGCCTGCCCCAGTTGCGAGGCGCCCGACAGCCTTGTGGCCTGCGGGCCGGGCGTCGAACGCATTGCCGAAGAACTCGTCGACCGCTTTCCCGACCAGCGCATCGCGGTGCTCTCCAGCGATCTGGTTCCGGGCGTGAAGGCGATGCGCACGCTGCTGGCCGAAATCGCGCGCGGGCACGCGGATATCGTCATCGGCACGCAGCTCGTTGCCAAGGGGCACAACTTCCCGCTGATGAGCGTCGTCGGCGTGGTGGATGCCGACGTCGCGCTCCAGAATGCCGATCCGCGCGCGGCGGAACGCACCTTCCAGATATTAAGCCAGGTTGTCGGCCGGGCGGGCCGGGCTGGGAACGCCGCGCACGCGTATATCCAGACATACGTGCCGGAAAACCCGGTCCTGCAGGCAATTGCAGCGGGCGACCGGGAGGCGTTCTACGAGCGCGAACTGGACGTGCGGCGCAAGGCCGGGATGCCGCCGTTCGGTCGGCTGGCCGCGCTGATCGTCTCGGCGCGCGAGCGCGACCTCGCCAACCAGTATGCGCGTGCGCTCAAACATGCCGCGCCGGGGGCGGACCATGTCGATGTGCTGGGTCCGGCGGAAGCGCCCATCGCCATGATCCGGGGCCGATACCGTGTACGTCTTTTGGCGCATTCGACCCGGGCATTCGACCTGTCGGACTGGGTCCGGCAATGGCTTTCGCGCGCGCCCAAACCCACCGGGGGCTTGCGCGTTCAGGTCGATATCGACCCGGTCTCGTTCCTTTAGGCGTGAATCCGGCGTGAGCGCGCTTGGCCGTGGACATTTGGACGCGCCCAAAGTCGGCACCCCGCTATGTTGCGCGGCCGAAATCTGTATGGTAGTGCCCACGCGTCTTTGCAGCGGGGGCTGTATGCCGAGGACGAGGACTTGAAGAAAGTCCATCCCCTCAGGCGATCCGCAGCAAGGGCCGCAGGGCGTCAACACACCGGCTCGATGACCCCGACCAGGGCTGCGACTTCCCATCCGCGTTCATGCGCGGGAAAATGAGGGCGGCAGATCCGGGACGGCGGTACGGGCCTCAAAAATCGAGAGAGACACAAAGAGTGGACGACTCGATCGTAAGCGGCGTGGCCGGACGGTACGCAAACGCGCTTTTCGACCTGGCGAAGGAATCCAACTCCGTCGATTCCGTCGGCAAGGACCTCGACTCCTTTGCCACGATGCTCGACGGCAGCGATGACCTGACGCGGCTTGTCCGCAGCCCGGTGTTCAGCGCCGAAGACCAGATCAAGGCGCTCGACGCCATTTTGAAGAAGGCGGGCATTTCCGGCACGACCGGGAATTTCCTGCGGCTGGTTGCACGCAATCGCCGCCTTTTCGCCGTCTCCGGCATGATCCGCGCCTACCGGGCGCTGGCAGCCGCAGACAAGGGCGAGATGACGGCCAGCGTCACCACTGCGCAGGCGCTGACGGATGCCCAGAAGAAATCGCTGCAGACCGCACTGAAGTCGGTCACCGGCAAGACGGTCTCCCTGAACGAGACGGTCGATCCCTCGATCATCGGCGGCCTTGTGGTCAAGGTCGGTAGCCGCATGATCGACACGTCGATCCGCTCCAAACTCAATTCTCTCAAGACACGCATGAAAGAGGTCGGCTGATGGACATTCGGGCCGCTGAAATCTCCACGATCCTCAAGGATCAGATCAAGAATTTCGGCAACGAGGCGGAAGTCTCGGAAGTCGGTCAGGTTCTGTCCGTGGGCGACGGTATCGCCCGCGTCTATGGTCTGGACAACGTCCAGGCCGGTGAAATGGTCGAATTCCCCGGCGGAATTCGCGGCATGGCGCTGAACCTGGAAGTCGACAATGTCGGCGTCGTGATCTTCGGTTCCGACCGCGAGATCAAGGAAGGCGATACGGTCAAGCGCACGGGCGCCATCGTGGAAGCCCCCGTCGGCAAGGGCTTGCTGGGCCGCGTCGTCGACGCGCTGGGCAACCCGATCGACGGCAAGGGGCCCATCGAGAACGATGGCATGGCCCGCGTGGACGTGAAGGCGCCGGGCATCATCCCGCGCAAGTCCGTGCACGAGCCGATGCAGACCGGCCTGAAGGCCATCGACGCGCTGATCCCGATCGGCCGCGGCCAGCGCGAGCTGATCATCGGTGACCGCCAGACCGGCAAGACCGCCGTGGCGCTCGACGCCATCCTGAACCAGAAGTCGATCAACGAATCCGGTGACGAGAGCCAGAAGCTGTACTGCGTCTACGTCGCCATCGGCCAGAAGCGCTCCACCGTCGCCCAGCTCGTGAAGACGCTGGAAGAGCGCGGCGCGCTGGAATACTCGATCATCGTTGCTGCCACCGCGTCCGACCCGGCGCCGATGCAGTACCTCGCGCCGTTCACCGGCTGCACCATGGCGGAATATTTCCGCGACAAGGGCATGCACGCGCTGATCGTCTATGATGATCTGTCCAAGCAGGCCGTCGCCTACCGCCAGATGTCGCTGCTGCTGCGCCGTCCGCCCGGCCGCGAAGCCTATCCGGGCGACGTCTTCTACCTGCACTCCCGCCTGCTGGAACGCGCCGCGAAGATGGGTGACGACCACGGTGCGGGCTCGATGACGGCCCTGCCGGTCATCGAAACCCAGGCCAACGACGTGTCGGCCTACATCCCGACCAACGTGATCTCGATCACCGATGGCCAGATCTTCCTCGAGACGGACCTGTTCTACCAAGGCATCCGCCCGGCGGTGAACGTCGGCCTGTCGGTGTCGCGCGTGGGCTCTGCCGCCCAGATCAAGGCGATGAAGCAGGTTGCCGGCACCATCAAGGGCGAACTGGCCCAGTACCGCGAAGTCGCGGCCTTTGCCCAGTTCGGCTCCGACCTCGACGCCTCCACCCAGCGCCTGCTGAACCGTGGCGCGCGCCTGACCGAGTTGCTGAAGCAGCCGCAGTTCTCGCCGCTGAAGGTCGAGGAGCAGGTGGTCGTCATCTATGCCGGCGTGGAAGGCTATCTCGACAAGCTCCCGGTGGAGAAGGTCGGCGAATTCGAGGACGGGCTTCTCGGCCATGTCCGCGACAAGCATGCCGACCTGCTCGAAGCGATCCGCACCGAGAAGCAGCTGACCGACGACATCCGCACGCGGCTCAAGGCCGCCGTGGACGAATTCGCCAAGAGTTTTGCCTGAACGGACCGGACTGGCTCCTGAACGGCACAGAGCGGAGGCGACATGCCGAGCCTGAAAGACTTACGCAACCGAATCTCTTCGGTTAAAGCGACGCGGAAAATCACCAAGGCCATGCAGATGGTGGCCGCGGCGAAGCTCCGCCGTGCGCAGACGGCAGCCGATGCCGCGCGCCCCTACGCGGAGCGCATGAGCACCGTGCTGGCCAACCTGTCCGCCGGGATTGCCGGCCAGGACAGCGCGCCGAAACTGATGATCGGCACGGGCAGCGAGGACACGCATCTGCTGCTGGTCCTGACCGCGGAACGCGGGCTTTGCGGTGGCTTCAACGCCAACATCGCAAAGCGTGCACGCCAGCACGCGCTGAAGCTGAAGAGCGAGGGCAAGACGTTCAAGTTCGTGTGCGTGGGCCGCAAGGGCCACGACATCATCAAGCGCGAGTTCGCGGCCCAGATTGTCGATTTCGTCGATCTGCGCGCCGTCAAGCAGGTGGGCTTTTCGGAAGCCCAGCTGATCGCCGACAAGGTGCTCGACCTGTTCGAGAAGGGCGAGTTCGACGTCTGCACGATGTTCTATTCGAACTTCAAGTCGGTGGTGTCGCAGGTGCCGACGGCACAGCGCCTCATCCCGGCCGAACTCGAGGCCGAGGCCGAAGGCGAGACCGGTACCGCGCCGACCGCCTACGAGTACGAGCCGGACGAAACGGAAATCCTGGCCGAACTGCTGCCGCGCAACATCGCGGTGCAGATCCTCAAGGCGCTGCTCGAGAACGCCGCTGGCGAACAGGGCGCGCGCATGTCGGCCATGGACAACGCGACACGTAACGCCGGCGAAATGATCGACGACCTGACGCTCAGCTACAACCGTCAGCGCCAGGCGCAGATTACCAAGGAACTCATCGAGATCATCTCGGGCGCAGAGGCGCTCTAGAGAACAGGATCAGGGGAAAGACCGATGGCAGCAAAGAAAGCAGCAGCGAAGAAGGGCGCGACCGGGCAGATCCGCCAGGTCATGGGCGCCGTGGTGGACGTTCAGTTCGAAGACAATCTGCCGCCGATCCTGAACGCGCTGGAAACCGACAACGGCGGCAACCGCCTCGTCCTGGAAGTTGCGCAGCACCTGGGTGAGAACACGGTTCGCACCATCGCCATGGACGCAACCGAAGGTCTGGTTCGCGGACAGAACGTCACCGACACCGGGGCACCGATCGCGGTGCCGGTGGGCGAGGGCACGCTTGGCCGCATCATGAACGTCATCGGCGAGCCGGTCGACGAAGCGGGCGAAATTCCGCACTCGCAGACGCGCGCCATTCACCAGCCGTCCCCGGACTTCGTCGACCAGTCGACGGAGCAGGAAATCCTCGTCACGGGCATCAAGGTCGTCGACCTGCTGGCCCCGTACGCCAAGGGCGGCAAGATCGGCCTGTTCGGCGGCGCCGGCGTGGGCAAGACGGTTCTGATCATGGAACTGATCAATAACGTCGCCAAGGCGCACGGTGGTTACTCGGTCTTTGCCGGCGTGGGTGAGCGTACCCGCGAAGGCAACGACCTCTACCACGAGATGATCGAATCGGGCGTGAACAAGGAAGGCGGCGGCGAAGGCTCCAAGGCCGCACTCGTCTACGGCCAGATGAACGAGCCTCCCGGTGCCCGCGCCCGCGTCGCCCTGTCGGGCCTGACGGTCGCCGAGCATTTCCGCGACGAAGGCCAGGACGTGCTGTTCTTCGTGGACAACATCTTCCGCTTCACGCAGGCCGGTTCCGAGCTTTCGGCCCTTCTCGGCCGTATTCCTTCGGCGGTGGGCTACCAGCCGACCCTGTCGACGGACATGGGCGCCCTGCAGGAGCGCATCACCACCACGACCAAGGGTTCGATCACTTCGGTGCAGGCCATTTACGTGCCCGCCGATGACCTGACCGACCCGGCGCCGGCGACCTCGTTCGCCCACCTTGACGCGACGACCACGCTTTCGCGCTCGATCGCTGAAAAGGGCATCTACCCGGCCGTCGATCCGCTCGACTCCACGTCGCGTATTCTCGAGCCGCGCATTCTCGGTGAAGAGCACTACGGCGTTGCCCGCCGCGTGCAGGAAATTCTGCAGCGCTACAAGGCCTTGCAGGACATCATCGCCATTCTGGGCATGGACGAGCTGTCGGAAGAGGACAAGCTGGTCGTGGCGCGCGCCCGCAAGATCGAGCGCTTCCTGTCGCAGCCGTTCTTCGTGGCCGAAATCTTCACCGGTTCGCCGGGCAAGCTGGTCGCGCTCGAAGACACGATCAAGGGCTTCAAGGGCCTTTGCGACGGTGACTACGACCACCTGCCGGAGGCCGCCTTCTACATGGTCGGCACCATCGAGGAAGCTATCGAGAAGGCGCAGAAGCTGGCAGCGGAAGCTGCGTAACGCGCACTTCGCGAGGAGACACCAATGGCGGACACGCTGAATTTCGAACTGGTGTCGCCGGAAAAGCTTCTGCTTTCCGGGGATGCCGTCGAGGTCACGGTGCCGGGCTCGGAAGGCGAGTTCGGCGTCATGCCGATGCATGCGCCGTTCATCTCGACGCTGCGGCCCGGCATCCTGAAAGTGAAGATGGGCGACGGTGCCGAGCACGACATCTTCGTGCGCGGCGGCTTTGCCGAAGCCGGTCCCGAGGCGCTGACGGTTCTTGCCGAAGAGGCCGTGCCGGTCGCCGACATGGATACCAGCAAGCTGCAGCAGCTGATCCAGGACGCCGAGGAAGACGTGCGTGACGCCACCGAGGGCGAAACGCGCTCCAAGGCCGAGATGCACCTGGCGCACCTGAAGGACGTGGAAGCCGTTCTGGCGCGCCGCTAGGTCTCACGACCCGACAAACATAGAAAAAGGGAGCCGTTGGCTCCCTTTTTTGTTGCGCGTTGTCGCGGTCGGTTCGGCGCGATCAGTCGACGAGGTGGCGGAAGCTCATCACGACCTGCCGGTAGACGTCGCGCTTGAAGGGGACGATCAGCCCGTCCAGTTCGTCCATCTCGGCCCAGCGCCATGCGTCGAACTCCGCCGTGTGCTCGCCGCCACCTGGTTCATCGACGTCGATCTCGCTTTCTTCGCCGGTGAAGCGCAGGGCGTACCAACGCTGCTTCTGGCCCCGGAAGCGGCCTTGCCACGCGACACCGACCATCTCCGGTGGCAGATCATAGGTGACCCAGCCCGGCGTCTCGTCGATGACCTCTGCCGAGGTAATGCTGGTTTCCTCATAAAGCTCCCGGATAGCAGCCTCGCGCGGGTTTTCACCTTCGTCCACGCCGCCCTGCGGCATCTGCCACCACAGGCCCTCGCCCTCGGCATCGTCCTGCGCCATCTTGCGCCGGCCGACCCAGACGCGACCGTCCTTGTTGAGCAGCATCACGCCGACGCAGGGGCGATAAGGCAGTCGTGTGGGATCAACGCTCATGGAGACGTGCTTTCCGTTTGGGCCGAGATATCAGGATGCGCCGAAGCGGGTCAGTGCGGTTACCGGCACGATGGCGATGTTGCGGCTTTCCAGCACCTTGATCCAGTCCTGAAGTGCCGACAGTGTGCCGGGCAGCGCGGACGCGACGCCCACGGCATAGCCGCGGTCGGCAGCCAGTTCGACCAGCCGGTTCATCACTTCGTCGATGCTCTCGCGGTCAGGCTTGGAATCGATGACGGCATCGGCTTTGGCGAAGGACAGGCCGAGACGACCGGACACCTCGCGCGTGGTGGACTGCGGAGCGCTGCCATCATCGACGTAGAGCAGCCCCCGGTTGCGCAACTCGGTGAGGAACGGGTTCACGGCGGCTTCGTCTGCGACGAACTTCGCGCCCATGTGGTTGAGCATGCCGACATAGCCGACCATGCGCGCCATGACCCAGTGCAGCCGGTCCTGGTTCTGGCGCTCGGGCAGGCCGGTCAGCAGCGTGTGCGGGCCGGGATCGTTGTCTGGGTAGTCGTAGGGTTCCAGAGGCGCCTGCAACAGAAGCTCGTGTCCGTCCGTGCGGGCAAGGCGCACGAGGCGGCGCAGGTCGCGGCCATAGGGCGCGAAGGCAAACGTCACGTCGGCAGGCATCCGGCGGATCGCGTCCTCGGTCCCGGCGGAGGAAAGCCCCATGCCCGACAAGATGATCGCGATACGCGGCTGGCTCGGGACAAGGGACGGGGCTTCGCGCGCATAGGCGTCGAGGGGGCGCTCACCGCTTTCGGAAATCCGGGGAAGCGAGCCGTAGCGGGTGGACTCGACGAGGTTCTTCTTGCCGTCGATGGCACCGGCGACGGGATCGGAGATCACCACGCGGCCACCGTCGGACTGCGCCGGGGTGTCCTGCTGTGTCTCGGCCTCGTCGGCGGAGGTCTCGCGAATGGTTGCCTGCGCGGTTTCCGTCTGGCTCTGGCCGCCGTCATGCGCCGGCTGGTGCAGTGGCGCGCGGGCCACCGGCTCGCCGCCGAGCGGGTCGTTGACGAAGAGCATCCAGCCAAGAACGAAGAGGAGCAGCGCGGCGAGAGCGCCGATGGCGGCGTTGAGCGGCGTCACGGAACGAGCGCTTCTGCGCAAGCCGAGGCCAAGCTTTCGGGCTGGCTCAACGAGGGCCGACAACGCCATCAGGGTCCGCCATCCTTTGCCGGGCACGCGGTTGGCCCGGGGATCGAGTTCTTAAAAGTGCTGCCCGGAAGCTCTACGCCGCCGGGCAGCCGAATCAGTTCCAACGCAAAGGTTACGCGCGAAGGGTTGGCAGTCGGTGAACGCCTGCCGATCAGTTCTGCGAAACGTCGCGATCCGGGTCCGGCGGGAACATGGCGTGCTTTTCCTCGCCGCGCAGCAGGGACAGGCCGTACTGCAGCTGCTTGTCCGCATCTCGCTCACGCGGGACGTAGCTGGACGAACCGGACTTCTCTTCCTCGCCATCACCCTTCAGGTGACCGGGAAGGCTCGCTTCGCCGCGGTTCTCGGCATCCTTCAGTTCCTCGGGCAGTTCCTGCTCGATCATGATGTCGGGAACGATGCCCAGCGCCTGGATGGAGCGGCCACGCGGCGTGTAGTAGCGCGCAGTGGTCAGCTTCAATGCGCCGTTGTTGCCGGCCAGCGGGATCAGCGTCTGGACCGAGGCCTTGCCGAAGGAGCGGGTGCCAACGATCGTGGCGCGGCGGTGGTCCTGCAGGGCGCCGGCGACGATTTCCGAGGCCGAGGCGGAGCCGCCATTGATCAGGATGACGACCGGCTTGTTCTTCACGTAGTCGCCCGGCTTGGCATTGCGGCGCTCGACCTGGTCGGCGGAGCGGCCACGGGTGGAAACGATCTCGCCACGGTCGAGGAAGAAGTCGGAGACGAGGACCGCCTGGTCCAGCACGCCGCCGGGGTTGTTGCGCAGGTCGATGAGGAAGCCCTTCAGCTTGTCGGCGCCGATCTCCTCGTTGAGGCTGTCGACGGCCTTGCGCAGTTCGGTCTCCGTCTGGGAGTTGAACTGGGTGATGCGGACATAGCCGATGTCGTCTTCCACCTCGGAACGGACCGAGCGCACGCGGATGGTGTCGCGGATGACCGTGATTTCGAGTTCCTCGCGCTTCTCGCCGCGCAGGATGGTGAGCGTGATCGGCTCGCTGATCGCGCCGCGCATCTTCTTGACGGCGTCGCTGAGGGCCATGCCCTGAACTTCCTCGCCGTCGAGCTTCAGGATGAGATCGCCCGGCTCGATGCCGGCGCGGTAGGCCGGGGTGTCCTCGATGGGAGCAACGACCTTCACCAGGCCGTCTTCCATGGTCACCTCGATGCCGAGCCCACCGAACTCGCCGCTCGTGGACTCGAGCATCTCGCGATAGGCCTGCTCGTTGAGGTAGGAGGAGTGGGGGTCCAGCGTCTGGAGCATGCCGTTGATGGCACCCTCGACGAGGGCCTTGTCCTCGGTGTCCTCGACATAGCCGGAGCGGACACGCTCGAAGATGTCACCGAAGAGGTTGAGCTGGCGATAGGTCTCGGAGTTCGCTGCATTGGCGGTGCCGAAGGTCATGAACGGTTGCGAAACCATGATCATGCCGCCTGCGCCAACCATCGCGCCGAGTAGTACGAGAGAAAACCTTCTCATCAGCCATTCGCTCCATCGGATTTGTCCGCCCACCACGGTTGCGGATTGATCGCGCGCCCGTCCTTGCGGAATTCAACGTACAACACCGGCTGTATCGGTCCGCCAGTGGGGGCGACCGCGCTGGCAAGTGCCAGCGTGCCCATCTGGCCGACCGGTTCGCCGGCGAGTACAAACTGGCCGACTTCAGCATTCACGCTGTTCAAGCCGGCCATGACGATATGATACCCGTCGCCCGCGTCTATGATCAAGAGTTGCCCATAGCTGCGAAACGGTCCCGAATAGGCAATCCAGCCGTCACTCGGCGCGGTCACCTGCGCCTTGGCGCGGGTGGCGATCGAGATCCCACCGGACTTGCTGCCATAGGGGTCCGGTGCTCCGAACTCACGTATGACAGCGCCGGCCGCCGGCAAGGCCAACATGCCCTGCGCTGACGCGAATTTGACCGCGGGCCGAAGCCGGCCCGTGTCGCGTATCGCCTGCTCGACCGGCTTTTCGGGTTCTTTGGGCGCGGCGGCCAGTTCGGCGGCGCGGCGCTCGGATTCCTTTTCGATGGTGGCCAGCAGCGTCTGCAGGTCCTCGGCACGCGCGGCCAGGTCCTCGGCGCGCTTTTGCTCCGAGCTCATGCGCTCTTCGGCGGCAATCGAATCCTTGGTCTTGGCATCGAGAAGGGCGGTCAGGCGCAGCTGGTCGTCGCCAAGCTTCTCGGTTTCCTCCGAAAGACGGATGCGCTCGTCGGCAATCTGCTTCTTCACCGACACCAGTTCGGCGAGGTCGCGGCCGAGCTTGTCCGTCTCGCGGCGCAGGTCCGGCACGACGGCGCCGAGCAGCATGGCGGAACGCACGGTCGCAAGCGCGTTGTCGGGCGACACCACGACGGCGGGCGGCGGACGGTGGCCGAGTTTCTGCAGTGCGCCCAGCAGCACGGCGAAGACCTTTCGCTGGCCGGAGAGTTCCTCGCGCAACTCGCCTTCGCGGATCGCGTGCTGTTCCAGCCGCTGCTCGCTTCGCAGGATCGCGGTCTCGTATTGCTTGATGCGCTCGGCGGTGGCGATCAGCTTGGCGTTGATCTGCGCCCGGTCGTTCTTGAGTCCGTCGACCTCGGCTTCGATTTCCAGCAGCTTGCGGCGCTGGCTCTCAAGGTCGGCATTGACCGCGTCGAGTTCCTTGCGGGTCTTCTCGGGATCATCGCCCGCGCCGTAGGCCGCAGGAGCGACGAGACACGCGCCAAGGGCAACCGTTGCGACACGGAAGATGGCAGCGTTCATGCGCGAAGTCTGCGGGTTCGCGGTTGGGCGAGGCAAGGGCGACATGTCCCGGTTAATCGTGTCCCTTTGGCATCCTATCCGTCGCCGCGTTAACGATCTGTCAACCACGTACGGCGGGTGCATGGATGCCAACAAAACCGCCGACCGTGGCGGCGATAAGGCGGCAAGAGAACAATCATGTGATTTGCAAAGCCCGCGCAAGGCGCGGGCAGGGATCAGTCGCGGTGGTAGGGGTGTCCGGAGAGGATCGTCGAGGCGCGGTAGAGCTGCTCGGCCAGCATGACACGCACCAGTTGGTGCGGCCATGTGAGGCGGCCGAAGGTGAGTGCGGCATCGGCGCCCTTCACGAAATCGGGGTCCAGCCCGTCCGGGCCGCCGATCACGAAAGTCGTGCAGGTTTCGCCGCTGTCGCGCCAGTCACCGAGCGTGTCGGCGAAGGTGCGGCTGTCGAAGGCCTTCGCGCGCTCGTCCAGAACGATGCAGCGGCCGGGAGACTTGTCCAGTTGTGCGGAGATGGCCCTGGCCTCGTCCGCCTTGCGGCGGCGGCCATCGGGCAGACGGCTTTCGTCGAGTTCGGTCTCGCCGCGCCAGTCGAGGCCGATGTTGCGGCCCGTCGCGCCGAGCCGCTTGAAATAATCGTCGCAAAGGGTGCGCGCCGGGCCGGCCCGCAGCCGGCCAACGGCGATAATGCGCAAGTGCATGGGCGTGCCAAGGCAACGCCCGACCCGGTTCAGTGGGTCGGGGCGTCCTCCAGCGCAGGTGCCGACCACATCTTCTCGAGGTTGTAGAAGTCACGAACCTCGGGACGGAAGATGTGCACGACAACGTCGCCGGCGTCGATCAGCACCCAGTCGCAGGTCTCCTGACCTTCGACAGGCACGTTGCCGTGGCCGTTGTCCTTCAGCGCGCGAAGGACACGATCCGCAACGGCGCCGACGTGGCGGTCGGAGCGGCCGGATGCGACGATCATGGCATCGGCGATGGCCGACTTGCCGGTGAGGTTGATCACGTTGATCTCCTCGGCCTTGGCATCGTCGAGTGCGGTTTCAACCAGTTCGAGAAGGCCGGTCTGCGGAGAGATACCGGCGACCGCAGCCTCCTGGGCAGCGTCCTGGACGCTACCGGGCGTGTGCTTACTCAGGGCGAATGTCTCCTTGCTGACAGCAAACCATTGTGCCTCCGGCGATTGCTGGAGGTGTGGCTTGCCTGATTGCCCGTGGGGATATGCCGTCTCATATGCGCATCCGCAGCCATTTTCGCAATGGCTGCGCCACATATGACCTTCGCTATCTGCATCAAGTGCAAGTCAACGGGGCGATGTCTCCATCACCGGTTTGCGAACGATTCGCCCGGCAAGGCGAACGATCAAAGGATAAGGCAACCCATATGTCCGTTTCAATACGGCGGCAATTATTCGCGATCCTGTGACTTTTGCGCCGCATCTGCGCGGTTTTGGCGCAATTGCGTCGAAGAAAGCGGGTTCAGCGGGCCGCGCAGGAATGTCCATGCCGGCGGCGTCAGGTGAGCAAGCATGGCGGCATCGCCCTCGCCAAGCCGGAAACGCTCCAGGGTGCGCGCCGCCGGGCTTGCCAGCGCGGCGCGCGTGTAGCCGGGGCGATCCACCACGGCGAGGGGGATCGTTGCGGCGATATCGCGCCAACCATGCCAGCGATGGAAGCTTGCGAGGTTGTCCGCGCCCATCACCCAGACAAAGCGGGCATGCAGCACGCGTTGCTGCAGCCAGTCGATGGTGTCGAGCGTGCGGGCGACGCCGATATCGGCCTCGATGGACAGCACCTTCACGCGCGGGTTGCGGGTCAGCGCGCGTGCATCGCGCATCCGGTTCTCCAGCGGGGCAAGCTCGCCGGTATCCTTCAGCGGGTTGCCCGGCGTCACCAGCCACCAGAGCCAGTCGAGTTCGAGTCGGCGCAGCGCGATGTTGCCGACATGGGCATGTCCGTCATGGGCGGGATTGAACGACCCGCCATACAGGCCGATCGTCTGTCCCGGCGCAGACCCAGGCAGGGCGGGCCAGACGGCCCCGCTGTCGTCTCTACGCGCCATGGTCCCGAACCGCTTGCCGTCAGGGCCGTGTCTGGCCGGTGCCGCGCACCCGGTACTTGAAGCTGGTGAGCTGCTCCACGCCGACGGGCCCACGCGCATGCATCCGCCCCGTGGCGATGCCGATCTCCGCACCCATGCCGAACTCGCCGCCATCGGCGAACTGGGTGGAGGCGTTGTGCATGACGATGGCCGAATCCACCAAATGCATGAAGCGGTCGGCGGCGGCCTGGTCGTCGGTGATGATCGCCTCGGTGTGGGCCGAGCCATAGGTCGCGATGTAGTCGGCAGCGGCGTCGAGGTTTTCCACCACGCGCATGGAGACGACCGGACCGAGGTGCTCCTTGCCCCAGTCGTGTTCGGTGGCGGTGACAGCACCCGGCACCTGTTCGCAGATGGCGGTGTCACCGCGCACTTCGCAGCCAGCGTCGATGAGCGCTTCGGCGATCGGGGCAGCGTGTGTCTGCGCCACGGCGGCATCGACGAGGATGCACTCCGCCGCACCGCAGATGGACGTGCGGCGCATCTTGGCGTTGACGATGAGGTCCTTCGCCATGCCGAGGTCGGCGTCGGCATGGACGTAGACGTGACAGATGCCTTCCAGGTGCGCGAAGACGGGCACGCGGGCTTCTTCCTCGACGCGGCCGACGAGGCCCTTGCCGCCGCGCGGCACGATGACATCGACATTGCCGCCCAGGCCGCCGAGCATCTCGCCCACCGCGTCACGGTCGGCGACGGGCACAAGCTGGATTGCCTCGCGCGGTAGGCCCGCAGCTTCCAGCCCATCCTGCAGGCAGGCGTGGATGGCCTTCGCGGCCCCCAGCGCGTCGGAGCCGGAACGCAGGATCGCGGCATTGCCGGCCTTCACGCAGAGCGCGCCGGCATCCGCCGTCACGTTGGGGCGGCTTTCGAAGATGATGCCGATGACGCCGAGCGGTGTGCGCACGCGCTCGATCTTCAGGCCGTTGGGCCGCTCCCAGGAATCGATCACCGAGCCGACCGGATCGGGCAGGGCGGCAATGGACTCGATGCCTGCGGCCATGGCCTCGATGCGCTCGTCATTGAGCGTCATGCGCTCCACGAAGCTGTCGGCAAGGCCCTTATCCTGGCCCGCGGCGATGTCGGCTTGGTTGGCGGCGAGGATTTCCGACGCGCAGTCCCTGACGACCTTGGCCATGGCCGTGAGCGCGGCGTTGCGCGTGTCCGCCGGGCTGGTCGCGAGCTTGCGGGCTGCGGCGCGCGCCGCGCGGCCGATGCCTTCCATCAGCTTTGCCACGTCTCCGGTCGTGCCGGGGTTCGTTATCGCGTCCATCTCGTCAGTCCTCGTCGTTCAGGCGGGCGGCAACGCCAAGCGCCATGTCGTCGCGGTGAATCATCTCGCTGCGCCCGGCATATCCGAGCAGGTCTTCAATCTCGTGGGACTTGCGGCCGATGATGAGGCGCGCATCCTCCACGTCATAGGCGATCAGCCCGAGGCCGAGCAGCGCGCCGGCCTCGTCTCGGATGGCGACCGTATCGCCGCGCTGGAAGCTGCCGTCCACCCGTTTCACGCCGGCAGGCAGCAGGCTCTTGCCCTTGCGCAGCGCGGTGCAGGCACCGGCATCGAGCGTCACCGCGCCACGCGGCTCCAGCGTACCGGCGATCCACGTCTTGCGCGCGGCAACAGGTGTGCCCGCGGGGGCAAACCACGTGCAGGGTTCGCCCGCATCGATCCGCGCGATGGGGTTCAGTTCGCGGCCCGAGGCGATGACGAGGCCAGCGCCCGCGCCGGTCGCGATCTTGGCCGCCTCGATCTTGGTCTGCATCCCGCCACGCGAAAGCTCCGAGCCCGCGCCCGATGCCATCGCCTCGATTTCCGGGGTGATGTGCTCGACATGGGGGATCATGGTGGCGGAGGGGTCGCGGGCCGGCGGGGCGGTGTACAGCCCCTCGACATCCGACAGCAGCAGCACGAGATCGGCGCTGACCATGGTCCCGACGCGCGCGGCCAGGCGATCATTGTCGCCGTAGCGGATCTCATTGGTGGCGACGGTGTCGTTCTCGTTGACGACGGGCACCGCGCCGAATTTCAGCAGGTTGGCGATGGTTGCGCGGGCATTGAGGTAGCGGCGGCGTTCTTCCGTGTCGCCAAGCGTCAGCAGGATCTGACCGGCGGCGAGGCCGCGTTGCCCGAGCGCCTCGGCCCAAGCACGCGACAGGGCGATCTGGCCAGTGGCGGCGGCTGCCTGGCTTTCTTCCAGCTTCAGCTTGCCGCGCGGCAGGCCGAGAACCTTGCGCCCCAGCGCGATGGCCCCGGAGGAGACCACCAGCACATCCGCGCCGGTGCGGCCGAGTTCGGCAATGTCGTCGGCCAGCGCGCCGAGCCATTCCTCGCGCACGCCGCGCACGGGATCGACGAGCAGCGCCGAGCCGACCTTGACGACGATGCGCTCGTAGGAGGCGAGTCGGCCGGTGAAGCCGCTCTTTTCCGCTGTGCCGGTTTGCAGGGTCATGATGCGATTGTCATGGCATGTGTGTCCGCGCGGCTCAGGGCTGCCAGGCCGGTTCGGGCCGGGCGTCCTTGCCCCTTTCGGCGGCCTTGTCGGCCTCGATGGCATCGGCGATCTGCCGCAGCAGCGGGATCATGCCCTTGCCGGAAATGGCGGAGATGCGCGCCACGTCCTTGCCGGTCGCGCGCTCGATGGGTTCGGCCTGCAGGTCTTCCAGTTCCTCATCGAGGCTGTCGCACTTGGACAGCGCGATGATCTCCGGCTTCTCGGCCAGCCCGTTCTCGTAGGCTTCCAGTTCGCCGCGCACGGTGTTGTAGGCCTCAAGCGGCTCTTCGCTGGTACCATCGACGAGGTGCAGCAGCACGCGGCAACGCTCGATATGGCCGAGGAACGTGTCGCCGAGGCCCGCGCCTTCATGGGCGCCCTCGATGAGGCCGGGAATGTCCGCGAGGATGAATTCGCGCCCGTCGACGTGAACCACGCCGAGGCCAGGATGGATGGTGGTGAAGGGATAGTCGCCAATCTTGGGCCGCGCCTTGGACACCGCCGAAAGGAACGTGGACTTGCCGGCATTGGGCAGGCCGACGAGGCCGGCATCGGCGATCAGCTTCAGGCGCAGGATGAGCGTGCGCTCCTCGCCCGTCTGGCCGGGGTTGGCGTGGCGCGGGGCCTGATTGGTGGACGACTTGAAATGGGTGTTGCCAAAGCCGCCATTGCCGCCGCGCGCAAGCAGCACGCGCTGGCCGATCTCGGTGAGGTCGGCAAGCTCTTCTTCGGTTTCGGCGTCGATGATCTGCGTGCCGGCGGGCACCTTGATGACGGCGTCGGCGCCGCCCGCACCGGTGCGGTCGCGGCCCATGCCGTGCACGCCGGCCTTGGCCTTGATGTGCTGCTGGTAGCGGTAGTCGATGAGCGTGTTCAAGCCTTCCACGGCCTCGGCATAGACGTCGCCGCCCTTGCCGCCGTCGCCGCCGTCAGGCCCGCCGAACTCGATATATTTCTCGCGCCGGAACGAGACGCAGCCCGGCCCGCCGTTGCCGGCCTTGATGTAGACCTTGGCCTGATCGAGAAACTTCATGGGTTCAATCCGCTCGGAAACTGGAAAAACAAATAATGGGCGCGCCGACCGACTAGATAGCCGAACGGCGCGCCCGGCGCCAATTTTGATCTGGCTCAGGCCGCAGCCCAGGCCTTCAGGCTCTCCCAGATGCGCCGGGTCAGCTTGAACGAGAAGACCGGAACGACCGCGCCCTCGAAGCGGGAATCCATCATGTCGAGGCCGGCATACTGGAAGCCGCACTTCTCGATGACGCGTCGCGAGCCGACATTGGCGACCCGGCAACCGACGCCGATTGCGTCGCATCCGGTGTTGCCGAAGACATAGTCGATCAGCGCCTGCACGGCCTCGGTCGCGTAGCCCTTGCCCCAGTGGGGCTCGCCGAGCCAGTAGCCAACCTGCGGCAGTTCCAGGTCGGGCATGGCCTCCAGCCCGCAGGCACCGATGACCTCGCCCGTCTCGGCAAGGCAGATGACGAAGGCGCATTCGCCCGTTTGCGGGTTTGTCACCCACTCAATCCATCGTTTGGCGTCTTCCTGGGCATAGGGGTACGGCATGCGGGACAGCCAACGGGCTACGTCGGCATTGTTGGCCTTCGCGGTGATCGCCGCTGCGTCGGCCATCGTCGGCCGGCGCATGATGAGCCGCTTGGTCACGATCCTGTCGGGGCAGCACTTGCCACCGTCGAACAGACTATCCGCTTCGTCACTCCCGCCCATGTCATCCTCCATCACTGGCGGGCCCCGCCCGGTTCGGAGCCAAAAGAAAACCGGGAAGATGGCGCTCCATCTCCCCGGTTCACGGATGACCTTTTGAGGGTCTGGTTCGCCGGGGCTTTGGAAACGCCGGCGAACCAATATGTGGGTTCGCCGTTACTCGGCTGCCTCCATCGGTCGCACAGCCACGTAGGTGCGTCCGTTGGCTTTGGCGTTGAACTCGACCGTACCGGTGGAAAGCGCGAACAGCGTGTGGTCCTTGCCCATGCCGACATTGTCGCCCGGGTGCCACTTCGTGCCGCGCTGACGAATGATGATGTTGCCGGCGATGACGTTCTCACCACCGAACTTCTTCACGCCAAGACGACGGCCTGCCGTATCGCGACCGTTGCGCGAAGAACCGCCTGCTTTCTTGTGTGCCATTTCCTTGACTCCTTGATGTCGCTCTTAAAGACGGGGCAGCCGATTCAGGCCTTGTCGTCCATCAGCGCCTTGGCCTGGGAAACCCAGTCCTCACGTTCCACACGGCCCTTGAAGTTCAGGACCTCGTCCACCTTGGCGATGTCCTCGGCGGAGAAGTTCGCGATCTGCGCGTACTGGGTGATGCCCAGCGCGTTCAGCTTCTTCTCCAGGACCGGGCCAACGCCGGAAATTTTCTTCAGGTCATCCGCGTCGCCCTTGGGCGTCTCGAACAGGGCCTGAACCTCGTCGTCCTTCGCAGCGGCCTTCGGCTCGCTCTTCTTGGACTCGGCCTTCGCCTTGTCGTCGGTCTTCTTCTCGTCGGCCTTGGCGGCGGCAGGCTTGTCGGCCTTCTTCGCTGCCTTCGGCTTGGCGCCCCCGGTGAGGATCTCGGTGATCTTCACCGTGGTCAGGTCCTGACGGTGACCCTTCTTGCGGCGCGAATTCTTGCGCCGGCGCTTCTTGAATGCGATCAGCTTCGGTCCGCGCGTCTGCTCGACGACTTCGCCGGCAACGCTTGCGCCGTCCACCAGCGGGGCGCCGATCGTGGCATCGCTGCCATCGCCAACGAGCAGAACGCTCTCGAAGGCCACAAGGTCGCCCGGCTCACCGGCCAGCTTCTCAACGGTAATCACATCGTCGGCCGCAACGCGATATTGCTTGCCGCCTGTCTTGATGACAGCGAACATTCTCTTCTTCCTTCTCGATCCGCACCCTGCGGTGCCGACGGGACATCGAATGCGATAGAAGCCTTCGTGTCGGTCGGTCTTTGCAAACTGGCGGAAAACCGCCGTTCAGACCTCGGGTAGCGCCTTGTTTGGCGGCACGCAGGTGACGTACCGCAAATCCAAGCGCCGGGTTATACGGATTGGGGCGCGAAAGTCAACGAAGCGCGGGCGCATATGGGCCATTCAAGGCGAAATGCAATTCGCGCGCGCGTGACTTGAAAGCCGCGTTTGGCCAGTGTAAGCCTCCCGCTTCGTCGACCCGGGGCCGCCGCGCCCCCCTGCGGAGAGGTGCCGGAGTGGTCGAACGGGGCGGTCTCGAAAACCGTTGAGCGTGCAAGCGTTCCGAGGGTTCGAATCCCTCCCTCTCCGCCATTCTTTTCGCTCACGGCAAATTCGCTTCGCTCATTGCCTGCGCGGTCGCGGCCTGACCGGCCGGTCGCGCAGTCGCGCTTGTTGGTACTGCCGTCTTACGGCTCAAATGCATTGGCGCGGGGCGTGCGTGATCGCTTAGTCTCTGCGCCACCGAACAAGAACAACAAGGAAGCGCCCATGCGGATCGTCGATATCTGCGAGGTCACCAAGCCGATCTCCTCGCCCATCCGGAACGCCTATATCGACTTCTCCAAGATGACCGCGAGCCTTGTTGCCGTGGTGACGGACGTGGAGCGGGAGGGCCGGCGCGTCGTCGGCTACGGCTTCAACTCCAACGGGCGATATGGGCAGGGCGGGCTGATCCGCGAGCGGTTCCGCGACCGCATCCTGGAGGCCGACCCGGCTTCGCTGCTCAACGACGACGGCACCAATCTCGACGGTCACAGGATCTGGTCCGCGATGATGCAGAACGAGAAGCCAGGCGGGCATGGCGAGCGCTCGGTCGCCGTCGGCACCATCGACATGGCAGTTTGGGATGCCATCGCCAAGATCGAGGAGAAGCCGCTGTTCCGCATGCTGGCCGAGCGCAAGGGCATCGAGGCGGACCCGCGCGTCTTCGTCTATGCCGCGGGGGGCTACTACTACCCCGGCAAGGACGACACGGCGCTGCGCGCAGAGATGCGCAGCTACCTGAACCGGGGCTACACGGTCGTGAAGATGAAGATCGGCGGCGCGCCGATTGAGGAAGACCAGCGCCGGATCGAGGCGGTCCTCAGCGAGATCGGGGACGAGGCGCAACTGGCCGTCGATGCCAACGGGCGCATGGACCTCGAAACGGCCATCGCCTACGCGAAGATGCTGCGGGAGTATCCGCTGTTCTGGTTCGAGGAGATAGGCGACCCGCTCGACTACCAGCTGCAGGCGGCAATGGCGCAGTTCTATCCCGCAGCCATGGCGACCGGTGAGAACCTGTTCTCACACCACGATGCGCGCAACCTGCTGCGCTATGGCGGCATGCGGCCCGACCGCGACTGGCTGCAGTTCGACTGCGCGCTGTCCTACGGACTGGTGGAATATCTGCGCACGCTCGACGTGCTGGAGGAAATGGGCTGGTCGCCGCGCCGCTGCATCCCGCATGGCGGACACCAGATGTCGTTGAACATCGCGGCGGGCCTCGGGCTTGGCGGCAACGAGAGCTACCCTGACCTGTTCCAGCCCTATGGCGGGTTTCCGGACGGGGTGAATGTCGAGGACGGGCACATCGTCATGCCGGAGCTTCCCGGCATCGGCTTTGAGGGCAAGTCCGACCTGATAAAGGTGATGCGCGAGCTGGCCGAGTAGGGGAGACTGAGTGCGCGTCCTAGCGCACCAGCACCACGGGCACCTTGCAGGAGCGGATCATCTCGGTCGTCGTCGAGCCGATGATGAGGCTGCGGATGCGGCTGTGGCCATAGGCTCCCATGACGAGCATGTCGAAGCCGGATTCCTCCACCAGCTTTCCGAGCGCCTTGTCCGGCTGGCCGGGCAGAACTTCGGTTTCCGCGTCCAGCCCCGCGCCCTTCAGCACGGCCCTTGCGTCTTCCAGCCCCTTCTTCACCTCGGCCGTTTCGTTGCCGACGGTGACGATGTGCATCTGAAGCCCCGCAAATAGCGGGCTGCGGGCGATATGGTCCACCGCCTTCATGGCGGAGACGCCGCCATCATAGGCGACCAGCACCTTGGAGATCGGCTTGAAGGCGCGCGAGGCGACGAAGACCGGCTTGTGGCTGGCGCGCACGATGCGCTCCAGGTTGGAGCCGAGATGGCCCTTGGCGAAGTCGGCGGCCTCGCCGCGCTTGCCGATCATGATGACGCGGGCGTCGGCCTCGACTTCGGCCACCGCCTCGACGATGTCGCCGTGGCGCAGCCGGATGGAGACATCCTCGACGCCGGCCTTCTCGACCAGTGCCTGCGCATCCTCAAGGATCGCGCGGCCGCGATGGCTGATGAGCTTGGCGCGCTGAGCGTCGAGCTCGGCCAGTTCCTCCAGCAGTGCGGAGCGTGCGCCAAGCTTGATGGCGCCGGACAGGTCCTGCTTTTCGGGTGCCTCGCGGCGGCCCAGAACGTGCAGCAGTTCGACGGGCGCGCCGGTGCGGCTGGCCACCCAGGCGGCATGGTCGCAGACGCTTGCGGAATAGAGCGAGCCATCGACGAGGGCGATGATCTTGTCTTCGGGTCGGGTCATCGTCATCGCGTCCTCAGTGGGCCAGCAGCTTGTCGGTCGCGCCGGGCTTGTCGTGGATGGCCAGCTTGTCGACGAGGGTTTCGCTCGCCTCGTTCATGCCGACGATCTCGACCTCGGCTCCGTCGCGGCGGAATTTCAGGATCGCCATGTCGAGCGCCTCGACTGAGGAAATATCCCAAATGTGGGCGCGGCTGACATCGATGGTGACCTTGTCGAGGGCCTCCTTGAAGTCGAAGGCGTCCATGAAATCCTCCACCGAGCCGTAGAACAACTGGCCCTGCACCACGTAGGTGCGTTCGCGGCCGTCCTTCGAGATGCTCGACGTCACCTTGAAGAGCTGCGCGATCTTGCCCGCGAAGAAGACGCCCGACAACAGCACGCCGACCAGAACGCCGATGGCGAGGTTGTGGGTATAGACCACGGTGACGACCGTCGCGATCATCACGATGGATGACGAGCGCGGGTGCACCTTCAGCGCCTTGATGGACGACCACGAGAAGGTGCCGATCGACACCATGATCATGATGGCGACGAGCGCCGGCATCGGGATCACGCGGACGAAATCACCAAGCCCGACGACGAGGATCAGCAGGACGGTTCCTGCCGTGAACGAGGACAGTCGCCCGCGCCCGCCCGACTTCACGTTGATGATGGACTGACCGATCATGGCGCAGCCGGCCATGCCGCCGATGAAGCCGGTGGCGGTGTTGGCGAGGCCCTGGCCGATGCACTCCTGGTTGCGGTTCGACTTGGTGTCGGTGAGGTCGTCGACGATGTTCTGCGTCATCAGGCTTTCGAGCAGGCCGACGATGGCGACAGCCACCGAGTAGGGCAGGATGATCGTCAGGGTTTCGAGGTTCAGCGGGATCTGCGGCAGCAGGAAGACCGGCAGCGTGTCCGGCAGTTCGCCCATGTCGCCGACAGTGCGTACGTCCCAGCCGAAGGCGAGGGTGAGCGCGGTCAGAACGGCGATGGTGACGAGCGGCGAGGGGATCGCCTTCGTGAGCAGCGGAAAGAGATAGATGATCGCAAGGCCCGCCGCGACGAGGGCATAGGTCAGCCACGTCACGTTGCGCGGGTCCAGTTCGGGAAGCTGCGCCATGAAGATGAGGATCGCGAGCGCGTTGACGAAGCCGGTCATCACCGATTTCGACACGTAGCGCATGACGAATCCGAGCTTCAGCAGCCCGCAGCCGATCTGGATCAGGCCGGCCAGCACGGTCGCCGCCAGCAGGTATTGCAACCCGTGGTCGCGCACCAGCGTCACCATGAGCACGGCGGTCGCGGCGGTGGCGGCCGAGATCATGCCCGGTCGCCCGCCGGTGATCGCGACGATGACCGCGATCGAGAAGCTCGCGTAGAGGCCAACTCTGGGGTCGACGCCGGCGATGATGGAAAAGGCGATGGCTTCAGGGATCAGCGCCAGCGCCACGACAAGACCTGCCAGCAGGTCGCCGCGAATGTTGCTCGTCCACTGGGCGCGGTAGGCATCGAGTGAGATCATCGGGACACGGTTTCCGTATACCAGCGTGCGCGCAACCGGTTGGCGCGGCTGGGGTGCAATTGCACGTTTTGGCTGATGTTGACCGGCCAGACGCCTGGCCGAAAATGGCCGGAACGCAGCCCGGCTCAGAAATTGTTGCAGTGCGGCATAGGCGGTTGCGCGCTGAAGCGCAACCATGCGGACCGGATCAGCACTGTTTCGCAGCCATACAAAACGCAGGATCAGTCGTCCGCGCGGGTGGCGAGATAGACTGTCTGGGTGAAGTCTGAATCCTGCAGCGGATTGTGGAAGGTCACTTCGCGCGCCTCCACTTCGCGGAAGGCGGATTCCAGCACCGACACGAAACCCGCATCGGGCTTTTCGTTCGACCAAAGCGCAAAGACGCCGCCGGGGTTCAGGCGGCGTGCGAACCGCTTCAGGCTGTCGGGCCGGTAGAAGGCCGCACTTTCCGGCGCGAGCAGGAATTCCGGCGAGTGGTCGATATCGACGAGGATGGCGTCGTGACGCCGACCCGGTTCGGCCGGGTCGAAGCCTTCCTGCGAGACGGCGGCGGCGAAGAAGTCGTTCAGGGCGAAGCGGCAGCGCGCATCCGCGCACAGCTCTGCCCCGAGCGGGATCAGGCCCTGCTCGTGCCAGTCGATCACCGGCTGGAGGAATTCCACCACCAACAATGAGCCGGTCCGTGGATCGTCCAGCGCGGCTTTCGCCGTATAGCCGAGGCCAAGCCCGCCGACGACGACATCGAGGTTGTCGCCCGCGCAGCGCGCAAGGCCCAGTTCGGTCAGCGCGACTTCGGAGGCGATGAAGGCGCTCGACATGAGAAACTCGTCACCGAGCTTGATTTCGAACACATCGTCATCGGAGCCGGGAAGCTTGCGGCGGCGCAGGCTGACCGGCCCGATGGGGGTCAGCCGGTAATCCAGTTCCTGAAAAATCGCGCTCATCGGCTTCCCTTCGCTTGGCGGCGTGGTATCAGCGGCGCCTCATTGGCATGGGGCACGATGGTGCCGCACCCTCACAGGGAGTAGCACAGCCAGCATGGCGAAACGCGACGTGATTGGCGAATTCGATACGGTGATCCTCGGCGCGGGCGCGGCGGGGATGATGTGCGCTGCGCAGGCGGCCGCGCGCGGCGGGCGCGTGCTGGTGCTCGACCACGCCAAGGCGCCGGGCGAGAAGATCCGCATTTCCGGGGGCGGGCGCTGCAACTTCACCAATCTGGACGTGAAGCCGCAGCGATTCATCTCCGCCAACCCGCATTTCGCCAAGTCGGCGCTGAGCCGATACACGCAGCACGATTTCATCGCGCTCGTGGCCGCCCATGGTATTGCCTACCATGAGAAGACGCTGGGCCAGCTCTTCTGCGACGAGAGTGCGACGCTCGTCATCGCGATGCTGGTTGCGGAAATGGAGCGCGCCGGCGCGCAGCTTGAACTTGGCGCCAGCGTCGAGAACGTCGCAAAGACCGAGAGCGGGTTCTCCATCCGCGTCAGCATCGAGGGAAAGAGCCGGGCCATCACGGCGCGCAACTTCGTCGTGGCGTGTGGCGGCAAGTCGATCCCGAAGATGGGCGCGACCAATTACGGCTACAAGCTCGCCGAGCAGTTCGGGCTGGCGGTGACCGAGACGCGGGCCGGGCTGGTGCCGCTCGTCTTCGGGCCGGAGACCATGGCCGGGTCCCGCGAACTGGCGGGCGTTGCCTGCGACGCGCGGGTTTCCTGCAACAAGACGACGTTCGACGAGGCGCTGCTCTTCACACATCGCGGGCTGTCGGGGCCTGCGATCCTGCAAATCTCGTCCTACTGGCGCGAAGGCCAGCCGGTGGAAGTGAACCTCGCGCCGAAGCTAAACGTGCTGGAGGCGCTGAAAGCCCGGCGCAAGCGCGACGGGCGCAAGGCGGTCGGCACGGTGTTGGCCGACCTGCTGCCGAAGCGGCTGGCCGCCGAGATCGCATCCGCCACCGCCGCGAAAGGCAATATCGCCGACATGAACGACAAGGCGCTTGGCGCGCTCGCTGACGCCGTGAACCGATGGCGCGTCGTGCCGATGGGAACGGAAGGCTACCGCACGGCGGAAGTGACGCTTGGCGGGGTCGATACGGCGGGGCTGAATTCCCGCACGATGGAAGCGCGAGACGTGCCGGGTCTCTACATCATCGGCGAGGTCGTGGACGTGACCGGATGGCTCGGCGGATACAATTTCCAGTGGGCATGGTCGTCCGGCTGGGCTGCAGGGCAGGCCATCGCAGCAGCGTCAGATTGACGCGAAGCGTGGCGGAAATGCTCGCTTTTCCAATGTTTTTTCATTGCTGCAGTGCGAAGGGGTTTGAAACCTTCGCTTGACACCCCATCTTTGATGGCGCAATCAGACGTGTCGCTGCGCTGCCGCGTGAGTATGCCGGGCCTTCTCTCAGGGAGGCTGAACAGCGCACCAAAGATCCCCAGTTCCCCATCACGCAGGGTTCTACACGCGACGGCCAGTTGAGGCGGGATAAGCCCGCTTCCTCCAGAGGCCGCGCGAACCCTTTTCCGCCGCAAGCACTGCGCCGGAACATACGGCTGTGCGGGCATCGGCCCGGTTCGCGGCCGATCAAGGATTCAATTTGTCTAACTTCGAAATGTTCGGCCTCGCGCCGACACTCAAAAAAGCCATCGACGCTGCAGGTTTCAGCGAACCGACCCCGATCCAGCAGGAAGCCATTCCGCTGGCGATGCAGGGCCGTGACGTGATGGGCCTCGCCCAGACCGGTACCGGCAAGACGCTGGCCTTCGGCCTTCCCCTCATCAACAGCTTGCTCTCGCAGCCTTCGGGCAAGCGCCCGGCCAAGTCGGTCAAGGCGCTGGTCCTCGCGCCGACGCGAGAACTGGCCAACCAAATCGCCGAGAGCCTCTGGGCTCTGGCCGGCAAGACGGGCCTGCGGGTTTCCACTGTTGTCGGCGGACAGTCCATTGGCCGGCAGATCAACATGCTGTCGAAGGGCACCGACATTCTCGTCGCGACCCCCGGCCGCCTCATCGACCTGATGGATCGCGGTTCGGTGGATCTCGGCTCGGTGCGATACCTCGTCCTCGACGAGGCGGACCAGATGCTCGACCTCGGCTTCATCCACGCGCTGCGCAAGATCGCGCCGAAGCTCGGCAAGCCGCGCCAGACCATGCTGTTCTCGGCGACCATGCCCAAGCAGATGGAAGAACTGAGCCAGGCCTATCTCAGCGATCCGCAGCGGGTTCAAGTCGCACCGCCCGGAAAGGCCGCCGACAAGGTGACGCAGTCGGTCCATTTCATCGACAGGGGCGACAAGCCGGCGCTGCTGCGCGACGTGCTGTCGAACGATCTCGAGGCGCTGACGCTCGTGTTCGCGCGCACCAAGCACGGTGCGGAAAAGCTGATGAAGAAGCTGGTGGCCGATGGCTACAACGCGGCTTCCATCCACGGCAACAAGAGCCAGGGCCAGCGTGACCGCGCCATCAAGGCGTTCCGCGAAGGCAAGATCAAGACGCTGGTGGCAACCGATGTCGCAGCGCGCGGCATCGACATTCCCGGCGTTGCCTACGTCATCAACTACGATCTTCCAGAGGTGCCGGAGAACTACGTGCACCGCATCGGGCGTACCGCGCGTGCGGGGCGTGAGGGAGAGGCCATTGCCTTCTGCGCGCCGGACGAAGCGAACCTCCTGCGGCAGATCCAGAAGCTGATGAAGATCGAGCTTCCGGTTGCCAGCGGCACCAGCCCGCTGCCGGCTGCCGGCGAGAAGCCCAATCGCGGATCGGGCGCACCGCGCCGTCGCGGCCCCGCTGCCAACACCAACAAGCCGGCCGAAGGTCACAAAAGCGGCAAGCCGGGTCAGAGCCGCCGCCGCCGCCAGTCGCGCAACCGCAACGCGGCCTGAAGCGCATCTGCCTGCGATTGCATCACCTGATGCAGATACAAAAAAGCGTCTCCCGCCCATAGGTGGGAGACGCCCGGTTGGATGTGGTGCAAACAACCTGCCGGCAAAACCGGTGCGCATCATGTAGCGCGCCCTGGCGGGCCATCAATTGGCTGCCGACGATCTGCCCAAAAATTGGATAAAGACCTGTGACGCTTACCATTTAGGCATTGCTGAATGGGTGTGCACAAATGAGTCTCAAGGGCCTATTGCCCACGAATGCGGCAGAACGTCCTCGCCCTGCGTCAAATACCCCTTAAGAATCAGTTAAATAGCGGATTGCCCACGTGGCTTCCGGCGATTGGCACGCGCGTTGCTACCTCTCCAGACGGTGCAAACAGACCTGTCGGAGGTATTTAGGTCATGATCTGGAAAGCTGGAAAATCAGCAATTGCCGGGATGGCAGCGCTCGCCGCGGTTTCGGCGACCACTGTTGCGTCCGTGGCGCAGGAAGAAACCATCAAGGTTGGCGTCCTGCATTCGCTGTCGGGAACGATGGCGATTTCCGAAACCACTCTCAAAGACGTCATGCTGATGCTCATCGAGCAGCAGAATGAAAAGGGCGGCCTGCTCGGCAAGAAGCTGGAGGCCGTCGTGGTCGATCCGGCATCCGATTGGCCGCTGTTTGCCGAAAAGGCGCGCGAACTCATCACCGCGAACGAAGTCGACGTCGTGTTCGGCTGCTGGACGTCGGTTTCGCGCAAGTCCGTCCTGCCGGTCTTCGAGGAACTGAACTCGATCCTCTTCTACCCCGTCCAGTACGAAGGTGAAGAGAGCCAGCGCAACGTGTTCTACACGGGTGCTGCGCCGAACCAGCAGGCCATTCCGGCCGTCGACTATCTGATGAACGAAGAAGGTGTCGAGCGCTGGGTGCTTGCGGGCACCGACTATGTCTACCCCCGCACGACCAACAAGATCCTCGAGCAGTACCTCAAGGACAAGGGCGTTGCCGAAGAAGACATCATGATCAACTACACGCCGTTCGGTCACTCCGACTGGCAGACGATCGTGGCCGACATCAAGGAATTCGGCTCCGCCGGCAAGAAGACCGCCGTGGTCTCCACCATCAACGGCGACGCCAACGTTCCCTTCTACAAGGAGCTTGGCAACCAGGGCATCGCAGCGTCCGACATCCCGGTCGTCGCGTTCTCGGTGGGTGAGGAAGAGCTGGCCGGTCTCGATACCACCCCGCTCGTCGGCCACCTCGCCGCGTGGAACTACTTCCAGTCGGTCGAGTCGCCGGAGAACGCCGAGTTCATCAAGGCCTGGAAGGCCAAGATGGGCGAAGAGCGCGTCACCAACGACCCGATGGAAGCCCACTACATCGGCTTCAACATGTGGGTGAAGGCGGTCGAGAAGGCCGGCACCACCGACGCCGACGCCGTCATCGATGCCCTGCCGGGCACCGAGGCCGCGAACCTGACCGGTGGCACGTCGGTGATGCTGCCGAACCACCACATCACCAAGCCCGTGCTCATCGGTGAAATCCAGGACGACGGCCAGTTCGAGGTTGTCTCCGAGACCGATGACCTGGTTCCCGGCGATGCGTGGTCTGACTTCCTGCCCGAATCCAAGCCGCTGAAGGCGGACTGGGTCGAGCTGAAGTGCGGCAACTACAACACAGAAACCAAGACCTGCGTCGGCAGCGCCTCGTAAGCGCTCACCGAACGCACAAGAATGCGGGGAGGCCGCGCGTCGGCCTCCCCCACCTGACCAGACGACTTTCGGGGCCCGGTTTTTCATCCATGCGCATTCTTCTTGTTCTCATCGGGCTTGCAGCCTGCCTCGTGGCAAGTGCAAACACGCCCGTTCGCGCGGACGAGGCCGAGCTTCGCGCGGTGATCGCCAAGTTCGCCGACGTCAAGAAATTTTCAGACACCGAAGCTGTTATCGATGAGATCGCGGCGCTGGGCGACCCGGCTGCCGCGCCGGCCCTGAACGCGCTGTCCGATGGCACGCTGATGATCGTGGAAGCCGACAACAGCGTCGTCATCGTTCGCGAGACGAATGCGGACGTGAAGCTGTTCGACCCGCTGACCATGGAGCCGATCGGCACCGCGCAGGAAAACGAGCTGCGCAAGGTCAAGATCAAGAATTCCATCCGCCGCCTGATCGCCGATGCAGTCTCGGGCCTGACCCTGCGCGCCAAGGACCCTGCTGTGCGCATGGAGGCGGCAGAAACGATGTTCTCGCGTCCCGACGCGAGCATGATCGAAACCCTCGACGAGGTGATCGCGAACGAACAGGATCCCTCTGTGCGGACCGCCTTCAGGGAGGCCCGCGCCGCCGCTGTCCTCCAGTCCGACCTCCCGGAAGCGGAGAAGATCGACGCCATCGCCGTGCTGAAGGCGCGTGGCGGGCGCGACGTCCTCCCGATCCTCACAGTCGCGATGAATTCATCCGACAGCGAAGCGGTGAAGGCCGCTGCCACGGATGCCGTGAACCACGTCGAACAGAACCTGAAGATCTGGGCTGCCGGGCAGAACCTCTGGTATGGCCTGTCGCTTGGCTCGGTGCTGCTGCTGGCAGCCATCGGACTTGCCATCACCTTCGGCGTGATGGGCGTCATCAACATGGCCCACGGCGAAATGGTGATGCTCGGCGCCTACACCACCTTCGTGGTGCAGGAGATCATGCGCAATTCCGCGCCGGGGTTGCTGGACTGGTCGCTGGTGGTGGCGCTGCCGCTGGCCTTCCTCGTCGCAGGAACCGTCGGGTTCGCGCTGGAGCGCGGCGTGATCCGCTTCCTCTATGGCCGCCCGCTGGAAACCCTGCTCGCCACGTGGGGCGTGTCGCTGGTGCTGCAACAGGCCGTGCGGTCCATCTTCGGGCCGACGAACCGGGAAGTGTCCAACCCCTCGTGGATGTCGGGCGCGTTCGAGCTTGGCGAGATGACGCTGACCTGGAACCGGTTGTGCATCGTGATCTTCGCCATCGCGGTCTTTGCGATGCTGCTGTGGGCGTTCAACTACACCTCGCTCGGCCTGCGCATGCGGGCGGTGACGCAAAACCGGCGCATGGCGGCCTCCATGGGCATCCGCACGCCGTGGGTGGACGCGCTGACATTTGCGCTCGGGTCGGGCATCGCGGGCATCGCCGGTGTCGCGCTCAGCCAGATCGACAACGTCTCGCCCAACCTGGGCCAGAGCTACATCATCGACAGCTTCATGGTGGTCGTGTTCGGCGGTGTGGGGAACCTGTGGGGCACGCTGGTGGGCGCGCTGTCGCTCGGCATCGTCAACAAGTTCCTTGAACCATACGCCGGCGCGGTGCTCGGCAAGATCCTGGTGCTGGTCTTCATCATCCTGTTCATCCAGAAGCGTCCGCGCGGACTGTTCGCCCTCAAGGGCCGGGCGGTGGACGCATGATCCTCACCCATCTCTTCCGCAACGGCGTCACCAGGCCGATCGCCATCGCGTTGATCGTCATTCTGGCGATTGCCGTTCTGGTGCCGGCATCGAACGTGCTGCTGTCGCCGTCCCACCCGCTGCACGTGCCGACCTACATCATGGCGCTGGTCGGCAAGTACCTGACATATGCGCTGCTGGCGCTGGCGCTCGATCTCGTCTGGGGGTTCTGCGGTATTCTCTCGCTTGGCCACGGGGCGTTCTTCGCGCTCGGCGGCTACGCCATGGGCATGTACCTGATGCGCCAGATCGGCACGCGCGGTGTCTACGGGCACCCGGTGCTGCCGGACTTCATGGTGTTCCTCAACTGGAAGGAACTGCCCTGGTACTGGTACGGGTTCGACCACTTCTGGTTCGCCGCAATCATGGTGATGCTGGTGCCGGGGCTGCTGGCCTTCGTCTTCGGCTGGTTTGCGTTCCGCAGCCGCGTGACGGGCGTCTATCTCTCCATCATCACGCAGGCGATGACCTACGCGCTGCTGCTCGCCTTCTTCCGCAATGACATGGGCTTTGGCGGCAACAACGGCCTGACCGACTTCAAGGACATTCTCGGCTTCAACGTGCAGGCGCGCGAAACGCGCGCGGCGCTGTTTGCCGCAAGTGGCATCGCGCTGGCGCTCGGCGTTCTGGTGACCGCGATGGTCACCGGCTCGCAACTCGGCAAGCTGATGGTGGCGGTGCGCGACGCGGAAAGCCGTACGCGCTTCATCGGTTACCGCCCCGAACACGTGAAGCTCTTTGCCTTCGTGCTATCGGCGGTGATGGCAGGCATCGCAGGCGCGCTCTACGTGCCGCAGGTCGGCATCATCAATCCGGGCGAGTTCGCGCCGGCAAACTCAATTGAAGTCGTGGTGTGGACTGCCGTCGGCGGGCGCGGGACCATCATCGGGCCGATCATCGGCGCAATCCTCGTCAACGCGGGCAAGAGCTGGTTCACCGGCATCCTTCCCGAGGTGTGGCTGTTCGCGCTCGGCGGGCTGTTCATCTTCGTCACGCTGTTCCTGCCCAAGGGCATCGTCGGCACCATTCGCGACGGGTGGTCGGGCGGGCGCGTGTGGGCCAGCAAGCGCAAGAAGCCGCAGGAAGACCTGGAAGACGAAACCGCGCCCACCACGGCACAGGCAGCGGAGTGACACCATGAGCCGCCACGACACGCTTCTCTATCTCGACGGCGTCAGCGTCTCCTTCGACGGGTTCAGGGCGATCAACAACCTGTCCTTCGTGCTGGCGGAGGGCGAGATGCGCGCCATCATCGGCCCCAACGGCGCGGGCAAGACGACGATGATGGACATCATCACCGGCAAGACCCGGCCCGACGAGGGCGAGGTCTATTTCAAGGGCAAGATCGACCTCACCACCCACGACGAGGCCGATATCGCCATGCTCGGCATCGGGCGCAAGTTCCAGAAGCCCACCGTCTTCGAAAGCCACACGGTGGAGGACAACATCGCGCTGGCGCTGGCCGGTGCGCGCGGCGTGCTGCCGACGCTGTTCCGCGCCGCCACGCAAAAGCGCGAGAACGGCATCAAGGCGATCCTCGACAAGATCCGCCTGTCGCACCTGCGCGACAGTCTCGCCGCCAATCTCAGCCACGGGCAGAAGCAGTGGCTGGAAATCGGCATGCTGCTGGCGCAGGACCCCAAGCTGCTGCTGGTGGATGAGCCCGTCGCCGGCATGACCGACGCGGAGACCGAGGAAACCGCCCGCCTGCTGCGCGAGATCGCAGAGGACCACTCCGTCGTCGTCGTCGAACACGACATGGGCTTCGTGCGCGACCTCGGCGTGAAAGTGACCTGCCTGCACGAAGGCTCGGTCCTGTCGGAAGGCTCGCTCGACCACGTCTCGTCGGACCAGCGGGTCATCGAAGTTTACCTGGGGCGCTAGAATGCTGGCTGTCGAAAACGCTCACCTGCACTACGGCGCGGCCGAAGCGCTGCGCGGCGTATCCCTTAAGGCACTCGCCGGGCGCATCACCTGCGTGTTGGGGCGCAACGGCGTCGGCAAGACGAGCCTGCTGCGCGCCATCATGGGGCATCTCCCCCTGTCGGAAGGCGAGATTGTCTTCGAGGACAAGCCGTTCGGCCGCATGGCGACCTATGACCGGGCGCGTTCGGGCATCGGTTTCGTGCCGCAGGGACGCGAGATCTTCCCGCTGCTGAGCGTGCGCGAGAATCTCGAGACCGGCTTCCCGGCGCTGAAGCGCAGCGAGCGCACGGTGCCGGACTACGTGTTCGAATTGTTCCCGGTCCTCAACGACATGCTGGGGCGGCGCGGGGGCGACCTCTCCGGCGGGCAGCAGCAGCAGCTCGCCATCGGGCGCGCGCTGGTGACCCGGCCGAAGCTTCTCGTTCTGGACGAGCCGACGGAAGGCATCCAGCCGTCGATCATCAAGGATATCGGGCGGGCCATCCAGTTCCTGCGGGACAAGGAAGGCATCGCCGTACTGCTGGTGGAGCAGTATCTCGATTTCTGCCGCGAGCTTGCCGACGACATCTACATCATGGATCGCGGCGAGATCGTCCATTCCGGGGATGCCCCGAGCCTCGACAGGCCGGACGTGCGCAAGCACCTGACGGTTTGAAACAATTCCAGGAAAAGTGGACGCGGGGTTTCCGTCCGGAATTGCGTAAGACTTAAATCACTGGATTGCAGCCAGACCTTCATCGAGCAGATCGGTCAAAGTCCGCCCTGCTTCTTCAAGAAGTCCACGATCTCGTTCGTGCCCTCGCCCCGGCGCATGTCGGTGAACAGGAAGGCGCGTCCCGCGCGGGACACTTCCGCATCAGCACGCATCCGGTCGAGGTCGGCGCCGACATGGGGCGCGAGGTCGGACTTGTTGATGAGCAGCAGGTCGGACCGCGTGATCGCCGGGCCGCCCTTTCGCGGAATGTCGTCACCTTGGCAAACCGAAATGACGTAGAGCGTGAGATCGGCGAGGTCGGGCGAGAAGGTCGCAGCGAGATTGTCGCCGCCGGACTCGATGAAGATCACGTCCAGGTCGTCGTGCCTTCCTTTCAGTTCCTCGATGGCGCGAAGGTTGATCGAGGCATCCTCGCGGATGGCGGTGTGCGGGCAGCCCCCGGTTTCCACGCCGAGGATGCGGTCCGACGACAGAGCCTGAAGGCGGACCAGCGCATCGGCATCCTCGCGGGTGTAGATGTCGTTGGTGACGACGCCGACGGAGAAGTCGTCGCGCATGGCCTTGCACAGGTTGGCGGTCAGCGTCGTCTTGCCGGAGCCGACCGGGCCGCCGATGCCGACGCGCAGGGGACCGTTCGCGGATTTCGTCATGAGCGGAAGAGCCTCCCGTCGAGCGTTTCGTGTTCGAGCGCGGCGATGTCGGCCATGAAGGTGCAGGAGCCGAGATCGTCCAGCGTGGATGTGGCCGCGGAGCTTGCTGCTTCCGCGATCTGCGGTTCGAGCCGGGCGAGCAGGCGCGCCGCGCCGTTCTGGCCGATCACCGAAAGACGGATTGCCGCCTGCAACTGGCTGGAGACGAAGGCCTGCAGGAAGCCGCTCAGCGCATCGGTCAGTTCGATGTGGCTTGCGGCACACGCCGCGCCAACGATGACCGGCAGCGGGGTATCCTTCGGGCAGGAGATTTGTTCGGCTTCCGGCCAGCTTGCCAACGCCTGCGCGAAAGCTGCCCCCTGCGCCACCGTTTCCAGGTGCCTTTGTTCGCTGCCGCAGAGTGCGGTCGCGGTGGCGGCCAGATCGTCCAGCGGTTCGGTGCGGCCTTGCGCGTTCCACGCGGCGGCTAGCAGCACGAGATCGTTGCGGATCGTGCCGTGCGCGATCAGCGCGGCGAGCCAGTCGCCGAGTGCGGTTTCATCCGTGACCGTCCCATCGCGCGAGGCCTGCTCCAGCCCGCCGGAATAGGCGAAGCCGCCCGTCGGGAAGACGGGGGAGAGCCAGTTCATCAGGCGGATGAGAGACGCGGACACGAACAGCTTCAGTCGTGGCTGTGCGGCACATGGCCGTGGTGATGATGATGGTGGTGGTCGTGCCCGTGATCAGGGCCGTGTGAATGATCGTGCCCGTGCGAATGGCCGCCATAGGCACCGCCTTCGGGATCGAACGGGCCGTCGATTTCCGCCACCTGCGCGCCGAGGCCCTTCAGCATGTCGGCAATGACATGGTCGCGCCGGATCAGGATGCGGTCGGCGAAGACCTGCGCGGGCAGGTGCCGGTTGCCGAGTTGCCAGGCAAGCTGGACGAGGTGGCCGGTGTCGCGGGCGCGCACTTCCAGCAGGGGTTCGGGGGCGGCGCGAACCTCGATCACGCGCCCGTCGTCCAGCACCAGTCCTTCGCCGTGGCGCAGCAGGCGGGCTTCGGGAAGGTCGAGCAGGAACGCGATGCCCTCCTTCCCATCGATGGCGTCCGAAGTCATCGCCATGCGCCGGCGGTGCCGCGCGGTCTCGTCCAGCGTGATCGTGCCATCGGTTTCGTGGACATGATCGATGACTTTGGTGACGCGCGGCATGGGTGTCAGGTCTCCAGGTCCGGATTCAGCAGTGCGGGCAGGTGGAAGAAAGCCAGCGCCTGTTCCTCGCAGGTGATGGCCATGACGTCGCCTTGCGCATTGATCGCGACGCCCTTGGGGCCACCCTCGGACTCATTGTGCCTGCCGCGCTGGAAGCTGTCATCGTCCAAAACCTGCACTTCGCGCACCGGTTCGTGAATTCCGGCCCAGTCGCCATCATTGCTGCGAAAGAACCGCACGACCGGCGCGCCGGAATCCGACACGCACAGCGTGTTGCCACCCTCGATGAAGCGAATGCCGTGCGGGTAGTCCATGCCCCTGCACCGCCCGACCGGCTTCGCCTTGCGATTGAAGCCGACCTCGCGGTCGAAGATCAGCACTTCGTGGGTGCCGAAATTGCTGACGGCGATCCAGCGGCCGGTCTCGTCGACCGCGATACCATCGGGCACCTTGATTTCCTGTTCCAGCACGATCGCGTTGTCGGGCAGGGCCGGGCCGGGCCGCAGCGGAAAGCGGTGCCGGGTGATGCGGTGCTTGTAGTTGTTGCACACGAAGATTTCGATGCGACCGTCCTCGGCCCTGGTCGCGCAGAGCGAGCCCGGCGAATGCAGCCGGTGCAGCAGGTTGCCGCGCGTGATCGTGCGGATCGGCTCGATCTCCTTCGCGGTGCAGGCGAAATCGGCGCCGGAAACGTCCAGCACGGTTACGCCGCCGCTGCGATTGCCGACGATCAGGTGGTCTTCGCCGACAAAGACCATGCCGTGCGGCTCTTTCAGTTCGGCCGAGCGCAACTCGGTCCAGCCTGTCAGCGCGACCTTCGGCACGTTGCCGGAATGGTCGAAAGCGATGGAGAAGATGCAGCAGGAGCCTTCGGTGTAGCCGGCGACCGCCATCTTCGTGTTGTCGGGTGACAGGCAGACATCCTCGGTGCGGCCGAGGCGGGCGACCATCTCGGCGCATTCGGGCGTCATGTCCGGTTCGATGCCGGCGAAGAAACCCTCGATCCGGGCCGGACTGGTCACGTTGGGGTTGCTCATTTCGATCCTTGGGGATGACCGCAGCGCGAGGTGATGGGTGGGGTCAGGGAGGAGTGGGCGAGGTCCGGTGCACCACCAGATATACGCGTGCTGCTCGGGCGCGGAAACCGGAAATTCCGCAGGGGCACAAAGGACAGGGCCGCCGTGCGATCAGGCCTCATGAGTTGCCGGTATCCGGCGCGCCGGCCAGCAGAGCCGACAGGTGAAAGAACGCCAGCGGCTGCTTCTCGCAGGTGGTGACGAGAACGGTCTCGGTCGCATCCAGCGCGATGCCCTTCGGCCCGCCTTCCGCCTCGTTGTCGCGGCCGCGCAGGAAGGTCTCGTCATCGAGAACGCGCACCACGCGTTCCGGCAAGATCTCGCCGCACCACGCGCGGTCGTCGCTCCGGTAGAAGCGGATCAGGGGCGCGCCGGCGTCAGCCACGCAAAGCTGCCGCCCGCCGTCGAAGAAGCGCAGGCCGTGGGCGTATCCGGTCTCCTTTAGCCGCCCGACCGGATCGGCCGTGGCGTTCAGGCGGGCTGCATCGAAGAGCAGGACTTCCTGCGTGCCGTGGTTGGAGATCGCAACACGACGCAGGTCGGGATCGGTGGCGATGCCGTCGGGGATATCGAGATGCTTGTCCAGGACGATTGCGTTGCGCGGCAATGCAGGGCCGCCACGCAGGGGAAACCTGTGCCGCGTGACGTGATGAAGGAAGTTGTTGCAGACGAGGATTTCGGCCTCTCGCTCAGTCTGCCGCGCCACGCAGACCGAACCGGGCGTCTTGACGTGGTGGAACGCATTGGCGCGGTCGATCACCCGCAGCGGGTCGATGTTCAGTACGTCGCCTGAAAAGCCGGCCCGGGCGGTGTCGAACACGGTGACCTTTCCCTTGCGATTGGCAACGACGAGCTTGGTCTCGCCGATGAAGGCCATACCGTGCGGTTCATTCAGGGCGTCGGAGCGGATATCGGTCCAGCCGTTGATGCGAATGCGCGGTGTGTCGCCGGACAGGTCGAACGCGACGTCGAACAGGCACATGGAATTCTTCAGATAACCCGCGACGGCCATCACCGTGTTGCTCGGCGAAAAGCAGACGTCTTCGGTGCGGCCAAGCTGCGCGAGCATGGTCGCGACCTCCGCGGTGATCTCCGGATCGATCCGGGCGGAGAATCCGTCCACGGCGGTCTGCCTCTTTGGCGTGAAGTGGTTCATATGGATCACTGAAACGCGGCGAACCCGACGACGAGAAACGCACCCGACCCCGCAATTGATCCCGCTGGCGCGCAAACGTCTCCTCGTTGGCGCGCCGATCAGGGATATGAGGACTTTCTAAAACAGAAAGTACCGCTGCGCCATGGGCAGGACGTCGGCGGGTTCGCAGGTCAGCAATTCGCCGTTGGCGCGAACCTCATAGGTTTCCGGGTCAACGTCGATTTCCGGTGTTGCGTCGTTGAGCACCATGGACGATTTCGAGATGCCGCCGCGGGTGTTCTCCACCGCGATCATCTCGCGCTCGACGCCGAGCTTCTCCTTCAAGCCGTCATCGAGGGCCGCCTTCGAGACGAAGGTGACGGCGGAGTTCGTCATCGCCTTGCCGAAGGCTCCAAACATTGGGCGCATGTGGACCGGCTGCGGGGTCGGGATCGAGGCGTTGGGGTCGCCCATGGGGGCGGCCGCGATGGTGCCGCCGACGAGGATCATGTCCGGCTTGGCGCCGAAGAAAGCCGGGTTCCACAGTACGAGGTCGGCGCGCTTGCCGACGTCGATGGAGCCAATCTCCTTCGAAATGCCGTGGGCGATGGCCGGGTTGATCGTGTACTTCGCCACGTAGCGGCGCACGCGCAGATTGTCGTTGTCGCCGCTTTCCTCCGAAAGCCGCCCGCGTTGGCGCTTCATCTTGTCGGCGGTCTGCCAGGTGCGGATGATGACCTCGCCGACGCGGCCCATGGCCTGGCTGTCGGAGGCGATGATCGAGAACGCGCCCATGTCGTGGAGGATGTCCTCCGCCGCGATTGTCTCCTTGCGGATGCGGCTTTCGGCAAAGGCGATGTCCTCGGGGATCGAGGCGTCCAGGTGGTGGCACACCATCAGCATGTCGAGGTGCTCGGCGATGGTGTTCACCGTGTAGGGGCGCGTCGGGTTGGTGGAGGACGGGATCACGTTCTGCAGGCCGCAGACCTTGATGATGTCGGGCGCGTGGCCGCCGCCGGCACCTTCGGTGTGAAAGGCGTGAATGGTGCGCCCAGCGATGGCTTCCGTCGTCGATTCCACGAAGCCGGACTCGTTCAGCGTGTCGGTGTGGATCATCACCTGCACGTCGTAGTCGTCTGCGACCGACAGGCAGCAGTCGATGGCGGCAGGCGTGGTGCCCCAGTCCTCGTGCAGCTTCAGCGCGCAGGCACCGCCGAGGATCATTTCCTCCAACGCGCCCGGCAGCGAGGCGTTGCCCTTGCCCGACAGGCCGATATTCATCGGGAAGGCGTCAAAGGACTGGATCATTCGCCCGATGTGCCAGGGGCCGGGGGTGCAGGTGGTGGCCAGCGTGCCATGGGCGGGGCCGGTGCCGCCGCCGAGCATCGTTGTCAGCCCGCTCATCAAGGCTTCCTCGATCTGCTGCGGGCAGATGAAGTGAATATGCGCATCGAAGCCGCCGGCGGTGAGGATCTTGCCTTCGCCCGCAATCGCCTCCGTGCCGGGGCCGACGATGATGTCGACATTCGGCTGGGTATCCGGGTTGCCGGCCTTGCCGATGGCGACGATGCGTCCGTCCTTCAGGCCGACATCCGCCTTGTAGACGCCGGTGTGGTCGACGATCAGTGCGTTGGTGATGACGGTGTCGACCGCGCCGTTGGCGCGCGTCGTCTGGCTCTGGCCCATGCCGTCGCGGATGACCTTGCCGCCGCCGAACTTCACTTCCTCGCCATAGGTGGTGAGGTCCTTCTCCACCTCGATGAACAGCTCGGTATCGGCAAGGCGCACCTTGTCGCCGGTCGTCGGGCCATACATCGCGGCGTAGGTGCTGCGGGAAATCCTGGCGGGCATTCGTCTTCTCTCCCCTGTCGAATTCGTGTCGCGCAAACGCGCGTTGCAGCGCGCCTCAGGCGGCCGCCGAGGCTTTCGTTACGTCAGCTAAGAAATCGCGAAAGGGGCCGCACAATCCGGCCCCAATATCACCCCGAAATGACCACGCATGGCCGGAAACCAATCGCGCAGAGGCGTGTTTCCCATGGGCCCTTCGCGACAACGCGACGGGAACATTCCAAGAAATGGGAGTCACACCATGAAACGGAACACCAAGATCCTGACGTCTGCACTGCTCGCCGCCACCATGCTTTCCGGTCCGGCGCTCGCAGATTCCGCCAACAAGCCGTACCAGGCCGGCAAGCAGGGCGAGGTGAGCCAGGGTGCGAATGCCAACGCCAACGCCAATGCGAACGCGCGCATGAACGCCGGTAACAACCAGGGCGACGTTGTCTCGAGCATCCGCTCGTCCAACTCCGCCAAGACCGACCTGGGCACCGTCACGTCCGACAGCGACGTGTCCGTGGTTGCGGTGAAGCCCGCGAGCGACTCGTCGGCCAAGGCGATCGACAACGCGATCAACGACAACTCGCAGTCGATTGACCAGCTGCGCGCCTCCGTGAAGGGCAACACCGCGCTGGTGGACAAGCTGGAAGCCCAGGGCTACAGCGCCGACAGCGTCGTTGCCGCGCGCAGCCACACGGACGGCTCGGTCACGATCTACGTGCGCTAAGCCATCCGGCAAAGTTGTAGAGGAAGGGTGCGGACAGCCGTCCGCGCCCTTTCTTTTTGCCTGTCCGGGAATTGGGTCGCTGCCTGTCAGCATGGCGCGGTCACAGGTCTCCCATCACGTCCTTGCGGAACCCGTAGACCTTCTTCGCGCCGGTGTAGGGAACCAGCGACACGTCGCGGGACTGTCCCGGCTCGAACCGCACGGCGGTGCCTGCGGCGATATCCAGCCGCATGCCGCGCGCGGCCTCCCGGTCGAATTCCAGCGCAGGGTTGGTTTCGAAGAAGTGGTAGTGCGATCCGACCTGCACTGGCCGGTCGCCGGTATTGGCCACTTTCAGGGTGACGGCGACGGCACCGGCGTTCAGCTCGATCTCGCCATCAGCGGCAATGACCTCGCCGGGGATCATCGTCCCTGGTCCTTGGCCTTGGCGGCAGCGCGGCAGGCGAGAAACACGACACCACCGACAAGGCCGATGATCGCGACAGCGCCAAGCGCCAGCGTCCAGTCCGGGTGCGGATGGGCGTGGGGCAGCGCGTGCACATCGTGGGCAAGGGCCTGCGAGGAAGCCGCGGCAGAGATCAGTGTTGCGGGCAGCAATGCGAACCGTTTCATGGGCGTTTCTCCTCTAAGCGTCGCGCATTCAGCGGATGGGTTCGTGGACGGTCACCAGCTTGGTGCCGTCGGGAAAGGTGGCTTCGACCTGCACGTCGTGGATCATCTCGGCGACGCCTTCCATCACCTGCCCGCGGGTGATGACGTTGGCGCCGGCCTCCATCAGGTCGGCGACGGCGCGGCCATCGCGCGCGCCCTCCACGACGAAATCGGTGATGAGGGCAATGGCCTCGGGATGGTTCAGTTTCACGCCGCGTTCCAGCCGCCGGCGCGCGACCATGGCTGCCATGGAAACCAGCAGCTTGTCCTTTTCCCTCGGTGTCAGATTCATTCCCCGTCGTCCCTCACGTTGACCAAATTCTGGGCATGCCTGCTTCGCTGTTAAGCAGTGCCAACAGCGGAACAAGGGTCTTTCGCAAGGCATAGCCGTCCCTTGCAGCGATACGCGCAAGAAGCTTGCCAGTTGGCCCTGCGGGCAGGGCGGAGGCGGCAGCGCGCGTGTCGTCTTGCGCATCGAGCAGCGCGCGAACCCGCGCGAGCTTGTCCGGTGCATTCTTGGCCACGAGCAGCACGGTCGCGAAGGCGGTCAGCCCCGCGCCGATGGCCGGCTGGTCCAGCTGGCTCGCGACAGGTCCCTCAATGCGCACGTCCTCGCGGTGGACCGGCGCCTTCTCGCAGCGGATCTCCCAATGGTCGCGGAAGCGGCCGCGCGTCACCTGCTCGCCGCGCGCGCCACGCCCGAAGATGACGGCCTCGCAGGCCAGAAGACTCGCGTCGGCGGCGATATCCGCGTGCAGCCTGCGTTGCAGGTTGGAGGTGTCGAACAGGATAATTTCCTGCGGGAGCCACGCGACATGTGCCCCCGCTTCAACCTTCAGCGTTGCGGCGACCGAAGCCGCGCCGCCGCCGGAGCGGTAGACCTTCTCGCAGGCCTGCGTGGTCACGGTGAGGCGCGCACTCGCGTCGGCCTGCATCGTCCAGCGAAGGTCGTCGCCGCCTGTCAGCCCGCCTGCGGTGTTGATGATGATCGCTTCGGCGTGGGTCGCGCCGGGAAGCCGCGGCAGCCGGATTTTTGCCGCGTCCTGCTGGTAGAGGTCGGCCAATCGCGTGCTGTCACCGGATGCGCGGACCCGCAGGCGGCCTTCGCCAGAGGTTCGCTGCAGGAATTCGGTGGATGCGGCGCGAATGTTCAAATCGGCTTTCCGTCTGCGCCCGGCGCGGGCTGGTCGTGGAACGGTAGCAAATTCCGTACCGTTCGCGAGACGGCAAACACGGAAAAGCTCTGATAGGCTCGTGAGCATGATGACACGACGAATGATCCAACAGCAGGTGGTGGCAGGCGCCGCGCTCTGGCTCGCGATGGCGATTCCGACACAGTCGCAGGAGCCGCCGGCCTGCTCTGCGCCGCAGCCGGTTTGCGATGCGCGGGGCTTTGTCTTCGCCATCAGCGCGTTCGACCCGCTTGGCAGCGCGGTGCGGATTGCGCCCGACATGCTGGTCACTGCGCGCCACGTCGTTGCCGACGAGGCCGAGGTCACGGTGCTGCTGGAAGACGGGACGCGGCGGACAGCCCGCATCGTGCCGACATCCTTTGCAGGCGACATGGTGCTGCTATCAATCGATGACCTGCCGGAGGGGCCGGTCGCCACGCTGGATGATGCCGATGCGGGTGAAGACGTTTTCACCGTCGGTGCCGATGCCGCGCGCCGCACGGTGGTTGCCTATGATGCCGGTGCGGTGACGGCGCTGCCTGAAGCGGGGCATCCGCGTGCGCGTCTGCATTCCACCGCCTACAGCCAGCCGGGCAACTCGGGCGGCGCGCTGGTGGATGCGGAAGGCCGTCTCGTCGGCATCGTCGCGTCCGGCGGTGAGGGCCGTTTCGAGGCGGTGCCGGCGGCGACAATCGAAACCCTGCACAAGCAAAGCGGGCCGGAGCACGCGGACGAAGGCGCGGAGACCGGGGCGGCGACACGTATCTGCATCGTGAAGCTGGAAGGCTTGCGTGGCTCGCGCGGGCCAATGGCGGAGGAAGACGCGTCGTCGGTCGCGACCTCCTGCCGACGCAGCAACAACCGGCAGAACCTCGACTTGGCGGCGCAGGCACTGGCGCAGGCCGGGCGAACCGCCAAGGCGATTGCGCTCTACGAAGAAGCCCTCTCGCTCGACCCGAACGCCGTCAACACGCGCTTCGGGCTTGCAGTGACGCTGCATATCGCCGGGCGCTACGCCGACGAGATCACGCATCTGAAGGAACTGATGCAGTCGGCGGGCGAGGACGGGCAAGTGCTGCGGCTGGCGATCCAGGCCGGCACGTGGGGTGGCGACACGGTGCTTGCGGCGCAGGCCTACGCGGTGCTTGAGCGCACGAACCCGCAGATGGCACCGGCCGCGCGCCGCTTCCTTGACAATCCGCCGCCGGCACCGCCGCGCCGCAACTGATCAGGGCAAATTCGCCGGGTCCGGTATCCAGCCGAGTTTCACGCGAGGCTCACCCCGGTCCATCGGGGGCGCGCAAAGCTCGCCGATGCGCGCGATCAGCTCCGCTGCTTTCCAATCCGGGTTCTGCGCCAGCAGGCGCGCCGCCGATGCCGCCACGCGCGGCACGGCGTAGCTGGAGCCGGAGGCCTGAACCTGCGCGCCGCGATGGTCGGTGGTTGTGAGTCGCTCTGCGGGCACCATGACATCGACGCTCTCGCTGCCCCAGTTGGAGCCTTGCGCGAGCCGCCCGAAATCATCCGCCGAGGTCACCACTAGCATGTTGGGCAGGTCGAGCACGGCAGGGTAGAGCGGGTCCACGTCGATATCGCGGCCGTCATTGCCGGCGGAGACAATGAAGAGCGTGTCCGGCGCATTGCGCGCAGCATCTGCAAACGCCTGCCACAAGCCGGGATCGTTCGATCCCATCGGCATCATCACGATGCGCGCACCAGAGGTCACCGCGCGCTTGACCACGTCGGCCATGCGGGTCATGTCCGGGCGCGGGTAGCGCAAGGGCACCAGCCGGACAGCGGGGGCCTCGGCCAGCAAGACGCTGGCAACGCTGGTTCCGTGATGCAGCGGGAAGAATGGCGAGCGGCCCGTGTCCACGTCGAAGGGGCGCTCGTCCTGATCCCAGAAGTCGTGGCCGAGGATCGCGCCGTCGGCGTCGCGGGCGAGCGCGGCACTGATCTGGGGCAGGAGATAGTTCACGCCGCTGTCCACATGGGCGACGGTGATGCCGCCGGGGTCGGTGCCCTCGGGGACCGGCGGATTGAGTTCGATGCGCTCGCCCGTCTCCTGCAAGCTGGCATCGAGCAGGGCGATGGCCACGGCCATGCCGTCGCCGCCGCGCTCGATCCGCCGCGCCTCGATCACGTCGCAGGTATTCTCGGCGGCCAGCGCCATGGCCAGGCTGTCGGGCCGTTCGTCCCGGGAAAGCGTGACGGTGGCCCGCGACGGGCCACTCCCCGCCCGATCCAGCACAATCTCGATTGCCTCGGCGTCACCCTCCAGCAGCACCCGCTCGCGCTCACGACCACCGGGAAAGGACATCGTTTCGCTATCCGTCTGCGTGAAGCCTTCCGGCGGCTCGGCCGTGCTCGCGTCGGTGGCCAATGCGCAGCCAAAATCGATTGCGCCGCGCAGCGAAATCTCTGCGCGCGCGGGCGCTGCCGCGATCAATATTGCGGCGAAACAGGCAAGGCGCATCCGGCAGGCGAAAACCAAGGGCAGCTCCGTTGTTGGAGGTTCGCGCCAGACTAGCAGAAGCCGCACATAAGCGAACGGGCCGCCGGATCTCTCCGGCAGCCCGCTCTTTTCAGGGGCTATCCCACCTGAGCGCGCGCGTTACGCAGCGTCGCGGTGGTGCTCGCCTTCCTTCACTTCCTCAATGATCTTGGCAATGAATGCGTCGAGGTCCTTCGGTGAACGGCTGGTGATGATGCCGTTGTCGATGGCGACTTCCTTGTCTTCCCACTTCGCGCCGGCATTCTTCATGTCGGTCTTGATGGAGTGGTAGGACGTGGCCTCGCGGCCCTCGATCACGCCGGCCTCGATCAGAAGCCACGGCGCGTGGCAGATCGCAGCGACGATCTTGTCGCCGGTGACGAAGTCACGGACGGTCTTCACCGCCGTCTCGTCGGCGCGCAGGATGTCCGGGTTGATCTGGCCGCCCGGCAGGACAAGCGCGATGTAGTCGTCGACCTTCACGTCGGAAATCTTCAGATCGGCCTCGACCGTCTCGCCCCAGTCCTTCTCGTTCCAGCCCTTGATGGCCTTGCCGTCGAGGGTGGCGACATGGACGGTGGCGCCGGTGGCGCGGAGCTGCTTCAGCGGCTCCATCAGCTCGGACTGCTCAAAGCCATCGGTGGCCATAATCAGGATCTTGGCATTGCTCATGCTGGGCATCGAAATACTCCTTGTTTGGAAATCTGCGGACTCAATGGCCAAGGCCGACCAAAGGTTCCCGATCGTGACGGGATGCCGCACGCCGAGCTGAAACCCGCGGCGGGCTCTCGATTGCTCCGGGCAGCGGGCTATGTAACCCTGCCCGTTCCTCTCCCTTCGGCCCGCCCTTGCGGCAGAGCCGGACCTCACCGGAAACAGCGCCTTGCGGCTAGTCATCTTCACCGATCTCGACGGCACGCTTCTCGACCACGACACCTATTCGTTCGAGGCGGCGCGCCCGGCACTCGATGCGATTCAAAAGGCCGGGATTCCGCTCGTGCTTGCCAGCAGCAAGACGGCTGCCGAAATGCGACCTTTGCAGGCGGAACTCGGCATCGGCGACTGGCCGCTGATCGTCGAAAACGGTGCCGGCGTTCTGATGCCGGGCGTGGAGGAAAGCGATGACGGCGGCGACTACCACTACATTCGCCGCGTGCTGAAAGACCTTGCGGAACCGCATTTCCGGGGCTTCGGCGACATGAGCGACGAGGACGTCGCCGAACTGACGGGTCTAAGCCGGGAAAAGGCCCGGCTTGCGCGCACACGGCGTTATTCCGAACCAGGCTTGTTTGATGGGCGCGAACCCGCGCTCGATGCTTTCTGCGCAGCGCTGGATGCACAGCGCATCGCCGCGCGCAGCGGCGGGCGCTTCTTGACGCTGTCGATGGGGCGCACCAAGGCCGACGGCATGAAGATGGTTGCGGCGAAACTCGGCGCGCAGATGACGCTGGCGCTGGGGGACGCACCAAATGACACAGAGATGCTGGAAACTGCCGACCGGGGCGTGATCGTGCGCAACGTTCACGGCAAAGAGATCGACGAGCTTGCCGGAGAGCGCGATGGAACAATTGTTCGAACGCAGGCGCCGGGTCCGGAAGGGTGGAACCAGGCCGTTCTTTCGGTATTAAACGAATTGGGACTGAACGACGCAGGGGCACGCAATGGCTGACTTCCACCAGAACGGCAATATCGCCCAGTTTCACAACCTGCGCTGCCGCCCGATGGAGGAACTGGTCTACGAGCTGGAGACCTTCGCGCAGACGCGCAAGATATCGCTCATCCTCCCCTCGCTCTACTCGGAGTTGGAAGGCCCGGCGCTCGGCAACATTCTCGACGAGCTGTCCAAGGTTTCCTACCTGCACCGCATCATCATCGGGCTGGACCGGGCCGACGAGACCCAGTTCCGCATGGCGCGGGATTTCTTCTCCCGCCTGCCGCAGAACCACGTCGTGCTGTGGAACGATTCCCCGCGCATGACGGCCCTCAATGACCGACTGGACAAGCTCGGCCTCGCCCCGCAGGAGCCGGGCAAGGGCAAGAACGTGTGGACGTGCCTGGGTTACCTGATCGCCTGCGGCGACACGTCGGTCGTCGCGATCCACGATTGCGACATCCTCACCTACCATCGCGACATGCTGGCGCGGCTGGTCTACCCGGTTGCCAATCCGGGCTTCTCCTATCAGCTGTCCAAGGGCTTCTATCCGCGCGTCGGCGACGGCAAGCTCAATGGCCGGGTGACAAGGCTGCTGGTCAGCCCGCTGCTGATCGCGCTGAAGCGCGTGCTGGGCGACCGCGACTACATCGATTACCTGCGCACCTTCCGCTACCCGCTGTCTGGCGAGTTCGCGCTGCGCACCTCGATCCTGCCGGACCTGCGCATCCCCTCCGACTGGGGGCTGGAAATCGGCGTCCTGTCGGAAGCCTGGCGCAACCTCGGGCCGCGCTCGGTCTGCCAGGTGGAGATCGCCGATGCCTACGACCACAAGCACCAGGCGGTGAGCGAGGAGGACGCCAAGACCGGCCTCAACCGCATGTCCGTCGACATCTGCAAGGCGATCTTCCGCAAGCTTGCCACCGACGGCACGATCTTCACCACCAACGTGTTCCGCACGCTCAAGGCGACCTACTACCGCACGGCGCTGGACCTGCTGGAGGCCTATGACAACGATGCCAAGATGAACGGGCTGAAGATCGACCGGCACCAGGAAGAACGCGCCATCGAACTGTTCGCCGAAAACATCATGCGGGCCGGGCACGTCTTCATCGAGAACCCGCATGAATCCCCGTTCATCCCGAACTGGAGCCGCGTCAACGCGGCCGATCCGTTGCTGCTGGGCGAGTTGCGGGCGGCGGTGGCGGGTGACGCGGAAGAGTTCGCGCCGCAGACGTTCAGGAGCGGTTCGTGATCCAGCGGCACTGGTAGGGCGCAAGCTCGATCTCGTGGCAGTCATGCGGCACGGTCTCGCCCGAGATCAGGTCGTACCAGTCCTCTTCCTCGATCAAGTTCAATTCGCTGCGGTCGATCACCACCGTCTCGGCGCTGACATTGTGGACCGCGAAGATCGACTGCGCGCGTTCCAGGTCCTGCCGCCAGAGCGCGAAGACGCGCTCGTCCACCCGCAAGGTGAACTGGGTCGCGTTGGGGTGGAAGGCCGGCTGGCGGGCGCGCAGCCGCAGGCGCTCCTGCATGGTCTTCAGCACCCGTGACTGGTCGGACGCGGGGTCGGCGAGCCTCTCGCGCAGTTCCGGGTAGTCCCAGCGGTGGCGGTTGATGGCGCGGTTCATGCCGCGCCGCTCCACGGCATCGACGTCGTTGGGCGTCGCCAGCATCGAGTGGATGTAGAAGGCGGGGATGCCTTCCAGCGACATGACGATGGTCTGTGAGCAGATGAAACGCTCGAAATGGGTGTCCTCGTCGCCGGCATAGGTGCGCGCAACAGCCGAGAAGAACGAGCTGTTGATCTCGTAGACCGATTCCTTGCCGCCACCGAGCGCGCGCATGGAAACCCGCGCGCCGGAGCGGCTCATGGTCTCGATCATGCGCTGCACCTCGGTCTCATCGAGAATGCCCTCGGCGGGCCGCATGCCGATGCCGTCATGGCTGGCGGTGAAGTTGAGATAGGCGCAGCCATAGGGCGCGGGCGGCATGGAGCGCTGCCAGCGTGACAACTCGCGCGCGCTGCCCGACAGCATGGCGTTGAGGATCAGCGGCGGCAGCGAGAAGTTGTAGACCGAGTGCGCCTCGTCACGCTTGCCGAAATAGCTGAGGTTCTCGGTGCGCGGGACGTTGGTCTCCGTCAGCAGCAGGATCGTCTCGGCGGAGAAATCTGCCATCAGCCGCAGCAGCTTGACGATGGCGTGGGTTTGGTCGAGGTGGATACAGTTGGTGCCGGGGATCTTCCACAGGAAGGCCACCGCATCGAGCCGCAGGATGCGCACGCCCCGGCTGACATGCAGGCGGATGATGCGCAGCATCTCCAGCAGAACTTCCGGGTTGCGGAAGTCGAGGTCGACCTGGTCGTGGCTGAACGTGCACCACACGTGCTTCTCGCCGCCGGCGGTTTCGACCTTGCGCAGAAGCGGGGTCGTGCGGGGGCGCACCACGGCGGTGAAGTCATCGTTCGGGTCGGCTTCCACGAAGAACCGGTCGTAGGGTTCCTCGCCGCGGCGATAGGCGTTGAACCACGTGCCCTGGCTGGAGACGTGGTTCAGCACGAGGTCCGACATCAGGTAGAAGCGTTCGCCGATGCGGGTGATGTCTTCCCAGTCGCCAAGGCGCGGATTGACCTTGCGATAGTCGGAGACCGCGAAGCCGTCATCGGAGGTGAAGGGGAAAAAGGGGAGGATGTGCACCCCGTTGACGACGCCCTTCAGGTTCTCGGTCAGGAAGTCGTGCAACAGGTCGAGCGGCTTGTAGACGCCGTCGATGATCGAATCCCCGTAGGTGATGAGCAGCGCGTCGCGCTGGGACCACAGCTTGTTGCCCGGCTTGCGGGCGCGCGCACGGCAATAGGTGCCATCCGGCCAGAACGCATCCAGCGCCTGCTCGGTGAGGGCGGCGCTGTCGTGTTCGGGGTAGATGAACGCAAGAAGCTCCTGGAGCCGCAATCTGAGCGTTGCCGGCTTTTCAGACATCAAACCAAGCGCTTTCCGGATGGGGCGGGCGAACCGTGAACATGACGTGACGCAGGGGATAAAGCGTCAGACGCAATTTTTCACGCCCGATTTTCAGGCAATTTCGCCGCAGCCGGTGGGAAACGGTCCTCGTTTCGTTCAGTCCTTCACGACGATATCGCGCGGCACGGAGGACAGGCACTCCGCCGCACCGTCCGTGATGAGGATGGATTCGGTGGTCTCCAGACCCCAGTTGTCCATCCACAGGCCGGTCATGAAATGGAAGGTCATGCCGGGCTTCAGTTCGGAGCGGTCACCCATGCGCAGGCTCATGGTGCGCTCGCCCCAATCGGGCGGATAGGACACGCCGATCGGGTAGCCGGTGCGGTTGTTCTTCTCGATGCCGCTCTTCTTCAGCACGCCGAAGAAGGCTGAAGCGATATCCTCGCAGGTGTTGCCGGCGCGCGCGGCCTCCAGCCCCGCATCCAGCCCTTCCAGCACGGCCTTCTGGGCATCGGCCACGTGGGCGGGCGGTTTGCCGAACCACATCGTGCGCGACAGCGGGCAGTGGTAGCGCTTGTAGCAGCCGGCGATCTCGAAGAACGTGCCTTCGCCGTCGCGCATGGGTTCATCGTCCCACGTCAGGTGCGGGGCTGCGGCATCGGTGCCCGAGGGCAGCAGCGGCACGATGGCCGGGTAATCGCCGCCGACACCGTCGGCATGGCGCAGGCCGGCGTCATAGATGTCCGCGACGAGGTCGCACTTGCGCATGCCGGGGACGGCGACGTCGCGGATGCGCGCGTGCATGCGCTCCACGATCCGCGCGGCGTTGCGCATGTAGGCGATTTCCTGGTCGCTCTTGATGGCGCGCTGCCAGTTCACCAGCCCCGTCACGTCGGCGAAGCGGGCATTGGGCAAGCCGTGCACCAGCACGGCGAAGGCCTTGGCGGAGAACCAGTAATTGTCCATCTCCGCGCCGATGATGCTGGCGCCAAGCCCGCGCTCCTCGAGAAGGAGGGCGAGTTCCTGCATGGGGTGGCGTTCGGTCGACTGCACGTAGTGGTCGGCGTACCCGACGATGTTGGCCTCGTCCATGTAGCAGGTGCGCACCGCGCCGTTGGCATCCTGCCCGCGCCCGAACCAGATGGGTTCGCCCTCGCTTGGCACGACGACGGCCTGGTGAACGTAGAACGACCAGCCGTCATAGCCGGTGAGCCAGTTCATGTTCGACGGGTCGGAGATGATGAGACACTCCATCCCCGTCGCCTGCATGGTTGAGCGCACGCGGGCGAGCCGCTCGGCGAACTCGGCTCGGGAGAAATTCAACGGGACATCGGGCATGGCCTGCTCCAGTTCGCACGCAGCGCGTGGCGGGTCTCAAGTTGTCACGGTGCCAGAGGTTGGCGCGTCAGGCGAGTACGATTCGCTGGCCCTGCCGGGCGAAGAACGAATTGGGGCGCTTGGCGGCGAGGTCTGCGTCCATGTTCTCCAGCTCGGTGTCGAGGCGGTGGGGGCTGTGGTGGATGAGGGCGAGCTGGTCGGCGTTGAAGGCAGTGGCGAGCCGCGCGCCCTCCTGCCAGGTGGAGTGGCCAAAGCCGACGTAGGTCGGCAGTTCCGCGTCGGTGTACATCGCGTCGTAGATGACGAGGTCGGCACCGGAGATGAAGCGGCCGAGCGCGTCGTCCGTCTGGCCGATGACATGTTCGTTGTCGGTGACGATGGCGATGGACTTTTCGGCGTAGGTGATGCGGTAGCCGGTCGCGCCGCCGGGGTGGTTCAGCGCGAAGGTCTCCAGCGAAATGTCGTCGCCGATGTCGTGGACCTCGCCGAGCGCGATGTTGGCGCAGGACCACTCGGCGCGGAACAGCTCGGGGCAGATGGGGAAGTAGGGCGGGCCGATGAAGCCCTCGATCAGCGAGCGCGTGCCGCCGGGCGGCGCGCCGTGGCCGGAATGGATGCGCACGCGCGCGCCTTCCCGGTACATGGGCGCGAAGAAGGGCAGGCCCTCGACGTGGTCGTAATGGAAATGGCTGATGAAGAGGTCGACGAGTTCGATGTCGCGGGCGAGGAGGTCCTTGCCGAGGCGGCGGACCCCGCTGCCGGCATCAAAGACGAGTGTTCGGTCACCGCATGTCACTTCCATGCAGATGGTCTCGCCGCCGAAGCCGCAGATGTCGGGGGCGCAGGTCGCGATGCTTCCGCGAACGCCCCAAAAGCGTAGACTGAATTCTCCCGCTGGCATTGGCCGCGGTTCCCCCAATTCCCCCCGAAGAACCCTGCATCGCGTGCAAGGCGCCGCCGCTTACTCCGGGCTGTTGTTCCGGGTCTTCCGCGCCCAACCGGAAGACGGCATCAAACTGACATGGCGATTGATGGGGCCTGCGTCAATGCGTATCTGCGCATTGGCGCTGCGGCCGGTGGAATCGATCACTACGAGCCGTGCAAAGCCTGCGCCGGGGGCCTGCCACATCAGTTGGCGTTGCTGGCCCGCGGCGAGCGGCTGGTCGTCCGCCATCACCGTGAACGGCGGCACCCCGCCTGCGATGCGCACGGGTATATCGGCATGGCCCGTGCCGGATGCGCCGGACAGTTCGATGCGTGCACCGTCGGGCGGATAGGCAAATCTCGGCGGCGGGGTGCTGGCGAGCAGGTCGTCCTCCGCGCCGGGGCGGGAGAAGCGCTGCAGCGGCAGTGGCAGTTCCGCGAGCGGCGTGTCGGTGACAGAAAGCGCGGCAGGTTCCAGCGGGCGGCCAAGGCGGGCAAAGGCATCGAACAGGAGCGGTGCTGCCGCCTCGCGCCCGATGAGGCCGGGGACAGCGGCACCGTCGGCGCGGCCGATCCACACGGCGATGGTGGTCTTGTCGTCAAAGCCGATCGCCCATGCGTCGCGGTAGCCGTAGGAGGTGCCGGTCTTGAAGCTGATGCGCCCGCTGGCGGCATGGTCCGGTGCCGGGGCCTCGCGAAGGATGGCGGCGATCATCCGCGCGGCTTCGCGCGTCGTCACCGGCTTGCCGGGCTTGGTGCGAGATATTTCGTCAAGCCGCAGTTTCAGCGACGGTGCAAAGCCGCCGCGCGCGATGCCGGCATAGAGCGCGGCGAGGTCGCCCAGCGTCACGCCGCCGCCACCGAGCGCCACCGGCAGGCCGGGGCGGGTGCCTTCGGGCAGGCGAACCGGGTGACCGGTTTCGGTCATGCGCTGCACGAAGGCTGCCGGGCCGACGCGCTCCAGCATCATCACGGCAGGCACGTTCAGGGAGTGCTGCAAGGCTTCGCGCACGCTGACCTCGCCGCGCCAGCTTCCGGAGAAGTTCTCCGGCGTCCAGTCGCCGAAGCGCTCCGGCTTGTCGGAAATGCGCGTCGCGGGGCGGGCGTAGCCCTGCTCGAAGGCCATGGCATAGATCAGCGGCTTGAGGGCGGAGCCGGGGGAACGGACGGCTTCCGCCATGTCCACCGACCCCTTGCGCTGCGTGCTGCCGCGCGCGGCATTGGCGACGCGGGCCAGCACCTCGCCGGTTGCGTTGTCGATGACGAGGACGGCTGCCGTGGTGCGCTCGCCCCAGCGGCGCGCGGCATCAAGCGCGACAGGCTCAAGGCTCTTCTGCAGGCGCGCGTCGATGGCAAGCCGGATCGTGGTGCCGGGGGCTGCCTGCTGGGCAAGGGTTTGCGCCGCGATATGGGCGAGGCGCGGCAGCGGCTTGCGGCGGTCCGGTACGGCCTGCGTGCGAGCATAGTCGATGGCCGCCTGGCTGAACGTGCCGGCTTCCAGCGCCCGGTCGAGAACGCGGTCGCGCGCCGCAAGCGCCTGGTCCGGGTAGCGGTCCGGGCGGCGCGCCTCCGGCGACTGCGGCAGCGCGACGAGCAGTGCGGCCTCTGCCAGTGTCAGGTGGCGCGGCTCCTTGCCGAACCATGTGAGGCTTGCAGCGCGCACGCCCTCGATGTTGCCGCCGAAGGGTGCCTTCAGCAGGTAGCGCGAGAGGATCTCGTCCTTGGTGAGGGCGCGTTCCAGTTGCACCGCCTGCACCGCCTGCCGGAGCTTGCCCGCGACATTGCGGGTCGCGGCACTGTTGCCCAGCCTTGCGACCTGCATGGTCAGCGTCGACGCGCCGGATACGATCTCGCCGTTGCGCAACATCTGCCACGCGGCGCGCAGGCCGGCCTTCCAGTCGATGCCGGCATGGTCGCGGAAGCGCTTGTCCTCGTAGGCGATCAGCAGGCGCAGGTAGTCCGGGTCCACCCCGTCGAGTTCGACGGGCAGACGCCAGTGGCCGGTCTGCGTGAGGAACGGACTGAGCAACGTGCCGCGCCTGTCGACCACCATGGTCGAGGTGACGGGTTCAGCCAGCGATGGCTGCGGCGTGGTGTGCAGCAGCCATGCCGCACCGCCGCCGGCAGCGCATGCCGCGAGCGTGCAGGCGACGGTGGCAGCGATGGCGGTTCGCTTCAGTTTTCGCGGCATGGGCTTGCTCACGCGCGCCACGCGCCGTCCTACTCGCTGACCGTCATGGTCGTGAAGGCCGTGCGGCCATAGCGGTCCGGCCGGTACATGTCCTCAACGGTTGCGGCCGGGTGGGCATAGGTGCCCGGGCGCACGGCGCGCACGATGTAGGCCACGTCGAAGAAGGCTGACTGGCGGGACGAGCGGTCGAACGCCGCCACGACGCGATCATCGCGGAAGGAGAGATGCGCCGGGTCCATGTCGCGCTTGAGCCATGACAGGCCTTCCAGCGAGGCACCGTCCACGAGCGCCGGGTTCTCCGCCTCGAAGCCAGCCGGGAGATAGTCGACGACGAGCACGCGAGCGGCTTGCGCCTCTTCCTCCGTCACGCGCACGACAACCACCAGCCGGTCGTTGCGGCGCACGTTGGCCTGGTCGATCTGCTCGCCGTCCATCGTGTAGAGCGTGCGGGTGATGGCGTATCCGTTGGCGCTCTCGGGAAGCGGTTCCAGCGGACGGCCCGCGACGGTCAGCGCGATGGTGGCCGGGCTTTCGCTCGTGTTGATGATCTCGCTCGGTGCGTCGGCGAGTTCATCGGCGCTGACGGTGTAGGCCAGTTGCCCGGTCGAGTTGGAGCCGTCGACCTTGAAGGTCCACGCGGCAGCCTCGCTGCGCAGCTTGTCGGCGGCGGCGAGAAGCCACGCCTTTTCCTGCGTGCTGGTATAGGTGCGGCCTTCCCATGCGCGTGACAATTCGCCGCGCGCCCGCTCGATCGCCGCGCGGTCCGCACGGCTTTCCAGCAGCAGCGTCAGGATGGCGGCACTGTCGCGCAGCCGCGTGCCGAAATCGTCGCGGGCAGCGTCGTCCGCGCCGCCTTCGAGCTTGTCGAGGGCGACGTCGAAGACGCGGGCGGCGCGGGTCTCGTCACCGAACATGGTCAGCGCGGCGGCGATGTGGCCCTGCGACAGCGGCTCGGTGAAATTGCCGATCCGCGTGTCCGCCACGTAGCGCACATCGTTGCCGACGGGACGCCCGTTGCGTGCCAGAACGTAAGCCGCATAAGCGATGCCTGCCTCGTCGTTCTCGTAGCGGATGCCGTTGACGAGGCCGTTGCGCAGGCGGTCCAGAGCAGCAGTTAGCGCAGACGAAGGCACGTCGTGGCCGCGTTCGCGGGCGCGGGTCAGGAAGTCGGTGACGAAGGCATTGAGCCACAGGTTGTCGTCGCCCGAGCGCCACAGGCCGAAGCCACCGGAATTGCCTTGCCGGCTCAGCACGCGCGCGACGGTGCGGTCGACGCGTTCGGCGATCTCCGCATCGGTGCCCAGCGCGTAGCCGGTGTTGAGCGCGTTAAGCGACAGCAGCGGCAGCGCGCGGCTGACGAGCTGTTCCGAACAGGCATGGGGGTAGATGTCGAGCGCCTTGACCAGTCCGACCGGGTCGAAGCCGCGCAAGGTGTGCGCCAGCGGGCTGGCGGACACGCTGACCGACGCGGTGTCGGAATAGAGACCGTCGACGAGGTCGCTGGTCACGGTCAGCTTGCCGCCGGGTTGCAGGTTTTCGACCACGTAGCGTTCCACCAGCGGGCTCGCGGGCGCGACGGGAATGGTCACCGCGCGGGTGAAGGTCCCGGCCGGTCCGGTCAGCGTCACGTCCACGGAGGCAAGGCCGGCTCGGGTCGCGGTGACGGGCAGGGTCAGCTGTTCACGCGCACCCTGCGACAGGGCGAGCGTTTCGATGCCGCTGGCGTCCACGTTCGCAGCGCCGCCGGAGGACACGTCGAGTTCATAGGCCCCGCCCGCACCGTCGAGATTGTGCACCGTCAGCGAGACGGAGGACTGGTCGTCGATGGACAGGAAGCGCGGCGCGGTCAGCATCATCACCACCGGGTCCCGCACGACGACTTCCGCGCTCGCCGCGCCGAGGCGCTTGGCGGTCCACGCGACGGCCATGATGCGGATGGTGCCGTCGAAGGCCGGAAGCTCGAAACTGACATTCGCCTGTCCGGCGCTGTCGACCTCGACGATGCCGGAAAACAGGGCCAGAGGCTCTTGGTCGGGCGGGGAATCGCCGAGCAGCGGCGGTGCGGAATCACCACCCGAGCGCAACACGCCTGCGGGTGCACGCATGCCGTCGATCAGGTTGCCGTAGAGGTCGCGGATCTCGGAAGAAAGCCGCGCCTGCCCGAGAACGTGTTTCACCGGGTCGGGGCTTTCGAAGCGGGTGAGATTGAGGATGCCGACATCGACGGCGGCGACCGTCACATAGGCGCGTTCGCCCGCATCCAGCCCGGCGATGCGCACCGGCACGCTGAAAGCCGTGTTCGGGCGGGTGCGTTCGGGCACGTTCAGCGAGACGTTCATGGTGCGCGCGCTGCGGCCAACCGCGAACCATTTCAGGCCGATGGCGCGTTGCGGCATGCGCTGCGCCTGCACGTCGATGCCGCGATGGGCGATGGCGACCGCGTAGGCGCCCGTGCCCCAGGCCTCGTCGGCTGCGAAATCGACGCTGGCCCCGGCGGGGCCGGCATCGATGGTGCGCAGGGCCTGCACGCCGTTGCCGATGATCGCGACGGTGACCTTGCCGGCAAAGCGCGGCGCGACACGCACGCTGATGCGCTCGCCGGGGTCCACGGACTCGCGGTCGAGCGAAACGGACATGGTGTCGGGTGCATCGGGCGCGCCGGTGGAAAAACCGACCGGGAAGGTGTGGGCGGTCTCGATGGTGCCGTCGGCGTTGCGCAGCACGAGGCGATGCGTGCCCCACTCCACGGAGGTCTCGATGCGCACCGGCGCATCGTCGGTGGTGGCAACCTCGCCGCTCGCGATGCGGCGCGTGCGCTCGATCGGCTCGAAGCGCCAGTTGCCATTGAAGTGGTACCACTGCCAGTCGCGCTCGACCTGCAGCATTTCCCAGCGCACCTGGCCCTGCTGCAGCAGCGTGCCGTCGGGCGCGGCGAGCGCCACGTCGAAGGCGGCGGTGCCGCCGGGCGACAGTGCATCGGCCTTGGCGACGGGCCGCACGGCGATGACGGCTCCCCGCGGGCGCAGCGGCACGGTCAGCTTGCGGGCGATGGCGCGACCACCGGATTCGGTGACGCGCACAGTGATATCGGCTTCCAGCGGACGCGAGACGTAGAGCGTCGGCAGGTTCACATCGACCTGCGCGGTGCCGTCTTCGCCGGTCTGCGCGGCCGTGCGCAGTTCACCCGCGACCGGCTGGGCCTCTTCCGTGTCAATACCGTAGGTGAAGCCGTCGAGACCGGGCAGTTCGGCCTTGGCCGGGCGCACCACGACCTCGCCACCAATGGTGAGGCCCTCGGCGGGGGCGCCGTAGAGATATTGCGCGTCAACGCCGATCTGCGCGGTGCCGCCCGCGTCCGGCTGGGTCGCGGGTTCGCTCAGCGTCAGCTCGATGCGCTCGGGCACGTAGTTCTCGACGAGGAAACGCACCTCGCCGACGGGATCGCCCTTCGGGTCGACATAGGCGCGCACCAGCCAGGTGCCGGACTGGGCGTCTGCCAGCAGTCCGACCTCGTGGGTGCGGCCACCGGCGGAATTCGACTGCAGCTGGGTGCGGGCATATTCGACGCCGTCCGGGCGTTCGGTCACCAGTGTCAGCGGCAGGTTGGAGACGGCCTCGCCGCGCGCGTCGCGCAGCAATGCGCCGACCTGCACGAACTCGCCGGGACGATAGACGCCGCGCTCGGTGTAGAGGAAGGCATCGAGCGCGCCGGGTGCGGCGCGCCCTTCCACGCCACGGTCGGTCAGGTCGAAGGCCTGCGAGGTCATGTCGAGGAAGCCGAAGTCGCCGCCCGGCGTGCGCACCGCGACCATGCCCGGAGCCAGCGCGCCATTGCCGCGCGCAAGGCCGGCGTCGAAGGTGACGTTGCCGGAGACATCGCTGGTGGCGCGGGCCAGCACCTCGTTGTTGCGGGCGACGAGATCGACGGTCGCGCCGGAGACCGGCTCGGCGGTTTCCAGCGAACGCACCAGCACGTGGATGCCGTCATTGCCGGACAGTGCCGTCAGGCCGAGGTCGGAGACGATGAACCACTGGGTCGCCTGCGGCTCCCAGCTGTCCTTCTCCGCGCCTTCCACGCCGGCGGTCATCACGTAGACACCGGGCTCCAGCCGTCCGACGGCTTCCAGCACGGGGATCGAGGTGGTCACGTCGGCATTGCGCGTGTTCTCGGTCTGCATGGTGCCGGACCAGATGCGGTTGGCAGCTTCGTTCTCGAAGTCCTCCAGCACGTAGCCCTGAAGCTGTTCGAGGAAGCGGTCGGCGCGCACGTGCTCGACCAGCGCGCGCTCGGGGATGCGGAAAATCTCGATGGCGAGTTCGCTGGCATTGACGCTGACGACGGGGACGCCGGTTTGGCCGGTGCGCGGCAGCACGTAGTTGCGGCCGGTGAAGCGCGCGCTTGGCGAGCGGTCGCGCACGTAGATCGCATAGTCGGCAGCGGCTTCTAGCGGCTCGTCGATGTCGGAGGGAAGGCCCGCGCGCAGGACGAAATCATAGGACTGGCCGTGTTCGAGGCCGCTGATGCAGATCTCGCGTTCGGTCGAGGACACGGCGACGTCGTTCGCGCCACCGGCGACGATGTAGGGCGTGAAATCGCGGACCGTGCGGTCCAGCGGTTCGGAGAACTGGAAGCAGACGCGCGGCTGGGCGGCATCGGAATCGACGCTGTAGTCGGCGACGCGGAAGCCCCACTGGGTGCGCAGCGCCGCGTAGGTCTGCCGGATGCCCAGATTTTCCTGGTTCTCGAGGCTTTCGCGGTAGGCATCGAGCGCGGCGCGATAGTCACGCGTCAGCTCGAATGCCGCACCAAGACGGGCAAGGGCCGCGGCGCGTTCGCGTTCGTTCGTTGCAAGGCTCAACGCGCGGGACGCACTGCCACGCGCCTCGCGCTGGAACTGGGAGCGTTCCTGCCAGTTGTCGCTGGTCGAGCGGGCGGCGGCGTCCGACAGGCCGATCCATGCCAGCACGCTCTCGGGGTCGGCGACGATCGCCTGGCGGTAGAGCTTGCGCGCTTCGGGAATGTCGTTTGTCTTGAGGGCCTGGCTTGCCAACTGGCGCAGGCGTTCGGGCCGTTCCTCGGGCTTCGGTACGGACTTGAGAATGTCCGCCTCAAGTCGCAGACCTTCGCCGGCATAGAAGCTCTGCTGATGGGTTCGGGAAGGTTCGCCGGCGCGTGCTGACTGCGGAACGAGGCTTGCCAGCGCCAGTGCGGTCAGCGCCAACAGCGTGAGCAGGCACACGCGAAACATGCCATCGTCGGACAGGCGGGCGACTTGATTTTGCATATCAACCTCTGGAACTGATCGGCCGCGAAACCGGCGGGCAATTTGTTTTCTAGTTATGGGCCGCGTCAATCTCGGCGCAACGTTCTGGCGTTTTCATGGCAACGGACGAACAAAAGATGCTGCGCTCGGCAGCCACGGCGGATCACTTGCCCATCGTTGCGGTTCTCGATGACGTGCGCGCGAAGGCCGCCAGCGGGAATTCGCTCATCATCGCGGCTCCGCCCGGCGCGGGCAAGACGACAACCGTTCCGCTGGTGCTGGCCGGTGAAGGCTGGGCGGTCGGGCGGAAGATAATCGTGCTCGAACCGCGCCGGTTGGCGGCGCGTGCCGCCGCCACGCGGATGGCGTCCATGACCGGCACGAAGCTGGGCGATCTCGTCGGCCTGCGCGCGCGGCTCGATACGCGCAGCCGACCCGATGTCCGAGTCGACGTTGTCACAGAAGGCGTCTTCACGCGGATGATCCTCGAGGACCCGTCGCTGGAGGGCGTCGCAGCGGTCGTCTTCGACGAGTTCCACGAACGCTCGCTCGATGCCGACCTGGCACTGGCGCTGGCGCGCGATGCGCAGGCGGGCCTGCGGGAAGACCTGCGTATCGTCCTGATGTCGGCAACGCTGGATATCGGCGCAATCGGCAAGGCGCTTGGCGACCCGCCGGTCATCGCCGCCGAGGGTCGCATGTTTCCCGTCGAGACCGTCCATCTCGGGCGACCGCAACCGGGTGAGGATATCGCACGCGCCACGGCGCAGGCGGCGAGGCGCGCGCTGGAGCAAGGCGGATCTGTGCTGGTCTTCCTGCCGGGCATGGCGGAAATCCGGCGCACGGAAAATCACCTGACCGAGATGCTTGGCAGCCACAAAGGCGTGCGCATCCATGCGCTGCACGGCAGTCTCGACCGCGCCGAACAGGACGGGGCAATCGCGCCAGCACCGGAAGGTGTGCAGAAGATCGTGCTGGCAACGTCGATTGCCGAGACCAGCCTCACAATCGAGGGCATCAGCGCGGTGGTCGACAGCGGCTTGATGCGCGTGCCGCGCTACAGCCAGCGGCGCGGCATGTCGCGGCTGGAAACCGTGCGGGTGACGCGAGCCAATGCCGAGCAGCGGCTCGGGCGCGCGGGCCGCCTTGGCCCTGGAACCTGTTACCGCCTCTGGGCGGAAGCCGAGGAGCGCGGGCTTGCCGCGCACCCGGAACCGGAAATCCTCGGGGCCGACCTGTCCGGCTTGCGGCTGACGCTCGCGGCGTGGGGCGTCAGCGATGCTGGTGCTGTGCCGTGGATAGATGCGCCACCCGCCGCCGCCCTTGAGGCAGCCGAAACCCTGCTGCGCCAGCTCGGCGCGATTGACGGTGACAACCGCCTGACACCGCTCGGCGAGCGCATGGGCGATGTCGGCCTGCATCCGCGCCTGTCGGCGATGCTGTGCGGGGCGCAGAACGAGCCTGACAAGGCTCTCGCCGCGCAGGTTGCTGCCGTCATCAGCGAGGATGTGGGCGGGCGCGAAACCGACTTGCGCAACCGGCTCGACAGCGCGCTGAAAAGCGGGCGCGTGCGCGACCTCGCCTCGCGGTTGGCCCGCAGTGCCGGGATCAAGGCTGAGCGTGCGGCGCGTGCCGACCGTGCGGGCGTGATCCTTGCGCGCGGCTACCCTGACAGGGTGGCGCGCCGCCGCCGCGAGGGGCAGGGCTACCTGAACGTGGACGGACAGGGCGTCGGTCTCGCCGAGGGCGACAAGCTGGCGCAACATGACTGGCTGGTGGTGGCCGAAGCGCAGGGGCGCGGGGCGGATGCGGTCGTCCGGCTCGCCGCGCCCATCACCGAAAGCGATGTGCTGGACCTGTTCGCGGACCAAGTCGTGCGCGAAGGCAGCGTCCGATTCGATGCGGCGCGCGGGCGCGTGGTCGCGGAACAGGTGGAGCGGCTCGGCGCCATCTCGCTGAAGCGCAGGCCGCTTGAATGCGCCGATGAAGAACAGGTCGCGACCGCCCTGATCGAAGGTATCCGCGAGGCGGGGCTGGACGCGCTGCCATTCTCCGAGGCAGCGCGGTCGCTGACTGCGCGTGTGTCCTTTGCTCGGGCGTACGACCCGGACGCGGGGTGGCCGGACCTCGGCGATCACTGGCTGACCGGCCACCTAGAGGCGTGGCTTGGCCCCTTCATCGCGGGCAAGACCGCCTTGCGGGAGATCACAACGAGCGATGTCTCCAACGCGCTCGCCTTCCAGGTGCCGGACCACCTGATGCGCCGGCTGGGATCGCTGCTGCCGGAGCGGTTCGAGACCCCGGCGGGGTCGTCGGCGCGGATCGACTATTCAGCCGAGGGCGGGCCGGCGGTGGATGTGCGCGTGCAGGCGCTCTACGGGCTGAACACCCACCCGAGCGTGCTGGATGGTCGCGTGCCGCTGCGGCTCAACCTGCTGTCGCCGGCCTCGCGCCCGATCCAGGTGACGGCGGACCTGCCGGCCTTCTGGCTCGGGTCGTGGGCCGATGTGCGCGCAGACATGCGCGGACGCTACCCCAAGCACCCCTGGCCCGAAGACCCCGCCAGTGCCGACCCGACATTGCGCGCCAAGCCGCGTGGGTAATCAGCGGCAATAGGGGTTGTTGCGCTCGTGCGCGTCGAAGTGGAAGTGGTTGTAGTGAAACTCGTCCGTTCCCGGTCCAAGCACCGTGCCGAACGGTCCGCAGGCATCTTCCCGGATCTCGGTGAGGAACTTGTCCGTCGGCGTCGACCCGGAATGATCCCGCACCAATACGCTTTCTCCATTGGTGAAGCGAAAGCCCATCACGTCAAAGGCATTGGCCAGCCCGTGTTCGGACAGCTTGGCATTGGGCTGGTGGTTGCGGTTGCGGCAGGAATAGGACGTGCCGGGCGGCAATTCCTTGAGTTCGGTCTTGAGATATTTCTTCGCGGCGGGCTGTACGGACTCACCAATCCAGCGTGACATCGCGACAGCCATGTCGCAGGAAAACGTCGCGGGGCTTGCCAGCGGCACGGCGGTATCGGTGCCGACTGCCGTAACGAGGAGCACGTCCTCACGGCCGCAGCGCCCTTCCACGATGGGCGGCATCACCGTGTAGGCAACGGCGAGGTCCTTCAGGCGACCGGCACAGATTTCGCCCTGTCCCTTGGCGTCGGCGACGGTGTCGTCTTCGTTGCCTGTCGCGGGTGCGCCCACGTTCTCGCTGTCGGCATCGCCGGTGCGGCGCGGATTGGCGCGCGGCAGGGCGACCTTCTCGTCCCGCAGCTTTGTCTGCGGTTCAGGGGCGGGCGCAGCGGGCTCCTGCCTTGCTTCGGACGCCGGCACCTTCGCTTCAGTTTCCGCGCCCGATTTCGGCACCGACTTGAATTCGCGCATGACAGGGGCAGGCGGCGGCGCCTGCATCTCGGCCGGCTGGGCGGGGTCGCTTTCGGTCGCCGCGGGCTTTGTTGCGTCAGGTGCTTGTGCGTCCGGCTCGGGCGCGTCTTCCGGCTGTGCCGGTTCTGCGGCTTCGGCTTCTTCCTGCCGGCGCGGATTGGCACGGGGCGGGATTTCCGGCTTGCCGGTCTTCACGCGCATGGGTTCCGGCGCCGGTTCCGGGGCAGGCACCTGGTCCTGCTGGCCAATCGGTTCGGCGGCTTCGTCGTCTGCCTCGGCAGACGGTGCAGGCTCGGTCTTTCCCTGCGTATCACGGCGCGGGTTGGCAGGTGGAATCTCCGGCTTGCCGGTCTTGACGCGCTCCGGCTCGGGCTTTGGTTCCGGTGCTGCAATTTCTTCCTTCAACTCGCTCTCGGCGGGCTCCGGCTTGTCGGATACTTTCGTCTTGGCCGCCGGCTTTTCGGTGTCGCGGCGCGGGTTGGCGCGCGGCATCGACACGTCTTCGTTCTTCAGATTGGTGCTGCGGGTCGTCGAGCGCTTGCGGCGAACGCTGCGCACCGGTCCATAGTCCTCGACGACGGTATCCATCGCTTCGGCGCGCACCTGTGGTACCGAGCCGATCTGGAGAGTGGCGGCGAGGATCAGGCAGGAAAGAAATTTCAGGAGAAGGCCTGACGCAGGTCGAGCGTCTGCTTGTTGCCGATGTGGCGGTAGTTTTCCTTCAACCAGGCATCCGCACTTTCGCGTCCGACCTCGTAGAGCTTTTCGAAGAATGTCCATCGGGTGTCGAACTTTGTAGAAGCGGAATACTCGTTGAGGGCGGCGTCGGCATCGATACGGTGCAAACGCATCTGGCGGTACTTTGTGCCATCGAGGCGGTTTTCCTCGATCAGGCGATTGACGAAATCAATGGCGCGGAATTCGCGCAAAAGCGAGGCATTGAACGTGATCTCGCTGACGCGCTCCATGATTTCATGGGTGTTCGTGGGCACTTCGTCGCGGATGATCGGGTTGATTTGCACGAGCAGGATGTCGTCGCAGGACGATTCCGAGAAGAACGGAAACAACGCCGGATTGCCCATGTATCCGCCGTCCCAGTAGGCCTCGTCGTCGACCTCGATCGCCTCGAACAGCAGCGGCAGGCAGGCGGATGCCGCCACCGCGTCGGCATCGACTTCCTTGTCGCGGAAGACCTTGATCTTGCCGGTGCGCACGTTGGTCGCGGAGATAAACAGGCGGATATCGTTGCAGGATTGGACGCTGTCGAAATCGACCTGGCGGTTCAGCAGGTCGCGCAGGGGGTTGATCTTTTCCGGCCGCAGGTCGAAGGGCGAGGTGACGTGTGACCAGAAATTGAACAGGCCCGTGCTGGAAACGCGCGGCACCTGCCAGAAGCTCATGAAGGCATCGAGCGCGTTCTGGGGCGGCGCGGACAGCCCGCCGGCCCGGCTGACGCCGCGCCAGAACTTGTGCAGCGCCTCGCGTGCGCCGTCGCGCCCGCCCTTCACCCAGCCATCCACCAGCACGACGGCGTTCATCGCGCCGGCGCTGGTGCCCGAAATCGCCTCGATCTCGATGCGGCCGTCTTCAAGGATGCGATCGATCACACCCCAGGTGTAGGCGCCATGTGCGCCGCCGCCCTGAAGTGCCAGGTTGATCTTCTTGGTGTTGCTGCCGCCGCTCTTGGCCGGGCGCACGGCAGCCTTTGCGCGTTCTGCCAGTTTCATGCCGATGCCCGCCTCACTGCGCGGTCCAGCCGCCGTCGAGAACCATGTTGGCCCCGGTGACGTTCCTGGCCGTGTCGGAACACAGGTAGAGTACGGTTCCGGCGACTTCCTCCACCGTCACGAATTGTTTCGTGGGCTGGGCCGACAGCAGTACGTCGTTGATGACCTCGTCGCGGGTCAGGCTGCGCGCCTTCATGGTGTCGGGGATCTGTTCCTCGACCAGCGGCGTCCAGACATAACCCGGCGAGATACAGTTCACCGTCACGCCATCGGCGGCGCATTCCAGCGCGATGGTCTTGGTCAGGCCGTAGAGGCCGTGCTTGGCGGAGACATAAGCCGCCTTGTAGGGCGATGCGACGAGGGAATGGGCCGAGGCGGTGGAGATGATGCGGCCCCATCCGCGCTCGCGCATGATCGGCAGCGCCTTGGCCATGCCGTGGAATGCCGCAGACAGGTTCAGCGCGATGATGGCGTCCCACTTCTCGGGGGGGAATTCCTCGACCGGTGCGACGTACTGCATGCCGGCATTGTTGACGAGAATGTCGATGCCGCCGAATTCATCGACCGCGGCCTGCACCAGTTCAGCGGGGCCCTCCGGCTTGATGAGGTTCGCTCCGACGAAGATGCAGTTCACACCATGGTCGTCGGCGACCTGCTTGCGGACGGGTTCGTTTTCCTCCGCCGAGCCGAGGCCGTTGATGACGATGTTCGAGCCGGCGGCGGCCAACGCGTTGGCCACGGCGAGCCCGATTCCGCTGGTCGACCCGGTGACGATAGACACCTTTCCGTTGAGATCGGGATTCATGGGAATACTCCGTGTGCTTCCGATTTTGTGCGATGCAGCATATATGTGTGCGCTGCAGTGTGGCCAGACCAGTGCGACGAAATTGATGAATCGTGGCGGGTGGCCCCGCGCGTGCGGAGCGCTATAGTCCCGCGCGAACAGGCCGCTGCACATCTGCCATGCGCACGGCGAACAGGGACAAGCGACGAAGATGACGGTTCACGGCGAGTTCGAGGTGGATGCCGGCCCAAGGCCGCGCCGCGACAGCGTGCAGGTGGATATCGGCGGGGTGAAGGTCGGCGGCGACGCGCCGGTCATGGTCCAGTCGATGACCAACACCGACACCGCCGACATCGCCGCGACCGTGGAGCAGGTGGCCGCACTGGCGCGGACCGGGTCGGAAGTCGTGCGCATCACCGTCGACCGCGACGAGGCTGCCGCCGCCGTTCCGCATATTCGCGACCGGCTGATGGTGCGTGGTATCGACGTGCCGCTGGTGGGCGATTTCCACTATATCGGCCACAAGCTGCTGGCCGATCATCCGGCCTGTGCGGAGGCGCTCGCCAAGTACCGGATCAATCCCGGCAATGTCGGCTTCAAGGCCAAGAAGGACACGCAGTTCGCGCAGATCATCGAAACGGCCATCCGCAACGAGAAGGCGGTGCGCATCGGCGTCAACTGGGGGTCGCTCGACCAAGACCTGCTGACCGGGCTGATGGACGAGAACGCAAAGCGCGCCAAGCCGCGTTCGGCGCGCGCCGTCATGCACGAGGCCATCGTCCAGTCGGCGCTGCATTCGGCGAAACAGGCCGAGGAGATCGGTCTCGGCGCGGACCGGATCGTGCTGTCGGCCAAGGTCAGCCAGGTGCAGGACCTCGTCGCCGTCAACACGATGCTGGCGTCACGATGCCGCTACGCGCTGCATCTGGGGCTGACGGAAGCCGGCATGGGGTCGAAGGGGATCGCGGCATCGAGTGCTGCCATGGGCATCCTGCTGCAGCAGGGGATCGGCGACACGATCCGCGTGTCGCTGACGCCGGAACCCGGCGGTGATCGCACGCTGGAGGTGAAGGTCGCGCAGGAGATCCTGCAGACCATGGGCCTGCGCAGCTTCGTGCCGGTGGTTGCCGCCTGCCCGGGCTGCGGGCGCACGACGTCGACCGTCTTCCAGGAACTTGCCCGAGACATCGAGGACTTCCTGCGCACCGAAATGCCGGTCTGGCGCGACAAGTATCCCGGCGTCGAGGAACTCAACGTCGCGGTGATGGGCTGCATCGTGAACGGGCCGGGCGAGAGCAAGCACGCCGATATCGGCATTTCGCTGCCCGGCACCGGGGAAACGCCGGCCGCGCCCGTCTTCATCGACGGCAGGAAGGCGCTGACCCTGCGCGGAGCAACGCTTGCCGACGACTTCAAGGCGCTGGTGATCGACTATATCGAGAAGCGCTACGGGAACGCTGCCTGAAGATCAGGGCCGGCCGACACCGCTCAGGGTAAGGCCGGTGCCCTCCACGTCGTCGGCGCGGAAGACGTTGCGCAGGTCGACGAGCTGGTTCCCCGACATGACGCCGGCAAGCCTCGACAGGTCCATGCCGCGATAGGCATTCCACTCCGTCACTATGACGACAGCATCGGCCTTCGTTGCCGCTTCCAGCGCGCTATCGCAGAAAGTCACGTCGGGCAGCACGGCTTTCGCGTTTTCCATCGCTTCGGGGTCGTGGGCGCGGACGGTGACGCCGGCCTTCAGCAGACGCTCGACGATGGCAAGGCTTGGGGCTTCACGGATGTCGTCGGTGTTGGGCTTGAAGGCGATGCCGAGCACGGCGACCGTGCTGGACGCCGGATCGTCCAGCGTCGCGAGGATGCGGTCGGCCATGTCCAGCTTGCGGGTCTCGTTGATTTCGATGACCTGCTCGATCAGCGTCTGTGGCGCGCCGTAGCGCTTGCCGGTCGCCGCGAAGGCGCGAGTGTCCTTGGGAAAGCACGAGCCGCCAAAGCCCGGACCTGCATGCAGGAACTTCGGGCCGATGCGGTTGTCGAGGCCGATAGCGCTGGCGACTTCCTGCACATTGCCGCCGGCCCTTTCGCACAGGTTGGCGACCTCGTTGATGAAAGTGACCTTCATGGCGAGGAAGGCATTGGCCGCGTACTTGGTGATTTCCGCGTTCTCCAGCGTGGTGACGACCATCGGCGCGTCGCGAAGCGACAAAGGCCGATAGAGGCGGCGCAGGGCGTTTTCGGCCACGTCATCCTCGACGCCGACGACCACGCGGTCGGGCCGCATGAAATCCTCGATTGCCGAACCTTCACGCAGGAATTCCGGGTTGGAGGCAACCGAGAAAGCCACGCCCGGGCGTTCCTCGGCGATGATTTCCTTGACCTTGCGGTTGGTGCCGACGACGACTGTGGACTTGGTGACGATCACTGCGCCGGGCTTCATCACGCGGGCGATGCTGCGGGCGGCGTCATAGACATATTTGAGGTCCGCCTCGCCGTCGCCGCGGCGCGACGGCGTGCCGACGGCGATGAAGATCACATCGCATTCGGCGACGGTCGCATCGAAATCGGTGGTGAAAGTCAGGCGGCCTTCCTCGGCATTGCGCGCGACGAGATCATCCAGCCCCGGCTCGTAGATCGGCATCACGCCGTTGTTGAGGTTGTCGATCCGCGACTGTTCGAGGTCGATGCAGGTGACGTTGAAGCCGAACTCGGAAAAACAGGCGCCGGAAACGAGGCCGACATAGCCGGCTCCGATCATGCAGATACGCATCGTCTTGAAAGCTCCTTGCGTCAAAGCGGGGCGGGGCGGTGGGTCACCCTAGACGCCATGAAAATCACGGTACCATGACACGAAGCGCGACAGCCCATCGCGCAGGGACGTGGCCGGGGCAAAGCCGGTGGCGGCAATCAGGTCGGACGTGTCGGCATGGGTTGCCAATACGTCACCGGGCTGAACGGGGCGGTCGCGGCGGAGCGCCTTCCTGCCGAGCAGGTCTTCAAGCGCCACGATCATGTCGTTCAGCAGGACAGGATCGTTGTTGCCGATGTTGAAGACCCGGAAGGGGGCAGACGAGATCGACGGATCAGGCGATTTGGGATCGAAGTCACCGGACGGGGTCGCGGGCTTCGACGCGATCCGCAGGATCGCCTCGACGATGTCATCGACATAGGTGAAGTCGCGGTGCATCTGGCCGCCGTTGAAGACCTCGATTTCCTCGCCGGCGAGAATCTTCTTCGTGAAGAGATAATAGGCCATGTCGGGCCGACCCCACGGCCCGTAAACCGTGAAGAATCGCAGGCCCGTCACCGGCAGGCGGTAGAGATGCGCGTAGGAATGGGCCATCAGCTCGTTGGCGCGCTTGGTGGCCGCGTAGAGGCTGACCGGGTGGGCCGCGCCCTGGTGCTCGTTCAGCGGGAAATCGCCATCAAGTCCATAGACCGAGCTGGTCGAGGCATAGACGAGATGGGCGCTCTCGCAGCGACGGCAGCCTTCGAGAATGCCCATGAAGCCCATGAGGTTGGCATCGGCGTAATCGAACGGGTGGTCGATGGAGTGGCGCACGCCGGCCTGTGCGGCAAGATGGATGACCGTGCACGGCTTGAGCGTTTCGAAAAGCCCCAGCACCGCGTCACGGTCGGCAAGGTCGATCCGGTATTCGGAGAATGTCTCGTGCTTCTTCAGCTCCGCGAGACGCGCTTCCTTGAGCGACACGTCGTAGTAGTCGGTGACGCTGTCAAGGCCCGCCACGGCCACGCCCTCGCGCAGCAGGCGCGCTGCGACGTGATAGCCGATGAACCCGGCGGTTCCGGTCACGAGGACGGGGGTTTCGATGGCAGTTGTCATGGGTCCGGTCAGGATCAGGGATCAGGTGTCACAAATCCGAGCGAGGGCGTACACCATCGCGCCTCACCCGTCGACCGTGCGGGATGTCTCAGGTGTGAGAACGGCGTTGACCGCGCCGGAGAGGTGATACAGCGAGCTGGCCGGCATGTCGGCGCTCAACGGCTTGCCGCTTGCGTCGATCCGGTCGATCCAGCCGCCGTCCGGCGCGGGGTCAATGAAGCCTTCCAGCAGGCGCGCGGCGAAATGCTCGGCCGCGTTCTGTCCGGCTCCGCCCGGGGCGACGGCGAGTTCCGCGCGGATCGCTTCCGTGTGCGGCCACAGGCGGCGAGTGGCCGTGCGTGGCGCGCCGTCAAGTGCCTGCTCGTCGACAAGAAAGCTGCCGCCATCCAGCCCGGCGCGGCCATTCGCCATGAGCCGCGCGACCGTCTCGGTCGTGTCGCGCCCGAGAAGGTCTTGCGCGCGGTGCAGCAGCCAAGCCCATTCATACTGGTGGCCAGGTTCGACCCAGTTGGCATCGCCGGACAGCGGATTCCAACTGGTATCGAAGCACTCGCAGATCGCGCCGGAGTCCTCATTCACAAGCTGGGTCAGCGCGAAGGTTGCCAGTTGCTCGGCTGGCGTACGGTATTCGTCCAGCCCTGCATCGATCAGCTCAAGCCAGGCTTCGAAGAGGTGCATGACCGGGTTCTGCAGCAATGTTTCCGGCGTGCCGGCCGAAGGCGCGAACCCGCCCTGCGGGAGGCCAAACAGGCGGTGAATGTTGTTGAAGGTCTCGCCGGCAACCGTGTCCCAGCCCGCCTGCGGTTCCAGCCGGTGCAGGTGCGCCAGCGCGAACAGCGCGAAGGCGTGGGCATAGAGGTCGGCCTTGCCGTCGGCGACAACGCCCGCAGCATCGGTGGAAAAGGCCCAACCACCACCTTCGCCCTTGCCGCGAAAGCTCTCGACCATGCGGTTTCCCACAAGGTTCGCCAGTTCGCCGGCACGCTCGTGGAGTCCGAGGCGTGACGCCTCGCAGCACACCGAAACCTGCCGCGCCTGGACCATCAGCCGTCGCGGCAGCGTGGAGAGTGGTTCGCGCTCAAATGTCAGCCGTTCGTGGAACAATCCGGCCTTTTCATCGAAGCCGGCGGACAGCCAAAGCGGCAGTGCGCGCGCGCGATACCACGCGCACAGGCGGTCCAGCGATGAAGGCTCGGATGATGACATTTGGCCGCCTGCTCCGTGACACGCCGCGGGCGCGGCCTGCATGAACAATTGACCGGGCCGCCAGTTAGCGGAACACTCCGGGTCAGTAGCGGTGGCGTAGAACGGTTGAGGCAATGACGCAAGGCACACACAGGCGCGGTGCGTTCCTGGACCGGGACGGTGTGCTCAATGTCGACCACGGCTATGTGCACCGCCCGGAAGACCTGCAACTCGTTCCCGGCGCTTCGCAGGCCGTGGCGAAGCTCAACGAGGCGGGCTATACGGTGGTGGTCGTCACCAATCAGTCCGGCGTTGCGCGCGGAATGTATACCGAGGCCGACGTTGATGCGTTCCACGCGCACATGACGCGGGTTTTCGACAAGCTTCGCGCGCGGATCGACGCCTTCTATTCCTGCCCCTATCACCACGAGGCCGAGGTGGAAGCCTATCTCCACGAGGATCACCCCGACCGGAAGCCCAATCCGGGCATGATCGAGCGCGCGATCAGCGATCTTGCGCTGGAGCGTGACGGCTCGTTCCTGATCGGCGACAAGGAAAGCGACATGGCCGCGGCGGATGCCGCCGGGATTGCCGGACATCGCTTTTCCGGCGGGCGGCTCGACGACCTCGTCAACCGCATCCTGTCCCAAGCCAAGGGTTGAGCATGGGCCGGCTGCCGAGCCACCTGCACCGCCTCGAGGCGGAAGCAATCGACATCATGCGCGAGGTCGTCGCCTGTTTCGAGCGACCGGCCATGCTCTATTCCATCGGCAAGGACAGCGCCGTGATGGTGCACCTCGCGCGCAAGGCGTTCTTTCCGGCCCCGCCGCCGTTCCCGCTGGTGCATGTCGATACGACATGGAAATTCCGCGACATGTACGCGATGCGCGAGGCGACCGCCGAGGCCGCCGGCATGAAGCTCATCGTCCACGTCAACCCGGACGGGATCGCGCGCGGCATCAACCCGTTTGCGTCCGGCTCCGCGCTGCACACGCAGGTGATGAAGACCGAAGGCTTGCGGCAGGCGCTTGATGCGAACCGCTTCGACGCCGTGTTCGGCGGGGCGCGGCGCGACGAGGAAAAGTCGCGCGCCAAGGAGCGGGTGCTGTCGTTCCGCACGGCCTCCCACGGCTGGAACCCTAAGGCGCAGCGCCCGGAACTCTGGTCGCTCTACAACACCCGCGTTTCGCCGGGCGAATCCATCCGCGCCTTCCCGCTGTCGAACTGGACCGAACTGGATATCTGGCAATACATCGCCGTCGAGGACATCCCCATCGTGCCGCTGTATCTGGCAGCGGAGCGCCCGGTGGTAGAGCGCGGTGGGCAGTTCATCATGGTGGATGACGACCGGTTCCCGCTGGCGGACGGCGAGTGCGCGCAAATGCGCCGCGTCCGGTTCCGCACCCTTGGTTGCTACCCGCTGACGGCCGCGATCGAATCCGATGCCGACACGCTCGACAAGGTCATCGAAGAAATGCTGCTGGCGCGCACTTCGGAGCGTGCGGGCCGCCTCATCGACCACGACGAGGCCGGTTCGATGGAGAAGAAGAAGCGCGAGGGCTATTTCTGATGCTGCCGGCGCCAGAAATCTCGCAGCTTCGCATCGTCACCTGCGGCTCGGTGGACGACGGCAAGTCGACGCTGATCGGCCGCATCCTGCACGATTGCCAGGCGCTGCTGGACGATCAGGTGGAAGTGCTCAAGCGCGATTCCGCGACCCACGGCACCGCCGGGGACGACTTCGACTTCGCGCTGCTTCTCGACGGGCTGGAGGCCGAGCGCGAGCAGGGCATCACCATCGACGTCGCCTATCGCTACTTCGCGACGCCGAAAAGGCGCTTCATCGTCGCCGATACGCCGGGCCACGTGCAGTACACCCGCAACATGGCGACCGGGGCCTCGACCGCCGACGTCGCGATCCTGCTGGTGGACGCGCGCAAGGGGTTGCTGGAGCAGACGTTCCGCCATGCGCGCATCGTCTCGCTGCTGGGCATCCGGCACGTGGTGCTGGCGGTCAACAAGATGGACCTCGTCGGCTTCGACCAAGCCCGCTTCGAGGATATCGCGGCGGAGTTCATGGCGCTTGGCCACGAGCTTGCGTTCAAGACGATCCAGCCGGTGCCGCTGTGTGCGCGCGGCGGCGACAATGTCGCGGCAGCTTCACCGCACACACCCTGGTATGGCGGGCCAACGCTGATCGGGCATCTGGAAAGCCTCGACGTCACGTCGATGCGCGCGGAACTCCCGTTCCGGTTTCCCGTCCAGTGGGTGAACCGCCCGGATGCTGATTTCCGCGGTTTTGCAGGGACGCTGGCGGGTGGTCGCGTGTCAGCGGGCGACGACATCGTCGTCGCCAATTCCGGCAAGCCTGCAAAGATCGCCCGCATCGTCAGCTTCGACGGCGACCTTGAGGGCGCGGAAGCCGGTGACGCGGTGACGCTGGTGCTCGACCGTGAGATCGACATATCGCGCGGCGACCTGCTGTGCCCGCCGGGCGCGCGGTCGCATGTGGCCGACCAGTTCAGCGCGCACCTGGTGTGGATGGGCGAGGAAGACCTACTGGCCTCCCGGCGCTACCGGCTGAAGGCCGGGCGGCAGAGCGTCAGCGCGACGATCACCGACATCAAGCACGCGGTGGATGTCTCTTCCGGCCAGAAGCTTGCCGCCAAGTCGCTGGGGCTGAACGCCATCGGCGTCGTCAACGTCTCGACCGCGCAGCCGATCGCCTTCGACCCCTACGCCGAGAACCGGGTAACCGGGTCCTTCATTCTGATCGACCGGTTCACCAACCAGACGGTTGGCGCGGGGATGATCGACTTCCCGCTGCGCCGGGCGCTGAACGTGCATCTGCAGGATTTCGCCATCGACCGCGACGCACGTGCGCGTCTGAAGGACCAGAAGCCCGCGGTGCTGTGGTTCACGGGGCTTTCGGGCGCGGGCAAGTCCACCATCGCGGACAGGGTCGAAAAGCGGCTCTTCGCGCTGGGCGCGCACACCTACACGCTGGACGGCGACAACGTCCGCCACGGCCTGAACCGCGATCTCGGCTTTACCGATGCCGACCGGGTGGAGAACATCCGCCGGGTGGCGGAGGTCGCAAAGCTGATGGGCGACGCAGGCCTCATCGTCATGGTGTCGTTCATCTCGCCGTTCCGCGCCGAGCGGCGCATGGCGCGCGACATGATGGGCGATATCGACTTCATCGAGGTTCACGTCGCGACGCCGCTGAAGGTTGCCGAGGAGCGCGACCCGAAGGGACTTTATGCCAAGGCGCGCAGCGGCCAGCTGAAGAACTTTACCGGTATCGATTCTCCCTACGAGCCGCCGGAGAACGCGGAACTGGTGCTCGATACGGTGGGCAACGATCTCGACACGCTGGCAGACATGGTGGTCGACACGCTACGCAATCGCGGCCTTCTGGGCAACTGAGGGACCCATGGCACGCAAGCGCAAGCTGCTCTTTTTCGCGACCGAGGACTGGTACTTCGTCGCGCACCGGCTGGGGCTGGCGTGCGCGGCAATCGACGCGGGCTACGAGGTTGCTGTTGCAACGCGGGTCAACAAGCACGCGCGCGCCATCGGCGATGCCGGCGTCAAGCTGCTGACGCTGAACTGGCACCGCGGGTCGCTCAATCCACTGCGGCTGCAGGGGGAAGTGCGCGAAATCCGCGACTTCATCAACGACGAACTGCCGGACATCGTGCATTGCGTATCGCTGCGCACGATTGTCGCCACCTGCATGGCGCTGCACGGCCTGCCGCGCCAGCGCGCCGTCATGGCCTTCACCGGTCTCGGCTACCTGTTCGTCGGCAACCAGCTCTGGAAACGGCTCGCGCGAAAGTTTGTCGGCGCGGCCATCAAGGGTGCCGCGCGTGAGCACCACATCGTCCTGCTGTTCGAGAACGCGGACGACCGTGACACGATCCTGAAGCTCGTGAAGGTGGACGTCGAAACCGAGGTCAATCCCGGTTCGGGCGTCAATACCGACCGCTTCACGACGCTGCCGCCGCCGGACAACCCCGTGCCGGTCTTTGCCTTTGCCGGGCGCATCCTGCGCATCAAGGGGATCGAGGAACTGGTGCGCGCCAGCCTGCAACTGGATGCGCGCGGGCTGGAGCACGAGGTGCTGCTGGCCGGTCCGCTGGATGAACAGAACCGCTCCGGCATTTCCAAGATCCAGCTCGACACGCTGCTGAGGGACAGCCCTGTGCGCTGGATCGGCGAGGTGGGCGACGTGCGTGCGCTGTGGGCGCGGGTCGACGTGGCCGTCGGGCCGTCGCATGGCGGGGAGGGTGTGCCGCTGGCGCTGGTGGAGGCTGCCGCCTGCGCCCGCCCGCTGATCGGCAGCGACGTGCCGGGCTGCCGCGACATCGTGCGCAATGCCGAGACCGGGCTGCTGGTGCCGCCGCGCGACGTCAAAGCGCTGGCCGAAGCCATGACGATCCTCGCGCGCAACGCGAGCGTCCGGGAGATGTACGGAAAGAAGGCCGCCGAGGTGGCGCGCAACGAATTCTCGCAAGGCGAGGTCACGTCGCGCACCTTCGCGCTTTATGACCGGCTGATGGAAAAGTCCGCAGGCGGCTGACCAGAATTCAGTGGTCGCGGGTGGCGATGTAGTCCGCAAGGGCTTGAAGCGTCTGCGTGTCGCCGGGCAGCGCGCCGAGATTGGCCTTGGCCGCCTCGACGGTGGAGGCCAGCAGGTCACGCGCGCCGTCCGTTCCCAGAAGCCCCACGAAGGTCGCCTTGCCGGCGGCTGCGTCCTTGCCGACCGCCTTGCCGATGCGCGCCGCGTCACCGTGGGTGTCGAGCAGGTCGTCGGCGATCTGGAAGGCGAGGCCGATCTCGCGGCCATAGGCGGCAAGCGACTGGCGGTGGCTTTCCTGCGCACCGGCTGCAATCGCCCCCATCTCGCAGGAGGCGGCGATCAGCGCGCCGGTCTTCATGGCCTGGATGCGGCGGATGGTTGTCTCGGTGTCCGGCACCTTGCCTCCTGCCTCGAAGCGGCCTTCGGCGGCGAGGTCGAACAGTTGCCCGCCGACCATGCCGGTGCCGCCTGCCGCACGCGCCAGTGTCCCGGTGAGGCCTCCCGCGTGGTGCGTTGCGGCGAGGAATTCAAACGCAAGCGTCAGCAGGCAGTCGCCCGCGAGGATCGCCGTCGCCTCGTCATACGCGACGTGCACGGTGGGGCGGCCGCGCCGCATGTCGTCGTCGTCCATCGCGGGCAGGTCGTCATGGACGAGGCTGTAGGTGTGCAGGCATTCGACCGCGAAGGCGGCCGCGCGCGCATCATCCTCGCCGCTCTCGAACAGGCGGGCCGATTCGCGGACGAGAAACGGCCGGATGCGCTTGCCTCCGGCAAGGGCTGCATGGTTCACGGCATCTGCGAGACGTTCCGGTGCGCCGCTCAGCAATTCGGCGAGGCGCGCGCGCAGGTCTTGCGAGAACGCATCGGCGAAGCTTTGCAGGCGAATTGCGAAAGGCTCGGTCATGGCAACGGAACGGAGATTGAGGGCGATGGGCCTGACCCTTGCGGATCAGGGCGCGTCGGTGTTGGCTGCGCCGCAACGCGGATGCGCCATTGCATAGGGTCATTGTCGATGACGGGCAAGCCACACGATTTCGAGGAGCAGGAACGCGGCTGGTTTCGCCGCGCGCTTCGCGTGGTCCTCTACGCCGTGTTGGCACTGGTGCTGCTGCCGCTGGTGCTGGTGCCGGTCTATGCGCTGCTCAACCCGCCGCTCTCCACGCTGATGCTCGGCGACCTTTTGACCGGCAAGTCCTACGAGCGCCAATGGGTGGCGCTGGACGACATGGCGCCGGTGCTGTCGCATTCCGTGATCGTGTCGGAGGACGCGAAGTTCTGTGTGCATCGCGGGGTCGACTGGGACGCCGTGCAGGTCGCCATCGACCAGTACAACGCGGGCAAGGAGCCACGCGGTGCGAGCACGATAGCCATGCAGGCGGCGAAAAATCTTTTCCTGTGGCCGCAGCGGTCTTATGTCCGCAAGGCAATCGAGGTGCCGCTCGCCCACTACATGGATCTCGTCTGGTCCAAGCGGCGGCTGATCGAAATTTACCTCAACACGGTGGAATGGGGTGACGGGGTGTACGGTGCCGAAGCTGCAAGCCAGCACTACTTCAAGAAGTCCGCGGCGAGCCTGACCAGACGGCAGGCCGCGCTGCTGGCAACCGCGTTGCCGCTGCCGGTCGAACGCAACCCGGCCAACCCCTCGCGCAAGCATGCGCGGCTCGCCCGCATCGTTGAAAAGCGTGCGCGGCAGGCTGGCCAATGGGTCGCCTGCCTGGAGCGCGGCGCATGAGCCTGCGCGACCCTTCACCGCTGGCGCTTGCCGCGGGCGGCTTCCTCGCGCTTGCCGCGGCCATGGGTTTCGGGCGCTTCGCCTATACCGCGATCCTGCCGGACATGCTGGCTGCCGGTCAGCTTGATGGCGCCGGCGCGGGCTATCTCGCGGCATCCAACTTCGCAGGCTACCTTGCGGGCGCGCTGCTTGCCGCCTCGCCGTATCTCTCCGGCAGCCGCAGTGTGTGGAGCGTCGTCGGCCTTGTCGCCAGCGCCGCGACAACGGCTGCGATGGGCGTCACCGATTCCATGTTCGCCTTCATGCTGCTGCGCTTTGCCGGTGGCTTTGCCAGCGCCATCGTGCTGGTCTTCGCGACCGCGCTGGTGCTGGACGGTGTGGCGCTTGCCGGGCGTAACGGGCTGTCCGCCGTGCACTTCGCGGGCGTCGGGTTCGGCATCTGCGTGTCGGCCCTTGCGGTGCACTGGCTGAAAGGGCCGGACCTGTGGCCCGAGCAATGGCTGGTCTTCGGCCTGTTCACGATCCTCATCGCGTTCGCCTGCGTGCCCTTGTTGCGCGAAAGCGGGCCGAAGGTGCCGCGCAGCGAATTCACGCCCGGCAAGGTCGGCCTCGACACGCGTTTCATCGCGCTGCTGATCTCCTACGGGCTGTTCGGCTTCGGCTACATCATCACCGCGACGTTCATCACGGCAATCGTCCGCAACTCGCCGGAACTCGCACCGCACGAGACGGCGGTCTGGTTCACGGTCGGGCTGGCGCTGATGCCGTCGGTCTGGTTCTGGAGCCAGGTCTCGGCGCGCACCGGGCCGCTGATTGCCTATGCCATCGCCTGCATGCTGGAGGCGGCCGGCGTCATCGCCAGCGTGTCGTCCTCGCATCCGCCCGCGATATTCTTTGCCGCCGTGTGCCTCGGGGGCACCTTCGTCGGCATCACGGCCATCGGCCTCGTCGCCGCGCGGATGCTGCCGACGGCTGACGGCACCCCGCGCGACGCGCGCCGCGTCGTGGCGCTGATGACCGCGAGCTTCGGCATCGGGCAGGTGCTCGGCCCGGCGGTGGCCGGGTGGCTCTACGGGCAGACCGGCGATTATCTCGGCGCGTCCGCCGTTGCCGCCTTCCTGCTCATCGTCTCGGCGGCTATCGTGGTCTGGATCGCCGCCAGCCTGAAACGGGCTCGGCTGGCGCGGGCTTGAGACGGGCGCATACGGGGCTGACATGAAACGGGCGATCCTGCTGACGCGATCGGCGCTGCTGACCGGTATCTTCTTCGCCAACTGGCTGGCCTTCGCGATCTTGTCCGTCCCGCTCGTGCTGCTGCCTCGCCGCCATGCCATTTCCGGCCTCAAGGCCTGGGGGCATGTCAGCATGTTCCTGCTGCGGGTGCTGGCCGGCACGAAGGTCGAGTTTCGCGGCACCGAGAAGATTCCGCCCGGTCCGCTGCTGGTCGCGTCCAAGCACCAGTCCGCCTTCGAGACCTTCGCGCTCGCCACCCTGTTCGACGCGCCGAACCTCGTGCTGAAGGAAGAACTCAACCGCATCCCCTTCTTCGGCATCTGGACGCGAAAGCTCGGCCTCGTCGCGCTCAACCGGTCGAAGGGCGCAAAGTCGCTGAAGATGCTGGCGCAGGATTCGGCTGCGACATTCGCCGAAGGCCGCCAGCTCATCATCTTTCCCGAAGGCACCCGGCAAGCGCCGGGCGCGGCGCCGACCTACAAGGTCGGCGCGGCTTTCGTCTACGACAAGGCAGGCGTGCCCTGCCTGCCGGTGGCGCTCAATTCCGGCGTCTACTGGCCGCGCAACGCCTTCGTGAAATATCCCGGGACCATCGTCGTCGAGGTGCTCGACCCGATCCCCGCCGGACTCGACCGCAAGGCCTTCATGGCGCAGCTGGAGACGTCCATCGAGACGGCGAGCGACCGGCTCCTGCTGGAAGCCGCCGACAGCCCCGACGCCCCGCCGATGGGCGAAAAGGCCCGCGCACGGCTCGCCCAACTGCGCGGTGGCGAAGCCGCGCCCGGCGTGAACGTTTAAAGAACATTCATTGACTCGAAGGTCTTGCAAGCCTAGCTTTTGATGGGCGGGCAGCCGGCGTTCACGGGCCTGTCCGCGATGTGATGCGTAACGTCCCCAGGCACTTGGGGGACCCGGAGCGACTAGCGCGATGGATGCCAAGACCGATCCGACAGACGGCAAGAGGTCAGGCGGCGCGGGCGACGAACCCATGCTGGCGGGCATCGCGTTGCCGCAGATTGCCGCTGACATCTGGGACCTCAAGTACCGGTTGAAGAAGCCGGACGGTACCCCGGTGGATGCGACCCGCGCCGAGACATTCGCTCGCGTTGCACATGCGGCGACGGGTGCCGAAGCCGAAGGTGATCGCGCCGCCCATGCGCGCGCCTTCGAGGACATCATGGCTGACGGGCGCTTCCTGCCGGCGGGGCGCATTCTCGCAGGCGCGGGCGCGAACCGCGACGTCACGCTCTTCAACTGCTTCGTGATGGGGACGCTGGACGACAGCCTGACGGGCATCTTCGACAGTGTCCGCGACAGCGCGCTGACCATGCAGCAGGGCGGCGGCATCGGTGTCGATTTCTCGCCCCTGCGGCCCAAGGGTGCGCCGGTTGCATCCATCGGCGCGGATGCCTCCGGTCCCGTCAGTTTCATGGCCGTTTGGGATGCCATGTGCCGCACGATCATGTCGGCGGGTGCACGGCGCGGTGCGATGATGGCGACCCTGCGGTGCGACCATCCCGATATCGAGGACTTCATCGCCGCCAAGCGCACGGCGGGCGCGATGACCAATTTCAACCTGTCGGTTCTCGTCACCGATGCCTTCATGAATGCGGTCGACAAGGACGGTCCGTGGGACCTCGTCTTTGGAGGCCGCGTCTGGCGCAGAGTGAACGCCCGCGACCTGTGGCGGCGCATCCTGCGCGCGACCTACGACCATGCCGAGCCGGGCGTCGTCTTCATCGACCGGATCAACGCGGCCAACAACCTTGCCTATTGCGAGACGATCAGCGCGACCAACCCCTGCGGCGAGCAGCCCTTGCCGCCGTTTGGTGCCTGCCTGCTGGGTTCGATGAATCTCGCGGCCTTCGTGCGCGACCCGTTCACCGCCGAGGCGCGCCTCGACACGGACCTGCTGGACGAAACCGTTCCGCCTGCCGTGCGGCTGATGGACAACGTCATCGATATCTCCAACTACCCGCTGGAGGCCCAGCACGCCGAGGCGATCGCCAAGCGGCGCATCGGGCTGGGCGTCACGGGGCTGGCGGATGCGCTGGTCATGTGCGGGCTTCGCTACGGTTCGCCCGAGGCGGCGGAAGTGGCCGGCAACTGGATGAAGCAGATCCAGCGTACCGCGTGGCTGGCGAGCACCGAGCTTGCGGCCGAAAAAGGCGCGTTCCCGCTGTTTGAGGCCGAGCCTTATGCCCACAACGCGATGGCGCAGCGCCTCGGGACGGACGTTCAGGAAGCCGTTCAGGCAAATGGCCTGCGCAACGCGCTGCTCACCTCCATTGCGCCGACGGGAACGATCTCGCTGTTTGCCGGCAACGTTTCGTCGGGCGTCGAGCCGATCTTTGCCGCCGGGTACGACCGCAAGGTTCTCCAGCGCGACGGCACCCACCGCACCGAGCGGGTGCGCGATTTCGCCGTCGAACTCTACAGGGAGGTCAGCGGCGACGAGGACGGGTTGCCGGATAATTTCGTCACGGCGCAAGACCTGAGCCCGGACGACCATATCGCCATGCAGGCTGCCCTTCAGCCGTTCGTGGACAGTGCCATCTCCAAGACCATCAACGTGCCTGAAGACATGTCTTTCGAGGATTTCGGCGATGTCTACCTGAACGCGTGGAAGGCGGGACTGAAGGGCTGCACCACCTACCGTCCCAACCCGGTGACGGGGTCGGTGCTGTCGGTCGACGCCCCGGCTGCGTCTCCCGTACCCGATAATGGCGGCAGCCACGAACCGATGGCGCGCGGCGCAACGCTGCCGGGCTACACCTACAAGATCCGCTGGCCGGAATCCGAACACGCGATCTACATCACCATCAACGACACGCTGGAAGGCGGCGCGCGGCGGCCCTTCGAGATCTTCATCAACTCCAAGGCGATGGAGCATTTCGCCTGGACCGTTGCGCTGACGCGGATGATCAGTGCCGTATTCCGACGCGGCGGTGACGTGCGCTTCGTGGTTGAGGAGTTGAAGGCGGTTTTCGACCCGCGCGGCGGGCAGTGGATGAACGGGCACTATGTGCCGAGCCTGCTCGCAGCAATCGGAAATGTCATCGAACAGCACATGCGCGAAACCGGGTTCCTGGAGGCCGGAGAACCGGCGGGAATCACGGAAGCGCCAAGTGGAACACTCTGCCCGCGCTGCTCCCAGCCGACCCTGATGCATGCGGAAGGCTGCCATTTCTGCACGAATTGCGACTATTCCCGCTGCGGTTAAGAAACCTTCTGGCGCGTTATCCGTTCAGTGAAGCGAGTCAAAAGGGGTTTCCCCTTGTGAAATGATGGATTGCTCACCATCTCAAAACCGCCGCAGTGGCACGCCATAAAGAGGGTGGATTGACGGGAACGCCTGTTTGTTCTATTTTTGTTCCCCGGTTCGCAAGTGAGATGAAGAACATGATGCACGCTGCCCAACACGACGCACCCACCCGCGGTCGCCATCTCGTCGATGACGGCATGCCGGTGGCGCTTGCCGCCACGGGCCTTGACGATTCGTTCCGCTACTGGCGCGGCGCGAGTGGTGCGCGATTCGTGTTCTCCGTGTCTCCCGTTGCAGCCGTGACGTCGGTTTCGAACGCCGTCGTCGTCCTGGCGACCAACGGGCGTGACGGCTCGCGCGAAGCGGTCTGGATCGGTCGTGGCGACAGCCCGGAGTTCCGACTTGCGCGTGCGGCATCCGTTGCCGCCGGTGCAACCGAGATGCACCTGCACATGACGAGCTCGCCGCTCGGTGCGGATCGCATCGTGCGCGACCTCAAGGCCGCGATCCCCATCGCGCCGCTCAAGGTCAATTTCGCCTGAGGCGGGCTAGCGTTCGCCCCTGTCCAGACGTCCGACCAGATCACGCAGCAACCCGTCCTCGATGCCCAGTTCGTCGAGGTGAGACAGCGTGTTGCGCACGTATTCCTCGTTGGGTCCCGATTGCCCATGTCCCTGACGCACGAAACCGACCTGGTCCGTGACCGGCAGCTTGCCGGCGTATTGCGCATGTCCCCGGTCAACGACATATGTAACCGCAGGAACGCGCCGCATATCGGCCAGAGTGATCATACGCTCGGCCTCGCGGTAGACCATGGTGACCTGTTCACGGGCGCGCAGATAGGCGATGGTTTCCTCGCGCCTGTCCGGCTCGACGCGCAGCGCCAGGCCGTGGCAGCTGCCGCCGTGGTCGAGACCGAGAACAAGGCCGGGCTTCTGCGGAGTGCCGCGATGGACATGCGAATAGACACACAGCCGGCGATGCGCACCGTTGAGCTTGGCGCCGATCTGCTCGATATGGTCGAAGCCGGGTCGCCACATCAGCGAGCCGTAGGCAAAGACCCAGAATTCATCCTGCATGTACCGCCCCTCCAAGGCGGGGCCTGCCCTAGCAGGGGTCCCCAGTGAACACAAGCAGCCCGCAATTTCCCCATTCCGACGAGCGCCCGCGGCGCCTGAAGCGCAGGCCGTCCTTCGGCGTGCTCTGGCCGACCTTGCTGGTCGTCATCCTCGCCGTCGCGTGGAGCGGCTACTGGTATGTCGGCAGCCTTGGCGCGCAGGAGGGCTATGCCCGCTGGAAGGCGCAGGAGGTGCGCGACGGGCGCGAGTTCGCCTGCGACAGCGAAGAGCATGGCGGCTATCCGTTCCGTTTCGAGATCCGCTGCACGAACCCGGTCTGGAAGCTCCAGCATGATGGGCGCGCCATCACGGTGCGTGCGCAGGAAGTCCATACCGTCAGCATGGCCTACCAGCCCAACCGCGTGATCGCGGAATTCGACGGCCCGCTCTACGTGGAGCGCGACGATGGCGCGACCGTTGAGGCGGACTGGGAGGTGGCGCAGATGTCGCTGTCGCTTGCTCCCGATAACGAATATCGCCCTGAAGTGACGTCGGCGGACCTGTCGCTGCGCAAGCCGCTGATGAACGTGATTTCGCAGCCGGGCCGCACGTTTGCGGCCTACCGGGGCGAGGCGTTCCAGTTCCACATGCGCAAGGCGGAGGGCGCGGCACGCGGCGAGGCGAGCTACGACCTTGCATTCTCCAGCATCGAACCGGTTCTCGAATTGTCAGATGGCACGTTGCAGAGCGCTGAACGGATCGACTATCTGGGGTCCGCCAGCCAGGTGCAGGCGCTGTATTCCGGCCCCTGGACCGAGCGCATGCGGAAGTGGCGCAACGCGGGCGGGCAGTTGAAGACCGAGGGCCTGCGCATCGAGATGCAGGATTCGCTGGCAATCCTCGATGGCGCGGTCCGTCTCGACAGCACCGGGCGGCCCGAGGGCCTCGTCAACCTGACGACCGCCGGTCTGGATATCTCCAAGATCGCCGGTGACAACAGCGACATTCTCTCAGGCATTGCCGCGTTTTCCATCGGCGCGCTCGGCACGCCGGTCACGGTCGAGGGTCGCAACGCCTCGCGCCTGACCCTGCGCGTGCAGGGCGGGACCGTCTATCTCGGCCCAATCGGGCTGACCCAGTTCCCCTCACTCACCGGGGAGTGAGTCGCCCCCGTGCGGGCGGCCGAAATCCACCACGTCCGCTTCCTGGCCCGCGTCGATGATGCTGCGGCGGATGGCGCGCGTGCGCGTGAACATGTCGAACAGCGCGTCACCGTCATTCCAGCGGATCATCCGCTGCATGGCCGAGATGTCCTCGGCAAAGCGCGCCAGCATTTCCAGAATGGCGTCACGGTTGTTGAGGCACACATCCCGCCACATGGTCGGGTCTGACGCGGCAAGGCGCGTGAAATCACGGAAACCACCGGCGGAGAACTTGATGACTTCCGACTGGGTCACCGTCTCCATGTCGGCTGCCGTGCCGCAGATCGAGTAGGCGACGAGGTGCGGGATGTGACTGGTGATCGCCAGCACCAGGTCGTGATGCGTGGCGTCCATTTCCTCGAGGTTCGACCCGGCTCCGCGCCAGAAGGCGGCAAGCGTGTCGACGGCCTCGCGGTCCGCGCCTTCCGGCGGCGTGAGGATGCACCAGCGATTGTCGAAGAGCTCCGCAAAACCCGCATCGGGGCCGGAATGCTCGGTGCCGGCAACCGGGTGGGCGGGAATGAAATGCGCGGTTTCGGGCAGTTCAGGCGCCATCGCGGCCACCACCTCGGCCTTCACCGAACCGACATCGGAGACGATTGCACCGGGCTTCAGCGCCGGTGCGATCTCGCGCGCGACCGCGCCACTCGCGCCAACCGGGACGCAGACGATGACCAGGTCGGCGTCCTTGCAGGCATCAGCTGCGGATGCGTGGTAGCTGTCGCCAAGCTGGAGCTCACGCGCGCGGTCGAGCGTCTCGGCCGAGCGCGATGAAATGGCGATGTGGTCTGCCACACCGCGCTGTTTGGTGACGCGGGCGAGCGATGAACCGATCAGGCCAATGCCGATCAGTGCCAGCCGCTTCACGACCGGCTTTTCCAGTTTGGCGATCACGACGTCAGCCCCTGTTTTGCAGGAATTGGGTCAGCGCTGCGAGGGTGTCCTCGTTGGCCTGTGCGCTGCCGATGGTCATGCGCAGGCAGCGCGGCAGGCCGTAGCCATCCATGCGGCGCAGGAAGATGCCCTGTGAGACGAGATGCTTGTCGGCGTCCGCAGCCGTCCGGCCGGCGGTCTCGGGAAACTCGATGAGGATGAAGTTGCCGACGCTCGGCGTCACGCCAAGCCCGAGGGCTTCCAGCTCCCCCGTCACCTTCGGCAGCCATTCCTCGTTGTGGGCAACGGCCGCGTCCGACCAAGCCGTGTCGCGGATCGCCGCGATGCCGGCGGCAATGGCAGGCCCGGTGACGTTGAAGGGGCCGCGCACGCGGTTCAGGACGTCGGCCATGTGGGCGGGCATGTAGGCCCAGCCAAGGCGGAGGTTCGCCAGACCGTGAATCTTCGAGAAGGTTCGCGTCATCACCACGTTGCCGCTCTCGGAAACGAGAGACATGCCGGACTCGTAGTCGTTGCGGCGCACGTATTCCGCATAGGCCGCATCGAGCACCAGCACCACGTTGGTCGGCAGGGCGCGATGCAGGCGGCGCACCTCCTCGAACGGCAAATAGGTGCCGGTCGGGTTGTTGGGGTTTGCCAGGAACACGATACGTGTGCGATCCGTCACGCAGGCGAGGATATTGTCGACGCTCGCGGTGAGGTTCTCTTCCGGCGCGACGACGGGGACGCCGCCTGCCGAAAGCGTCGCGATGCGGTACACGAGGAAGCCATGCTCGGTGTAGATCGCCTCGTCGCCGGCGCGCAGGTAGGCCTGCGCAAGGATGTTGAGCAGTTCATCAGAGCCGGACCCGCAGACGATGTTGTCGGGGTTCAGGCCGTAGCGCGCGCCAATGGCCTCGCGCAGCTCGGTCGCCGCACCGTCGGGGTAGTCCTGCAAGCTGTCGACCAGCGCCTTGTAGGCGGCTATGGCCTTCGGGCTCGCACCGAGCGGGGTCTCATTGGAGGACAGGCGATGGCGCGTCGCGACGCCGGCAGCCTTGTGCTTGCCGGGGATGTACGGCGAAATCGACATGATGCTTTCGCGCGGCTGCGGCAGCGCGTTCGTCGGGTCGTTGGTCATGCCAGCACCTGTGTTGCATCCAGCATCGCTTCCGGCGCGGCGATGCCGCCAGCCGGTGTCACGGTCAGCCCGGCGGCTTCCGCGCGTCGTACGAAATCCTCGGCCTGCGCGCGGCGCACGGCAAACAAGGCCGCACCATCCGCGCCCGATCCTGCCAGCGAGAGCGCGGCATCGCCCGGTTCGAACGCCGCGAAGGCCGCGCCATAATTGCCGTTCAGCGAAATGACGACGCAAGGAAGCTCGCTCACGTCCACACTGCCGGCCGCGAAGACCAGTGCGGGCGGCAGGCCGGTTTCGATCTCGGGAAGCGCTGCGATGACCTGCGCGCCACGGGCGATCGCGGCCGACCACCAGTCGCCGCTGCCGCCGGGCGGCACCAGCGCAAGGTCCTTGGAGGCCCCGTCGATCTGCGCCAGTGCGGCATCGCGGTCCGGCCATTCGCGCAGCGGCGAGGAAAAGCTGAACTGGTAGCGCGCGGTGTCGCGCAGGGCGTCGTCGCCCGCAACGATATGCACGTCGAAGGGGGCCTGAAGCTGGGTGAAGGTTGAGATGATAACGCGCCAGATATGGGCAATCGCCACGAAGGGCAGATTACCGGCATGGCGCTCGCGCAGCCGCTGCATCATCGCCGCTTCACGGTCGGGCCGGAAGGCCGCGCCTGTTGCCGTCTTCTTGGCGGCGACGAGCGCGTCTATCACCTCGGCGCGCTGCTGCAGAAGCTGCTGCATCGAGGCATCGATCTCGTCGATGCGCGCGCGCAGCGTTGCAAGCGTTTCGGCGTCGTCTGAACGGGGCGGTTGCATGGGTCCGGTCACGGGTTGAACAGGGCCTGAATAAAGGGTGCCGGCGGCACGGCGACCCTGTTTAGAACTCCATGACAACAAAAGCAAAGCGGATGCTTGCGGCAAGGTTGCGCGGCATGGCCACCGGCCAAATCGACGCGCGTGATTGACACGGGGTCGCGTGGCTCCCTACCTATCGGTTCTATCGGCTTGCAGGCCGATACACGAGCAGGAAACGGCACGCAGCCGATGAGCAAGGCGACAGACCAGGGCAGCCCGGAAAACAAGGGCAAGACCGCGGAGGCGGATGAAGCCAACGCGCCGTCGAGCCTTGTCGCGCGCTTTGGCGCCGACGCCGCGCTGCCGCTCGATTGCGGCGTCGATCTCGCGCCGTGGCAGATCGCCTACCAGACCTACGGCGAACTGAACGCCGACAAGTCCAACGCCGTGCTGCTGTGCCATGCGCTGACGGGTGACCAGCACGCCGCGAGCATTCATCCGGTGACGGGCAAGCCCGGCTGGTGGGACCTGCTCGTCGGGCCGGGCCGCCCCATCGACACGGACCGCTTCTTCGTCATCTGCGCCAACGTGCTGGGCGGGTGCCTCGGCTCCAGCGGGCCGGCCAGCATCGACCCGGCGACCGGCAAGCCCTACGGCCTGAATTTCCCTGTCGTCACGATCCGCGACATGGTGCGCGCGCAGGCCAGGCTTGTGGATCATCTCGGCATCGAAACGCTGTTTGCGGTCGCGGGCGGCTCCATGGGCGGCATGCAGGTGCTGCAATGGGCAAGCGACTACCCGCAGCGGGTGTTTTCCGCGATCCCCATCGCGACGGCAGCCCGCCACACCACGCAGAACATCGCGTTCCACGAGGTCGGGCGGCAGGCAGTGATGGCCGATCCGGACTGGTGCCGGGGCGATTACCATTCGGCGGGCAAGCACCCGACGAAGGGGTTGGCGGTGGCGCGCATGGCCGCGCACATCACCTACCTGTCGCAGGAGGCGATGCACCGCAAGTTCGGCCGCAGGCTGCAGGACCGGGACGCGCTGACCTACGGCTTCGACGCCGATTTCCAGGTGGAAAGCTACCTGCGCCACCAGGGCATGACCTTTGTGGAGCGGTTCGACGCCAACAGCTATCTCTACCTGACGCGGGCGATGGACTATTTCGACCTCGCAGCAGACCATGGCGGGGTGCTGGCCAATGCGTTCGCCGGAACCAATACCCGCTTCTGCATGGTGTCGTTCACCTCCGACTGGCTGTTTCCGACCGAGGGCAACCGCACGGTGGTGCATGCGCTCAATGCCGCGGGCGCGCGCGTCAGCTTCGTGGAGATCGAGACCGACCGGGGCCATGACGCCTTCCTGCTCGACGAACCGCAACTGATGACCGCGTTGCGCGGCTTCATCGATTCTGCCGCCCGTGTGCGCGGGCTGGACGTGGGAGACAGTGCGTGAGCGATCCCTACGAGGCGCCCCAGTACGAGCGCACCATGAGTGCCGGCCCGCGCGTCGACCACGAGGTGATCGCGAGCTTCGTGCGCGAGGGCGCGCGTGTGCTCGATGTCGGCTGCGGCGACGGTGCGCTGCTGAAGCGGCTGGAAGAGGTGCGCGGCATCGACGGGCGCGGCATCGAGCTTTCGCCGGAAGGTGTCGCCGAAGCGGTGGGGCGCGGGCTCGCCGTCATCCAGGGCGATGCCGACGAGGACCTGCACAACTATTCCGACGACAGCTTCGACTACGTGATCCTGAGCCAGACGATCCAGGCGACGCGCAACCCGCGCATCGTGCTGGAACATCTCCTGCGGATCGGGCGGCACGTCATCGTGTCGCTGCCGAATTTCGGCCACTGGAGTATCCGTCTCCAGTTCCTCGGATTCGGGCGCATGCCGGTGACCAAGAACCTGCCTTACCACTGGTACGACACGCCCAACATCCACTTCTGCACGATCCGCGATTTCGTGGAGCTGTGCGACCAGGTGGAGGCGGAGATCCGCGAGGCTGTTGCCCTCAACCACTACGGCCAGCGGATTCCCTTCAAGGCGCCGTGGTGGTTCTGGAACCTGTTCGGCGAGCAGGCGGTGTTCCTGCTCGACCGGGGCGAGCGCCCGTCCTGATCTGAACTTGCCCTGATGCCACTAGAAGCTGTCGCGCCGCGCCGGTGCCGCCTGCGTCTGCGGCGCGAGCGCCCGCACCGTGCTGGAAACACGTTCGCGGGCGCGCACGGGCTTCGACGACATGAACTGCTTCTGCGCTTCAACGATGAGAACGCCGCCGAACATGATCGGCGTGATGGCGCCAAGCTTTTCGAACGCGCCCGACATGCGCAGCAGGCCGAACCGGTTATAGGGCGGCACGTAGAGCGCCTCGCGCCAGTTGGCGGGGCTGAAGCCGGTCTGCCTGAGGAGCGCCGAAAGCTGCGACCGGCTGAACGGGCGGCCGTGGCCGAAGGGCGAATTGTCGGAGCGCGCCCACAGCCCGCGCCGGTTGGGCGCGATCACGATGAGCCTGCCGCCGGGCGCCAGCACGCGGCCGGCTTCCTTCAGCACCTCGGCTGGAAAATCGGCGTGTTCCAGGCAATGCGCGATGAGCAGGCGCTCGACCGCGCCATCGGTCAGCGGCAGGTCATATTCCTCGACCAGCGCCGACGCCGATGGGCCGTGGGGCGGCCAGTTCACCACCCCCTGCCGGCTGGGCATCAGCGCGAAGACGCGCTCGGCGCTGTCGATATAGGGCCGGATATAGGGCGTCGCGTAGCCAAGCCCGGCCACCTTGTCTCCAGGCAATTCACCCCACAGCCCGGCGACCTGCGCCAGGATGCGCCGCCGCGCCACGAGGCCAAGCGGCTCTGTATAAAAGTCGCGCAGGTCGGCAACGTCGGTGGCCATTTGCTTGCGTTCCGGTTCTGACTGCGCGCGGAGGGTTCATTTGTGGTGCGCGGTGCACAATATTACCACCACAGAAGCCAAACGCGTTCAAACCTGGAAACGGTGCATATTCGAACATGGAAACTCATCTCTTTGCCTGCCTGTCCGACAACTATGGCGTCCTGGTCCACGATCCTGACAGCGGCGAGACCGCCGCGATCGACGTGCCGGAGGAGGCAGCAGTGCGGCAGGCTCTGGCCGATACGGGCTGGACGCTGACGCATATCTTCATCACCCACCACCACAACGACCATATCGGCGGGCTGGAAGCGCTCAACGGACCGGACATCAAGGTCATCGGGCCGAAGCGCGACGAGCACCGCATCCCCGGCCTCGACGTGACGGTCAGCGAAAACGACACCGTTCCCTTCGGCGGCGAAGATGTGGAAGTGCTGGAGACGCCGGGCCACACGTCCGGCCACGTGACCTACTACATGCGCAAGGCGGGCCTCGCCTTTGCCGGCGACACGATGTTCACGCTCGGCTGTGGGCGGCTGTTCGAGGGCACGCCGGCGGACATGTGGTCGTCGCTGAAGAAGATCAGCGCGCTGCCGGCCTCCACCAAGGTGTTTTCAGGGCACGAATACACGCTCTCCAACGCGCGTTTCGCGGTAACCGCTGACCCGACCAACGAAAAGCTGAAAGCCCGCCTCAACGAGGTGGAGAAGAAGACGGAGCAGGGCACCCCGACCGTGCCGACCACGGTTGGCGAAGAGCTGGAAACCAACCCCTTCGTGCGCGCAGGCACCGTCGAAGTGGCCGAGGCCATGGGGCTTGCGGGCGAAAGCCCGGAGACGGTCCTGGCGGAAGTGCGCAAGCGCAAGGACAACTTTTGAGCGAGGCACCAGCCTGGGCCTCGCTTTCAGCCGAAGACATCATCCGCCTTCTGGAGTTGCAGCCGCATCCGGAAGGCGGGCACTACCGCGAGACGTTTCGCGATCCCGCGACGGATGAGACCGGCCGCAGCCGCTCGACCGCCATCTACTTCCTGCTGGCTGCCGGTGAATATTCCCACTGGCACCGTGTCGATGCGGTCGAAACCTGGCACCACCATGCCGGTGGGCCGCTGGCGCTGACCATCAGCGAGAACGGCCACGACGCGCAGGCCTTCCGGCTGGGGCCGAACCTTGCCATGGGCGAACGCCCGCAGGCGGTCGTCCCGGCCAATGCGTGGCAGACGGCGGAAAGCCTCGGGCTGTGGACGCTGGTGAGCTGCACCGTCGCGCCGGGCTTTACCTTCGAGGGGTTCGAGATGGCGCCGCCGGACTGGCGTCCCGTCCCGCGCGGACAGTCCTAGGCAGCAAGCGTGTCGCGGGCCTTGCGGCGGCTCGTGAGCGTGTCCTTGGCGGCCAGCGCGGCACCACCCGTCACCAGCACGGCGGCGGCGACCACGGCCCATGTCAGGGGCGCGAAGCCGAACGCGATCAGCAGGATCGTGGAGAAGAGCGGCGCGGCGTAGGAGCTGACGCCGAGCAGCTGGATATCGCCGTGCTTCACGCCGTGGTCCCACGTGTAGAAGGCAAGACCGACCGGCAGCAGACCGAGGCCCGCGACGGCGAGCCATTCCGTCAGGCTCGCGGGCCAGACCGTTTGCTCCAGCGCCAGATGGCAGATCACCGAAAGGATCGCGGTCGCGAGGCAGAAGCCGGTGACGACATCCGTCGGCACGGCGGAGAACCGCCGCGACAGCACCGAGTATCCCGACCAGACAAGCGCGCAGACGCAGGCGGCGAGATAGCCGAAGGCATATTGCGGGTCGATGTCGAGGCTTTCGCCGCGCGTGACGATCAGCGCGGCACCGGCAAAGCCGAGCAACGCACCGGCGACGTGGTGCCAGCGCAGCTTCTCGCCCGGCAGCAGTGCGGAAAACAGCACGATGAGCAGCGGCCAGAGATAGGCGATCAGCCCGGCTTCCACGGCGGGCGCGTTGCGCAGGGCCGTGAAGTAGAAGAAGTGATAGCCGAACAGCCCGCCGATCCCCAGCAGCCAGGCCTGCCACGGCTGGCGGGCAAGGGCCGCGCGCGCCTGCGGTACCGTGATCCAGCGGGTGAGGCCGATGCAGCCGCCGATGGCGAAGCACATGGCGGACAGCTGGAACGGCGGCACCCTGCCGCTGGCGGCAGTGAAGAGCGCCAGCAGCGCCCACATCAGCACGGCGGTGAAGCCGATCAGGGTGGCGGTCGTCTTGCGGGTGTCTGCGCTCATGGGCGGCGAATAGCCCGCCGCCCGTCATTTCGCAAGCGGACCGTCAGGTCCAGAGCAAGGCCTGGTGCGCGGCAAAGCCCGCCAGCAGCAACGCGCCTTCCACGCGTACGATGCGCAGGCCCGTCCACGCGACGACGAGCAGCGCAAGCGTGACGAGGACCATCACCGGGATGTCGACGCTGCGCATGGCATCGGGGATCTCCAGCGGATGGATCAGTGCAGTGACGCCGCCGATGCCCAGCAGGTTGAAGATGTTGGAGCCGATGATGTTGCCGAAGGCGACGTCCGGCTGGCGGCGAAGGGCCGCGACGATGGAGGTCGCGAGTTCGGGCAGCGAGGTGCCGATGGCGACAACCGTGAGGCCGATCACGGCTTCGGAAATGTCGTAGGCTCGCGCCAGCATGACCGCCCCATCTATAAGGAACCGCGCGCCGAACACGATCATCGCGAGGCCCGCGGCGGCGATGAGCAGCGCGGCCAGCGGTGAGGTCGTCGACGGTGCGGCTTGCTGTGGCGCTTGCGCCGGGGTGCCCCGCTCCTGATGCCACAGGATGCCCAGATAGAGGACGAGGCCCGCCAGCAGCGCGATGCCTGCGCCGCGCCCGAGCGACCCGGAAAAGCAGAGCGCGGCGAAGAGCAGTGTCGCGCCGATCAGCAGAGCACCGTCACGCATCAGGGCGCGGCGCTCGACCGCAATGGGCATCAACAGCGTTGCGATGCCGAGGATCAGCAACACGTTGGCGATGTTGGAGCCGACGATGTTGCCGACTGCAATGGCCGGTGAACCGGCGAGGGCCGCCTGAACCGAAGTGAAGAGTTCCGGCATCGAAGTGCCGAACCCGACAAGCGTCAGGCCGATGACGAGGGGAGAGACGTTGAGGCGGACGGCGAGCGAGACGGCGCCGCGTACGAGCGCCTCGCCGCCCGCGAGCAGCAGGAGCAGGCCAGCGGCCAGCAGCAGAATGGTCATGGAGAGGTTCACCAGGGGCCGCCCCGTGGCAGCCGGACCCCTGAGATGGGGTGCGCCCGTTCAAAGCGGCAGGTCACCTGCCGATCACATTGCGTGTCGCGATCTGGTGGCAGACGTGAACCGAGAAAGAATGCGAAGCGGACAAGAAAAAGGGCGCCGTTCGGCGCCCTTGATTGTCGTTGCGGCCGCTATGGCTCTTAGGAGAAGTACTGGCCGCCATTGGCGCTGATCGTCGAGCCGGTGATGAAACCGGCATCGTCGGATGCAAGGAACACCACGCAGCGGGCGATCTCTTCCGGCTCGCCAAGACGGCCGACCGGGATCTGCGGGATGATGCGCTCGTTCAACACCTTCTCGTCGATGGCGCGGACCATCTCCGTGCCGATATAGCCCGGGCAGATGACGTTGACGGTGATGCCGGCGCGCGCGCCTTCCTGCGCCAGTGCCTTGGTGAAGCCGATGTCGCCAGCCTTGGAGGCGGAGTAGTTCGCCTGACCCGCCTGACCCTTCTGGCCGTTGATCGAGGAAATGTTGATGACGCGGCCAAACTTGCGGTCGCGCATGCCGCCCCACACCGGGTGCGTCATGTTGAAGACGCCGTTGAGGTTGGTGCCGATGACCTCGTTCCACTGTTCCGGCGTCATGCGGTGAAACATGGCGTCGCGGGTGATGCCGGCATTGTTGACGAGCACGTCGATGGGGCCAATGTCGGCCTCGACCTGCTTGATGCCCTGCTCGCAGGCGGCATAGTCGGCGACCGACCACTTATAGACGGGGATGCCGGTCTCTTCCTTGAAGGCGTTCGCCGCCTCGTCGTTGCCGGCGTAGTTCGCCGCAACGCTAAATCCGGCCTCTTTCAGAGCCTTCGAAATCGCCGCGCCGATTCCGCGCGAACCACCTGTTACCAATGCCGTGCGTGCCATATTATGCCCTCCCTGAGCGTCTGGTCTTTTTTGTCGGCGCATTGTGTTCGCGCCAATTCGTCTTTGGGCGGAAATCCGCCCGCTACTGGATGCTCTCGGCCGCGCTCAGGCGGCACAACAGGAGGCAACAAACATGAGATTCAACCTCAGCCCCCCGACGACGCCAGTCTTCGCCATTTCGGTCGTGCTGGCAATTCTGGCCCTGCTGGTCACTTACGGTTCGATCAGCATCCCCGTGGTGTCGGGCAACGCGTTCGCGACTTTGGCAATCGCCTACATCATCCTGCTCGTCGGCAACCTGTTCCGCGGGCTGTAGACAAGTGCGGGGAGCGGCCAGCCGCTCCCCGTCGAAAGCGTGATCAGTCGCGCTCCACGCACATCGCAACGCCCATGCCGCCGCCGATGCACAAGGTGGCGAGGCCTTTCTTGGCGTCGCGCTTCTGCATCTCGTAGAGCAGGGTGGTGAGAACGCGGGCGCCCGATGCGCCGATCGGGTGACCGATGGCGATGGCGCCACCGTTCACGTTGACGATGTCGGGGTTCCAGCCGAGATCCTTGTTGACCGCGCAGGCCTGCGCGGCGAAGGCCTCGTTGGCCTCGACGAGGTCGAGATCCTCGATCTTCCAGCCGGCCTTTTCCAGCGCCTTGCGCGATGCCGGGATCGGGCCGGAACCCATGATGGCCGGGTCGACGCCGACGCTCGCCCACGAGACGATGCGCGCCAGCGGGGTGATGCCGCGGCGGTTGGCTTCGGCCTCGTTCATCAGCACGGTGGCGGCTGCGCCGTCATTGATGCCGGATGCGTTGCCGGCGGTGACGGTGCCATCCTTTTCGAAGACGGTGCGCAGGCCGTTGATGCTGTCGAGCGTCGCGCCGTGGCGGATGTACTCGTCATCGCTGACGACCTTGTCACCCTTGCGGGTGGTGATGGTGACCGGGGCGATCTCGTCCTTGAACTTGCCGTCCTTCTGGGCCGCCTCGGCCTTGTTCTGGGAGGCAACGGCGAAGGCGTCCTGCTGGTCGCGGGTGATCTGCCACTGCTTGGCGACATTCTCTGCTGTGTTGCCCATGTGGTAGCCGTTGAAGGCATCCCACAGTCCGTCCTTGAGCATGGTGTCGATCATCTTCATGTCGCCCATTTTCACGCCGTCGCGCAGGTGCGCGCAGTGCGGGGCCTGGCTCATGGATTCCTGGCCACCGGCCACGACGATGGCGGACGAACCGTCGGCGACCTGCTGGGCGCCCAGCGCAACCGCGCGCAGGCCGGAGCCGCACAGCTGGTTCATGCCCCAGGCGGGGGTTTCGACGGGGAGGCCCGCGCCGATGGAGGCCTGCCGGGCCGGGTTCTGGCCCGCGCCTGCGGTGAGAATCTGGCCGAGGATGACTTCGCCAACGTCCTTGCCATCGACGCCTGCGCGTTCCAGTGCCGCCTTGATGGCGGTGGTGCCGAGGGCGGATGCCGACACGTCGGACAGCGCGCCGTTAAAGCTGCCGACGGGCGTGCGCGCCGCGCTGGCGATGACGATTGCAGAACCACTCATGGGGATTGCCTCCAGTAGATGAATGCGGCTTCAGCCGGGCGACCAGTGTCCGTGCGGGTCTGCCGCAACTGCCCGGGACCGTGTTTGCACCCGCAGCATGACACAGGTACGTCCGCACCGCGAATGAGCTGTCCAAAGGAATTAACCCTGCGCAAGCGGGAGTCAATTCGGCATAGGACGTATGCAGTATTTACCATGGGGCGGTCGGGATTGCGCAGCGCACAAAAATAACTGGCGGTTGCAGGGGCTTATCCCCTATCCTTGACGCTTGAGGAACAACGCCGAAGGGTTATTTTCGGATATGAGTGACGCCAAGAAATCAAAGCAGTCCGGTGGCGACAAGCCGGCCATCACCATCAAGAAATACGCCAACCGCCGTCTCTACAACACGGGCACGAGCACCTATGTCACGCTCGATGACCTCGGCGCATTGGTGAAGTCCGGCGAGGACTTCGTGGTGGTGGATGCCAAGTCGGGAGAAGACATCACCCGCTCGGTGCTGACGCAGATCATCTTCGAGCAGGAGAGCCGTGGCGGCAACATGCTGCCGGTCAGCTTCCTGCGCCAGCTTATCGGTTTCTACGGCGACCAGATGCAGAGCCTCGTGCCGAGCTATCTCGACTTCACCATGCGCTCGCTGACCCGCGACCAGGACAAGCTGCGTTCGCAGATGGCGCGTGCCTTCGGCGAGCAGGCGATGGAAGCCATCGAGGATCAGACGCGCCGCAACATGGTGATGTTCGAACAGGCGATGCGCATGTTCTCGCCGTTTGCAGCCGGGGCGGCCGGCGAACAGGGCGATGAGGGCGCTGCCAAGGGCGTAGCGGCAGCGACCGGCGAAAAAGGCGGCGACGACATCAACGATCTTCGCAAGGAGATTGCCGCCATGCAGGCCAAGCTCGACAAGCTGTCCTGAGCGACTGCCGACAAGTCTCCTGATGAGTAGTGCCGGTGACCTGCCGAGCGATGTTCAGACGGCGATCTGGCCTTTTTCCAGCGGGCCGTCGCAGGGCATGTAGCGGGTGACGGCGCGACCATAGAGGTGGCCCTGGATGTATTCCGCGCCCCACTGCTTCAGCAGGTCGGCGTCACGCTCGTCCTCGACCCATTCGGCCACCGTCTCGATCCCGAGGTTCTGGGAAAGGTCGATCAGCGTCTTCACGAACATCTGGTCGGCTTCGGATCGGTGCAGGTTGCGCATGAACGCGCCGTCGATCTTCACAAGGTCGACGCCGAGGTCGCGCAGGTTGCGGTAGGTGGTGTAGCCCGCGCCGAAGTCATCCAGCGCGACCTTGCAGCCTAGGTCGTGGATCCACGCGACAACGGCTGCGGTTTCCTCGATGTCCTGAATGGCTTCTGTTTCGGTGATCTCCACGATCATGCGCGGTGCGATGGACCGGTTGCGCAGAACGTGGTCAGTGATGCGCTGGAACCAGTCAGGGTCGAGCGCGGTGGACACCGCGACGTTGAGCGATACCTTCAGGCTCTCATCCGCGATCAACATGCTGACGACGAGGTCGAGCATCCGCGTGTCGATGAGGTGGACCAGACCGAGCTTGTCGGCGAGGCCCATGAAGGCACCGGCGGTGACATCCTCACCGTCGCGCGAGCGCACGCGCACGAGCGCCTCATAGAAGGCTGGTTCATCATTGGTGGTCGAGACGATGGGCTGCAGGGCGACGCCCATGCGGTCTTCCGACAGGGCCGAGAGCAGGTCGTTGGCAAGACGCAGGTTGTCACGGCGCTGCACGTCGCGGCGGGTATCCGGCTCGTACATGGCGTAGCCGGAGCGGCGCGAGTGGCGTGCGTCGTTGAGCGCCTCGATGCCGCGCGTCATCGCCTTTTCCGCATCGGGGGCAAAGCGCGGTACCAGCACGCAGCCGACAGACACGGTAACGACGACTTCCGTCGATTCGATCTCGACCGGCGAGATGGAAACCGCCTCGCGCACGCGCTGGGCCGCGGTGGCGGCGTCCTCGGTCGTGCAGTCGTGGATGAGGACGGCGAACTTGTTGCCGGCGATGCGGCCGATCATGTCGCCTTCGCGCAGCACCCGATGCATGCGCCGCGAAATCTCGGCAATCACCGTGTCGGCAATCTCGAAGCCGAAGGAATCGTTGACGACGGCAAGCTTGTCGATGGCTGCCACGAGCAGGGCGCAGCTGCCGCTCTTGGCGCGCGCCTTGGCGATGCTGGAATTGAGTTGCGCCGACAGGGCGCTGCGGGTCATGGCGCCGGTCAGCGGGTCGAGGTCGGCGGAGGCTGCGGCAAGCCCTTCCTCGCCGGCGCGGATGTGGTGCAGCGAGCCGTGGATGCCGGCAATCGTGCCGTCTTCGTTGATGAGCAAGTGGCCGCATTCGGCCAGCCGGAACAGCTTCTGGCGGCCATCAAGGCCGACATCGCGGATGGGGAGGACCTGTTCGAAGTTCAGGCCGCAATCGGTTTCGCCCTTGGCGGCGGCGATGATTGCGCGTTGGCGCTTCTTCTTCACATCCTCGTCGAGCAGCGCCTCGTAGTCGGCACCGACGCGGGGAAGCTCGTGATAGATCGCATCGAAAAGGCCGGCAGCGTTTCCGCTCCAGCGAATGCGGTCATCGGCAGCAGACCAGTGATAGAGCGCGGTGGCGGTGTCGCGCAGGATATCGCTCAGTCCGTGCGCGCTGGCGGGCGGCGCCGACGTTTCCTGGTCGGTCGTATTCTGTCCGTCTTGCACTTGCAGCCCCATCCTGGCGGCTATCCGGCTGAGCGTTTCTCGCGTTCCGGAACATTCTTCGTCCTACAATTCGATGAAGGCCGTTAAGATTCGGCTAAATTCTGCCCCTCTTCGCCATTTTCCTTAACGGTCCGGTTGGCCCGAGGTTTGCAAATCGTAAACTTCAGCCCCGAAAAAGCGGAACTTGTTGTCCCGTTTCGGGATTTGTTCCATATCGGTACAGTTGCACTGACACGGTTCACAGAAACCGGCGGGGTAACGAGGCGATCGGACCGGAAGGACAGGACATGGTCTCCACGTCCAGTGGAAACGGCATAAACCGGATCTCGGCAGCGTCCCCCGCATCACGGGTGAGCGCGCGTTCCGCGCAGGCTGCAAACGACGGGGCTTCAGCCTCGCGTGCGCTGGTCTCCATGGTGCCGCACCAGCCGCGCCGCGAACCGCGCGCGCATGTTGGCACGCGTTCCGGCACATCTTCGGCCTACATCACCCAGCTCATCGCCAACGAGATGGGTGTTGAGGGAACGCGTGCGCGTCGCCGCACCGCGCCGCAGATCGCCAGCGATGCCTATCAGGCCAGCGCCCGCCGCCCGGCGGCGATGCGGGTGCCGCACATGGTCGGCTCGCTGTAGCTCCCGTTTCCAGGTTCACCCGAAATGAAAAAAGCCCGCCAATGGCGGGCTTTTTGCTGTCTCGGTGCGTGTGGCTCAGTAGCCCAGCGCGCAGCCATCCTTGCGCGGCTCGGAGCCGGCGATGAGGACGTCGCGTTCGCGGTCGATCTGGATCGCCTGCGCGCCGCCGATAGCCCCGTCCGCGATCTGCCAGCGATGGCCGCGCTTTTCCAGCCCGTCGATGGTCGTCTGCGGGACCGTGGTCTCGATGTCGAGCACCGAGTTTGCGCCAAGCGGGTCCATGAAGATGCGCGGGAAGTCGATCGCTGCCTGCACGTCCATGCCGTAGTCGACCATGTTGGTGACGACGTGGGCATGGCCGCAGGCCTGGTACTGCCCGCCCATCACGCCGAAGCTGTGCGTCACCTTGCCGTCGGCCTTCATCATGCCGGGGATGAGCGTGTGCAGCGGGCGCTTGCCGCCCGCGATGCAGTTCGGGTGGCCCGGTGTCAGCACGAAGCCCGCGCCCCGGTTCTGCAGGATGATGCCGGTCTTCGGAGTGGCGATGCACGAGCCGAATGTCTTGAAGATCGAGTTGATGAGGGACACCGCCATGCGGTTTTCATCCACGCAGGAGATGTAGACCGTGTCGGTGCCGGACGTGTCCGGGGTGCCGGGATCGGCGATGCGCGCATTCATGTCGATGCGGCTGCGAAGCGCATCCACCGTCGCGTCACTCAGCAGGTCCGCCACGTCCGTCGTCATGGCGTCGGCATCGGCGAGATACACGCCGCGCACCGCGTAGGCGAGGTTCGCGGCTTCCATTTCGAGATGGAAACGCTCCGGGCCGAGCGGATCGAGGCTTGCCATGTCGAAGCCCTCGAGGATGCGCAGCATCAACAGGGCAACGAAGCCCTGCGTGTTGGGCGGCAGCTCGACGATCTCGCGGCCCCGATAGGTGGCGGTGACTGGCGTCATCGGGTCGACGCTGACGGCGGCAAGATCCTCGAGCGTCATCAGGCCACCGGCGGCCTGCACGGTTGCGACGATGTCGTCGGCGACCGCGCCGGCATAGAAGCCGGCCTCGCCGTTGTCGGCGATGGCGCGCAGGGATTTCGCAAGCGCCGGGAAGCGCATCACGTCACCTGCGACCGGGGCTGTGCCGTCGGACTTCAGGTAGTGGGCGCGCGAGCCTTCGAAGCTTGCCAGTTCCGCCGTCCTGGAGGGCCAGTCATGGGCGACACGCGGACTGACGGCATAGCCGTTCTCGGCAATGTCGATGGCAGGGGCCATGGCCCGGTCAATGCCGATGGTTCCGTGGCGCTCCAGCAGGCGACACCAGCCGGCAACGCCGCCCGGCACGGTGATGGCGAGGCCGTGCGTGTCGGGAATGGTCTCGAAGCCGTCGGCGCGAAGCTTTTCCGGGTCGATGGCGGCAGCCGCCTTGCCGGATGCGTTGAACCCCTCGATACGCCCGTCCGGGAAGGCAATCATGGCGAAAAGGTCGCCGCCTGCGCTGGTCATCTGCGGTTCTACGACGGCCTGCACGGCGGCAGCCGTGATCGCCGCATCGAGCGCATTGCCGCCGGATTTCAACACCTCCAACCCTGCCGCCGAGGACAGGTGGTGTGATGTGGCGATGGCTCCGCGCGGCGCGAAGACTGCGGAGCGGCGAGGTTCGTGGAAGTTGCGCATGTTGCCCCCAGACAGATGTTGCGTGCCGGATCAGAAGCCGCCGTCGGGCCCGACGCCAAAATCACGCCGGGCGGCGCGGATCGTCACCGAGAAGCCCGCCATGACATCGAAGAGCGTCATGATCATCAGCAGGAAGAAAGTGGACGTGGCGGCCTGCTCGACCAGCAGGAATTCCACCAGGCACGCCACGAAGACGGCGGTGGAAAGCAGGTGATCGACAATGGAGCTCGCGCCGGTGCGCGTCGCCTTGAGCACCTCGATGAACAGCATGACAAGCGATGCCATCAGCAGCAGGTCGCCCATGGTGAGCGTCCACTCGATGCCGGAGACCATCGTCACCTGCGTGACCGGTTCGGCCCACGCGGCCTGCGGTCCCAGCCCCGGATCGGCCATCGAGAAGGCCACGAGATTGTAGACGATGAGCGGAACGACAAGCAGCGGGAAATTGACGAGCACTGGACATGAACTCCTGGACGGTCACTCGTCCTTTATGCGCCGCTGCGGGCAGGCCTACAAGCGACAGCAGCGTTGCCGACGAGCAGACAAGAAAAAAGCGGCCCTTTCAGGCCGCTTCATCTCGTCGTGATGGAACGCAGTGGCGTAACTGAAATCAGTCGCGCGGCTCCAGAACCTGGCGGCCACGGTAGGTGCCGGCCTTCAGGTCGATGTGGTGCGGACGACGCAGCTCGCCGGACTCCTTGTCCTCGACATATGTCGGGTTGTTCAGGGCGTCGGCAGACCGGCGGTGGCCCCGCTTCATGCGGGTGACTTTGCGCTTTGGTACGGCCATTTCGGCAACTCCGTTGGACCTGCGCGGGCAGGGTCGAAATCGATGTCCCGGCACATGGACGACCACCCGGCGGTGGGCCGCGGCAACCGTGAAGTTCACATGCGCCTTGGGATTGAGCGGCGGCTTATACAGGCAAAGTTTGCTCTTGGCTAGCCCTGCCGGGCCTGCAAATCGGCCTTAGAGCGATGCGGTGGCGAGGATGCGATAGCCATCGGCATTGGGTGCACGCAGACGGATGCGCACCAGCGACAGGATGTACTTCACGTATTCCTTGGTCATCACCGTCGCCTTCTCCCGGTTGCGCCACCAGTCGGAGAAGTCGGTATCGGCCGGAAAGACCGGGTAGGGTACGAGGCGCGTGCCGTTTGTCTCGCGCGACAGCTCCACAAGCGTGCGCGGCATGTGGTAGCCGGACGTCACGACAATGAGACTTTCGAAGGAATTGGCGCGCACCCAGCGGCCGGTTTCGACCGCGTTGCCCAGCGTGTTCAGCGCGCTGTAGCCGAAATCGACGCAGCAGTTGAACAGGTTTTTCGGCGCATCGATGGTGCGGGCGATGTCGCCGGGAGTGGTGTGCGGGTTCACGCCGGAAATGAGCAGGCGGCGGCCCATGTCGCGGCCCAGAAGGTCAACCGCGTCGGTGATGCGTTCCTGACCGCCGGTCAGGACCACGATGCCGTCTGCGGGAACTGTGGGGGCGGCGCGCTCGGACATGGCCGAGACCTGTCCGGCAAAGTGAAACAGGCCGATGAGGAAGCCCACGGACAGCCCGATGACGACCGCGCAGAGAGCAGTCGCAATCCGACGCAGCCAGCTCTGGCTCACGCCGTGCGGAAGCACGTCCCCCCGGTGTTGCGTTATCGTCGTCTCCATCATCGTGGGCTAACCCATAAATCTGGCAGATCGTGGGCACGATTGCGGCGCAGCCGTGCCTCCCCGACGCATATTAAACCATTCCGCGTACAATTCGTACAACCGAAAGGTAGGCTGTGATCGCGGTCAGTCCAGCAATAAGCAAAACGGTAAGCACGATTGCGACGTAACCATCGGCGCCAAGTCCGAAATTCCCGAACAATGCTTCAAGCTGCGCGCCGGCGGGCGTCGCGACCATGTAACTGGAGAACCAGCCCGCCGCGATGAAGGTCAGAAGTGCCATCAGGCCGCCGGCATTGCCGCCCTTCAGGCCGAGAATGAGGAAGTGGCGCACGAACTGCCACGCGATGAAGCGTTCGCGTGCGCCGACAAGGTGCAGCACCTGCACGATATCGCGGTTGGCAGCCATCGCGCCGCGGGTCGCAAACACGATGGACAGCACGGTTGCCGCCAGGACCAGCCCGAAAATGCCGATGCCGGCGATGACGATGGTGCGCGCCATGATCGACAGGCGTTCCTGCCAGATCTTATGATCGTCGATGGAGGCCGAGGGCACCTCGTCGGCAAGGGCGGCGCGAATTTCGTCAGCCGTCGGCGGACCGGCGGGATCGACGGTAACCACGACGAGGCGCGGTACGGGCAGGGAATCGAGGTCGAATTCCGCGCCGAGCCACGGCTCCAGCAGGGCATGCAGGTTTTCGTCCGCCAGCACGCGCGCCTCGACCACACCGGGCATGTCGGAAATGATGCGCGCGGCTGTGTCCGCGTCCTCGCCGGTGTCTCGTCCGTCCAGCGGCATGACCTGGATCGTCAGTTCCCGACCGAGATCGCCGGCCCAGGATTCCGCAGCGCTCGAGATCGCGGTGACGAGGCCGATGGTCAGCGAGGCGAGGAAGGCCATGATCGCGATGACCACGACGAGCGCGCGGCCCGACATGCCGTTGGCCGGCACGATGGCATTGACGACGCGCTCGTCGGGCTTGTCGCTGGCGTTGCCCAGCGCGATTGCGGTGGCCTGCTCAGTCGTAGACATGCAGCCTGCCTTCGTTGAGCACGAGCCGGCGGGCATGCTCGTACTGGTCCATCAGCGCGATGTCGTGGGTGGCGATGACGACGGTGGTGCCGAGCCGGTGCAGTTCGGAAAAGAGACGCAGCAGACGGCGGGCGAGCGTCGGGTCGACGTTGCCGGTCGGTTCGTCGGCAAGCAGCAGGTCAGGCTGGGCGATGACGGCGCGCGCAATGGCCGCGCGCTGCTTTTCACCGCCAGACAGAACCGGCGGATAGGCGTCCATGCGGTGGTCGAGGCCAACCCATTGCAGCAGCTCTTCCACGTCCTTGCGGTATCCGCTCTCGCTCTGGCCGATCACGCGCAGCGGCAGAGCGACGTTTTCGTAGGTCGTCAGGTGGTCGAGCAGGCGGAAGTCCTGGAACACGATGCCGACGCGCCGGCGGATCGCGGGAAGCGTGCCGAGCGGCAGGCTGGCTGCGTCCTGCCCGAAGATGTTGATGAGGCCGCGCGTGGGCTTCAGCGCAAGGAACAACAGCCGCAGCAGTGACGTCTTGCCCGCGCCCGAAGGCCCGGTCAGGAACTGGAAGGAACCAGGGGCGATCTGGAAGGAGATATCGCTCAACACCTCCGGACCCATGCCGTATCGAAGTCCGACATTTTCGAAACGGATCATCGGCCTGCCTCGCGCGCAGCGTTTGGGGCTTGCATCATTGTGACAAGCTTGGCGGGATTCGTTTCCAATTCGTTAACGCTTTCGTTCCTAGGCTCGGACAGCCAGCACGCTGACCGATTCGCCATGATAATCACCTGCCCCAACTGCGCGACAGACTACAACGTGGATCATGTCGCCTTTCCCGAAACCGGACGTACGGTGAAGTGCGCCCGGTGCAAGGAGACGTGGTACGCGCTGCCGACCGAAGAACACCCGGTGGCGGAAGAGGCGAATGTCGTTGCCGACGACATAGAGCAGGAAGCGGGCGAGGATACGGCTGACGTCGCCGCATCGGGTCCGGACACGGTCCAGGTGGCCAGCTACGAAGACGGCGACGACTGGGACATGGCGGCCGACGAGGATGCCGAGCCCGACGTCACGGCAGACTTTGACACGGAAACAGACGCCGAGCCGAACCTTCCGGTCGAGTATGGCGCTGACCCGATGACGGTCGAGGGCGAGGAAAACGATCTGGACCTCGTCGACATTCAGGTTCCCGGGATCGAGGCCGTCGAGAGCAGCGATATCGACCTCGAAGCGGTGGAAATCGACGAGGATGACGAGGCAGAACGCGACGGCGCACAGATCGTCGACGAGGCCGAGGACACCGACAGCGAGGATGTCGTCTCGATCGAGGCGGCATCGCGTGCACGCGGGGCGGCGGCGCGCTTCCTGAAGAAGCGCGGGACCTCCGAAGGTGGGTCGAAGGTTCGCGTCGCCAAATACGCAGCCGTGGCTGCCATGGTAATGTTGATCGGCGCGGGGATCATGTACCGCGAGGGCATTGTCCGCACGATCCCCTCGATGGCCGGGCTCTATGCCATGGCCGGCATGAGCATCAACCTGCGCGGGTTGGAATTTGAAGACCTGGACCCGGAGCAGTCCATCGAGGACGGCATTCCCGTATTGCGTATTGCAGGCGGGATCAGAAATGTGACCGACAAAGAGGTGACAGTTCCGCCTGTTCGCCTATCTTTGACGTCAATTGATGGTCAGGAAGTCTATTTCTGGACGGTCAGGCCGGACATTCAGCGGCTTTATCCGGGCGAATTGCTGAAGTTCAAAAGCGTATTGAGTGCACCGCCGCGTGCGGCAACAGGGGTTGCGGCACGCTTTATCGATCCGGACGGTGTCCGGGTGGGACTGAAATAAGCGGGGACCACAATGGCGCGTATTGTGCTTGTCGAAGACGATGATTCCGTTCGCAGTTTCGTGGCGCGCGCCCTGGAGCGCGACGGGCACGAAGTCACGACCGCCATGGATGGCGGCGAAGGGCTGGACGTGCTGCGCGAGCGCGCGCACGCGACCGACCTGCTGCTGACGGATATTCAGATGCCGGTGATGGACGGGATCGCGCTTGCGCTCAACGTGGCGCGCGAGTGGCCGGACCTGCCGATTGTCCTGATGACCGGCTATGCTCACCAGCGCGAGCGTGCGCACGGGCTTGAATCGCTGATTTGCGATGTGATCCAGAAGCCGTTCACGCTGGCCGAGATCAGCAAGCGGGTGAATGCCGCGCTTGAAGGGTCGATGTCGCAGGAACAGAGCGCCCTGAGTGCCTGACGCTTCCGGGCTGGCACTTGCGGCGTGATACCTCGGCCTGACTCTTCCGGCCTGAAGCCTTATCGCCCCAGCAGACGTTCCAGGTAATCGCGTTCCAGGCGCGGGCGCTCGGTATCGGAAAGCCTGCGACGCAGTTCTTCCAGAATCTGGCGCGCCCTCGCGGCGTCGATCTCGTCGGGCACCTGCACGGTGTTGCCGAGGTCGGGGCCTTGCGTGCGGTTGGGCCGGCCCATCGGGTCGACATCGCCGCGCGCCTGACCGTTCTGGCCGTCCATGCCCATGGACTGCGCCAGTTGCTCGGCCAACTGCTGGGCACCGTTGCGCAAGGCTTCCAGCGCCTGCGCCTGTTCCTGCACCGCGCTGCCGGTTTCGCCCTCTCCGAGCGCTCCTTCGGCATTGCCCATGGAATCGCCGGCACGCCCAAACTGTTCCTGGCCGTTGTGCCCGGATTCCTGCATGCGGCGCATCATCTCGGCAAGTTGCTCGCGCAGTTCGCGCTGGGCGCGTTCCAGGCCCTCAAGTTCCGCCGGTGCACCGTCACGCAGTTGCGGCTGACCACCCTGCTGGCCGCCCTGGCCGGGCATCATCTGGCCCTGCCGGTCGCCGGGTTGGCCCTGCTGACCCTGCTGGCCGTCCTGGTTCATCTGGCCCTGCTGGTTTTGCTGGTTCTGGCGGAACGTCTGGTCCATCAGTTCCTGCTGGCGGCGGATGATGTCGGCGAGCTCCTCCAGCGATTGCTGCATCTGCTGCTGCTGGGCGCTCTGCGGCATCTGGCCGGCGCGCAGGCTCTCCAGCATGTTGCGCAACTCGCTCAGGAGTTGCTGCGCCTGGTCGCGGGCGCCGGAGCGGGCCATGTTCTCGATGCTGTCCAGCATCTTGTTGAGATCCTGCGGCGTTACCGTCTGCAGGTTCTCCATGTTCGGCATCTCGGTGATGTTGCCGGGGTCCTGCATCCGGCGCGCCATTTCCTGCATGAACTGGTTCAGCGCCTGGCGCAGCTCGTCCACGAGGCGGGCAATCTCCTCGTCCGAGGCGTTGTTCTCAAGTGCGTTCTGGAGGGCTTCTTGCGCGGCGCGCAGGTCGCGGGCGACGTCGGACAGGTCACCGTCCTCGATGGACAACGCCATTTCCCACAGCAGGTCCACCACGTCACGCAGGCCGTCGTCGTCGCGGGCGAGCCGCAGGCGATAGGCGGCAGAGCGCAGGCCAAGATAGACCGGCGTGCGGATGTCGAATTCATCGGGCGCCAAGGCCAGGAGTTCCAGCGCGCGCCACACGCTTCGGGCCTGCGTGCGGTCGAGCGCGAGGTTGCGGCGCTGCTCCACGAGGGCGCGGGCCAGCGGCTCGCGGAACTGGCGGGCGGGCAGGGTGAAGCGGGTCGGATCCGACAGGCCGCTTTGCTCGGCATCGTCACCGGCTTCCAGCGTAAGGATCACTTCCGCGCCGGCCCAAGGATGGGCGGTAAGGTCCTTGACTGTCTGCGCAGACCCCTGCCGGGCGCGAAGCTGCGGCAGCGTCAGGTCGAAATCGGGCGCGGGAACCAGCGGCTCGGCATTGGCCGCAGCATCGGCTGCGACAATGCGCGCCTTGGCGGAGATGACGCCATAATCGTCCTTCACCTCGTAGACGAGACGCAGCGCGCCGGAGGCCAGTGCCTCGGGCTCCTTGGTCAGTTCGATGGAGGGCGCCATGTCGCCGATGGTCTCGAAGCGCCACAGGGCCACGCGGTTGGAGCCACGGCGAATCTCGGCGGTGCCGCTCGCCTTCAGCGCATAGGAAATCTCGGCGACGCGGGCATCGGTGTCGGAGCGCTCGGCAACGAAGGTTTCGTCGGCGCCTTCATCCGGCGTCCAGACCAGCGAGACACCGTCGGTTTCTTGCGAGCGCACGACGAGGTTGCTGCCTGCGGGAACGGTGATGATCGTGTCCTGCCCCGGCGCGCCGGTGAGCAGGACGGGCGGACGCGACGTGTAGGAAGGGGGCGAGACCCAGGCATCGAGACGCACGGCGGCGGCAAGCTGTGCGCCCGGCGACATGAAGGCCTGCGCGATGCGCTCGAACCGGTTGCTGCCGGCATAGGCCGCGGCAATGACGAAGAGCAGCACCACGATGGCACGCAGCGCAAACGGATCGCGCTCGGCAACACGCGGGTCCGGCGTGCCGGCGCTCAGGCGGCCGATGGTATCGGCGGTGCGGCGGCGATGGGCATCCCAGAGCACGCGCGCTTCATCTGACACGTCACCCGACAGGGTGTCGCGCAGCGAGGAAATCGGCCGGTGGCGGAGCTTGGTGGTGGTTTCCACGCGGCGCACGGCATCGCCCGCACCGGGCAGGCGCACGCGCACGAGTGGAAAGAGGCTTGCAAGGAATGCGATGCCGAAGGCTGCGACGAGGCCAATGCGGACCCACGGCGACAGCATCGACCACAGGCCGAGCCACGAGACGATGCAGAACGCGGCCAGCACGCCAAGCGCGGGCAGGATGGCGGGCCAGAAGCGCTCCCACGCGATGTTCGCGCGCGCGGCAGCCAGCGCCAGCGAAACGCGGCGCGTCAGCGAGCGGTCATCCTCGCTCTCGTCAAACCGGGGATCTGTGCCGTGCGAATCGTTCGCCATCAAGCTTTCCGTGAGGCCGCCGCGCCCGTGCGGCAGCGCCCGCAAGGTTAGCATATGGAATGTGGCGGCTATCCGGCAACGCGAATGGCAAATCGGCCGATCACGATTGTTTGCCGAACGGGGGCGTCACAGCCAATCGGGTACGGAATCCAGCGCGATCAGGTCTTCCGGCGAGGGCCGTGGCCGCACGACATGATATTGCGCGCCGTTGACGAGGACTTCCGGCACGAGGGGCCGCGAATTGTAGGTGGAGGCCTGCACCGCGCCATAGGCGCCGGCACTCATGACGGCGATCAGGTCGCCGCGTTCCATCGCCACCAGTTCGCGGTCGAGGGCGAGATAGTCGCCCGATTCGCAGACCGGGCCGACGACGTCGTAGCGGGCGCGGGGCGCGTTGCTGTCCCGCTGGCGCACCGGCTTGATGTCGTGGTGGGCGTCGTAGAGCGTCGGGCGCACGAGGTCGTTCATGGCGGCATCGACGATGAGGAAGTCGCGGGTGTCGCCGGTCTTGTTGAAGATCACCTGCGAGACGAGAATGCCGGCATTGCCCGCGATCATGCGGCCCGGCTCGAACACCACCTTGCAGCCGAGCGGCTCGACGTGGCGGCGCACGACGGCTGCATAGGCGCCCGGGTCCGGCGGCGGCTGGACGGCCTCCTGGTAGGGAATGCCAAGACCGCCGCCGAGATCGACATGCTCGATCTCGTGACCATCCTCGCGCAGCGCGCCGATAAGGTCGGTCAGGCGCTCGAAGGCGGAATCGAACGGGTCGAGTTCGACGATCTGGCTGCCGATATGCATGTCTACGCCAACGACGCGGATGCCCGGAAGCGTGGCGGCGCGGGCATAGACCTCGCGGGCGCGGGCATAGGCGATGCCGAACTTGTCCTGCTTCTTGCCGGTGGAAATCTTCGCGTGGGTGCGCGCGTCCACGTCCGGGTTGATGCGGAAGGAGACCGGCGCGTCCTTGCCCATGGCAGAGGCGACAGCCGAAAGCGCGTCGAGCTCCGCTTCGGACTCGATGTTGATGCAGTGGATGCCGGTTTCCAGCGCCAGCGCCAGTTCGCGGTCGGTCTTGCCGACGCCGGAAAAGACGATTCGATCTGCTGGGACACCGGCTGCCAGCGCGCGGCGCAGTTCACCTTCGGAGACCACGTCCATGCCGGCGCCGAGGCTTGCCAGCGTCGCCAGCACGGCCTGGTTGGAGTTGGCCTTCATGGCGTAGCAGATCAGGGTGTCGAGGCCGGAGAACGCCTCTTCGAACACCCGGTAGTGCCGCGTCAGGGTTGCGGTCGAATAGCAATAGAACGGAGTGCCGACATCGCGGGCGATGTCTTCCAGGTTCACGTCCTCGGCATGCAGGACGCCGTCGCGATAGGCGAAGTGGTGCATGGCCGTATGCCCCGTGCGCTAGAAGAAACTTGAATGCTTTGAAGAAGAACCGCGTGCCGGTTGGGCTCAGCCGGCGTCAGAGAAGCCCGTCGAGAACAAACGGTTTGTTCGGGCGCTCGCCCTCTGCCGGGGCTTCGCGCACGGTGCCGGGGGGCGGTGCGGGATTTTCCACGCCGGGCGGCGGCTCGAGGTCGCCACGGCGGCCACAGGCACCGACAGACAGGCCGGCGGAAACCGCCAGCGCCAAGCCCGCGACGCGCAGCGCGCGAGAGTGCATCACGACCTGAAACACGGAAATACTCATCCCCTGTCCGAAACGGGTGGCCCCACCCGAAACCACGTCCATTTCGGTTAGCACGAATGGACGGCGAAAAGAAACACCTTACCCCGCCTGCGCGCCCGTTCCCTCGAGGCGTTGCAGCCAGGCTTCAGCCTGTGCGCGGACGTTTTCCGGCGCCGTGCCGCCAAGGCTGACGCGGCTGGCGACCGACTTGTCGACGCCTAGCACCTCGCGGATGGCCGGGTCGAGGCTTGCATCGATGCCGGCGAAGTCTTCGTCGGTGAGGTCTTCAAGCTCCACGCCCTTTTCCGAGGCCAGCGCGACGACGCGCCCGGTGACGTGGTGGGCATCGCGGAAGGGCATCCCCTTTTCGCGCACCAGCCAGTCGGCAATGTCGGTGGCGGTGGAAAAGCCCGCGCCCGCGGCCTTGCGCATGGCATCGAGATTGGGGGTCATGTCGTCGACCATGCCGGTCATGGCAAGGATCGCCAATTCGATGGCATCCAGCGCGTCGAAGGCCGGTTCCTTGTCTTCCTGCATGTCCTTGGAATAGGCGAGCGGAAGGCCCTTCATCACCGTGGACAGCGCGACCAGAGCGCCGACGATGCGGCCGGCCTTGGCGCGCACCAGTTCGGCGGCATCCGGGTTGCGCTTCTGCGGCATGATGGAGGAGCCGGTCGAGAAGGCATCGGTCAGCGAGACGAACCGGAACTGAGCCGAGGACCAGATCACGATTTCCTCGGCAAAACGCGTCAGGTGGATCGCGCAGATCGAGGCGGCAGCCAGCGTCTCCAGCACGAAATCGCGGGCCGAAACGGCATCGAGCGAGTTCGCCATGGGCGCGGAGAAGCCGAGTGCGGAGGCCGTCGCCTCCCGGTCAATGGGGAACGAGGTTCCGGCAAGGGCCGCGGCGCCCAGCGGCGAAATGTTCACGCGCTTGCGGGCATCGGCGAAGCGGCCCCGGTCACGGTCGGCCATCTCGACATAAGCTAGCATGTGGTGACCGAACGTCACGGGCTGCGCGCTCTGCAAATGCGTGAAACCCGGCATCACCGCGTCGAAATGTTGCAGGGCCTTGTTTGCAAGGGCTTCTTGATAGGCCGCAAGTGCGCCATCAAGTCTGTCTATGCAGTCGCGGACATAGAGACGGAAGTCGGTTGCGACCTGGTCGTTGCGCGAGCGCGCGGTGTGCAGGCGGCCGGCGGCGGGGCCGATCAGCTCGGCCAGCCGGGACTCCACGTTCATGTGGATGTCCTCCAGCGCACGGGAGAACGAGAAGGTGCCGGCCTCGATTTCTGACAGGATCGTGTTGAGGCCGTGATTGATCGCGTCGGCATCTTCGGAGGATATGATGCCCTTGTCCGCGAGCATGGCGGCATGGGCGCGCGAACCGGCGATGTCCTGCGCGTAGAGGCGCTGGTCAAAGTCGATGGAAGCGTTGATCGCCTCCATCAGCGCGTCCGGGCCGCTGGAAAAGCGGCCGCCCCACATCTTGTTGCTCATGCAGCGAACTCCGAATATCAACACGTAGCGAAAGGCCGGAACTCTTGATGCCGACCCAGGACCCAGACCTCAACGAACTGAAGGCGGCCGAGGCGGATTATCACCGCAGGCGCCGCATGATGGGCGGCGCGCTGATCCTCGTGCTGACGCTGGGCGCGGTGATATACGCATTCACCTCGGGCGAACGCAATGTCGGGCAGCAGGCCTGCGCAGCGGACGACCAACGCATGGCGGCTGTCTCCTCGCGTGCGACGGGTGAGGTCGCAGCCCTGCTGGTGCCCAAGGCGCCGCAGCCGCTGCCGCCGCTGGCCTTCAAGACGGCAGACGGACGCGACGTGACGCTGGCTGATTTCAAGGGCCGCGCCATCCTGCTCAACCTGTGGGCGACGTGGTGCGCGCCGTGCCGCAAGGAGATGCCGGCGCTCGACCGACTGCAGGGCACGCTGGGCGGTGACCGGTTCGAGGTGGTGGCGGTCAATGTCGATACGCGCAACCCGGAAAAGGCGCGCGATTTCCTCGAGGAGGTCGGGGTCACCGAACTCACCTTCTACGCCGACAACTCGATGCAGATCTTTCGCGACCTGAAGTCCTACGGCCGCGCGTTCGGTATGCCCACGACGGTGCTGATCGACGAGACAGGCTGTGAACTGGGCACGATGGCAGGGCCGGCGGAATGGGATTCGCGCGAGGCGCTGGAACTGATCCGCGCAGCGGTCACCGGCAACTAGGGCAGCCAGCCTGATTCTGTGGGATTTCCGACTTTCGAGCGACTGCCGTCAGACGGTGATGTCGAGGTTTCCGCCGGAGCCTTCGGCAACAAGGGCCTGCAGGTTTTCGGCGTTTTCCTGAACCAGCGCGACGAGGGCCTGCGCGGCCTCGGCGTTCATCTTCACCATCTTGGCACCCGCAGCGGTGGCAACCTGGGCCTGCTGGCCTGCCACGAGCGCTGTTGCGATTGCTGCTGCGTCCATTTTTGCGGTGTCCTTCCGCCGAGGTTCGATGGTTACGCGCACTATCGCGGCCGCAAGTTAAGGGTGTGTTATTCCATTGTCGCGGATACTTGGCGATGCACCGGAAAAGTTCGGTAGTTTTCCGGCAAGTCGCGCAACGGACCGCAGGAATGGAGAACAGGCGCTACCTTGAAACGATGGCCGCAAACCGGCGTGCACGGCACGCCCGGGTGCTGACGCATCGTCTCAAGCGCAACGTGAAAATCCGCATGCGCAAACCGCGCCAGGAAGACCCGAAAATCGCCGTGCGCGCCTTTGCGGCACTGGCGGTGGTCTGCGCGATCTACGGAATCGGCTTCGTCGCGATGCAGTGATCGCGCCTGCCGGATGTCCGGACGAATTTTCCTAAAGGACAGGCCTAGCGCGTCGGGATCGGTGTCTCGCCGCGATAGTCGTAGAAGCCGCGCTGCGTCTTGCGGCCAAGCCAGCCGGCCTCGACATATTTCACCAGCAGCGGGCAGGGGCGATACTTGCTGTCGGCCAGCCCGTCATAGAGCACCTGCATGATCGACAGGCAGGTATCCAGACCGATGAAATCGGCCAGCTGAAGCGGGCCCATCGGGTGGTTGGCGCCGAGCTTCATGGCGTTGTCGATGGCTTCCACCGAGCCGACACCTTCATACAACGTGTAGACGGCCTCGTTGATCATCGGCAGCAGGATGCGGTTGACGATGAAGGCGGGGAAATCCTCGGCCACCGTCGCGGTCTTGCCGAGCTTGTCGACAAACACCTTGGCGGCGTCGAAGGTCTCGTCCTCGGTCGCGATGCCGCGCACCAGTTCCACCAGCTGCATCAGCGGAACCGGGTTCATGAAGTGGATGCCGAGGAAGCGCTCGGGCCGGTCCGTGATGGAGGCCAGCCGCGTGATGGAGATCGAGGACGTGTTGGTCGCCAGGATCGCCTCGGGGCGAAGCAGCGGGCACAGCTGCTTGAAGATCGTGCGCTTGATCTCCTCGTTCTCGACAGCGGACTCGATAACGAGGTCCATCTCCGACAGGTCGGAGAGGGTTTCGGCAGGCTGGATGCGCTCGAGGGCTGCCTTGCGATCGTCCTCGGAGATCAGCTCGCGGGAAACCTGGCGCGCCATGTTGCCGTTGATCGTGGCGAGCCCGGCGTTGATCTGGTCCGGTGTCTGGTCGTTCAGCAGGACGTCGAAACCCGACAATGCGCAGGCATGCGCGATCCCGTTGCCCATCTGCCCGGCGCCGATGACGCCGATCTTGCGAATTTCTACCATGGTCCTGCTATCCGCTGTCCGGCCTGAACCGGGTCAGTATCCCCTGCTTTCGAGTTCCTTGGCCAGTTCGGGCAGCGCCTCGAAGAGGTCCGCCACGAGGCCGTAGTCGGCAACCTGGAAGATCGGTGCTTCCTCGTCCTTGTTGATCGCGACGATCACCTTGGAATCCTTCATGCCGGCGAGGTGCTGGATCGCACCGGAGATGCCCGCGGCGATGTAGAGTTCCGGGGCGACGACCTTGCCGGTCTGCCCGACCTGGTAATCGTTCGACATGTAGCCGGCGTCGACCGCGGCGCGGCTGGCGCCGATGGCAGCGCCCAGCTTGTCGGCGATCGGCTCGATATACTTGCCGAAGGCTTCGTTGGAGCCAAGTCCGCGACCGCCGGACACGACGATGCGGGCTGAGGCCAGTTCCGGGCGGTCCGACTTGGTCAGCTCTTCGCTGACGAAGGTCGACAGGCCGCTGTCTGCCGGGGCATCGACATCCTCAATGGAAGCACTGCCGCCTTCACCGGCTGCCGGGAAGGCCGTGGCGCGCACGGTGACGACCTTCTTGGCGTCATTCGACTTCACCGTCTGGATCGCGTTGCCGGCATAGGTCGGCCGCTCGAAGGTGTCGCCGGATTCAACGGCGGTGACATCGGAAATCTGCATCACATCAAGCAGGGCCGCGACGCGCGGCATCACGTTCTTGCCCGACGTGGTCGCCGGGGCGACGATGGCGTCATAGTCGCCGGCCAGCGAGACGACCAGGTCGGCCAGCGGCTCGGCAAGGCGATGGGCATAGTGCTCGCCGGTGGCGACGAGAACCTTCGCGACGCCTTCCAGCTTGGCGGCTTCCTCGGCGGCGGACTTTGGGTCCGCGCCGGCCACCAGCACGTGAATGTCGCCACCCATCTTCGCGGCGGCGGATACGGTCTTGGCGGTGGCGTCGTTCAGCGCACCGCCGGCATGTTCGGCAACCAGCAGGGTCGTCATCAGATCACTCCCGCTTCGTTCTTGAGCTTGTCGACGAGTTCGGACACCGATTCCACCTTCACGCCGGCTTCGCGTGCGGGCGGCTCGACGGTCTTCACGACCGAAAGGCGCGGCGAGACATCGACGCCGTAATCGTCCGGCGTCTTCTCGTCGATCGGCTTCTTCTTCGCCTTCATGATGTTGGGCAGGGACGCGTAGCGCGGCTCGTTGAGGCGCAGGTCCGTCGTCACGATTGCCGGCATCTTCAGTTCGATGGACTGCAGGCCGCCGTCGATCTCGCGGGTCACGGCGAGCTTGTCGCCCTGGACCTCGATCTTGGAGGCAAACGTGCCCTGCGCGCGGCCAAGCAGGGCCGCCAGCATCTGGCCGGTCTGGTTGGCGTCGTCGTCGATCGCCTGCTTGCCGAGGATCACGAGGCCGGGATCTTCCGCCTCGACGACACCCTTCAGCAATTTGGCGACGGCGAGCGGCTCGACCGTGTCATCGACCTTGATGAGGATGCCGCGGTCGGCACCCATGGCCAGCGCCGTGCGAATGGTTTCCTGCGCCTGGGCCGGTCCGATTGACACGGCGATGATTTCTGTCGCGACGCCCTTTTCCTTCAGGCGGATCGCCTCTTCGACGGCAATTTCGTCGAAGGGGTTCATGGACATCTTCACGTTGGCGAGGTCGACACCAGAACCGTCCGCCTTGACGCGGATCTTCACGTTGTAGTCGACGACCCGTTTGACCGGGACGAGTACTTTCATGGCTGGCCTTCTAGCTCCCGAACAAGGGCAGTCGTGCACTGCAACAAGATCGGCCACCGGCAGGCCCGGCGGCATATGTGAGGCGGGACCGTAGTCGCGCGGTCAAACCCTTGTCAACGTAAGCCTTCGGGTATTCACCGCACCAGTCCGCGGTCGAACAGGGGAACACCGGGGCGGCGCATCAAAACGACGAGGATCATCCCGGCTGCCGCACCGCCCACATGGGCCCAGAAGGCGACCTGCTCATCCAGTGTGAAGGCGATGGAGACGAACTGCAGCACGATCCAGCCACCGAGAACATAAAGCGCGGGGATGCGCAGCGGCAGGCGGCCAAGGAACAGGATCCACACCTTCACACGCGGATGCAGCACCAGGTAGGCGCCGATGATGCCGGCGACCGCGCCGCTCGCGCCGACGAGCGGGGATTCCGACGCCGGCATGACGAGCAGGTGCGCATAGGCACCAGCAATGCCGCAGAGCAGGTAGAAGATCAGGAAGCGGGCATGACCCATCGCGTCTTCCACGTTGTCGCCGAAGACCCAGAGAAACAGCATGTTGGAGATCAGGTGCATCCAGCCGCCGTGCAGGAACTGGTAAGTGATCAGCGTCATGGCGTCAGGCGCGGCGAGGAAGCCGGGGGGCAGCTCGGCCACGTCGTTGTAGAGCGCCGGTGTCATGCCGAAACCGTAGGCGGCGGCCTCCATGGCGTTGAACACCATGCCGGACTGGAAGACGAGAAAGACGAGGAAGTTGGTCGCGATCAGGCCGACCGTCACGTACTGGAAGGGCAGGTGGCGGAGCGGGTTCGTGTCACTGAGCGGAATGAACATGCGCGCTTGAAGACCGTTTCGAAGAGGGCACTCGCGGCGCGCCCGAAAGCGCGAGCCGCATCTGTCTTAATCGCGCTGCGACAGAATGTCACCGCATTGCAGCACGAAGCGCGGTTGGGCAGCCATCAGCGGTTGGCGCCCGGCACCCAGAGCACGTCACCGCCGGCGGACAGGTTGGCCCAGCGGGCGGCCACGAAGAGCAGGTCGGAGAGGCGGTTGATGTATTGCAGCGCGGCTGCGCTCACGTGCTCGCCCTCGGCGACGGCCAACTGCGTCATCTGGCGCTCGGCGCGCCGCGCGATGGTGCGGGCGAGGTGAAGGTGGGCTGCGGCAGGTGACCCGCCGGGCAGCACGAAGGACTTGAGCGGCTCGAGATCGGCGTTGAGCGTGTCGATCTCGGTCTCGATGCGCTTCACCTGAGCATCGACGATGCGCAGCGGTTCGTATCCGAGGTCGCGGCCGGTATCCGGCGTGCAGAGGTCGGCACCAAGGTCGAACAGGTCGTTCTGGATGCGCCCGAGGATCGCATCCAGCGTCGACTGGCCCGTGTCGCTGGAGGTCGAGAGCCGCGCCATGCCGATGGCCGCGTTGGCCTCATCCACCGTGCCGTAGGAGGCAACGCGCAGGTCGTACTTGCGGCGGCGCTGGCCGTCGCCAAGCCCCGTCGAGCCGTCGTCGCCAGTGCGGGTGTAGATCTTGTTGAGCTTGACCATGTGTGGTTCCGGCGGGTTTTGGGCGTTCAGCCCTTGGCGAAGTAGAGCGCAGCCATGGCGATGACGATCGCCACGAATTGCAGGCCGACGCGCCAGCGCATCAGGCTCTGGGAGCGGTTGGCACTGCCGCCGCGCATCATGTTCCACAATCCCGCCAGCAGCACGAGCGCAACGGCGACGAGCGCGACGGGAAGCACGATATCGGACAAGACGTTCATTCTCTCGGTGGTCCTTGCAAGGAGGCGGGCTTGCAGCGCGCATCGCTGCCACCCGGCCTGACGATCACGGGTTCACATAGCGCGTTGCACCGCGCAACACGACCCGAACCCTGCGCGCCACGGCGCCGCAGGGGCGACTCAGGTTTCGGCATCCGACAGCCGGCGCAGAAGCGCAAGGAAGGTGCGCGAGGGCAGGATGCGCTTGAGAAAGGAGAGGCCGTGCGTCGGCAATGTCACTTTGTATCGGACCTTCGGATTGCGGCTGTCGAGTGCGTGGACGAGCTTGTCCAGCACCGCTTCCGGGCCCAGCTTGAAACGGGATTTCGAGCCGCCGCTGTTCAGGAATTCCAGACGCCGGCGGTATTTCACGGCGAAGACCGACTCCTCGATGGCGACATTGTTGCGGAACGCGTCGGTCGCGTTCTTGGTGAAGTTCGTGCCGATGGGGCCGGGGTCGATGAGGCTGACGTGGATGCCGGCATCGTGCAGTTCCAGCCGCAACGTCTCCGAATAACCCTCCAGCGCGTATTTCGAGGCGGTGTAGGGGCCGCGATACTTCATGGCGATGAAGCCGAGCACCGAGCCGCAATTGACGATTCGGCCCGACCCTTGCGCCCGCATGATGGGAATCACCCGGCGGGTCAGGTCGTGCCAGCCGAGGAAGTTGGTTTCCATCTGCAGCCGCATGACCTCGGGCGTGATGTCCTCCAGCGCGCCGGGCTGGCCATAGGCACCGTTGTTGAACAGCGCATCGAGCCGCCCGCCGGTTGCCTGAAGCACCTCGGCAAGGCCGGTCCCGATGCTGTCGGCGTCGGTGTAGTCGATGCGAACGGCTTCCAGCCCTTCGCCGCAAAGGCGCGCCACGTCCTCGGCCTTGCGGGCGGCGGCGAACACGCGCCAGCCCCGCGCCTTCAGGCCATGCGCGCAGGCATGGCCGATGCCCGTGGAGCAGCCGGTTATGAGGATGGATCGGGAGGGGGACGAGGTGGTCGCGGTGTCTGTCATCGGCGGTTGCGTACTCCGGGGCCGGTTCGGCCACAAGTGGCGGTTTCACAATTTGCGCGCGAAGGCTTGCCACCCGCGTCCCTGCTGGTACCCTCCCGGTGCGTCAACTGCCCGTTGGAGGATACGCATGATATCCCTTGCCCGCACGTTCGCTCACGAGTTCCCCGAAAAGCTTCGGTTCGGCGTGCTTCTCGCCATGCTGACGACGATCTTCATCGTCTTGCAGCCGCGCATCGCGCCGGCCCAGACCCAAGGCGCGGCCGCGCCGAGCGACGAGGCCTTGTCGGAGGAACTGGCCGAGGCCGAGTTCGATCCGTTCCGCGAATCCATTCTTGCCGTGCTGGCCCAGCGCAATGAAGGCGGCGGGCAGGACAGGCACTTGCCCGTGCTGGCAGAATATTATTCCGACCCTTCCAACCCGGCCCTGTGGGTGGACGGGTCCGCCGCCAGCCAGAAGGCGGTGACTATGGTCGAGATCCTGCGCACGGCAAATCTCGATGTGCTGGACCCCGACGACTACAACGCCGGCACGCTCGGCAACCTGCTGAACGCGGAGCTGGTGCCCGACCTCGCCAACCTCGAGGTCGGCCTGTCGACAGCGCTGCTCGACTATACCCGCCACCTGGCGGCAGGGCGCATCGAGCCGGCCAAGATCAACGCCGAACTTGCGATCTTCCCCGAGGTTCCCGACCCGATGAAGGTTCTCACCGGCGTTCGCGATGCCAACGACATCGTTGCCTATGCAACGCTCGGCTTCGAGCCGAAGACCGCGCAATACGCGCGGCTTCGCTCCGCGCTCGCGGTTTTCCGCCAGCTTGCCGCCGTCGGCGGCTGGCCGATGGTGCCGGAAGGCGAGACGCTGAAGGAAGGCATGCTCGACCCGGTCCGCGTTCCGGTGCTGCGCAAGCGGCTGGAAGTGGCCGGTTTCCTCGCGCCCGGCGCCCATAGTGGCGACACGTTCAACGGGGCGCTGATGGAGGCCCTCAAGGTCTTCCAGGAACGTCACGGGCTGGAAATCGACGGGGCCGTCGGGCCCAACACGCTGGCCGAACTGAACGTCACCGTGGACGAGCGCGTTCGCCAGATCGAGCTCAACATGGAACGCCGCCGCTGGATGCAGGACAAGCCCGGCGACTTTTATGTCTTCGTCAATCTCGCCGACCAGTTCCTGAAGGTCGTGGAATTGCAGGGCGACCGGGAAAAGACGATCCACACCGCGCTGACCGTCGTCGGCAAGAAGTATCACCGCACGCCGGTCTTCTCGGAGATGATGAAGTACATCGTCATCAACCCGAGCTGGAACGTGCCCTTTTCCATCGCGACGCAGGAATACCTGCCCAAGCTGAAAAAGGACCCGGGCGTGCTGGACAAGCAGAACATCCGGCTGCTGTCCGACGGGCGCGACGTGAATCCCTACGCGATCAACTGGGCCTCGATCACGCCCAAGACGTTCCGCTGGCAACTCCAGCAGCGGCCGGGCAACAACAATGCGCTTGGCCAGATCAAGTTCATGTTCCCCAACCGCTTCAACGTCTACATCCACGACACGCCGTCCAAGGGCCTGTTCAGCCAAGCCTCGCGCGTGTTCTCGCATGGCTGCGTGCGCGTGCAGAACCCGTTCGACCTGGCAGACGTGCTGCTCGGCCGGCAGGGCATGAGCAAGTCGCAGATCGACGCCATCAAGGCGAAGGGCGTGGAGCGCATCGTGCGTCTCAAGGAGCCGATCCCCGTGCACATCAACTACCTCACCGCATGGGTGAACAAGGACGGCACGGTGCACTTCCGCCGCGACGTCTACGGCCGTGACGAGACGCTCGACAAGGCGCTGCAAGCTGCCCGCCAGCGCGCCAGCTAGGCCGGCGTCTCAACCAAGACACGCCTCCGGCGCATGGGCCCCTTGCGCCGGACGGCTTGACGAAACCGGTGCTAATGCGGTTTGCCGGCGTATGACGCCGGGCAGGTCCGGTGCGCAACCGGACCGGTTTCGATGAGCTCATGGATCACCAGCTTTGAAGGCACGCCGGCGGCGGAAACTCTGGCCTTCGTGCTGGTGCTGCTGTCTGCCGCCTCGCACGCGGTGTTCGGCATCATCTTCAAGGGCGGCATCGACACCTACATCAACCGTGGCGCGATCAACGTCTGCTACAGCCTGATCGTCCTGCCCTTCGCACTCTTCGTCCTGCCCTGGCCGAGCCACGAGATGTGGATCGTGCTGAGCTGGAGCTTTCTCGCGCACATGATCTACGAGCTGCTGCAGGCACGCGCCTATTCCATGGGCGCGTTCACGCTGGTCTACCCGGTGGCGCGCGGCACGGGCCCGATCGCGACGGCGCTTCTCGCGTTCGTCGCCTTTTCCGAGCACCTCACGCTGCTGCAATGGCTCGCGCTGTTTGCGCTGTCGGGGGCGATCTTCTCGCTCGCCTTCGTGAATCTCAGGGACATGCGCGCCGACGCGGCCGCCTCGCGCGGCATGACGGCGGCGCTGATCGCTGCGGTCGCGACCGGTGCCATGTCGGCGGTCTTCATGAACATCGACGCGCTGGGCACCCGCATGGGCGAGGACCCGCTGACATTCGTTGCGTGGTTCTTCGTGCTGGGGATGTTCTCAACACCGATCTTCGCACTGGCACGCTGGCGCTACCGGGCGCGCAACGGCTTGCCGCTGCCGACCTTGAAGGCACTCGCCATTCGCGGGTTCCTCGGCGCGGTCGTCGCACTGACGACATTCGGCGCGATGATGGTCGCCACAAGGCTGGCCAAGCTTGGCGAGATCGTCGCGCTGCGCGAGACGTCCATCGCGTTTGCCGCGATCCTCGGGGTGCTGTTCTTCGGCGAACGGCTCAACGGCGCGCGCATCGTGCTCATCGCGCTGATCGCCGCGAGTGCGATGGCGGTCCAGTTGGCGGGCTGAGGGTCAGTCCAGCAGGCGGCGGGCGATGACCTGAGCCTGGATCTCGGCGGCACCTTCGAAGATGTTGAGGATGCGTGCGTCGCACAGGACCCGGCTCACCGGGTATTCCAGCGCAAAGCCGTTGCCCCCGTGGATCTGCAGCGCGTTGTCGGCATTGGCCCAGGCGACGCGGGCGCCCAGCAGCTTCGCCATGCCGGCTTCGAGGTCGCAGCGGCGGCCCTCGTCCTTCTCGCGGGCGGAGAAGTAGGTCAGCTGGCGCGCCGCCATGATCTCTGCGGCCATCATGGCCAGCTTGTCGGAAATGCGCGGGAAGGCGACGATCGCCTTGCCGAACTGGGTGCGCTCGGTCGCGTAGCGCATGCCGAGGTCCAGCGCTGCCTGCGCAACGCCGATGGCGCGGGCCGCCGTCTGGATGCGGGCGCTCTCGAAGGTCTGCATCAGCTGCTTGAAGCCCTGGCCTTCTTCCTCGCCGAGCAGGTTTGAGGCGGGAACCTCGAACCCGTCGAAGGAGATGTCGAACTCCTTCATGCCGCGATAACCGAGAACCTCGATCTCGCCGCCGGTCATGCCGTCGGCGGGGAAGGGATTGTCGTCATCACCGCGCGGTTTTTCGGCCAGAAACATGGAGAGGCCGCGATAGCCTTTCTCGTCCGGGTTGGTGCGCGCCAGCACCGTCATCAGGTCGGCGCGCACCGGATGGGTGATCCAGGTCTTCTGGCCGGTCAGCCTGTAGGTGTCGCCCTCGCGCACGGCGCGCGTCTTGAGCGAGGCAAGGTCGGAGCCGGTGTTCGGCTCGGTGAAGACCGCTGTCGGGATGATCTCGCCGGACGCGATGCGCGGCAGGTAGTCGTTCTTCTGCGCATCGGTGCCGCCGCCGAGGATGAGTTCGGCGGCAATCTCGGAGCGGGTGCCCAGCGAGCCGACGCCGATATAGGCGCGCGACAGTTCCTCGGAGACGACGCACATCGCTTCCTTGCCGAGGCCAAGCCCGCCGAATTCTTCCGGGATCGTCAGCCCGAAGACGCCAAGCTCCGACATCTTCTCGATGATCTCCATCGGGATGTAGGCATTGGCGAGGTGCCACTCGTGGGCGTGCGGGGTGACTTCCTGATCGCCGAAGCGGCGCATCTCGGTGCGGATCTGCTCCATCATCTCGTCGACGCCGGCATCGCCAACGGTCGAGGAGCCGTCCTGCTGCGTCATCCGCTCGACGAGGGCGGCGCGGGTATCTGGTGTGTTGCGGGTGGCGATCAGTTCCTTCACGGCGTCGGTGAGGAAGGCGGCACGCTCGGCTTCGCCGAGGCCCAAGTCCTCCAGCCGCACGATCTCTACCTGGCTCATGGGGATGCCGCCGGCGATCTGTGCCGCGTACTCGGCAGCGGCGATCCCGGTCACGAGGTCTTCCGTCTCGCCGAAGCGGCCTTCTCCCGACATGCGCTCGCCGTAGTCGGCAAGCTGGCGCAGGGCGTTTTCGTAGGTTGCGAACCAGGCGAGGCCATGGGTCGCGCGCTGGTGGCGCTCCAGAAGCTCCGGCGACAGCTTGCCGTCCGCGCTCACCATGGCGCGCACGCTCACCTTCGCGGCGGCGACGAGATCATGCGCAGCATCGGCGGCTGCCTTGATGAGGTCCGGGGTCGCGGCGGTGAAATCGGTGTTTTCGGCAAGGCTCATGGTCTGCTCCAATCCTGATTGGAGACGACTCTAGCGCTTATTGTGCAGTGCGCAATGCGCCTTTTTGTGCAGGTTTTGACCGGTCAGGCGCGCTGGGCGACCGCGAGGCCCGCAAGCGTCACCAGCCCGCCGGTGATCTGCAGCGGGGTGAGCGTTTCGCCGAAGATCAGCCACGCCTGAAGCGATGCGATGGCCGGAACCAGGAACATCAGCGATGCCGCCTTGGTGACGGCCCCGCGCCGCAGGAAGTGGATGTAGAGCGAGAACGCGCCCACCGAGAGCACGATGACGGCCCAGCCCATGGCCGCGAGATAGACCGGGTGGGTGACGAGCCGCACGGTCTCGAAGGCAAACATCACCGGCAGGACGATGAGCGTGCCGCCGACATACTGGTAGACGTTGGCGACCTGCAGATCGACCTTGGAGACGTAGAGCCGCTGGTAGAAGCCGCCAAAGACGAGCCCGGTCAGCCCGAACAGCGAAATTGCGATGGGCAGCAGCGTGAAGCCGGTCTCGCCAAGCTTGGGCGAGAGCGTCAGCGCGACGCCCGCGAGGCTGATGCACAGGCCGAGCCACTGGCGCGGGACCACCCGTTCGCCCAGCAGCGGTCCGGCCAGCACGGCGGTGAAGATCGGCGCGGTGGACTGGATGAGGGATGCGACGCCCACCGGCATGCCGATGTTGATCGCCGAGAACACCGAGCCGAGATAGACGCCGTGGAGCAGGGCACCGGCGACGAGATTGTTGGCGGCAGCCCGCCTGCCAACCGCCATGCTGCGCCCGGTGACGATGACGATGATCGCGAAGAAGAGCGCAGCCAGCGCGAAGCGCAGCGCGACAAAGGTCAGCGGCTCGCCGAAGGGGGCCTGCGCGCGCGCCACGATGAATCCTGTCGACCAGATCAGGATGAACAGCAGGCCGAGCGCCGCGGGCGGGGCGGCTGTGGTGGAGGGTTCGGCGATGGCTGGCGGGTCCTTGCGCATCACCCGCCTTAGCACGAAGCCTGCCGGAACGCTGCGCATGACAGGTCTGCAAAAGGAAAGGGCGCGCCCGCTTGCGGGCACGCCCTTTTCAACGTCATTCCGACATTTGCCGGACTAGAGGGCAGAGGCGCCGTTGGGCTCGTTTTCATCGCGCTTGAGGCGATGGGAGGCCCGCTCGATCAGCGCATTGAGCCGGTTGAGCGCGGATTCGTAGGCCGCGTCGCTGGACTCGGTTTCGCCGGACGGTGCGGCCGCGTCGTAGTCCTCTTCCGGTGCCAGAGCGACCGGGGCGGGTTCCGGAGCCGGTGCGGGCTTGGCCGCCTCGCGGGCATGGTTCGGGCGCGGCGCGGAACCTTGTTCCTCGCCGGTGATCGACAGGGCCGCGGCCACGGCGGCCGCCGCCGATTCCTCGGAGCCGAAAACATCGGCATCCTGATCGGTGTCGCTGCCGTCGGCATCGGTCGCCGCATCGGTATCCCCGTCGAGTTCCTCATCGGGGATCAGGTCGGATGCGGCAGACGTCGCGGCAGGCTTGGCGGTTTCCTGCGAGGCGGTATCGGCGAGGTCGCCTTCCGCGCCGATCAGCACGTCGTCGCCAATCTCCTGCGTCTCGTCGGTGTCCTCGACATTGACGGCCAGCACGTCACCGGAGACGTCGGGCAGGGACTCAACGTCCACAACCTCGGACTCCTCGTCGGCCATGGCCTGCGAAGTCGCTGCCGGATCGTCGCCAGCCTGCGCCGCGAAGACATCCGCGCCGGACGTGTCGTCCTCTTCGGCGTCATCGCTCGCAGCGCCGTCATCATCCGCTTCGGCGGTGACGTCAGGTGCATGGGTCGCCTCGGGCACGCTCTCGTCGGCCCGGGAGAGGGTCGTCGCCGCGCCACCGGCTGTCGCGGCTATTGGCGGTGGCTCTGCGTCCGGCTCGGGAGGTGCAGCTTCGGTGTCGTCGTCGGACTCGTCGTCCTTTTCGGGGCTGCCGGCTTCCGGGGTTTCGGGCGGCGCCATCGGCGTGTCGCCGGGATCGAGACGCGCGAGCATCTGGTCCAGTTCCATCAGGACCTTGAAGTCCGAATTCTGCGTGAGTTTGCGATAGGCTGCAGCCCTCAGATTGCGCAGCTGGTCAATCAGTTCGCTCATGATCCGCGTCTCCTCGTGTTCGCGGTACGCCAATACGCAACGCCGCAGCCTTGCGGGGGTTGCCCTCCAGCGCACCGGGCCTTGGAACCGGGAACATAAGGTTCCCTTGCCCGACGACGACCCCGCAAGGCCGTCGTCAGGGTGATTGCATGGCTGCAATGGACACGAGAACGGACGGAAGCGGGGGCCGATACCGCAAAAACCGCGCTATCGGGTTAACCTTCCGTTTACCTTAGCCAAGGTGGCCAGCCGCGCCAAGGCGCGCGGTCCGGCCAAGCGTGTTTGTGGTTAACGCCGTTACGTCAATCGGGGGGCTGGAAAAGCTCAGCCCTGGCTTGCCTCGATCACGTCGTCGAGGGTCTTCAGGCCGGTCACCGGCGCGCTCACCAGAACCGCCATGTTGCCGGGCGCATGCTGGTTCTTCCACATCATGGTGTGAGCCTTGGGGATCTGGTCCCAGGGGAAGACTTCCGACATGCACGGGTCGACGCGCCGGTCGATGACGAACTGGTTGGCCTCGCTCGCCTGCTTGAGGTGGGCGAAGTGCGAGCCCTGAATGCGCTTCTGGCGCATCCACACGTAGCGGGCGTCGAAGGTGATGTTGAAGCCGGTGGTGCCGGCGCAGAAGACGACCATGCCGCCGCGCTTCACTACGAGGCAGGAGACCGGGAAGGTCGCTTCGCCGGGATGCTCGAAGACGAGATCGACGTCGTTGCCCTTGCCGGTGATGTCCCAGATCGCCTTGCCGAACTTGCGCGACTCCTTCAGCCAGTCGGCATATTCGGGGGTGTTGACCTTGGGCATCTGGCCCCAGCAATTGAAGTCCTTGCGGTTGATGACGCCGCGCGCACCAAGGCTCATCACGTAGTCGCGCTTGTCTTCATCCGAGATGACGCCGATCGCGTTGGCACCGGCCGCGGCGCACAGCTGCACGCCGAAGACACCCAGACCGCCGGATGCGCCCCAGATGAGGACGTTGTCGCCGGGCTTGAGGTGGTGCGGCGCGTGGCCGAACAGCATCCGGTAGGCGGTGGCCAGCGTCAGCGTGTAGCAGGCGGCTTCTTCCCAGGAGAGGTGCGGCGGCTTGGGCATCAGCTGCTGGGCCTGCACGCGGCAGAACTGCGAGAACGAGCCGTCCGGCGTCTCGTAACCCCAGATGCGCTGTGTGGAGGAGAACATCGGGTCGCCGCCGTTGCACTCCTCGTCGTCGCCGTCATCCTGGTTGCAGTGGATGACGACCTCGTCGCCGACCTTCCAGCGCTTCACCTTGGAGCCGACGGCCCACACGATGCCGGAGGCATCGGAGCCGGCGATATGATAGGGCACCTTGTGCACGTCGAAGACGGAAACCGGCTCGCCGAGCGAGGCCCAGATGCCGTTGTAGTTGACGCCGGCGGCCATCACGAGAACCAGCACTTCATGGCTGTCGAGTTCCCAGGTGGGCAGCACCTCGACCTGCATGGCATCAGCCGGCGGGCCGTGGCGCTCGCGGCGGATCGCCCAGGCGTACATGTTCTTCGGCACGTGGCCGAGCGGCGGGATTTCCCCCAGTTCGTAGAGGTCCTTGCGTTCGGCGGTCGGCTTGTCGTCCTGAACGGCGGCGGCTGTGGACATGGTCACGGCTCCACTGGAAAGAAGGGATCTGGCTCTTGCGGCCGGGCATTGGCGGCGATTATCGGAAATTCCGTTCGCCGCGCTATGCTACGAAGGCTTAATCGGCCTTCGTCGAAGCATGGCAACCTTCATTGTGCAGTGCAAACAAAAAACCCGGCGCGAACGCCGGGTTTTCTCGTCGTGGACGTTGATACGTCGGATCAGGCAGCGCGAACGCGCTCCAAGAAGCTCTGCACCTGCGCGGAGAGCATCTCGGACTGGCGCGACAGCTCGCCGGAGGCAGACAGCACCTGGTTGGCTGCTGCACCGGACTGGGCTGCGGCCTCGGTCACCAGGACGATGTTGCCGGTGACTTCCTGCGTGCTGGCGGCAGCGACCTGAATGCTGCTGGAGATCTCGTTCGTCGCCTGGGACTGCTCGTCCACCGCGACCGCGATCTGTGCGGCAATCGTGTTCAGGTCCTTGATCGTGCCGGCGACGGTCTGGATGGCCGACGTGGAGGTGTCGGTCGCCGACTGGATCGCCGAGATCTGCTCGGAAATCTCGACAGTCGCCTTGGCGGTCTGGGACGCGAGGTTCTTCACCTCGGCGGCGACGACCGCGAAGCCCTTGCCGGCTTCACCGGCACGTGCGGCCTCGATGGTGGCGTTCAGGGCCAGCAGGTTGGTCTGCTCGGCGATGTCCTGAATGAGGCCGACGATGGCGCCGATGCGCTCGGCGGCTTCGGACAGCGCGTTGACCTTCTCGACCGTCTGGTCGGCTTCGCGGGCTGCGAGGTCGGCCTTGTTGGCGCTTTCCTCTGCCTGGCGGCCGATCTCCTGAACGGAGCTCGACATCTCCTCGGCGGCACTGGCAACGGACTGGGCGTTGTCGGTGGCGCGTTCAGAGGCCGTGGCAACGGAGTTTGCCTGGTCGGTGAGGCCCTCGGCGGTACCGGCCATGGACTGCGAAGCAGCTTCCAGCTCGGTTGCGGCGCTGGAGACCTGCTGGATGATGGAGCCGACGGATGCCTCGAAGGAATTCGCCAGTTCGGCCATCATCGCGGCCTTTTCCGCCTCGCGGTCGGCGTCGACCTTTGCCTGCTCGCGCTCGAGGCGCAGCTTCTCGCGGGCATTCTCCTGGAACACTGCGATGGAGCCGGCCATTTCGCCAACCTCGTCGCGACGACCGATGCCGAACACCTCGGTCTCCAGGTCGCCCTCGGCGATCTGGTGGGCGTTGCGGGCGATCTGCGAGATCGGACGCGAGACGAGAATGTTGTTCAGCAGGCCGAGCAGGGCGGCGAAACCGACGATGGCGACGGTCGCGACCATGGTGACCCACTTCATGAAGGTCAGCTGGGACTGCTGGTCGGCAGCAACGCCGGCCTGCGCGTTGGCAAGCTGGTCGTGCAGGGCCTTGAACTGGTCGACGATGCGGTTGGCAATCGCGGTGCCTTCGCCGCCGACCTCGATGACGCGGGCCATGTCGACGGTCTGCGGGTCACGCATCAGCATGATCTGGCGATCCGCGAAATCCTTCGACCAGGTCTGCCAGTCGGCTTCGATCACGTTGATCTGCTCGATCGGCGTCTCGCTGACCGCTGCATCTTCACGAAGCTTGTTGAACAGCTCGGCCGTCTTTTCCTGCTGCTGGTCCATGCCGGCGACCCAGGTGCGGTCACCGGTGAGCAGGAAGCTCTTCATGTCGCTGATCTGCTGCAGGACGGAGAGTTCCGCATTGGTTGCCGACTGCGTGGTGGCGCCCAGTGCGTTGTTGTGTGCTGTCTCGTTCGCAACCTGGGTGGAGGCGAAGAAGACGATTGCGTTGGCCACGATGGAAATCGCGGCAAGGGTCGCAAAAGCGAGAATACCCTTCAGGGTGACTGACATGTTGCGAAGCATCAGAAGGCATCCTGCGGCTGCGAGCCGAAGCGACGCTGCGCTTCGGTCAGGTTGATCTCGACAGTGGCGGCGCCGATCTTCTTGGAGCCGGACTTGTCATAGACGGGGATGTTGAGCTGGGCGCGCCAGATCTTGAATTCCTCGTCCCATTCCGCCTCGTCGATGAAGGCTTCCATGCCACCTTCGGGGAAGGTCTTCTGGAACTTGGCTTCGTCGCCCTGCCAGAAGTCGCCGGTCACGGCGGACTGGCCAACGTTCAGGCCCTTGTCGTCCATGACGATGATCTCGAAGAACATGCCCAGCGAACGGCCCTGAACGCGGTTCAGATAGACCGACAGCGGGTTCGACAGCGTGGCTGCGATCAGCGGCTTGTCGTCCGCCTCGCGCTCGGCGCGCCACTGCTTGTCCAGCGCATCGACCTCGTCCTGCGAGATCGCGGCATATCGCCGGTTCTGCGCAACGATGGATTCGCGCACGACGTCCGTGTCGATCCAGCTGCGTACGGACTCGATCAAGTCCTTGGAAATGACCTTTTCGGGGTTCGGCTGGGGCGACTGCGCAAAAGCAGTCGAGCAGCCAAGAAATGCGGACAAGCTGATCGCCGCCACAGCACAGAACTTTTTCCCTAGCATTCTGACCTCGGGTTCCTTGGGTGTCGAATGCCTCTAATTGCGGCAAAAATGTAAAATATGACGTTAATGCGAATGATACGCTGCGTAAGAATCCGGCATCGGCTCTTGATCTGGGCACGGCTTGTGAAACGGGTCGGCGGCTGCTTAGAGGTTCGGCTTTACTGTTCCGCAATCGCTGTGCGCTAGGCTTGCGGCACGTTGACCAGCACCGGAAACGACCGTGCCGTATCTCGATCTCGTCTTTCTCGATGAAACCCCGACCCAGTATTTCGTCCTCCTCGCCGCCCTCGCCATGGTCAGCGGATATGCGCTCGACTGGGCGCTGGAACACTGGGGGTTCGGAATTTTCCTCAATGTGATGGTTCTGGAAATTGGCGGCTTGAGCGGGCTTTTTGCTGCCGAAAAGGCGGGCTTTTATTTCTGGGACGAGGGTTTGCCGGTCATTCTCACCGCTATCGCCGGCGCGTTCACGATGTTCATCATCCTGGCTTCGCTCAAAAACAAGCTCTTGCCTTGAACCGTATCTTGTCTGCTAAGGAAGGCAGACAAAGATAAAAACGATGGGCAGGAACGCTTCCGTGGCATTTCGTGACATTCCATCCCGGCTGAGAGTGACCGGGCTGTTCTGGCTTGTGGAACTCGTCGTGGCGATCGGCGGCGTCGGGTTCGGAGCGATGGTTCTCTCGCAGGATGCCATCTTCGGCACCTTCGTGCTCGCGACAGCCGGATTTCTCATGGCAACGTCGTTTGCCTTCCTGTCGGACATCCGGTTCCGCCTGTCATCAAGCGAGCCGACGATCGAAGTCAGCGAGGCGGGGTTCCTCGACCGGCGGCTGACGCGCGAGCCGATCCCGTGGGACCAGATTCTTGCCATTCCCTATTACTGGTACCGGCAGCGGTCACTTGCGGTGATCCTGAAGGAAGACAGCACCACGGTGGTGGACCCGATCTTCGCGCTGAAGTTCCAGGAATGGCTCGGCAAACTCCTCAACATGCCCGGCTACCCGGTCATCATCGCGGGCAACGAGGGGACGGTGGATTCCATCGAAGCCGCCATCCGGCGTCATGCGCCGCAACTGGTTCGCCCTCCGCAACAGTAAGCCTGAACCATCGTTGATGTTGCGCTGCAGCGCGGAATTCGTCTTGATAAGGGGAATTTCGGACATGCTGCGGGACATCAGATGAGCAACGACCAGACGACGCGGGACAAGCCGTGGATCTTCCGCACCTATGCGGGGCACTCCACGGCCAGGGATTCCAACGCGCTCTACCGGGCCAATCTCGCCCGCGGGCAGACCGGGCTGTCTGTCGCCTTCGACCTGCCGACACAGACCGGCTACGATTCCGATTCACCGCTGGCGCGTGGCGAAGTCGGCAAGGTCGGCGTGCCGATTTCCCATATCGGCGACATGCGGGCGCTGTTCGACGGCATCCCGCTCGACACCATGAACACCTCGATGACGATCAACGCGACGGCAGCGTGGCTGCTGGCGCTCTATGTGGCGACCGCCGACGAGCAGGGCGCCGACCGCAAGGCGCTCTCGGGCACGACCCAGAACGACATCATCAAGGAGTACCTGTCGCGCGGGACTTACGTCTTCCCGCCGGTGCCCTCGATGAAGCTGACGACGGACACGATCGGCTGGACCTACCGGGAATTGCCCAGGTGGAACCCGATGAACGTGTGCTCCTACCACCTGCAGGAAGCGGGCGCGACGCCGGTGCAGGAGCTGGCCTTCGCGCTGGCCAATGCCATCGCGATCCTCGATGCGGTGAAGGCCGGGGGCGGCGTGCCGGATGAAGATTTCCCCACCGTGGTCGGGCGCATCTCGTTCTTCGTCAATTCCGGCATCCGCTTCATCACCGAGATTGCGAAGATGCGGGCCTTCGTCGACATGTGGGACGAGATCACGCAATCGCGCTACGGCGTCGAGGACCCGAAGTTCCGACGCTTCCGCTACGGGGTGCAGGTGAACTCGCTGGGGCTGACCGAGCAGCAGCCGGAAAACAACGTCTACCGCATCCTGATCGAAATGCTCGGCGTGGTGCTGTCGAAGGATGCGCGCGCCCGCGCGGTGCAGCTTCCGGCCTGGAACGAGGCACTCGGGCTGCCGCGACCGTGGGACCAGCAATGGTCGCTGCGCATGCAGCAGATCGTCGCCTACGAAACCGACCTGCTGGAATATGGCGACATCTTCGCAGGCTCCACCGAGATGAACCGCAAGGTGGAAGCGCTGAAGGAAGAAGCGCGCGCCGAGCTTGCCCGCATCGACGACATGGGCGGGGCGCTGGCGGCCATTGACAACAGCTACATGAAACGGGCGCTCGTTGAATCCAACACGCGCCGGCTTGAATCCATCGAGCGCGGTGAGCTCAAGGTCATCGGCGTGAATGCCTATACCGACAGCGAACCGTCACCTCTGGCGACCGGCGAGGGCACCATCCAGACCGTGCCGGAGCATGTCGAGCGCGAGCAGATCGAGCGGCTCAACGCGTGGCGCGCTGACCGGGACAACGAGGCGGTCCAGTCCGCGCTGGCCGAGTTGCGCTCTGCCGCGCAGGAGGGGCGCAACGTGATGGAGCCGTCGATTGCGTGCGCCAAGGCCGGCGTGACAACGGGCGAGTGGGGCGAGACGCTGCGCGAGGTCTATGGCCAGTACCGCGCGCCAACCGGCGTGGGGCGTTCGGCGCGCGCCGATACCGATGGTCTCGACGAGGTACAGGCCTCGGTCGACGCGGTGTCGGGCAAGATCGGTCGTCGCATCAAGATCCTCGTCGGAAAGCCGGGTCTTGACGGGCATTCGAACGGCGCGGAGCAGATTGCTGTGCGCGCCCGCGATGCCGGCATGGAGGTCGTCTACGAGGGCATCCGCCTGACGCCGGCCGAAATCGTCAACGCGGCGCTGGAGGAAAGCGTCCACGTTGTCGGCCTGTCGATCCTGTCGGGCAGTCACGTGCCACTGGTGCGCGACGTGATGGAGCGCATGCGCGCCTCCGGAATCGACGACGTGCCGGTGGTCGTTGGCGGGATCATCCCCGCGGAGGACGAGAAGGCGCTGAAGGCAATGGGGGTCGCGGCGGTCTACACGCCGAAGGATTTCCAGCTCAACGCGATCATGGCCGACATCGTGCGCATCGTCGAAGCGGGAAGCGAAAAGGCGGCCTGAGGACAGGCCGCCTTCGAATTCTCGTCCAACGAAGAACCGCGCCTAGCCGTTGTGGCGGACCACGACGGTGTGGATCTTCTGGTGCTCGATGGCGCGCATGTGAGATTCCTGCTCGTTGACGAGAATCTCGATGGTGCCGGCCTTTTCGAGGTTTTCCAGCATCGCGGCAAAACCGGCGCGTTCCCAGACCTTCCAGTAGACCGTGAAGCCGAACAGACCGCCGGCCTTGATCGCCTTCAGGACATGCGGAATGGCTTCCGCGCCGACGTGGCCGTGTGTGAACAGGCCCGACGAGATCGCCGCGTCATAGGTCCCGTTCGGGATCGGCAGCGGCTTGGTCACGTCGGCGGTGTGCAGGTCGGCATAGATGCCGCGCTCGCGTGCCTTATCCAGCATCTCCGGCGAGAAATCGATGCCGTCGATGGTGTCCTTGCGGTGTTCCAGCAGGGCCAGCGCCGTGAGGCCGGTGCCGCAGCCGACATCCAGCACGCGGGCGGTGCCTTCCCGCATCAGCGGGGCCAGAGCGCGGGCGATGAACTCCGGTGCCTGGTAACCGAAGCGCGAGATCATCGTTGTCTCGTACTTCCCGGCCCAGAACCGGTAGAGCGCGCGGATGCCGCCTTTCCAGACGCCACGGACGGCGGACTCGATTTTATCCAGCGGCGAACGCTGGAGCGAATTGTCGGAAGAGTGGGACGTGTTCATGGGGCACCTGACCTACATCCAATTGCCGTGCCTGGCAATTGTCACATGGGGATGAATGCCCCTTGAACCGAATCCGTTCCGATCAGATTTCACCCCGCCGCTTGCGCTCCGCGTCATCCCACGCCGTCAGCGCCTGGTAATCCGGCACGAAGCCGAGGCCCTTCTGGGCGTCGGACGAGACCGCTCGCTGGGAGGTGACCACATCGACCAGCGCCGGGGCGTTGGCCAGCGCGCGTTCGATGGCCGCCGGCAAGTCTGCGGGGTCTTCGACCCGCTCGCCGTGCGCGCCGAGCGCCTTCGCCATCCCGGCATAGTCGGAATGGCGCAGCGTGGTGCCGACGACGCGGCCGCCGTAGTTCGTCTCCTGGTCGAAACGCTCGATGTTCCACGCTGCGTTGTTGGAGACGATGAAGACGCACTTGGCGCCGTGGCGCACGGCGGTGTCGATTTCCATGGCATTGATGCCGAAAGCGCCGTCGCCGGTGACGGTGATGACCTGCTTGTCCGGGTAGGCGAGGGACGCTGCCACCGCATAGGGCACGCCAACGCCGAGGCAGCCGAAGGCACCGGCATCCATGTAGGTCTTCGCTTCCAGCCCGACGCGGGCAAAGCTCAGCAGGTCGCCACCATCTGCAATGGCGATGAAGTCCGGATCGGCCTTTTCCTTGATGGCAGCAAAGATAGCCGCCGGGTGGATCGCGCCGTCATCGCCGGTCTGCGGGACGTCCTTCGGTCCGCTGCGCTCCTCGTGCTTGGCGCGCAGGCCGTTGGACCATTCCCGGTCGACGGAGGGTTCGCGGTTGCCGGCGGCTTCCACAATGGCCTTCAGCGCGATCGCCGGCGTTGCGAGCATCTCCGGGTCGCCGCGACGGTTGTCGATAAGCTCGCCGGCATTGTCGGCGATGCGGATGAAGCGTGCGCCGGGGAAGACCGCCGGGGAGCCGTAGCCCATCTGGTAGTCGAGCTTGCGGCCAATGACGAGAACAAGGTCGGCCTGGTTCATGGCCGCGCCGCGCACCGCGCCGACAAAGGCAGGGTGGTCTGCCGGGACGAGGCCACGGCTTTCCTGCGTGTCGAGATAGAGCGCGCCGGAGGCATCCAGCAGCTGCACCAGTTCCTTGGCCGCGCCCTTGGCGCCGCGCCCGGTCATCACCAGCGGGCGCTTGGCCGACCAGATGGCGTCTGCTGCCGCCTGCACCGCTTCGGGTTCGGGCGCGATCTGCCGCTGCGGCTTGGGGCGCATCCAGTCGTCGAGGACCAGTTCATCCGCCACGTGGGTGCGCAGGACGTCGGTCGGGATCTCGATATAGACCGGGCCGGGTTCGCCCATGTCGCCGAAGGCCTTGGAGACGGCCTCATCGAGTTCGCGCAGCACCTGGTCGGCGACGCGCGCGGTGCGCGCCTGGCGGCAGACGGGCTTAAGAATATCGACGTGGGGAATGTCCTGCAGCGGGCCCATGTTGGCCTGCGGGCGGGAGGTGCAGCCGCCGATAAGCAGCACCGGCATGCGCGCGAGGCTGGCATTGGCCATCGCCGTGACGCAGTTGGTGACGCCGGGACCGGCGGTGACCATGCAGACACCCAGTTCGCCGGTCAGTTCGGCATGGGCGTGGGCCATGTGGACAGCGGCACCCTCGTCGCGCACGTCAACGATGCGGATGCCATGCTTGCCGAGGTTGTCCCAGATCGGCTGGATGTGGCCGCCCTGCAGGCCGAAGACGCGGTCGACGCCGCGCGCTTTCAGGAACTCCGCGATGCGGGCCGCGCAGGCCTTCGGATCGTTGTTCAGGTCGATGGTCTGCATTGGGGGTTTCCTCTTGTTTGTGTACGCGGGCACACGCGGCCAGGGCCGCGTCAGTCGGCGAAGCGGTTTCTGAGTTCGCGGTGGAGGATCTTGCCGGTCGCGGTGCGCGGCATCTCGTCCTCGGTGATGAAGGAGACCGAGCGCGGGCGCTTGTAGCCGGCGACCTTGTCGCGGCACCACTCGGTCAGTTGGTCTTCGGTCAGGGTCGCGCCGTCATGCAGGATGACGACGGCGTGAACGCGCTCGCCCCACTTCTCGTCGGGCACGCCGATCACGGCGACGTCGCGCACCTGGTTGTGCGCGCCGAGCGTGGTCTCAACTTCCGAGGGGTACACGTTCTCCCCGCCGGTGATGATCATGTTCTTCTTGCGGTCGATGAGCCGGATAAAGCCCTGCTCGTCCCGCAGCGCCATGTCGCCCACGGTGCAGTAGTCGCCGCGGAAGGCCTCCGCCGTCTTGTCCGGCAAGTTCCAGTAGCGGTCGAAGGTGTAGGCGTTGCAGGAATAGAGCTCGCCGGGTTCGCCGTCGGGCACCTCGTTGCCGTCCTCGTCCAGCAGGCGGATCGGGGCGGAGCCGACGCATTCGCGGCCCACGGTGCCGAGATGGTCGAACTGCTCGTCGGGGTGCAGCATCGTCACCCAGCCGGCCTCGCTCGAACCATAGAGTTCGTAAAGCCCGGAATTGCGGAAGACCTCCATCACCTCGCGCTTGGTGTCGGCGCGCGCCGGTGCAGACGAGATCATCAGCTTGGTGACGCGGTCGAGGTTCGGCACCCGCTTGGCGGAGGCCGCCTGCGCCAGCATCATGATGTAATGGGTCGGCACCAGCGAGGTGAAGGTCGAGCCGATGGAGCCGAGGGTTTCCAGCGCGTGGCCGGGGTCGAAGCTCTTGCGCGAATAGATCGTCGTCGTCGCGCCCATGTAGCTGAACGCGCCGAAGAAATAGAGCGAGTTGGCGTGGCACATGGGCATGACGAGAAGCGCGTCGTCATTGGCCGTCAGAGACAGTTCGATATCCGTCAGCATGGAAAGCCGCGCACCGGCGCGGTGGTTGCGCACGACGCCCTTCGGCTTGCCGGTGGTGCCGGAGGTGTACATCAGCGTCCACGGGTCGGTGGGGTCGACCGCGATGCCCGGCTCGCTGTCGCGGGCCTCGTCCATCAGGTCCTCGAAGGCGCGCCAGCCGGCGGGCGTTGTGCCGCCGAAATGGATGAAGCGGTCGGATGAGATCTCGAGATCGTCGCGGCTGGTGTCGATCACCTCGTGCAGGCCGTCCTGCGCGATGACGGCGCTGGCGCCGGAATCGGTGATGACATAGGCGGCTTCTGCGGGAAGCAGCCGGAAGTTGACCGGCACGATGACCATGCCGGCCTTGGCAGCCGCGGCGTAGATTTCCGCCCACTCGACGCAGTTGTAGGCAAGCACCGCGATGCGCTCGCCCTTCTTCAGGCCAAGCCCGGCGAAGGCGTTTGCCAGCTTGCAGGCGCGGGCATTCCACTGGGCGAATGTCATGGAACGTTCGAGGTCGCGCGCGCCGGTCTTCTGAGGGCGCAGGCGCGCATGGACGCTCAACATTTCGCCGAGGTTCAGCAGGTCCTTCATGATGCGCGCGCCTGACGCGAAGCAAATGCGCCGGACAGGCGCGAGGCCGCGTTGTCGACATGGGCACGGGCGCGGTCGCCTGCCACCTTGTTGTCGCCCTTGAGGATGGCGTCGAGGATACCTTCGTGCTGCTGCCAGATGGCAGGGCCGGGGGCGGCGTAGCGCAGCACCTCGCCCATCACCCGGCGCAGGTAGTGCCAGTGCAGGTCGGCGGTCGTACCCAGCAGCGGATTTCCGGAAATTTCGTAGAGGAATTCGTGGAAGGCGACGTCGTGGTCGATCATCGCGCCGAGATCGTCGTCGGCGACGGCCTTGCGGCCGCTATCGAGGATTGCCTCCCCCTGCTTGCGGATTTGCGTGGCAAGCGCAGGTGAGGCGGCAACGCGCCTGGCGGCAAGACGGGCGGCGAGTTCATCGAGGCTGGCGCGAATGTCGTAGCGGTGACGCATCTCGTCGAGGTCGAGCGGCGCGACGGCAAGGCCGCGACCGGGCTGTTCCTGAACGATTCCGTGGGCCTTGAGCAGCGCCATGGCCTGCTGGACCGGCTGGCGCGACACGCCAAGGCGCGCGGCAAGCTGTTCCTGCACCAGATGCGTCCCGGCCGGCAGCGCGCCGGAACAGATCTGGTCCAGCAGCGCGGTGTAGACGCGGTCGCCAAGGCTTGGAAGGGGCGTGATCTGTTGCATCGCCTCTGAACTCTGAATTCAGAATGCAAATACCACAAGGCGGGTGCTTGCCGCAAGGGGAGTCGTGCTGACCTGTGGGCAGGAATAGCTGCTGGTTTGCGGGCTGGAAGAGAAGGTGAGAATGCGCGGGCAGCAGCATGATGGCTGTGCAACTGCGCGGCATGGCTTTGGCTGGCGGATCGGCGACTGGAAGAGGCGTGAGAGAAAGCGGTGGGGCGTTTTGCGCTCAGGGCGCACAAGAAAACGCCACCCTGAAAATGGAAACGCCCCCGCCCGGCTTGGCACCGGTGCAGAGGCGTCGCCTCCCTGTTTGTTGAGAACGACAATGCGGGAGGCGTCCTAAAGTGCCGTGAACAAACATGCTTTCGCGGTTTTAACCTGAAGAAGACGTGAATCCGCGCATGGGCGCTGTGCGCGCTTCCGCCCTCGCCAAGCGCGGCAATCCGCTTTAATCAGGGACACTCACTCACGCGCCTGTCCGGACCTATTGCGTTGCTTGAAACCGTCGTCTCGATTGTCCTGCCCGTCTTCGGCCTCGTCGGGGTCGGGTTCGTGCTCGGGCAATTGGGGTTCTTCCCGGAAGGCACGGGGCGCGGGCTTGAGAACTATCTGCATCGTTTTGCGCTGCCCCTGCTGATCTTCAATGCCGTGTCCAAGGCCGACCTGCCGTCGCAGCCGGACTGGGAACTGTGGATCGCGTATTTCGTCGCCATGTATTCGGCCTGGGCCGTCGTCCAGTTCTCGCTGAAGCTGATGGGACACGAGCGGGCCATCGCCGTCATCGGCGGGTTCACGGCGGCGTTTTCCAACATGATGCTGATCGGCATTCCGCTGATCGATTCCGCATACGGCGAAGAAGGGCTGATCCCGCTCTTCCTGCTGGTGTCGATCCATCTGCCCTTCGCCGCCCTGCTGGCCACCGTGATGATCGAGGGCGAGGGGGCGGGCAGCAAGGGCGCTGCCATGTTGAAGACGTTCGCCGGGCTGTTGCGGCATCCGATCCTGCTCGGGCTGGCGCTCGGCCTGACGGTGAACCTGATGGGCTGGACGCTGCCGGACATCCCGAACCGAATGATCAGCTGGATTGCCGAATCCGCCGTGCCCTGCGCGCTGGTGGCGATGGGGCTCGCGGTGCGTCGCACCGGCCTAGGCAAGCTGTCGGGCGCGCTGTTCATGGTGGCGTTCGGCAAGCTGGTGATCCACCCGGCGATTGCCTACGCGCTCAGCCACTGGGTCTTCGACATGCCGACGATGTGGGCCAACGTGGTTGTGCTGGTCGCGGCCTGCCCGACGGGCATGAACGCCTACCTGATCGCGCTGCCCTACCCGAAGGCGATTCCCATCGCCTCGGCAGGCGTCAGTCTCGTCACCGGGCTTGCGGTGATTACCGTCTCGCTCTGGCTCGCCTTCCTGCTGGCGCACTGAGGCGCGCGACCCTCAGCTGCGCGTCAGCAACCAGGCTTCTTCCTTGCCCGAACACCGCTCAGCGAGCTTGCCGGAAATGTCGATGCTTTCGAGCAGGTTGATATCGTAGTGTCCGGAATAGAGGCTCTCGATCTCGGCGCGCGGGACCGAAAAGGGCGGGCCGTCCATGGTCGACTGGTCGTAGTCGAAGGAGACGAGCAGCTGGCGGGCCGCGCCGGTGAGCGTGACCATCGCGCGGGCGTAGTCGGTGCGCATCTCCGGCGGCAGCGCGACGAGGGCTGCGCGGTCGTAGATCGCATCAACCTCGCCAAGATCGTCCATCGTCATCTTGAAGATATCACCTGCGAAAATCTCCAGCGGCCCGTCGCGGAAATAGGTCAGGTCGCCGATATCCTGAACGTCGGGGTCGAGGCCGAGCGACTTGAAGGCGTCCCGCACGGCGATCTCGCTCAACTCGATGCCGACCACACGGTGGCTCTGGTCGAGGAGCCAACCCAGGTCGTGCGACTTGCCGCACAGCGGCACGAAGACGCGGGAATCGTGCTCCAGACCCAGCGCATCGAAATGGCCGGTCAGCAGGTCGTTGGGTTCGGGCAGGTGGAAGGAAATCCGGTTTTCCTGCCACCGCTCATGCCAGAAGGACGGTTCCATGTTGGCCTTTCCTGAAGGTTGGAGTTCTTCATCGAAGTCAGCCCAGACATAGCACTCAAAGACGAGCGTTCCAGAAGCCGAGCTGCGTGCGAATGTCTTGCGCGGTGTGCCCGCTTTCGCGCAAGGCGGCAAGCGTCTGGCTGCCGCGCGATTTCGACAGCTTCTCGCCGTCCTCGCTGGTCAGCAACGCGTGGTGGCGGTAGCGCGGCGGCTTGAATTCGAGATGATGTTGCAGCAGGCGGTGAAGCCCGGTCGCCTGTTGCAGGTCGGAGCCGCGCACCACGTCAGTCACGCCCTGCAAGGCCTCGTCGACCACGCCGGCAAGGTGAAAGCTCGCGGGCGCATCCTTGCGCACGATGACGAAGTCGCCCCACACGGCCGGGTCGCGCGTGACGCGCGTCGTCTCGCGCGCGTCGGCGTCGGGATATTCCTCGAAGGCAAGGTCGTCAGCCGCGATACCGTCAAGCGCGCGCGCAATGTCGATGCGCCATGCGTGCGGTTCGCCGGCAGCGATCCGCGCAGCGACCACGTCCGGCGGGGCATTGCGCCAGAGGCCGGGGTAGATCGGCGAGCCGTCCGGGTCGCGCGGCCAACCTTCGCCCGCCGCCTGGCGGGCGGCGACGGACTCGGCGATCTGCGAGCGGGAGGCAAAGCAGGGATAGAGCAGCCCCTTTTCGCGCAGGCGGCCTGCCGCCTGTTCGTAGGTTTCGAAATGCTCCGACTGTCGCCGCGTCTCGCCATTGAAGCGGATACCGAGCCAGTCAAGATCGGTGCAGATCGCATCCACGAATTCCGGTCGGCAGCGCGTCGTGTCGGTGTCCTCGACGCGCAGCAGCAGGCGCCCGCCGGCCTCGCGAGCCAGCTTTTCGTTCAGCAGCGCGGAATAAGCGTGGCCGATATGCAGGCCCCCGGTGGGGCTGGGCGCGAAACGGAAAACCGGTGGCATGGCACATGCGTTGTTGGCAGATGGGCCGGGTGCTTCGTCCTAGCATGAGCGGGCGCGGCAGGGTATGCGCGTGGGCAAGAAGCAAGACGGGCCATGACGACACCCATCACGCATTTCAAAACCCAGCGCGACCTCGCCGAGGCCTGCGAACGGCTGGGCGCGCGTGACGAGGCGATGGCACGCCTCGTCACCTTGTGCGGCGTGCCGCCCCTGCGCCAGCGCGAAGCCGGTTTTTCGGGGCTCGCTGCCATCGTCACCGGGCAGCAGGTCTCGACGGCGGCGGCCCGTGCCATCTGGGACCGGGTGATCGCTACGCTCGGGCGCGTGGATCCGCAAGCAATCGAGGCTGCGAGCGATGAGACGCTCGGGATCGCGTGCGGGCTGTCGCGCGCCAAGGTGCGCACGCTGCGCGCGATGGCAGGTGCTGTCCAGGACGGAACGCTCGACTTTGCGCGGCTCGAAACCCTTGAGAACGACGCCGTCCACGCGACGCTGACCGCGCTGCCGGGGATCGGGCCGTGGACGGCGGACGTCTACCTGCTGTTCTGCCTGCGCCGTGCCGACGCTTGGCCCGCGGGCGATCTTGCCGTTGTCGAGGCCGTGCGGATGCTGCGCGGACTGGACGAGCGGCCGCGCGGGGCGGAAGCGATTGCATGTGCGGATGGGTGGCGGCCCTATCGCGGTGCGGCGGCGCATCTGCTGTGGGCCTATTACGCGCTCGAAAAGGGCCGGGCAGGCGCGCCTGTGGCCCAAACTTCGTGAAACCCTTGCGCAAAAAAGTCCAAGTGCGATAACCGGGCACGAAGATCTCAAATTCTGCAAGGTTCTCCGCATGGCGCTCGACCTCGACGGCCCGCGGCTTCCGCCCGCGAACGGCCAGAAGCCCCGCAAGCTCGTCATCTTCCTGCACGGCTACGGTGCCGACGGGAACGACCTGATCCAGCTTGGCCAGCAATGGGCGACGAACATGCCGGACACGGCCTTCGTCTCTCCGCACGCGCCCGAGCCGTGCGCCATGGCCGGTGGCGGGGGCGGGCGGCAGTGGTTCGACCTGACCTTCCGCGACCCGAACGAGTACTGGCGCGGTGTGACCAAAGCCGGACCAGGGCTCGATGCCTTCATCGACCGCGAGCGCGACCGCTACGGGTTACGTGATTCGGACGTGGCGCTCGTCGGTTTCAGCCAGGGCACCATGATGGCGCTGCATGTCGGCCTGCGCCGCGCCAATCCGCTCGGCGCGATCGTCGGCTATTCCGGCGCGCTGGCGGGCGGTGAACACCTGAAGGGCGATCTCAAGTCGCGCCCGCCGCTGCTGCTGGTCCACGGCGACCGCGATGATGTCATTCCGATCCACATGCTGTTCATGGCCCTGCAGGGCCTGAGCGGGGCGGAAGTGCCGGTCGAGTTCCACATCTCGGAAGGAATCGGCCACGGGATCGACGGCGAGGGCCTGCGGATTGCCGGCCACTTCCTCGCCTCCAACCTCAAGGGCTGAACACCCCCGGTCACGTTTTCCCATGCCGGCTTCACAAGACTGACACGACGCATATACACTATCCCCGTGTCAGAGGTCGGCAGCTTACGAGCGCAGGCGGTCCTCGCCTGCGATACGCCGGCCTCCTTGAAAAACGGGGGAAGCGGTTGAACGCGGTCGCACCTGTCGATGCCTGTCCGGCACTCGTCTTGAACGCCGACTACAGGCCACTGAGCTACTTTCCGCTATCCCTGTGGGGATGGCAGGACGCCGTGAAGGCGGTCTTCCTCGACCGCGTCAACATCGTTTCCGAATACGACCGCAGCGTGCGCAGTCCGACCGCCGAGATCCGGCTGCCAAGCGTTGTCTCCCTCAAGAGCTACGTGCGGCCCGCGCGGCACCCGGCCTTCACCCGGTTCAACGTCTTCCTGCGTGACCGCTTCACCTGCCAGTATTGCGGCACCACCGAAGACCTGACCTTCGACCACGTCATTCCGCGCGCCCATGGCGGGCAGACGACGTGGGACAATGTCGTCGCCGCCTGTTCGCCCTGCAACCTGCGCAAGGGCGGGCACATGCCGCGCGACATCGACATGTTCCCGATGCAGCGGCCCTTCAAGCCGACGGTCAACGACCTGCACCGCAACGGGCGGCGCTTCCCGCCGAACTACCTGCACGAGAGCTGGGTCGACTTCCTGTACTGGGATACCGAGCTGGAGCCGTAAGGCCGGGCAAGACCCCGTCAGGGCATCCGCCGGAAGGCGCGCAGCGCAAGGACTGCGGCAGCCAGCGACGCCAGCACGTTCCACCCGGCAAGCGACAGGCCGAGAATGCGGATCGGCGCCTCGTCGCAGCGCACCACCTGCGCATCCTCAAGCTGGTTCAGCAGGTCACCCACGGTGCCGGCGCCTGCCGTGCCGCCGGAGCAGCCTGTGGGACCGGCCCACCAGCCCCATTCCACGCCCGCGTGATAACCGCCAAGTCCGGCACTGATGAGCATGGCGAGCGCGAACGCGCCGATTCCGACTTTGGCCAGTATGCGCGCTGCGGGCATGGAGGTGTAGGAGATGGCGAGCGCCAGCAGAGCGACGGGGATGCCGGTGTAATAGGGAATGCGCTGTGTCAGGCAGAGCGGGCAGGGCGGCAGGCCGCCGATCAACTGGAAGCCCCAAGCGCCGATGATGACCGCCAGCGCGACGCCGATGCCGAGTACCGCGCTTAGCCGCCAGGGGCGGATCCGCCAATGCTGATTTGCGCTCATGTGTCTCCCGTCCCCGCCGATGCCGCTCACAGAAGATAGCGTACCACGACGAAACCGCCGATCAGCAGGACTACGAACAGCGTGAACAGCAGTCCGAGGCGTGCCTCGATGAAGCTGCGGATCGGTGCGCCGAAACGGTACAGCAGCCATGCGACGATAAAGAATCGCAAGCCCCGCGCAACGATGCTCATCAGCATGAAGACCGGCAGCGACAGGCCCGTCGCGCCGCTTGCGATGGTGATGACCTTGTAGGGGAAGGGCGTCAGGCCCGCGATCAGAACGATCCACGGCCCCCAGGTGTTGTAGCGCGCGGCGAAGTCCTCGAACTTCGCGGCATAGCCGTAGAATTCGAGGATGGGTAGCGCGATCTGCTCGTAGAGCAACGCGCCGATCAGGTATCCGGCCAGCCCGCCCAGCACCGATGCAACGGTGCAGATGAAGGCAAGCGAGATCCATTTCGTGCGGTCGGCCAGCACCATCGGGATGAGGAGGGCGTCGGGCGGCACGGGGAAGACCGAGCTTTCCACGAACGAAACACCGGCCAGCCCCCAACGGGCGTTGGGGTGGGCCGACAGTTGCATGGTCCAGTCGTAGAGGCGGCGCAGCATGGCTTGCCTCTAGCGGTGCGGTGCGGCCGTGTCCATCGCAAACTGGGCCTGCCGCACGATGAGATTGCGTTGACGCTTCGCGCGCGGTGATTTAAGCCCGCAACCCGTGCCCCAGTGGCGGAATTGGTAGACGCGGCAGACTCAAAATCTGTTGCCTTCACGGGCGTGCTGGTTCGAGTCCGGCCTGGGGCACCACTTTCCGGTTTTTTACGGTCCGATGAAGTTTCGTGCCGTCCGGAAATTCCCATTCAAATCAAAGGCATGTTGGTTCATGCGGTCCGGAGTGGTATAAAGCCATCCGGCGGAGTTGTTGGTATCGTTGTTGGTATCGTGCCAGCAAATTTACGCCCTTCGTTCATGGAACGTTCGTGAGAATGGGGTGCTGAATTGGCAAGCTTGAACTCGACAAACAAGCTCAGTGACGCGCGACTGAGGTCCCTAAAGCCGGGTGCCAGCATCCGCAAATTGTCCGATGGTGGTGGCCTTCAGTTCTGGATGATGCCAAGCGGTTCGCGGCTCTGGCGGCTGGCGTATCGCTTCGGTGGCAAGCAGAAGTTGATGGCACTTGGCGACTATCCGGCAGTGACTTTGTCGGATGCCCGGAAGCGTCGCGACAAGGCGCGTCGGTTAATCTCTGAAGGTATCGATCCGATCGAAGTTCGCAAGGCAGCCAAGCGTGAAGCCGCTTCCGTCAAGCTGACATTTTCCGACATCGCTGCCGAATATCTCCAGAAGGTCGAAAGGGAAGGGCGATCCGAAGCAACTCTGGTGAAGCTTCGCTGGTATGTCGCGCTTGCCTCAAAGAAGCTTGGCAGATTGCCGCTCAATCAGATTTCCCCTGCGATCGTGCTTTCGGCCCTGCGTCCGGTAGAGGGGCGGGGAAACTACGAGACCGCTCAGCGAATGCGTTCAACGATCAGCCGCATATTCCGATACGCGGTCGCGACGGCGCGAGCGGAAAGTGATCCCGCGCAGCCGTTACAGGGTGCGCTGACCACGCCGAAGGTGACGCACCGTGCGGCGATCCTGAATCCGATCGAGTTCGGCGGAATGTTGCGCGCGATCGACGATTATCAGGGGCAGCCGTCCACGCGCATTGCCCTGAAGCTGATGTCCTATCTGTTCCCGCGCCCCGGCGAATTGAGACTGGCGCGTTGGAGCGAGTTCGACCTGGATGCGGCGATCTGGACGATCCCTGCCGAGCGGGCAAAGATGCGTCGCGAACACCGCAAGCCGTTACCTGCACAGGCCGTGCGGCTGCTTTTGGAACTTCAGGACATGACCGGCTTCGGTGCGCTGGCATTTCCGGCTACCACATCCGTCAAACGTTCGATGAGCGAAAACACGCTCAATGCAGCCCTGCGACGGCTTGGTTACACAAAGGATGAAGTGACCGCGCATGGCTTCCGGGCCACCGCCAGCACGCTGCTGAACGAGAGCACACGGTGGAGCCGTGATGCGATCGAGCGCGAGCTAGGTCACATCGAGGGCAATGATGTGCGGCGCGCTTATGCCCGTGGCGAACATCTGGACGAACGACGGGCCATGATCCAGTGGTGGGCGGACCATTGCGACACGCTGAGAGACGGTGGTGAAGTCGTGCCGTTTGACCGCAAATCACGCTAGCGCTGTGTGCGCTTCAGGCGAGGCCGTACGAGATATCCGGCGTTCCTTGACCAGCTAATTTGTCAACAGTGGGGGGGGATTCAAATCCCTGCGCCGTGACGAATCGTGACCGGTGCGGGTGGTGAGCGGTCATAAACCGGAACAATTTTCCACCGGTGGATTTGGGCGCTTGTTGATAAAGTAGCGTCCGAAACCGTGCGATACCGGCCAAATCTGTGTGGTAAGCCGTGCACAACCACAGATAGCTTCGCCGCAATAGCTTGTGCGCCGCAGTTGATTCGCCGCAATATCTAGTTGTTCCGCATCCGTTCGCTTGCGTCCGGAGTGGTTCGACATAGTGCTGGCGAAAGAAAGAGCCGCCCAGACCCTGCCAGGTCGAAGCGGCTCGTGTGGGGCGAACCCCGTGCTCATGGTTGAGCGGGATCACCCTACGCCGCCTGATCGATGCGAGCAACGCAAATTGCGTCGATCGGTTCGTCAGACAGGCACTCGCGGCATAGGAGGCCAGCCATGGCTACCCCCGTATCTGACGGCGACAAGGTTATCCACAATTCGACCCTGCCCGAGACCGGTTTCGTCCGGCTGAAGCAGATCATCGGCCCGAATCAGCCGATCCCGGTTTCCAAGTCCACCTGGTGGGCTGGCGTGAAGTCCGGACGGTTCCCGCAGCCGGTAAAGCTTGGTCCACGCACCACGGCGTGGCGGGTGGAAGACATCCGCAGGCTGATTGCGAACGGGGCATCCTGAGATGCCCCGCCTCGCTAAGGGGCGGGGCGTCCGGAAACACTGGACCTACGATGTTGCGGTAACCGCCGTCGCATGTGGCGTGCATCGCAATACCGTTCGCCAGTGGATCAAGGATGGCCTTCCGACAGTGAGCGATCAGAAGCCGTATCTGATGCGCGGTGCCGATGTCGCGGACTACCTGCGCAAGCGAAACGCGAAGCGGAAACAGCCATGCGGCGATGGCCGCATTTACTGCCTGCCGTGCCGCGCGCCGAAGCGCCCTGCGGGCGACATGGTGGACCTTGAACGAACCTCTGAAGCAAGCGGAACGCTCGTCGGAATTTGCCCTGATTGCGATCGCGTCATCCGACGTCACGTTTCGCTTGTCCGCCTGAAAATGGTGGCATCAGGGCTTGATGTGAGCGTCCGGGATACGGGCGGGGAAAGCACACTAGGCAACGTGATCAATCCCCCCGTGAACCGTGGCTCCAGCGAGGTAGAAAACCCATGAGCAAACACCATCCCGAAAACGAACGGATCAAGCACCGCTACCGCGTCTATTTGCAGGACGCGCGAGGCCAGTCGGAAGCCTCGATCGACAAGGCGTTATCGGCGATCCACGCATTCGAGACCTTCACCCGGCACGCATCCTTTCGGAAATTCCATATCGAGCAAGCACGCGCGTTCACACGTGACCTGAAAGCCAGAACTAACCCGGCCACTGGCAAGCCATATGCAAAGGCCACTCTCAATGGCCAATTGTCGGACATGCGTCGCTTCGTTGCGTGGCTTGGCGGGCAGCCGGAGTGCCGCAAGCGCATTGCCTATGGCGATGCCGATTATTTCCGCCTCAACGAGAAAGACGAACGGATCGCGCGGGCAACACGGCAAAAGCGCGTGCCGTCTGTTGACGAAGTTGAGCGTGTTATCTTCGCCATGCCTCATGGATCGGATATCGAGAAGCGTGACCGCGCCGTGGTGGCGTTCAGCCTGTTGACCTGCGCACGCGTGTCGGCGGTGGCATCAGCCAGGCTCAAGCATGTGGATGTGACGGAGGCGCTTTTCCATCAGGACGCCCGCGACGTGAAGACGAAGCGTTCGAAAACGTTCACCACCTGGTTTTTTCCCGTGGGGGATGACATCCGCTTGATCGTTACGGACTGGATCGCGCATCTGACGGGCGCTCTGCATTTCGGTCCGGACGATCCGCTATTCCCGAGAACCCGGCTCGGGCATGACGAGAACAGGCACTTCGTCCCGATCGGGCTGGAACGGGAAAATTGGGCAACCGGCCAGCCGATCCGCGCAATCATCGCAGATGCGTTTCGGCAAGAGGACTTGCCACCGCCCAGCGGTCAGCACGTCTTCCGCGACACAATTGCAAAGCTTGGCGAACAACGTTGCCCGACGCCGGAAGCTTTCAAGGCGTGGTCACAAAACATGGGGCACGATCAGGTGCTGACGACTTTCACCAGCTATGGGCAGGTATCACCGGAAAGGCAGGCGGAGATCATCCGCTCAATCGCCAAACAGGACAATGCGACGATCAACCGAACTGGCGAGCCTGATCCGGAAACCGTGAAATGGGTGTTCGATCACGTGGGAAAAGCATTCGGGAAAAAGGCGAATGACTAAGAGGCATCCCTGGCTGGGGACGCACCAAGCTGCATCGTGATGATCCGCATGATCCGGTCGGTCTCGAATAGGATTTTGAGGATGCGCTGATAGTGCTTCACGTCATCGAAGCTGAGTGCACGGCCCTTACGGTCTTTCAGCCATTTCTGGGCGGGCTGATATCCGCCGATGTAGAAGCCCCATGACACTTTGGGCGCATCCGCGAAGTGCTGGTCGTCGTTTATCCAGACCTTTCCATCCTCGAAACGGGTCTTGCCGACCACGTTGTCACCTTCGCCCGTAAACGGGTAGGGCGCATCGCCAATGGCGGCAGGCTCCATAAGGTGCAACTTTCGGAGCTGGCCCCCCGCCTCCGCGACGGTCCAAAACTCGTCTGGTGAGGTCGGCCACGGGATGCGCGGGAAGTCGATTTTTAGCAACTCGGCATAGGTCTCGCGGTAGGCGGGACAGTGAAGGACGCCGTAGATGTAATCGAACACGGCCAGCTCGTCGGGGATGCCGTGTTCGGGATGCTTCGCCCGCTTCTTCAGCTCGTCCGACAGCTTGCGGTCGAGATTGATGCGGCGGGTTTTGTCGAGGTCCTGCTCGTCGGGATAGAGGTAGAGCGGTGAGGCAGAAGAAATCCCCTTGTTGCTATATACTCCCCTATTATCAAAAATATGCTTCGACACTAGGGCATGGTTCCTGTCGTGAAAATATGAGGGCTATATTCTCGCCTTCTATCAGGTGGCGAGTGGCGCGTTCCCGACGATGCACTGCGACATTGGAATCGTAGACCGTGTAGCGGGTATCGAACGGGCGATAGACTATCGGCTTGACCATTTTCCGCCATGACCCATCAGCCAAGCCTGTCATGGCTCGGCTATAATTCCACTGGTTCTGCGAACAGAGCTTCCAGATAGAGCGCGCTTCCTCTTCGTTCTCTGTTTTGAGAAATCTTTCTACCTTCGAGCGCGCTTCTGCCTCGGTCCAAGAAATCGCAAACTGGTCGTGTGTCGTCACAATCCCTGGGGCAGGACTACCGTTCGGCGCAAACCAATCAGCTACACTAGGAAATCCATAGTATTTGCCTCGAAGCCCCCAGTCGGTCGGCTTGAACGGCCAAGGGGCTTTCTCTGGTGTCACATCGACAAAATCAGCCGTCGCCGCCGAGGCAGTTTCGAGGGCGGCATACTTGGCCGCGCGGCTCCCCCATAGGTCGGCATGAAAAACCTTCGCGGGCTTCTTGGCCTTGCTCGTCGGCGTTTTCTTGACGGCGATTATGATGGCCACGCCCTGTTGAATGTCGAACACATTCCTGTCGGGCTTCCCGTCTGGCGTGATCTCCTTCTTGTTCGCATTGCCATGCAGGTCGATGACGTGGATGCGGTCGAACGTCTGCATTAGGTGCTGGCGCATGTCCAAGAATGTCGGGTTGTCGAGATAGGAATGGTTCGTAATGAACCCAAGGACACCCTCGCCGTTACGGTCGATCAGGTGTTCCGAGAACCGAATGAACTTCACATAGTCGTCGGACAGCCACTTCGCCTGAGCTGGCCGTTTCAGCTCGGGGCTTTCTTTGTAGACCTCCATCAGGCCGTTAATCCAATCGCCCTTGTTGGACGAATGACCCGAATAAGGCGGGTTTCCGATGACGCACATGATGGGCATGTCGCGCTTGATGGTATTTGCACCCTTCGCTTCACGTGAAAGCCATTGCGAGAATGGCAATGTCTGATTTGCCGGTTCGCCTTCCTCCAGTGAATTGGTCAGATAAACCGATAGGCGTGGCGGTTGTTTTGTTGGCTTGTAGCCCAGCTCGGTCAGGATCATGTCGAGCTTCATGTGGCACATGGCATAGGAAGCCATCAGAAGCTCGAAACCATGCAGGCGGGGAATCAGGTCGTCCTCGATATATTTCGACCACATACCGGGCGCGACGCCCTGAACCTTCGGCGAAATCTGCTTGATAACCTCGGCGAGAAAGGTGCCGGTGCCGGTGGCGGGGTCGAGTATTTGGACACGATGGACGTCCTTTTTGATCTTGACCGCCTTGCCGCGCTTGTCCATCTGGCCGGTGTCCCAGTCGATGGTGACCTTCGATGTGTTGGCCAGGCCATCGGGTAAGCCGAACTCTGTTTGCAGCGCCTCGTCCACCGCTCGCACGATGAAATTGACGACGGGTTCCGGCGTGTACCAGACACCGCGCGCCTTGCGTTTGGCCGGGTTATAGGCCGCGAGGAAGGTTTCATAGAAATGCAGGAAGGGGTCTCGCTGGCCAGTCAGCTTGCCGAAGCCTTCCATCAGCTTTGCCACATCGCATGCACGAAAAACGCGAGCCAGATCGTCAATGATCCACGCGATGCGTTCGTCCAGTTCGTATCCCGCGACATAGGCAAATAGGCTTCTCAGGAACGGATTAGATTTGGGCAGAAGTTCCAACGCTTCCTGCCTGCTGAACGTGTCCAGCGTGGTGTCGTGAAGACGTGCAGCGAACATGCCGTAAGCAATAGTTTCGGCGTATATGTCCGCGAAATCCTCTGGGGTGATATCGTGGATCAGGTTTTCCTTGAAGGCCTGATACTGGCCGGCAAGCTCTGTTTGCAGGTCCTTGTCTTCGCGAAGTGTGTTGCCCAGAACATCCTTGATCAGGTTCGCCTTGCCAGCCATGCGGATGGCCAGATCCTTCGGCGATGTAATCGTCCGGGGGCGCTGGGCAATGAAATCGCGTAGCAGGTTTTCAAGGGTTTCGAACTGGTCGGTCTTCGGCTGAACACCCATGACGAAATCGGCGATGGTGACGGAGGCGACAAGTTCCCCGTCACGGTAGAAATCCCAGTCCAGACAGTTTGTGTAGATCAGGTTCGCGAGAGCCGCCTTGTAACGTTCCTGCTGGTTCTTGTTGGCGTCCTTCATCCCGCGCAGACCGACATGCAGGTCTTTTGCCTCAACATGGCCTATGACGATATCGCCCTTCTGAACGATGAAATCCGGCGCGCCGCATTTGACCCGCTTGGGTTCATTGAGTGCCGACACTTCCTTGTCGAGCGATTTGAACAGATGTTCGATTGCAGACCTGTATGAATGCTCGGTTGCATTGCCGGTCTTGTAAGTTGCCTGAACGCTGGAAAGAAATTCGTCGATCGACGCCATCAAGTGCCCCTAATTCAACTGCTGCGCGATTGAATAGCGGTAGCGTCAGAAGGGCAAGCGACCTGCGAGAAATCAGTTCTAACCCCAGACACTGTTGGTATACTCGTTGGTATACAGTCTCTATACAGTCTAGAAATAATATTGGTTTCAAGTATTTAGACGAAAAATGCGGTGCCGGCCTGGGCACCACTTTCCAGTTTTTTACGGTCCGATGCAGCGTCGTGGTGCATGCGGGCGGCCGCGTTCGATCAGCTGTTTTCGGCGGGCTGCTGCAGGTCCAGCTGGATCGTCACGACAATGCCTTCGGGTGCATAGTCGAACCTGACCGCGCCGTGACGGCCCCTGAGTGCGCTCTCGATCATCTTCGAGCCGAAGCCGCGTTTCTTCGGCGTGGCGACAGGCGGTCCGCCTCGCTCGCTCCATGTGACTTGGAGATGCGATTCGTCGGCATCGTCCGGGCGCCAGTCAATCGCAATGGTCCCAGTCTCGGCTGAAAGTGCGCCGTATTTCACGGCGTTGGTTGCCAGTTCGTGAAAGGCGAGCGTCAGGCTCAAGGCCTGAGACGACTGGACGAGAGCGTCGGGACCTGACACGGCGATGCGCTCGCCGGCGAGTTCGCGGAAGGGGCGCAACGCGCGCTCGGCAAGCTGGTGCAGCGATACGGCCTTCCAGTCAGCCATGGTCAGCAGGTCGTGGGCCCCCGACAGAGCGTGGAGGCGCTGGAGAAACGCCTGCCGGTCGATTTCCGGGGTCGCGCGAAGCGTCTGCGAGGCCAGGGCATGAATCATCGTCATGGTGTTCTTGATGCGGTGCTTGAGTTCGTGCAGCAGCAGGTCCTTGGTTTCTTCCGCGACGCGTCGCCGCTCGATTTCCTGCTTGGCGGCATCGTGGAGACGCGCGTTCTCGATGGCGACGGCTGCCTGAGAGGCAATGCCCTTCAGCAACTGTTCCTGCTGTTCTCCGAATTGGTCCGGCTCGTCGTGGCCGAAGAACAACCCGCCGAGGACTTCCCCGCTCGATGATTTTACCGGCACGGCGAGATAACTCACCACGGGCAGGTGGCCTTCCGGCATGCCTTCGTGCGGTGCGTTCAGGCCATATCGCGGGTCGCTGCGGATATCGGCGGAGCGCACGACATGGGTCCCCTCGAACGTTGGCGCGAAGACCTGCGTCTTGCGCGGCATGCCGAAGCTTTCGAAGGCTTCGCGCGGCGCGCCCGACAGCGAATACAGCATGTAGCGTTGGCCGTCCTCGGCGATGCGCATGTTGAAGAACGCACCGAACTTCGCGCCGCTGAGTGCGGTTGCCTCGTCGGTCACGGTCTGGATGATGCGGTCGAGATCGAGGTCGGCATTGATGGAGGCGGAGATGCGCTGGAGGATGGAAAGCTGTTCGGCCTGCTCGCCCAGCCGGCGTTCTGCGCGCTTGCGGTCGGAAATGTCGCGCGCGATCTTCGATGCACCGATGATGGTGCCGTCGGCCTGCTTGATCGGCGAGACCGTGACGGAGATGGGGACGAGGGACCCGTCCTTGCGGCATCTGTAGGTCTCGAAATGCTTGACGCGTTCACCCTGCGATATGCGCTGGATGATGTGCTCTTCCTCGTGACGGCGATCCTCGGGAATGATGGTGAGAATGGACTGGCCGACGATCTCTTCGGCCGTGTACCCGAACAGCCGTTCGGCGCCGTGATTCCACGACGTGATGGTGCCATCGAGACGCTTGGAAACGATCGCGTCATCGGATGACTCGACAATCGCGGCGAGGCGAAGGGCAGATTCCTCTGCCGTTTCCGGTTTCGTGTTCAAGGCAACCTCGGTACCACACCGGCAGCGACCATCGAGTGCCGGGGATCAAAGATAACGGACAACAGTTCGCCCGGCTTGTGCAACCAAGAAAGGGAAGCCAAGCTGCGGAAACGGGTGCGAATTCTGAAAAAGTTCCGTGGCCGCGACAGGATGTGGTCGCGCACAGGGGATGTCAGGATCTGCCGACGGTGCCGGTCGCGCGTTTCCCGAGATCAGTCCAGCAGGTACTGGGTCGTCACCGAGGTCATGACCTTGACCATCTCGTCACGGGTCGCGGGCTTCACGTGGACGGCAGACGCGCCGAGCGCCCTGGCCTGTGCGTGGGACCGGGGATCGGACGCCGTGGTCACGACGACGATGGAGAGGCGATTGAAGATGGTGTCGGCACGGCAGTGCGTCAGCATCGTCAGCCCGTCCATGACCGGCATGTTGAGATCGAGCAGGATCAGGTCGGGGAGCGCGCCCTCGCGATGGGCCGTATTGAGCGCGTCGAGCGCTTCTGCCCCGTTCTGGGCAGTCGAGATCGCGACAGGCCCCGGCAGGTAGTCGGCCGCGTGGCTCAGCGCGTTGCGCATCAGGTAGATATCGTCGGCGTCGTCATCGATGATGAGGACGCGGTAGGGCACCTTGTCGCCGGAAGACTTGTCGTCGCGTTCATCGTCGACGGAGGGACCATCCATTTCAGCCGGCCGCTTTCGCGTCACGCACGAACCCGCATTCAGTTCCTGCATTGCTGCAAGCCTTCCAACCGTCGCTGCGGCAGGCTCTGCCGCGAAGCAATCCGTGAACTGCACAACCAATCCCCCATCAAACAGCAGCGTTTCCTGTGCGAATCTAACCTCGGAAAGCGCGTGTACCAATTATCAAATTACATGCCAAGATCGGAATAACACGCATCAGCCGGCACGGCTCTCCAACCCGCCGCGCACGGCGTTTTTCATCACCACCGAAAACGTGCTGCCTTTGCCCGGCGCCGTCTCGATCTCGATTTTCCAGCCGTGGCGCTCGCAGACCGCGTCGCAGATGGCAAGGCCGATGCCGGAGCCTGGAAACTCGCTGCGGGCATGCAACCGCTTGAACGGCTCGAGGACGGAGGTGGCTTGCGTCGGATCGAACCCGACACCGTTGTCTTGGACGGACACGACATAGGCGTCGCCCTGGAACCGGCCCTGGACGGTGATCTTCGGCTCCACGCCGTTTCGGCGATACTTCACCGCGTTGCCGACGAGGTTTGAAAACAGCATGACGAACTGGCCGGGGTCGGCGCGCACCGACGCGGGTTCGAGATCGATCGCGATATCGGTGCGCTTGCCATCCCTGCCGATGCATTCCTGTTCGACGACGGACTCGATTTCCGGCGCTATGTCGAGTTGCCCGAGCGCCAGTTCGGCCTGCTGGACGAGCGAATAGGACAGGACCGAGTTGACGAGGTGGCGGGCGCGCTGCGCGGAATCGACAACGACCGAGATGCTGTAGTCGGCTTCCTTCTTGTCACCGGCCTTCAGGGCATGCTGCAGCGTGTCGGTGAAGGCCTGGATCTTGCGTAGAGGCTCCTGCATGTCGTGCGAGGCGACATAGGCGAAGCGCTCCAGGTCGGCGTTGGACTTCTGCAGGTTCTCGGTCAGGCGGCGGGATTCGGCTTCTGCGCGGTGACGCTCGGAGACATCGCGTGCCAGCAGGATGAGGCCGGATTCGCTCTCCCCCTCCAGCCCGCTGACGGAGAGTTCGAGCGGAAACAGCGTGCCGTCCTTGCGCACGCCGGTCACGTCGGCACGTTCCACGACGGTGCCCGGCGTGCCGGCCGCAGCGTCGCGCAGCAGGCCCTTGAGGACGGAACGGTCGTTGAGCAGCTTGCGCAGGTTCCAGTCGCCCTCACGGTCTGCGGGGAGGCCGAAGATGCGGTTGAACGCCTCGTTGTGCTCGATGATGTTGCCTTCACGGTCGATGGTCGCGACGCCTTCGGTGAGGCCGGCGACGATCGACTGCATCCGCATCTCGTTCTGCTGGAGCTTGGCATGAGCGTTTTCTGCACCCTTGGCGAGCAGGCGATTGGAACGCGACAACAGGAAGAAGATCGCGAAGAGAAGCGAGTCGATGATGATGCCGCCGGCGAGGATGACCGCAGGCTGGTGGCTGCCGGATTCGGCGCGGAAATCCGGCCCCGCGACGACCTCGAACCGCCAGGGACGACCGAACATCTGCATGCCGGCTTCGTAACGAAGCGTCTCGTCGTGCTGCGTGGCTGCATCGGTGCCGAGTTCATCGAACAATGGTTCGCCGCCGTCGGCCAGGCGGATGAGCACGTCGCGATTTTGTTGCGCCAGCGTGCCGTCCAGCAGGTTCTTGGTGATGAAGGGCGCATAGACATGTCCGACGAAGCGCGCCTCGCGTTCTTCCGGCGTGCCGGGATCGCCGCCGCGATAATAGGGCGCGAACAGGAGGAAGCCCGGCGTCCGCGCGGCGTCCTGAACGAGCGTTATGGGCCCCGTCATCTGCGCCGTTCCGCTGAGCATCGCCTTGCGCGCGGCGGTGAAGCGGTTGTCCTCGTGTGCCATGTCGAGGCCGATCGCCTGCGCGTTCGTCTCGAGTGGCTCGACGTAGGCGATGGGCCAGTATTCGCCGTTGTTGTGCGTCGGGTGGATCGCGAAGTCCGGGCGAGTGGCATGTTGGCGGGCGAGGAACGCGTCGCGCTCCTGTGGCAGGACGCGGTAGATCACGCCGATGCCGTTGATGCCGGGGAAACGGGACTCGATGTCGAGCACCTCGGCAAAATCACGCCAGTGATCGACATCGACGCTGCCGCCGGAGGCGTGCAGCATGGCCACGCCACCCCACAGCGCTTCTTCGTATTTCACCATGCGTTCGCGGATCAGTTCCATCGTTCGCGCCGCCTGCCGGTCGAAGCGCTGGTGGATCTGTGCCTCGACCTGGCCGCGGGCGAACTGCCAGGCCAGGAACGTCAGCACCAGCGAGCCGGCCAGCACCAGCCAGTGTGCCCAGTGGATGGAGAGCCCGCGCATTCCGTTATGTGATGTCTTGGAGGAGGTGTCAGACAAGGTCGATCCGATGTTGAGAGGCCCCGTTGTTTCTCCAATTCTATTGCCGATGGAGGTTAATATTCCACCAGCCCGAGCACGACATCACTGTTGTCATGCGACATGAATTGCGCCGGAATGACCCTGAACACCTGGATCAGGGCGAGAGTTCGGCCGGAGCTGATGTTTCGCGAATATGCCGATCTCGCCCGAGGACATTCCCAAGCGCTGCCACCGCAACCGATACTACCTATCCGCGCATGGAAGCGGGATGACGGGCGAGTATCCCTACCTCTATCACCGGTGCGATTTCCCGGCCGCCGGCTACGACGGCGTGATCCAACCCGGCATGACGCTGTGTATAGAAATTCATATCGCGCGGAGGGCGGACACGAAGGCGAGAAGCTGGAGCAGCGGGTGCTGGTCACCGACCAGGGAACCGGGCTTCCGTCCAACTTTCCTGTCGAGTGCGATCTGCTCGAAGAGCCTTGGCCCGATGCCTCGCGAAGGCAAGAGCCCAATTGAGCGCGAGACGTTGCAGAAAATCGATGTTTCGGTGAAATAAGGAAATTATACGATTAAAGTGTGTGGGATATCCGGATTGGTATGCCAGATATGTAAGTACTGCCATATAGTGATTCTGTCGTAACGTAAGCTTTGAATAACGTCAGCAAGTTAACTATATGTTTGAATATATCATATTTTATCATATCATCTGCTTCGAATCCTAGCAGTATAGCGGGTGACGACCTAACCGTTCCTGCGAGCCTGATCCGTTGAGCATAGAAAATACTCACGAGGCCACAGCATGCGACACGAGATGATTGACCATTCAATCGGCGGCTATGAAGTTGTAGAGCGCTTTCTGAGCGAATTAAATGAAAGCCAGACCGGTTACGATCTGTTCAAAACGCTGAAACAGATTTGCGAATATTACAATTTCACGACCTTTGCCGCGACCCGGTTCCGTCATCGCGAGGATGAACGTCTCAAGGATCGTGTTCTTCTGACCAATTGGAAGCCCGAATTTCTTGAAGAATTGTCCGCCAAGACAAGTATGTCGCTTTCCCTGGTGCAAAACGTCACCAACACGGCGGTTCCTCTGGTCGTCGATTTCCGGACGAATGAATTTCCCAGCGGGATGGACCGTGACTTCGCGGATATCTATCTGGGACACGGCGTCGAATTTTCGATCTTCTTTCCGTTACGTTCTTCGGGTGGCTTCAATGGCTTCGTTGCATTCGGCGGCGAGGGAGATATGCCCGCCCGCGAGGCGATCATGGAGATCGCCTATATTTGCGGCTATGTACACCGTGGGTTGCATCTCCTGGTCGACGTCGGCCACCGGGAACGCCCCAAGCTGACGGACACGCACAAGCGCATTTTCCGGCTGCTTGCCGACGGGCTGACGTCTGCGGAGATTGCGGATCGCTGCGGCATCGCGCGCAGCACGGCGAACTACCAGATCAAGGCGGCCATCTCGGCCATTGGTGCGCGCACGTCCGCCAATGCCGTGGCCAAGGCCTATTCCGTCGACGTACTGAAAGACTGCTAGGCGACGTCTTTTCGCGCCGCGTCACCGATGACGCGTGCTGACCGCCAGCCACGAGTAAATATCTCCCGATTTCGTGTCGCAGAGCTGCTTCCGGCGGCCTGAGAGCGTTTTTCGCGCTTCAGGGGCAAAAATCCCCCAACGTCAAATCCCTTGCCATAGTTTCGTGCCAGTTGCTTTAGTTAAGTCTGCACACGGAGCGGCGCGCGCAATTCTTGCGTGCGACGCGGGAACGGAGGCACCCCGCCGGGCGGTTTGCGCGGCAAACGGAAACGATCCAAACGCATCAGGAGAAAGATAATATGCGCATTGCAGCTCTGGCAGCCTTCACGGCACTGGTTGCCGCGACGGCCGTCCATGCCCAGGACAACAGCGGGCAGTTTGACGGCAACAAGGTTGAAAATCCCATGGCCTCGATGGGTGACACCGTGTCCGACGGGGACATGGACAAGTTCATGAAGGCGCGCAGCGCCAACCCCACCATCTCGGCCCCGCCCCCCAACAAGTTCCGCTCCTCCGCTCCCGATCTCACGGTCGAAAGCTTCAAGCGCGTGACGCGCAGCGCCAATGGCGACATCTCCGAAGCACCGGCCGCGCCCGGCACGGAAGAGTCCATCGAGAAGCTGAAGAAGAGCGGCGAAGGCATGGACCGCTCGCGCATGCAGCGCCGTGCGCCGACGAACAGCGACATCGAGCTTGGCGAGAACAGCGGTCAGGCGAAAGGCAACCGCACGGTCATCGGCACTGACGACCGCATTCGCGTGGACCAGACCAACCAGTACCCGTTCTCGACGCTCGGCTATATCTACTCCGAGTACGACGACAACACTGCGGGCAGCTGCTCGGGCACGATGATCTCCCCGACGCTGGTGCTGACCGCCGCGCACTGCGTCTACCGCACCGAGACGAGCAAGTGGGCGACCTATGTCGTCTTCGTTCCGGGCCGCAACGATCGTCAGGCCCCGCTCGGCCAGTTCGAGGCGGCGCAGTGGACCATCACGCAGGGCTATCTCGACCAGTCCGGCAAGGAATACGGCTACGATCACCTGTTCCACGACGTGGCGGTGCTTGAGCTGAAGGAACCGGCCGGCAAGGCGACGGGCTGGCTGTCCATCGGCTACAACGACCAGCTTCCCAACTTCCACGGCAACGTGATCGGCTATCCCGGCGACAAGCCGGACGGCACCATGTGGAGCGCGTCCTGCCCGATCGACCCGAACTTCATCGCACCCAGCCTCTTCGAGATGGAATGCGACACCTATCCGGGTTCGAGCGGTTCCTCGATCTACGCGTTCTACAAGGAACAGGACAAGCGCGTGATCTACGGCGTCAACGTCGCGAGCACCGACAAGGCGAACTACGGCATCCGCATCACCGGCCCGTATTTCGACTACCTGAAGACCTTCATGGACGCCCAGAAGAAGCAGTAAGCGCTTCGCCCTTCATCGAAGGCAGACAACAAAAAACCCGGCGCCGATGCGGCGCCGGGTTTCTTTTTGCCCCGATGAACGGGAAAGCGAAATCAGTTCTTCGACATGGTTTCGTTGATCCACGGCACGAACTTGGAGACGCGGGCATAGATGCCGGGGAAGACCGGGTGTCCGCATTCATAGCCCCAGCTCACGACGCCGACCTGGCGGTAGGAGCCGTCGGGCAGCTTGGCCACCAGCGGGCCGCCGCTGTCGCCGTAGCAGGAGTCCTTGCCGGTGCCCGGCGCGCCAGCGCAAAGCTCCGTGTTGGAGACCTTCCAGTTGGATCCGAGCGAGCCGTAGCGCTGCTTGCAGAACTCGTGGTCGATATATTCGATGGAGGCCTCGCGCAGTTCCTCGGGGATCGACATGTCGCCGCTCTTCACCGCCTTGCGCATGACCGCGCCAGGGTTCTCGCGATTGGCGAGGTTGAAGAGGTCGAGGATCGTCGGGTCGAGCTTGTCGTCAAAGGTCGCGCCCCAGCCGCTGACGGTGAGCGGGTATTCGGCGAGCTTGGCATCGACGTCGCCATCAGCCATCTCGACCAGCAGGTCGGTGGGGACCGGCTCGGAAAGCTTCAGCAGCGCAACGTCGCCATACTCTTCGGCTTCGAAGGAATAGTCCGGATGGACAAAGACCTGCTCGACGCCGACGCGCGACAGCTCCTTCAGCGTGTTGGCGCCGTAGCCAACGACCGGCACGTAGCCGCCTTCGACGCAGTGGGCTGCCGTCAGGACCCAGCGTTCGTCGATCAGGGAACCGCCGCAAAAACCGGACGGGTCCTGTTCGCCGTCGAAGAGGCGAACCTGCCAGGGCCAGGCGTCGTCAGCGGCCTTCACGCCCTGGGTGATGAAGCTGTCACTGGCTGCATTGGCGGTGCCGGCAAAGGCTCCGAGGCTCAGTGCTGCGATGGCGGCCGCTGCAAACTTGCGGCCCGTCGAGAAATATTGCGACATGTGTGTCTCTGCTCCGTTACGTGTTGCCCACCGTAAGACATTTATAGACCGCCTATGCGCCAACAAAAAGACGATTACCTGACGGAAATCGAGCAGGGACTGGCCGTGAATACGGACCCGGCGGACCTGATGCGCCGGTTTGGCGAGTTGGAAAAGTCCGGCGCGCTGGATGATCCGCCATCGCCGCGTGCCTTGCGGGCAAAGGCGGTGCTGCAAAACCGGCTTGGCCTGCCAGAGAACGCGATCCTGCTGCTGACCGAGGCTCGCGGGCGCGAGGGCGACCCGGAAGCGTGGAAGACGTCTCGCGAACTGGCAACGATCTTCTCGTGGCGTGGCGACGTTGACCGGGCGAACACGGAATTGCTGCGAGCGATGGTGGAAGCTTCCGCCAGTGGCCGCCAGGACATGCTGCCGTTTTTCCTTGCCGATGCCGGGCGCGTGGCGATGGAGCGCGGCGATCCGCAGACCGGGATCCTCTGCTTCAAGGCGGCGATTGACGGCATGCCGGTCGGCGAGCGCGAGCACGTGCGCGCAGCCATCGGCCATATCCAGTGCCTCAACTGGGCCGAAGACTATGCCGCCGCCGGCGTGTTCATCACCGCGCTGGAGCCGTTTGTGAAAGCGCGCAACCAGCGCCTGCGCCAACTTTTTGCAATGGAGAAGGCGCGGTACTGCGCCGGCATCGACGATGCCGAGGGGCTTAGTGCCGCGCTGCGCGAGACGGAAGCGCTGCTGCCGTCCGACCCGAGCGCGTGGGAGCACGTCGAATACGCGCTGGTGAAGTTCGAGACGATCCACGCCATCGAGGACGACAGCTCAACGCCGGACGAGTTGCGCGACATCATCGAGCGCTTGCAGGAAGACCAGCTCTACATCCAGGAGGCGATGGTGCGGCTCGCGCTGGCCGACGCGCTGAAGCAGGAAGGCGAGCCGGACGCGGCAATCGGGGAGGCCGCGCGCGCACTGGCGCTGGCGGCAAAGCTCAAGAACCAGCGCACCCTCTACCGGGCACGCACGCTGCTGCTGCAACTCTCCGACGATGCCCACGCCAACGATCCCGCAGAGCCCGACGACCTGCCGCTGTCGGCGCGGTTCGTGCGCGCCTCGCGCATCGGCAAGGGCGGCTATGGCAGCGTCTACAAGGCGGTCGACATCGAGACCGGGACGATGGTCGCGGTGAAGACCATCGCGCTGTCGGGGATTTCCGACCCGCAGGTTCGCGCCGAACGGCTCGCCGACGTGCGCAAGGAACTGAACGCCAGCCGCTCCGTCACCAGTCCGCACGTGGCACGGGTGCTCGAAACTTTCGTCAGCAACGACGAACTCGTGCTGGTGCAGGAACTCATCAGCGGCGGCGAACTGGACGAGTCCTGCAAGGGCCGGCTCGAGAAGCCCGCGATGCTGAGGTTCCTGGCGCAGGCCGCCTTCGGCCTGTCATCACTGCACAAGGCGGGCATCGTCCACCGGGACATCAAGCCCCAGAACATCCTGCTGCGCGCGGACGGGACGCCCGTCATCGTCGATTTCGGCCTCGCGGGCATCGCGGGTGAACGCGAGGACGACAAGCTGCGCGGCACGCGCGACTACATGGCCCCGGAACTCCTGCGGTCGAAGGAGCGGCTGTTCGATCCGGCGGCAGACGCGTTTGCCTTCGGGGTGATGCTGCGCTGGGCGCTGGACGAGGAAGAAGGCGGCGGCGGGTGGTTCGCCAAGAAGAGCGAGCAGGCGCAACTGATCGACGCGCTGACGAATGCCGCGCCCGACCGGCGGTTGACCGACATGGCAGAGGCCGGCCGCCGGCTGATCGCGTTGTCCGAGGATGCGGAGTAGACCGTCTACTTGCTGGCGCCTGCGACCATCAGGTCGAGGTTCATTTCCTTGCCGCCGGAGGCATAGATCGTCAGTTCCGCCTCGCCGCTTTCGGGCGCGGTGATCGACAGCGCCGGCATCCAGCCATTGGCATCTTGCGCGATCTGCTCGCCGTCGATGGTCAGCGACACGAAGAGGTTCGCCTTGTCGCGGTTGTAGACGAGCACCGCGTACTCGCGGCCCGCCTCCACGTTGAAGCGGATCTTGTTTCCAGCAGCTTCCACCGGCTGTTCGAGCCGCTCTTCCATGACGACCTCGAAGGGCTTGCGCGACTTGCGCTCGGCCTTCTCCATCACCTCGCGCTTCAGGTATGCGTAGTGGTCGGCGAACTTGGAGACCTGCCGTTGCCAATAGGCGTGGCGGCGCTGCAGCGCGGTTTCGTCCTCTTCCCTCAGCAGTTCGGCGACGAGGTCGGCGCGTTGTGCGTAGTTGATCATCACCGCGCTGGGCGACATGCGGCAGGGATTCTTCTCGCCCTCCGGCGAGCCGGTGTCGATCACCGTGCCGCCGCTCAGGACCGCGACCACCTTGCCGTCCAGCCCGATGAGCGGGCCGCCGCTGGCACCGCCTGTCGCGGGAACCGAGTGGCGCACCAGCAAGCCTTCGGACGGCGAGCCGGGGGGAAACAGGAAGTAGTCGGTGACCGAGCTGATCTCACCCTGCTGGACGCTGGGGGTCGGCGCGATCTGCTGGGTGTTGCCGCCATCGACGCAGCGCATCGGGTATCCGGCGAAGGCAAGGCGCGCGCCGGACCCGAGATCCGCCAATTGCTCGCCTTCGGCGAGTTCCAAGACCGGAGACAGCGGTTCGTCGGCCTGCACCACGAGCAACGCGACGTCGAAGGCCGACGGGCGGGAGGCCTCGGAATAGCCGGAGCGGAAGCCTTCCGCGCCGAGGCTTTGGCGGTCCACGTAGCCGGAGAAGTCACGGTAGCCCGCATGCATCCGCACCTTGGTCACTTCAAAGGTGCGGGCCTGTTCGCCGGGCGAACGCACCAGCAGGAACTCGCTGCCCTGGTCGATCTCGTTGAACAGTTCGGCGACGTGGGCATTGGTGACGAGCTTGTCGGGCGCGACGGGCCAGGCGGTGCCGACGGCGGACTCGCCTCCATTTGCGTCACGCATCACGACGAGGTGCGCTGCGTTTTGCAGCTTTTGCAAGGTGGCGCTGTCGAAGCCGCGTTCCACCACCTGGTCGAAATAGACGACCGCGCCGACCACGATCACTGCCAGCACGGCAACCGCGCCGGTGAGGATCTTCATGCGCTTGCCGAGCGCGGGCAGGTGGTCGCGCCAGCCGGTGACGATTTCCTGCGTAACCGTGCGTTCGGCATCGCCGCCGGGCAGGGCGACGGCTGCGAACTGCAACTCGATGGTCGGGCCGGTGCTGCGGCCAAGGGTCAATCTGTCGCCACTATTCAGGCCCTTGTCCTGCTCCAGCGGCACGCCGTTGACGGCGACGAAATAGTTGCCCTGCGGCTCGATGCGCCAATGGCCGGCCTTGTCGCGGTAGAGCCTTGCGTGGCGGCGCGCGACGAGGCGTTCGCTGGCCGGGGTGACGAAACCGGCCCACGACTGGTCGCGGCCAATCAGGATCTCGTCGGCATCGTGAAAGGTTTCCTGCGCGGAGACGGCGGCATCTGTGCCCGCGAAACGCAGCGTGATCATGTTGAAAACAGTCCTTGTGAAGTCGGGTTGCGGCCGCCCTGTCCGTAGCACTCTACGCCGGTTTAGGACAAAAGCATGTCCTTGCGGAAGGCCCGCGGGTTGACGCTTGCTGAAACCTGCTATTGTTCTCCCCCGTTTCCGGTGCCGCGCAGGTGCCGCGTCCGAAGGAAAGACAGGCGCAAGGCGTGTTCCCGAAAGGCCATTCAGAAGGACTGATCCGGCTGGTCGCCGCAGCCATCGCGTTGACGACGCTGGTCTGCGGGGCGATCGGCTGGTCGCTGCAACTGGGCCTGAGCGTCGAGACGCTGGCCGAGATCGCGGTGCGCACCCTGTGGCTGTACATTCCCCGCCCGGAGGTCATCGCCGCGCCGGAGAACAATCTCGTCCTGAAGGTTGCGGCAACGCTGGGCGCACTGTCCGGGGCCATCGGCGCGGTCGCGTTCTACATGGCGGCCGCCAACGCGCGGCTTTCGCATTTCATCACGCGCAATTTCCGGCGCGGGCACACCATCGTCATCGGGGATACGCCGCTTGCCCGGCGGCTGGTACAGGCGTTGCGCGCGGAAGACGCCGACGCGGTGCATGTGAGCGATACGCCGCTGGAGCCGACCGAGAAAAAGGCCGACGAGCGGATCGTCACGCCCCTGAAACCCGCCGATATCGCGCGCGAGGCCGGGTTGCTTCGGGCGAGTTCGGTCGCCATCGACATGGGGGGTGACGCGGAAACGCTCGTCGTCGCAAAGCCGATCCTGCGGTGGCTGGAGAAGAACGGCCCCGGTTCGGTCAAGCGCATGTCGGTGCGCGTGGCAGACCCGTTCCTCGCCGACATGTTCATCGAATTCGTGCAGCGCATCGGGCTGGGTCGCTACGTACATGTTGCAGCGTTCGATGAAAACCGCGTCGCGGCGCGCCACGCCCTGTCCTCGCACCCCCTGTTCGTGCGCGCTGCCGCCCGCGGGCAGAGCCGCGTTCACGCGCTCATCGTCGGGTTCGGTGATCTTGGCGAGAAGCTTCTCGACCAGATCATCCTGACCTCGATTGCAGGCGACCTCGGAGAACCGCGCGTCACCATCGTCGACAGGAACGCCAACCGGCTGGAGCAGCAGTTGCGCACGCGCAGGCCCGGTGTCTGCGAGACGCTGGCGATCTCCTTCATTGAGATGGATATCGACGCAGCGCCAATGGAGGGCACATCCCGGCATCCGGGGGTCGCGGCGATCGAGGAAATGGAGCGGCAGGACCTGCTGACGGCAATCTACCTGACGCTGCCAGCGCCCGGCGACAACATCCGCGCCGCCCTGATGCTGCAACGCCAATATGACCGGCACGGTACGTTTGCCGCGCCCATCCTCTACCGTTCGCGCGGCACGGTCGGTGCGGAGGGGAGCCTGCTCGACGTGAAGCTGCCGGCGGACGACGCCGCCGACGGCTTCATCCCGCTTCCCAATCCGTTCGAGCGGCTGGCGCGTTTCGTGCTGGGCGAAGCGGAGATCGGCTCGCTGGCGCGCAAGCTGCACGAGACCTATCGCAAGGGCGCGGAGCAATCAGCCGCTGCGGCGCGCGACTGGCAGGACCTGCCGGAAACGCTGAAGCGCTCCAACATCCGCGCCGCCGACCACCTGAAATCGAAGCTGTGGACGCTTGGCATCGGATTGCCGCTCGGCGAAGGCCTGCCGAACCTGAGCCAGTCCGACCGCGACATGCTGGAGGCGTTCCGCGCCGGGACCATTGCGGATGATCGCGTGCAAAATCTGGCGCGCATCGAGCATGACCGCTGGATGGTGGACCGCAAGCTCGACGGCTGGACGCTCGGGCCGGAGCGCAACGACAAGCGCCGCATCCACCCAAAGCTGATCCCGTTCGACGATCTTGGCATGACGCGCGAGGATATCGACAAGGATGTGAAGCAGATCCTTGCGGCCATCGACCACATGCTGGAACGCGACGCCGGCCGCAAGACGAAGGTCAGCCGCCGCTGACGCGGTAGAGCGCCTCGCGGCCGAAGGTCTTGGGCAGTTCCAGTTCCCCGACATATCCGAAGCCGTACCGGCCCGGCGCATGGAGTGCTGCTGCTGCTGCGAAGTTGCGCGTCGCGTAGACGAGGCCCGGCGGCGTGATCGGCTCGATGCGGGCCGCGCGCGAGACCTCGTGCCCGAAGGCGGTTCGGGCCTTGAGGACCGGATCGAACCCGTCGAATGCGGGACCGTAATGCAGCGAAATCCGCATGCCCGAGACAGTGGGAACCGCCCATCGCGCGCCGATTGTCTGTTGCAACGTGAGGGCGCATTCCGCAGCAGCGGACGTATCGTCGAAAACCGCGAAGCAGGCATCGCCCCAGGTGTTGCGGGCGATGACGTGACCGGCGGCGACGTTGATGCAGCTTGCGAACGCGCCGAGCACCTCGCGCCAGAAATCCGGCAGCGCGCGCTCCTCGATCTTCGTGAAGCCCGCGAAGTCGGCAAAGAGAAAGGCCAACGGCTTGCGGTCGGGGAGGGGGGCGGCTTCGGGCCAGGTGGCTGCGAGTTCGGGTGGGCGGATGCCTTCAGGCTTTATGATGCAGCTCTGCGCGCCGGTCTTTCCCCACTTGTCGATATCGGCCTGTGTGCCCGCCGGGTTGCCGTCCGCCGTTTCGACGCGATCCTCGACCGCGATCTGCAACAAATTTGCGTCGATGTGTGCGGCGCGGATCAGCGCGCGGCCCATGGCCATCTCGGTCGCATAGCCGAAGGATGCCGGGTCGGCGGCAAAGGAATCCTCGCCCACCACATGCACTGCGTGGGCTGCATCGAGGCAGGCGCGGTAGCGTGGCATCCACGCCGGCCCGGCATTGACGACGGAGGTTTGCGCGAAAGCATCCGGCGAGGAGGCCAGCACCACGTTCAGCCGTGCGCCGCGCGCGAGAAGTTCCTCGGCGACGAGAATGTCCGCACCGCTGGCCAGTGCGCCGAAGCCCGCGATCACGTCATGGGTTTCGAGAACGTCCCGGATGTCCTGCGCGATTGCCGCTTCGGCCGCCTCGTCCGGCTGGAACATGCGCCCGCAGAAATGGATGACCGTGCCGCGCCGCAAAGCCGACAGAAGCCGCTCGCGCATCTGATCGCCCAGGGAGAGCGCATCGGCCAGCCGCGCCAGTTGCCGCCGCGTGGTGGTGCGCGCGGCGAAGTCGTTGCCGGCGAAATCGTCGGCCTCGGCAAGCGCGGCGATGGCATCGTCGTTGCGGCCAAGCACGAGATCGAGTTCCGCGCGGGTGGCCCAGCCGTAATAGTCACCCGGTGCGACCATCGAGCCGTGATGGCGCGCCTTGATCGCAAGCTCCTGCGCGGCTTCGCTGCTCCCGGCCATCGCGTAGAGCGTGGCGGCATTGGCGGCGGGGTAGGGGTCGGCGGAGTTTTCCCAGACCTGCTCATACGCACTGGCGGCTTCCGCGAGGGCTGAGGGATCGCCGGACTTGATGGCGCGGTCCTTCAGCAAGCGGGCGTGCAACGCGCCGGACTCCACGCCCGAAATCGCGCCAACGTCGAGCCGGTCATAAGCCGCTTGCGCCTCATCCGTTGCACCCATGCGGGCAAGTGCCAGTACGGCGAGATATTTCAGGCGCGGTTCGGTCTCTCCCGCCTCGATGGCACCGACTGCGCGGTCATGCGCGGCCGCGAGATCACCGGCGGCAATCAGCGCCTCGACGGCTTTCAGCGCGTCCGCGTCAGCCACGGGGCACGTCGAAATGTTCAGGCTGCACGAAACGTTCGGCGGCCCGGCGCCCGACCTCGTAGGCGAGCGACACGATGGCCGGGTTGTCCATCTGCTGGAGGCGCTTCACGTCCATTTGGGAAAGCTTCATGTCGAGTTCGTCGGCAAGCCAAGCTTGCTCCAGAATGACGTCGTAGCGCAGGAACGTGAAGAGCGGTTTTCCCGCAACGTTAAAGCCCGCCAGATCGCCGATCTCGGAATTGATGGTCCACGGCGTCGGGGTTTCACCCAGAGCCTGCATCAGCGCCAGCACTTGCACCTGGCTATCACGGATCATGCCCTTCAGCGCACTGATCGCGAGGCTCGCAGACGTCATCCAGCGCGCGCGGGTCGCATCGAGCCGCTCGCGGTGGTCGCCGGTGCCAACGGAAATGATGCGCAGCTTGTCGGTGCCGGTCTCCCAGCCGTAGCCGTGGGCCGGCACCGTCACCAGTTGCAGCAGGGCAAGGGCCGGGTTGTTGTGCGGGGTGACGCCGCCATCCACGAACAGGCCCGGGGGTTCGTCCGCCGCGATGTCGATGGCCTCGGGCGCGAAGTAGTGCGGGGCGGCGGTGGAGGCGCGGATCAGGTCCGCGAGGCGATAGTGCCGGTTGCCGTGGTAGCTGCCGTCCTCGGGGTCGTTCCAGTAGGCGCTGGCGGGGTTGTTGGCGACGATCCACGGGCTGCCGGTGTCCATGCGTTTCATCACCAGCGCAAAGCCGGTCAGCAGGTCGTCGGTGTCCAGCCGCCGGTCGCCGCACACGGCAACAAGCTCGCGCTTGAGCGCAGCGGAATCGAACTTCGACTGAAGGCCCGGCACGCGGAAATTCGACCGGCGAAAGACGCGCGGCGCAAGGTCGAGATAGAACTGGCGCAGGTCGGCGGCGCTGAACCCGAGCGCCACGGCGCCGGCAATGATCGCGCCCGTCGAGGTGCCGCCGGCAAGGTCGATTTTGTGGGCAAGCGGATTCTCGGGGCCCGCGCCCATCACCTCCTCGATGCGTTCGAGGAATGCGACGGTGATCGCACCGCGTACGCCGCCACCATCGAGAGAGAGGATCGTTTTCATGCCGCTGGAACGCCCTGACAAAGAGCGCGGACTCTAGACTTGGCCCCGCCGCGTGTACAGGATCGGGCTACGAGCAACCGCGGGGCATCCGACTTGAGACCACTGCTTTCCATCGTCACGGGACTGGTGCTGATGCTTGGCTGCGCCCCGCCAAGCGTTGCCGAGCCGGTGAGCCCGTTCGTGGCGGCAGCATTCGACCGGGAGAAGATCGAGAGCGCCATCGCTTCGCAAGAGGGGATCGCTTCGCCTCAAGGCGTGACCGGTATCATCGTGCCGCATCATCTCGTTGCGGCGGACCTCGTGGCCCGCGGTTTCCAGGCGGCATCGGGCGGGGACTACGAGCGCATCGTCGTGCTGGCGCCCGATCACTTCCGGGCGTGGGACAAGGGCTTCGTAACGAGCGAAGCCGGCTTTGCAACGATCTTCGGGCGGGTCGTCAGCGATGGCGTGGTCGCCAAGTCCATGGCCGAAGCGCTGCCGGACGTGCGCTTGCGCGACAGCCTCGAACACGATCACGGCCTCGTCGCGATGATGCCGTTCATCCGGCATCACTTTCCCGATGTTCCGGTCGTCGCGATGCTGGCGGGGATCAATACAACGCCGCAGCAATGGCGGGCGCTGGTGGATGCGCTGAAGCCTCTCCTCACGCCGCGCACGCTGGTGGTGCAGTCGGTCGATTTCTCGCACTACCTGCCGCATCAACGCGCCGTGCTGCGCGACCAGGAAGTGCTGAGCCTGCTGGCAAGCGGCGACAGCGAGGGCGTTCGGCACCTGATCCAGCCCGACCATCTCGACACCAAGGCCGGACTGACGATCCAGATGACCTTGCAGCGTGAGGTCTTCGGGTCGAAAGCTACCGTAATCGCCAACCGCAATTCCGCCGAATATGGCGGCGACCCGAACAACACGACGAGCTACATCACCGCCGTCTACGTGCGCGACCCGGAAGCGGCATCCGAGCTGGAGGCGCCAGACCAGCACATCGCCTATATCGGCGGCGACGTGCTGCTAGGCCGCTACATGACGCCGCTGATGCTCGACGATGCGGCGCGGACTGAGGTCGCCAGCCGTCTGCTGCAGGTGACGCGCGGGCGGCCGTTGGCGATCAACCTCGAAGGCGTCATCATGGAGGAGCCGGTCGCCGGCCTTCCGGAAGATGCGCATCTCATGCTGCGCGAACTGGCGGTGCCGATGCTGAAGGCGATGGGCGTGACGGCAGCGAGCGTCGCCAACAACCACGCCCGGGATTTGGGTGAGATCGGCTTTGAGGAAACGCTGCGCATCCTCGACGAGGCGGGCATCGCGGTCATCGAGCACGGCAAGGTGGCTGATCTCGGTGCGGCACGCATTCTCGCGCTCAACGACAAGGCGGGCCGCAATTCCGCCCCTGCGCTGCTGGACAGTCCGCAGGCCGCCGACCTTGCCTGCGGGGTATCCGCCGCGCCGCCGCTGGTCGCCTTCATTCACTGGGGCGAGGAATATGTCGACCAGCCGGGACCGCGCGAAGAAGAGATCGCGCGTGTGCTGGCCGATTGCGGCGTGCAGATCGTCGTCGGCGCGCACAGCCACCAGGCCTCAGGCAGCATTCCGCAAGTTCCGGGCAAGACCGCCAACACGGTCTACTCGGTTGGAAACCTGCTGTTCGACCAACGCGGCGAGCGGGTCTCCAGCGCGCTGCTGGAATTGCGCACCTTCGAGCAGGGCACGGTGGCCGCACGGCTTATCCCGCTGCCGAACCTGTTCGACTACGGCAGCGCGCGGATCGCACCGCCCGCCAACTGACGCGGGCTGGTCAATCGAAGCTAGTTGTCCTGGCCGGGAATGCGCGGCTTGAAGAACAGCATGTCGATGGGCCGCGAGGCGATCTGGCGCCCGTCGGCCAGCTCGAACACAACATGGAAATCGTGGCTGGAGCTTTGCGGTGCCTGCAGGCGCACGCGCCAGCGGCCGGTGACGCCGGGCGGAATGTCGTCGCGCAGCGGGATCATGATCCGGTAGTTCTTTTTGTCGATGGCGAGATCGAACGGCTTCAGCGCGCGGTCCTGCGGGTTGCCGCCCTCGCCGCACTCGGCGGCAAAGCCCATGCGCGCCAGGATGACGTTTACCTCGAAGGGTGACGACTTGGTGTGTGTCGTGCCTGCGGAATCCGTCCATTCGTATTCGAGCTTGCCCTTCACGGGCGCGCGCATGTGGCCGGCATCGAGCTTTGCGAACGACGTCAGTGGAGAGAGGTCAGCGGCTTTGACCTCTGCCGCGCACTTCTCGTAGTCGCCCTCCTTGCACTCAATGGGGCCGCTCTTGTAGCGGTCGACCGGGAAGCCGATTTCCTTCAGCTCGTCTGAAATGTCGACGGTGGCATCCGGGTCGATATCGCCGATCTCCTTGACGAATTCGCGCGCCGGGTCGTTGGGGAAGGAGAAACGGACCTTCGCGTTGGCAGCCTTCGTCCAGCCGAAGTTCTCCAGAACGAAGTCGGCTTTGAAATCGGCCTGATCGCCGCAATCGCCCATGTAGCCGAAGCGAAGCTGCACGGCCGGCTCCGGCTCGGAAGAGCTTTCCGCAACGTCAAGGAATGCATTGACGATGCGCAACGGCTGGTCGGAGTCATTGCGCAGTTCGACCACCACCGGGACCGGGCGCACGCGCCCCGCGGTCGACAGGAAGCCGGGGCCGAACGGAATTTCCTTGTTGTCACCCCAGCCCAGTTCGCTGGCTTCGTAATCGAACTCCTCCTCCTCGGTCATGGAGATGAGGCCGCTGCCACGCCATGCGTCGATGACGCGCTTGTCGTCGGGATAGATGTCGATGCTGTCGCGCTTGTTGTTGGCGGCATAGGGCACCGGCGGCTCCGCCGGGGCGACGACGTGGGCGTAGTAGGACCGGTCGACCAGCACGCCGACGCGAATGTCGTCATGAGCCTCGTAGGCGGTGAGGATCAACGGGGGGAAACGCTGCTCGTCCTTGCCCAGAACGCGGACGCTGCCGGAGACCGGTTTGCCGCCGCGCCACGTGGCGACGAAGGCGTCACCAATGGCCGGGTAGAGTTCGCCCGCGCCCTCGCGCTCGCCGGCTGCAAAGCCGCCTTCGTAGATCGTGCCGGTGGTGTCCACGTAGAGGCCGCGGCCTTCCGGTTCGCCTGCTGCAAACTCGCCGGTGTACTGGTCGCCGTTGGGAAACTGGATGCGGCCCGTGCCGTGCATCAGCCCGTTGCGCCATTCGCCGGAATAGCTGGTGCCCGAACGGTGGGTGTAGGTGCCGCGCCCGTGCGCCCGCCCATTGCGCATTTGGCCCTTGTAGACGGCGATGCGGGCGGCCTCGCTGTATTGCGGTGTGCCCGGCGTGCGCCAGACCAGCGTGCCGCGCCCGGTGATCGGCCCGTCGGACAGGCGGCTGACGGCATCGCCGTCCCACGAGATGTCGAGGTTTTGGTCGCCGAGCGGATCGCTCAACTGGTAGGTGCGGCGCGCGAGGCGGCTGGTGCCGGGGTCCCACACGACCTGCGTCCACGTGCGTTCCCGGATGGCATCTTTCGCCGGCATGGTCGTCTCGACCTGCACCGGGCTGGCGTCGAGTTTTTCCACGACGCTTTCTGCCGCCAGTGCCGGTGTCGTGGCCAGCAGGCTTGCAGTCAGCGCAAAGCGCGCGACCCTGGTGAAAAATGTGCCATCAGAACGGGCGGACATGGCGATAGCTCCCCTTAAGCGTCACTCCGCAGTGTAATCGACCACGGCAAGGTCCCCGGCGCGTGCGCGCCATGCCGTCTGGTCGAGTTTCAACAGTTGCACACGACCCGCAGCCGTCGCAATTGCCAGCGTGTCGGCATCGCGCCAGGCGAGCCAGCTTGCGGCACGGCGGCGCGAGCCCTTCATGCCTGCGAGCGAGCGCTGCGGCACGGCCTGGGTCGTGGCGAAGCGCACGGTTTCGGTGTCGGCCCAGTCCCAGACGTACAGCTTGGCGTCCGACATCAGCACGGCGAGGCGGCTGCCGTCCGGCGAGAAGGCAACGACCTTCACGTCCTCGTCGCCCGGCTCGAATTCCAGTCGCACCGGCTCCTGACCGGCAACGAGCGGGTGGATGGTGATGGCTGACGCGTTGGAGGCGGTGAGCCAGCGGCCATCCGGCGATACGGACACGCTGCCGCCGCCGATGGCATCAGGGCCGGACGCGGCGGCCTCGGCGACAACGCGCGGCTCGCCGCCACCGAGCGGCCATTCCAGCAGTGAGCCATCGGTCTGGCTGGTGAAGATCTTCGTGCCGTCCGGGTGCAAAGTGAGGCCGAACGGCTCGCCCATGCTCGAGGGGCCATCTGTCAGCGTCGCATTGTCAGCGCCAGCGGCAACCAGCGCCAGCGCATTGGCTTGCGCCGGCACCGCGATTGCGGTGCCGTCCGCGCCGAGCACGACGCGCGCCACCCGGTTTCCGGGAACGAGGCGCATCTGCAGCGGGGCATCGCCACCGGCGGGGCCGCTGGCAACGCCGAGGCGTTCATGCACGGCGGCGATCATCCCGTCGGGACCGAGCGCGACGGAACTCACCGGGTCCGGCGCGCCGGTGCTGGCAACACTGACGGGTGGCTCGATGCCGTCGCCGTCCCACACGTAGATGCCGCCCGCGTCGTTGCCGGCGACGATGCGCCCGCTTTGCGGGTCGGCAGCGATGGACACCAGCGGCTGCCAAGAGGACGGCGCGAGGTCGTGGCGCACGCGGACATCTTCATCCATCGCCCAGACGCGCAGGTCGGAATCAACCGCGATGGTCGCAAGCTGATCGCCGCCCGCGTGCCACGACATGCCGGCGATGGCGCCGCGATGGCCGGTGAGGCGCACAGCAGGGTCGCTGAGCGTTTCCTCGCCGAAGGTTTCCAGCGGGTAGAGACAGATATCCTGTTCGTCGCAAACCAGCGCCAGCATCGGCGCGTCTGGTGCAAAGCGCAGGGCGGTGATCGCCGAGCCGGACACCCGGTTGGTGGCGAGTATTGCCGCGCCGTTCGACGGGCTGAGCGCCGCTGCATCGTAGACCGTGAGCTCGCCACCGCGCGTGCCGACTGCCAGCAGGGACGCATCAGACGAAAAGGCAATCGAGAGCGGTCCCGGCTTGTCGCCAAGCGTTTCGCCGATGCGCTCGCCGGTGCCGGCCGAATGCAGCACGATGGCGCCGTCCGATCCGGCAACCGCGAGACGTGCGCCATCCCGCGACAGGGCCAGCGCCTCGGCCTCGATGGTTTCGACCACGCTGTCGCGGCAGGCGGGGCGGGCGGCAGCAAGGTCGCAGCGGCGCAACAGGACCGAGCGGTCCGTCCGCGCCATCGCAAAGACCGTGGCCGCGTCATCCACGGCGATACGGTGCGGGCCGGAATAGAGCGGCGCGCTGTTTGACGGCGCTGCGACGGACGAGATCGAGCCGCTTGCGTCGATGCGCAGGATTTCGCCGCTGGTGAGGACTGCGACGAGGCTGCCGTCTTCGGCGGTCTTCACCAGCACCGGGTCCATCAGCCATTCCGGGCCATCGCCGCCGCCAACGGAAAGATCGTTTTCGGCGAGCGTCTCGCCTGCCGGCGAGAACCCGGTGACGCTGCCGCCACGGCGGGCAACGGAGAGGTTCTCACCGCTCCAGTCGAGCCACATGCCGCGCGCGCCGCCGCCGCGCACCAGCGCGCGCAGGTTGGGCGAGAGTTCCATCAGCGCGGTGAGGGCGGCCGAGCGGCCCTGTTCGGTTTCGTGCAGGTCGAGGGATTCAAGCGAGAGCGTGACGGCCTGTTCGACATTGCCTTCGGCAAGCGACAGCCGCGAGCGCGCGATCTTTTCCGATGCCTGCGCGATGATGCGCTGGGCCTCTTCCTGCTTGCGCGCATCTTCCTCGGCGATGCGGGCCTGCTCCTCGGCCTGGCGCGCGGCGCTTGCCTGCATCCACAGGACACCGGCAACGACGGTCGCCACCGCGAAGATCGCACCGGCGACCATGGCGAGCATGCGCTGGCGGCGCAGGGCGTTGATCTCTGCCTTGACGCGGGCATCCTCCGCCTCACGGGCGCGGGCGAGATATTCAAGGTCGGTCGGCTGCAGAAGGTCGCGCAGGTCTTCGCGCGCGGCGGCGGCTTCCGCGTCTTCCAGCCGGCCCGCGACGTGTGCGAGCCATTGCGGGTTCTTGCCGTTGGCTGCCCAGTCACGCGAGGCGCGGCGCACGCCCTCGATGGCGCTCAGTTCGCGCAGGTCTTCCTCAAGCCAGCCTTCCAGCCGACCCCACTGGCGCAGCAGGGCTTCGTGGGCGGGTTCGATGGTGGTTTCGCGGGTGTCGAGATCGACGTCGGTTGCCAGCAACCGCTCCTCGACCAGCAGGTCCATCAAGGGGCGGGCTTCTGCGGGAATTTCGGAAAGACGCGCGACACGGCGGCGCGGGGTGCCGGTGTCAGGGTCGATACCGGCGAGCCATGGAATAAGCCCCCGGCGCAGCAGGTTCAGCCGCGCGGTGCGGTCAGCGGGGATCGCGCCGGTGGCATCGGCGCGGGCCAGCGCGCGCTCCACGGCGGCGTTGATCGATCCGCGAATGCCGCCAAGCTCGTTGTACTCGGCAAGGGTCAGGTCGCCGTCATCGCCGTAGTCATTGTAGAGGCGCTCGAGCGTGAAGGCGAGCAGCGGCAAGGCATCCTTGGAGCCGCCCTTCTCGATGTCGGAGAGCAGCGCTTCGACGAGCGTGTCATCGAGTTTCAGCTGGCGGCCGGACTGGGTCAGGCGGCGGGCCGGGCCGTGAATCACCTCGCCATAGGCGCCACCCGGCATGGGCGGCAGCGACAGCAGTTCGGCATTGACCCCTTCGAGGGCTGCAGCAGTCTGGAGATATTCGTAGTTGTCGGAGCGGATCGTCACCATGCCGATGACGGCAGGGGCGTCCCCCGAAAGCAGTTCGCGGAACAGGGCGAGAAAGGTCTCGGCCTCCTCGCGCGCTTCCGCCGAGAACAGCGCTTCGCCCTGGTCCACCGGCATGATGACCGCGTGGCGGAAGCTCTCGTCGCCCCGGTCGAAGCCGGCGCGGTTTTCGAGATCGGCGAGTTCGCCCAGCAGAGCGCGTACGGCGTCCGCCCCGGCATCCACGGCCTTGCGGATGGAGGCGCGGTTGCGCGGCTTCTGCGCCATGGCGAACGCATCGCACAGACAGGTGACGAGCCCGGTCTCGCCATGCAGCGCGCCCCTGTCCGGGCGGATCGGCGGCAGCACGGTGAAGTGGCGGTCGTCACGCGAAAGTCGCGGCAGAAGCCCTGCGCGCATGAAGGAGGACTTGCCGCTGCCCGACGCGCCGAGGATGACGAGCAGGCGGGGCGCGCCCGCATCGCGCAGGCGGCGCACGAGATCGAGTCCGGTGATGATCTGGCCGTCGCGGCCGAAGAAAATCCCGGCATCCTCGACATCGAGCGGGCGCAGGCCGGGATAGGGCGCGCGCTGGGGATCGTCTTCCGGGGGCCAGTGGAAATAGCCGGCATCGACGCCGGAGACGCGCAGCCCGTGCTTGAGGCGAGCGAGGCCGTCCACGTTGAAGGCAACGGCGACCGGCTTGCGGTCGACCTCGACCTCGAAGGTGTCCTGGTCGCCCTGCTCGGCGAGGTCGACAAGCTGGTACTCCGCCGTCATCTCGACGGGGAGGCTGGCGATATCCACCTCCTCGACCAGTACGCCGAGGATGCGCTTGTTCATCTGCTTGGCGAGCAGGAATTCCGCGAGGCACCAGCGCGAATTGACCCAGGCCGGCGACAGCAGGAAGACCACCACCTCGCAGCGCGCGGCTGCCGATTTCAGAGCATTCTGCCATCGTTCGCCGGCGATCAGCCCGCGGTCGGGGTCGATGTCGAGGAAGACGTCATTCCACCCCTGCGCACCCAGCCACTGGGTGATCGCCAGCGCTTCGGCATTGTTGGCGCTCGAATGGGAGATGAAGATGCGGGCCATGGAAGCGGCGTATACTCGTTCAGGTCGTGGCGGTCATCAGTTGGGTGTCAGTTCGCCGATCCCACGGACCAGCGAATATTCCGCAACTTCTGCCGCGATGAAGCCCCACTTGCCGTCAACGAGCACCGGCGCCAGCCCTTCCTGGAATCCGTAGACGTCCTCGTATTGCGGTTCGATTGCGATGGTGATCTTGCCGGCCTCGTCAATGTGGGCAAAGCCGAACTTGCCGTCCTTCTTGATGGTGGCGTAGCTCTCGCGGAAGGAATAGGCGGTCTCCAGTTCCGGCGGGTACGCGGTGCTGCCCTGCTTGTTCACGTAGCCCCACTTGTTGCCGAGAGCCGCCGGGGCGACCCCTTGCGAAAAGTCACGCGCCCCGTCCAGCCCAAGGCCGATCACCGTCTTCGCGTCCTTGTCGAAGTAACCCCATTTTCGACCGTCGCTGCCGGCGGCAAGGCCCTCGCTGAAGTCGCGACCGCCGAGGATCGGGTTGCCATCGAAGAGTGTCTTGCCCTCCGCATCGACGTAGACGACCCCGGCATCGGTGATGCCACGGGCAAAGCCCTCGGAAAACGCGTGGAAGCCCTTCAGGTCTTTCTGGGGCAGGCCCCAGACGTCGAACGGCGCCCCACGCGGATTGAGGATCATCCAAGGGGTGCCATAGTCGGCCTTGATCTTGACCATGGAAAGACCGTCGGCGCGGTCGGAGGCGTCGAGAAAGGTGATGTCGGATTCCCGAGTGCCATCGGGGAAGATGAAGAACCAGGCGTCATCTGCTTCGCGGACCCGGGCAACGCCTTCGTTGAAGGCGCGGATTTCCTTGTATTTGGGCTCGATCACGACATCACCACTGGTCGCGATGTAGCCCCACAGGCCATCCTGCTTGATGCCGAACCGGCCATCTGCTCCGCGGTAGACACTTTCATAAGTCGGCTGGACCACCCAGTTTCCGGACCTGTCAATGAAACCCCACTTGCCGCCTTCCAGCGCGGGAGCCAGCCCTTCGTGGAAGTGGCCGACGGCTTCGTAGCGGGGCGGTATGGCCAAATCTTGTGCCGTTGCGGAAGAAAACGTGGCGGGAATGGTGAGAAATGCAGTTGCCAGGATGAGCATGGCAGCGGCCAGCATGCGCGTTCCGGTTTGCGTGCGCGCGGTTGTCGTCTTGCTGTGAACGTCCATCGTTGCTTCCCCCGATACCGACTGACCTTACGTCACATGATCCCACGATGAAAAGATGACGGAAATGGCACGGCAGATACAAGGAATTCCGGTGATTTTAACCATGTCATAAGCACTCCGGCGGCATCGTCTTTCCACTGAAATGGGCAGGTCACTGCCTCAGAGTGTGCGAACGGATGCCTCGCAAGAAACGCGAACGAAAACCAGCTCCTCTGTTGACCACGGCATTTTCAAGCAGCTTGTCGCTGCGTGCCGGGGGTTTCGTGCTGTGCACGATGCTCGCGCTGACGGTCGCGTTCGTTTCTCTCAGCTACATGTCGCGGAAGGCCGGTCTGCGCGACCAGCTCGGCGTCCATGTACGCCACCTGGTTGCGGCGGGCATCGACAATCGCAGCCGTCACGACCTGTTCGACATGATGGAGTTCGGCGAGAACGTCGCTCGCTCGACGCCGGTGCGCGGCGGGCGCGTGCTGGATGCCATCGGGGCGGAACTGGGCGTGTTCGGCCAGGCGCCGTTCATGACGTGGAAGCAGGCGGCGCTCATGGAGGTTCCGCAGCGCTTTCATTCCTCGTCACGCAACTTCGAGATCTATCTCAGCGCCGATGACATGCGGCTCGATCACGGTCTCATCATTCTCTACGACGCGTCCGACCTGCATTCGGAACTGCTCAGCGACGTACTCCAGGTCGGCTTTGCCGGTTTGCTTCTTTCGATGGGGCTGGCCCTCGTGACGTGCATCCTGTTTTCGCGGCAGGTCCTCAGGCCGGTCCAGTCCATTACCGCTGCCATCGAGACGTCACTGGAGGCTGCCGACGACGCGCCCGGAAGCCTCATGGTCGACGGCATACAGGGCAAGGAACTGGCCCGCCTCTGCGAAGCCATCAACGACTTGATGTTCATTTCCTACGCCAACGCGACTTCCGGCTTCGATGGCGACGGATCGGCAATCGACGACGTGCCGTTCCCGGCACTGTCCCTTTCCGAACACGGGTTCATCGTCGCTGCGAACGGCCCGGCGCTCGAACTTTTCCGGGCCAAGGACGAGATGGGCGTTGCCAGCGCCATCGAGGGCGGCAACTTCACCGTCGAGGGGCGCAAATGCGATGCGGCCTCGCTGGCCTCCATGGGCGAACTGGATACCACCGGCGAGTTGCGGTTCGAAAAGGACGGTGTGCCGGTCCTCGTGTCCTCGCGGGAACTGAAGCGGGCGGATGGAAGCGCGCGCGGCTACACGCTCGCGCTGGCCGATGTGCGCGAACTGGTGTCGGACATGCGCGGAGAAACCGAGCGCAGGCGCGAGACCGAGCAGGCGCTCGGCCAGGCCCGCAGCCGTCTGGCGGATTATCGCCGCCTGTTTGATGCCTGCATCATCCTCCTCGACAGCAGCGCCAGCGATCCGGGTGAAACCGCCTTCAACATCATGCCGGAACTGCTCATCACCTCGTGGCTGACCGAACTGACCAAGAGCACCGGAGCGCCGCGCCCTGACGTGCAGCACAACTCGCTGCCGCCGCTGAAAGGGTGCATGAGTTCGCTGCGCAAGGTCTTCGGCTTCGCGCTTGCCGTCATCTGGGCGCGCTCGCTGCAAGGCGAACCGGCGTTGCTGGTGCAGGGCACGCGCGAAGGCGACGGCGCGCAGTTCGTGCTGCGCGAGATCCGCAAGGGGGACCCGGCGCGCGCGATGCACGCAGCCGACAGCGCCGAAGCGCCGATCATGATCGGGGCGATGGGCCGTATCCTCGCCAAGAACGGCGGCCGCCTCGTGCGCGCGGCAGCCGGCAGGGACATGGACCTGAACGAGATCGCGTTCACGGTACCGCTTGATGTCGCCTCTGCCGAACGCCTCGTCACCGAGACGGACGCGCCTGAAGACGACCTCGATCCCGCGAGCGATGAAAGCGACGTCGCGGCCGCCTGAGGCGGCAAAACGTAATCCATCCTTTACCCAACGGCGGCTGCCGGGTTATGACTCGCGGCGATTTGCAACCCGTTCGCGGGCGCCCAGCGTCCGTGTTCCGTCTTTGAAGGCAACCGTGTTCCGCCTTCACGAGACAGAGGTTGCGCCGGAAGACCATTCACCCGAGGCATCACCCAAGGCCCGAGAGCCGAGCCAGAAGGGGCGTAGCTTTGCGACGCGTCGTGTTCCGTACCCTAGCCGCATTCGCGCTGGCGCTTGGCCTTGCCGCCGGGCTGCAGGCGCAGCCCGCCAAGGCCGGGCCTGCCATCCTCGTCGATGTCGACAGCGGGGAAGTGCTGTTTGCCAACCGTGCGTTTGACCGCTGGCACCCGGCGTCCATCACCAAGCTGCTAACGGCGTATCTCGCCTTCGACGCGATTCGCTCAGGCCGGCTGCAACCGGATTCCCCGGTGACGATGAGCCAGAACGCCCTGTCCAACCCGCCGAGCAAGATGGGTTTCCCGGTCGGCACGCGAATCACCCTGTCGGCTGCGCTGAAGATGCTGATCGTGAAGTCGGCGAACGACATCGCTGTCGCCATCGGCGAGACGGTGGGCGGCAGCGAGCCAGAATTCGTCGCCATGATGAACCGGACCGCGCAGCGCCTCGGCATGACGAACTCGCATTTCGAGAACCCGCACGGCCTGCACCATCCCAACCAGTACACGACGGCGCGCGACATGGCGGTGCTGGCACGGGCAATCCACCGCGAGTTTCCGCAGTACCAGAACCTGTTCGAGATCCCGGCGATCCGCGTCGGGCGCAAGACGCTGCGCTCGCACAACCGGCTTGTGGGGCGCTATCCCGGCACCACCGGCATGAAGACCGGCTACATCTGCGCCGGGGCATACAATCTCGTGGCGTCCGCCAAGCGGGGCCGCACGCACCTCATCGCCGTGGTCCTGGGCGCGCCCAACGGGCGCTACCGCTCGCTGGTGGCGGCACACCTGCTGGAGAACGGCTTCGACCGGTCGCGCGGCTTCTTCTCGTCCTCGCGCACGACGATCGATTCCTTCCGGGGCGCCGGGCGCGAGCCGTTCGACATGCGCCCCTATGTCTGCAAGCCGCGCTCGCAACGCCCGCCGCTGCCGCGCGAGATCGCGTCCTACGGGTTCGACGTGCCGATCGTGAATGCCAACGACGATGACGATGAGGGCGAGGACGAGTCCGATCCCGTCGGAACGCGCGGCGCTGCCGCGATCCAGGTGAGTTCCGGCGGCGGACGCATGACCCGCGCCGAGCGCATCGCGGCTTATCTCGCAGGCCCTGCCAGCGGCACGACGGTCAATGCCAACGGCATGCTCGCCAAGGATGAACTGGCTTCGATGTCCATGCCGCGCACCATCCCGGCACCGATGCCGCGCATGGCGTCCGCCAACAGGATGCCGGCTGCGAACACGCCGCTGCCGGGTGCCGTTGCGCCGCCGCCTGCTGCGCTCGTGCCGCCGCCGGCGGCTGCGCCGATGACGGGCGATGCTGCGGGCTTGCGCCTGAGCATTCCCGTGCCGCGCCGCAGGCCGGTTCGCTGAGGCTGGGCCGGGTTCGCGAAAAAAAGTTTACCGGCTTCGTTTAGCCGCGCGATTCGCCGCGCCGGATGCGGAAGGTAAGCGTTTCGCCGTCCTGCTCGCTCGACACCAGCTCGTGGCCTGCCTCGTTGCAGAAGTGCGGAATGTCGATTGCGGCAGCGGGATCGGTCGCGAGGACTTCCAGGACATCGCCAACCTCGACCGACTGCAACGCCTTGCGGGCCTTGAGCACGGGAAGCGGGCACAGCAGCCCTGACACATCGAGACGTTCGTTCACGGCATACCTCTGGCCTTGGTCCGGTGGCGGTGCGGATACGGCATCTTGTATCGCGGTGCAAGTCGCGCTTTCCTGCACGCAGGAGGACACGAACATGGGCCTGTTGGAGCGCATCGCAAGCGATGTGACCTATATGCGTGGCTTGCTGCGGGCGCTGAAGCGCGTGAACGCTGCCACGAAAGACCCGGAACGCACCTTTCCCGACATCCTGTCAGACCTCGCGCTCGTCTTCGACGAGCGGCCCGCGCTGATCGGGCAGGATAGCCACTACAGCTACCGCGAGGTGGAAGCGCGCGCCAACCAGTATGCCCACTGGGCCTTTTCGGTGGGGCTGGAGCCCGGCGACACCGTTTCCCTGCTGATGAAGAACTGCCCGGAATATCTCGCCATCTGGTTCGGCCTGATCCGGGCGGGGGTGCGCGTGGCACTGCTCAACACGAACCTGACCGGACATTCGCTGGGCCATTGCATGCAGGCGGTGCCGGTGAAGAAGGCCATCGTCGATACCGATCTGCTGGAGGCGCACGATTCGGCGCTGCCGCACATGGGCAAGCCGCCGGAACTGTGGGTCCATGGCAAGGCCGATCACGGGTTCGACCTCGTCGCGGCCCTGACACGAATGCCGGAAGACGGCCTTGCGGCCGACCGCAAGCCGAAGATCGCGCATGAAGACCCCGCGCTCTACATCTACACGAGCGGCACCACGGGCCTGCCGAAGGCCGCCGTCATCAACCACTACCGCATCGTCGCGGCGATGCACGGCTTTGCCGCCATCTGCAATTCCAACCGCGATGACCGGATCTACGTGGCGCAGCCGATGTATCACACCTCCGGCGGCATTCTCGCCGTGGGCATCGCGCTGACCGTCGGCGGCAGCGTGGTGATCCGCGAACGATTTTCGGCGCGCAGCTTCTGGGACGATATCGTCGAGACCAAGTGCACGGCCTTCCAGTATATCGGCGAGCAGTGCCGCTACCTTCTGAACGCGCCGAAGACGGCCGCCGAGGAGAAGCACAGCATCCGGTTCTGCAACGGCAACGGCTTGCGGCCGGACATCTGGGAAGACTTCCAGTCCCGGTTCGCCATTCCGCGCATCGTGGAGTGGTACGCGGCGACAGAGGGCAACGTCACCCTGTTCAACCTCGACGGCACGCCGGGTTCCATCGGGCGAATCCCGCGCTGGCTGGAACGCCGCTTCCCGGTCAAGGTCGTCAAGTTCGACGTGGAGACCGAGCAGCCAGTGCGCGATGCCGCCGGGCACTGCGTGGAATGCGAAGCCGGCGAAGTGGGTGAGGCCATCGGCAAGATTTCCCGCGATGCGTCGACCCCGGCGTCACGGTTCGACGGTTATGCCAACCGCGACGAGACCAAGAAGAAGGTGCTGCGCAATGTCTTCGAGAAAGGCGATGCGTGGTTTCGCACCGGCGACCTGATGCGGCGCGACAAGCGCGGCTATTTCTACTTCGTAGACCGGATCGGCGACACGTTCCGGTGGAAGGGCGAAAACGTCTCCACCTCGGAAGTGGAAGAGGTGATGACCGCGTTTCCCGGCATCAGGCAGGCGAACGTCTACGGCGTCACCGTGCCGCTGCACAACGGGCGGGCCGGGATGGCGGCCATCGTCAGCGATCGCGACCTCGACCTCGTGGCCCTGCACGAACACCTCGAGCGCGAGTTGCCCTCCTACTCGCGGCCACGCTTCCTGCGTCTGCTCTCGACGCTGGACGTGACCGGCACCTTCAAGGTCAAGAAGACGGACCTGCGCGCGGAAGGGTTCGACCCGCGCCGCAGTGCCGATCCGCTCTATTTCAACAATCCCGATTCATTTGCCTTCGAGCGCCTCGACATCAATTTGTATCGCAAGATCGAGGTCGGCGATTTCCGGCTCTGACACGCGGCGAGGACAAATCCATGCATGATCCGCTCGAAGTGCTCGCGTTCTGGTGGGACGCGGGACCGGAAAAATGGTTCGGCGGCGGCGAGGCGATCGACGCGAAATGCGAGGAACATTGCGGCGAGGCCTTCAAGGCCGCCGAAGCCGGACAGCTCGACGACTGGGAGGCGGTGCCGCACTCTGCGTTGGCGCTGATCCTGCTGCTCGACCAGATGCCGCGCAACATGTTCCGCGACACGCCGCGCATGTTTGCAACCGATGACAAGGCTCTGGCGCTGGCCGACCGGGCCATCGCCAAGCGATTCCACCTGGCCTACGCGCTGCCTGCGCGCCGCTTCATCTACATGCCCTTCATGCATGCCGAGGACATCGACGCGCAGACGCGCTGCGTCGACCTGTGCCGCGCAGACGGTGACGACGAGGGCCATCGCTATGCGCTGATCCACATGGACGCCATTCGCCGTTTCGGGCGCTTTCCCCACCGCAACGAGATCCTTGGCCGCAAGACGACGGCGGAGGAAGCGGCATACATGCGCACCGGGGGCTTTGGTGGTTGAACGCTACCGCGCCAGAGGCGCAGTCCAATGTAATTCTTGAGTGCGGGCGCAGGGAACTTCACAATGGCCGCGATCCTCGTCCCGGTCGCGGTTGCCGGTTGACCTGGCGGAGCCTGAACAAGAAGCCGGACGAAATCCACTCAGCTTGCATGTGAATGAACGCGCAATCCCAACCCATCCACTGTCAGCGGCTTGGCTGGAGCGAACTTGCGTCCCGCGTCGATGACTGGCGCAAGCTGGCCGAAAACGCGGCGACGCCGAACATCTTCTATCACCCCGATTTCGCACTTCCCGCCGCCGAGGCGCTGGGTGTCGGCAATGCGCTTCAGGCCATTGCCGCCTTTACGGGCGAGGAACTCGTCGGCCTGATGCCCATGCGGGTGCGCAATCGCTGGGGTCTGCCGTTCCCCATCGTCGAAGCATGGACCCACCCCAATGCCCCCGCCAGCCTGCCGCTGGTTGCGCGCGCGCAGGCGGAGGCCGCGACCATTGCCCTGTTCGACGCGATCACCGCCGACAGAGGATTGCCGGGGATCGTGCTGCTGCCAACGCTGCTGCTGGATTCGCCGTTTGCCGCCGCCCTGCTTTCGGTGCGAAAGCCGCTCTACGTCCATTCCGGTCATCAGCGTGCTGTGGCGCGCGAGCCGCTTTCCGGCGACGACTATCTCGCACACGCGATGAGCGGGTCACGCCGCAAGAAGCTGCGCCAACAATTTGCCGGGCTCGAGGCCGAAGGCATCGTGAGCGTAACCGCCGCGGCATCTCCGCACGAGGCGTCCGAGGCGCTGGATGCATTTCTCGCGCTCGAGGTTGGTGGCTGGAAGGGCGAGGCGGGAACGGCACTGGCGCGCGACGACACGACGCTCACGCTGGCGCGCGACGTCGTGCAACGGCTGGCGGAAGGCGGCATGGCGCGCATCTTTGTCATGTCGCTCGACGGCAAGCCGATTGCTTCGCTCATTGCCTTCACCGAGGGCACGACCGCCTGGCTGTGGAAGATCGCCTATGACGAGGCCTACGCGAAGCACTCACCGGGCAAGCACCTGTTCATGGCCGCGGTGCGGATGCTGCGAGACGAGAACCCGGACATGCTGATCGATTCCTGCGCGCAGCCCAACCATCCGCTTGCCGACCTCGTGCTGGGCGAGCACATGGCGATGGGAGACGTGGTGGTGTCCGCCGGCGGCCGGGCGGGACCTGCCTTTCGCACGGCCAACCTGCTGGAACGCCTGCGCGGGCAGGCACGCCGGCTCAAGCACAAGTTGAAGGGTTGAGGCGTCAGCCTTCGTCGCGCAGCAACCTGCGGATCACCTTGCCTGTCGTCGTCAGGGGCAGGGAATCGCGGAAGGCGATCTCGCGCGGGTATTCGTGCGCCGCAAGGCGCTCGCGCACCCATTTCTGGATTTCGGCGGACAATTCGTCGGAAGGACTGCGCCCCTGTTTCAGGACGACGAAGGCCTTCACGATTTCCGTGCGCACCGGGTCCGGCTTGCCGACAACGGCTGCCAGTGCAACGTCCGGATGGGCGATCAGGCAATCTTCCACTTCGCCGGGACCGATGCGATAGCCGGACGAGGTGATGACGTCATCGTCGCGCCCGACGAAATAGACGTAGCCATCGTCGTCGGTCATACCCTGGTCGCCGGTCAGCATCCAGTCGCCGACGAACTTGTCGCGGGTCGCGCCGGGCAGGTTCCAGTATTCCAGGAACATCACCGGGTCCGGCCGCTTCACGGCGACCTGGCCGGTCTGGTGCGGCTCCAGTTCGTTTCCGTCTGAATCGATAATGCCGACCGTGTGGCCGGGCACCGGCATGCCGATTGCGCCGGGCCGCGACACGCCGATCTCGGCGCACGACGACAGCACGAGATTGCATTCCGTCTGGCCGTAGAACTCGTTCACCGTGAGGCCAAGCTGCTCGCGCGACCAATCGTAGGTCTCGCGCCCCAGCGATTCACCGCCCGAGGCCAGCGTGCGCAGCATCAGGTGGAAGCGTGAAGACGGGTTCTGCACCGTGCGCATCATGCGCAGCGCGGTCGGCGGGATGAAGGCGTTGCGCACCTTCATGCTTTCCAGCAGCGCGAAGGCCTGCAGCGGATCGAACTTCTCCACCCGCTGGCAGACGACCGGCACGCCGAGCAGCAGGCCCGGCAGCAGGATGTTCAGCAACCCACCGGCCCAGGCCCAGTCCGCGGGCGTCCACAGCATGTCGCCGTCCTGCGGCAGGAACTCGTGCGGCATCTGCACGCCGGGTATGTGGCCCAGAAGCACGCGGTGCCCGTGCAGTGCGCCCTTGGCTGGCCCGGTGGTGCCGGAGGTGTAGATCATCAGGGCCGGGTCGTCCGGCCCTGTGTCGGCGGGCGCGAAATCATCGCGGCCCGCATCAACGAGGGCATCGAACGACTGGGCATCGCCGGACTTCCCGTCGATGGAGACGATCAGTTCAAGCTCTTCCGGCAGGTCCTCGATGTCCTGAAGCCGTTCCAGCCCCTGCGCGCAGGTGATGATGCAGCGCGCACCGGAATCCTTCAGCCGGTAGGCCAGCGCATCGGGGCCGAACAACAGGGCGAGCGGAACTGCGATGGCGCCCAGCTTGTAGATCGCGGCATGGGCGATTGGCGTCTGCGGGCATTGGGGCAGCAGGATCGCGACCCGGTTGCCGGGGCGAATGCCCTGGCCCGACAGGCTGGAGGCGAGCCGCGTGGAGCCGCTCGCGAGGTCGCCATAGGTGACCTCTTCCACGTTGCCGTCGGCCGTGCGGCTGAAGATCGCCGGGCGGTCCGGCTCGCGCTCGGCCCAGGCGTCGGTCGTGGCGACGCCGATGTTGAAGCGCTCGGGAACCTGCCAGGTGAACCCGTCGACGAGCCCCTTGTATGTCTCCGCCCGGTTCAGCATCGCACGATTTCGACTACTTCGGCTGCGCCATCACAAGCACCCAGTAGACCCGGTACTTGGAATTCGGCGCGTAGTGGGCGGCGATGCCCATGTCGCGGGCGTTCTTCATCAGCATGGTCTTGCGATGGGGCGGACTGTCGCGCCAACCGGAAAACGCTTCGGCGAATGTGTGGTAGCCGGCGGTGACGGATTCTTCCACGTCGGCGGCCTCGTAGCCGGCTGACTGGAGCCGTCCCTTCAGGCGGCCGTCAGGGTTCGGGCGGCTTGCGGTCGCGTTGGCGGCAAGGCTCGCGGCGTAGGAGCGCGCAAGGCTCGTCAGCGCGGGATTGAGCTGCACTTCGCCGACGCCCTGCGTGCGGCGGTAGTTGTTAATGAAGTCGCGGGCGTTCGCCTCGTTCAGGTTGCCGCTAGAACTTGCCAGGTTCTGGTAGAAGGCGGGCTGGTTCGAGGTCGAACCGGAACATGCGGCCAGTCCGGCCGCCAACGTGCAGGCGAGCAGGCAGGCGGCTAGCGCGCGGACACGGGTCCGCTGCGTGGCATTGGCGACCGGGAGGGTCATTTCAGGAAAATCCTTGTTCGGAGACTTCAATTCGTCTCGCCTTGCGGTTCGGGATCGGTGGTGATGCGGATCGGACCACGCACGTTGAGATCGTTCTGCGGGAACGGAATCTCGATGCCTTCCTCTCTGAACCGGGCGAGGATCGCATAGCGCAGATCGCTGCCCACCACCAGAACATTTCCGATATCCGCAAGGTAGACGTCCATGCGGAAGTCCAGCGAGCTTGCACCGAAATCCATGAAATAAACGTTTGGACCGGGGAAGCCGAGAATGTGCTGGTGGGAGCGGGCCAGCTCCAGGAGGATGTCGCGCACCTTCTCGACATCTGAATCGTAGCCGACGCCGATATTGACCGACAGGCGACCGGTCTTGTTCGACAGGGTCATGTTCTTGACCGAGCCGGAAATCAGGTCGGAGTTCGGCACGATGACCGTGGCGCGGTCGAAGGTCTGGACCTCGGTGGCGCGCACCTTGATGCGCTGGACCGTGCCCTCGTCGCTGCCGACCTTGATCCAGTCGCCGACCTTCACCGGGCGTTCCGCCAGCAGGATCAGGCCGGAGACGAAGTTGTTGACGATGGACTGGAGGCCGAAACCGATACCAAGCGAGAGCGCGCCGGCCACGATGGCGAGATTGGCCAGGTCGAAGCCGGCAAAGGATATGGCGATGGCCGCTGCCACCATCAGACCGACATAACTGAAGGCGGTCGAGACGGATGACTTCAGGCCGACATCGAGATTGGTGCGCGGCAGGTACTTGTTGTCGAGCCAGGTGCGGATGGTGCGGGTCGCGATCAGGCCGATAATGAAGACGACGATCGCGGAGATGATGACCGACGGCGAGATGGTGATCTCGCCGACCTGGATGCCGAAGAAGGCGGAGCGGACCCAGCCGCTCCACTGCCACGTGTCGAAGCCCCACGGCACCATGACGAGGACGGCCGCGCAGATGATGAGGAACAGGCGGAACGCGCCGCTGCCGAGCACCACGAACTGCTCGACGGTGGAGCGTGACAGCCCCATGCCCCGGCTCAGCTTCGACATGTGCCCCGTGCCGCCACCCACCAGCGTGGAGGCAAGCTCGTCGGTGAAGGCGACCAGGATGACCGTGACGGCGACGACGGAAGAGGCCAGCACCACGTGGGTCGCGGCATAGGCCGACAGGGCCACGAAGCCGAGAAGCGCGGAGACGATGATGCCGCCGAAGATCAGCAGGTACAGGATGCGGAAGAGCGCCGAGGGCTTGCCCTTCACGACCGATGCCTCGTCCGGGACAAGGTCGCCTTCGTGTTCCTCGTCGTCACCGCCGGGGCGGCCCGCCGCGATGATGCGAAGGCCCCAAATACCCATAAGCGCGATCAGGAGCGCGTAGATGCCGCTGCGCGCAATCTCGACCTGCAAGGGTGCGGCGATGACGTCGAAGGCGGTATCGAAAAATTCGTCGATCGCCAGCAGCGCCACGATCGTCAACAGCACGCGGGTCAGCGCCAGCGCCTGTTCCTGCGGCAGGGAGAGCAGCCGCCAGGTGGGCACGTGGGGGGCGAGGACCGCGATGATGAGCGCGCGCGGGAACAGGTAGAACCAGCTTGCGACCACCGCGCCCCGCACCAGCGCCAGCATCCGTTCGGGCAGGATGCCGGAGGACTGGACCGCTGCCAGCACCAGGTAGACGGCGATGATCGGCACCAGCGCATCGACGACGATCATCCATGTCGCGCCGGCATATTTCTCCAGGGCCGAGGGTTCGGAATCGCGTGCCACACGCTTGTAGAGCCGACGCAGTTTCTGGCGGCCGAACAGCACCATGGCTATGCCCACGGCAATCGACAGGCCGATTGGCAGCAGCTTCAGATTGATCGCGTAGGCCGAAGCCTCCGGCGACGGCGTCATGTTGTTGAGTGCCGCGCGCGAGCCTTCGCCGAGAAGCAGGGTCAGGCGCCGCCAGACCTGCGGCATCTGGGTGAAAACCTCGCTCCAAAGGGCAGGGTCGTAGGGCGCGCGGTTGCGCTCGGTCAGCCGTGCCGTGAACTGGTCACGGCGGAACTGGGAGATACGGGCTTCAAGCTGCTCTGCCTGCACCGAGATGACGCGCGCCTGCGACAGCAGGCCCTTCACGTCACTGAGGGCGGCGTTCAGCGCCTGGCGCTCCTGCTGGACGGCTTCGGGTTCGGCCGACTCGCCATCGACAGGCGCTTCGCCCATCTGGGCGATCCGCGCCTCGATGACGCGGACGCGCTCCTGCAGGCCTGCAATCAGGTTGGGAGCCTCGGCCCGGATCGGTTCGAGCTGGCGGCGCAGGGTAACGAGCTCTTCGTCGTCGCGCGTGTCGCGGCGCATGGCCGCCTCGATGCTGTCGACGACAGCCTTCCAGGCATTGACCGTCTGGCGCTGCTCCTCGATGGCAGCTGCAGCAATCTGCGCGGGGCGCGCGGTCGCCTGCGGTTCCACCGGTTGCGCCGTGGCCGGCGCGGCATTCGGATCTGCCGGCGCGGCAGGCGGCGTTGCGCCGGGTTGGGAGGGGTCTGCGGTCGGCTGCTCGCCAGCAGGTGCGGCCGGCTGGGCTGCCGGTTGCGCAGCGGGCTGCGTGGCCGCTGGGGCCTGCCCGGTTGTCGTCGTGTTCGCATCGTCCTGCGGTGTCTGGGCCGCAAGTGGTGAACCGATCAGCAGCGTCGCGAGAGCGAGCGTGCGCAAAACAAGGCGAAGGCTATGCAATGTCGAACCGTCTTTCATGGCGTAAAGGTGTGCCCATCATTCCCGAGCAGGGTCAAGAACCGATAATGGAGGCAGAATTCGGGTGATGTGTCGAAAGGCAACCTAGGACAGCGCCGCCATTTCGCCACGTTGCTGGACATACTTTGCCGTGCGCAGGCCGGTTCGCTTTTTTTGGGGACGTTGTGTAACGAAGCGGCTATATCAAGCGCCTAATGATTTCTCTGGGGCAGTTTTCAACGTCGGCGACAGGCACGTGATCACCAACCATCAGGATCGGCAAATTTCAGCCGTGCGCCTGCAGAATGGGCGTGCGAGAGCCCGTACACTGGTTGCCAGCGTGGCTGCCGTGGTGTGCGCAGGCCTGCTGGTTTCCGCCTGTGCCTCGCTCGACGTCAACAATCCCGGCTTCCTGGCAGGCGCTGATGCCGACCGCCGCGATGCGCGGATCGGGGCGCGGGAAAACCCGCGCGTGCTGGCAGCCTTCGGCGGTCCCTACGCCAGCGGCGATCTCAATTCCTACGTCCAGTCCGTGACCGGGCGGCTTGCCGAAAAAGCCGCGTCCGGCCCCAACGGGTACAAGGTCACGCTGCTCAACTCGCCGTCGATCAACGCGTTTTCCCTGCCCGGCGGCTACATTTACGTGACGCGCGGCCTGCTGGCGCTCGCCAACAACGAGGCCGAGCTTGCCGCCGTCATCGCGCACGAGATGGCGCATATCGATAGCCGTCACGGATTGCAGCGCCAGCGCCAGGCGGTGTCCGCCACCGCCGTCGGCAAGGTCATCGCCGACATGTCGCGCGGGCCGGGCAGCGGCGACGAGGGTGCCGATTTCGCGCGCAGCCAGGTGGCGCAGTTCTCCCGCCAGCAGGAGCTGGAAGCCGACGCGGTCGGCATCCGCATCATGGCGAAGGCGGGCTACGACCCGCGCGCTGCAGCGCAGTTCCTGACATCGCTCGACCGCCAGAACGCGCTTCACTCGCGGATGATGAACCGCAGCTACGACCCGAGCCGGGTCGACCTGACGGCGTCACATCCGACCACGCCGCAGCGCATTGCCGCTGCCGAAAGCGACGCGCGCACCGTGCTGCCGGAGGGTGGCGGTGAGCGCAACGAGCAGCGCTATCTCTCCGCCATCGAGGGCATTCTCTACGGCGATGATCCGAGCGAAGGCTACGTTCGCGACCGTACGTTCCTGCATCCGCGCCTTGGCATCACCTTCACCATGCCTGACAGCTACGGCGTCCAGAACGCGCCGAATGCCGTCGTTGGCTTCGCGCCGGACGGTGCGATCATGCGATTTGACGGGATCGAGGTTCCGGCGCGCCGAACGCTGCTGGACCACCTGAAGCGCAACGCCGTGAGTGGCGGCACCGTCCAGTCGATCAGCGGCGGGGAAGTCAACGGGCGCGAGGCTGCGTTCGCGGTCGCCAATGCCGACAGCTGGCAGTTCCGCATCGCGCTGATCCGTGGCCGCAACAACGAGGTCTACCGTTTCATTCACGCGACGCAGAAGCCCGCGCCGAACGATGAGGCGGACTTCGCCAATGCTGTGAATACCTTCCGCTACGTGGATCAGAACACCGCCAGTTCGGTCTCGCCCCTGCGGGTGCGCATCGCGCAGGTGCGCCCCGGCGACACGGCTGTCACGATCGCCAACCGGATGTCCTATTCCGACATGCGGCTGGAGCGGTTCCTGACGCTGAACGGCATCCAGCCGGGCCAATCGCTGCGTCCGGGCGAAAAGGTCAAGGTCATCGCCGAGCGCTGAGGGCGTTCGAGCAGACATGAAAACGGGGCCGCGCGGGCCCCGTCCTCTCGTTCAAATTCGTGATCGGATGATCGTCAGATCATCGCCTTGTCGCCGTCCGGCAGATCGCTGAGCAGCGCCGCGCGCAGCTTTTCAAGCGCGCGGTTCTCGATCTGGCGCACGCGCTCCTTGGAAATGCCGAGCACCTTGCCCAGCGCTTCCAGCGTCACGCTCTCTTCCGATAGCCGGCGCTCGCGCACGATGCGAAGCTCGCGGTCAGACAGGACCTTCAGCGCGCCGTTGATCCAGCGCTTGCGGCGCTCTTCATCGATTGCACCGCCGACGGTCTCGTCCTGAAGCGGCTGATCGTCGACCAGAAAGTCCTGGCGCTCGGAGACAGTTCCGCCTTCGCCTTCCGCAACCGGTGCGTTCAGCGAGGAATCGAGGCTTGAGAGCCGCGAATCCATCAGCGCAACGTCCTCGCGCTTCACGCCGACCGCCAGTGCGATCTCGTCGTGAACCTCGGAGTCGGGCCTGCGGTCCGGACCGCCGGACAGCTTGGCGCGCAGCCGGCGCAGGTTGAAGAACAGGGCCTTCTGCGTGGAACTGGTGCCGCCGCGCACGATGGACCAGTTGCGCAGGATGTAGTCCTGGATCGAAGCGCGGATCCACCACGTCGCGTAGGTGGAGAAGCGCACTTCCCGCTCCGGTTCGAAACGCTTGGATGCCTCAAGCAGGCCGACATGGCCTTCCTGGATCAGGTCGCCCATGGGCAGGCCGAAATGGCGGAAGCGCGATGCGATGGAGATCACCAGTCGCATGTGCGCGGAGACGAGCTTGTGGAGGGCTTTCTTGTCGCCTTCGGTGGCCCAGCGGACAGCGAGCTCGTGCTCCTCGTCACGCTCCAGGTAAGGGGCGGACATTGCCGCCCGGACCATCTTGCGATCGTTTCCGAATATCTGTGCCATAACCCGTCTCGCCTCGCCCTTTTCGGAACCCCTCGCCAGACCTAACGCGGTAAGGGGCGATTCAGATCAAATTTTTTGTCCATTATTTTTGTGAAGTCGGCTCCCAGAGTACGGCTGAGTTGTGGCAGCGCACAATAGAAAAGCCCGGCCGCAGGGACCGGGCTCATCACTAACGTGTCAACGCGACAATCCCGTTACGGGAGCCGCATAGGCCTCAAGTGGCTGGAATCAGGCAGCTTCGACCTTGTCGCTGCTCCCGTCGGACTCGCCTTCGGCATCGTCCTCGGCCTCGTTGCGGGCGCCGCGACGCGGACCCTTGGCGAGCATCTTCTCGATTTCCTGGATCGCCTCGGTTTCGGTGGAACCATGCACCGCGGCAATCTCGCGGGCCATGCGGTCGAGAGCGGACTCGTACAGCTGGCGCTCGGAGTAAGACTGTTCGGGCTGGTTCTCGGAACGATAGAGATCGCGAACCACTTCGGCGATCGAGCCGAGGTCACCGGAATTGATCTTGGCTTCGTATTCCTGCGCGCGGCGGCTCCACATGGTGCGCTTCACGCGGGCGCGGCCCGTGAGGGTTTCCAGCGCCTTGGCGACGAAATCGGTCTCCGACAGCTTGCGCATGCCGACATTGGCAATCTTGGAGGTCGGTACGCGAAGCGTCATCTTGTCCTTCTCGAAGGTGATGACAAAAAGCTCAAGCTTGGCGCCCGCGATTTCCTGCTCCTCGATGGCAATGATCTTGCCGACGCCGTGAGCTGGATAGACGATGTACTCGTTCGTCTTGAATCCTTCGCGGGACTGGTTCTTCTTGGCTGTCTTGCTCATTAATGCTCCAACGCTTCCCTGTCGCCCGAACCGATACATGGCGGCGTCTCTGTCACTGTCCGGAACACAAAGAGGCCGGACCGGTGGACCGAGGCGGTCACCCTAAGAAGCCCATCGGCGGGGCGGGTTTTTAAGTGCTTTGAGGTCGCAGTCGCGGCGATGACCAAGGCTTACCCGTTCGAAGCAGCGATCGCTGTCCGTTGCGGGGAAGTTACTGGTTGACCGGAGTGGTGCAAGTTCCTGTGTACACTCGCCGTGGCCGTAGAAAGCACGTTCAATTGGTTACAATACCATAAAACGCGCCGAAAAGAAACTCGGCGTGCTGCGGTGCGGGAAGAGCGTTAACGCGCGCGTCAGGTCGACGCGCCGGCCGTGCGGCGCGGATCAGTCGCCGCTGCCCGGCTTTTCGGAGAAGTACTTCTCGTACTTGTTCTCCTCGCCGTCGAACTTCTCGGCGTCCTCCGGGTGGTCCTTCTTCTGGGTGATGTTGGGCCACTTGGACGCGTAGTCGGTATTGACGATCAGCCACTTGTCGAGACCAGGCTCCGTGTCCGGCTTGATCGCTTCGGCCGGGCACTCGGGCTCGCACACGCCGCAGTCGATGCACTCGTCGGGATGGATGACGAGCATGTTCTCGCCCTCGTAGAAACAATCGACGGGGCAGACCTCGACGCAGTCGGTGTACTTGCACTTGATGCAGTTGTCAGTGACCAGATAGGTCATGAAACATCCTTCGTTTCCGGTTTCGAACGTGCGGACATGCTCGTTGGCGGCGCGAAAACGACTTAAACGAGCCGGAAGCCGCGAGCAATAGTCACACGATCATGTGTCCTGTGCCGCATCCGCGCCAACCGGCTGCGGCATGCGGGTGGTGGCGATTTCACTGAACAGCAAGGCCGCCTTCGTTGCGCCCTGGCGCGCGCCGGCGATGGCTTCGATCCGGATCACCCTTATGTGCCGGGCAGCGGCCAGGGTGATGACGTCTCCCGGCTTCACCGTGGCGCTCGGCCTGCGCACGCGAACCTTGTTGATGCGAACCGCACCTTCGCGGATCAGGTTGGCTGCGCGGGTGCGCGTCGGCGCAAGGCGCGCATGCCACAGCCAGAGGTCGGCGCGCTGGGTCGGAACGGGTGGTGCGAGCGGATGCTGCGTCAGGATTTCCCCTCGAGGTCCTTCCTGAGCGAGGCGAGCTTGGCAAAGGGCGAATCCGGGTCCGCCTTGCGTTCCTGCCGTGGCTTGCCGCCGCCGGGCGCGGCACCGGCATTGCGCGGGCCCTTGCCCCGGTTCTGGTTGCCCTTGCCACCCTTGCCGCTGCGCGGCGGGCGCTGCTGGTCACCATCCTTGCCCTGCCGGCCCTGCTGGGGACGGTCGCGGCGCGGCGGACGGCCACGCTCGGCGGAACGCCGTCCACCGGGACGCCAGACCTCGATCATGCCGTCACCGGCATCGTCCGCTTCGCTCGCCTCTACGGTTGCTTCAGCGCTGGTCTCGCTCGCGGCGGTGCCGCCTGCTGTGGCGTCGCTGGCTTCGGTCGTGGCGGTGGCTGCTTCGGCCGTGGGTTCGGCCGGGGCTGCATCGGGGGCGGCTTCACCGGTTGCTGCAACCTCGCCGGCTTCGCCTGCCGGTGCCTCAGTTGCAGCCGGCGTCTCGGCACCGGCTTCCGGTGCCGTCGCCGGTTGCGGCGCGGGGCGGCGGTCCTTGCGGAAGCCAAGGCTGGTGAGAACCTCGGCCATGTCCTCGTGGCTGCAACCCAGCAGCGAGGTCATGTTCGGGGCGACACGGAAGCTCGAACCGTCGACATGGCCCTCGGGCTGCGGGGCGGAGGAAAGCGGCCGCCACGCCATCGCCTCGCGGATCGCATCACCTAGGCGTTCGAGAATGTCGATGCGCACGACGCGCTTGCCAACCGGCTTGAAGCCGAGCAGCGAATAGATCTCGTCGGGAATGGCGGCTTCGCGGATCAGCGAAGTGCGTCCGCTGGCGACGAGTTCGGGCACGAGCCGCGTCTCGATCTCCTGCGGACTGACGCCTGCGGCGGCACCGGCATCAAGCGCCCAGAGCTGGGCGGCGAGCTGGCGCGGCTGGGGCTTGAGCAGCGCAGGCACGAAGATGTGGAACGCCCCGAAGCGCACGCCGTGCTTGCGCAGGGTTGCGCGGGCGTCCTGGTCGAGTGCCTTGATCTCATCGGCGATGGGCGCACGCTCCAGGATACCGAGCGATTCCACCAGCCGGAACGCGATGCCGCGCACGGGCCCCGGCATCTCGGCATCGTCCTGCATGTCGAACAGGGGCTTGAGCGTGTTGGTCAGCGTCATGGCGACGTAGCGCTCGAGACGTTCCTGCACGCGCTCGCGCGCCGGCCCGGTGAGCTGCTCGTCGGCGATGAGGCTGACGCGAGGCTTCAGCGGCTGGTCACCGGCCACGAGCCGGCCCACAGCGGCCCCGTGCCACGTCACCGTCAGGTCGGGCGCGACGGCGAGGTGATCGGGCGGGCTTTCGGCAAGCGCGCCTGCGCGACGCTCGATCTCGCTCGCCAGCGCCTTTTCGGCAGCCGACTTGAGAGCGCGAGCCTCGTTCGGGTCGCTGGAACTGTCAGGGGTAAACCTGAACCCCTCGATGCGTCCCAGGTGCTGTCCTTCGACGCTGACGCCGCCTTCGGCGTCGATCACGGCATCCGGCAAGGTCTTCTCCCTCAGTCGGCGGGTCAGCATGCTTGTCCGCCGGTCTACGAAACGTTGCGTCAGGCGTTCATGCAGCGCATCTGACAACTTGTCTTCCAGTGCGCGCGTCGATTCCTGCCAGGCAACAGGGTTTTCTAGCCAATCGGGACGATTTGCAACATATGTCCACGTCCGGATATGCGCGATCCGGGCAGATAACGTGTCGATATCGCCATCGGTTCGGTCACAAACGGCAACCTGCGCTGCAATCCAGTCTTCCGGAATCGTCTTCTCGCGCATGATGAAGCGGTAGAGAGTCAGCACCATGTCGCTGTGATGGGCCGGCGCGATCTTGCGATAATCGGGCAGGCGGGCGGCATCCCAAAGCCGCGACGTGCCACCGGGCTGCTCGGCCATACGGCGAATGTCGGGGTCGCGGCCGGCGGTTTCCAGCACGCGGATATCGTCGCCGCCCGGCGCGCGGGTCAGCCCGGTTTCCTGCGGTACTTGCGCAAGCGAGGCGGAAAGGCGCTCCAAAGATTTCAAGTCGAGATCAGGATTGCGCCACTGCAGCACCTGAACGGGCGGGAAGACGTGGGCTTCGAGCTTTTCGACCGTTTCGGGATCGAGGTCGCCGACGCGGCCCGTCACCCCGAAGGTGCCATCCTTGGTGTGGCGGCCGGCGCGGCCTGCGATCTGCCCCATCTCGGCTAGGTTCAGATGGCGGAACTGGAACCCGTCATACTTGCGGGAGCCGGCGAAGGCGACATGGTCGACATCGAGGTTGAGCCCCATGCCGATGGCATCGGTCGCAATGAGGAAGTCCACCTCGCCCGACTGGTACAGCTCCACCTGGGCATTGCGGGTGCGCGGGGAGAGCGCGCCGAGAACCACCGCCGCGCCGCCGCGCTGGCGGCGGATCAGCTCGGCGATGGCGTAAACGTCTTCAGCGGAGAACGCGACGATTGCGCTACGCGGCGGCAGCCGCGTCATCTTGCGTGCGCCGGTATAGACTAGCTCGGACAGGCGCGGGCGCGTCGTGACGTGCAGGCCGGGGATCAGTTGTTCGAGGATCGGGCGCATGGTCTGCGCGCCCAGCAGCAGCGTTTCGTGCGCGCCGCGCCGGTTGAGGATGCGGTCGGTGAAGACGTGGCCGCGTTCCAGGTCGGCGGCCAGTTGTACTTCGTCGATGGCGAGAAATGCCACGTCCACGTCCAGCGGCATCGCCTCGACGGTCGCCACCCAGTAGCGCGGGTTCATCGGGCGGATCTTTTCCTCGCCGGTGATGAGCGCGACCTTGTCCTCGCCGACCTTCTCGACGATCCGGCCATAGACCTCGCGCGCCAGCAGGCGCAGCGGCAGCGCGATCATGCCCGTCTGGTGGGCGAGCAGGCGCTCGATGGCGTAATGCGTCTTGCCGGTGTTGGTCGGGCCCAGCACCGCCGTCACGCCGCGCGCGCGCAGATTGCGCGGCAGCGCGTTGCGATCATGGAAGCTTGGGGTGGACACGGGGCTGGCGCGATCAGGCTTGGGGGAGCGGGGCACCGGCCTGTGCCGGTCCTCAACATTTAAGTCGCGCGGGCGCCAAGGTACAGGCCCAAGGCGTTAAGGCGGCCATGCGCTCGCGGGAGACTTGCGGGTTTTCGAGGCTCGAATTGTACCGAAGCGAAACACAAAGCCGGCGTCATTAAGGAATTCGAACAGCGCGGGAACGAACCGTGCCCGAATCAGCGATCACACGAAATTTCCGGTTTCGTTCCCCTCCACATGTTGTCCCGCGGGTTCCAGACCGCCCAGATATTGATCCCGGTGCCGGCGCCGACGACGCGCTGGCACGCCCGGCGTTAACCTTTGCCCCGCGTAGCAGGAGATTGCGCGGCAAGGTTCCGGGTTGAAGGCGGAACAAGCCGTGCACGAATCACCGACCTGCCGCGTGTTGCGGACTTGTTCGCGTGTCGCGGCGGGACGAACGCGCGCTCGACCGTCTTGCCAAATGGACCATCGAGAGATGTCACCGGGGTCGCCGTCGCGGTCGCGGACACGACTCCCGGACGTGGTGGACGGCGTTTGCGGCCTCGCGACATCGAGTTGGCCGGGCGAGGCTGGCCGCGTCACGGTGTTAACGCGGCACCGGATCGGGCGCCTGACTGGCGCTCGATGTGTTCCGCAACAGCACAGCTTGCGGGGTGAATTAACGGAGTCGAACAACGTGGGAACGAAACGGGCCCGAATCGCTGACTCCGATCTGATTCCAGTTTCGTTCCCCTCCACATCTTGTTCAGCGCGGCGCACAGGCCCCAGATGTTGAATCGACCCTGAGTCAAAAGTGGACAATTCGACTGGTCACGTTAACGGTTGAAACGGTGGCTCTGACCCGGTCCCGCAAGACACGGGTGGAAAGGTGGAACAGGGCGTGGACGAATCACTGACCCGCGCGCTGTTGCGGGTATGTTCCTGTGTCTCAGCGGGACTGGAGAGATGGCGGTGAACAACCTCTACGACACGATCGGCGTGGGTTACGCGCAATTGCGAAAGCCCGATCCACGCATCGCCGCGCAGATCGATGCCGCGCTGGGCGAGGCTACGCGCGTTCTCAATGTCGGGGCGGGCACCGGGTCGTACGAGCCGCAGGGCCGGGCCGTGACGGCGCTCGAACCCTCCGCGAAGATGATCGCGCAGCGTCCGGCGGGCTCGGCCCCTGCGGTGCAGGGTTGCGCGGAAGGTCTTCCGTTTGCCGACAACAGCTTCGATGCGGCAATGGCCGTCCTGACCGTGCATCACTGGACGGACAAGGCGCGCGGGTTTGCCGAGATGCGCCGTGTCAGCCGGGGCAGGGTCGTGGTGCTGACCTATGACCCGGCATTCCGCGATTTCTGGTTGCTCGACTATTTTCCTGCGCTGGCCGAACTGGATGAAGGGCACATGCCGCAGCTCGCTGATTTCGGACGCTGGCTCGGTCCGGTCACGGTATCGCCTGTTCCGGTCCCGCACGATTGCACGGACGGGTTCCTCGCCGCGTATTGGCGCAGGCCACGTGCCTATCTCGATGAGCGAGTGCGTTCCGCCATGTCGCCGTTCTGGGCGCTGGGGGACATCTCGAGCGAGCTGGCGAGCCTTTCCTCGGATATCGACAGCGGGGTGTGGGAGACGCGCTATGGCCATCTCCTGGCGCTTGGCGCGCGCGATTGCGGCTACCGGCTGGTGGTGGCCGACGCGCCGTGAGGCCAAACTGAAAACGGCCCCGCTCTTTTAGAGAGCAGGGCCGCGTGCGATACAGACTTGGGAAGAAAGCTCAGTTCTTCTTGCGCTTCGTCGAGGAGGTGTGCGCCACGCCGTCATAGGACGCGCTGAAGCTGGTGGCGCTGACAATGCCGGTGCCGACCGGGGTCGGGACCACCATGCGGACCGGCACGAGCATACCGGTGTTGCCGGCAGGCGCAAGCCAGACTTCCATGCCCTTCTGGCTGGCGAAATAGGAGACGTCGCTGCGGCCCGTCATGTGGCCAGCGACAGGCTTGTAGAGCGCCTGACAGATGATGACGGGGCCATTGTAGGTCTTGCCGCGCGTGCCGACGAAATTGGCGCCGCTCTTGTACTTGAGCACGAAATCGAAGCGCTCGCGCCCGTTGAAGACCGGGATGCGGCGGTTGCAGTCGGCCGGGCGCAGTGCGCCATCCTTGGCGGTCGAAGTGATGATGAGCGCAGTCATCGGGTCGACGACATCGCGCATGTGGCCGGACTTCAGGTTGACGCGGCCGGGCAGCGGACGATCCGGCGGATTGAGCTCCATGTCGCGCACGCGGTTCTTGGCAAACGACATGGCGACTGTCTGCTTCAGCTTGCCGTCGCTTGCGGTGGAGCCGAAATTGCGCGGGCGGTGATTGTCGTCGCCGAGGCGGCCGTCGACCTCGCCGAACGCCTTGTAGTCGAAGAACCAGTTGGCGATGCCGGCAAGGCTTGCATCACCCCGAAGCCGATAAGCGCCGCCGCCGGTGCGGCCCGCAAAGGAGCCACGGCCCAGCGCGAGGCCATTGAGCGTGACGGTGTAGCCAACCGCGAAATGCCCGTCGGATGCGGCCTGCGCGGTGGTCGGCGCGCCGAATGATGCGAGCGCCATGACACACGCCGCGGCGGGAAGCCGGACGGACTGCACGAATTTGCGAAGAACGGAATTCCGATTGGGTCCCGCAGAAACGCGGGAAAGGGACACGTTCGCCATTGGGCGCTCCAAACTCGGTTTCCGCGTCATCACGGAAACGGACACTTCAAGTTTGCCAACGCGCTGCCCCGAATCAGACCCGGTCAGTGCCCTGCCTTGCGGGAAGCGCTACGCGGCAATATGGACACTGTAAGGGCGGATGGTTGTGAACATGTTAACCCTAACGGGGTGTCACCGGAGCGACCGATCACGTTTGTTTACGCGCCCGAGACTTGACGCATTGGCGCGCGGGGACTATTCGTTCGCGCCGAATTCCATTAAAGACCCGATCAAGGTCCAAGCGGCGCGCCGCCGTACCCGATGTGGTTGCGCCCAGGACCGGCATTGCAAGGAACAAAGACATGGCTCGCCGTTGCGAACTCACCGGTAAAGGCGTGATGACCGGTAACACCGTCAGTCACGCAAACAACAGGGCCCGCCGCCGGTTCCTGCCGAACCTCGTCAACGTGTCGCTGCTCAGCGAAGCGCTTGGCCGCCGGGTTCGCCTCCGTATCTCGACGTCCGCCCTGCGCACCGTCGAGCATCGCGGTGGCATCGACAAGTTCCTGATGAAGGCAAAGGACGTCGAACTTTCCGATCGCGCCCGCGCCATCAAGAAGGAACTCGCAGGCGCCCAGCAGGCCTGACGACAACTTCCGGGCGGAACAGTCCATGACCCAGCATTCTGCCATCTCGCCGAACGGCGGGACCCTTGCGCGCGACATGCTGATTGCGGTCGCCGCCATGTGCGGCGTCGTGGCGCTGTCGAACTACGCGGTGCAGTTTCCGTTCGTGCATTTCGGGCTTCAGGATTACCTGACCTGGGGCGCGTTCGCGTACCCCGTCGCCTTTCTCATCACCGATCTGACGAACCGCCGCCTCGGCGCGGCGCGCGCCCGCAAGGTCGTGTTCGCAGGCTTCATCCTCGCGGTGATCCTGTCGGTCGTGCTGGCGACGCCGCGCATCGCGCTTGCGTCGGGTTCGGCCTTCCTCGTTGCGCAGCTTCTCGACGTTTCGGTCTTTGACCGGCTGCGCACCGACAAGTGGTGGAAGGCGCCGCTGGTCTCCTCGATCATCGGCTCGGCGGTTGATACCGCGCTGTTCTTCACGCTGGCATTCGCCGGCAGCGGTCTGCCCGTCGTGGGCTACGCCGTTGCCGGTGGCATGAGCGCGCCGGTCTGGGTCGGCTGGGCCGTCAGCGACTGGCTGGTCAAGATGATGTTCGCGATTGCCATGCTGGTGCCTTTCCGCGCCCTGATGGGCCGCGTCACGCCGGCGGTTGCCAAGCCCGCCTGACCAGCTCACGCAATTCCTGAAGAGATTGAAAGACGGGTGGCTCCGAGCGGAGCCGCCCGTTTTTACTTGTTGTGGACGAGGAACGCGTTGGCGAAGTAGGTGTGGTTGCCGTCCAGCCGCAGGTTGAAGACAGTGCGTTCGGCTTCGTCCTCGTGGGCGGAAATCTCCGCCAGCGTCAGGTGCGCCGTCTCGATCACCGCTTCGACGAACGTCTCGCTGGCGCCCGATGCGATGGGCATGGCGCGCGCGGTGACCTGTTCCAGAACAACCAGCTCGTCGCCAGTTGTCAGCGAACCGACGCGGAAGTGGCCCGTCTCGGCGAAGGTCGCGTCGGGATCGATGGACTTCCATCCCGCCCGGGTCATGAACGGATGCTCTGCCGTGACGAACGGTGCGCCGCCGTTGAAGGCGAAGAGCTTGCGTGCGCCAAGGCAGGGCGTCTCGATTTCCATGACGCGGTTGACGTTGCCGCCCTCGCCGAGGACGAGATCGCCCACGCGCACGTCGACGATCTGCCTCGTCGTCCCATCGGCCATGAGGATCATCGTGTCGGGCGTGAAGCAGCAATCCGGTAAGTCGGTGATCGTCGTGGTCGGCTGCATGCCGGCCAGCGCATCCTGCGCGGCGTTGGCGGACGGGTCGTCCTGGCGATGCTTGGCGATCAGCGTGTCGGCGGGGCCGAAATAGACGCGGATGCCCGCAAGGCCCTGAAAGTAGGTGTCGAACTCGGTGCGGACATCGGCAAAGACCGACACGCGATTGGTGGCCAGATATTCCACTTCCGCCGTGCCGAAGCCGCCGATCTCTTCAGATACACCGGCCCCGAGACCAAGCATGAAATTCTCGGTGGCGTAGTAGCGGATGCCACCGCGCGCGAAGGCGCCTTCCTCGATATTCTCGCCCCACTGGTAACCGGCGAGGCCGTGGAAGGTGAAATTGCCGCTATAGGCTTCCGCCTCCGCCGCAAGCTGGGTGATTTCCTGCCTGTCGATCCGGACGATTGCACTGCCGATGCCGCCCACCGACCGCTGGACGCTGAAGTCGTTCTCGTTCACCGCATAGGCACCAGTGATGCCGAGAAGGCCCATGTCGGGATCGCGCCAGAAGAAATGGCCGCCGATGCCGCCGACGAAGGCGTCATCCTCGACGCCGGCTGCGACATCAAGCTGGACGCCGTAGCGATGGTGGACCGGGGCGGTGAAGGAGGCGAGAAAGAGCGCCAGTTCGTCTTTTCCGGCTTCCTCGAGCGAATTGCGGCCCGCAGGGGACAACAACAAGCCGCCGACATCGACATCGTCGCTGTAGGTCACGCCTGCGGCGATACCGAGCTTCGCGTTGAACGTGGAAACGGCCGGCAGCGAGCCTGCATCCTGCGCATGAGCTGGTGCCACCGCGATCTGCGTTGCAGTGAGAAGGCCGATGGCCGTGGATGACAGCAAGGCTGCCTTGAATGCCGAAGCACGCGACGTGAAACCGATCATGAGAAGCCCCCTCATTGCTGGATTCTCAGTACCAAGGCAGCTGATTCCTGCCTAGACGATTTCACCGCGCAGGTTCAGTTGTTCATCCGACTGTACTTTCCCCGCAACAGGTCATGGCACCCATTCGAAGCGAAGCAGCACGGTGCGCTGGAGGGAATTGAAGTTGTTGTCGGACAGGATCGTCAGGATCGTGCGGCCATTCTCACTCTCATGCACGCCGAGCGCTTCCATGTTGTCGATTTCCTGCGTCGCGTCGGCTGCCATCAGCAGTTCTGGTTCGATGGTTGCTCCGTCGGCGATATCCTCGCGCGCGATCCGGCTGATCGCCATGCTCGGGCCGGTGAGGATCGAGAATCGGCGCTGCAGCAGCAGGATGTCGCCATTGGGGGCGAGTGCGGCGTCAGTCGCGTCGAATGCTTCGTGCGCCTTCACCTTGAAGCGGCCCGATTCGCCGCGCCCGAGGATGAACCCGCTCAGCAACCCGTCAACGGCGCGCTCGGCGATGGCGACAATCACGCGGCCCGACTGATCCTCCGCAGGCAGGACGACGATGGCTTCCGGCCCCTTGTTCTCGGGCAGGTCGCGGAAATCATCCGGCACCGGCATTTCGCCCGGCGTTCCGGCAATCGGGTTTTCCGCCCCCGCATAGCGCAACAGGCGGTTGTTGCGTTCAAAGCCGACGACAAAGCCGTCCATGCCGGGAATGGGGCTGATCGCCTCCGCATCCGACTGCCGCTTGCCGGACAGTCGCGCGCCGTCGGTCCCGCGCAGCGGGCCCATCACCGCGCTGCGCAGGGCGATGGGCCGGCTGTCGGCGCTTTCAAGGCGGGCACGCAGCCAGTCGCCCGTATCACTCACGGCAGTGAGTGCGGTGCCATCAGCCGACAGCGCGACGCCGGAAATGCCGCCGAAGCGTTCGTCCTCGGAGGTCAGCACGAGGCCACCCAGCCAACGCAACTGGCCGAAGGTGGTTTTGTCGGTCGCCGTCGTGTCGAAGATCTCGATGGGCGTGGCGGAAATCGTGAGGGGGCTTTCCTGCGCGTGTGCAGGCAGGGCGAGAACGGCGGCGAGCGCGAGTGCGGCGGCCAGCCTCATGCGGCGGGCCGGCCCGACCTGCCTTCACCACGGTAGGGCATTTCCTCGAACAGTTCGGCGAGCTTCTCGGTCATCGCGCCGCCGAGCTCCTCGGCATCCACGATGGTGACGGCGCGGCGGTAGTAGCGCGTCACGTCATGGCCGATGCCGATGGCGATCAGTTCCACCGGCGAGCGCGTCTCGATGTCCTCGATCACGCGGCGCAGATGGCGTTCGAGGTAATTGCCGGCATTCACCGAGAGCGTTGAATCATCGACCGGCGCGCCATCGGAAATCATCATCAGGATGCGACGGTGCTCGGGCCGCGCCAGCATCCGCTGATGCGCCCATGTGAGGGCCTCGCCGTCGATGTTTTCCTTCAGCAGGCCTTCGCGCATCATCAGGCCGAGATTGCGCCGCCCGCGCCGCCAGGGCGTGTCGGCGGACTTGTAGATGATGTGGCGCAGGTCATTCAGGCGGCCCGGATTTGCGGGCTTGCCGTCGGCAAGCCACGTCTCGCGCGACTGCCCGCCCTTCCAGGCGCGGGTGGTGAAGCCGAGGATCTCGACCTTCACGCCGCAGCGCTCCAGCGTGCGGGCAAGGATGTCGGCGCAGGTCGCGGCGACCGTGATGGGCCGTCCGCGCATGGAGCCGGAATTGTCGATCAGCAGGGTGACGACGGTGTCGCGGAAATCAGTCTCGCGCTCACGCTTGAAGGCGAGCGGCTGCATCGGGTCCGTCACGACGCGGGTGAGGCGTGCGGTGTCGAGCAGCCCTTCCTCAAGGTCGAAGTCCCAGCCACGGCTCTGCTGCGCCATGAGACGGCGCTGCAGCCGGTTGGCGAGGCGCGCAACGACGCCCTGCAGGCTCTGCAACTGCTTGTCGAGGAAGCTGCGCAGCCGGTCTAGTTCCTCGGTGTCGCAAAGCTCCTCGGCGCTCATCTCCTCGTCGAACTTCGTCGTGTAGACGGAATAGTCATCGAAGACAGCGTTGGAATAGGGGAACGGCGGGCGGTAGGGCTGCGGTTCGTCCTCGCCGTCGGCGTCGTCTGCGTCGCCCAGCATGTCGTCCATCTGGGACTCGGCGGCGTCGTACTCGACCTCTTCCTCGCCACCTTCGGACTCGCCGCTCTCGGCGCTGTCGGTCTCGCCGTCCTGGCTGTCCTCGCTCTCGTCGCTCTCGGTGCCGGGGTCCTCGGCCTCGCCGTCATCGCCCTCGGTGTCTTCGTCCTCCTCGGCCTCGCCGAGCTCATCCGACATGTCGAGCGCGACGATCAGGTCACGCATGATGTCGGCATAGGCCGTCTGGTCCTCGACATTGTCGCGCAGCCTGGCGATTTCGGCTGCCGCGCGCTCGTCGATCCAGTCGCGCCAGAGGTCCACCGTGCGTTCGCCGCTCTTGGGCGTCGGGCGGCCGCTGACGGCCTCGCGCACCATCAGGGCAAGCGCTTCCTCAAGCGGAGCATCGGTGCGCTGGGTGGGCTGGTCGAGCCGCAGCTTGGCGCAGCGGTCCTCCATCATGGCGTCGAGGTTGCCGGCCATGCCGGCGAACCGGTTGACGCCGATGGCTTCCACGCGGGCCTGCTCGACATGCTCGTAGATCGCGCGGGCATTGCGTCCGGGCGGCAGGATGCGGCGGTGGAAATCGGCGTCGTGACAGGCGCGCTTCAGCGACATCGCATCTGCATAACCGCGCGAGACGGCGGCGTCCTGCGCGGTCATGGTGCGCGGCGGTTCGGGCAGGCGCATGATGTCGCCGGACTGGCCGGGCCGGTCGCCGCCGAAATTGACGGTCAGCTCGCGGTCCTGCGAAACCGCGCGTGCCGTCGTGCCGAGGGCGCGCTTGAACGCGTCGTTCGGCGCTTCCCGGTTCCGCGATCCACCGTCACTCGCCATGCCGCAAACCCGCCTTCGCTCAGCTCAGCGCGAGATTGACTGTGGATTCGGGCAGTTCTTCGCCGAAGGCGCGCTGGTAGAACTCGGCGACGATGCCGCGCTCCAGCTCGTCGCACTTGTTGAGGAAGGTCAGGCGGAATGCGAGACCCACGTCACCGAAGATCGCCGCGTTCTCCGCCCACATGATGACCGTACGCGGGCTCATGACGGTGGACAGGTCGCCGTTGACGAAGGCGGAGCGGGTGAGGTCCGCGACGCGCACCATCTTGGAGACGATGGCGCGGCCCTCCTCGGTGCCGAAATGCTTGGCCTTGGCCGCAACGATGCCAACTTCGTCATCGTGCGGCAGGTAGTTCAGCACGGTGACGATGGACCAGCGGTCCATCTGCGCTTGGTTGATCTGCTGGGTGCCGTGATAGAGGCCCGACGTATCACCAAGGCCGATCGTGTTGGCGGTGGCGAACAGGCGGAAGGCCGGGTGCGGGCGGATGACGCGGCTCTGGTCGAGCAGGGTCAGGCGGCCGGAGGATTCCAGCACACGCTGGATCACGAACATCACGTCCGGGCGTCCGGCGTCGTATTCGTCAAACACGAGCGCGACGTTGTGCTGGTAGGCCCACGGCAGGATGCCATCGCGGAATTCGGTGACCTGCAGCCCCTCGCGCACGACGATGGCGTCCTTGCCGACGAGGTCGATACGGGAGATGTGGCTGTCGAGATTGACGCGCACGCAAGGCCAGTTCAGGCGCGATGCGATCTGCTCGATGTGGGTGGATTTGCCGGTGCCGTGATAGCCCTGCACCATGACGCGGCGGTTGTAGGCAAAGCCCGCCAGGATCGCCAGCGTCGTCTCGCGGTTGAACAGGTAGTCCGGGTCGAGATCGGGCACGTACTCGCTGGCTTCGGAATAGGCCGGAACCTCAAGGTCGCTGTCGATCCCGAATACCTGCCGGACGGAAACCTTCATGTCCGGTTCTGAGGGGATCGCCTCCATCGGTGCGGCAGCTGCCATCGTCATTCGTCATCGTCCCTGTCGGTTGGGCACCCTTGGTGCGCCGGAAATGTGTTGGAGATGCGCCTGCGGCAAGCCCGTTGCCATGCGCCAAGACACTCGCTGAATCCGGACCTTAAAGAATCCGGTCAGCAGAAACCAGCGGACTTGAGCGTATTGTAGGCTTGGATGATCTCGCGCAAGCGGTGCTCGCCGGAGCGGTCGCCGCCGTTGACATCCGGGTGGTGGCGCTTCACCAGCGCCTTGAACTTGGAGCGGATCTCGGTGCGCTCAGCCTCTTCGTCGAGGTCCAGCGTTTCGAAGGCGCGCCTGTGGGCGGCCAGCACCGTGCGACGCTGTGCCCCGGGGGCCGGCGCCGGCCCGTCCGGCTCGTTCTCGAACACCTCGAAGGGGTCGTCCACCGAGAAGCGCCCGGTGCGCGGCGCGCGCCCCGTCTTCGGCTTGGCGGCGTTCTGTCCCATCTTCCAGGTCGGGCGGTGGCCGGTCGCGGAATCGCGCTGGTAGGCGGCGACATCGTCGGAGGCCATGCCGGTGAAGTAGTTGTAGGACTTGTTGTATTCGCGCACGTGGTCGAGGCAGAAATTGTAAAATTCGCCTTCGCGGCCACGACCCTTTGGCGCCCGGTGGGGACCGGGCTGGGCGCAGGACGGGTGATCACAGATCGGGGCATCGGAGACCGGCTCGGGCTTGGAGCGGCGCTTGGTCTTCTGAACCTTGATCGTGTCGAAGAGTTTTGAATTGCGTTTCATCGCCGGTGATTATGGGTAGGGCGAACGGCGCAAACAAGGCTGGCGCGACAACGATGATTGCGCTACTTGGCCCGGTTGGCTTCAACAACGCCGGAAGACACATGACCGCCATCCGCAACGAGATCGAAACGCGCCTGCGCGCGGCCTTTGAGCCGAGCGAGCTGAATGTCGAGGACGAATCTCATCTGCACGAGGGGCACGGCGGCTGGCGCGAAGGTGGCGAAACACATTTTCGCGTGACGATCAGATCGGCGGCCTTCAACGGCAAAAGCCGCGTCGACCAGCACAGGATGGTCAACGCGGCTCTCGATGAACTGATAGGCAATCCGGTTCACGCACTCGCCATCAAGGCGCATCCGGAGGGCTGAGGGTTCAGCCTCAGGCGCGGACGGCCTGCGTGCTGCCCGGTGCAATCGCCGGGACCAGCTTCTCGGAGCGCACGAGCGTTGCCGCGCCATCCCCGACCAAGAACTGCGTCACGGCTGCGACCACGAGGAAGGCCGGGTATTCCCAACCGCCGTTCTCGGCGGTGAAGAGCCAGCCGTTCGGCACGTGGACGAGCATCGCGCCGATCAGCACGGGAACCAGCGCCAGCGAGACGAGACGCGGTGCGATGCCGGCGATCAGCATGACGCCGCCGAAGAGTTCGGCTGCGATCGTCAGGTAGGCGAAGATCGCCGGGTAGCCGAGGCTGCCGAAGAAGGCGACGGTTCCGGGGATCGTGAAGACGATGACCTTGAGCAGGCCGTGAGCAATGAACATGGCGCCGAGCGCAACGCGCAGCACCAGGGCACCGTAGGGCGCGAGGCGGGTGTCGATCATGGTTTCATTCCTTCGATGACGGACCGGGCGGGGTGCCGGTCTTGAGCGTCAGCGAGCCACATTTATTGTTTTCCAAATCGGACGTTAGTCACTTAATTGGAGACTGATTGTTCCGTTATCGAGAACAGAACCCTTGAAACCCTGCCGCCCGCGCTCTCAACCGTGTCAGTCCGCACTGCCGCTGCGTCATGTCCTTTGCTCTTCCTTTGCGCTTCTGCGGGCAATGGCTGCGCGATAGCTTGCCTGCCATGAAGCAGGGCATGATTTCGATTCTCCCGCTGGCATTCGGCGCGGCGCTGTACGGGCTGGCCTTCGGCGTGCTCGCAGCCCAGGTCGGCTTTCCGTGGTGGGGTGTCGGCCTGATGAGCACGAGCGTTCACGCGGGCACGTCGCAGATCGTTGCGGTAGACCAGTTCGCAGCCGGTAGCGGCCTTCTCGGCGCGGTCTTCGCGGGCGCCATCATGAACCTTCGCTACCTCGGGATCACGGCGTCGGTTTCGCGGGTGCTAAGGGCACTTCCGCTGTGGCGCCGGCTGTTCGCACTGCACGTCACGTCGGACGAGAACTGGGCGCTCGCCATGTCCCGCCGCGATGGAGACAGCGATCTCGATCCCGATTTCCTGATCGGCTCGGGGCTGGTGATGCTGGTCACGTGGACGGTTTCGACGTCGCTCGGCGCGTGGCTGGGGGCAACCTTGCCGGACCTTGAGAAATGGGGGCTCGGGTTCGCCTTCACCGCAGCCTTCATCGCCATGGCACGCGGCATGGTCCCGGCCCGCCTCGCCGGGCTGGTTCCGTGGGCGGTGACATTCGTGCTGGCCGTGGCACTGGTCCGGGTCGGCTTGCCGCCGGCGCAGGCCATCGTGGTGTCCGCGATCTTTGGCCTGGTCGCCGGTGTTCTCGTACGCAGATAGGGGCTGGCTGCTTGACCTCCACGCAATGGATCCTGATCGCCGGCCTCGCGGTTGCGACCTTCGCCATGCGCTATGCCGGGATGATGATCGGCGAGCGCGTGAGCCGGTCGCGCTTTGCACCGCTATTGGAAGACCTGCCGGGTCTCATCGTGGTCGCGCTCGTCGGGTCGTCGCTCGCCAATGCCGAGCCTGTCGGATGGCTCGCCGCGATTGTTGCCGCCGGCGTTGCATGGGTGACGCGCAACGTGCCGGTGACGATGGCGGCGGGGCTTGCCGCCTTCATCGGCCTGCAACTGCTGACAGGGGCGGTCTGAACGCTAGAGGCGGCTGCGGCGCTTGCCGGGAAGGTCGGCGCGGCGCACGTGCAGCGACGTGATCCGGTTCTTTTCCCGCCCGGTCACCGCAAAGCGGAAGCCGTGGAAGGTGAAGGCCTGCCCCGGCTCGGGGATGAGGCGTGCCTCGTGGATGACGAGACCGGCGATGGTGGTCGCCTCGTCGTCGGGCAGGGTCCAGTCCATGGCGCGGTTCAGGTCGCGGATAGGGACGTTGCCGTCGACCTTCACCGAGCCATCGGTCTGCGGCTTCACGCCGGCCACGACCACGTCGTGTTCGTCGGAGATGTCGCCGACGATTTCCTCGATGATGTCTTCCAGCGTGATGAGGCCCATCACCTCGCCGTACTCGTCGACGACGACGGCGAAGTGCGACTTTCGCTTCAGGAACGCGGATAGCTGGTCGTGCAGTGTGGTGGTGTCGGGCACGAACCAAGGCGGCGAGGCGAGGCCGAGCACGTCGATGCCGTCGGAGCTGCCACCGGCTGCCATGATGGCGCGCAGCAGGTTCTTCACGTGCAGCACGCCGACGATGTTGTCGGTGGTTTCGCGCCACAACGGCAGGCGCGAATAGGAACTGGCGAGTGCCAGTTCCACCAACCGGGCCGGTGTCTCGTCCGCGTTCAGCGCCTCGATATTCGTGCGGTGGATCATTACGTCGGAGACTTCGAGTTCGTTCAGGTCGAGTACGCCGCCGAGCATGTTGCGGTGCTCGCGCACGACCGAGCCTTCCAGCGTGTGCAGGTCGATTGCACCACGGATCTCGTCATGGGCGTTGGACTCATCGTCCTCTTGATAGTTGTTGGCACCGAGCATCCGCAGCAAAACGCCGACGATGGCCTCCACCGCCATGGCGACCGGGCCAAACAGGGCCACGATGCGCCGCAGGTAGGGCGCAACGAACAGTGCCATGCGGTCGGAATTGTTGATGGCGTAGGTCTTGGGCAGGACTTCCGCGAAGACCAGGACGAGCGCGGTCATCACCAGGGTCGCGATGGCGACGCCGGCGTCTCCGAACAGCGACAGGAACATGCTCGTGGCCAGCGCCGAGGCCAGGATGTTGACGAGGTTGTTGCCAAGCAGCAGCGCGCCGATGAGGCGCTCGCGCGCGCTGATCAGCTTGTTGACGATGGCTGCCTGCGAATTGCCCCTCGATTCCATCGAGTGCATGCGGGCGCGCGAGGCGGCGGTGAGCGCCGTCTCGGAACCGGAAAAGAAGGCCGACATGGCCAGCAGGGCCACGATCGCGAGGGCTGTGAGCGTCAGTGCCATGGGGGCTCCGTGAGCGCGCCGCGGTCAGCTCGCCGCGGCGACGGACATTTTCCGTTTGAGGAAGTCCAGCAATGTATCGGGATCGACGTTTTTTGCGACATAGGCATCGCCGATGGCGCGGGCAAGAACCAGGTTCATCGCGCCGCGCTGAACCTTCTTGTCCTGCCACATGAGCGAGAGAATGCCGTCGGCATCCGGCAGTTGTCCCGGCACCTGCGAAATGTCGACCGGCAGGCCGGCCTGGCGGAAGTGCAGGATCGCGCGGGCGGCATCGTCCGGCGGGCAGCCGGCCGTCTCGACGGAGAAGTCGAAGGCCAGCGCCATGCCGATGGAAATTGCCTCACCGTGCAGCAGCCGCTCGGAATAGCCGGTGGCGGCCTCCAGCGCGTGGCCGAAGGTGTGGCCGAGGTTGAGCAGGGCGCGCACGCCGCCTTCGCGCTCATCGGCTGCCACGATGCGCGCCTTGGCCCGGCACGAGGTTTCGATGGCCTGCGCGCGCAGGGCCATGTCACCGGCAAACAGCGCCTCGCGGTTTGTCTCAAGCCAGTCGAAGAATTCCGCATCCCCCAGCAGGCCGTATTTTGCGACTTCCGCGTACCCGGCGCGAAACTCCCGCGCGGGCAGGGTGTTCAGCACGCCGATATCGGCCAGAACCAGCGCGGGCTGGTGAAACGCGCCGACGAGGTTCTTGCCGTGGCTGGTATCGATGCCGGTCTTGCCGCCAACGGAGGAATCCACCTGCGCCAGCAGCGAGGTCGGAACCTGCACGAAGCTCATGCCGCGCCGGGTGACGGCTGCGGCAAAGCCAGCGAGATCTCCGACGACACCGCCACCAAGCGCCAGCACGAGGTCACCGCGCTCGATGCGCGCGTCGAGCAGGAAGGTGACAATACGCTCCAGCTGGGCAAAGCATTTCGTGGCTTCGCCCGGCGGGACGGTCAGCCCGACATGGCCGATCCCGGCCTCGGTGAGGCTGGCACGCACCGTGTCGCCATGCGCGGCATCGACGTTTTCATCGGCGATGACGGCGACGCGCGCGCCGGGTGCAAGCTGTGCAATGCGCGCACCTGCACCGGCGAGCAGGCCGGTCCCGATCACCACGTCGTAGCTGCGCTCGCCCAGTTCAACGCGCACGGTCGATGGAGATTGCTGCGTCACACGTTTTCTCCGCTCGTGACGTTGCGGTTGAGGTAGGCGTCGATCTTCTCGGCGATCTCGGAGACGACGACGCCGTGCGGCACGTTGCGCGATTCAACGGTGATGTCGGCGGTTGCATAGAAGGGGTCGCGGACTTCCAGCAGCTTGCGCATCACGGCCTCGGGGTCTTCGGCCTTGAGCAGCGGGCGGTTGGAGCGGCGGCGCACGCGCTTCATCAGCACCTCGATATCCGCGCGCAACCACACCGACACGCCATGTTCGGCGATCAGCTTACGGGTGTCCTCGTTCATCATCGCGCCGCCGCCGGTCGCCAGTACCTGCGGCCCGTTGCCGAGCAGGCGGGCGATCACGCGGGACTCGCCCTCGCGGAAATGCGCCTCGCCGAATTCGGCGAAGATTTCGGGGATGGAGCGGCCCGCCGCGACCTCGATTTCATGGTCGGCATCGACGAAGGGCATCTTCAACGCCTGCGCCAGCCGGCGGCCGACGCTGCTCTTGCCGGCGCCCATCATCCCCACGAGCACCACGGAGCGGGTGCCGATCGACCGGGAGATATCGGTCGCGAGGTCGGTGGGGACTGCGAATTCGTCGTTTGTGTCGTTCACTTCAGGCTTTGCCGCAAGTCTCGAGGATTGCCCACGTGGGCACTTGCACGGTTTGGTAAAGGCGATCCCCCGCAATGACAAGGCAACGAAGGGGCGATGCGCTTGCAGATCACTGCGCTTAATGGTTGAAAGAGGGCCGACCACGTTCGCCGGTGAACGCAAGCGCACCGGCAACCGCGCAGCGAACACGGGGCCAATAACTTCATGCCGACGCTTATCCGCCTCGTCGTCTGGATCGCCGTCCTCGCCGGACTGGCCTATGGCACCATGTTCGCGCTGGTGAACTTCGTGGACAACGAACCCGCGGAGATCAGCGAGCGGGTTCGCCTCGACGACATGCGGATCGAGTAGCGATGAAAACCGACTGGGAACGCCGGATCGACGCGTTTCTGGAAATGCTGAGCGCCGAGCGCAACGCAGCCCCCAACACACTTACGGCCTATGACCGCGACCTGGCCGGGTTCGCATCCTTCGCGGTGTCGCGCGGGCGCGGACCCGCGAGCGTCGATGCCAGCGACGTGACGGCCTTCATGGCGCAGCTTGCCAGCCGCCAGATGGCGGCCAGCACGGCGGCGCGCAAATTGTCTGCCCTGCGCCAGTTCTTCCGGTTTCTGGTGGAGGAAGGGGTGATCGCCGCAGACCCCGCAGACGGGCAGGACACGCCACGCCGCGCCGCATCGCTGCCGAAGGTGATGAGCGAGGCGCAGGTGGAAACGCTGCTGGAGACGGCGGCGCAGGCGGCTACGGACGCCAACCCCAGGACCGGGGTGGGGCAGCGGGCGTTGCGCATGCACTGTCTCGTCGAACTGCTCTACGCGACGGGGTTGCGCGTCTCGGAACTGATCGCATTGCCGGCGAGCGCGGCGAAATCCGACCGTGACCTGCTGAACGTGCGCGGCAAGGGCGGGCGCGAGCGCATGGTGCCGCTGTCGGCACAGGCCAAGAAGGCGCTGCAGGCCCATGTGGCGGCACGCGCCGAGCAGAACTCGCGCTGGCTGTTTCCGGCCGAAAGCAAGTCGGGCTACCTGACGCGGCAGGCGTTTGCGCGCGAATTGAAGGTGTTGTGCGCGGCAGCCGGGCTGGATGCCGACGCGATCTCGCCGCACGTGTTGCGGCACGCCTTCGCGAGCCATCTTCTCGCCAATGGCGCGGACCTGCGCGCGCTGCAGAAACTGCTTGGACATGCGGACATTTCCACCACGCAGATCTACACGCACGTGCTGGAAGAGCGGTTGAAGCAGACCGTCGCCACCCATCATCCCCTCGCGGCAGCGGCAAGAGCGCGTGGCCGCAAGAGCGGCTGACGCAACAGGCGTTGCCCGAGCGCAGTCATGCTTGACACGGCCATGACCCCGCGCCAGTTTCCGCCCGTCCATGCGGCCCTTACCGGCGCCTGCTGAAAAAGCGCGTCATGTCTCACACCGCCGGGCCCATGCGGGAGAGTTTCACAGTTGGGAATCAAGGCTTACCTGGACTTCGAAAAACCGGTCGCCGATCTTGAAGGCAAGATCGCCGAACTTCGCTCGCTCGGCAGCGAGGACGACGCGGTTCGGATTTCAGACGACATTTCGCGCATGGAAGCGAAGTCCGCACAGGCGCTGAAGGACATCTACTCCAAGCTGACGCCGTGGCAGAAGACGCAGGTGGCCCGCCACCCGCACCGGCCCCACCTGCGCGACTACATCGACCAGCTCATCACCGAGTTCCAGCCGCTTGCCGGCGATCGCAAGTTCGCCGAGGACCACGCCATCGTCGGCGGTATCGGCCGCTTCGAGGGCAACCCGGTGATGGTGATCGGCCACGAGAAGGGCAATGACACGGCCAGCCGGCTGAAGCACAATTTCGGCATGGCGCGGCCCGAAGGCTACCGCAAGGCGGTGCGCCTGATGGACCTTGCCGATCGCTTCTCGCTTCCGGTCATCGCTCTGGTGGATACCGCCGGCGCCTATCCCGGCATCGGCGCGGAAGAGCGTGGCCAGGCGGAAGCCATCGCACGCTCGACCGAGATGTGCCTTGCGCTCGGCGTGCCCAACATCGCCGTCATTGTCGGTGAAGGCGGCTCGGGCGGCGCGGTTGCGCTGGCAACGGCCAACAAGGTGCTGATGCTGGAGCATTCGATCTACACCGTCGCCTCGCCGGAAGCCTCTGCCTCGATCCTGTGGCGCGATTCTTCGCGCGCGGCAGATGCGGCCACCGCCATGAAGGTGACGGCGCAGGACCTGAAGTCGTTCGGCGTGATCGACACGATCATCGAGGAACCGCTGGGTGGTGCGCATCGTGACCGGGCGGCCGCGATCCGTGCGACAGGCGACGCGATTTCCGACGCGCTGGCCGGTTTTGAGGGCATGGACGCGGGCGCGGTGAGAAAAGCGCGCCGGGACAAGTTCCTCGCCATCGGCAAGGACCTGTAAGCGCAGGGTTTTCCGGCTGCAGGGCGCGCACGAACCCGCGCAAATTGTTGCAAACTGTGATTGTCGGACCGCTGGCGGCGCAACCGTTTGTCCTGTATTTTTCCGCTCAAGGATGCGTCGTCATAGACGCGCCGCATTCAGTGCCTAATTCATCGGCGCTGAAACCATCGGGGTGACGAGGCGCTTTCACCACTCTTTGCGCATCGTCTAGGCGAAGTTACTGACACCAGTGGGTGTTTTTCGGTCAGGTCGGGGAATGTCGAAACCGTTTCTTAAAGCCGTTTCGCAACACTGTGCTAACTGTGTTGGCGCGATGCCTGTGCGTATCCAGGACCGTTTTCGCGCCCAGTGTGTACGGAGTAAGCGTAATGCGTAAGCGCCTCATGGGCGCGGCGGCCGCCTGCGGTCTCGCCATGGCCCTCGCCGCGTGCAGCGGTCCTGTCCCCAAACATGAAACGCCTCTCTCCTTCGCGATCAAGCGCGAGATGGATCTGAAGGGCGTCAGCGCCGCGGATCCCATCATGATGCGGATCTTCAAGGAAGAGTCGAAGCTTGAGGTGTGGAAGCGCACCAAGACCGGCAAGTATATCGAGCTGAAGAGCTACGACATCTGCCGCTGGTCGGGCGATCTCGGCCCCAAGCGCAAGGAAGGCGACAAGCAGGCGCCTGAGGGCTACTACCAGGTCACGCGCGGCCTGATGAACCCGAAGTCGTCCTACCACCTGTCGTTCAACCTTGGTTACCCGAACACCTTCGACCAGACCCACGGTCGCACCGGCGCGCACCTGATGGTGCACGGCGACTGCCTGTCGGCTGGCTGCTACGCCATGCAGGACAAGCAGATCGAGGAAATCTACGCGCTCGCCCGAGAAGCCTTCGACGGCGGACAGCGCGCGATCCAGGTGCAGGCCTATCCGTTCCGCATGACGCCGCAGAACCTCGCGCGCCATCGCAACAACCCGAATGCCGATTTCTGGAAGAACCTGAAGGAAGGCAACGACCACTTCGAGGTCACCGGCGCACCGCCGAGCATCGACGTGTGCGGCCGCCGCTATGTGTTCAACGCCAAGAACGAGCGGCTCGATCCGTCCGCGCCGTGCCCGCAGCTCGACGTGCCGGCCGACATTCGCACGGCGGTTGCCCAGAAGGCGCAGCAGGACGAGCAGGCGATCCAGCTTGCCGTCGCCCAGCTCGAGAATGGCGGCACGCTGGCTCCGTCCAACGCACCGGTCCAGGTTGCCGCGACCCGCGACACCACGGTCGCCACCTCGTCCACCGCGTCTTCACAGGACAGCCCGTCGCTGATGTCGCGTCTTCCCGCGCTTCGCATCCCGGGCCTTGGTGGCCGCAAGGATGAAAACCAGGGCAATGCCGCGACGGGCTATGGGCCGGCCGATGGCAACGCGCCGGACCCGTTCGCGGTCTTCGACATGTTCGTGACGGTCGATACGCGCTCGGTCCCGCGCAGCCACGTGAAGGGCGACGCTGCCGGGACGCGCTGACGCGCTTATCAGGTAGTCAGAATCAAGTAGGGGCGGTCCCAGGCTGGGCCGCCCCTTTTTCTTTTTGCTCGCAGGCTCGATGCCCGCTGGCGGACGCCGCACCTTCTAGAGAGGCCACACCATCAGGATTACCGGCACCGCGACGGCGATCACAATGATCTCCAGCGGCAGGCCCATGCGCCAGTAGTCGCCGAACTTATAGCCGCCGGGGCCAAGGATGAGCGTGTTGTTCTTGTGGCCGATGGGCGTCAGGAACGCGCAGGACGCGGCAACGGCGACAGCCATCAGGAACGGGTCGGGGCTGACATTGAGCTGGTTGGCGATGTCGACCGCGATGGGCGCGCCAATGACGGCGGTCGCGGTATTGTTGAGCACGTCCGAGAGGGTCATGGTCACCACCATCAGGATCGTCAGGACCACGGCGGGTGCAAGGCCCTGCGAAACGTTCACGATGGTATTGGCGATAAGAAGCGTGCCGCCGGATTCCTCCAGCGCGACGCCCAGCGGAATCATCGAGCCGAGCAATATGACCACCGGCCATTCGATCTCGTCATAGACCTGGCGCAGCGGCACGATGTCCAGCAGCACGTAGAGGATCACGACCGCGGCGAGCGCCACCGGCAGGTAGATGAAGCCGAAGCTTGCCAGCGCGACGGCGGCGATGAAGATCGCGGCGGCCAGTCCGGCGCGGCCATGCTGGGTGACCTGCAGCCCGCGTTCGGCAAGCGGCAAGGCACCGAGCCACTCGGTCATGTCGGCGAGGCGATCTGCGGGGCCAAGCAGCAGCAGGATGTCGCCGGCCTTCAGCGACAGGTGACGCACGCGCTTGCGAAAGCGCACGCCCTGGCGAGACACCGCAAGCAGCGTGACGCCATGGCGTGAAATCAGCCGCATGTTGTCGGCCGAGCGACCTTCCGCACGGGAGTTGTGCTGGACAACCACCTCGGCGATGGCGAGGTCGGCACCGGCCTCGCTGCGCACCCGGTCGCCGCCGATGAAGTCGAGCTTCATCACACCGCGAAACGCGTCGATGGCGTCATGGGAAGCGTCGACGACGAGAATGTCGTTGACGCGGATTTCCTCGCGCCGCGCGCCGCCGGGAATGCGTTTGCCGTTTCGCACCAGCCCCAGCAGCGTGAGGTCCTCGGCATCGGGGTCTTCGTCGAAGTCGGCAATGGTCTTGCCGACCATCGGCGATTCCTCGTCGATGACCAGCTCGGCGATGAAGCCGTGGACGCGCTGCAGTTCCTTCGACGGTTCCTTCTCGCCGCGCGCCTGCGGGATCAGCCGCCAGCCGATCAGCGTCACGAAGGCAACGCCGACCACCGTGCAGGCGATGCCGACAGGGGCGAAATCGAACATGGAATAGCTCTCGCCGAGTGCACGGTCGCGATAGGCGGCAATGATGATGTTGGGCGGGGTGCCGATCAGGGTGGCGAGGCCGCCGAGAATGGTGGCGAAGGAAAGCGGCATCAGTGTCAGGGCCGGGCTGCGCTCGGCCTTGCGGGCAGCGGCGAGGTCGACCGGCATCAGCAGGGCGAGGGCAGCAACGTTGTTCATGAAGGCCGACAGGGCCGCGCCCAGGCCCGACATGATGGTGATGTGCGCGCCGATATTGCGGGAACTGTCGATCATCGTGCGGGTGATGAAGTCGACGGCACCGGAATTCACCAGTCCCTTGGAGACCACCAGCACCAGCGCGACGATGATCGTGGCTTCATGCCCGAAGCCGGAAAAAGCGTTCTCGTGGGAAACCAGACCGAGAATGACTGCGACGACGAGGGCGGAGAAGGCAATGACGTCGTAGCGGAAGCGGCCCCAGATCATCATCGCGAAAACGGCGAAGAACAGGGAGAAAAGCGCGATCTGGTCAAATGTCATGGTTCGGCCCTTGGGCGAGACGGTGGTGGGACGCTTCGAATATCAGATTAGCGGGGCAATCGGTCGGGCAAGAAATGGTTGCCGGAGAAAATTCGGCAACCGGTGCTTGGTCCTGCGGTGCCTAGTCCTGGCTGCTGCGCTCGGGCAGGCACAACACGTCCGCGTGGTTCGGCATCATGGCGAGACCTTCGATGGGTATGGAAGGGTCCTCGCCATCTTCGTCGAGACGGTCGATATCGACGCATGTCACGTAGTGTTCGGCGAGCTTCGTCGTCACGGCCTGGATCTCGGAGGGCGAATAGAGTCCGGCATTCCATTCGATCACCATGGGTGGGGCGGTGGCGAGAATATCGTCCATTCCAAACAGGATGTCCGGCTCAGCGCCTTCCGCATCGATCCATACGAAAGACACATCGCCTGCGGCAATGTTGCTGGCCTGGAGAATGTCGTCGAGCCGCGCCACCGGCACTTCGACCGGCGTGGCGTCGGTATGGGTGATACGAGAACTGTGACCGCCGGAATTGTGGCCGCTCACCGAGAGGGTCAGCGTACCGGTTTCCGACCCCGCCGCGCTCTCGACCGCGATGGCCCTGCCGCTCATCTTGTTGAGATGGATATTGAGAGACAGGAGCTCGACATTGCCGGGCACCGGCTCGATGGCAAGCGCGTTCGAAAATTCACCAGTCAGCAAGGCATAGACGGTCTGGCTGCCGATATTCGCGCCGACATCGAGAAAACATCCGCCGGGATTCAGCGCGCCCTTGCGACGGGCGTAGCCAATGGCGTTGAGCAGTTCGTCACGTTGCCAGGCGCCATCGTTCAGAATGCGCCAGCCAATGACATGATCGGCGGGGTCCAGCGCCATGCTGTGATCTGAAAAGCGCCGGATGACGATGTCACCGCGCACGCCCATCGACCTGTAGAACGCCTTGGCCGACAGTCCTGAATTGAACAGCGAACGTCCCAGGAGACGATCGCGGTGGTGGCGAAAGCGGTCTTCCAACGCCTTGAGAGAACGAATTTTCAAGTGAGGCCTTTCGGGCGCTGCCAGCGACTGCCGCCCGGAACGGACGAGGACCAGGCGGCCTGTGAGTTAGCAACGCATGAAAGGCGAGACTCGTTCAATCTGTTCTCGGATCAGGCAAACCGGCCGTGGCAGTGCTTGTATTTCTTGCCCGAACCGCAAGGGCAGGGTTCGTTGCGGCCAACACGGCCCCACGATGCCGGGTTGTTCGGGTCGCGGTCCGCTGTCGCGACGCCACCTTCGCCTTGCATGTCGTCTTCGCCGGTGAACGGGTCGATGTGGTGGCCTTCCATCTCGCCGACCGGTTCGAGTTCCGGCGGCTCCTGCACCAGCTCGACGCGCATGAGCTGCGCGGTCACAGCCTCGCGGAGACGGTCCAGCAGGCTTTCAAACAGCGCGAAGGCTTCGGTCTTGTACTCGTTGAGCGGGTCACGCTGGCCGTAGCCGCGGAAGCCGATGACCTGGCGAAGCTGTTCGAGCTGGACGATATGGTCGCGCCACAGGTGGTCCAGCGTCTGCAGCAGCACGGCCTTCTCGATGCGGCGCATGATTTCCGGCGAGAATTCCGCCGCCTTGCGGGCAAACGCCTTGTCGATGGTCTCGCGCAGGCGCTCGGCCATATCTTCCTGGGCGATGCCTTCTTCAGCCGCCCAGTCGCCGACCGGCAGTTCGAGCGCGAAGACTTCCTGGATCTTGGCCTTCAGGCCGTCGGTGTCCCACTGCTCGGCATAGGCCTTTTCGGGCATGTGGGCGTCGACGAGATCGTCGATGATGTGATGGCGCATGTCCGCAATGGTCTCGGCCACGCCCTCGCCATGCATCAGCTCGATGCGCTGCTCGAAGATTGCTTTGCGCTGGTCGTTCATCACGTCGTCGAACTTGAGCAGGTTCTTGCGGATGTCGAAGTTGCGCGCCTCGACCTTCTGCTGCGCCTTTTCCAGCGCCTTGTTGATCCACGGGTGGACGATGGCCTCGCCCTCCTGCAGGCCGAGCTTCTGGAGCATCGAATCCATGCGGTCGGTGCCGAAGATGCGCATCAGGTCGTCCTGAAGCGACAGGTAGAAGCGCGAGCGGCCCGGGTCGCCCTGGCGGCCGGAGCGGCCGCGAAGCTGGTTGTCGATGCGCCGGCTCTCGTGGCGCTCGGTGCCGACGACGCACAGGCCGCCGGCTTCCAGCGCCACCTGCTTGAGGCGCTCCACGTCGGCGCGGATCTCGTCTTCCTTGCGGCGGCGCTCGGCGCCGTCTTCCATGTCGCCCAGTTCGTTGGCGATGCGCATGTCTGCATTGCCGCCAAGCTGGATGTCGGTGCCGCGACCGGCCATGTTGGTGGCAATCGTCACTGCGCCGGGAATGCCGGCCTGGGTGATGATCTGCGCTTCCTGCTCATGGTAGCGGGCGTTGAGGACGGCAAAGACCTTCTCGTCCCTGCGGCCCTGGTCGCCATCGTAGAGTTCCGAGAACGCGTTGGCGTCGTCGAAGTTCTTCTGGCGGTAGCCGGCGGACTTGAGCAGCTCGGCAAGGCGCTCGGATTTGTCGATGGAGGTGGTGCCGACAAGGATCGGCTGGCCGCGCTGCTTGCAGTCGTCGACCAGCGAGATGATCGCGTTGAACTTCTCGTCCTCGGTCCGGTAGACCTCATCGTCCTCGTCGGCGCGCGAGATCGGCTGGTTGGTCGGGATCTCGACCACGTCGAGGCCGTAGATGTCGGCGAATTCCGCGGCTTCGGTGAGGGCGGTGCCGGTCATGCCGGCAAGCTTCTCGTACAGGCGGAAGTAGTTCTGGAAGGTGATCGAGGCGAGCGTGACGTTTTCCGGCTGGATCGGCACGCGCTCCTTGGCTTCCAACGCCTGGTGCAGGCCTTCGGAGTAGCGGCGGCCTTCCATCATGCGGCCGGTGAACTCGTCGATAATCATCACCTGGTTGTTGCGCACGATGTAATCGCGGTCGCGCAGGAACAGCTTGTGGGCGCGCAGGGCCTGGTTCACGTGGTGAACGTAGGTGACGTTCTCGACGTCGTAGAGCGAACCCTTGATGAGGCCGGCATCGGCCAGCATCTGCTCCATCGCCTCGGTGCCGCTTTCGGTGAGGATGACGGTGCGCTGCTTCTCGTCGAGCTCGAAATGCTCTTCGGTCAGCTTGGGGATATAGTTGTCGACAGTGGTGTAGAGCTCGGAGCGATCTTCCACCGGACCGGAAATGATGAGCGGCGTGCGCGCCTCGTCCACGAGGATGGAGTCGACTTCGTCGACGATGGCGAAGTCGTGCCCGCGCTGCACCATCTGGTTCAGCTCGTACTTCATGTTGTCGCGCAGATAGTCGAAGCCGAGTTCGTTGTTGGTCGCGTAGGTCACGTCGCAGGCATAGGCGGCCTGGCGCTCGTCGTCGTTCAGGCCGTGCAGGATGACGCCGACGGACAGCCCGAGGAAGCGGTAAACCTGGCCCATCCAGCCCGCATCGCGGCTTGCAAGGTAATCGTTGACCGTGACGACGTGGACGCCCTTGCCCGACAGCGCGTTGAGATAGACGGGGAGGGTTGCGACAAGCGTCTTGCCTTCGCCGGTCTTCATCTCGGAGATGCGGCCTTCGTGCAGCACCATGCCGCCGATCAGCTGCACGTCGAAGTGTCGTTGGCCGAGCGTGCGCTTGGCCGCTTCGCGGACGGTGGCAAAGGCGGGGATCAGGAGATCGTCGAGGCTGGCGCCGTTCTCGATCTGCTGGCGGAAATCGACGGTGCGCGCGCGAAGCTGCTCGTCGGTCAGGTCCTTGAGTTCCGGCTCCAACGCGTTGATGGCGTCGACCTTCGACTGGTAGGAGCGCACGGTTCGTTCGTTGGCCGTGCCGAAAATCTTTCCGGCGATCTTGCCCAGACCCAGCATGGGGGGATGTCCTTGTTCTTTATAAGACCGGTGCGTGCGCGGCGGGTGCGGCGCGCGAACCACCCTGCCAGATATGGCAGGCCTTGGTGTGTGTCACCTTTTCGTGGCGAGCGTGCCGCCTGATAGGAGCCGCCCGGAGCGCTTAACGCGCAGAAATTCAACGGCAGACTTAAGATTGCCATATCACCTTGTCAACGAGGCCGAGATACGCCAGCAATGGCGGCAAGACATCTGAAGGTCGGCAACGCAAACCGGCCGGATCGACACACGCAGCCGCTTTCGTGCGCTTGAAGCGCTGGAGACGTGCCGCGCAAGGGACAAGGAAACTGAACATGACTTTCAACATTGGCGCAGGCTCGCTGCGCAATCTCGGGGCTTCGGTGCTGCTGTGTGCGGCAATGGGCCTCGGCAGCGTTGCCCACGCCCAGGACCAGGCAGCGGATGATGGCAGCGAAGTCGTCGCGACCGTCGATGGTGTGGATATCACCAAGGACGATGTTCGCCTTGCGGTGGGCGAGATGGGTGAAGTGCTGCGCCAGGTGCCGCCGAACCAGCAGGGCGAGTACCTGATCTCCTTCCTCATCGACATCGCGCTGGTTTCGCGCGAGGCGGAGAAGGACGGGCTCGACGATGGCGAGGCCTTCAAGCGTCAGATGGCGTTCTCCCGCAACAAGGCGCTGGTGCAGGCCAAGCTCGCCGTCGTCGGCGAGGAGGCCGTGACCGACGAAGCCGTCGAGGCGCGCTACCAGGACGCGATCAAGGATTTCGAGGCCAAGGAAGAGGTCCGTGCACGCCATATCCTTGTGGAGAGCGAGGAAAAGGCCAAGGAACTGAAGGCCGAGCTGGACGGCGGGGCCGACTTCGAGGCACTCGCGGCCGAACACTCCACCGACGGCTCCAAGGCCAATGGCGGTGACCTCGGCTATTTCAGCAAGGACATGGTCGTTGCGCCCTTCGGTGAGGCTGCGTTCAGCACCGAGCCGGGATCGGTCACCGATCCGGTCCAGTCGAAGTTCGGCTGGCACATCATCAAGGTCGAGGACAAGCGCATGAGCGCGCCGCCCCCGCTCGATAGCGTCCGCAAGGAAATCGAGCAGGAGGTCCGCCAGCTTGCGCGCCGCGACTACGTCCAGTCCCTGCGCGACGGTGCCGATATCGAGCGTCCGGGCGAAGAGGCCGAGGCCGCGCCTGAGGGCGATGCGCCGAAGACCGACGCACCCAAGACCGAATAAGTTCAAGTAGCGACAACAAGACCAGGCCGGGCCGCGCGCCCGGCCGAACTGGCCGGGGGCATCAGATGACGGCAAGCGTTTCACCGTTGGCACCGAAGGTGCTGGAGGACCCGCAACCTGTGGCGGGCGTGCGGCTGGCGGTTGCCGAGGCCGGCATCAAGTATGCCGGGCGCACCGACCTGATGGTGTCGGTCTTCGACGAGGGCACGGCGGTTGCCGGCGTCTTCACCAAGTCGAAATGCCCGTCCGCCCCGGTGGATTGGTGCCGCAAGGTGCTTGGCAACGGGAAGGCGCGAGTTCTCGTCGTCAATTCCGGCAATGCCAATGCCTTCACCGGCATGAAGGGCATCGAGACCGTCGAGGCGACGGCCAAGGCTGCCGCCAAGGCTGCGGGCTGCTCGACAGACGAGGTATTCCTCGCATCGACCGGCGTGATCGGCGAGCCGTTGCCGCCGGAAAAATTCGCCCGCGTGCTGGACGACGTAGTCGCAGGTGCCGGCAAGGCGCGCCCGCTGGACGTTGCGCGCGCCATCATGACGACCGACACCTACCCGAAGGTGGTTTCGCGCACCGTGCGCATGGGGGACGGCGAGGTGACCATCACCGGCGTCGCCAAGGGCGCGGGCATGATCGCGCCGGACATGGCGACGATGCTCTCCTTCATCTACACCGATGCCCCCGTTTCAGCCGGTGCGCTGCAGGACATTCTCTCGCGCTGTGTGAAATCGAGCTTCAACGCCATCACGGTCGACAGCGACACCTCCACCAGCGACACGGTGCTGGCCTTTGCCACCGGTGCCGCGAAGGCCGATGGTGTGCCACAGGTGGATACCGCCTCCGACCGGCGGCTGGCTGCCTTCAAGCGGGCCTTTGCCGACATCATGGTCGAGCTTGCCCAGCAGGTGGTGCGTGACGGGGAAGGCGCGCGCAAGTTCATCCAGATCGACGTGACTGGTGCCAGCAGCGCGAAGTCGGCCAAGACGATCGCGCTGTCGATTGCCAATTCGCCGCTGGTGAAGACGGCGGTCGCCGGCGAGGACGCCAATTGGGGCCGCGTTGTCATGGCGGTCGGCAAGGCCGGCGAGCCTGCGGACCGCGACAAGCTCGCGATCCGCTTCGGCGACATTCTCGTTGCCGAGAACGGCGAGCGGGTGCCCGGCTACAGTGAGGAGGACACCTCCGGCTACATGAAGGGCGAGACCATCGAGATCGGCGTCGATCTCGGGCTCGGCACCGGCAAGGCGCGGGTCTGGACCTGCGATCTGACCAAGGAATATGTCGCCATCAACGGCGACTACCGGAGCTGACGGGCTTGGGCGTGCTGCTGGTCTCCGCCTGCGCGCTGGTGGACGTGGACGGGCGGGTGCTGCTCGCCCAGCGGCCCGAGGGCAAGTCCATGGCGGGCCTGTGGGAATTTCCCGGCGGTAAGGTCGAGGACGGCGAAACGCCGGAAGCAACGCTGATCCGAGAGCTGAAGGAAGAGCTCGATATCGACGTTACTGCTTCCTGCCTCGCACCCCTGAGTTTCACGAGTCACGCTTACGAAAAATTTCATCTCCTCATGCCACTTTATGTGTGCCGGAGATGGCATGGACAGGTCACGGCGATGGAAGGGCAGCAACTCGCATGGGTGCGCCCGGTTCGCCTCAACGACTACCCGATGCCACCGGCTGACATACCGCTGATCCCGGTTCTGCGCGACCTGCTCTGAACCCAAGATCCGTAGCGGACGACTGGGCGAGGATAACATGACGCAGGATGCGTACCAGGGCCGCATGGCCTACCTGAAGAACCGCAGCGGCGCGTTCCTGACCGACGAGAGCGGCGGAACGGCCATCGAATACGCGGTTCTGGGCGCAGGCATCGCGGTCGCCATCGCCACGGTCGTCGGTACCATCGGAAGCTCGCTGCTGCCGAAGTACCAGCAGGTCAATGACGGGTTCCAGGCGCTGCAGGGCGGCGGCTGATCGACCAGATCAATCTTTTCCGATTGGCTTTTCCGGATTGAGCGCATCGGCGAGGCGCATTTTCGCGCTTCCCGGCTTCAAGGGCTGCTGCTGGCTTTCGTGCGGCGCCCACCCGCTCAGGTGGATGATTTCCACCGTGGCGCGGATGCGCCCGTCCGCATCGGCAAACCTCTCCGCATAGATTTCAGCCGCGCGCAACAACGTTGCGCGGGTCAGCGGCTTGCGGTCACGCTCGCTGAGCACGCTGGTGGCGCCCATGGCGCGCAAATCGCGAAGCAGGGCGAACAGGCTCTCGTAGCGCACCGTCACCGGTTCCAGATCGACCACGGGCAGGGCAAAGCCCGCGCGTTGCAGAAGCGCGCCCAGTTCGCGAATGTCGGCGAAGGGTGAGACGCGCGGCGGTGCGCCGCCGGTCGTCTCGGCGTCTGCCGCCAGCAGCGACTGGCGCAATTCGGTGAGTGTCGCGCCGCCGGGCATGGCGGCGATGAACAGCCCGTCGGGTTTCAGCGCGCGGCGCAACTGCACCAGCGCGCCGGGCAGGTCGTTCACCCAGTGCAGCGCCATCGAGGACACCACAAGGTCAAGCGAGGCGGGCGCGAAGGGCGGCAGCTCATCATCGCAGACGATCGCCGGGCGCGCGCCGCCCAGCAGGGTCGCGGCGCGTTCGCAGGCGATGACCGTGCCGACGCGTTCCTGCTGCCGCAGCGTTGCGGACATGAAGCCGCCGCGCGCGGACAGGTCCACCGCGAGCGGAAATTCTCGCATGGTGGCATCGAGCCGCTCGCCGATATCGTCCGCCGTGCGGCGAAGCAGGAAATCGGCATCGGGCAGGTTCGGATGGGCGCGCAACCGGCGGGCCAGCAGCAGGTCGCGGTCGAAGAGTTGCATCTGGGCGGTGTTCATTTCACCGTACCACCTAGCGTTTCGCAGCATGTGCGAACAGCCCCAAAGGACAGTGCGTGAGCGAGCAGGTCTCGGCCATCGGACGATTGCGGCAATGGGGCGCCGTGTGGAGCACGAAAGCGCTCGACATGGTGCTGCCGCCGCTGTGCATGGGCTGCGGCGATCTCGTCACCACCCATGGGGGCGTTTGCGCCGCATGCTGGCGGGGGCTGACCTTCATCGAGCCGCCTGTCTGCCCGGTGATGGGCACGCCGCTTGAACCGGGCGTGCCCGCCGGGACGCTGAGCGCCGCAGCCATAGCCGCGCCGCCGCCCTTCGCCCGGCTGCGCGGGGCCTGCGACTACGACGCCACCGCGCGGCGGCTGGTGACGGCGCTGAAATACAATGACCGGCTGGAGACAGCGACGATGATGGCGCAGCTGATGGTGCGTGCCAGCGCGGACTGCATCGACAATTCCGACGTTGTGATGCCGGTACCGCTGCACTGGCGGCGACTGATTTCGCGGCGCTTCAACCAGTCGGCGGAACTGTCGCGCGCGATTTCCAAGCAGACCGGGCTGCCGCACCTCGCCACGGTGCTGAAACGCTCCAGGGCCACGAAGCAGCAGGTCGGGCTGAAGGCATCGGAGCGCGCGCTGAACGTCACCGGGGCCTTCACGGTGCCGGAGCACCTGCGCCATGAGATCGCCGGCAGGCGCGTGCTGCTCGTGGATGATGTCTTCACGACAGGTGCGACGGTGACGGCTGCGGCGCGCGCGCTGAAGCGCTTCGGCGCGGATGAGGTGAACATCGCCGTCTTCGCGCGCGTGTTGGACGAGTTCTAGGGGCGCCCATATATAAGCGTCAGACCGAACACGCATTCCAACAGCAGGACGACAATGACAGACGTGACGATCTACACGCAGGCCCTGTGCGGCTACTGCACGGCGGCCAAGCGGCTGCTCACCTCCAAGGGCGCGAACCTGACCGAGATCGATGTGACCTACGATCCGGAGAAGCGCGCCGCCATGCGCGAGCGCGCCGGGGGCAAGAATTCGACGCCGCAGATCTTCGTTGGCGACACGCATGTCGGCGGATGCGATGATCTGTTCGCGCTGGACGAGCGCGGCGAACTCGAGCCGCTGCTGGCAAGCTGAGGAGGGCGAAAGACATGAGCAAGTTTCAGGCAGCCTGCGTGCAGCTTTGCGCCGGGCGCGACGTGACCGCCAATATCGACCAGGCGGAGCATTTCATCCGGCAGGCGGCGGGCGATGGCGCGGACTACGTCCAGACGCCGGAGCAGACGTCGATCATGGAACTCAGCTCGAAGATTCTGTTCTCAACCATCGTCGAGGAAGCCGAGGACCCGGCGCTGAAGCGCTTCCGGGCGCTGGCCGATGAACTCGGCATCTGGCTGCATGTCGGCTCGCTCGCCATCCGCACCGGCGAGAGCAGCGCGGCCAACCGCGCCTTCGTGCTCACCCCTGATGGCGAGATCGCTGCGCGCTATGACAAGATCCACATGTTCGACGTGGACCTGCCGAGCGGCGAGACGTACCGGGAATCCAAGAATTACCGCGCCGGGACCAAGGCCGTGACGGTCGACCTGCCGTGGCTGACGCTCGGCCTGAGCGTCTGCTACGACCTGCGCTTTGCCTATCTCTATCGCACGCTCGCCCATGCGGGCGCCTCGATGCTGAGCGTGCCGGCCGCCTTCACCAAGCAGACGGGCGAGGCGCACTGGAACGTGCTGCAGCGCGCCCGGGCCATCGAGACGGGCTGCTTCGTCGCGTCCGCCGCGCAGGGCGGCCACCACGAGAACGGCCGCGACACGTTCGGCCATTCGATCATTATCGACCCGTGGGGCAAGGTGCTGGCGGAAGCCGGGACCGAGCCGGGCGTCATTGCAGCGGAGATCGATACCGCGCTGGTCGACGAGGCGCGCTCGCGCATTCCCGCGCTCACCCATGACCGGCAGATCACCGTCGAACGCGCCGGGGAGGCTGCGAAAAAGGCATCATGATCCGCTACAGCCTGCGCTGCACGAAGGGCCATGAATTCGAGGGCTGGTTTTCCGGCTCCGCATCGTTTGACGAACAGCTCGAGCGCGGTCTCGTGCAATGCTCGACCTGCGGGACGTCTGATGTCGAAAAGTCACTGATGGCGCCCTCGGTGAAACGCACCGATGCCGAGCGTCGCGGTAAGCAGCCTGTCAGCGCACAGACCCAGAAAGCGGGCAACTCTCCGGATCAGGCATCGACGATGGCGGCTGCCGTCCAGCAGTTGCCGGATGAGGCCAAGGCCGTGTTGCGCAAGGTGCGCAAGGCTGTGATGGACAATTCCGACTATGTCGGTCCGCAGTTCCCTGAAGAAGCGCGCAAGATCCATTATGGCGAAGCGCCGAAGCGGGGCATCTACGGCGAGGCCTCCGGCGAAGACACCAAGGCGCTTGCGGAGGAAGGCATCGAAGTCTTCCCGCTGCCCGAACTTCCCGAAGACAAGAACTAGGGCCGCTATTCAGCTTGTTTCCGGTCAGGTGATCTCGCTGCGGACTGCGGCGGCGAGTTTCGCCGCGAACAACTCCGCCTCATCCCCCGCATAATCCGTCGCCTCGACCTTGCCCCAGACCGGCCCCGGCCAGGCGGCATCGCCTTCAAACCGCGCGATGACGTGAATGTGCAACTGCCGCACCATGTTGCCGAGTGCGGCTACATTCAGCTTGTCGCAGTTCGTGAGGCTCTTCAGCGCGCGCGAGACGGCATCGACTTCCAGCGCCAGCATGGCCCGGTCGGCGGTATCGAGGTCGATGAGGTCGGCGGCGCCGTCCACCTGCGGCACGAGGATCGCCCAGGGGTAGTTCGCATCGCGCGATAGCAGCACGCGGCACAGGCTCATTTCGGTGACTGGATGCGTGTCGGCCTCCAGCCGCGGATCGAGAGTGAAGGTCATGCGGGCTTTTGCGCCAGCAGCATGTAGTTCACGTCCATGTCACGCGAGGGACGCCATTCGTCGGCCAGCACGTTGTAGAAGACGCCGGTCTGCTCGATGCGGCGCATGCCGTTTGCGGTAAACTCGCGGTCGAGTTCTTCCGGCGTGAGGAACTTGTCCCAGCTGTGGGTGCCCTTCGGCAGCCAGCCCAGCACGTATTCCGCGCCGACGATGGCGAGCGCGAAGGCCTTGGCGGTGCGGTTGATGGTGGCGACAAATTGCAGGCCGCCGGGCTTCACCATGTCGCAACATGCCCGCATGAAAAGAGACACGTCGGCGACATGCTCGACAACTTCGAGGTTCAGCACCACGTCGAACATCTCGCCGGCCTCGGCCAGCGCCTCGGCCGTGGTCTCGCGGTAGTCGACCGGGACGCCGCTTTCGTCCGCGTGGATCCTGGCGACCTCGATATTGGTGCGCGAGGCATCCGCCGCGACAACCTCCGCGCCCATGCGGGCGATGGGTTCGGCGATCAGGCCGCCGCCGCAGCCGATATCGAGAATGCGCAAGCCCTCCAGCGGGCGCGCCGCGTTCGGGTCCCTGTCGAAATGCGCACAGACATGGTCGCGCACGTATGCCAGGCGCACCGGATTGAACTTGTGCAGCACCTTGAACTTGCCCGCCGGGTTCCACCATTCGCGGGAGAGGGCGGAGAACCGGGCGATCTCCGCGTCGTCGACGGTGGTCTGTCCGGTGGTGCCGGTGCTCTTGGCTGTGTTGTTTGCAGTCATGGGCGGAAATCGGTGCTCCTGTTGCACAGAACCGTGCAAGCGATTAAGTAGGCGCCGCGCGGCGCGGCGTCCATCCCGTGGCCCTTGTCCCGCGCAAAAGCGGGCAATCCTCTATCGGGTTTTCGGGAAGTTACAGCATGGGACGCCTCGTCCTGAAATTCGGCGGCACGTCGGTTGCCGATCTCGACCGCATCCGCAATGTCGCGCGGCACGTCAAGCGCGAGGTGGATGCCGGCCACGAGGTCGCCGTCGTGGTGTCCGCCATGGCGGGCGAGACCAACAAGCTCGTCGGCTTCTGCCGGGACATGTCGCCGCTGCACGACGCACGCGAATACGACCAGATCGTCGCGTCCGGCGAGCAGGTCACGTCGGGGCTTCTGGCGATCGCGCTGCATTCCATGGGCGTCAATGCGCGCTCGTGGTGCGGCTGGCAGATCCCGCTGCGCACAGACGACGCGCACGGCGCGGCACGCATCGATTCCATCGACTGCCCGCTGCTGATCGAGCGGATCTCTTCCGGTCAGGTCGCGGTCATCGCGGGCTTCCAGGGCATCGGCCCGGACAACCGCATCACGACGCTGGGTCGCGGCGGTTCGGACACGAGCGCGGTGGCCATCGCGGCGGCGGTGAATGCCGACCGGTGCGACATCTATACTGACGTGGACGGGGTCTACACGACCGATCCGCGCATCGTTGCCAAGGCGCGCCGGCTGGAAAAGGTCGCCTACGAGGAAATGCTGGAGATGGCGTCGCTCGGTGCCAAGGTCCTGCAGGTGCGCTCGGTTGAAATGGCGATGGTTCACGGCGTGCGTACCTTCGTGCGATCCTCCTTCGACGACCCGGAATCGCCGGCGCTGGTGGGGGCGAACGAGCCTGTCGGAACCCTGATTTGTGACGAGGATGAGATCGTGGAAAAGAACACGGTGACGGGCATCGCCTATTCCAAGGACGAGGCGCAGATCACGCTTCGCCGCGTGCAGGACAAGCCCGGCGTGGCGGCGGCCGTCTTCGGCCCGCTGGCGGATGCCAACATCAATGTCGACATGATCGTGCAGAACGTGTCGGAGGACAGCAGTACCACGGACATCACGTTCACGGTGCCGGAATCCGATTACAACAAGGCGCTAGCCACCATCGAGGCGCAGCGCGGCGAGATCGAATACGCCAATGTCGAAGGTGCGCGCGACGTGGTGAAGGTGTCGGTGATCGGCATCGGGATGCGCTCGCACGCGGGTGTCGCATCCGATGCATTCCGCGCGCTGGCACAGAGAAACATCAACATTCGCGCCATCACGACTTCCGAGATCAAGATTTCGGTCCTGATCGACGCCGCCTATACCGAGCTTGCGGTGCGTACTTTGCATTCGCTATACGGGCTGGACACGCAATAATGCCATGCGGAGGTCTGCGGCGTTCGCACCGGGCTTCATAGTCCGGGACGCCGTGAGACGTCTTTTGCGCATCGGGAAAGAGGCTCGAGCACATGCGGAGCTCGATCGGCGGACCGCGAGTTATGCTGCGCCGCCTGCGCGAGACCATGGCCGAACCGGTCACCGCGCAGGAAAGGCTGGACCGTATCGTCGTGCTTGTCGCGGCGAACATGGTCGCGGAAGTTTGCTCCGTCTACGTGATGCGCGGCGACAGCTCGCTGGAGCTGTTCGCAACCGAGGGCCTCAACCGCGAGGCCGTGCACAAGACTACAATGACGGTTGGGCAGGGCCTCGTCGGCGTCATCGCGCGTGAAGCCCAGGCGCTGAACCTTCCCGACGCCCAGTCGCATCCGGCCTTCGCCTACTTCCCGGAGACGGGCGAAGAAATCTACCAGTCCTTCCTCGGTGTCCCGATCCTGCGCGGCGGGCAGACGCTCGGCGTCATCGTCGTGCAGAACATGGCGCCGCGCACCTATTCGGAAGAAGAGGTCGAGGCCCTCCAGACCATCGCCATCGTGCTGGCGGAGATGATTGCGTCCGGCGAATTGCAGACGCTGGCGCGGCCGGGCACGGAACTGGCGCTGCAACGCCCGCAGCAATTGATGGGGCGCTCGTTTGCCGACGGCATCGCGCTCGGGCATGTCGTCATGCACGAGCCGCGCGTGCGCGTGACGCAGCTGATTGCGGAGGATTCCTCCGCTGAGCTCGAACGCCTCGATGCCGCGCTCGAATCACTGAAAAGCTCCGTCGACACGCTGATGCAGCACCCGGCGATCCGCGATGGCGGCGGCGACCACGTGGACGTGCTGGAAAGCTACCGCATGTTTGCCCGCGACCGGGGCTGGGCGCGGCGCATCCGCGAGGCGATCAACACCGGCCTGACGGCGGAAGCCGCGGTCGAGCGTGTCCAGAACGACAGCCGCGCGCAGCTCATCCGCCAGACCGACCCTTACGTTCGCGAGCGGCTGCACGATCTCGACGATCTCGCAAACCGCCTGCTGCGCGAACTCGTGGGCTGGAGCGGGCATGCGGGCTCCGGACAATTGCCGCAATCGGCCATCGTGGTGGCGCGCAACATGGGGCCTGCCGAACTGCTGGACTACGACCGCGCCAACCTGCGCGGGCTGGTGCTGGAGGAAGGCTCGCCCACCGCCCATGTCATCATCGTGGCACGTGCGCTGGGTATCCCCTGCGTCGGGCAGGTCGACGGAGTGCTCGACCTGGTGCGCACCGGCGATGCGATCATCGTCGATGGCGGCGCGGCGGAGGTCCATGTGCGTCCGGCATCGGATGTCGAGAATTCCTATGTCGACAAGGTCCGGATGCGCGCCAAGCGGCAGGAGCGCTACCAGGAGCTGCGCGACGTGCCGACGCGCACCAAGGACGGCGTCGACCTGACCTTGATGATGAATGCCGGGCTTGGCGTCGACCTGCCGCACGTGGAGGAAACCGGTGCGGCGGGCATCGGCCTGTTCCGCACCGAGTTGCAGTTCATGCTGGCGACGAGATTCCCGCGCATCGGCGAGCAGGAGGCCTTCTACCGCACGGTGCTGGAAAGTGCCGGCGACAAGCCGGTCGTCTTCCGTGCCCTCGATATCGGCGGCGACAAGATCCTGCCCTACCTGCGTCAGGACGAGGAGCCGAACCCGGCGCTCGGCTGGCGCGCGATCCGTATCGCACTCGACAGGCCGGCGCTGCTCAAGGCGCAGATGCGTGCGCTGCTGCGCGCGGCATCCGGCCGCAAGCTCTCGGTCATGTTCCCGATGGTGACGGAGGTCGCGGAGTTCGACGCCGCGCGCGCCATCGTGGAAGAAGAGACCGAGCGGCTGCGCAAGTTCGGCCGCAAGCTGCCGACATCCATCGATCTTGGCGTCATGGTCGAGGTGCCGGCGCTGATCTGGCAGATCGACGAGCTGGCGAGCAAGGCGGATTTCCTGTCCATCGGCAGCAACGACCTGTTCCAGTTCGTCTACGCGGTTGACCGCGAGAACGCACGCATGGCGCAGCGCTTCGACCAGTTGTCGGTGCCGATGCTGCGCATCATCAAGACGGTGAACGAGGCGGCGGAGAGCAACGGCATCCCGCTCAGCCTGTGCGGCGAGCTTGCCTCCCATCCCCTCACCGCGATGGCGCTTGCTGCCGCAGGGCTTCGCACCATATCCATGGCGGCGGCGGCCGTCGGCCCGGTCAAGGCGATGCTGCTGTCACTCGATCTCGAGAAGGCCAGCGCGTTCCTTGAAGAGGCGCTCGACAATCCGCCCAAGGACCTGCGCAAGGCGATGATCGGCTTTGCCCGCGACAACCAGGTCGACCTCGACATCTAGCAAGCGTAAATTCGGCTCCACCCACCCTGTGCAGGATCATCCATGCGCGACGAGCATCTCCACGCCATCGTCAAGAAATTCGAGGACCTGGAAGCGGGTCTGTCCACGACGTCCGACTCGGAGGAAATCGTCCGGCTGTCGCGTGAGCGCGCCAAGCTGGAACCGCTGGTGCGCGTGATCCGCGCTCGGGCCGAAACCATCGAGGAACGCGAAGGGCTGGATCAGATTCTCGCCGAGCCGGGATCGGACGCGGAGATGCGCGAATTGGCCGAGGTGGAGCAGGAAGAACTCGACGAGAAGCTGGAACAGCTGGACCAGGACCTGAAGGTGCTGTTGCTGCCGCGCGACGATGCCGACGACAACAGCGCCATCGTGGAAATTCGCGCCGGTACCGGCGGCGACGAGGCCGCGCTGTTTGCCGGGGATCTTGCCCGCATGTACCAGCGCTACGCGGAAACGCGGGGCTGGACGGTCTCGGTTTTGTCGGCCAGTGAAACCGGGCTTGGCGGCTACAAGGAAATCATCCTCGACGTGTCGGGGCAGGGCCCCTACGCGAAGCTGAAATTCGAATCCGGCGTCCACCGCGTGCAGCGCGTGCCTGAAACCGAAGGTGGCGGGCGCATTCACACGTCGGCTGCGACCGTCGCGGTGCTGCCGCAGGCCGAGAACGTCGATATCGAGGTGAAGGCCGAGGACATCCGCATCGACACGATGCGCGCGTCGGGTGCGGGCGGCCAGCACGTCAACACGACGGACTCCGCGGTTCGCATCACGCACATCCCGACCGGGATCGTCGTCACCTCGTCGGAGAAGTCGCAGCATCAGAACCGCGCACAGGCGATGAAGGTGCTGAAGGCGCGTCTCTTCGAGATGGAGCGCGAGCGGCAGGACAGCGCGCGGTCCCAGGCGCGCAAGAGCCAGATCGGAACCGGCGACCGCTCCGAACGCATCCGTACCTACAACTTCCCGCAGGGGCGCGTGACGGACCACCGCATCAACCTGACGCTCTACAAGCTGGAAACCATTCTCGCCGGTGAAGCGCTGGAGGAAGTCGTCGAGGCGCTGATCTCCGAGGATCAGGCGCAGCGGCTGGCGGAAGCGGAAGCCGCACCGGAAATCCTCACCGCATGACGGGGCCTGCCACGAGCGGCATGGATGTGGGCCGGCTCGTGCGGCAGGTAACGGCGAGCCTCAACGAAAGCGGCATAGATACTGCGGGTCTCGACGCGCGGCTCATCGTCATGCGGGTCTGCGGCCTGACGCGCGAAGACCTGCTGCGCGATCCGGGTCGGGCGGTCGGCGTCGACGCACTTGCCGAAATTGCCCGCATGACCGACAGGCGGGCGAAGCGCGAACCACTGGCGCGCATCTTCGGCGAGTGGCGCTTTCGCGATTTCACCTTCGCGCTCGATGCCGACACGCTGGTGCCGCGCCCGGAAACGGAACTGCTGGTCGAGACGGCGCTGCAACTGGTTGGTGAGCGGGGCGCGTGCCGCATCGCCGATCTCGGCACCGGGTCGGGCTGCATACTTCTTTCGTTGCTGGCCGCGATGCCCGAGGCGCAGGGCGTGGGCACCGATATCAGCGAGGCCGCCACAATTCGGGCGCAAGCCAATGCAAGGCTTTTGAACATGACAGGCCGCGCGCAGTTCGCGGCAACCAGTTGGCTCGACGGCATCATTGGACCGTTCGACCTGATCGCATCAAACCCGCCATACATTCGAACCGGTGACATCGCCGATCTGGAACCCGAAGTCCGGGACCATGATCCGCAACGCGCGCTGGATGGAGGCGAGGACGGATACGAGGCCTATCGGCAGCTGATCCCGCAGGCTGCCGCGAAGCTGAAACCCGGCGGCTGGCTCGTCCTGGAGACGGGAACCGGCCAGCATGCGGAGGTTGCGGACCTGCTTCGCGCCGCCGGCCTGACGGGCATCGAAGGCCGCAATGACATGGCCGGGCACGAGCGCGTCAGCCTCGCCCGGCGCGAATTGACTTAAGGATAACCAGTTCGCACAGCTGCCAAGAAACCGCTTGGAATAGGTGAACGAAGCAGATAATGTTCAGGACATGGAGCGGTGAGCGCCAATACGGCAGCTTCCGCAATTCCCGGTTCGCCCGTCATGGGCACGGACATTCACAGACACATCTTGGTCGATCAGGTTGCAGGACGCAGCCTTTTGCCAAGTTTTGCAATACGGGCAGATTGCCGCCGCACCCGTGCGTTCGGGGCATGCCGCCAGGCGGCCACAGGTAAATTGTCCAGGTAGTCCGAACGCCCGGCAGCCAGCGGGGGAATGCTGCTGCCGAGCAAGGTTCGCTTGTCGCGAACCTCAAGGGGAACGATCGAACGTGAAACCGGTAACAGCTTGCGGCCTTCGGTGCCGCCCTGCCCGCGGGGCAGGCACGCGACCGGTCATGTCCGGAACTTTCGTGTAACGATGAAGAGTGACGCAATGAGAGGACAGAACAAGAGAATGCGCGGTCGTGGCGGCGGTGGCGGTAACAACCGCAAGCAGCCGAACCCGCTGACGCGCAGCTACGACAGCAATGGTCCTGACGTGAAGGTGCGCGGCACGGCTGCGCATGTCGCGGAAAAGTACCAGCAGCTGGCGCGCGACGCGCAGTCGGCCGGCGACCGGATCAACGCGGAGAACTATCTCCAGCACGCCGAGCACTACCTCCGCATCATTGCGGCTGCACAGGCACAGCAACAGGTACAGGCCGAGCAGAACGCCGAGCAGCAGAGCCGCCGCGACAACGACAGTCGTGGTGACAACCGCAACGAGAACCGGAACGAGAATCGCAACAACCGTCGCGATGACAATTCCGACCAGCAGGACAAGCAGCCCGCCGAAGCCCAGAAGAATGGGTCCGGAAACGGTGCCAAGAACGCCAACGGCAATGCCGACGACGATCAGGGCGGCGAGGACATGGGTCTGCCGGCCTTCCTGCGCAACGCGGCCCGCACGCCTTCCGGCGACGATGCACCTGCTGAAGCCAAGGACAACGGCGAAGGCGAAGACGAGCAGCCGGCCAAGCCGCGCCGCCGCCGCCGCCCCACCAAGGCCGAGCAGGCTGCTGCCGCCGAAGAGAAGGGCGAGGGCTCCGCTGCAAAGGGCGAAGGCTCCGGCGAACCGGTAACCGCCGACAACGCTTGACGCATGTCGCCAAAGCGGCGATGCGAAACGAGAAAACAAGGCCCGTCCCGGTGCGACCGGGGCGGGCCTTCGCTTTTTGGGCCCCACCTCTTTTGTTGCCCAGATGCCACACCTATATGGAGTCATGACCGGGCAACATGCCGGTCAGACTCGGGCGGTCCGGGCGGCGCTTCGCAAAGAAGGCCCAGGCGATCCGCGCCATATGGAGGCATGACATGAATTTCGAGAACTACACGGAACGCGCGCGTGGATTCGTGCAGTCCGCACAGGGACTGGCGCTGCGCGAGAACCACCAGCAGTTTCTTCCCGAGCACCTTCTCAAGGTCCTGCTCGACGACGAGGAAGGCCTTGCCGCGCGCCTGATCGAGCGCGCCGGTGGCCGCTCCGCCGACATCCTGCAGGCCGTCGAGATGGCGCTTGCCAAGCAGGCGAAGGTGCAGGGCGGCAACGGCCAGCTTTACCTTTCACCGCAGATCGCCCGCGTCTTCGATACCGCCGAGCAGGCTGCCAAGAAGTCGGGCGACAGCTTCGTCACGGCCGAACGGCTGCTGCTGGCGCTTGCCATCGAAAAGCAGGCAGAAACCTCGCGCATGATGTCGCAGGCCGGCATCACCGCACAGGGGTTGAACGACGCCATCAACGAGGTGCGCAAGGGCCGTACCGCCGACACCGCGTCTGCCGAGAGCGGCTATGACGCGCTGAAGAAATATGCGCAGGACCTGACCGAGGAAGCCCGGCAGGGCCGTCTCGATCCGGTCATCGGGCGTGACGAGGAAATCCGCAGGACGATTCAGGTGCTGTCGCGGCGCACCAAGAATAATCCCGTCCTCATCGGCGAGCCGGGCGTCGGCAAGACGGCCATCGTCGAAGGCCTCGCGCTGCGCATCATCAACGGTGATGTGCCCGAGAGCCTGCGTGACAAGCAACTGATGTCGCTCGACATGGGTTCGCTGATCGCGGGCGCGAAATATCGCGGCGAGTTCGAGGAGCGGCTGAAGGCCGTGCTGCAGGAGGTCGATGCCGCCGACGGCAAGATCATCCTGTTCATCGACGAGATGCACACGCTGGTTGGCGCGGGCAAGAGCGATGGCGCGATGGATGCGTCGAACCTGCTGAAGCCGGCGCTCGCACGCGGCGAGCTGCACTGCGTCGGTGCGACCACGCTGGATGAGTACCGCAAGCACGTCGAAAAGGACGCTGCGTTGGCGCGGCGCTTCCAGCCGGTCTTCGTGTCGGAGCCGACGGTGGAGGACACCGTGTCGATCCTGCGCGGGCTGAAGGAGAAGTACGAGCTGCACCACGGTGTGCGGGTCGCCGACAGCGCGCTGGTCGCGGCGGCAACGCTCTCCAATCGCTACATCACCGACCGCTTCCTGCCCGACAAGGCCATCGACCTTATGGACGAGGCCGCATCGCGGTTGCGGATGCAGGTGGATTCCAAGCCCGAGGCCCTCGACGAGATCGACCGCAAGCTGATCCAGCGCAAGATTGAACGCGAGGCGCTGAAGAAGGAAAGCGACACGGCTTCCAAGGACCGGCTCGAAAAGCTGGAGGGCGAGATTGCCGAACTGGAAGACGAATCGGCCGAGATGACCGCGCGCTGGCAGGGCGAGAAGGAAAAGCTCAACCAGTCGCAGTCGCTGAAGACCGAACTCGACCAGGCGCGCATCGAGCTGGAGAAGCTGCAGCGTGCGGGCGACCTCGCCCGTGCCGGCGAACTGGCCTATGGCAAGATTCCCGAACTTGAGCGCAAGCTGAAGGAAATGGACGACGCCAGCGATGCCGCGAATGCCGGCAGCATGGCAGCCGAGACGGTGACGCCTGACAACATCGCGCAGGTGGTGTCCCGCTGGACGGGAATCCCTGTCGACAAGATGCTTGAAGGCGAGCGCGACAAGCTGCTGCGCATGGAAGAGGTGATTGCCTCGCGTGTGGTTGGCCAGGAAGAAGCGGTGAAGGCCGTCTCCACCGCCGTGCGGCGTGCGCGCGCGGGCCTGCAGGATCCGAACCGGCCCATGGGCTCGTTCATGTTCCTCGGCCCCACGGGCGTCGGCAAGACGGAGCTGACCAAGGCGCTGGCCTCGTTCCTCTTCGATGACGACACCGCGATGGTGCGAATCGACATGTCGGAGTTCATGGAGAAGCACTCCGTGGCCCGGCTGATCGGCGCGCCTCCCGGCTATGTCGGCTACGAGGAAGGCGGCGTGCTGACGGAAGCCGTCCGGCGCAGGCCCTACCAGGTGATCCTGTTCGACGAGATCGAGAAGGCGCACGGCGACGTGTTCAACGTGCTGCTGCAGGTGCTGGACGATGGCCGTCTGACGGACGGGCAGGGCCGCACTGTCGATTTCCGCAACACGCTCATCATCATGACCTCCAACCTCGGTTCGGAGTTCCTGGTGAACCAGCCGGACGGGTCCGATTCGGACGCGGTGAGCGAGCAGGTGATGACGGTGGTGCGGGCGCACTTCCGGCCCGAGTTCCTGAACCGACTGGACGAGATTATCCTCTTCCACCGGCTCAAGAAGGAGCAGATGGGCGCGATCGTCGATATCCAGATGCAGCGGCTCGAGCGTCTGCTGGCGGATCGCAAGATCACGCTGACGCTGGATGCGGAAGCGCGCGCATGGCTTGCCGACAAGGGCTATGAGCCCGCCTACGGCGCACGCCCGTTGAAACGCGTGATCCAGAAGCAGGTTCAGGACCCGCTCGCCGAGCTGATCCTGAAGGGTGAAATCCACGACGGCGCCCACGTGGTCGCGACCGTCAAGGACGGCGAGCTCGTGCTCGGTTCGGACATGAAGGCCGAGCGCGCAGCGTGAACCATCTCGCCATCTGTGCGGGGGTGTGAAAGCATGCCCCCGCCATGATGACGCTCGATGCCTACAACAACTATTGCGCCTCGCTCCGCGCCACGACCACGGTCGTGCAGTGGGGCGGGTCGCATGTCTGGAAGGTGGGCGGCAAGGTGTTCGCCATCGCCAGCACGGCCCAGTCGGGTGGCGCCGCGCCCTTCGTCACCTTCAAGGTGTCGCCGCTGGCCTATGACATCCTGAAGGAACAGGACGGCCTGCGCCCCGCGCCCTATCTCGCCTCGCGCGGGATGAAATGGATCCAGCGCACGGCCGACACCGAAATGAGCGATTCCGATCTCTGCCGCTATCTCGAGGAAAGCCACCGGCTGGTTGCCGCGGGGCTGACGAAGAAGGCGCGCGCGGCGCTTGGACTTGAGGCAATCGATTCGTGACAAACCCGGGGCTTGAGAGATGAGCGACCAACAGGCCGGCCAGCCTGCATTCCGGCAGATGTGGCCGACGACCTTCATGCAGGTGCAACTGCCCGGCGCGGAGGGCGCGAACGCAGCCCTTATCGAGCTCATCGAGGAGATGGACGACAAGGCCAGCGATCTCACGACCGACTACCTCGCTGGCAACTTCTTCAAACACGAGCACCCGGCGGCGAACTGGCTCAAGCAGTGCACAGACCGGGCCATACGCGACTACGCGAAAGAATCCGGCATCGACTACGAGCTGGATTATTCGGTCCAGGCTTGGCCGAACGTCAACCGGTTCGGCGACTACCACAACCTGCACAATCACCCGCATTCCTGGCTGAGCGGGACCTATTACGTGCAGGTGCCGGAGCGGCCGCGCGACCTGCACACGCGTTCCGACCTCAATCCCGGTGCGATCAGCTTCTACGATCCGCGCCCGCAGGCGAACATGCTCTCCATCAAGGGAGACGGGCAGGTGGACCCGGAATACCGGCTGCTGCCCAGGCCCGGCATGCTGCTGCTCTGGCCGGCCTTCGTGCACCACCTGGTGCATCCGAACCTGTCCGACGACAAGCGAATTTCGGTCTCGTTCAACGTCGTGCTGAAGTGGCGCGACACCTATCTGCCCTGACACCAGCCCGGCCTAGAAGCGTTGACCGGTTCAGACCCCCGCGCATGGCCCGCGATCAGTTTGCGGCGAGGCGGGTGGAAACCGGGGGCTTGGCCATCAGCGCGTCGATGCGCGAACGCTCACGGTCGAAGGCGGAGAGAATCGGTCCATCCAGCGTGCGACCACGCGGCAGGCGGATACGCATCGGGTCCACGTGGCGACCGTTCACCGTCATCTCGTAGTGAAGGTGCGGGCCGGTCGACAAGCCGGTGGTGCCCACGTAGCCGATGACCTGGCCCTGCGTGACGCGCACACCCTTGGCAATGCCGGGGGCAAATTTCTGCTGGTGGGCGTAGCCCGAGGCGTAGCCGTTGGCGTACTGGATCTTGATCCAGCGCCCGTAACCGGACTTCCAGCCGGCTTCCACGACCGTGCCGTTGCCGGCGGCCATCAGCGGCGTGCCGCGCGGTGCGGCCCAGTCAACGCCCTTGTGCATGCGCTTGTAGCCGAGAATCGGATGGCGGCGCATGCCAAAGCCGGAGCGGAACTGGCCGGTGCGCATCGGCTTGCGCATCAGGAACTTCTTCGCGCTGCGGCCTTCTGAATCGTAATAGTCGACGATGCCGTCATCGGGCGTGCGGAA
>NZ_JBJXCY010000002.1:0-867500 GCF_046159835.1 Tepidamorphus sp. 3E244 | reverse complement strand
TAGGCGCAGCGAAAGCGAGTCTGAACAGGGCGTTCAGTTCGTCGGACTAGACCCGAAACGAGGTGATCTAGCCATGGCCAGGCTGAAGGTGCAGTAACATGCACTGGAGGGCCGAACCCACGTCTGTTGAAAAAGACGGGGATGAGCTGTGGCTAGGGGTGAAAGGCCAATCAAACCTCGAGATAGCTGGTTTTCCGCGAAATCTATTTAGGTAGAGCGTCAGATGAATACTCCCGGGGGTAGAGCACTGGATGGGCTAGGGGTCCCCACAGGATTACCAAACCTAACCAAACTCCGAATACCGGGAAGTACTATCTGGCAGACACACTGCGGGTGCTAACGTCCGTAGTGGAGAGGGAAACAACCCTGATCGCCAGTTAAGGCCCCCAAGTTGTGGCTAAGTGGGAAAGGATGTGGAGATCCCAAAACAACCAGGATGTTGGCTTAGAAGCAGCCATCATTTAAAGAAAGCGTAACAGCTCACTGGTCTAAATAAGGGTTTCTGCGCCGAAAATGTAACGGGGCTCAAGCCACACGCCGAAACTGCGAGTGCACGCAAGTGCGCGGTAGCGGAACGTTCCGTAAGCCTGCGAAGGCGGACCCGTGAGGGCCGCTGGAGGTATCGGAAGTGCGAATGCTGACACGAGTAACGACAAGGAGTGTGAGAGACACTCCCGCCGAAAGTCCAAGGGTTCCTGCGCAACGCTAATCGGCGCAGGGTTAGCCGGCCCCTAAGGCGAGGGCGAAAGCCGTAGTCGATGGGAACCACGTTAATATTCGTGGGCCAGTGGAAGGTGACGAATTCCGTGTGTTGTCAGTCCTTATCGGATTGGATTGGCAGCGAAGGAGTTCCAGGAAATAGCCTCCACATTAGACCGTACCCTAAACCGACACAGGTGGACTGGTAGAGAATACCAAGGCGCTTGAGAGAACGATGCTGAAGGAACTCGGCAAATTGCTCCCGTAAGTTCGCGAGAAGGGAGCCTCTGCTTCGGGCAACCGGAGTGGAGGGGCACAGACCAGGGGGTGGCGACTGTTTACTAAAAACACAGGGCTCTGCGAAGCCGTAAGGCGACGTATAGGGTCTGACGCCTGCCCGGTGCCGGAAGGTTAAGAGGAGAGGTGCAAGCTTTGAATCGAAGCCCCGGTAAACGGCGGCCGTAACTATAACGGTCCTAAGGTAGCGAAATTCCTTGTCGGGTAAGTTCCGACCTGCACGAATGGCGTAACGACTTCCCCACTGTCTCCAGCATCGACTCAGTGAAACTGAATTCCCCGTGAAGATGCGGGGTAACTGCGGTCAGACGGAAAGACCCCGTGAACCTTTACTACAACTTTACTCTGGCATTCGTGTCGATATGTGTAGGATAGGTGGTAGACTATGAAGCCGTGGCGCCAGCTGCGGTGGAGTCATCCTTGAAATACCACCCTTAGCGATATGACTGTCTAACCGCGGCGTAACAGCGTCCGGGACCGAGTATGGTGGGTAGTTTGACTGGGGCGGTCGCCTCCCAAAGTGTAACGGAGGCGCGCGAAGGTAGGCTCAGGCTGGTCGGAAATCAGCCGCTGAGTGCAATGGCATAAGCCTGCCTGACTGCGAGACTGACAAGTCGAGCAGAGACGAAAGTCGGTCATAGTGATCCGGTGGTCCCGCGTGGAAGGGCCATCGCTCAACGGATAAAAGGTACTCCGGGGATAACAGGCTGATGACGCCCAAGAGTCCATATCGACGGCGTTGTTTGGCACCTCGATGTCGGCTCATCGCATCCTGGGGCTGGAGCAGGTCCCAAGGGTTTGGCTGTTCGCCAATTAAAGCGGTACGTGAGCTGGGTTTAGAACGTCGTGAGACAGTTCGGTCCCTATCTGCCGTGGTCGTAGGAGAATTGAGAGGATCTGTCCCTAGTACGAGAGGACCGGGATGGACGCACCTCTGGTGGACCTGTTGTCGCGCCAGCGGCATAGCAGGGTAGCTATGTGCGGGACGGATAACCGCTGAAGGCATCTAAGCGGGAAACCAGCCTCGAGATAAGTTCTCCCTTGAGAGCCGTGGAAGACCACCACGTTGATAGGCCGGGTGTGGAAGTGTGGCAACACATGAAGCTTACCGGTACTAATTGCTCGATTGGCTTGATCGTTCTCATTAATCTATGCCCATCCAAGTGGTGATCCTTGAGATCATTGCAGAGGATGGTGGCACTGGCGGAAGCCAGATAATCTTCACAAATTCGCTGTCTTTCGCCGGCCTGGTGGCTATGGCGGGGGGCCCCCACCCGATCCCATCCCGAACTCGGCCGTTAAACCCCCCAGCGCCGATGGTACTAAGTCCCAAGACTTGGAAGAGTAGGTCGTTGCCAGGCCTGCAAAAGACAGCGAGTTCTTCACGATATCCAGACAAGAAACCCCGCATCGGACTTGATTGCCGTCGCGGGGTTTTTCTTTTCCGGACTCTCGGACCTTGGCATTTTCGCCAACTGTTTGAAATTGCTCGGGAATGTTTCGTTTGCGCTTAATGTGCAGGGGTTGGCAATGCGTCAGCCAACTGTTACATCAGCGGTCCGGTCCAAGACCGGCACATCATTGGCGCGGGGTGGAGCAGCCCGGTAGCTCGTCAGGCTCATAACCTGAAGGTCGCAGGTTCAAATCCTGCCCCCGCAACCAACACAAGACCCGCCGCAAGGCGGGTTTTTTGCGTTTGGAGCCCCCTTTACCGGTCCAGACCCGTAACCGTGGGGCTCTCGGTCGCTTCATCTATCCTTCTCAGCCCGCATCATGCTCTAAGGTCAATGTCCGTTCTCGGCGAAATGCCGACGAGCTGACCGATTGCAACTGGATGGGACGACGTGAGCGACGCGAGATCTTCAAAATCGGCTGACAAGCCGCTGCGCCAGAACCCGCACGCGGTCCGCGAGAACCGGGAGAAGAACCTGGAAGTCGCGATCGGCCGGCAGGTGCGCGAGTTGCGCAAGCGCCAGCGCATGACCGGAAGCGAACTGGCAGTCCAGGCCGGGCTCTCGGTCGGGATGCTTTCCAAGATCGAGAATGGTGCAATTTCTCCCTCGCTTGCGACGATCCAGATGCTGGCCAACTCGCTTGGTGTCCCGCTGGTCCAGCTGTTCTCAGGCTACGAGGAAGCGCGCGGCTGCATGCACGTGAAATCTGGCGAGGGTGTGGAGGTCGAGCGCGCCGGCACCCGCGCCGGCCATCAATACACGCTGCTCGGCCATATCGGGTCGAACAATTCCGGTGTCGTCGTCGAGCCGTACCTCATTACGCTGGCGTCCGAGAGCGATCGATTCCCGGCGTTTCAGCACGGCGGCATCGAACTGCTCTACATGCTCGAGGGCACCGTGAACTATCGTCACGGCGACAAGCTGTACCTGCTTGAGCCCGGCGACACGCTTCTGTTTGATGCCGATGCGCCGCATGGCCCCGAAGAATTGCGGAGCCTGCCGATCCGCTATCTCTCGATCATCACGTACCCTCAAAAGGGCAGCTGAACAGTCGGCACCAGCGAGCCGCCATATTTCTCTGCAAGAATATAAATTGCTTGCAAGGAAAGTTTGTTTCCGTCACAAATGGCCCAACTCACTGGCTGTCCGTGAAGGAGCGAGAAGATGTGCGGCATCGTCGGCCTGTTCCTGAAGAAGGAAGAGCTGCAACCGCGTCTCGGCGACATGCTGACCGCGATGCTGGTCACCATGAGTGACCGCGGTCCCGACAGTGCGGGTATCGCTATCTACGGCAACCAGGGTGATGGACTGAAGATCACCGTCCAGTCCGACACGCCTGTGGAGACCTTCGACAATCTCGACAAAGATCTGTCAGACGCCATCGGTGCGACCGCGGTGATGCGGATCGTCGACACCCACGCGGTCATCACGATCCCGGCAGATGCGGAAACCGCGGCGGTCTCGTTTCTTGAGGATCGCGATATTCGTGTCATGGCGATCGGCAAGTCGATGGAAATCTACAAGGAAGTCGGCCTGCCGGGCGACGTCGCCGCGCGCTTTGGCCTGCGCGAGATGGCCGGAACCCACGGCATCGGCCATACGCGTATGGCCACCGAATCTGCGGTGACGACGCTCGGCGCACACCCGTTCTCGACCGCCAGCGACCAGTGCCTTGTGCATAACGGATCACTCTCCAACCACAACCAGATGCGGCGCAAACTTGCGCGCAAGGGCGTCGTCACAAAGACCGAGAACGACACGGAAGTGGGCGCTGCCTATATCTCGTCGCGCATCGCCGACGGCGCGACGCTGGGCGAGGCACTGGAAGGCACGCTTGAAGACCTCGACGGCTTCTTCACCTTCGTGACGGGGACCGAAAAGGGCATCGGCGTCGTGCGCGACCCGGTTGCCTGCAAGCCTGCCGTGATGGCGGAGACCGACGATTATGTTGCGTTCGCCAGCGAGTACCGCGCCTTCGCAGACCTGCCGGGGATCGAGCAGGCACGCGTCTGGGAGCCGGAGCCGGCGACCGTTTATTTCTGGGAGCGCTGAGCCATGCCGGTCATCAACATGGTCGAGGTCGGCTTGCGTGACACCAACGCGACCCTTCAGGCTGCGTGCGGCAACGAGCCGTGGACGCTGGAAAATCCGCGCGGCAGCCACGCGGTCGCCGTCGGGCTGGATGCGCCGATCAAGGTCACGGTGAACGGCTCCACTGGCTACTACTGCGCGGGCATGAACAAGCAGGCGACGGTGCATGTCACCGGGTCTGTTGGGCCGGGCGCTGCGGAAAACATGATGTCGGGCGAGGTCATCGTTGACGGTGATGCCAGCCAGTACGCGGGTGCCACGGGCCGCGGCGGGTTGCTCAACGTGAAGGGCAACGCATCCTCGCGCTGCGGCATATCGATGAAGGGCATCGACATCGTCGTTCACGGCAATATCGGCCACATGTCGGCCTTCATGGCGCAGAAGGGCAACCTCGTCGTGCTGGGGGATGCGGGTGATGCGCTGGGCGACAGCCTCTATGAGGCGCGGCTTTTCGTGCGCGGATCGGTGAAAAGCCTCGGCGCGGACTGCATCGAAAAGGAGATGCGGCCAGAGCATGTGGCGCTGCTGGAAACGCTGCTGGAGCGCGCCGGCGCCGATGCCAGGCCGGACGAGTTCAAGCGTTATGGCTCGGCCCGCAAGCTCTACAATTTCAACATCGATCACGCAGACGAATATTGAGGGCGGCCATGGACAAGACACCACAGACCGAGCCGCGCCAGTCCTGGACGTTTTCGCGCGAAATCAATTCGGAGATCCGCCGCGCCGCGGCAACCGGCATCTACGATATACGCGGGGGCGGTGCGAAGCGGCGCGTGCCGCACTTCGACGACCTGCTGTTTCTCGGCGCGTCGGTTTCGCGCTATCCGCTGGAGGGCTACCGCGAGAAGTGCGAGACGTCGGTGACGCTCGGGACCCGGTTTGCCAGGAAACCCATTGAGCTGAAAATCCCGATCACCATCGCCGGCATGTCCTTCGGCGCGCTGTCAGGCCCGGCCAAGGAGGCGCTCGGGCGCGGCGCGACGCTGGCCGGTACGTCCACCACCACCGGCGACGGCGGCATGACGGAGGAAGAACGCGGGCATTCGGAAAAGCTTGTCTACCAGTACCTGCCGTCGCGCTACGGCATGAACCCGGATGACCTGCGCCGGGCCGATGCCATCGAGATCGTCGTTGGCCAGGGCGCCAAGCCCGGCGGCGGCGGCATGCTGCTTGGCCAGAAGATCACCGAGCGAGTCGCCGGCATGCGCGACCTGCCGCAAGGCATCGACCAGCGGTCGGCCTGCCGCCACCCGGACTGGACCGGGCCGGACGACCTTGAAATCAAGATCCTCGAGCTGCGCGAGATCACCGGATGGGAGAAGCCCATCTACGTGAAGATCGGCGGCGCGCGGCCCTATTACGACACGGCGCTGGCGGTGAAGGCCGGCGCGGATGTCGTGGTGCTCGACGGCATGCAGGGCGGCACGGCTGCGACGCAGGACGTGTTCATCGAGCATGTCGGCCAGCCAACGCTGGCCTGCATTCGCCCGGCGGTTCGCGCTCTCCAGGAACTGGGCATGCACCGCGAGGTGCAGCTCGTCGTGTCCGGCGGCATCCGCTCTGGCGCGGACGTTGCCAAGGCGCTGGCGCTCGGCGCGGATGCGGTTGCCATCGGAACGGCGGCGCTGATCGCGCTCGGCGACAACGATCCGAGTTGGGAAGCGGAATACCAGGCGCTTGGCTCCACGACCGGTGCCTATGACGACTGGCACGAGGGGCGGGACCCGGCGGGCATCACCACGCAGGACCCGGAACTGATGAAGCGGCTGGACCCGGTCGCGGGTGGTCGCCGGCTTCGCAACTATCTCAATGTGATGACGCTGGAATGCCAGACGCTGGCGCGCGCCTGCGGCAAGAGCCACGTGCACAATCTCGAACCCGAAGACCTGTGCGCGCTAACGATGGAAGCAGCCGCCATGGCGCAAGTGCCGCTCGCCGGCACCGACTGGTACCCGGGCAAGCCCGGATTCTGAATTGGGGGCAGACCGTGCTTACCCCTGGGGAAGGGTGAAGCACGGTTTCACGCAGGGACGAGAGGACGGAGAAGATGAGCAAGCTTGCAGCTTTCGCGAAAGAGACCGGCGTGAAGTATTTCATGGTCTCCTATACCGACCTGTTCGGCGGGCAGCGGGCGAAGCTCGTTCCGGCGCAGGCCATCGCCGACATGGAGAGCGACGGCGCGGGCTTTGCCGGCTTTGCAACATGGCTCGACATGACGCCCGCCCACCCGGACATGCTGGCGGTGCCGGACCCGGATGCCGCGGTCCAGCTTCCCTGGAAGCCGGAGGTCGCGTGGGTTCCGGCCAATTGCGTGATGGAGGGCGATGCCGTCGGCCAGGCCCCGCGCAACGTGCTGCGCGAGATGGTTTCCAAGGCCGACGAGGCCGGGTTGCGGATGAAGACCGGCGTGGAAGCCGAGTTCTTCCTGCTGACGCCGGAAGGCGACAGGATTTCCGACCCATACGATACCGCCGCCAAGCCCTGCTACGATCAGCAGGCGGTGATGCGGCGCTACGATGTCATCGCCGAAATCTGCAACTACATGCTGGATCTCGGCTGGGGGCCGTACCAGAACGACCACGAGGACGCGAACGGCCAGTTCGAGATGAACTGGGAGTTCGACGATGCGCTGGTGACTGCCGACCGGCACAGCTTCTTCAAGTTTATGGTGAAATCGGTCGCGGAAAAGCACGGCTACCGCGCGACCTTCATGCCCAAGCCGATCGAGGGGCTGACCGGCAACGGCTGCCACGTGCACGTCTCGGTCTGGGACCGGGATGGCAAGACGAATGCCTTCGAGGACATGGACATGGAGCTGGGCCTGTCGGACCAGGGCCGCAACTTCCTCGGCGGCATCATGCAGCATGCCGAGGCGCTGGCCGCCATCACCAACCCGACGGTGAATTCCTACAAGCGCATCAATGCGCCGCGCACGATTTCCGGCGCGACATGGGCGCCCAATACCGTCACTTGGACCGGCAACAACCGGACCCACATGGTGCGCGTGCCGGGCCCCGGCCGGTTCGAACTTCGCCTCGCCGACGGCGCGGCAAACCCGTACCTGCTGCAGGCGATCATCATCGCGGCGGGCCTCTCCGGCCTGCGCTCCAAGGCGGACCCCGGCCAGCGCCACGACATCGACATGTATGCCGAGGGGCACCTGGTGAAGGACGCGCCGCGCCTGCCGCTCAACATGCTCGACGCGATCCGCGCGTTCGACGCGGACGACGAACTCAAGGGCATCCTCGGCACGGAGTTCTCCGCCAGCTACGCCAAGATGAAGATGCAGGAGTGGAACTCGTTCGTGTCGCATTTCTCCAAGTGGGAACGCGAGCACACGCTCGATATCTGAGGCTTCCGGGTTCCATGCGCTTTTCGGGTCTGCGTCTGCTCAAGGAGGCCGTCACCGGGCACAAGGGTTGGCAGCCGCTGTGGCGCGATCCGGAGTCGCAGGAGGCGTATGACTTCGTCATCGTTGGCGGCGGCGGGCATGGTCTCGCGACGGCCTATTACCTCGCCAGCCATTTCGGGAAGTCGCGCATCGCGGTGCTGGAAAAGGGCTGGCTCGGCTCCGGCAATATAGGCCGCAACACGACGATCATCCGGTCCAACTACCTGCTGCCGGGCAACCAGCCGTTCTACGAGTTCTCGATGAAGCTCTGGGAAGGGCTTGAGCAGGAATTGAACTTCAACGCGATGGTTTCCCAGCGCGGCATTCTCAACATCATCCACACCGATGCGCAGCGCGACGCATACCGGCGGCGCGGCAATGCCATGCGCCTGTCCGGCGCGGACGCGCAACTGCTGAACCGGGACGAACTGCGCGAGATGGCGCCGTTCCTGAACTACGAGCACGCCCGCTTTCCCATCAAGGGGGCGCTGTTGCAGGCGCGCGCCGGAACCGCGCGTCACGATGGCGTTGCGTGGGGATATGCGCGCGGGGCGGACAGCCACGGCGTCGACCTGATCCAGAATTGCGAGGTGACGGGCTTTCGCATGGAAGGCGGGCGCGTGACCGGCGTCGAGACGACACGCGGGGTGATCGGCGCGGGCAAGGTGGGCGTCGCGGTTGCCGGGTCCTCCAGCCGCGTCATGGCGATGGCGGGACTTCGGCTTCCCATCGAAAGCCACGTGCTGCAGGCCTTCGTCTCCGAGGGGCTGAAGCCCACCATTCCCGGCGTCATCACTTTCGGCGCGGGGCACTTTTACATCAGCCAGTCCGACAAGGGCGGCCTCGTCTTCGGCGGCGATATCGACGGCTACAATTCCTACGCCCAGCGCGGCAACCTGCCGGTGGTGGAGGATGTCGCGGAGGGGGCGATGGCGCTGATGCCGATGATCGGCCGCGCGCGCCTGCTGCGCAGCTGGGGCGGCATCATGGATATGTCGATAGACGGATCGCCAATCATCGACCGCACGCCGGTCGACGGTCTCTATCTTAACGCCGGCTGGTGCTATGGCGGCTTCAAGGCGACGCCCGCCAGCGGGTTTGCGTTTGCGCACCTGCTGGCGACCGGTGAGCCGCACGACGTGGCGACAGCCTACCGGCTCGACCGTTTCGCGCGCGGGCACCTGATCGACGAGCGCGGCGCTGGTGCGCAGCCGAACCTGCACTGAGGCGCGCGCCATGCTCATCCCCCATCCCCTGCTTGGCCCGCGCGACGCCCGCGAGTTCACCTATCTGGGTGACGCGAGCCTGCTCGCGCGTCCCGACCCGGACGGCGACAATGCGCTGGCCTCGTTTCAGGATTACGTCTTCCTGCGCGACAACCCAGCCGGGGTGCATCGCGAATTGTGGTTCCACGAGCAGGGCGACCGCAGCTGGCTGGTGGTGACCCGCAACACGGTGACGCATGAGATCCTCGGTGCGGAACTGGCCGGCGACGTCGCGCTGGCGCGCCTGCCCGGAGCGGCCACATGACCCGCATTTCCGGCGGCCTCATCGACCGCGACAAGGCGCTGTCGTTCACCTTCGACGGGAAAGCCCATACCGGCCACCCGGGCGATACGCTGGCCTCGGCCCTGCTTGCCAACGGCGTGCAACTCATGGGCCGCAGCTTCAAGTATCACCGGCCGCGCGGTGTGTTGTCCGCCGGCTCCGAGGAGCCGAATGCGCTCGTCGAACTGCGCGAGGGTGCGCGCCGCGAACCCAATACGCGCGCCACGGTTGCCGAACTGCATGACGGCCTTGTCGCCAATTCGCAGAACAGGCTAGGCAGTCTTTCCTTCGATGCGCTGGCGGTGAACGATTTGCTGTCGCCCCTGCTGGCTGCCGGCTTCTACTACAAGACGTTCATGTGGCCGCGCGCCTTTTGGGAAAAGCTCTACGAGCCGATGATCCGCCGGGCCGCCGGTCTGGGGCGGCTGTCGATGGAGCCGGACCCGGACGCCTATGACAGCGGCTTCCTGCATTGCGACGTGCTGGTCATCGGCGGCGGTGCCGCCGGGCTTGCAGCGGCGCTGACGGCGGCGCGGTCTGGTGCGCAGGTGATCCTGGCGGATGAGGATTTCCGGCTCGGCGGGCGGTTGCTGGCCGAAAGCCATGAACTGGATAGCGGGCCGGCGGCGGACTGGGTGGCAACCGTCGAGGCTGATCTTCAGGCCGCGCCGAATGTGCGCATCCTGAAGCGCACGACCGTCTTCGGGGTCTACGACCACGGCATCTACGGTGCTGTCGAGCGGGTCTCCGATCACCTTGCCGATCCGTCTGGCAGCGTGCGCCAGACCCTGTGGCGGATCACGGCGAAACGCGCGGTTCTGGCGGCAGGCGCGACCGAGCGGCACATTCCCTTCGCGGACAATGACAGGCCGGGCATCATGCTCGCTGGTGCCGTGCGCGCCTACGCCAACCGCTGGGCGGTGGTGCCGGTGAAGCACGCGGGCGACGCGGTTGCGATCTTCACCAACAACGATGACGGGCACCGCACGGCGGTCGATCTCGTGGCGCGCGACGTGCCGGTCGCCGGTGTGATCGACACCCGGCAAGACGCGCCAAGGTTTGGCGATTACCCGGTCTTCGCCGGTGCGCGTGTGACCGCCACCAAGGGGCGGTTGGGTCTGCGCGCGATCAAGGTCGAGCATGGGGTAAAAAGCGAGTGGATCGACTGCGGCGCGCTCGGCGTCGCCGGCGGATGGAACCCAAATGTGCATCTCTCCTCGCACCTTCGCAGCCGACCTGTGTGGGACGAGGAATTGCTGGCGCTCGTTCCCGGCAGCGGCGGGCCGAATGGTTTGCTGTCTGCCGGTGGGTGCGCGGGGCGCGGCGGGCTTTCGGATGCGCTCGCCGATGGTGCGCGCGCTGCGACGGTTGCGCTAACCGATCTCGACATTAAGCCGGCGAAATTGGTGTTGCCCCAAGCGGACGACAGCCCGTCTGTCGTGTCCGAATTCTGGCACGTGCCAGGCAAGCGCCGCGCTTGGGTCGATTTCCAGAACGACGTCACGGTGAAGGACATCGCGCTGGCGCATCAGGAGAACATGTCGCCGGTCGAACACCTGAAGCGCTGGACGACGCTCGGCATGGCAACCGACCAGGGCCGCACGTCGAACGTCACCGCGCTGGCCGTGATGGCGGAGCTGACGGGCAAGACCATTGCCGAGACCGGGGCGACGACCTTCCGCCCGCCCTATACCGGTGTCTCCATCTCGGTGCTCGGCGGTGGCGACACGGGGCCGCATTTCCGACCGACGCGCCTGACGCCGACGCATCACTGGGCCAAGGCGCGCAATGCGGTCTTCGTCGAAGCCGGACAATGGCTGCGCGCGCAATACTTCCCGCAAGAGGACGAGTCTCACTGGCGCGAGAGTGTCGATCGCGAGGCGCTGGCGGTGCGGTCGGGCGTCGGGCTTTGCGATGTGACGACGCTCGGCAAGATCGACGTGCAGGGCCGCGACGCGGCGGAATTCCTCAACCGGGTCTACGCCAACGCGATGGCGAGCCTGAAGGTCGGGCGCGTGCGCTACGGGCTGATGCTGCGCGAGGACGGCTACGCCTATGACGACGGCACCTGCGCGCGGCTTGGCGAGACGCACTACGTCGTCACCACGACCACGGCCAATGCGGGGCTTGTCTACCGCAACATGGAATTCGCGCGACAGTGCCTGTGGCCTGATCTCGACGTGCACCTGATCTCGACAACGGATGCCTGGGCGCAGATCGCGGTTGCCGGTCCTGCCTCGCGTGACTTGCTCGCCCGCGTTGTGGACGGGTTCGACCTCGGCAACGAGGCCTTTCCCTTCATGGCCTGTGCGGTGCTCACCATCTGCGGCGGGCTTCGGGCGCGGCTTTTCCGCATCTCGTTTTCCGGCGAACTGGCCTACGAAATCGCCGTGCCAACCCGCTACGGCCATGCGCTCATGGACCGGCTGATGAGCCTCGGGGAAGACCTTGGCGCGACGCCCTACGGAACCGAAGCACTGAGCGTGCTGCGCATCGAGAAGGGGCATGTCGCTGGTGGCGAGATGAACGGCCAGACCACGGCATCCATGCTTGGTCTCGGCAAGATGGTCTCTGCGAAGAAGGATTCCATCGGCGCTGTGATGTCGCGGCGCGAAGGGCTGGCTGAAGACGCGCGGCGGCTCGTCGGGCTGGTGCCGGAAGGGCGTGCCGACACGGTCATCGCCGGGTCGCACCTGTTTGCAGACGGTGTCGCGCAGTCGCTTGAAACCGACGAAGGCTGGATCACGTCAGCGTGCCATTCGCCGCATCTCGACAGTGCTATCGGGCTGGGGCTGCTGGAACGCGGAGCGGAACGCCACGGCGAGGTCATCGTTGCTGCAAACCCGTTGGAAGCGAGCTGGTCGCGGCTTCGCGTCGTCTCCCCGCACTTTGTCGACCCGGAGGGAGCGCGGCTCCATGACTGATCTCCTGCCCATGTCGGCGCTCGGTTCCCGGGAGCTGCTCATGGAAGCGCATGGTGACCTGACCATCCGCGAGGTGACTGACGTTGCGCTCGCCTCGGTGGCGATTTCCCGCGACGTGGCGTTGCCGCAGCCGTTCGGGCTGATGCTGCCTGGTCCCGGCAGCCATGTCAGCCAGGGCGGCATCAGCGCGGTCTGGACAGGCCAGCGGCAATGGATGATCGCGGCGGCGGGTGAAGCGGAGACGGATTTCGCCGCGCGCCTGTACGCCGAGGTCCCCGTCGCTGCGGTGACGGAGCAGACGGACGGCTGGGTTGTACTGGATGTCGAGAGCAGCGCCGGTGACGCCGCAATTCATCACCTGCTGGAGCGGCTGGTGAATATCGATCCGCGCTCCTTCGGGCCGGGGTCCGCAACGCGCACCGGGCTGGAGCACATGGGCGTCATCGTTGTGCGTTCAGCGGCGAATCGCGTGGCGATCTGGGGCATGCGGTCTGCGGCGGGAACGCTGTGGCACGCGGTGAGCGTGGCGGCGCGCCGCCTTGCAGGGCCCGCGACCGCCGACTGATTGCGAGACAAAGACAGGTTTTCCCGGATTTTCGTATTTCGATGGAACTTGCGCGCGACCGCGACGTTCTTTTCGACGCATGCGAGAAGGTGAATATGTCTGATAAATCAAAACTCGAACAACCCATCGTGCGCGTGTCGCCCTCCAGCGGGCCGGGAAGCCCGGAGGTCATCGGTATTTACGAACCGGACACCGGCTCAATCCAGTATGTCTGCGCCGACCCTGCCACGAAGAAAGCCGCGCTGATCGACGTCGTTTGGAACTTCGATCCGAAGTCCTATGCGACCGATACCAGCAGCATCGAGCAGGTACTCGGCCTCGTTGCGGAGAAGGGCTACGAGGTGGAATGGGTGCTCGACACCCACCCCCACGCGGACCACTTCATGGCCTCGGCCCGACTGGCTGAGCTGACCGGCGCGCCAAACGCCATCGGCGAGAAGGTGCGCGAGATCGCGCAGCTCTGGCGCGACTACTACAACATGCCCGACGCCTTCGACGTCGACCGCGATTTCAGCCGGTTGTTTGCCGACGGCGACACGTTCCGCATCGGCGACCTCGACGTGCGGGTGATGCTTTCGGCCGGCCACACGCTCGGCTCCATCACCTATGTCTGCGGTGATGCGGCCTTCGTGCACGACACGTTCATGTATCCCGACAAGGGCACCTCGCGCGGCGACTTCCCCGGCGGCTCGACGGAGGAATTGTGGGATTCGCTGCAGGCGATCCTGGAGCTCCCCGGCGAGACTCGGCTCAATGTCGGCCACGATTACGGCAGCGATGAGCGTGACGAACCGATGTGGGAAGCGACCGTCGCCGAGCACCGCGCAAACAACGTCCACATGAAGGACGGCACGAAGCGCGAGGACTACATCGCCCGGCGCGAGAAGCGCGACGCAACGCTGTCGTTGCCTGAACGGATGCTGGCCGCGCTGCAGGTGAACCTGCGCGCCGGAAAGCTGCCCGAGGCCGAGAGCGACGGGCACCACTACCTGAAACTCCCCCTGAACAAGTTTTGAAAGGATCAGACCGTGGCAAAGAGCATGAAGGACATGGTTTCGGATGCCGAAGCCAAGGTTGAGAAGGTCTCGCCGCATGACGCAAGGACACACGCCGCCAATGGCGACGTGATCCTCGACGTGCGCGAGGCGAAGGAACTGGAGAACGACGGACGGATCAGCGGTTCGCTGCACGTTCCGCGTGGTGTGCTGGAAGCGAAAGCCTGCGTGGATTCCGAGGCCAAGGACAGCGACCTGTGCGAGGCGCGCGACAAGGGCCGGGTGCACGTGCTGTGCGCGTCCGGCGCGCGCGCGACGCTGGCCGCTGATACGCTCCAGCAGATGGGCTACAAGTCCACGGTGATCGAGGGTGGGCTGAAGGGTTGGAAGGACGCCGGTCTCGACGTCTCGTAAGGTGGGTTGTGCCTGGCCGATCTCAACCCGAGCGCTTCAGGCGAAGCTGGAAATAGCTGGTGCCGTCGATCACGAATTCGATGGTGAGGTCGCCGCCCATGGCACGCATGATTGCGCGGCTGATGGGCAGGCCAAGGCCGGTTCCGTATTCGAGGAAGGCTTCCTGCCCGCGCGCGAATTTCTCGAAGACGACGCTCGCCTCCTCGCGGCTCACGCCGCCGCCATTGTCGATGACATCGATGAGGACGGCATCGCCGCTGTTGTCGGCGCGGATGTAGATCTCCGGTTCGTCGGAGCGGTTGTACTTCACCGCGTTGGACAGGAGATTGATGAGCACCTGCCGCAGGCGGTCGGGATTGGCCAGCACCTCGACGTCTTCGGGGATGGTGCCGAGGCGCACGTCGACGTCCAGCTTCTGGATCATGCCGGAGACGGAATCGAGCGCCTTGGAGATGGCGTTCTTCAGGTTGACCGGAACGACCGTCAGCTTGGCTGCGCCGGATTCCAGCCGGCTGATGTCGAGGATTTCATCGAGCAGCCGCGTCAGCCGCACACTCTCTTCCTGGATGATGGTGACGAACTTGCGCCGCTCGGCGTCCTTCAGGTCTTCGGTATCCAGCAGGATTTCCGAAAACGAGCGGATGGAGGTCATGGGCGTGCGAAGCTCGTGGCTGACCTGGCTGAGGAAATCGTCCTTTTGCGCATCCAGTGATTGCAGCCGCTCGTTGGCGGAGCGCAGTTGCTCGGCGGCGCGCTCCAACTCGGCGGACTTGTCCGCCAGTTGCCGCGTCGTCTCGATCAGGCGCTGGCTTTCATCGGCAATCGAGAACAGTTCCGCCGTTCCGGCCGACTGGCGACCCGCGATCCGGGTGACGATGGCATGGGCGGATGCAGCGCCAATGGAGCCGGACAGTTCGCGCTCAAGCCGGGCGATGACGGTGTCGGTGGGGTCGGGCAAACCGCCCGTTGCTCCCTGCGCTCGGGCGAGATCATCAAACAGGCGCCGCGCCGGCTCGGTGCCAAGAATTCGCTGTGCGAGAATGTACAGGTCTTCCGACTGCGCGGCGCTGCGCTCGAACCCGGACGGTGCACCACCGGAGCGGTAGACATCGACGAAAATGGCCGCCTGCAGCTGCTCGATGCCGCCGGGCTGGGTGAGCGACGACACCACCACGAAGACCAGCACGTTGATGCCGAGACTCCAGATCACGGCGTGGACCAGCGGGTCCAGACCGGTCATGCCGAACAGGGCGTGCGGGCGCAGCCACGACAAGCCGAAATAGCCGTCGGAAATGGTCTGCGGCGTCAGCAGGAAGTCGCCGCCAAAACTCGGCAGGTAGAGCGTCAGTGCCCAGAGTGTGAAGCCGACCACCAGCCCCGAGATGGCGCCGATCCGGTTCGCGCCGCGCCAGAACAGGCCGCCCATCAGGCTGGGCAGGAACTGGGCGACGCCGACGAATGCAATGAGCCCGATGGAGGCCAGCGCCTTCGACCCGCCGGAAAACCAGAAATGCAGGAACCCGAGGCCCAGGATGCCGGCGATGGACAGGCGGCGCGAAAACAGCACCAGCGAGCGCACGTCGCCGCTGACCGCCTGCCGCGCGGCCAGCATCCTGAGCGCAATGGGCGTGACAATGTGGTTGGAGACCATGGTCGAGACGGCAATCGCCGCGACGATCACCATCGAGGTCGCAGATGAAAACCCGCCGAGGAAGGCGAGCATCGCCAACAGGTCGCGGTCCTGCGACAGCGGCAGCGTGAGGACAAAGAGATCCGGGTTCGCGCCGGCGGGCATGACCTTCAGGCCGACGAGCGCGATGGGCAGGGTGAAGAGCGACATGCCGACGAGGTAGGCCGGGAACAGCCACGAGGCGGTGGCGAGGTGGCGCTCCTCGATGTTCTCCACGACGGTGACCTGGAACTGGCGCGGCAGGCAGATGATCGCGGTCGCGGACAGGAATGTGAGCACCACCCAGCGGATTCCGAAGATGCCGTTCTCGCCGTAGATCGCCTCAGCCGGCACATCGCGGAACACGTCACGGAAGCCGTCCGAAAGGCCATAGGTCGCGTAGATGCCGACGGCCAGAAGTGCAACCAGTTTGACGATGGCCTCCAGCGCGATGGCCGCGACGACGCCGTGGTGGCGCTCGTTGGCGTCGAGGTTTCGCGTGCCAAAGATGATCGCGAACACGCTCATGCCGGCAGCGACCCAGAAGGCGGTGGCCGTCTCGCTGGCTTCGGTCGCGATGACACGGTAGCTGCTGGTGACCGACTGGAGCTGCAACGCGATGTAGGGTGTGGTCGCCACCACCGCGATGAGCGTCACCAGCACGGCGAGCCCGGAGCTCTTGCCATAGCGCGAGGAAATCAGGTCGGCGATGGAGGTGATGCGGTTGGCCCGGCCGATGCGCACCAGCTTGCGCAACAGCCACCACCAGCCGATGAAGACCAGCGTGGGCCCGAGATAGATGGTGACAAATTCCAGCCCGTTGCGCGCTGCCGAACCGACGGCGCCGTAGAAGGTCCACGAGGTGCAGTAGACCGAGATGGACAGCGTGTAGATGACGGGTGACTGCAGCCAGCCGATGCGCCGGCGGCGCGTTCGCCGGTCAACGACGAACGCCACCAGGAACAGCATGAAGACGTAGAGCAGGCTCGCCAGGAAGAGCAGGTTGACGGAGAGCATCACCCGTCCCCTTCCGGCGTCTCACCCGTTTCGGCTGGTTCATCGGCTCGCGCCAGCGGACCGGCGATCGCGGCGGCTGCGACGACGAGGCCGATCCAGACGGCGAAGATGTAGAAGACGGGCAGCGGGATGCCGGCGAACTGCGTGTCCATCAGGGCGGCACGCGCGAAGGGCGGCATGAACAGGACGATGCCGATCAGCAGGAGAATCGCCGCACGGTCGCGGGTCTTCCGGTTCGAGATCAGGCGCTCGATGCCCTGTGGCATGGCGGGCCGTCAGCCGCCGGAAACCGCCTGTCGCCCCGAGACGAGAGATTCGACGGCAGCGACGATTTCCTTGTTGGAAAACGGCTTGGTGATGAAGAGATCGGCGCCGCTTTCCATGGCGGTGTCGCGGTCCTCGCGCTGGCCCTTGGCCGTCAGCATGACGACGGGCAGCGATTTGCAGCGCGCATCGGCGCGCAGCTGGCGCAGAATTTCGTAGCCGTCCATGCTCGGTAGCATGACGTCGAGGATCAGGACATCCGGAACGTTGGCCAATGCCGCGTCGAGGGCATTGCGGCCATCCGGCTCCACCGTCACGTCGAAACCAGCCCGCTCCAGCAGGAAGGACAGGGACTCGACGATATTCGGTTCATCTTCGGCCACGAGCACTGTTTTTTTCATTGGCAGGGTCTCCTCCGGCTCGTGGGCCTATTTGAGTCCAATTGCGTGCAATACACAATGGATACCAAAGGGGAAGCACCGAGCGGCGCTGTGTTCGCACGCAGATTGCGCCGCTGCGTCACGACAGCGGGTCCTCGACCCGGTGGGCGCAGTTGCGCCGCGGGCACAGGCGGCAGCTCAGGCCCACCTCTTCCAGCACGGCGGTGGGGGCCGGCGCGTAGACGGTGCGGGCGGCATCCGCCTCGCTCATCACCAGCATGTCGGTGCGGTAATTGCGCGGGCGGCCGAAGCCCGCCTGCCCGAAATGGTGAGCGCGGGCGACGAGAACGAAACGCTTGCCGGAGGGAAACACCGTGCGCTGCGCGATGACGTGCTCGGGCGATTGCTGGGCACGGTAGAGCACCCAGAGCGGACAGGCGGCCGCATATCGTGGCAGCGACAATCCCTCCAGCGGCAGCATGTCGAGAATCGTGCCGGCAGCGTTGGCCCGGATATAGCCAAAGGAAGGCAGCGCGTCTGATTTCGGCAGGGCGGTGAGGCGCGAACAGACCGACTGAACGTCAAGAAAGTAGAATTCCGCCAGACGCTCCACGTCGAATCGATGGGCCAGCGCCTGGTCGGCAAAGGTTTCAGCCGGCATGAGCACCGATGCCAGCGCGTAGTCATGGAGTTTCTCGCGGGCCCGGCGTTTCGCAGCCGCCGTCATGTCCGGGTCATGGCGGGTGATGATGTCTTCCAGAACCGGTGAAAGCTTCTCTCTCACCACGGCCTCGGCCTGCGTACGGCGGGTGCCGGGTTGCGCGCTCATGGCTGTCAGGGCGGTGCTTGCCTCGCGCTCGATCTCCTCGAAATGGTTGCCGTGTCGGTTGAACAGCGCCTCGACCTCGTCGATCGGGGTCAGGACGGGGCTCGCCTCTTCGGCACGGTGGAGATAGGCCGCCAGCGCCTCGCCAACCTCGGCCAGCGTGCGGCTCTCCTCCTGCACCACGGCGTTGAACCGGTTGCGCCGATCTTCGGGCAGGTCGTCATACTCGACCAGAATGTCGGCGGCAGAGCGCACGGATGCGATGCGGGTCAGCATCCGGTGAACGGTTTCGGCAAGAAACGGATCATTGGACAACCGGTCAGACAGCGTGCTTGCGCGCTGGTCGGACATCTGAAGCGCGGCGGCAAGGCGGCCGATGGCATCCGACCAGCCGGGGAATCGGCCGATCAGTTCGCCGGTGCGCGAGCTTTCCACGTTCGCTCCACCCAGGGCCGGCAGATGCGCCACTTCCAGCAGCGTCTCGCGCAACCGGCGCTCCATGGCGCCGCCGAGATCGGCATTGGCGACGTTCAGCGCGGTGGCGATCTTGCCCAGCAGCACCGGCGACACCGGCCGTTTGTTCCATTCGATGAGGTTCAGGTAGGAGGCGGAGATGCCAATCCGCTCGGCGAGTTCACGCTGCGAGAGGCCGGAATCGCGCCGTGTCTGCCGGATGCGGGTGCCGGTAATGGCAGTTTCCATAGGGCAAGGATTAGGTTCCGCAATCTGCGATGTAAAGACTTTACAGTTATATTGCGCTGCAAAATCCAGAATTTACAAAAAAGACCAATGGGACTAATGGGTTATTGAAAGATTGACCCAGAGGCGGGTATGACCGCCTTGGGTTGAAGTGCCGCCACCTTATGACGGTGGAGAACCAAAAAGGTCGGCACGGCCCACTGCTCAATGGGAGGAACCACATGAGCAAACTGATCTTGAACCGCCGTCGGCTGCTCAAGTCGACCGCGGCGGCCGGTGTCGTGCTGGCTACTCCGACGATCTTCACAAGCCGCTCCTGGGGCTACACGAACGAGCCGACCGGCTCGAGCGTGACCCTCGGGTTCAACGTTCCGCAGACCGGTCCTTACGCCGATGAAGGCGCCGACGAGCTTCTCGCGCAGCAGCTCGCCGTCGAGCATCTCAACGGCGAAGGTGATGGCGGCTGCCTGCAGACCTTCTCGTCGAAGGTTCTGAAGGGCAACGGCATCCTCGGCAAGAAGGTCGCCTATGTCACCGGCGACACCCAGACCAAGTCCGACGCCGCGCGCGCCGCTGCCAAGTCCATGATCGAAAAGGACGGTGCGGTGATGATCAACGGCGGCTCGTCCTCGGGCGTGGCCGTTGCCGTGCAGGGCCTGTGCCAGGAAGCCGGCGTCATCTTCATGGCCGGCCTGACGCACTCCAACGACACGACCGGCAAGGACCGCAAGGCGAACGGTTTCCGCCACTTCTTCAACGCCTACATGTCGGCCGCAGCGCTGGCTCCGGTGCTTGAGAAGGAACTCGGCAAGGACCGCAAGGCCTACCACCTGACGGCCGACTACACCTGGGGCTGGACCCAGGAAGAGTCGATCGTCGCTTCTACGGAAGCCCTGGGCTGGGAGACGGTCAGCACCGTGAAGACCCCGCTCGCCTCGACGGACTTCTCGTCCTACATCACGCCGGTTCTGAACTCTGGTGCCGACGTGCTCGTCCTGAACCATTACGGCGGGAACATGGTCAACTCGCTGACCAACGCCGTGGAGGGCTTCGACCTCCTGTCCAAGCAGGTCAACGGCAAGGACTTCAAGATCATCGTTCCGCTGTACTCCGAACTGATGGCTGCCGGTGCCGGCGAGAACATCAAGGGCGTGCTTGGCTCGATGAACTACAACTGGCAGCTCGACAACGAAGGCTCCAAGGCGTTCGTGAAGTCGTTCGGCGAGAAGTACGGCAAGCCGCCGTCCAACTCGGCACAGACCTGCTACGCGCAGGTTCTGCTCTACGCCGATGCGGTGGAGCGCGCCGGGTCGTTCAACCCGTGTGCGGTGGCCGAAGCCCTCGAAGGCTTCGAGTTCGACGGCCTGGGCAACGGCAAGACGCTGTACCGTGCCGAAGACCACCAGTGCTTCAAGGACGTTCTGGTCGTGCGTGGCGCCGCCAATCCGACCAGCGCCTACGACACGCTTGAAATCGTCGAAGTCACGCCGGTCGAGCAGGTCACCTATCCGCCGGATCATCCGATGTTCGGCGGTGCGGAAGCCTCTCTGGGCGAGTGCAACGAAGGCGCTTAACAGCACCTGCAAAATCGAAAAGGCGGGACCGCGCGAGTTCGCACGGTTCCGCCCCCTAACTCCCGGGCCCGCACGGGCCCGACTGATTTGACCTGCTTGGGCTGAGTTGGGACATGGACGCTTTTCTGCTTCAAATTCTGAACGGTCTGGACAAGGGTGCGGCATACGCACTCATTGCGCTTGGACTGACACTGATCTTCGGCACGCTCGGGGTGGTGAACTTCGCGCACGGCGCGCTGTTCATGATCGGCGCGTTCTGCGCGGTCCTGCTCCAGCAGGTGCTGAACCTCAGCACGATTTCAATCGACGAGACGCGAACCGACTTCCTCGGCAATCCGCTCAAGGTCGAGACACCCTACGTGGAAACCTGGTTCGGACCGGAGGTTGGCGCCTCCATCATCGACTGGTCGGTGCCATTGGCGATCCTGCTTGCCATACCCGTGATGCTGGCCATTGGGCTCATCATGGAGCGCGGTCTCATCAAGCACTTCTACAAGCGCCCGCACGCGGACCAGATCCTCGTGACGTTCGGCCTCGCGATCGTGCTGCAGGAGATCATTAAGTACTTCTACGGCGCGAACCCGATCCCGACGCCGGCCCCCGACCAGCTGACAGGTGCCTATGACCTGGGCGTGCTGTTCGGCTTCGAAGCGAACCGCATCATCTATCCCTACTGGCGAATGATCTATTTCGCCTTCTCGATCCTGGTGATCGTGTCGGTCTTCGCCTTCCTGCAATTCACCACCTTCGGCATGGTCGTGCGCGCCGGCATGGCGGACCGCGAAACGGTCGGCATCCTCGGCATCGACATCGACAAGCGCTTCTCGATCATGTTCGGGGTCGCGGCTGCGGTGGCGGGGCTTGCCGGGGTGATGTACGCGCCGATCAACCCGCCGAACTACCATATGGGCATGGACTTCCTCGTCCTGTCGTTCGTCGTGGTCGTGGTCGGCGGCATGGGGTCGTTGAGCGGGGCGGTCCTGGCCGGCTTCGTGCTGGGTATCCTCGAAAGCCTGGCCTCGACGACCTGGGCCACAACCACCATTCCCGGCATCAACCAGATCATCATCTATCTGGTCGCCATCATTGTCCTGCTGACCCGCCCGCGTGGGCTGATGGGCCGCAAGGGCGTGATGGAGGAGTAGGCACATGTTCGGACTCAACAAGAAAGACACGACGCTCTTCCTCATCGTCACCGTCCTGGTGGTCTTCGCGCCGTTCTTCCTGAACCCGTTCCCGGCGGATTCCGGCCTCGCGCAATTCAACGCGGGCTACCCGGACCTGATGCAGAAGTTCGTGATCTTCGGCATCTTCGCCATCGGCTTCAACATTCTCTTCGGACTAACCGGCTATCTCTCGTTCGGACATGCCGCCTTCCTCGGCGTGGGGTCGTATTCCTGCGTGTGGATGTTCAAGCTGCTGGGCTACAACGTGATTCCCGGCATCCTTCTCGCCATCGTGGTCTCGGCGGTGTTTGCACTGCTGATCGGCCTGGTCAGCCTGCGGCGGTCGGGCATCTACTTCTCGATCCTGACACTCGCGTTCGCGCAGATGAGCTTTGCGCTCGCCTACTCGGTGCTGTCGAATCCGAGCTTCAACCTCACCAATGGCGAAACCGGCCTGCAGGTCTATTCCAACGATCCGCAGATATTCCACGGGCTGGGCGATCCGAACTTTCCGCACCTGTTCGGCCTCTCGCTGCGCGAGACGGAAACGCTGAATCTCGGCGCCTGGGCATTCCAGTTCAACGTCGGCTACTACATGTGCGCCTTCATCATGCTGATCGCGTTCTTCGTCATGATCCGCATCTTCCGCTCGCCCTTCGGCATGATGCTGCGGGCGGTGAAGTCGAACCAGCAGCGCATGAACTACACCGGCCTGAACTCTCGCCCCTACACGCTGGCTGCCTTCGTCATCTCCGGCATGTATGCCGGGCTTGCGGGCGGGCTGCTGTCGGCGGTCGACCCGCTGGCGGGTGCCGAGCGCATGCAGTGGACGGCGTCCGGTGAAGTGGTGCTGATGACAATTCTCGGCGGCGCGGGAACCCTGATCGGACCGATCCTGGGGGCCGGGCTCATCAAGTACTCCGAGAACATCTTCTCCAAGATCAACGGCTCGGTGCTGCATCAGTGGTTCTCCTTCCTGCCCGACGGCCTGGAGGACTTCATCGTCGCCATCATCTACCCGTTCGTGGGCAAGGGCTGGCACCTGACGCTCGGCCTGCTGTTCATGCTCGTGGTCATCTTCCTGCCGGGCGGTCTCGTCGAGGGCGGGCAGCGCATCGGTCGTCTGTTCCGCCGCCGCGACCGCAACAGCTCGGACGCCGAACTCGATGCGGCGAACCAGCGCCAGGCAGCCGCCGAATAGGGATTGGGAACATGGGAATCCTTGAAGTCAAAGGCGTGAACAAGAACTTCGGTGGCCTGAAGGCGCTCGACGAGGTCAATCTCGAGGTCGAGCAGGGCACCGTTCACGCGATCATCGGGCCGAACGGCGCGGGCAAGTCGACCCTTCTGAACTGCCTCATCGGACGGCTCAAGCCGGATACCGGGACCGTGCTCTACGAGGGCAAGCCGCTGCTGGCGCGCAGCCCCCACGAGATCAACCAAGCCGGTATCAGCCGGGTTTTCCAGACGCCGGAAATCTTCGCCGACCAGACATTGCTGGAGAACGTGATGATCCCTGCCTTCGCGCGGCGTGACGGTTCGTTCGCGATGAAGGCCTGGAACTCGGTGTCCGGCGAAGGCGAGCTTCGCGACAAGGCTCTCGCCATGCTGGAAGATGTCGGCCTGAAGGAAAAGGCACACGTGGTCGCGGGCCAGCTTTCGCGCGGCGACAAGCGCCGGCTGGAGCTTGCCATGTGCCTCGTGCAGGAGCCGAAGCTGCTGCTGCTCGATGAACCGACGGCGGGCATGGCGCGGGCCGACACCAACAACACGATCGACCTGATGAAGCGTATCGGCCAGACCGGCATCACCATGGTCGTCATCGAACACGACATGCACGTGGTGTTCTCGCTGGCACAGAAGATTTCCGTGCTCGCGCAGGGCACGGTGATCGTCGAAGACCTGCCGGAGAACATCAAGGGCAACCCGAAGGTGCAGGAAGCCTATCTCGGCGGCGCACACCTTTAGGCCACGGGCAAACTCGCGGGAATTTTGAGGGCATCCATGGAAACGCAGACCAAGAGCGAGACCCTGCTGGGCGACAACCAGCACCAGGGCAAGGCGCCCGGCAAGAAGCCGGTGCTCAACCAGGGCGGTCAGCCGGCGTTCTTCTCGTGCTGGGACGTGCACGCCTATTACGGTGAGAGCTACATCGTCCAGGGCGTCAGCTTCGATGTTCGCGAAGGCGAGATCGTTGCGCTGCTCGGTCGCAACGGCGCGGGCAAGACCTCGACGCTTCGCTCCATCGCGCGCGTCGGCACGCCGGAACTGCGCCACGGCGAGATCTGGCTTGACCACAAGCCGGTGCACAAGATGAAGGCCTTCGAGGCAGCCCGCATCGGCATCGGCCTCGTGCCGGAAGACCGGCGCATCATCGCCGGCCTGACGGTGGAGGAAAACCTCGAGCTGGCGCAGATCGTCGAGCCGACCGGCTGGTCCATCGAGCGTATCTACGAACTGTTTCCCCGTCTTGGCGAACGCCGCCAGCAGGAGGGAATCACGCTTTCGGGCGGCGAGCAGCAGATGCTTGCCATCGGGCGGACTCTGGCGCGCGACGTTAAGCTGCTGCTTCTCGACGAGCCGTATGAAGGACTCGCGCCTGTCATCGTGCAGGAAATCGAGAAGACGCTTGAGCAGATCAAGACGCTCGGCATGACCACGATCATCGTGGAGCAGAATGCCATCGCGGCGCTGCACCTGGCCGACCGCGCGATCATCCTCGACATGGGCCAGGTCGTGTTCGACGGCAAGGCGCAGGAGGTTCTCGACAACGCGGATCTCCGCCAGCAGTACCTGGCGATCTGACGGCTGCCTGAAAAGGGGCGGGCCAATGACGGACAAGGACAAGGAGCGCTCGACGCTTGCGCTCTCCACCAAGCTGGAAGAGGACTTCGTCGGTCCACTGACGGCCATTCGTGGTGCGCTCGAAATCCTTGCCGACCATCCCGAACTGAACGACGCGGAGCGAAACCGCTTCGTCTCCACGGCACTGAAGAGTTGCCGCCACCTGGAGCAGGCCGTCAGCGAACTTGCCGATTCCGTCTATGACGCGGCCAAGGCGGGCGGCATTGCCTCTGGCGGTGGTGCGGACCGGCCAGACGGGCCGGAGACGCCTGGGGCGTATGCCGAGCGCATCACGCTGCACGACGACACCGACATCATGGAACTCGATTTCAGCGAGCTGGTCTTCGACAGCCCCGAGACCGTGAACGCGGTGTTCGATGCAGTGGAAGACCAGGTGCGGACCTCCGCGAAGCGCTGGTACTTCATCATCAATTTCGAGCATTGCCGCATCTGGCCGGAGGCCTGGATCGCCTATGCACATCGCGGCAAGAAGCTGCGCATCCAGGGCTCGCACGCGGTCGTGCGCTACGCGTCGGACGAAACCACGGGCAGCAATTCCGCCGACGAAGCGCGTGTCGCAACGCGCGAAGCAGCCTTCGAACTCATCGCTGAAATGAAGACTGCCACCTGAGCGAGCGTTAACGCTATATTACCCGTATAGGTTGATTTTTCCTTAATCGCTTCGTATTTCCGGCGCTCGTCCCGGTTTTGCCGTTCCGACAGCTTGCGGAACAGCGCGTTGAGGAAGTGCGGAATGCGTCTGGTTCAACAGTTTCCATCCGTTTTGCTTGATACGCGGGGTCATGCCTGATGGCCGCCCCGCAGATCACCGGGCTGGACGGTGATAGCGTCACCTACCAGCATGGCGACGGCGCCGTGACGCTGGACCAGGGCGCTTCGGCATCGGCCAGCGATGGCGATTTCCTCGCCTTCAATGGCGGTTCGCTGACCATCTCCTTTCTCTCCGGCGAAGTGTCCGAGGAAGACCGGATCGGAATCCAGGACACCGGTTCCGGTCCCGGCCAGATCGCAGCGGCCAACGGCGTCGTGTCCTTCGAAGGGATTCAACTGGGCACCTATTTGGGTGGTGCCAGCGGTGACCCGCTTGTCGTCCGGTTGAGCGGCAATGCCAATGAAACCGCGGTTGCCGCCCTGGTGCGCGCCATCACCTATGTGAACACCGGCATTGAAGGCGCGACAGCTGGCCTGCGCCAGCTTGCGGTGGTCGCGACAGATGCGGTCGGCGAGCAGTCCAATACGGCCATCGTCGATGTCGATGTTGTCTCGCCTCCGCAGATCAGCGATCTCGGCGGAGATATCGGCGTTGTGCGGGCTGACGGTCAGCCCGTGATGATTGATCAGGGCATATCGGCTGGTCTCGACAGCAATGTCGGCGACTTCGGCGGGGCGACGCTCACCGTCAGCCGATTGTCCGGCGGAGCGGTGACCTACTCCCTGGCTTCCGGCGTGCTGTCGGGGGGCGATGCATTCTTCTCCGATGCCGAGGTCGTCGCGGTGAACGGCGTCGCCGTGGCGACGGTCCAGTCCAGTGGAGTGGGCGGCGACGACCTGGTGCTGGAATTCGTGTCGGGGACCAGTGCCTCCCAGGTCGAAACGCTGCTGCAAGCCCTGCAGGCCTCGTCGACGGAGGCTTTCCCAACGATCACCCTTGCAGTCGGGCTTCAGGTGCCGGGCCTGCCGGACGGGCTGGCTGTTTCGGTCACGCTGGTGTCCGCCGAGAGTGATGCATTGCCGGTACTTGTGTCCGGTGGACCGGCGGCGGGTTTCAATGCGACTTCGGTTCAGTCAGCTGTCGACAAGGCGGGCGATTACGCGACGATCGTGGTCGATGGGGCGCGATATGCACAGGGGACGGAAACCGTCTTCCTGCGGGGGGAGGCAACTACACTTTTCATGCCCGCTTCCCACGCTCTGTTCCTGATCATGGGTCAGCCCGGCGGCCTGCTGCAGGCGCTCAATATCCTTGGTGATGGTTCGATTTCGATTGCGGGAAATTCGCTCGACAACGACATTTTCGGCAATGCGGGTTCGAACGTTATTGCCGGGTATTCCGGCGCGGACACAATCCTCGGGGCGGAAGGCGACGACCGGCTGTTCGGTCACGAAGGGCGTGACCTGATCGACGGTGGCGAGGGAAACGACACCATCACCGGCGATGAGGGCGATGACCAACTTGGTGGAGGCGCCGGCCATGACCTGATCTTCGGCGGTACTGGCAACGACCTGGTCTATGGCGGGCGCGGCAACGACGTCCTGTACGGGCAGGAGGGCGATGACACGGTTGTCGGGGAAACCGGCGACGACGTGCTATCGGGCGGCACCGGTGCCGACCTTCTGAACGGTGGACGGCAACACCGCCACCGTGACCGTGACGGTCAACGGTGCGAACGACGATCCGACGATCACCTCCGATGCGACGTTCAACGTGGACGAGAACACGACGGCGGTCGCGACGCTGACGGCCGATGATCCCGATGCGGGTGCGACGGCCACATGGTCGATCAGCGGCGGCGCGGATGCGAGCCTGTTCGACATCAACGCAACGACGGGTGAACTGAGCTTCGTCAGCGCGCCGGACTTCGAAGCCCCCGGCGATGCCGGGACCAACAACGTCTACAACGTGGATGTATCGGTGTCCGACGGAGTGGGCGGCAGCGCCACGCAGTCCATCGCCGTGACCGTGAACAATGTCAACGAGACGCCGGTCCTCACGGCCGATACGGCGTCCGCCACGGAAGATGCGGGCGCGGGTTCGACTGCATCTGGCAACCTGCTTGCCAATGACGACGATGGCGATGCCAGCGTGACGCAGGATCTCGACGTCGCCGACGTGGATGGCAACCTGCCGTCCTCCGGCACCATCACTGTGACCGATGCCGACGGCACGCTGAGTGTGAATGCCGAGACCGGCGCGTTCACCTACACGGTGAACAACGGGTCCGCGAGCGTGCAGGCGCTTGGCGTCGGCGAAACGCTGGTCAAGGTCTTCACCTACACGGCCGCCGATGAAGGCGCGCCGTCGCAGTCGGCGCAGTCGACGCTGACCGTGACCATCAACGGCACCAACGACCAGCCGGTGGCGACCGCCAACACGGCGAGCGTTACCGAGGACACCCAGACGAGCGCAACGGGCAACGTGCTGACCGACGGCACAGCCGACAGCGACCCGGACGGTGATGCACTCGCTGTCACCACCACCGGCGCGCAGGCTGGCAGCCATGGTTCGGTGACCATCGATGCCAACGGCAACTACACCTACACGCTGAACAATGGCGCGCCCGCCGTGCAGGCGCTGGGTGCCGGCGAGACGCTGACCGACACGTTCAGCTATTCGATTTCCGACGGGAACGGCGGGACCGCGAGTGCAAACCTGACGGTGACCATCAATGGCACCTCGGGTGTTCCGACAATTGCCATGAACAACGCGCTGGCCGCCTACACGTCGGGCGATGCGGCGGCTGCGGTGGCGGACAGCGCCACCATCACGGACGAGGAAAACGAGATCGCGCAGATCACGTTCACGCTCGCCGTGGTCCAACCGGACCAGACGGCGGATGCCATACTTGATGCGGGCGAAGGCCTGCTGGTTTTCGGCGGCAACGCGGCGTTCGAGACCTATATCGAGAACCTGATGGACGTCACCATCACCAATACCGGCGACACCGTGACGATCACGGCCAATGGAGACCCGCTGACCGCAAGCCAGGCGCAGAACCTGTTCCAGGCCATCAGCTACCAGAACCCGGACCAGAGCTTCGACTTCAACGCCAACGACCGCTCGATCTCCGTGACCGTGACCGATGCGGACGGCCAGACGTCGGCACCGGCGGTCACCACCATCGACATGGCGGCGGACGTTTCCGATGCAACCGGCGGCTCGGGCCTCGACACGTTCGAGGGCGCCAACCGCGACGACACCATCTCCGGCAATGACGGTGCGGACAGCATCACCGGCAATGGCGGCGACGACACCATCGACGGCGGTGACGGGGTCGACACGGCGAACTATTCGAGCGCGCGTGCCGAGTACGACGTCTCTTTCGCGACCGAGACGCTAACCCTCGACAGCGGGCCCATCGAGGTCGTCACGGGCTTTTCCGGCGTCGACCACACCGGCGGCAGCGGCGCGGACGGCACCGATACGCTGAACGACGTCGAAATACTTCAGTTCGCCGACCAGATCATCGACGTGTCGCAGGACATCCACGTCTATGACGGCGCAGGCGTGCTGCGCGGTACCTTCTCGACGATCCAGGATGCCATCGACGACGGCAACACGGTGGACGGCGACACGATCATCATCAAGCCGGGCACCTATTCGGGCGCCGGCAACGAGAACGTGACGGTGAGCAAGGCGGTGACCATCGCCGGATTCGGCAACGGTACCGACGACAGCACCGAGACGATCATCGACGCGACGGGTTCGGCCAACGGCTTCACCATCGACCTGCCGGCGGACTCCACGGGTACGGTTCGCTTCGAGAACCTCGCCATCACCAACGCCAACGGCGCGGGTATCGACGCGGGCGATGCCGAGACGCTGGCGCGCCTGGAAATCGTCGACGCGCGCATTTCCGGCAACGGCGACCAGGGCGTCTATGCCGAAGGCCGCAGCGGCTCCGGCGGCTTCGACCAGTCGGGCGTTCAGGCCATCGTCATCACAGACTCCGTCTTCGACGGCAACGGCCACAGCGCGGGCAACGGCACCGGCGACATCGTGCTGTTCTCTTTCGACGGCGATGCGGTCCTGAGCGGCCTGACCGTCGGCAATTCCCTGCCGACCACGCTTGGCAGCAACGGCCGTCCAGACATGGCGATCCAGATCAACGGGCGCGATGCGACGACCTACGACGTGACCTCGCCCATCGGCACGGTCACCTTCGACGATGTCAGCGTGTCCGGCACCTACAAAAAGCTCGGCGTCTACGTGCAGGGCTATACCGACCTGTCGGAACTCTCGTTCCTCGGCGGCGGAACGGTCATCGACACCGACACGTCATGGGGCAAGCAGCTCATCATCGATGCGATGGCTGACGAGTTCCCCACCGGCACGGCAGGCACGCCGGGTGACGACGCGTCCTTCTTCGACGACACGAGCGCCGACGGGTCCGTGGACCTGACGAACGTCTCCATCGTCAACGACGCGACCCCCTACGCCCAGCCGGACGGGCGCACGGTCGACACCGAAGTGGAAGGCACGACCCAGGCGGACACGATCATCGGCAGCAATGGCGATGACCGCATCCGCGGCTTCACCGGCGACGACACGCTGGTGGGCGGCTCGGGCGACGACCTGTTCCTGCATGTGCTCGGCGATGCCGGGGACGGTGCGGCTGAAACCGTGACCGGCGGCACCCATGGCGCGCAGGGCGATGCACTGCAGCTCTTCAACGTCGACCCGGAAGCGATCAATTCCAACTTCACCAATGTCGATGGCGCCGGTGTGCGCAACGCGGCCTCTGCCGACGTGCGCATCAGCGCCGGTGGCGGATCGATCCTCGTCGATACCGACGACAATGCCAGCGCCAACGTCTCCGCGCAGGGCATCGAGGAGATCGGCTACACGGCGGGCGACGGTGGCGACACCGTGACGCTGGAAGGCGATCTGGAGGGTGAAGGCCTGCTCGCGTTCAACATGGACGGTGGCGACGGCGACGACACGCTGGATGCCGGCGGCCTGACCAATGGCAGCGCTCTCACCATCGATGCCGTGATGGGCGAAGGGGACGATTCCGTCACCTTCAACGCGACCGACACCTTCACGGTCGATGCGGGCGAAAATGGCGAGACGGGCGGCGATACGGCGGATCTTTCCGGCATCGCCGGGCCTGTCACGGTCGATCTCACCAACGGCGCGAACCAGCTCACGTCGGGTGGCGCCAATATCACCATGACGAACTTCGAGAACGTGACCGGCACCGGCGGCGACGACACGCTGACCGGCAATGCCGACGCCAACACGCTGGTGGGCGGTGACGGTAACGACACCCTGCAGGGCGGGGCCGGCGCCGACATACTCATCGGCGGCCCGGACTCGGAATCCGTCCCGACCACGGTGGTGGCCGGTGACGGCGACGTCGCGGTCTATGACGCAGCGGATGGCGTGGATGCCAGCGACATCACGGTCAATGGCACAGGCGGCTGGAGCGTGACGGCGGATTCCGGCACAGACACGCTGGAGGAAATCGAGACCATCGTCGCGGACGGGCAGGTCTTCCGGCTCGTCGGCAATGGCGGCTACGAAACGATCCAGGATGCCATCAACGAGGCTGATGCCGGCGACACGATCCTCGTTGCGGCAGGGACTTATGAAGGGCAGCTCGTCGTCGACGGTCTCGACAACCTGACGATCCAGGCCGTCGAGCCGGGGGTCATCATTGAAGCGCCGGACAGCGGCCTCGCAATCACCGGCACGGACGGCTTTGCCAACGGTGGTGCTGGCCGCGACGTGGCCGGCGTCGTGACGGTGAAGAATGCGACCGGCGTTTCGATCAGCGGCATCACAATCGACGGTGACAACCAGGGTAGCCAAGCGATTCTGAATGGTGCGGGCGACTTCGCCGGCATCCTCGTCATGGACGCGGAGGCGAGCTTTGACGGCGTGACTGTCACCGGCGTGCAGGACGCATCGTTCAACGGTGCGCAGCACGGGACCGCGGTCCTTGCAACGAACGCGACAACGGGCGGGGCGACCAACGGCCTGACGCTGACGAACTCGACGGTCGAGAACTTCCAGAAGAGCGGCATTGTCGCACGCAACACGAGCGTCGATATCGACAACAACACCATAACCGGCGAAGGCGCGACGGCCATAACAGCGCAAAATGGCATCCAGCTTTCGAGCGGATCCACCGGTTCGGTGACCGACAACACGATCTCGGGCATTGCCTACACGCCCGCAACCGTTGTCGGTTCCAGCATTCTCGTCTACGGGGCCGACAGCCCGGTGATCACCGGCAACATCATCACCGGTGCCGCGATTCCCGGATCGCTCGGCATCTTTGCCAGCGGTGTCACAAACGGCACTATCTCCGACAACGACATCACGTCGACTCAGTACGGAATCTATCTCTACGATTCGAACGGCAACACGCTCGAAAGCAACAGCATCGACACGGCCGAATACGGCATCATCGATGCCGGTGCGATCACGGTCCAGAACACCGTGACGCACACCGGTGCAGACGCGAACTCGTATGCCAATGTCACCGCGTACAACCACTACCTCGAACTCAACCCGGGCCTGACGACACCGATCGTCCAGACCGGATCGGATGGCAACGACTTCTACGCCACGGCGGATGGCAACGATGTCATCAATTCCGGCGGTGGTGACGACATCGTCTACACCAGCGGCGGTGACGATATGGTCGATGCCGGGGATGGCGCGGACACGATCATCCGCTACGTCGGCGAGGGAACCGACACGGTCGATGGCGGTGCGAATACCGGCACCGGCGAGGAGGACACCTTCCAGCTCATCAATGCGGACCCGGCAACCGATACGCCTTCTTCGACCGCAACCACCTTCACGATCTCAAGGAACGGCCCGAACCAGATCGAGATCGACGAGGACGGCGGTGCCGCCGACGTCACGCTGGACGGGATCGAAGATATCGAGATCACGCTGGGCAATGGCGGCGACACCGTGACCATCACGACGCCGCTCGACGGGACGTCGCTTTCGACCAGCACCATCACGGTTACCGGTGGTACCGGCAATGACACCGTGGATGCCGATGCGATCGACGCGGCCAAGCCCGTTTCGGTGGTGTTCGACGGCGGCGAAGGCGACGACACGTTCATCTCCGGCGCGGGCGACGACACGTTCATCGGTGGTGAAGGCGGCGAGAGCTCCGGCGATACCATCGTCATCGGCGACACCTACGACATCTCCAAGTTCGACTTCACGTCGGATGCAACGATCACCACGGCGGACGGAACGGACACGTTCAGCGACGTCGAGAACATCGTCTTCTCCGACACGACGGTGCGCGTGGTCGGCAATGGCGGATACGACAGCCTCGAGGCTGCGGTTTCCGCCGCGAGCGCCGGCGATGTCATTCTCGTCACCGGCATGGTTGACCTTGAAAGCGCGGGCAGCGCGGACGGCCAGGTCGTCATCGACAAGGACCTGACCATCACCGGCACCGGCGAAGCCTTCTCGCAGATCAACGCGGTGGCCGATACGGCGACTGGCGGCGATGCACGCGGCATGTTCCTGGTGAACAACGGCGTGACGCTGGACGTGGCCGACGTGACGATCTCCGGCAACGGCAACTCGATCTGGCAGGGCTTCCGGCACAAGGGTTCGGGCACGTTCGAGAACGTGACCTTCGATGACATCGAGTACAGCGAAAGCGGTCAGCCCTATGCCGGCACGGCGATTGCCGTGTTCAGCGGCGGCCCCGGGCAGAATGTCGATGTCATCGGATCGACCTTCACCGATATCGGTCGCATCGGCGTGACGTATTTCGGTGCCGAAGTTTCCGGCACCTTCCAGGGCAACACGTATACCGGCAAGGGCGACGGCGACTGGCTCGACTACGCGGTGGAAATTTCCGCAGGCGCAAACGTCACGGTTGCGAACAACGTGATCAGCGGAAACACCGGCGTTGCCGCATCTGACGGCTCCACCTCTGCCGGCGTTCTCGTCTCGACATTCTTCGGGGCCGGCACCACGGCCGACTTCACAGACAATACGTTCGATGGCAACACGACCGGCGTCTATGTCGGGTTCGACGACAGCGACACCAGCGACGTCACCTTCGGGACGGGCAACACCTTCACGCATGATTCGGGGGATGCGGGCGTACGGGTGGTCGGCGATGCAACCGTCGACGGCATCGAGAACATCGGCGGCACCGGCGGCGACGTCGTGTGGGATGCCGGTGCGGGCGTCAATGTCATCGAAGGCGCGGCCCTGGCCGACGACCTCTCGGGTGAAGAGAACGACGACACCTTCGAAGGTCGCGGCGGCGATGACGTGATCGCCGGCGAGAGCGACACCAACCAGCGCGGCGAGGGCGGCGACGACGATGTCGCCATCTATGCCGGCAACCGGGACGACTACACGATCACCCAGACGGGCGTGAACACCTACACCGTCACCGAGACGAACGTGACGGGCGACGACGAAGGCACCGACACACTGACCGGCATCGAGACGCTGCGCTTTGCCGACCGCGATATCGAGCTGGACTCCAACTCGGTCGATTTCTCGAGCGCATTCACGCGCTACAGCGAGACCTTTGAAGGTTCGACCACCGGCTTCAACGACTACCTGAACGGCACGGTCAGTGTCGTGAACTCGGGCGACAACGGCGTGCCGTCGGCGTCCGGTTCCTCGCACGGTCTCATCACCGACAGCGATGGCGGGGCCAGCGTCTTCAGCCGCTTCGACGGCTACCGCAACGACCTGTCGGGCGGTGTCGTCACGTCCGTCGACATCTATCTCGACACCAACTGGGCGGCAGGCGAAGGCTTCGAGCTTTCGGTCGCAGCCAACGGCAGCGACGGCGCACACCAGCGCGATTTCGTCTTCCACGTGACCAAGGACAGCTCGACGGGTGAACTGCTCGTGGGCGGTGACAACAACGCGGGCAACGCTCCGTCCGAATTGATCGAGAACGGCAACCATGCCGAGATCGGCTCGTCCGGCTGGTATACGTTCGAGCACAAGTTCTACGAGAATGCGCTCGGCGACCTTGAAGTCGCGATGAACGTGTATGACGCGGCGGGCAACTGGGTCTTCTCGGAGGTACGCACCAGCACGGCCGACGAGGTCGGCACGGAAGCCGGGGGCAACCGCTACATGTGGTTCACCGCGATGGACGTGACCGGTGGCCTGAACATCGACAACGTGACCCTGCAGACGATCGACACCAATCCGGTGCAGATCTTCCAGGGCAACACCATCGTTTCCAGCCATCCGACGATCCAGGATGCCGAGGACAATGCTGTCCCCGGCGACATCATCGATATCGCCACTGGCGACTACTCCGGCGAAGGCCCGGTCACGGTGGACGTGGAGAACCTCACGTTCCGTGGTCCGTCGGATGCGACGGGTATCGAACTCCAGCTCGACGGCGTTGCGAATGTGACGCTGGACGGTAACGCGCCAATCGACGTCACGGGCGATGCCGCCGACAACAACGTGGTCGGCAATAACGGCGCCAACACCGTCGCAGGCGAAGGTGGCGACGACACTTTCACCGGCGGCGCCGGCGACGACACCTTCACCGGCGGCGAGACCGGCGAAACGGACGGCGATACCTTCATCCTGGTCGACGCCATCGGGGCGGGCGACTTCTCGGAGACCGCCGATGGCTGGTCGATCACCACCGCGAGCGGTGGCACCGACACGCTGACGGAGGTCGAGATCGTCGAGGACGGCAATGGCGACCGCTTCCTGATGGTCGGTCAGGGCGGCTTCGCCACGATCCAGGACGCTGTGAACGCGGCAGCCGATGGCGACACCATCGTGATCGGCGCGGGCGTTTACGAAGAGCTCGTCGTGATCGACGACAAGGACATCACGCTGGTCGGCCAGGGCGATGCGACGATCATCACCCCGCCTGCGGGCGACATCGACATCACGTCCACGGTGGCGGGTGCGCGGTCTTCGGTCATCACGGTCGAGGATGCCACCGTCACGATCAAGGATGTGCAGGTCGACGGTGCGGGCCGTGGCGATGACCTCGCCTCCGGCAGTGGCGACTACCACGGGATCGCCTACATCAATGCCGGCGGCAGCGTGGACGGTGTCACGGTGACTGGCGTCCGCATGGACCTCGACATCAACGGCAACGTGTCCGGGGCACAGCAGGGCCGCGGCATCTACGCCAACAACCAGGACGGTGCGCCGCGACTCCTGTCCATCACCGACAACACTGTGGACGACTTCCAGAAGAACGGCATCGACCTGCGCGGTGCGGGCCTTGATGTGACGGTGAGCGGCAACGAGCTGACCGGCAACGGCGCCACGCCCACCAACGCACAGAACGGCATCGTCACTGTCGGTTCGTTGACCGGCACCATCGACGACAACGACGTGTCCGAGGTCGGCTATGTCGACACCGGGTCCAACAACGACGCCACGTCGGCGGGCATCCTGACCTTCGGTTCGGACGTCGCGATCACCAACAACGTGGTGACGGCGCCGGGCGAGGCACTGTCGGGCGGCGACGTACTTTCTGCATCGGGCATCTACGCCTATCAGGATGCTGATGGGTCCGAGATCACCGGCAACACGGTCGACGGCTTCTCGCAGGCCATCATCAGCGATACCGACGGTGGCCAGCCCACCATCAACTCCAACACCTACACCAACAACGACGTGAACCTGCACCTGGAGAACCCGCAGGTCGCGGTGACGCAGGACGGCACCGAGGGCACCGACGAACTCCTCGGCGGTGCGGGCGACGACACGCTGAGCGGGCTTGGCGGCGACGACACCATCGATGGTGGTGCGGGCCTCGACACGGCGGGCTTCACCGGCAACCGTGCCGACTACACGCTGAGCTGGAACGAGACGACCGGCGAGGCGACCGTCACCTCCAACGGCGGCACGGCGACCGACGGCACGGACACCGTGTCCGATGTCGGGGTGTTGCAGTTCGCCGACCAGAAGGTCTGGATCGTCAACGACGACGGCGGCGACGTGACGTCGCTCGCCCAGCTCTTCGACGGCAACCCGGCCAATGGCGAAGCTGCCGACGGTGACGAGATCTGGCTCACGCCGGGCAGCTATTCCGGCGGCGTGACCATCGACAAGCAGGTCACTATCATCGGTGAACCGGGTGCGACCATCCAGGGCACGCTGCCGAGCGATCTCGGGATCCCCAACGGCACACCGCTGAACGACTACTTCGAGGCCAACAACCCGGCCTATTCCAAATCAATCGGCCTAACCATCGGTGCCGACAATGTCTCGATCAGCGGGTTGACCGTGACGGGTTTCTCGAACGGCATTGCGCTCGGCAATACCGACGGGGCCTCGATCACGGGCACCACCTTCGTCGACAACGTCACCGGTATCCACAAGGGGGAGGAAAGCCAGGTCACGGGCATCGAGATCTCGGGGAACGATTTCACCCAGGGAATCCACGGCATGACGATCTATGCCAAGGATGATGGCTCAGGTTCGTTTGACGGCGTGACCATGAACGACAACAGCTTCTCGCAAATGTCCGAGAAGGGCATGTATTTCGAGCAGCTGTCCGACGCCGATCTCGACGGCAACACCTTCGAGGACGTGGGCAATTTCGGCCGCATCTCGCCGCCCTTCGGCGGCACGCAGGGCGAGTTCGGTCAGGCCATCGACATCAACCTGAAGTTCGAGACCTATTCGGACGTCACCTTCACCAACACGACGATCACGAACTCCGGCCACTCGGACCAGGATGGCGCGGCATCGCCGGGTGACTTCGGTGCGGCCATCGGCATCAAGATCCGTGACGACGGCCCGTCCTACGACAGCGTTCCGGCGGACTTCACCGGCCAGATCACCTTCGACGGTCTCACCATCGACGGCACCTCGACGGGTGTGCGTGTTGGCGAACCGGGCAAGGACAACAACGGGCCGGACGTGCTTCTGACAGACGTGACGATCACCGGTGCGACCGAAACGGACGTGGACAACGCGACCGACCCGGCAACCGGTGGGACCGTCGAGGTCGTGCTGTCCGATACACAGGTCAACCTCGACGCGTCGGCCTCTCAGGCACCGGTGGAGGTCACGGGCAATGCCCTTGCCAACACCATCACCGGTGGCTCGAGCGACGACACGATCGACGCGGGTGGCGAGACGGACACGGTCGTCTTCACCGGCAACGCGGGCGACTACACCATCAACTTCAATGGCGATGGCACGGCGACGGTGTCCGGTGCGGACGGGTCCGACACGCTCTCGGGCGTCGAGGTTTTGCAGTTCGCGGATCGCAACGTGATCCTCGTTTCCGGCGACGGCGACGGCACGGAGCTTGCCACCATCCAAGACGGCATCGACCTCTCGGCGGCGACCACCGCCGGCAGCCTCGCGAACCTCGTGCTGGTGGATGAAGGCAACTATGCCGAAGCCGTCACCATCGGCCACGGCGTCGACGTTGCGGGTTCCGGTGCGGTCAGCGTCGGGTCCGGGGCACTCACCGGCATCACCATCGGTGCCGGCGGGGCCGACACGGTCAACGTCTCCAACCTGACGGTTGAAGACACCCTCGACACGGGCATCGCGGTGACCGGCGGCAACGCCGTTCTCACCGGCCTGACCGTCCAGAACACCGGGCGGCGCGGCGTGGACGTCCAGAACGGCGGCAATGTCGCGACCTTCACGATGACCAACTCGAGCGTGACCGGCTACGGCACGGTGACGAGCGGTTCGGGTATCGGCATCAATGTGGCCGCCGTCCTCGGCGCAATCACGCTGGCCGACCTGATCGTCAACACCACCGGCGCGGATGCCGACTACGGCATTAACGTCACCGGTGCGGACGGCACGCCGACGGCACCGCTCTCGCTGACCAATGTCGATGTCGACGGCGACCACGCCAAGGGCCTGCTTGCCCTGCAGGACTATGCCGACATCACCGGCAATCTGGTCATCTCCAACGTCACGCTGGACGGCGATGTTGCCAACACGTCCGACTTCGCGACGCTCTTCGTTGACGAGGTCGGCGGAACGGTGGACGTCTCCGGTGTGGCGGCCAACAACGGTCTCGACACCCCGGCGGTCACCAACTGGGATGCGACCATCATCGGCCGCGACGGCGTGGACACCATCACCGGCACGGCAGGCGGCGACTACATCGTCGGCGGCGACGGTGCCGACATCATCAACGGTGGTGCGGGCAACGACCTGATCTATGCCGGGCTCGGCGACGACACCGTCAACGGTGGGGACGGCGACGACACTATCTTCCACATCGCCGGTGTCGATGGCACCGACACGGTGGATGGCGGCGGTGACAGCGACACCCTGCTGGCGGCGAACTTCGCCGGTGGGGCCATGTCGGTCGCCATGGTGGCCGACACGCTGAACGGCGAGGCCGATCTCGACTTCGGGTCGGGGGCGAGCAGCGTCGCGGCGCAGAACGTCGAGACGCTGGACTATCGCCTCGGTTCGTCCGGCGACAATGTCACCATGACCGGCGACTTCGCAAGCGTGGGCGTCAACACGATTGCCATCGGCAGTGTCGATCCGGTGACCGGTGCCACGACCGGCGGCGGCAACGACATGATCGACGCCACGCTGCTGACGTCGTCGGGGACCTCGGTGCAGGCTTCCACCGGTGCGGGCAACGATACGTTCCGCTCCGGCGCCGGCGACGACACGTTCGATGCCGGTGGCAATGTCGACACGCTTGATCTCAGCTTCCTGCTCGCAGGGCAGGATGCGACGGTCGACCTGTCGGGAGCCACGCAGACGGCGTCCTCCTCGGTCACCGGCAGTGACACCATGAGTGACGTGGAGAATGTCACCACCGGTGCGGGCGACGACCAGGTCACGGCTTCGGACTCGGTCAACGTCATCAATACCGGGCTTGGCAACGACACGGTGTTTGCCGGCGACGCGCTCGGCAACGACACGCTCAATGGCGGCGGCGGGATAGATACCCTCGACTATTCCGCTTCCACCTCCGGCGTGAACGTGCAGCTCGGCTTCAACAACGCTTCCGGTGCCGATATCGGGACGGACACGCTGAGCGGCTTCGAGAATGCCGTCGGCGGGTCGGGCAACGATACGCTCAGCGGCGGTGCGCTCAGCAACACGCTGAGCGGTGGTGCCGGCAGCGATACGCTGAACGGTGGCGGTGCGGCCGATACGCTCTTCGGCGGAACGGGTGCTGACACCATCAACGGCGGTGCCGGCGACCAGGCCGACGACATTCTCTCGGGTGGCGGTACCGACGGTGTTCAGGACAGCTTCAACTTTACCGGGCTGTTCGGGGCCGACCGCATCACCGACTTCGAGGACGGGCTCGACCGCATGAACTTCGTTGGCTACACGAGCGGCAACGTGAACTTCGCCGGTGACGTGGGTGCCGACTTCGTGATCGTGATCGATGACGGCTTCGGCAACCTGTCGTCAGCCACCGTTGAGGGTGGTGCCGCCATGACCATCACCGAAGGCGAAGACTACTTCTTCGTCTGATCGACCGAGACGACCTCCAGCAAGACCAGACGCCGGCGCACTTCGCGCCGGCGTTCTTTTTGGCAGGTCCGCACAAAAGGATCGTCAGGCCGTCCTGGCGAGATAGGCTTCCAGCCGCGTCTCCATCGCCGTGAGGCGGCGGTGGGCAGGCGGGCAGTCGAAGAAGCCGAGCGACATATCCGGCTCGCACTCGCTCAGGCCGAAGATGCCGGGATGCACGTAGCTCTTGCGGGCGATTGCCGGCGTGTTCGACAGCACGTCGGCTGCGGCTTCGCACATGGCCTTGATGGTCGGGCGCGCACCGGCAAAGACGTCCTTTCCGGCGGCATCGAACGCGGCGAGCGACCCGGCCCAGGTGCGGAACATCTTGGCGGAGACATCCTCGCTTCCGGCGGCTTCCGCGAGATAGGCGTTGAACGCATCGGAGCGCACCGGGTGAACGATGCCATCCCGGCCGATATAGGAGAACAGGTGGCGGCCGGGCAGGTCCGCGACCTTCTCCATGATCTTGTGCAGGCGCCTGTCGCGGACCGTGCGCTGCACGCGCTTGCCGCCCTTGGCGCGGAAGGAAAAGCGAACCGCACCATCGAGAAACTTGACGTGGTTCTTGCGCAGAGTGGACGCGCCGTAGCTGCCGTTCTCGCTTGCGTAGATCGAGTTGCCGATACGCATCGGCACGGTATCGAGCAGCAGGCCGACGGCTGCGAGCGCGAATTCCGGCGTGCCGGGTTCATTCTCAATGTCGCGGGCGAAGCGGCGGCGAATGCGCGGCAGCAACTCGGCAAAGCCGCACAGCAATTCGAACTTGTGCTGGTCGCGCGTCTCACGCCACAGCGGGTGATAGCGATATTGCTTGCGGCCGCGTGCATCGATGCCGGTCGCCTGAATGTGGCCGTTGGGATCGGCGCAGATCCACACGTCGCGCCATGCAGGCGGGATCGCCAGCGATTCAAGCCGCGTCCGCTCTTCCTCGGTGACGGGACCGCCATTGGCGCGGCGATAGCTGAATCCGGTGCCGCAGCGGCGGCGGGAATAGCCGGGCTGGTCATCACCGGAATAGACGAGCGGTTTGGCAAGCATACGCGGGTCCTCGACACAACTTATGCCAAACGCGCATCGGGTTCGCGCGGTTCCGCTCACCCGGCTGCGTCACGGCGGCCGCGGATGCGTGGAACCTTCAAGCGGCACGGGTGTTGGACGACTCACCGGTCGATCGCGGAGCGGCTGAGCTTCGCTGCGTGAATGCCGGCATCCAAGCCTTTGAAAAGGAGCCCCAAGATGAGCAGCGACATCCATCTCAAACATGACGGCTGGGTCGTGGTCGCGGACGGCGCGAAGGCGCTCTTCCTGCGCAACGAGGGCGACGAGAAATTCCCGAACCTGCATGTCTTCCGCGAGGAAGAGCAGGACAATCCGCCGACGCGCGAGCAGGCCGCGAACCGGCCGGGCCGGATGCAGGACGGAACCGGACCGCACAAGAGCGCCATGGACGACACGGACTGGCACCAACTGGCCGAGGAGCGCTTCGCGAAGGACCTGGCCGAGACGCTCTACAAGCAAGCCCACAAGCACAAGTTCAACGAGATCGTGCTGGTGGCGGCGCCCGCCGTGCTGGGCGACCTGCGCAAGGAACTGCACAAGGAAGTCGCCGACAAGGTGATTGCCGAGGTCGACAAGGACCTGACCAACCACCCGGTCGACGAGATCGAGAAGCTGGTTCTGGCGACGCCGGACCGCTAAGGGCCAGCCGTCCCGTCAAGGCGAGCTGACGGCCCAGGTTGTCAGTCCTTCTTGTCGGGAAGGCCCTTGCGCTCGGTGGATGCAAAATCTTCCAGTTCGGATTCGCTCATCGACTCGTACATGTCCTTCGACGCGCCCTGGAGTTCGGAGACCTTGGTCTCGCCGCGCTTGGCGGACAGGGCCGCACCGGCGGCCTTCTGCTGGGCTTTTGACTGGGCGGGCATTGGCGTTCTCCTTTCCTGGGTTTCTGGATTTAGAAACGACCGGCGGAGAGGACCGGTTCCAGATCGAACATTGGCTCAATCATGGACGGAGCGGCGCAACATGCGCCGCTCCGTTTTTTCATGCGTGAAAGTCGTCGCGCGATCAGACCGCTGCGATGACCTGTATTTCCACGGTGAACTGCGGGGCCGCGAGCTTGGATTCCACGCAGGCTCGAACCGGCGCTTCGCCCTTGGCGACCCAGGCATCCCAGACCTCGTTCATCTCGTTGAAGGTCGAGATGTCCGACAGCCAGATATAGGCGCTGATGGCCTTTTCCTTGGACGTGCCGGCGGCGGCGAGAAGCTCGTCGATCTTGGCGAGAATGTCGCGTGTCTGGTCGGCGACGGATTCGCCCGGCGCGCGCAGCGCGACCTGGCCTGCGGTCGTGACCGTGCCGTTGTGAACAACGGCCTGGCTCATGCGGTCGCCGACCTCGATGCGTTTGACGTCTGACATGGGAAGTCTCCTCTGGTTGAACTCGTAAGGGGGTGGCGGGTGTGTCGGCCCGCGTGAGGGAACAGTCGTCCGCCAGCCTCATGTGCCAACGGGACTGCGCGTGTGTGGTTCAGTTATCGTTGATTTCGCCGAGCGCGATTGCGGGCGGTAGTCCCGCGATCACATCGGCGAGGATGCGCGCGGAGCCGTGCGACATGGTCCAGCCGATATGGCCGTGGCCGGTGTCGTAGTAAAGGTTCCTGTGTCGGCGGCGTCCGATGATGGGCAGGTTGGTGGGCGTCATGGGGCGCAGTCCGGCCCACATCTGCGGGCGGTCATGGTCGGCCCCTTGCGGGTAGAGTTCCTTCGCCACCGAGGCCATGAAATCGAAATCTGCCGGGCTGTGTCCCGTGTCGTAGCCGGCGATCTCGGCGGTGGCCGTTACCCGGACATTCTCGCCGAAGCGCGAGATCGCGACGAGGTTTTCCTCGTCCACGGAGCCGACGGTTGGCGGTTGCGGATTGTTGCCGACGGGGATCGTCAGGGAATAGCCCTTGATGGGGTAGACGCGCAGCGTCTCGCCCAAGCCGCGCGACAGGATCGGGCTCTGGCAGCCGAGCGCCATGACATAGACATCAGCCTTCACGGTGCCCTTGTCGGTGGTCACGCCGGTCACTTCGTCGCCGCTCGCCTCGATGGCGCGGATCGTCTCGCCGGTTCTGATCTCGCCGCCGTTGCGTGCGACATGGGCGGCAAGGTTCGTCGTGAACTTGAAGCAGCTTCCGCTCTCGTCGCTCGGGCAATAGACGCCGCCGGCGATTTCACCCGCCACCGATTCCAGCGCCGGTTCCAACTCCAGCACGCGGTCGCGGTCGAGCACGTCCACCGTGTGGCCGAGGTCGCGCATGATCTTCATGTGTTCGGCACCGGCGCGGAACTTGTCGGCGTTGCGGTAGAAATAGAGGATGCCCCGGTCGATGCGGTCGAACTCGACGCCGGTGGTTTTGATCGTCTCGTGCATCACCTTCTGCGAATAGGAGGCCAGTGCGTATTTGCGCGCCGTGTTGCGGGCAGACCGGGCCGCCGTGCACTGGGCGAGGAATTGCAGCGCGTAGACATATTGCGCCGGGTTCGCAGTCGGCCTGAAGCGGATCGACTGGTCGGCCATGAACAGCGATTTCAGCATGATCATGGGCGCTGCGGGCGATGACCACGTGAAGGAATGGCCCGGCGCGATCAGCCCGGCATTGCCCCAACTCGTTTCGGTTCCCACCGAGTCATTCTTGTCGATGACCACGACATCGTGGCCATCCTTTTGCAGTTCGTAGGCGGCGGTGATCCCGACAACGCCACCGCCGAGGATAGCGATCCGCATTCAGCGTCCCTCGTCAGGCGGCTGCAAGAGCGAAACCGCCTCTACGGCAATGGTGCACAGCAAGGGGCCTGGGCGCAATGACGGGGAAGCATCGGCCCTGTGCGCGCCATGCAGGGGTGCCCGGCGTCTGAGCGGTCAGGGAATGAGCACGGTGGCGCCGAGCGTCTTGCCGCTCTCGATGGCCGTGTGCGCGGCAACCGCGTCTTCGAGCGGGTACTCGTAGTTGATGTTGGGATCGAGGATGCCGTCGCCGATGGCCTTGAACAGGTCGCGGGCCGTCCATTCCAGGTCGGCGCGCCTGGCGACGTAGTGCATGATCGCGGGCCGCGTGATGAACAGCGAGCCGCGGCGGCCGAGGTCCTGGATGATGTCCACCGGGTCCGGCGGGCCGGAGACATGGCCGTAGGCCGCGCAGACGCCCATCAACCGGAGACAGTCCAGCGAGCGTTGCAGCGTGTCCTTGCCGATGGCCTCGTAGACAACGGCAGCGCCTTCCCCATCCGTCACCTCGCGCACCTTGTCGGCGAAGTCTTCCTCGCTGCGAACGACCGGATAGTGGCAGCCGGCGGCACGGGCGGCCTCAGCCTTTTCCGGCGTGCTGACCGTTCCGACGATGGTGGCGCCCAGCGCCTTCGCCCACTGGCACAGGATCAGGCCCATGCCACCGGCGGCGGCGTGAACGACGATGGTGTCGCCCGGCTGCACCTTGTAGGTGCGGTGAAGGAGGTAGTGGGCGGTCATGCCCTTCATCAGCAGTGCGGCGACCGTCTTCTCGTCGAGGCCATCGGGCAGGTGAAGCAGCTTGTCTGCCGGGTAGTTGCGCTCCTGCGAATAGCTGCCGAGCGGCGGGATGCCGTAGGCAACGCGGTCGCCTTCGGCGAAGTCCGTCACGCCGTCACCGATGCCGGTCACGATGCCGACGCCCTCGAACCCGATCACGACAGGGCAGGGCGGAACCGGCCAGGGGTGCGAGATGCCGCCGCGATGGTATGTGTCGGCGAAATTCACGCCGACGGCGGTGTGGCGCAGGCGGACTTCACCGGGGGCGGGGTCAGGCACCGGCCAGTCCTCCCAGCGCATGGCATCCGGGCCGCCGAGTTCGTGGATCACCTGTGCCTTGTTCATGGCCGCTTTCCTCCCCGCTGTTCCTTCGCGCGATTGGAGCGGGAGTTGCGGCGCGGGGCAAGCCCGCGGTCGTTCAAGGGTGCGGAGAGGTGTCGAACCGCGCGGAAGCCGCTTCCGGGTCGATGGGCAGGATGTAGCGGGGCCGCAATTCCAGTTCGAGGTCGCGCAGCAGGCTGAGTGTCGGCATGCCGAGCGAGACCAGGCCCAGTTCCTTTTCGCGCGCGACGATTGCCGCCCGCGTGCCGGGGCCGTATAGCCCGTCGATCTTGCTGCGGTAGTAGCCCTTCTCCTTCAGGAGCGCCTGCAACTGGCGGAAGTCCTCGATGTCATGCAGCAGGTCCTCGCCGGAGAAGCGCTCAAGCTGGCGGGCGAAGGCAGTGGACATGACGGAGAGGTTCGTGACGTTGCGGGCCAGCACCTTGCGGCTCCGGCCATTGGCGCTCTCGCGGTAGCGCACGTGGCCGACGCTGCCGGAGTTGATGGCGACGACGCTGTAGTCCTCGCTTTCGGGTTCCTTGAGGAAGATCGGCGAACCGGATGCACCCTCGGTCATGTCGCAGGTGTGCGGCAGCTGGACGCCTGCGCGGCGCATCTCGCGGCGCTGGCTCGGGAGGAAGTATTTCCGGTCTTCCGGAGAGCGCACCGTGCAGTCCGGGGAGAGCCATTTCTCCACCAGCATCTTGTCGCCGTGGTAGCCGATCATGAACAGGCGCTTGTCGCGGCCTGCCTTCGTCAACTCGTCGATATCGGCTTCGCCGATCTTGAGCTCGCGCTTTTCGCAGATGCCGAATTGCAGCTTGGCAAAGGCCCAGTCACCCGCCTGGCTGGAAATCGAGGCACCGTTGGAAAACCCGCCCGCGGCAAACGACAGGCGCGGCTGGTCGTCGCTGACCGCGCGCAAGGTCAGGCGCGATTCCTCGTATCCGGCCAGCGGCCCGTGTAAGGAAAATCGGAAGTCTTTCGACATCACCGGCTTCGCGTCGACCCGCTGCCGGATGAGGCAATGGGCATTGGTGGCGATCACGTCGCGCGCGACGCAGAAGGCGGTGCAGGCGAAGGAGGCATTGGTGTTGTAGAGAAGGCCGACACCCTCGGCGAGCCGGCGGTACTCCTGCGGCACCTCCACCCGGTCGTCCTCGTCGATGACATCGGCATGCGCCGCCGTCGCAGCGCAAAGCACCACGAGACACAACCCGAGCATTCTGCAAGCGGCTGTGAGCATTGGGATGTCCGTGAATTCGTTCCGGAGCAGGAAGACTCGCAGTCAATCGCGGCGATTGCAACTCACAAACCGGTGCGCGGGGTGGTCAGATGCCCGATGTATCTATGCCCCAAGTGTCCTTCAGCTTGTAGCCGCCGGGCCAGGGGTCTTCGGGGTCGAGCATGTGCTGGTGGATGCCGGTGATCCACGCGCGGCCGGTGATTTCCGGTACGATGGCGGGCGTGCTTCCGAGCATTGTCTCTTCCGCGATGCGCCCGTCGAAGCGCGAACCGATGATCGAACGCGCGGTGAGCGTGTCGCCTGCCTCCATGCGCCCGCGCGCATGAAGCAACGCCATGTGCGCACTGAGCGCCGTCCCGGTCGGTGAGCGGTCAACCTTGCCGGGTTGGATCGCGACCGCGTGGCGGACTGCAAGTCCCTCGGCGGTTTCCTCCAGCGGCCCCTTGAACAGGCAGAACGAAATATGCCGCCAATCGGCGTTCTCGGGATGGGTGAAGCCAAGCTGTTCGTTGGCGGCATTGGTGATCTTCACGCCGGTTTCTGCGATGGCGCGGGCTTCGTCTGCGATAATGGAGAAGCCCGTCGCTGCCGCATCGACCACCACGAAGCTGTCGCCGCCGAAGGCCGTATCGACGTTGAGCGTGCCGACGCCCGGCACCTCAAGTGCCTGATCCAGCTTGCCCGCAAAGGATGCGACATTGCGAACGGTGATCGACTTCGCCTTGCCACCCTCGCAGCGAGCAGAAATGCGGATCAGCCCGCCGGGAGCTTCCAGGGTCAGTTCGGTCACGGGTTCGTGCATTTCCACGATGCCTGCGTCAAGCAGCACGGTCGCAACGCAGATCGAGTTCGAGCCGGACATCGGCGGCGTATCCTCCGGTTCCATGATGATGAAACCCATCTGCGCGTCCGGGTGCTTGGGCGGAACCAGCAGGTTCACATGGCGAAAGACACCGCCGCGCGGCTCGTTCAGCACGAAGTTGCGCAATGTGCCGTCGCGGGCGATGAAATCGCGCTGCGCCCACAGCGTTTCGCCGGGTGGCGGCGCGACCCCGCCGACGATGACGTCGCCAACCTCGCCTTCCGCGTGGCAGGAGATGACGTGAACTGTCTTGGTGGCGCGCATGGAGAAGCCTTCATTCCAGCATTTTTTGTTGATTGTCTTGGCGCAGAGCATTTGACGCAAGCGGGTGAAGACAGGCCCGCGCGCGATCTCTAAGCTGACGCAAAGTGAAAATCAGCCGACGGGCAGACAATGGCGCGCATTTTCATATCCCATTCCAGCCGCGACAACGCCGCCGCGATGGCGGTGAGCGAGTGGCTCGCCGAGCAGGGTTGGAACGACCTGTTCCTCGACCTCGACCCGCATCGCGGATTGAAGGCGGGCGAGCGCTGGCAGGAAGCGCTGAAACACGCCGCCGAACGCTGCCAGCTCGTGCTGTTCCTCGTCTCGCCGGCTTGGCACGACTCGAAGTGGTGCGTGGCGGAGTTCCTGCTTGCCAAGCAGATGAACAAGCGCATCGCTGCCGCCATCATCGAACCGGTGGACCTTTCCGACCTGCCGAGCGAACTCACCGCCGAATGGCAACTTGTGGATCTCACCGCTGGTGCGCGCGACCACGTGTCGACCGTGCGCCCGCCGCCGGGCGACGAAAGCGTCGAGGTCAAGCTGTCCTCGGACGGGCTGAAGCGTCTGCGCATCGGCCTTGCGGAAGCCGGTCTCGACGCGCGGCACTTCGCGTGGCCCCCGGCGGACGATCCCGACCGCTCGCCCTATCGCGGTCTCAAGGCGCTGGCGGCGGAAGATGCCGGCATCTTCTTCGGGCGCGACGGGCAGATCGTGCTCGGCATGGACGCGATGCGGGGCCTGCGCGAAGCGGCGTCTCCAAGGCTGATGGCCATTCTCGGCGCATCGGGCGCGGGCAAGTCCTCCTTCATGCGGGCCGGACTTTTGCCAAGGCTGACGCGCGAGGATCGCCACTTCCTGCCATTACCGCCGCTTCGGCCGGAGCGTGCCGCGATCACCGGCGAGGAAGGCCTGATCGCTGTTCTTGAAGAGGGCCTTTCGAAGGCGAGCCCACGCCCGACGCGCGCCGAGATACGCAAGGCCATCGAAGCCGGAGCCACCGAGACGGCGGCCCTGCTGAAACGCATTGGCGAGTTTGGCGCGGATGAAGACCGCCCGACACTGGTCTTGCCCATCGACCAGGGCGAGGAACTCTTTGCCGCCGACGGTGCGGAGGAAGCGCACGAATTCCTGACGCTGCTGCGCGAACTGTTGAGCGATGACAGCGTGCCGATGATTGCGCTCTTCACAATCCGCTCGGAGAGCTTCGAGGCGCTGCAATCGGCTGCGGAACTGGAGGGCGTGCGGCGCGTCGCATTCGACCTGCCGCCGATGCCGCGCGGCACCTATTCCGACGTGATCGTCGGTCCGGCGCGGCGGCTCGAAGGCACGGACCGGGCGTTGCGCATCGAGGAGCAACTGGTCGAGCGGCTGCTGGCCGATATCGACCAGGGACGCGGAAAGGACGCGCTGCCGCTGCTCGCCTTCACGCTGGAGCGCCTCTACCGCGAACATGGCGGCGACGGCGATCTCAAGTTGGAGGAATACGAAGACCTCGGCGGCGTCGCGGGGTCCATCGAGGCGGCGGTGAAACAGGCCATGAAGGCCGCCGACACCAACCCGGATATTCCGCGCGGTGAGGCGGAGCGATACGCCCTGCTTCGGCGCGGCATGATCCCGTGGCTTGCTGGCATCGACCCGGAGACCGGCACGCCGCGCCGCCGCGTGGCGCGCCTCGCGGAAATCCCCAAAGACGTGCGCCCGCTGCTGCAACTTCTCGTCGACCAGCGCCTGCTGGCAACCGACATCGCCCGCGACAGCGGCGAGACGACCATCGAGCCGGCACACGAAGCGCTGCTGCGCCAGTGGGGCCTGCTGCAGACATGGCTTGAGGAAGATTCATGGTCGCTGGGCGCTCTCGACATCCTGCGGACTGCCGCGCGCGAATGGCAGGCCAATGACCGTGACGCGGCGTGGCTTGCCCATACCGGCGGGCGGCTGGAGGCGGCAGAGACTGCCTCGGCGCGTCCGGACCTTGCTGGTCTCCTCAGCGAAACGGAGCGCGACTATCTCGATGCCGCGAGGCGGGCTGAAACCGAACGCCGCGAGGCGGAAACGAACCGGTTGAAAAAGGAGCGCCGCCTCTACCGGATGATCGCCGGCGGGTCAGTGGCGGCAGCCCTCGTCATGGGAATCGGGGCCTGGCAGATCTACGGGCTGTACCGCACGGCATCCGCCGACAAGCTGTTCTGGGAAGGCATGATGGCGAGCGCCAGCGGCGACAACGAGAAGTCCGCTGCACTGCTGGAAGAGGCCCGCAACATGGGCCATGCGCGCGCCGCCGTGATGGAGGCGATGCTGGCCAAGGGGGAAGGCGGCGCGGGCACGGACGACGCGCGCTCGGCGGAACTGTTCCAGATCGGCGCCGACCAGGGCGATCCGCTGGCCATGGCGGGCCTTGCCGAGCTCTACCAGACAGGGCGCGGCGTCGAGCAGGACTTTGCAAAGGCCCGCGCGCTCTACCTGCAATCGGCGGAAGCCGGCAACCCGGCATCGTGGGCGAACCTTGCCGACATGGTGCTGAACGAGCATGGCGGCGAGGCCGACCCTGCGCTTGCGATCTCCTACTACGAGCGCGGCGTCGAGGCCGGCAACAGCGATGCCATGAACGGACTTGGCTGGGTGTACCGCCACGGCCATGGCGTGGAGGCTGACGAGGCGAAGGCGCGCGCGCTGTTCGAGCAAGGCGCGCGCAAGGGCAACATCAAGGCGATGAACAACCTCGCCGACAGCTACATCCAGGGCTTCGGGCTGGAGAAGGATTACGCAAAGGCGCTCGAGTGGTCGCAGGCTGCCGCAGAGCAGGGCAGCGACTACGCCATGAACAATGTCGGCTGGATCTACCAGAACGGGCTTGGCGTTGAGGTCGACCACGAACGCGCGCTGGAGCACTACCGCCAGTCAGCGGATCTCGGCAACGCGGACGGGCTGAACTCCGTCGCCACGTTCTACGAGAACGGCGTTGCCGTGCCGCAGGACTTTGCCCAGGCACGCCGCATCTACCAGCAGGCGGCGGACGCGGGACAAGTCTACGCGATGATGAATCTCGCCGGCATGTATTACGACGGGCGCGGCGGCGAGAAGGATCTCGTCCGCGTCGCGGAACTGTCGAAGCAGGCGGCCGAGGGCGGCAACACCTTCGCCTACAATTCGCTGGGCTGGCTGTTGGAGCGCGGCGAGGGCGTGGAGCAGGATATCGACGCCGCGATCCACTGGTACGGCAAGGCGGCGGAAGCCGGCGTCGCGCAAGGCATGTACAATCTCGGGCGCGTGCACATGGAGGGCATCGGCGTCGAGCCGGATGCACTCGCCGGCCTAGCCTATTTCCAGCAGGCTGCCGACAACGGACTGTCGGCGGCTCATGTGAAGCTCGGTGATATACACGCCGAGGGCGAGGTCGTGCCGGCCGACATGGACAAGGCGCTGACGCACTACCGGACCGCCGCCTCGATGAATGATCCCGAAGCGATGCTGAAGCTCGGATTGATGTACCGGGACGGGACCGGCGTGGCAGCCGATCCGCAGGCCGCGCGCCAGTGGCTGGAACGGGCCGCGAAGGCGGGGCACCCGGACGCGACGGCGGCACTTCAACAACTCTCCGCCGTGAGTGGTACGACGGCGCAGTAAGTCAGGCGGAACGCCGAGCCAGCAGCCGCACAACATGGGCCGGGCCATTGTGGCGCGCGCCTTCATCGAGCAGCACTTCACCGCTGACCAGTTCGACGATCTCCAGCCCTTCGCACCACGTCCGCAATTCGGCGAGGTCATAGCGTTTGGCCGTGGTCGAGGGCCCGATGTTCAGGTCGCCGCCGGAGGCGAAGCCTTCCAGCACAAGCCATCCGCCGGGTTTCAGCGCGGCGCGGGCTGTCTCGACCCCAGCGCGGCGCAGCGCTGACGGCCCTTGCAGGTAGAAGACGAAGGCAGCGTCCCACGCTCGGTCCTGAGGGGTCCAAATGGTGACGTCGGCGCAGACGCGTTCGACCGTCACGCCGGAAGCCGCATCGCGGGCACGCGCCAGCCGGGTCGCTTCCTCCGACAGGTCGAGGGCGGTGACGGCGAGTCCGCGTGTTGCGAGCCACGTGCCGTTGCGCCCGTCGCCATCGGCAATGAGTAGCGCGGATACGGGCGCAAAGCCTTCCCGGGCGCTGACCATGCGCAGGTAATCGTTGGGCGCATCACCGAACAGCGCGCCCGCACTTTCGCGGTAGCGCACGTCCCAGTCCTTGCCTTTCTGTCCTGCGCTGGCGTCGGCCATCGGTCGGTCCTTGTCGGTGCTGGCGCGCAGGGTTGCGGGCGGGCATGGCGAAGGCAAGCGATTTCGGGTTATTGATCTGCCATGTTGCAGAGGCCCGAACCGGTGATGGTCGAGCCCGGCGAGGCTCGCCTGCGCCGGCCGATGAGCCTTGCCCGCTGGCGGCTGGTGACGGCTGCCTTCGTGCTGGCGGCGGTTGCAGTCGCCATCGTCGCGACGGTTTCGACCTATCGCTACCTCGTCGACGATGCCTCCCAACGCGGACGCGCGGTGCTCAACTTCCACGCGGAAGCCTTCCAGGGCGCGCTCGACAAGTATCGCATCCTTCCCGCGCTGATGGCGCGGCGGACGCAGGTGCGCGCCATGATCGGCGGGGCAGCCTTCGCGGAGCCGGATGCGTTCGCCGCGCGGCTTTCGGAAAACCTGCTGAGCGAGCACGCCGCGCTGACGGGTGCCTATGCCATTGCCGTCGCCAACACCAATGGCCGCATCATCGCGTCGAGCAATTCCGAACTGCCGGCGCTGGCGGTCGGCTTCGACATGTCCCGCGACACGCATTTCCAGGTGGCAACCGAGGGGCGGCTCGGGCGCGAAACCATCGTCTCCGACAGCGGGCGGCGGCTCTACGTCTTCTCCAGCGCCGTGCGGCAGGCCGGTGCGATCTACGGCGTCGTCAGCGTCGCGGTGGATATCGAGCGGCTCGAGCAGCCATGGGTGCTGACGCGCGATGTCGTGATGGCGTTCCAGCCGGACGGGCTGATCGTTCTGTCCAACCGCGACGATCTTCGGTTGAAGCGGCTGACGGGCGGTGGCGACAATCCAGGCCTCGGCGTGCTGCGATACAGACGCCAGGGCGTGGTGGAGATCGCCGACGAGGCCCTCGCCGGAACCTACGTGATGACGCGCCGGGTGGTGGCTCCGCTCGAATGGACGATGATCGATCTTGTCGATGCCGGTCCGATCATGCAGCGCGCGGTCGCGACCGGCGGGCTGGCCGGACTTGCCGCGCTGTCGCTGGCGCTCGGATCGCTGTTCTTCCTGCAGCGGCGGCAGAACCTGTTCCAGAAGCTGCGCGACGACCGTGCCGGTGCGTTGCGGCTGGAGCGCCTCGTGCGGGAGCGGACCCGCGACCTGCAACAGGCGCACACCGAATTGCTGCAGGCCTCCAAGCTGGCGGCGCTGGGTCAGATGTCGGCCTCCATCGCGCATGAGTTCAACCAGCCGCTGGCGGCGATCCTCTCCAATGCCGACAATGCCGAAACACTGATTTCGCGCGGGCAAGGGGAGCAGGCGCTCGACAACCTGAAACGGATTCGCGGCCTGGTGGAGCGTCTCGGCGGCATCTCGCGTGCGCTGAAGACGTTTGCCCGCAAGCCGCGCGTGCGGCTGCAGCCGACCAGCCTGCGGGCTGCCGTCGATGCGGCCCTCATGGTTCTGCAGCCGCGCAGGCGCGAGAGCGGCGTCGATGTTCGCGTCAGCCATGGCCCGAGCGACCCCGTGCTGCTCGCCGGGATGGTGCGCATGGAACAGGTGGTGGTGAACCTCGTCTCCAATGCCATTGATGCGGCGCTCGCCGCGCACCCCGAAGGCGGCGGTCACGTGGAGGTGGACATCCGCGACGAGGGTGGCGACGGGTTGCTCACCGTGCGCGACAATGGCTCTGGCGTTTCCGTTGCGCCGATGGAAGCCGTGTTCGATCCGTTCGTGACCACCAAGGAAGGCGGCGAAGGCCTTGGCCTGGGGCTTTCCATCACCTTCAACATCATCAAGGATTTCTCCGGCTCCATCGCTGTCATGAACCCGCCTGAAGGCGGTGCGTGCTTTACGGTGCGCGTGCCGCTGGCCGATGCGGTGAGCGAGGCAGCGCAATGAGCAGCGATCCGGAAATCCTGCTGGTGGACGATGATGACGACCTGCGGCTGACGCTGGCGCAGGGGCTGGAACTTGCAGGTTTCCGGGTCGCAGCCTTCAACCGGGGCGAGCCGGCGCTCGAACACATCACGCCGGGTTTTGCCGGCGCGCTCATCAGCGACATTCGCCTGCCCGGCATGGACGGCAGTGCGGTGATGAAGGCTGCCCTGGAGATCGATGCGTCGATACCCGTCGTGCTCATCACCGGGCATGGCGACGTGTCGCTGGCGGTCGAGTCCATGAAGGCGGGTGCCTACGACTTCATCGAGAAGCCTTTCCCGACGTCGGAACTGGAAGCAGTGGTCGCCCGCGCGCTGGAGCGGCGCAGGCTGATGCTGGAGAACAGGACGCTGCGCGAACAGCTTTCCGGCGTCACTGGGCTGGAGGAGCGGATCGTCGGGCGCTCGCCCATCGCGGTGGACCTGCGCAAGCAGGTGTCCATGGTGGCGGCGAGTGACGCGGACGTGCTGATCCTTGGCGAAACGGGCGTCGGCAAGGATGTCGTCGCGCGCGCGCTGCACGATACGGGGCCGCGTGCCGCCAAGCCGTTCGTGGCGCTCAACTGTGCGGCATTGCCGGCGCAGCTCATCGAATCGGAACTGTTCGGGCATCTCGCCGGGGCCTTCAACGGCGCGCGCGAGATGCGCATCGGCAAGCTCGAACACGCAAATGGCGGCACGGTGCTGCTGGATGAAATCGACTCCATGCCGCTCGACCTGCAGGCGAAGCTGCTGCGGGTAATCGAGACCCGTTCGCTGGAAAAGCTCGGCTCCAACAAGACCGTCGCGCTGGACCTGCGCTTTCTTGCCGCGTCCAAGGCAGACCTGCAGAAGCTGAGCGAGGCGGGCGGATTTCGCGAAGACCTCTACTACCGGCTGAACGTGGTGACGATCGCGGTGCCGCCGCTCTCGGCGCGGCGCGGCGACATCCCCCTGCTGCTGCACCACCTGATGCGCAAGGCCCGCGCCCGCTACCGCCGCGAGATTCCCGATATCCCGCCGGCGGTGCTGACGGCGCTGTCGGCGGCGGACTGGCCGGGCAACGTGCGCGAGTTGCGCAACATCGCCGACAGGCTGGTGCTTGGTGTCCTGAAACCGGAAGACCTCGCCGGCGAGGGAGACGCGGAACGCTTCTTCGGCGACGGCACCCTTGCCGAGCAGGTCGGTGCGTTCGAGCGTGCCGTCATCGCCCGGTCGCTGTCGGCCAATGAAGGCCGTATCAAGCCGACTTACGAGGCGCTGCGGGTGTCTCGAAAGACGCTCTACGACAAGATGCGCAAGCACGGCATCTCCGCGGACGATCCGGGCGATGTGTAGGTTTCCACACATTTCGGCCATGATCGTGTAGGGATTTCGACACATTCGACCGCGAGTGCGGGGCGCGTTTTCGGCGTTAAGCTTTTGTTAAAACAGTGGATTTTACGCCGTATCCGGCTGCCCTTGCGCCCGTGTTAGAATCCCTCCCACGCGGCGCCCCCATACGTGCGCCGCAATGAATGACCCGGATCAGCCGGGTATCGTCCTGATTGGGAGGAACATCTATGAAACGGATTCTCGGGGCCGCTGCTGCGGTCGCGCTCACCTTCTCTGCCTCGTCTGCCCTCGCGAATTGCGACGACGGCGAGATGGTCATCAAGTTCAGTCACGTTGTCGCCGCGACCGGCCACCCCAAGGGTGATGCCGCAACGATGCTCGCCGAGCGCGTGAACGAGGAAATGAACGGCACCGCCTGCATGGAGGTCTTCGCGAACTCCACGCTGTATGACGACGACAAGGTGCTGGAAGCCCTGCTGCTCGGCGACGTGCAGCTTGCCGCTCCGTCGCTGTCGAAGTTCGAGGCGTATACGCTCAAGTATCGTCTGTTCGACCTGCCGTTCCTGTTCTCCAGCCTCGGCGCGGTCAACACCTTCAACAACTCCGACTCCGGCAAGGGCATGCTCAAGGCCATGGAAGGCGAAGGCTATACTGGCCTTGGTTACTGGCTGTCGGGCCTGAAGCAGTTCTCGGCCAAGAAGCCGCTGCTGGTGCCTGAAGATGCCAACGGCCTGAAGTTCCGCGTGCAGACCTCCGACGTCGCGGTCGCGATGATCGAGGCGATGGGCGCGTCCGCTCAGAAGCTCGCCTTCAAGGAAGTCTACGGCGCGCTGCAGACCGGCGTTGTCGACGGACAGGAGAACACCTGGTCGAACATCTACACCCAGAAGTTCTTCGAAGTTCAGGACGGCATCACCGAGACAAACCACCAGGTTCTCGCTTACCTGCTCGTCACCTCCAAGGAGTGGCTGGACGGGCTTGAGCCGGCGGTTCGCGATCAGTTTGTGACGATCGTCGACGAAGTCACGCAGGCCGCGAACGACGCCGTGGGCGAGACCGAATCCAAGAACCGCCAGAACATCCTGGACGCCGGCGGCGAGATCCGTGAACTCGATGCCAGCCAGCGCGAAGCGTGGGTCTCCGCGATGAAGCCGGTCTGGAGCCAGTTCGAAGGCGACATCGGCAAGGACCTGATCGACGCGGCCGTTTCTGCAAACGGCACCAACTGATCCTGCTTTAATCGAGACGACCGGTCCGGGTGGCGCGGTGCGCTGCCCGGATCCATAACGGGACCGCGGCGGGGCTCACGCGCGCCGGAGGAGCCCGGAATCCGGGGGGATTTCGATGTCGATCAACTGGGCCATCATCTGGCCATACCTGGCTCTGCTCCTCATCGTCCTTGGCTTGTGGGCCTGGGAGCGCAAGCGCCCCGAGGCTGTCGCCAAGTTCGAGGAGACCGTGGTTGCCGCCCTGCTGGCGATCATTACCCTCGTTGCCTTCGTGCAGGTCATCCTGCGCTACGGTTTCAACACCGGCATGCAGGGTGCCCTCGAATTCCAGCGTGTCGCCTTCGCCTGGCTGATCCTGTTCGGGATGAGCTACGGCATCAAGATCGGCTCGCATCTCGGCGTCGATGCCGTTATCCGCCTGCTGCCCGCCACCGTGTTCCGCGGGGTCGCGCTGATCGGCGCAATCGCGGTGTTCCTCTACGCGGCGATCCTGCTCAACGCATCCTGGCTGAACCTCTTCGGCGCGGACCTGTCGACCAACTGGCGGCAGACCGGCGCTGTCGGCTACTGGACGTTCATGTTCGAGCGGGGTACCGGCCTCGACGAACTGAAGTGGCCGGAATTCCTGCAACCTCTCACGGGCCAGGAACGGGTCCAGCGCTGGGTTGCCTATCTCATGCTGCCGATCGGGCTTGCGCTGCTGGTGTTCCGCAGCCTGCAGGCGATCGTGGCAATCTGGAAGGGCGAGCGCGAGCTGGTGATCGCCGGACATGAAGCCGAAGACCTTGTGGCCGAACACAAGGACGATCTCGGCGACGAGATGAAGGCTTAAGTCCCATGGAAATCGCAGTCCTTTTCGGAATGGTGCTGGGGCTTCTGTTCCTCGGCGCACCGGTGGCCGTGTCGCTCGGCCTGTCCTCCATCATGGTGATCGCGTACTTCTCCAACGACTCCATGTCGTCGGTGGCGTTGCAGCTGTTCACCGCCTCGCAGAACTACACCCTGCTGGCGATCCCGTTCTTCATCCTGGCCTCGGCCTTCATGTCGACGGGCGGCGTGGCACGGCGCATCATCCGGTTCGCCATCGCGACCGTCGGGCATTTCCGTGGCGGCCTCGCCATGGCGAGCGTGCTCGCCTGCATGATGTTCGCAGCCCTCTCCGGCTCTTCGCCCGCAACCGTGGTCGCCATCGGCACAATTGCAATCGCCGGCATGCGGCAGGTCGGGTACAGCAAGGATTTCGCGGCCGGCATCATCGCCAATGCCGGCACGCTCGGCATCCTGATCCCGCCGTCCATCGTGATGGTCGTGTACTCGGCAGCGACCGACGTTTCGGTCGGGCGCATGTTCCTCGCCGGTGTCGTGCCGGGCATCGTTGCCGGTGCCATGCTGATGGGCGCGATCTACATCATCGCGCGCCGCCGCAACCTGCCGGCCGAGGAGTGGAAGGGCTTCCACGAGATCATCGAGGGCGGCAAGCAGGCCGGCTGGGGTCTCTTCCTCATCATCATCATCATCGGCGGCATCTATGGCGGCGTCTTCACGCCGACGGAAGCCGCTGCCGTGGCGGCTGTATATGCCTTCCTCGTGTCGCTGTTCGTCTACCGCGACATGGGCCCGATGAAGGGCATCGCGTGGGTAGAGGACACCGACAGCCGGCGTGCCCGCGTCGGGTTCTCCGCGACGGTCTATGCCATCTCGTTCTTCTTCGTGTGGATGATCTTGACCTTCTTCGTCACGGCGGACTGGGAAAACGTGACGGCGACCTCGCGCGCGCTGGTCGGCCTCGTGCTGTCGCTCGGCATCATGATCGCCTACGCCCTGTGGCGCGGTGACGGCGGCAACCTGCTCGGGTACCTGTCGTCGGGCTTTCCGATCTGGTGGCGCAACCTCGGCCTGATGGGGCGCAATTCCTTCCGCACCTTCTTCCACGACGAAACCCGCAAGGTGCTGGTGGACGCGGCCAAGACGACGCTGATGCTGATGTTCATCATCGTCAACGCGCTGCTGTTTGCCCACGTGCTGACCTCGGAGCGCATCCCGGACGCCATCACCGCGCTGATGCTCGACTACGGTTTCAACTGGTTCACGTTCCTGATCGCCGTCAACGTGCTGCTGCTGCTCGGCGGGCAGTTCATGGAGCCGTCGGGCCTACTGCTGATCGTTGCGCCGGTGGTGTTCCCCATCGCCATGCAGCTCGGCGTCGACCCGGTCCACCTTGGCATCATCATGGTGGTGAACATGGAAATCGGCATGATCACCCCGCCGATCGGGCTGAACCTGTTCGTGACATCGGGCATCACCGGCATGAGCCTCGTTCAGGTCGTGCGGGCCGCGGCGCCCTTCGTGGCGGTGCTGTTCGTGTTCCTGATCCTGGTGACCTACGTCCCGGCCATCTCCATCACGCTGCCCTACGCGCTGATGGGACCGGAACTCGTCACGCGCTGAGGAAAATCGTCAACCATCGCAGGCCCATGACCCTTGTTATGGGGGCGTTGCACACATAGCTGAAGGTCACTTCGACCTTCAGCCATGCAACGTCAGGATTGCGACAATGATCGATGCCAAGGCCCTGCTCGACCAGTACCTGGGAGCGGACACCTCGCAGCGCGTGGAGCGTCACGCCAACGACCTCAAGACGCGCGCGCAGAACAACCCGCTCGCCGCAACGGCCATCGCAGGCGGCATCGCCTCGCTGCTGCTGGGCACCAAGACGGGCCGCAAGCTGGGCGGCAAGGCGCTGAAATATGGCGGCATGGCCGCCGTCGCGGGCCTTGCCTACAAGGCCTACCAGGACTGGCAGGCCAAGCAGAACGGCAATCAGCGCCCCGGCGGAGAGCCGGTGATGCTGCCGCCGGAAGACACTGACTTCATCCCGGATCGCGGCCACGAGCAGGATCGTGCGCAGTCGCTCATCGTCGCGATGATCCAGGCCGCCAAGGCCGACGGGCACATCGATGACGAGGAACGCTCCCGCATCATCGGCAAGGTCGATACGCTCGGCCTCGGCGAGGAGGAGCTGGAATTCGTCATCCGGGAAATCCGCGCGCCGCTCGACGTGGACAAGGTCGTGAAGGCCGCCACCAGCCCGGAAGTCGCGATGGAGCTCTACACCGCCTCCAGCGTGGCGGTGGACATCGACCATCCGGCGGAGCGCGCCTATCTCGACATGCTGGCCGCCCGGCTCAACATCGACCCGGCCCTGAAAGAGAGCCTCGACGAGACGATCGGCGCGGCGCGCGAGACCGTCTAGCCGCGTTCGTTCAGGAAAGCCTCGAACCGGTCCATGGCCTCGGCGATCCGGCTTTCGGAGTTGGCGTAGGAGACCCGCAGGTAGCCTTCGCCCAGCGTGCCGAAATCCGGGCCGCCGATTGTCGCAACGCCGGTCTTTTCCAGCAGGTCGGATGCCAGCCGCTTGGCGGGTGTTCCCAGTGCCGAGACGTTGGGGAACGCATAGAACGCGCCGCCCGGCGTGGCACAGGTGACGCCCGGCAAGGCGTTAAGCCGCTCGACGACGAGCGCACGGCGGCGCTCGAACGCTGCCATCATTTCCGACACGCAGTCCTGCGGGCCTTCCAGCGCGGCCAACCCGCCGTGCTGGGCGGTGGCGTTCACGCAGGACCACGAGTTGACCGCCAGCTTGCGCGCCTTGTCGGCCAGTGCATCCGGCCAGACCGAATAGCCGAGCCGCCAGCCTGTCATCGCGTAGGTCTTGGACCAGCCGTCGAGCAGGATCAGCCGGTCGCGCAGCTGCGGATAGGTCAGCAGGCTGCGGTGTTCCAGCCCGTCATAGGTCATCTGGCCGTAGATCTCGTCGGACAGGATAGCAACGTTCGGGTGCGCCTCAAGCCCGGCAACGAGCGCGTCGATTTCTTCCGGCGGCGTGACACCGCCGGTGGGGTTTGCCGGCGAGTTCAGGATGATCAGCCGGGTCTTGTTCGTGATGAGCGACAGGGTTTCATCCGCCGAAAACGCGAAGCCGCTTTCCTCGCGCATGGGGATCGGGACGGGCTTTGCGCCGGTGAACTCGATCATCGAGCGATAGATCGGGAAGCCGGGGTCTGGATACATGATCTCGACGCCGGGCTGGCCGAACATCAGGATCGCGGCGAACATCGTCACCTTGCCGCCCGGCACGATCATCACGTTGTCGGGGTCAACCTCGACAGACAGCCGCCGGTGCAGGTCGGCGCAGACGGCGGCGCGCAGCGGTGCGATGCCGTTGGCGGCCGTGTAACCGTGGTGGCCGTCGCGCAGCGAGCGGACGGCGGCCTCGACGATGTGCGGCGGGGTCGGGAAATCCGGCTGGCCGATGCCGAGATTGATGATGTCCATGCCCTTGTCGCCAAGGGCGGTTGCGCGGGCGAGGACGGCAAAGGCGTTCTCATCGCCGATGCGGTCGAAACCGTCGATCGTGTCGAGCAATTGATGCAGCTCCAGGGCCTTCAGGCTTCGGGCGCGGCCAGATTTGTCGACACCTGGCCGAGCAGCTTCGAAAACCGTTTGCGGTCACGTTCTTCCAGACCGCTCATAGCTTCCTTTTCGAGCCGCTTCCACAGCTTCTTGAGGCTGGTTGCCTTCTCGCGGCCAAGGTCGGTGAGCGTGACGGTGAAGCTGCGCTTGTCCTGTTCGGCGGTCGAGCGCGTCAGCAACCCTTGCGTTCCCATGCGGGCGATCATCTTGGTGATGGTCGGCGGCTTGACGCCAAGTGCAACGGACAAGGCCGTCATGGACTGGCCGTCATTGTCGGCCAGCGACAGCAGAACCGTTTCCTGTCCGGGATGGATGCCGATTTCGGCCAGGTAACTTGCCGCGCGCGTACGGTGCAGCCGTGCAGCGCGCAACAGCTGATAACTCAAAGAGTCCTCGTACCAGCTCTTCATGGCAGCCCCGTCCCCCTCGGGTCAGCCGGACCTTGAATGCCGACACGTAAAGTGTGGACTGTTCAGCCCCTCGGGTCAAATACCGTAACGGTCAAAAACTTGAGATCGTCACGGATTTGCGAGTGTTTGGGACAGTTTTCGCGCAACATTCAGGTATTCGGCGCTTTCCCGATAGGTCGCGTCGCGGACCACGTCCGGCAAATCGATGGTGGTGCTGACGTTTGCCGGGCTGCCGGACAGGATCGCGACGCGCTGCGACATGAAGGCGGCCTCGAACACGGAATGCGTGACGAGGACCACCGTCAGTCCGCGCGTCTGCCACAGGTCGAGGATCTCATCGTTGAGGCGGAAACGCGTCATCTCGTCCAGCGCGCCGAAGGGTTCGTCCAGCAGCAACAGGCGGGGGCGGGTGACGAGTGCGCGGGCAATGGAGACGCGCATCGCCATGCCGCCGGAAAGCTCTTTCGGCAGCGCGTCGGCACGGTTCGACAGCCCGACCGTTTCCAGCGCGGCATCGATCTCTGGCGTCGCATCGCGGCGAGAGACACCGGCAAAGCGCAGCGGTAGCCAGACATTGTCGCGCACGCTTGCCCAGTCCATCAGGGCGGCATCCTGGAAGACCATCGCCGTGCCGCCGCGCCGGGAAATGTCCGCGTCGCGTTCGATGGTGCCGGAAGTCGGAGCCAGCAGGCCCGCCATCAGCCGCAGGATGGTGGACTTGCCTGTTCCCGATGCGCCCAGGAGCGTGAGGAATTCGCCGGTCCGCACGGTCAGGTCGAGGTGCTTCAGTGCGGTCACCTCGCCGTCGAACGTCACCTCGACATCATCGAGGCGAAGGGCCGTCTGGCCTGCGTCGGCGCGCGCGGGTGGCGGTGGGGCGTTCATCCTCAACAGGTAAACCGGGCGGTGAAGGATTGCCAGAGACGCGGTGCCGCCGGTAGCGTGCGCCCGACATTGGCGAGGAAAGCCGGAAGAGACATGAGCACAGACGGTCAGAAGCGCGGCAAGTGGCGCCGGTGGAGCGAGACGGGACGCGCGGACCTTGAGCGGATCGACCTTGCCTCGGCGGTCGCGATCCTGCCGGTCGCGGCGGTGGAGCAGCATGGCCCGCACCTGCCGTTCGGCACGGACCTGATCCTCAACGACATGCTGCTCGACCGGGTTCAGGCCCTGTGGGGCGGGGCGTGTGACGTGCTGTCGTGTCCCTGCCTGCCGGTTGGCAAGAGCGACGAGCACGAGCGTTTCGCGGGCACATTGTCGCTCGACGCACGCACGCTCACCGACACGCTGGTCGAGATCGGTCACGGGATCGCGGCATCGGGTATCCGCCGGCTGCTGATCCTGTCCTCCCACGGCGGCAACTCGGAAAGCATGGGCATCGCCGCGCGGCAATTGCGCATGGATGCGGACATGTTCGTCGTGCCGACGAGCTTCATGCGGATGGGTTTGCCGGACGGGGTGATCGACCCGGATGAAGCGCGCTTCGGCATCCATGGCGGCGACATCGAGACGTCGCTGATGCTGCACCTGCGCCCGGACCTCGTGAACATGGACGCGGCGGACAACTTCATGTCCTCGGCACAAGCCATGGAGAGCGAGTTCGAGATTCTTCGCGGCAACGGGCCGACCGGGTTCGCCTGGGCGACGGGCGACCTCAACGCCAGCGGCGCGGTGGGAAACGCGGCAGCCGCGACGGCGGAGAAGGGCGCGGCCATCGCCGACCACCAGGCGAAACGGCTCGCGACACTGATCGCCGAAATCTCCACCTTCGATCTCGACCGCCTCACCGACTGACCACCTCTTGACCTTCCAGTTACTGGAAGCCCTATCTGTCGTCCAACAGGCAGATCAGGAGCCAGATCGATGAAGCGCGACGAAACAATCGCGACCCCCCAAGGCACATCGGCGGACGCCACACGCCAGATCACGCTCGACGTGGACGGCATGAGCTGCGCGGGCTGCGTCTCGCGGGTGGAAAAGGCGCTTGCCGCCGTTCCCGGCGTGCAGGAAGCCAACATCAACCTCGCGCTGGCGCGCGCCGACATTCGCTACGCGGGCGACCGCAGCGATGCCGGTGACGCACTGGCGCAAGCGGTTCAGGAGGCCGGCTATACCGCCCGGCCCCGCAGCAAGGACGCGGCTGAGCGCGCCCGGGCACGTGAGCGCGCCGAGACGGAAGCGCGTGGCAAGATGCGCCGCGAAGTCGTGCTGCTGGTCATCGCCACGCTGCTGACCCTGCCGCTGGTGGTGCCGATGATCGGCATGGTTGCCGGGCAGGCGTGGCACCTGCCGGTTTTCGTGGAAGCGGTACTCGGTACCATCGTTCAGTTTGCCGTTGGCGCGCGCTTCTATCGCGGCGCATGGAAGGCGCTGAAGACCGGCAGCTTCACCATGGACACGCTCGTCGCGGTGGGGACCACCGCCGCGTGGGGCTACAGCCTCGTGCTGGTTGTCATGCAGGGCGCGGGCGCGCGCGGCCACCTCTATTTCGAGGGGGCGGCCGTCATCCTGACGCTGGTGCTTTTCGGCAAGGTTCTGGAAACGCGAGCCAAGGCGAGAGCGGGTGATGCCATTCGCGCGCTTGCCTCGCTGCGCCCGCAGAGTGCGCGCGTGATCGAAAACGGCCACGAGCGCGAGGTCGCGGTCGGCGATCTCGTCACCGGCATGCAGGTCGCGGTCGCGCCGGGCGCGCGCATTCCCGTCGACGGTGTCGTGTCGTCCGGCGTTTCGGAGGTCGACGAGTCGCTCGTCACCGGCGAGAGCCACCCCGTCCTCAAGGAAACCGGCGCGCGCGTCGTGGAAGGCACGGTCAACGGCAACGGGCGGCTGGTGATCGACGTAACCGCCACCGGCGAAGACACGACGATCGCGCGCATGTTGCGCATGGTCGAGGCCGCGCAATCGGGCAAGGCACCGGTCCAGAAGCTGGTGGACCGGATAGCGGGCGTGTTCGTGCCCGCCGTTCTCGTGCTGGCCGTCATCACGTTTGCCGGTTGGCTGATCGTCGGCGGCACATTCGAGACGGCACTGGTTGCCGCCGTCTCCGTCCTCGTCATCGCGTGCCCCTGCGCGCTCGGCCTTGCGGCACCCACGGCGCTGTTGGCCGGTACCGGCGCTGCGGCGCGTTCGGGCATCCTCGTGCGCGACATCGAGGCGCTGGAAGCCGTGGCGCGTGCCGACACGTTCGTCTTCGACAAGACCGGCACCCTGACGCTCGGCGAGCCGCGCGTGGCGACCATTCAGCCGAGCGGCGTCAGCGAGGACGACCTCGTCGGGCTGGCGGCAGCCATCCAGCAGGGCAATGCGCACCCGCTGGCACGCGGACTTCTGGACGAAGCCGAGGCACGCGGACTGGGCCTTGCAGAAGCAAGCGATGTCTCGGCTGCCCCCGGCAAGGGTGTCGAAGGCCGCGTCGGGGGGCAGGCGATCATTGCCGGACAGCCGGATTTCCTCGTCGAACGCGGCATACCGGGTGTGGCATCCCGGCTGAACGATCCGGCTGCAACGCCGGTCGCCGTGGCGCGGGATGGTGTCTTCATCGGCCTGATCGGTTTGCGGGACCAGCCGCGCGCGGAAGCTGCAAGCGCCATGGCGCAACTGGCGGCGCGCAACATCCGCACAAGGATGCTGACCGGCGACCTAGAGGACGCCGCGCGGATCGTCGCGTCGGAAACCGGCGTTGCGGACTTCGCCGCCCGGATGAAGCCCGACGGCAAGTCGCGCGAGATCGCCCGCCTGCAGGGCGAGGGGAAGACGGTTGCGATGGTCGGCGACGGGATCAACGACGCCCCGGCGCTGGCGACAGCGGATGTCGGGATCGCCATGGGATCGGGCAGTGACGTTGCGCTGGAAACCGCCGACATCGCGCTGATGCGCTCCGACCTGCGGCTGGTGCCGGCGACCTGCGACATCGCGAAGCGGACGCTGTCGAAGATCCGGCAGAACCTGTTCTGGGCCTTCGTCTACAACGTGGTCGGCATTCCGCTGGCAGCACTCGGGCTGCTGACACCTGCGGTTGCCGGGGCGGCGATGGCGATGAGTTCGGTGTCGGTCGTGTCGAATGCGGCGCTGCTGTCGCGCTGGAAGCCGAAACTCGAAGAATAGAACTTCGGATGCCTTCATTCCGGCGCAAATCAGGGTAACGTGCGCGCCATGATGAAGCGGCACGGATCGGTTCGGTTTCTGGTTTTCGCAGCCCTGCTGGCGGTCGTCGCCACGGTGGGGACCGCGCTGGCGCATCCGCATGTCTTCGTGACGTCGAAGAGCCAGATCGTCTTCAACGGCGATGGCGCGATCACGGAAATCCGCCATGTGTGGGAGTTCGACCTGCCGTTCAGCATCTATGCTGTCGAAGGGCTCGATGCGAACGGTGACGGGCGGTACTCGGACGAGGAACTGCAGCCGCTTGCGAAGGTCAACGCGGAATCCCTGAAGGAATTCGACTTCTTCACCTTCGTCTTTTCCGGCAACGACGAGCCGCCCTATGCCGCGCCGAAGGACTACCACCTCGAACGCTCGGTCAACGGCGAACTGACGCTGCACTACACGCTGCCGCTGGAAACGCCCTACGACGCGCGCAACAAGCGCGTCGATATCGACATCTACGACCCGGAATATTTCGTCGCCTTCAAGCTGGCGGAGACGAACACCGCCGAGCTGATCAACGCGCCGGACGATTGCTCCCTGAAGGTGCAGCGGCCCAAGCCCATGGATGCCGAGGCGCAGGCCAAGCTGTCCGAGCTTCCCGCCGAGATGCGGGACCTGCCGGAAGAATATCTGGGCCTGGTGTCCGACATCGAGAACAAGCTGATCGTCACCTGCGGCACGGTGGTCGCGACCGCCGCGCCCGCGCCGCGCGAGATCAAGCCAAGCGGCACGCCGTTCGGCGTTGCGCCTGTCGAGCAGGGGTTCAACCCGAACGAAGGCGGTCTGTTCTCCGGCTTCCTCGGCTGGGTCGCGGCGCAGCAATCGCGGTTTTACCAGATGGTGACTGCGGCGGTGACCGAGACCCGCACCAACCCCATGGCAGCCTTCACGGTGCTGGCCTTCGCCTTCATCTACGGTGTGCTCCATGCCGCAGGCCCTGGGCACGGCAAGGCGGTGATCTCGTCCTACGTACTGGCCAACCGGGAGACGGCGCGGCGCGGTGCGCTGATCGCTTTCCTCGCGGCCATGCTGCAGGCCGTGTCAGCCATCACCATTGTCGGCGTGATGACGTTGATCCTGCGCATGACGAGCGCCAGCATGACGCGGGCAAGCGGCATCCTCGAACTGCTGAGCTACGTGCTCATCATCGCCATCGGCGCGTGGCTCGTGTGGCGCGCCGTTGGCCTGCGCCCGCAGGCCGTCATGGCGACCGCAGGTGCGGGCGGGCCGGTGCCTCACCACGGGCATGACCACGTGCACTTGGCTGACGGGTCCTGTTGCGGCCACACCCATGCGCCCGACATCGATGACATGGCGCAGCCCCTGAGCTGGAAGGCGGCATGGGGCGCGATCATGGCGGTCGGCATCAGGCCATGCAGCGGCGCGCTGATCCTGCTCGTGTTCTGCTTTGCGCAGGGCATGTTCGCGCTCGGCATCGCAGGGACTGTGGCTATGGCGGTCGGCACCGGCGGCATCACGGCGGCCATCGCTACGTCTGCGCTCGGCGCGCGCAATCTCGTCGAGCGCCTGTCGCGTTCACCGGAAACGGCGGCGACGATCGCGTTTGCCATCGAGCTTGGTGCCGGTGCCTTCGTGCTGCTGTTCGGGCTGGTGTTCTTCGCCGGGGCGCTGGTGCGCAACGGGCTGGTTTAAGCCCCGACTTCAGGACGGCAATCGTTCAGGAGGCCGATGCCAGCGTCCGCGCCTTCATTTTCTCGACAGCAAAATCCAGCCGCTTGCCGGCGCGGGCCTGCAAGGCTTGCGGCAGCGTGTCCCGGTTGGGTACCGGCCCGCCTTGCATGGCGACGGCATAAGGTTCCGGCAGGCCTGCCGCCCGCAGCTTCGCGATGGTTTGTTCATGGTCGTATTCGAGGCCGTGAAGCGCGATCTCCACGCCGCCGTCCGCAGGCGTCAGTACCGCGTACCAGCCGCGCGCCGTGCCATCGTCAGCGGGGATGCCCGCCGCCCCCGTGTTGAGCCAGCCGCGTGCGCCGAACCGGCGAAAGAACGGGAAGCCGCTGTGCCCGCCGATGATGAGGTCCTCGGTCACGTTGTCCAGTTCGCCGGTGAACTCGGCCTCCGGCTCCGGTCCATAGAGGAAGCGGTTCACCTGTGACGGGGTGCCGTGGACGACGCGGATCGAGACGCCGCCCATAGACAGGGTCAGGTGATCGGGCAGGGTGCCCATCCAGCGGCACAGCGCGTCGCTGACGCGTGACTTCGCGAAAGCGTACCATTGCACCGACAGCAGGTCGCAGCCGGTGCCCTCGTCAAAGCCGCAGCCGCAGTCGATCGCGCCATCGAACAATTGCTGCTCGACATTGCCCTTGATCGCGGGGCAGCCGAGATCATGCAGCTTGCCCGCGCATTCAGCCGGGTCCGCGCCATAGGCGATGATGTCGCCGGTGTGGACCATGTGCGAAGCGGGGATGCCGCGTTCGCGGGCGACCTTCTCGATTGCCTCGAAGGCTTCGAGGTTGGAATAGACGCCCCCGAAGACGAGCAGCGGTTCAGCAACCGAGCCGAGGTCACGGGTTTCGAGGGCAGGCTCAGTCATGGTGGCTCTCGAGGAGATCGCGGCCAAGCTCGATGGGTTCGCCGTGCGGCGTGGCGCGGGCGGCGCGGTCCCACGCGTCGATGCGCTCCAGCCGCTCGTCCACGCCAATGGTGCCGGTCTCCGCCAGCAGGGTTTCCAGCGCAGCCAGCCATTGCCGGTAGTAGGGCAGGTCCGGCTGAGCCTTGATGGTCGCGCCCAGCGTCTGCGCCCAGGTCGGCCAGTCGAACAGTCCGCGCTCGTGGCAGGTCACGGCCAGCGCGAAGGCCTTCGCCTCCCACGGTTCGGCGAAGACCGGCCCGTCCGCATCGCGGGCGATGCCGGGGCTTTGGCTGATGCTCTCTTCAGGCGCGCTCAAGATAGGGCTCCCACATGTCCACGTGGATCGTGTCGCCGGCCCGCCCGGGACCGAAGATCGCCCCGGCATCGAAGCTGACGCCGTAGAGCCATTGCGGCTGTTCGCCTTCGCCGTGGGCATTGGCATCGGGAAAGACGTGGCATCCATGCACGCGTTCGATGACGCCTGTATGTCCGCGCACATAGCGCGGCAGGCGGGTGTGCCCCTTCGGATTGACGAGGGCTGCGCGAACGATATCGCCGACGGCGTAGACAGGCCTCGTGCTCGTCTCGCGGTCGCACGGACCGCCTGCGGCCAGCACGCGGGCGACGTCATCGGCTTTCAGCACGCGCTTGAGCTGCGCAGGCGGTTGACTGGCCTTTCCGGTCGCGAGTTCCTCGGGTGTCGCCAGCCCACGCTCGCGCATCAGCCGGGTCAGGCCCTCGAACCAGATCTGGTAGTAGCTGGAGGAGAGATATTGCGCCGGCGGGGTGCGCTCGCGCGCGTGGCGCGACATGTCGAGATTCCAGGCCCCGGTCGCGCCCATGGCGAGCGTCAGCGCGAGAACGCGCTTTTCCCATTCGCCGTGGAACAGCGGTTCGTTGTCTTCCAGCGGCAGCGGGCCGAAGCCGTCCGCACCGCCGAGATCATGCGGGCCGTTCATGCGAGCCGTCCCTGGGCGCGGGCTTCATCCGGTGTCAGCGCCAGCCCCGTGCCGATCATGGAATCACGGGTCACGAGGCAGGCGAGGTCGTCCGCGCTCATGCCATCGGTGCCGTCGGGGCGCATCGGCACGACGAGGTAGCGGGTCTCTGCGGTTGAATCCCAGACGCGCACCTTGGTGGCCTCAGGCAGGGTGACGCCGAATTCGCCGAGAACGTCGCGCGGCTGCGAAATGGCGCGGGAGCGGTAGGCCGGCGTCTTGTACCAGACAGGCGGCAGGCCCAGCACCGTCCACGGGTAGCAGGAGCAAAGCGTGCACACGACCATGTTGTGGGTGTCGGGGGTGTTCTCGACCGCGACCATGTGTTCCCCCTGCCGCCCGGTGAAGCCCATGGACGAGATGGCCGCGGTCGCGTCGGTGCGAAGCTGTTCCATAAACTCGGGTTCAGCCCAGGCGCGGGCAACGACGGCAGCGCCGTTGCGCGGGCCGACCTTGGTCTCGTAGGTCTCGATCAGCGCGTCCAGCGCGGGCGGGTCGACATAACCCTTCTCGAACAGCAGGGATTCGAGCGTGCGCACGCGCAGCTCCATCTCGTCGAGTTCGGAGTGGTCGTGGCCGTGATGATGGTGATGCCCGGCGCTCGCCGCATCGTGATCGTGGTCGCTCATTCTTGCCTCGTCATGTGCGTCTTGCCCCCTGCATAGTTGCTCCAACGCTGCGGATTTGGAACCCTGCGCAAAACAATGTGAAGGGAAGGGGGAACCGATGACACTGGATATCAGGGCTTGCGTGTTCGACGCATATGGCACGCTGTTCGACGTGAACGGGCCGGCGCGGCGGTTTGCCGATGAAATCGGCGACAAGTGGCCGGCCTTCTCGCAGACGTGGCGCGACAAGCAGTTGAATTACACTTGGCTGCGCAGCCTGATGGGCGCCTACAAGGACTTCCGCGAGGTGACGGCGGATGCGCTGGATTTCGCGATGGAAGCCAACGGCATGAAGGATGCCGACCTGCGTTCGCGGCTCCTCGACCTCTACAACAACATCGACGCCTACCCGGACGCGGTGGACACGTTGCAGCGGCTGAAGGCCAGCGGGCGCGCGACGGCGATCCTGTCGAACGGCTGCACGCCGATGCTCTCCTCCGGCGTTCAGGCGTCGGGCCTGGGACCGCATCTCGACCACGTGATTTCGGTCGACGCGATCAAGGTCAACAAGCCGCATAACAGCGTCTACGAGATGGTCCGCGAACAGATGGACGTGAAGCCGGACAACGTGCTGTTCGTCTCCTCCAACGGCTGGGATGCGCACGCGGCGGCGCATTTCGGATTCAACGTGATCTGGCTCAACCGCACCGGTCAGCCGGACGAGCGCCTGCCCGGCAGCTTCGCAGCGCGCGGCGAGCAACTGGCCGACGTTGCCGATTTCCTGAAGTGTTGAGCTGAGCCTTGCCTAGTCGCGCAGCATGCGGGCTGCGCGGTACTTGCGGCACGCATCGCCGAAGGCCTCGAACAGCTTGCGCGAAACGTCGTCGCTGCCGGCCCAGTATTCCGGATGCCACTGGACGGACATCGCGAATGCCTTTGCGCCCTTTACGCTGGTCGCCTCGATGGTGCCGTCCTCGGCGGTGGCCTCGACCTCGAGCCCCGGTGCCAGCTTGTCGATGGCCTGCCGGTGGAGTGAGTTCACGCGCACTTCTTCGGTGCCGAGAATGTCGTGGAGCATGCCGCCGACGCATGTCCGCACGGGATGGGCAATGCGGAAGCGCTCGTCGTTGTCGGTGGACTGGGGCGCTCGGTGGTCCATGCGCCCTTCCTGCTCCTGGATCTCGCCGGCAATGGTGCCGCCGAGAATCACATTTAGCTCCTGGTGGCCGCGACAGATGGCGAAGAGCGGCACGCCCTTTTCAAGGGCGAGCTTCGCCAGCGGGAAAGTCGTCGCGTCGCGGTCGCGGTCGAAGGGCTCGTGCTTTTCGCTCGCCTCCTCGCCGTAGAGCGGCGGATGCACGTTGGAGCGCGAGCCTGTCAGCAACACGCCGTCACAGCAGGCGATGGCCGATTCAAGATCGGCGGATGCGCCGAGCGAAGGCACCAGCAGCGGCATCACGGCAGCCTGGCCTGCGAGCGCCGAGATGTAGGTCACCGGGGCTGCGTGCCACGTGTAGCCATCGATGTCCTTGACGTCGGTTGAAACGAGGACGAGCGGCTTTTGCGTCATGGATGGGGTTACCCGGTGCGTGCGTATCTGGCGCCGACTATGTGCGCGTGCCCGCCGCCATTTCAAGCGGCGGGCACGCGGATGAGGTCTGCGTTAGAAGCTCAGCGAGACATCGCGGTGATGCGAGGAGCAGCCGGCGACGTAGAGCGCCTGTTCACGCGGCAGGCGGTCGAGCCCACGCAGGCCGATCGTGTCGCGAATGGCTGCGTTGTAGACCTCGAGCTGCGGTAGCAGTTCCGTGCTGGCCTGTTCTCGCCATGCGATCTCGCGCTCGAGCGCCTGCATAGCGTTGGCCAGTTCCGTGCGCGCCGTTTCCTTGTCCGGCGTGCTGCTGCGCATGGCCTTGCGGGCCTCGTTGATCGGGTCACGAACGTCACCTGCGCCGGGCACGTCACCGACCATCGAGCGGACGGCCGAGACCTTCTCGACGAACTCTTCGGCGGTGTCCTTGTCGAGGGCTTCCTGAAGGGCCTCGATGTCATTGCGCAGTGCCTTGAGCGCATCGCCGGCACGGATCACCTGCAGCACTTCCACGACCGGCTCGTACGCCTGGTCGGTGGTACGGCGATAGGCGAGGCGGGCCCGCTGGTCTGCCTGCTGGAGCGTCTTGAACTGCTTGGCGGCTTCATCCCACTCCGGCGGGATGCCAGCTTCCAGCTCTTCCTTCTGGGCGGTCAGGTCTGCGATCCGCTCCTTGGCATTCTCGCCCTGTTCGGCGGAATAGATGCCAGTGGGGCCGGAGCGCACGACGACGAGTTCGAGGTCCTCGATACGCGCATCCAGCCGGCGCACGTCACGCTCGATGCCGCGAACCTGGCGGTGCAGCGGCTTGTACTCGTAGGTCGCGTCGTCGATGGCCCGCTGCGCTGCGAGGATTTCCTCCATCTGCGGGATGGCCTCGGCGGCGGTGTCGAAGCTCTCCGTGAGATCTTCGGCGAGGTCTTCGGGCAGCAGCGAGAGGTCGAGTGCACGGGCGCGCTCGATGGCAGCGGCGATCTCGTCGCCGTTCTCGGCATATTCCTCGGCCGCGAACTCTTCCATGCAGACCTGCAGGCGCGGGTTCTTCGGCGGCGGAGCGGTTTCCGACAGCAGAGAGACGCGGTTGGGCAGGTAGTTCACCAGCGCCGGGTTGAGGCCGACAATGGTGAGTGCCATCAACTGCAGGCCGATGAAGGCGATGACGCCCTTGTACATCGCGATCGTACGCACCGTCGCGGGCGCGACGCCGCGAAGATAGAACAGTGCGAAGCCGAACGGCGGCGTCAGGAACGAGGTCTGGATGTTCAGGCCGATCATGACGCCGAGCCACACGGCCGTGACGTTGGCGCTCGGGTCGGCCAGCAGGATCGGCGCGACGATGGGCACCACGACCACGGCGATCTCGATGAAGTCGAGGAAGAAGCCGAGGATGAAGATCACCAGCATCACGATGACGAATTGCGACCAGAAGCCGCCGGGCATCGACTGCAGGAACTCGCGCACGAGGTCCTCGCCGCCGAAGGCACGGAAGGCAGCCGTCAGCATGGCGGCACCGATGAGGATGATGAAGACCAGCGAGGTCGTCTTCGCGGTCTCGATCATCACGCCGCGCAGCGTGTCCTCGATCTTCATGGTGCGCCAGCCGCTCCAGAAGATCGCGATGAGGAGCAGCGAAACGGCGATCAGCGCGACCACGAGGGCCAGCACGTCGGTGCTGGTGGTGATGCGCTTGATGTTGACGGCGTGGAAGCTGACGACGACGCCCACCGCGAGCAGCGCGATGATGGCGAGGATGGCGGGCGTATAGGCCCCCTTCTCGCCGTCGCGCAGGCGATAGCCGGCCATGATCATGGCGCCGATGGCACCGATGGCACCGGCCTGGTTCACGGTCGCGATGCCCATGATGATGGAGCCGAGGACGAGGAAGATCAGCGCCAGCGGCGGCACCAGCGTGATGAAGACCTGCCAGGCGAAGCGGCGGTCATAGGCGCCTTCGCGCGGCACGGTTGGTGCCATGTGCGGCTTCAGTAGCGCGAAACCGAGGATGAACAGCATGTAGAGGCCAACGAGAAGCAGGCCGGGCACGAGAGCGCCGAGGAACATTTCGCCCGCGCTGGTGGATGTCAGCGCGAAGTCGGCGGGCATGGAGATTTCGCCGGTGGATGCCTTGTAGAGCGCCTGCCGGGTGGTGCTCGCCTGGTCGACGGCGCTGGCGAGCTGGTCAGCCAGGATGATGAGCACGATGGAGGGCGGGATGATCTGCCCGAGCGTGCCGGATGCGGCGATGGTGCCGGTTGCAAGCGCGGGCGAGTAGCGGTTGCGCAGCATGGCCGGCAGCGAGATCAGGCCCATGGCCACGACCGTTGCGCCGACGATGCCGGTGGTGGCTGCCAGCAGCGCGCCCACGAAGACGACCGAGATGCCAAGGCCACCGGGGATCGGGCCGAAGAGCTGCGCCATGGTGACGAGAAGGTCTTCGGCGATCTTCGAGCGCTGGAGCATGATGCCCATGAACACGAAGAGCGGAATGGCGATCAGCGTATCGCGTTCGGCTTCCCAGTAGATGCCGCGGAAGTTGGTCACGCCGGCGCTCAGCCACTGGCCGGGTCCGCCATGGGTGAAATAGGCGTCGACGCTGCCGGTGGCGAAATAGCCGACCAGCGAGGCCAGCGCGATAGTTAGGATCGCAGAGCCTGGAAGCGCGAAGGCGACCGGATAGCCGGAGCCGAGCGCGTAGGCCATCGTTACGATCAGAACCAGGATGAAGAAAAGTTCCATGAAAGATCCTGACGGGCTGGCGCGTTAAGCGGTCGCGTGGCTTTCGTGGTCACGCCCGCCGGGTTCGCCGCGGATGTCGGCGACCGCGTCCAGCAGGTAACTCACGAATTGAATGAGCATGGAGATGGCGAAGACGGCGAGGAAGCCTGCCATCATGTATTTGACGTACATCCCGAACCCGGCCTGCGTCACCTCGAAGGAGAGCAGCGGGCTGATGATGATCGACTGCTTCGAGCCGGCGCCGATCATCAGGATGACCCAGCAAAGCGGAATACCGAAGATCAGGGTCCCGGTGGCATTCAGCCACCCCTTGGTACGGCTGGCGAGGCCGGCATAGAAGACGTCGACCCGCACATGGCCTTCTTCCAGCAAAGTGTAGGCGCTGGCGAAGAGGAAGAGCGCTGCGTACCAGAAGCGCACCAGGTCGGCCATGAAGGCCTGCTCGTAGGAAAAGATGAAGCGGCCGATGACGATGATCAACTCGGCCATCACGACGAGCAGCGCGAGCCAGTAGAAGCCGAGCGTGCGCGTGAAGAAGGCGATGATTATCGAGATGCCGATGAGCGGCATGTGTACGAACGTGCCGCGGAAGTTCGAGCGCCCGAACGCACTGGCGAGGTCGCTGCCGAAGACGCTTTCCAGAAGGCCCTCGACGCGCAGGAACGAGATGAAGGCATCCGCCAGCCCCACCAGAAGCACGGCCCAGAAGGCGGCACGGATGAAGACGACGTTTATGTTGGAGATGCGTGCCGAATCCTCGCGCAGCGTGCGCGAGCGCGTGCTCATGACGTAAAGCGCGCCGAAGATGGCCATGGCCACGTAGATGCCGACCTGGAGAAAGGCCATGGCACCGCCGTTGCCGGTCAGCGCGTTGTTTGCGCCCGGCAGGTCAAGCCAGTAGGTGAGATAGGCATTGGCAACAAAAGCGACCATGACGGCCAGCATGATCCAGCCGAAAAGCCGGGTCACCAGTGGCGTCATGTCGGAACCGGACGGCGTTGTATCCGCCGACGCGTCAAGCGCTGTCACGAGCGTGCTCCCCCCAACTCCATTGTACTGATGGGACGGGGCCTGCCGGCCCCGTCCCGTATGTCTTCGTTCTTTTTCGAACTTTTCTTAGAGCTTGACACCGGAAACGCGGTTGCGCTGGCGCAGGTAGGTCGCCTCGGCGGCGAGCATCCAGCGGCCAACGTCGGCACGGAAGTTCACGAAGTTGTCGTGCACCTTCGCGGCCAGTTCGCTGTGCTGGCGGGTCTCGTCGAAGACTTCCTCGGCAGCTTCGTAGAAGGCGTCGTAGACCTCGTCGCTGAACTGCTTCAGCTCAACGCCGTGCTCGTCGATGAGCTTTGTGAGGTACTCACCGTTGCGGGCATTGGTCTCGGCCATCTGCATGGCGTTTTCTTCCATGCAGGCCGCGGTGATGAGGTTCTGGTCTGCCTTGGACAGACCGCCCCACCAATCGGCATTGATGCCCATGGTGAGCTGAGAGCCCGGCTCGTGCATGCCCGGATAGTAGTAGTACTTCGCGGCTTCGTAGAACTTCAGGAAGTAGTCGTTCCACGGGCCGACCCACTCGGTGGCGTCGATGGAGCCGGAAACCAGGTTTTCGTAGATCTGGCCGCCCGGCAGCGAAACCGGCGAAGCACCGAGCTTGGCGAGAACGTCGCCGCCGAGGCCCGGAATACGCATCTTCAGACCCTTCAGGTCGTCAGCGGTCTCGATTTCCTTGTTGAACCAGCCGCCCATCTGCACGCCGGTATTGCCGACCTGGATGGGGTGAATGCCGAACTGGCCGGCCACTTCCTCGTGCAGCTCCTTGCCGCCGCCGAACTTCATCCACGCGTCAATTTCGGCGTAGGTGAGGCCGAACGGCACGGCGGTGAAGTATGCCCAGGCCGGGTGCTTGCCCTTCCAGTAATAGTCGGCGCCGATATAGGCTTGGCTGTTGCCGGCGGCCACTTCGTCGAGCGAGTCGAACGCACCGACCTTCTCGCCGGCGGCGAAGTAGGTCACGTTGATGCGGCCTTCGGAAAGCTCCGCGATGCGGGCGGCGGCGCGCTGGGCGCTGGTGCCGAGGCCCGGGAAGTCGCGCGGCCAAGTCGAAACGATCGCCATCTCGGTCGTGCCCTGCGCAATGGCAGGGGCGGCGAGCGTCGTCGCACCAACGGCGGAAGCCGTAACGGCAGCGCCCTTCAGAAAATCACGTCTTTTCATTTCTCCACCTCTGTATGGATGTGTATCCAACCGGTCCCCTCCCTATTCAGAGGGATCGTCCCCGCGAATTCACCGGTTTGTTCCGGGGTAATGTGCAGCGGGAAGCCGAAACTTATCGGTGGCCATAGAATTCCGCAAGCATTCCAGCGACGGTGCCTGCAACTCGTGCAATGTTGCGGAAATGACCTTGAAACAAGCATGATGCGGCGCACAACGATGTGCAGGAGGGCTTTTGGATGAGCAATTCGGCGACTGGGACGGGCTTCGCGATGCCGCCGGAATGGGCGTCACATGCGCGCACCTGGATGGCGTGGCCCTGCAACCCGTTCGTCATCGATCACGATCCCGTTGGCGCGTTCGGAGCCTGGTCGGCGACCGCGAACGCGGTGTCGCAGTTCGAACCGGTGACGATGATCGCGCCGCCGGGCAAGGCAGCACAGGCGCGCGAATACCTCGATGACGCGGTCGATATCGTCGAGCACCCGCTCGGCGACAGCTGGATCCGCGACAGCGGTCCGACCTTCGTCACGTCGCAGGGCAAGCTCGGCGCGGTGGACTGGACGTTCAACGGCTGGGGCGGGCGCACCTTTCCCGAAGCCCGCGACGATGCGCTGGTTGCGCGGTTCGTTGCGGAGCAGGCGGGTGCGGCGCGGTTTGCGTCGCGCCTCGTCAACGAAGGCGGCGGCATTCATGTCGACGGTGAAGGGACATTGCTGCTGACGGAATCCGTTCAGCTGAACGTCAACCGCAATCCAAACTGGAACCGTCAGGAGGTCGAGGCCGAGTGCCATCGCCTGCTTGGCACGCGCCATGCGATCTGGCTCAAGCGCGGGGTCGTTGCCGACGAAGGGTCGATGGGCACCGACGGACATATCGACACGCTCGCCTGCTTTGTCTCGCCCGGCGTCGTCGTCGCCCACGGCCAGCCGGACCGCGACCACCCGGATTTTGAGACGGCCGCGGAGAACATCGCGATCCTGCGGGCTGCGAAGGATGCGCACGGCAAACCGCTGGAGGTCGTCGTGATCGATGCGCCCGCCGACCGCCAGGACGCGGATGGCGAGCCGATGTCGCTCAGCTACGTGAATTTCTACATCTGCAACGGCGGCATCATTGCCTGCCGGTTCGACGACCCGCAGGACGAGGTTGCCGCCGATACACTGTCACGCCTGCTTCCGGGCCGCAGGCTGGTTGGCGTGGACGCGCTGCGCATCTTCGAGAGCGGTGGCGGCGTGCACTGCATCACGCAGCAGCAGCCGGCGGTCTGACCTCGATCAGCTCTTTCTTGTCGCGCGCGGTTTCGCGGAAGGCTTGCCTGTCGCGCCTGATCCGGTTTTGTCGCCAGACTTGGCTTGCGCAGTCGTGCGCGTTTTCGCGCCTGATGAGGACTTCGGTTTTGCCGGAGCCTTTTGCTTCGGCGACCTGGCGGCGGCATCCTCCGCCACGTCGCTGCCCCCCGCGGGTTCCTCCGGCGAGCGCGACAGCGGCAGCGGCTCCTTGAAGGTGAGCGTGCGGTAGGGGAACGGGATCTCGATGCCCGCCTCGTCCAGCGCGCGCTTGACGGCGGACACCACCTGGTCGCGGGACGTGCGCACGTCCACGGGTTTCGACCCGGTCCACCACGTGACTTCAAAGTTGATTGATGAGTCCGCGAATTCCTGCGCGAAGACCTGGATGGGCTTGTTGTCCTGCTCGACGGTGTCGCATCCCTTCACGGCGGCGGTGATGACCTCGCGGGACTGGTTGACGTCTTCATCGTAGGCGACGCCGCAGATGACTGTGACACGGCGCAGCGGCAGGTCGGTGAGGATGTAGAGTGGCTCCTTGAACAGCGTCGCATTGGGCACGATCACCAGTTGACCGTCGGTCTTGCGGACATGGGTTTCGCGGATGTGGATCGCTTCCACGACGCCATCGATGTCGTCGCACTCGATGAAGTCGCCGATGCGCATCTCCCGGCGCAGCAGGATTATGATGCCAGCGAGGAAATTCTCGAAGATGTCCTTGAAGGCAAAGCCGATGGCGACCGAGCCGATGCCGAGACCCGCGAGCATGCTGGCCGGCGTCAGGGTCGGGAAGATGATGACGGCCGCCACCATCAGGCCGACGACCCAGATGCCGATGCGCACCATCAGCCGGAAGAGGCGGGCGAGCGAGGGGCGCAGCTTCATGCGCGACGTGGCGCGCCGCATGAGCGAGGCGGCCAGCGCGGCCAGCGCCCACGTTACGAAAATGACGATCAGCGCGATGGCAATCTGCGGCAACAGGGCGATGGTCGTGGCGGCCATCGCGTTGAGCTGGGTGACCAGAATTTTGACGGGTTCCAAGACGGCTCCATTTGCGTGCGGAGGAAGGCGACTTGGCTGTGGCAGCGCGCGCCGGGGACGCTAGAGTAAAGGTCGGATGGCGCGGGTTGGTTCCCGACTCGCGATCAACGCGCGAACGACAGATCGGGAGAGACGATGCGCAAGGTAATTGTGGCCGCGACACAGATGGCCTGCAGTGACGACGTGGACGACAACATTGCACATGCCGAGAAGCTGGTGCACGAGGCCGCCGCGCGCGGCGCCAACGTCGTGCTGATCCAGGAGCTCTTCGAGGGCTACTACTTCTGCCAGGACGAGTTGCCGGAGCATTTCACGCGCGCAACGCCGGTTGCCAAGAACCCGGCGGTGAACCGGTTCCGCGAGCTTGCCAAGGAGCTGGGCGTGGTGTTGCCGGTCTCCTTCTTCGAAAAGGCGAACAACGCCTTTTTCAATTCGCTCGCCATGGTGGATGGCGACGGGTCGATGCTCGGCGTCTACCGCAAGACCCATATTCCGCAAGGGTCCGGCTACCAGGAGAAATTCTATTTCAGTCCCGGCGATACCGGCTTCATGGTGTTTGAAACCGGGTTCGGGCGGCTTGGCGCGGCGATCTGCTGGGACCAGTGGTTCCCGGAGTCCGCGCGCTGCATGGCGCTGAAGGGCGCGGAAATCCTGTTCTACCCGACGGCCATCGGGTCCGAGCTGATCGATCCGAACTGGGATTCCGCCAAACACTGGCAGACGGTGATGTGCGGTCATGCGGGCGCGAACCTCATGCCGCTGGTCTCCTCCAACCGGATCGGCACGGAGCCTGGCAAGCGCGGAACAGAGCTGAACTTCTACGGTTCGTCCTTCATCGCCGACTGGCAGGGGCAGAAAATCGTGGAAGCAGATCGCACGGAAGAAGCGGTGCTGACGGCGGAGTTCGACCTAGACGAAATCGCGGCGCACCGCGCCGCATGGGGCCTGTTCCGCGACCGCCGGCCGGAACATTACGGCCCGATCGCAAGCATGGACGGGTTAGGTCAGTAAAGCTGACCTAACTGGACATTTCCGGTGCGATAGATTAGAACTTAAGTAGAGTACGCGTTCCGGGAGCGCGATCACGCTCCCGGTTCGCATAACAAACAACGGCCACGCGACCAGTCGCGCCGGCAGGGAAGCGAACCAGATGGGCAAGCACGACGTCAGCCTTGGCGACAAGTACGACCTGGGCAAGGACCGCATCTTCGTATCTGGCACGCAGGCGCTGGTGCGCCTCGTCCTGATGCAAAAGGAGCTGGACCGCCGCAAGGGCCTGAACACGGCAGGCTACGTCACCGGCTATCGCGGCTCGCCGCTCGGCGGTCTCGACCAGCAGTTCTCCCGCGCCAGGAACGTGCTTGCGCCCGCCGACATCCTGTTCCAGCCCGGTCTCAACGAGGACCTCGCCGCGACCGCCCTGTGGGGCGCTCAGCAGGCCGAGATGCGCGGCGAAGGCAAGTTCGATGGCGTCTTCGGCATCTGGTACGGCAAGGGTCCGGGCGTTGACCGGACCGGCGACGTCTTCCGCCACTCCAACTTCGCGGGCTCTTCCAAGAACGGTGGCGTGCTGGCGCTGATGGGCGACGACCATACCTGCGAATCCTCCACGACCGCGCACCAGTCCGAGTTCGCCTTCGTCGATGCGATGATCCCGGTGCTGAACCCGGCCGGCGTGCAGGAAATCCTCGACTACGGCCTCTACGGCTACGCGCTGTCGCGCTATGCCGGTGTGTGGGCTGCGCTCAAGTGCATCAAGGACACGGTTGAATCCACCGCCTCCATCGACGGTGCGCTGGACCGCGTGTCGTTCAACATTCCCGACGATTTCGAGATGCCCGAAGGCGGGCTGAACATCCGCCCGAACGACCACCCCATCGACCAGGAAGCGCGGCTGCACGACTACAAGCGCGACGCCATCCAGGCCTTCCTGCGCGCCAACCCGATCAACCACGTGATCTGGCGCGGCGGTTCGAAGCCGAGCATTGGTATTGCTTCGCTCGGCAAGTCCTATCTCGACACGCTGCAGGCGCTGGCCGATCTCGGCATCGATGAGGTGAAGGCCGCCGACCTCGGCATCCGCCTCTACAAGATCGGTTGCCCGTGGCCGCTGGAGCCGCGCGGCGTGAAGGCCTTCGCCGAAGGCCTCGACAAGATCATCGTGGTGGAAGAGAAGCGCTCGCTCGTTGAATCGCAGATCAAGGAGCAGCTCTACGGCACCAACAACGGCCCGGTCGTGGTGGGCAAGCGCGACGAGAACGAGCGCGTGCTGTTCCCGGCCAAGGGCGCGTTGGATTCAAACGACATCGCCATCGCCATCGGCGAACGCGTGCTGCAGGTCGCGAACGACCCGCAGATTGCCGAGCGCGTCGCCGCGCTGAAGGCCTTCCAGAAGACGCTTGCCGACACCGACAACGTCGCGACGCGCATTCCGTATTTCTGTGCCGGTTGCCCGCACAACACCTCGACGCACGTGCCGGACGGCAGCCGCGCCTATGCCGGCATCGGCTGCAGCTACATGGTGCAGTGGATGGACCGGGCGACCGAGGGCTTCACCCACATGGGCGGCGAGGGCGCGAACTGGATCGGCGAATCGCCGTTCTCTACCCGCGGCCACGTGTTCCAGAACCTCGGTGACGGCACCTACAACCATTCCGGCTACATGGCGATCCGCGCGGCCAAGGCCTCAGGCGTCAACATCACCTACAAGATCCTCTACAACGACGCGGTCGCCATGACCGGCGGCCAGCCCCACGAAGGCGGGCTGACGGTGCCGGACATCGCAGCGCAGGTTGCAGCAGAAGGCGCAAAGCCCGTCATCATCGTGTCGGACGAGCCGCAGAAGTACCCCTCCGGCGTTCACTGGCCCGAGGGCACCCAGATCCGCCACCGCGACGACCTGGACGAAATCCAGAAGATGCTGCGCGAGGAGCAGGGCCTGTCGGTCATGATCTATGATCAGACCTGTGCCACCGAGAAGCGCCGCCGCCGCAAGCGCGGCACGTTCCCCGATCCGGACAAGCGCGTGGTCGTCAACGAACTGGTCTGCGAAGGCTGCGGCGATTGCGGCGTGAAGTCCAACTGCGTCGCCATCGTGCCGGTGGAAACCGAGTTCGGCCGCAAGCGGCAAATCGACCAGTCGACGTGCAACAAGGATTTCTCCTGCCTGAAGGGCTTCTGCCCGAGCTTCGTCTCCGTGTCGGGTGCAAAGATCAAGAAGGCATCGCCCAAGACGCTCGACGGCATCGATGTGTCGTCCGTCCCCGAGCCGCAGCAGGCCTCGCTGGATGATCCGTTCGCCATGGTCGTGACCGGTGTCGGCGGCACCGGCGTCGTCACCATTGGCGCGCTGATCGGCATGGCGTCCCATATCGAGGGCAAGGGTTGTGGCATCATCGACATGGCGGGTCTTGCGCAGAAAGGCGGCTCGGTCATGTCGCACCTGCGCATCGCCAAGCGCCCCGAGGACATTGCCACCATTCGTGTGGCAGCCGGCGGGGCCGACCTGATCCTTGGCTGCGACATGGTGGTTGCCGGCGGCAAGAAGGTGCTGTCGGCCATCGATCCGGGGCAGACCGAGGTCGTGCTCAACACCCATGAGCAGCTTCCCGGGGACTTCACCCGAAATGCCGACTTCTCGCTGCCCACGCAACGGCTGAAGCGCGCGATCACCCAGCGCGCCGGTGAAGGCAAGGTCCACATGGTCGACGCGCACGCCATCGCGACGCGCCTGTTCGCCGATTCCATCATGGCGAACATCTTCATGCTGGGCTTCGCCTACCAGATCGGGGCGATCCCGGTCGCCGGTTCCTCGCTGGAGGAAGCGATCCATCTCAACGGTCAGGCCGTGGACAGGAACATCGAGGCGTTCCGGGCCGGCCGCCTTGCCGCGCACGATCCGAAGGCCTTCGAGGCAGTGATGGCTACCCCGCGCGACGAGGCGGCCGGGATCCGGCAGCTGTCGGAAACGCTGGACGAGATGATCGCGCGGCGCGCCGAGTTCCTCACCGCCTACCAGAATGTCGGCTGGGCAAAGCGCTTCACCGATCGTGTTGCGAAGGTGCGGGCGGCAGAAGAGGCTGCGGCACCGGGCACGACGACGCTGAGCGAAGCGGTCGCGCGCGGGCTGTTCAAGGTGATGTCGTACAAGGACGAGTACGAGGTCGCCCGGCTCTATACCGACGGCAATTTCGCACGGCAGCTCGCCAAGCAGTTCGATGGCGACCTGAAGCTGACCTATCACCTCGCGCCGCCGCTACTGGCGCGCATCGACCCCAGCACCGGCGAGCCGAAGAAGATGCAGTTCGGTCCGTGGATGCGGTCGGCGTTCGGTGTGCTTGCCCGCTTCAAGGGACTGCGCGGCACTGCGCTGGACGTCTTCGGCTACACCGAGGAGCGTCGCATGGAGCGTGCGCTCATCGACGAGTACGAGACGATGGTCGACGAGATTGCATCCGCGCTCACCGCGGGCAATCATTCCTCAGCCGTTGCGGCGGCAGGTGCGGTGCAGGCGGTGCGCGGGTTCGGGCACATCAAGGCCGAGAACCTCGCCGGTGCACGCACGGCATGGACACGGGCGATGGACGCGTTCCGCACCACGCCGGACACGGGATTGAAGGCAGCGGAGTAGGGCATGAACCACGGCGAACAGGCTTGCCAGCACTTGGAACGCCATGACGCCGACTGAACTTGAGCGGATCGCGGGCTGGGCGTCGCAACTGACGCGCGAGGAAAAGGACCGGGCCGCGCAAGGCATCACGGTGCGCCCCTACAAGCGCGGGGCCTATGTCTGCCATCGCGGCGACAAGATGGACCAGTGGTCCGGCGTCGTCAGCGGCATCTGCAAGCTGTCCACCATCTCGCCCGACGGGAAGGCGATCAGCTATTCCGGCGTTCCGGCGGGCGGGTGGTTCGGCGAAGGCTCGATCATCAAGGACGAGGCGCGCAAGTACGACATCGTCGCCGTGCGCGACAGCGAGGTCGCGCTCATGAACGGTGCGACCTTCCGCTGGCTGTTTGAGAATTCGACCGGCTTCAATCGCTTCCTCGTGATGCAGCTCAACGAGCGGCTCGGGCAGTTCATCGGGATGCTCGGCTATGACCGGATGCTGGATGCGACCGGACGGCTTGCACGCACCATCGCCTGGCTGTTCAACCCGGTGCTGTTTCCAGCCGTCGGCACGACTCTTCACGCAAACCAGCAGGAACTGGCCGAGCTGTCCGGCCTGTCGCGGCAGGCGGCCAACAAGGCCTTGCAGTCACTTGCGGACGAGGGGTTGCTTCGCGCGTGTGACGGCGGGGTCGAGGTTCTCGACCTCGGTGCGCTGGCAAGTTACGGCGACTGAAACGGGCACGCGGCCTGCTCGCCGCATGTCTTTGCGCGCACAAGCGAGCGCGAATATTTGCAAAAATGGAAGCAAATCGCAGGGAAAACTGCGGTCACAGGACCGGAGCGATCTTGAAATACGCTCTTTCGGCCAGATGACATTAGCGGGCAGGGTTTGTCTGTCAAGCGAGTGCTGGTGCGCGCCGAAAATTTCAGTCTAAGATGGAAACACCAGTGCAGTTCCAGAAACAATGGGACGCACAAGACCGGAAAACCCGGCTTGAAATCAGAGGCGGCGCAAAGCTGCCCGGCTAAGGGTGGGAACCAAGGATGGCGAGCGAACCAGCCCGCTTGGCTGAGGACACGTTTCCCAAATTGCTGTTGCGCAACGCGGAGAAATTCGCGACGCGCCCGGCCATGCGCGAAAAAGATCTCGGTATCTGGCAGACCTGGACATGGGCGCAGATGCTGGAGGAGGTCCGTGCGTTTTCGCTCGGGCTGGAGACGCTTGGCGTCAAGGCCGGCGACCGGGTTGCGATCATCGGCCACAACCGTCCGCGCCTGTACTGGACGTTTGCGGCGGCGCAGGCGCTGGGCGCGGTGCCGATCCCGATCTACCAGGACTCCGTTGCCGAGGAGATGGTCTACGTGCTGCAGCACGCGGAAGTCTCGCTGGCGGTCGTTGAAGATCAGGAGCAGGTCGACAAGCTGATCGGGCTTGCCGACAAGCTGCCCATGCTGACGCAGGTCATCTACGACGACGAGCGCGGCCTGAAGAACTACGATCACTCCACCCTGCATTCCTTCGATTCCATCCAGGCGAGCGGGCGTTCGCTGATGGAGAGTGACTCCGGCGTGGCGGGCGCCTGGGTCAAGCGCATCAACAAGGGCAAGGGTGCCGACCTTGGGGTGATGCTCTACACTTCCGGGACGACGGGTAAGCCGAAGGGCGTGATGCTGACGCATGACAACGTGCTGATCAGCGCTGCCAACGGCAACGTCTTCGACAAGCTGGACGAGCACGACGAGATCATCGCCTACCTGCCGATGGCGTGGGTGGGCGATCACATCTTCTCGTACGGGCAGGCCTATGCGGCCGGCTTCTGCGTCAACTGCCCCGAAAGCCCGGACACGGTGAACGAGGACCGCCGCGAGATCGCGCCGAGCTATTTCTTTGCGCCGCCGCGCGTCTTCGAGACGCTGCTGACCGCGATCATGGTTCGCATGGAAGATGCCAGCCCCTTCAAGCGGCGCATGTTCCACCATTACCTCAAGGTGGCGCGCGAAGTTGGCGAGCGCATTCTCAACGGCGAGACGGTCTCGTTTGCCGATCGGATGCGCTACCGGCTGGGCGAAATCCTCGTCTACGGCCCGCTCAAGAACCGCATGGGCTTTACGCGGCTGAAGGTCGGCTACACGGCGGGCGAGGCCATCGGGCCGGAAATCTTCCGCTTCTACCGGGCGCTCGGCCTCAACCTGAAGCAGCTCTACGGACAGACGGAAGCGAGCGTCTACATCACCATGCAGCCGGACGGGGAAATCCGCGCCGATACTGTGGGCCGGCCGGCGCCCGAGGTGGAAATCCGCATCGAGGATGATGGCGAGGTGCTGTACCGCTCGCCGGGCGTCTTCACCGGCTACTACAAGAACGACGAGGCCACGAAATCCACCAAGACCGAGGATGGCTGGGTGCACACCGGCGATGCCGGCTTCTTCGACACCGAAGGGCACCTGCGGATCATCGACCGGGCCAAGGATGTCGGCAAGCTGACGGACGGGTCGCTGTTCGCGCCGAAATACATCGAGAACAAGCTGAAGTTCTTCCCCAACATCAAGGAGGCCGTGGCATTCGGCGATGCGCGCGACAGGGTCTGCGTGTTCCTCAATATCGACCTGGAATCGGTCGGCAGCTGGGCGGAGCGCAACAACGTCTCCTACGCGAGCTACCAGGAACTGGCCAACCATCCGCAGGTGTACGCGATGATGGAAGACCACGTCCGGCAGGTGAACAAGGACCTGTCGGAGGAGCCGCGCATGGCCGGATCGCAGATCGCGCGCTTCCTCGTGCTGCACAAGGAACTGGACGCCGACGACGGCGAACTGACCCGCACGCAGAAGGTGCGGCGCGGCTACATCGCCGAACGCTACGGTCCGCTGATCGACGCGCTCTACTCCGACGTGAAGGAAGCCGACATCACCACCGAGGTCACCTACGAGGACGGGCGCAAGGGCCAGTTGTCGGCGCGGGTGAAGGTGGGCAATGCCGAACGCTTCGCTGCACCTGAAATGAAGGAGGCGGCGGAATGAGCGTCGTGGAAAGCCTGCCGGCTTCCGAACGCGAAGTGCTGCTCGAGGTCGACGACATCTCGCTGTCGTTCGGCGGCGTGAAGGCGATCTCCGACATCTCGTTTGATATCCGCACCGGCGAGATCCGCGCGATCATCGGACCGAATGGTGCCGGCAAGACGTCGATGCTCAACGTCATCAACGGCTTCTATCACCCGCAGGAAGGCACCATCACCTTCGAGGGCGTGCAGCGGAAACGGATGCGTCCGCACCATGCCGCGACGAACGGCATCGCGCGCACCTTCCAGAACATCGCCCTGTTCCGGGGCATGTCGACACTCGACAACATCATGACTGGGCGCGGCACGCTGATGAACCGCAACCTGCTGTGGCAGGCGATGTGGGCGGGGCCGGCGCAGCGCGAGGAAACCGAGCACCGCGAGGCGGTCGAGAAGATCATCGACTTCCTCGAAATCCAGCACATCCGCAAGACCCCCGTGGGGCGGTTGCCCTACGGCCTGCAGAAGCGCGTCGAGCTTGGCCGGGCACTGGCCGCCGAGCCGCGCCTGCTGCTGCTGGACGAGCCAATGGCGGGCATGAACCGCGAGGAGAAGGAGGACATGAGCCGCTTCATCCTCGACGTGAACAGCCAGTTCGGCACCACCATCGCGCTGATCGAGCACGACATGGGCGTCGTCATGGACCTGTCGGACCGTGTCGTCGTCCTCGACTACGGCAAGAAGATCGGTGACGGATCGCCGGACGAGGTCCGCAACAACCAGGACGTGATCGACGCCTATCTCGGCGTTCCGCACGATTGAGGCCAGGGAAACAGCAATGAGCCCCGAATTCCTCTACTTCCTCGAAACGGTGCTGAACGGCCTGATGGCCGGCGTCATGTACGCACTGGTGGCACTCGGCTTCGTGCTGATCTTCAAGGCGTCCGGCATCTTCAACTTTGCCCAGGGCGTGATGGCGCTGTTCGCGGCGCTGACGCTGGTCGGATTGATGACGGGCCAGGTACCGTTCTCGCACCTCATCAACGCGATCTTCGGCACTGACATCCACAACTGGGGCGCCGGCCTGCCCGCCGTGCTCGCCATCGCCGGCACGATGGTGGTCATGATCGCGCTGGCCTTCATCCTCGAACGCTTCGTGCTCAAGCACCTCGTCAATCAGGAGCCGATCATCCTGTTCATGGCGACCATCGGACTGGCCTATTTCCTCGAAGGACTGGGCGATCTGATGTGGGGGTCGGACGTGAAGACGCTGGATGTCGGCATCCCCACCGGCGGCTCGTTCTGGCTGGAGGACGTCACCCGCGAGTGGGCGGCGGAGGGTGCCGACTACTACGGCATGTACATCGACAAGCTGGACGTGACGGCGGCCATCGTTGCCGTCGTGCTGGTGGTCGGGCTGACGCTGTTCTCGCAATACACGCGCATGGGCCGGGCCCTGCGCGCGGTGGCCGACGATCATCAGGCGGCGCTGTCGGTCGGCATATCGCTGCGCACGATCTGGGTCGTGGTGTGGTCCATCGCGGGCTTCGTGGCGTTGGTCGCGGGCATCATGTGGGGCGCGAAGTCCGGTGTGCAGTTCTCGCTGTCGCTGATCGCACTGAAGGCGCTGCCGGTTCTCATCCTCGGCGGCTTCACCTCCATTCCCGGCGCCATCGTCGGCGGTCTCATCATCGGCGTTGGCGAGAAGCTCGCCGAACTCTACATCGGCCCGCTCGTCGGCGGTGCCATCGAGAACTGGTTCGCCTACGTGGTGGCGCTGTTCTTCCTGATGTTCCGCCCGCAGGGGCTGTTCGGCGACAAGATCATCGAGAGGATCTAGGGCGATGCTTTACCGCGAGGCTGGCGACTTCAAGACGTCCTACCGGGCCGATCAGCAGACGTTCCCGATCAAGTCGGAACGCTTCCTGTTCTGGACGTTCATCGCGTTCGCGTTCTTCATCGTGCCGCTGCTCATCAACGACTACTGGGAAAAGTCGGTCCTGATCCCGTTCCTGGTGTGGTCGATGGCGGCACTCGGCCTGAACATCCTCGTTGGCTATTGCGGGCAGGTGAGCCTGGGCACCGGGGGGTTCATGGCGGTCGGCGCCTATGCCTCCTACAAGCTGATGACTGCCTTCCCGGAACTGAACATCCTGATCGTGATCGTCTTTTCCGGCGGGGTGACGGCAGCGGTCGGCATGATCTTTGGCCTGCCATCGCTGCGCATCAAGGGGTTCTACCTGGCGGTGGCGACGCTTGCCGCGCAATTCTTCCTGGTGTGGGTCTTCAACAAGTTTCCGTGGTTCTACAACTACTCGGCTTCAGGCCAGATCACCGCGCCGGAACGGCTGATGTTCGGCGTGCCCGTGACGGGTCCCGGCGCGCCGCCCTGGGCGACCTATCTCGTCGCGCTGACGGTCGTGTTCGTCTTTGCCTGGATTGCGCGCAACCTGACGCGCGGCCGGCTCGGGCGGCAGTGGATGGCGATCCGCGACATGGATATCGCCGCCGAGATCATCGGGGTGGAACCGCTGCGCGCGAAGCTCTCGGCCTTCGCGGTGTCCTCGTTCTACGTGGGCATCGCGGGCGCGATGTATTTCACCATCTGGTTCGGTGCCGTGGAGCCGACGGAAGCCTTCGGCATCAACCAGTCGTTCCGCGCACTGTTCATGGTCATCATTGGCGGGCTTGGCTCGATCCTCGGATCGTTCCTCGGCGCGGGGTTCATCGTCCTGCTGCCGGTGCTGCTGAAAAACGTGCTTGTCGGCCTTTGGGGATGGCCGACGGATATCGCCGCGCACCTGGAACTGGTGATCGTCGGCGGGCTCATCATGTTCTTCCTTATCGTGGAGCCACACGGGTTCGCCCAATTGTGGCGCACGACCAAGGAGAAGCTGCGGCTTTGGCCATTTCCGCACTGAAACATCAAAATGGCCAGGGGCAACAACGGCGTGAAAATGCGCCACAAGCTCATCCATCATAAAGGGAGGATGGAAATGAAGATCGCCAAACTCGCGGCAGCAGCCGCACTGGCGCTGACGATTGGAGCCGGACCGGCAGCCGCCGAACTGGTGTTCCCCTCGCTCAGCTACCGCACCGGACCTTACGCGCCGAACGGCATTCCGTTTGCCGACGGTTACGCCGACTATTTCACGCTCATCAACGAGCGCGATGGCGGCGTCGAGGGGACCAGGATCAACCTCATCGAATGCGAAACCGGCTACAACACCGAAAAAGGCGTTGAGTGCTACGAGTCCACCAAAGGTGAAGGCGCTCTCGTCTACCAGCCGCTTTCCACGGGCATCACCTACCAGCTGATCCCGAAAGCGACCGCCGACGGCATCCCCATCCACTCGATGGGCTATGGCCGCACGTCGGCTGCCAACGGCAAGGTCTTCTCCAACGTCTTCAACTATCCCGGCACCTACTGGGACGCCGCTTCGATCATCGTGAAGTACGTGTCTTCGGAAGAAGGCGGTGACCTGAACGGCAAAAAGATCGCGCTCGTCTACCACAACTCCGCCTATGGCAAGGAGCCGATCCGCACGCTGGAGAAGCTTGCCGAAAAGCACGGCTACGAGCTGATGCTGCTGCCGGTCGACCATCCCGGCCAGGAGCAGAAGTCGACGTGGCTGCAGATTCGCCGCGACCGTCCCGACTATGTCGTGATGTGGGGCTGGGGCGTGATGAACCAGGTTGCCATCCAGGAAGCCGCCAACATTCGCTTCCCGATGGATCACTTCATCGGCGTGTGGTGGTCGGCGTCTGAAAACGACGTCATGCCGGCTGGTGCCGGTGCCGACGGCTACAAGGCCATCACCTTCCACGGCGTGGGCGACGACTTCCCGATCTACGACGATCTGAAGACGCACGTCTACGACAAGGGCAAGGCGGCCGGTGCCGGCGACCAGCACGGCACGGTCCTCTACAACCGCGGTATTGTGGCCGCGATGTGGGCCGTGGAAGCGGCCCGCAAGGCAATGGAAATCCACGACACCAAGGACATCACGCCGGCAATGATGCGCGACGGCATGGAAGCCCTGGACGTGGACGAAGCGCGCCTTGAGGAGCTTGGCCTGCCGGAGTTCACCGTTCCGGTGAAGGTCTCGTGTGAAGCCCATGGTGGTCCGGGCCTCGGCATGATCCAGCAGTGGGATGCCGATGCCAAGAAGTGGAACATCATCACGGGCATGATCGAGGCCGACCGCGAAGTGGTCGATGCGCTGATCATGGAAGACTCCGAGGCCTACGCCAAGGAGAACAACCTCGAGATGCGCTGCGCGAGCTAAGGCCCGCGCCGCACCTGAAACAAGGCGCCCGGCGGTTCATTCGCCGGGCGTCGCTTGCAGCAAATACAATCGGTCGATGGCAATGACGGGGACAGCCCATGTCTGACAGCGCTGACGGGCAGAATATGCTCGAGGTCAACAATATCGAGGTAATCTACAACCACGTGATCCTCGTGTTGAAGGGCGTGTCGCTGAACGTGCCGCGCGGCGGGATCGTTGCCCTGCTGGGGGCGAACGGCGCCGGCAAGACGACGACTTTGAAGGCGATCTCCAACCTGCTGCGGGCCGAGCGCGGCGACGTCACCAAGGGGTCCATCATTCTCAAGGGCGAGAAGGTCCACGACCTGTCCCCGAACGACCTCGTGAAGCGCGGCTGCATCCAGGTGATGGAAGGGCGGCACTGCTTCGGTCACCTCACCATCGAGGAAAACCTGCTGACCGGCGCCTATACCCGCAAGGACGGCAATGCCGCCATCAAGGAAGACCTGGAGAAGGTCTACAACTATTTCCCGCGCCTGCGCGAACGCAAGTCGAGCCAGGCCGGCTACACCTCCGGCGGCGAGCAGCAGATGTGCGCGATCGGGCGCGCGCTCATGGCGCGTCCGGACATGATCCTGCTGGATGAACCCTCCATGGGCCTCGCGCCGCAGCTGGTGGAAGAAATCTTCGAGATCGTGAAGCAGCTCAACGCCAATGAGAACGTGACCTTCCTGCTGGCGGAGCAGAACACCAATATCGCGCTGAAATACGCGACCTACGGCTACATCCTGGAAAGCGGGCGCATCGTGCTCGACGGCGCCGCGAAGGAATTGCGCGAAAACGAGGACGTGAAGGAATTCTACCTCGGCATCGGTGGCGACGCGCATTCCAGCTTCCGGAACGTGAAAAGCTACCGCCGCCGCAAGCGCTGGCTGAACTGAGCCCATGGCGCGCACCGCACTGGTGACCGGGGCAAATCGCGGCATCGGCGCGGCGATTGCGCGTGCGCTGGCGGCTCAGGGCATGACCGTGGTGCTGGGGGTCCGCAACCCGGACAATGCCGAAACCGTGGTTGCCGATATCCGGCACGACGGCGGCACCTGCGAGACCCTCAACATGAACGTCGCCGACCCGGCGTCGGTGGATGCGGCGCTCGCCTCGCTGGAGCCGCGCGGCACGCAGGTCGACATCCTCATAAACAACGCCGCGATCCTTGAAGGCGAGCGCCTGCTCTACATAGATATCGACGCGGTCATGGAGAGCGTGCGCACGAACGCGGTCGGGCCGCTCCAACTGATCCAGAAGCTTGCGCCAAAGATGGCGCAGCGCGGCTACGGGCGCATCGTCAACCTTTCGTCGCAATGGGGTTCGCTGACCTCGCTCGGGCCGGGCGCCTATGGCATCACCAAGGCGATGCTGAACGCGATCACGGTGAAGACGGCGGGCGAAGCGGGCCGCGGCGTGAAGATCAACGCGATGTGTCCCGGCTGGGTGAACACGCGCATGGGCGGCTCGTCTGCCCCGCGCGAGCCGGAACAGGCGGCAGAGACGGCCGTCTTTCTCGCAACGCTTCCCGACGATGGGCCGACGGGCGCCTATTTCCGCGACTGCACGCGCATCGGCTGGGACGACTGACACGTCAATCGAGGCAGGCACATGGCCGAACATTTCGACGACCTGGAAACACGCTCCGCGTCAGAGCGCGAGGCGGCACTTTTCGAAGCCCTGCCGCATCTCGTTGCCGCGGCAAGGGATGGTGCCTCGGGATGGGGCGACCGCCTCGCGGACGTGGATGCCGGCACGATCACCAGCCGCGAGGCGCTTGCCACGCTGCCGGTGCTGCGCAAGCCGGAGCTGATGGCAAGGCAGGCGGACAATCCGCCCTTTGGCGGATTTGCCGCCACTGGCGAGACGCCGGCCCGGCTGTTCTTTTCACCCGGACCGGTCTTCGAGCCGGAAGGGCGCGGCGCGAACTGGTTCGGCGCGGCGCGCGCGCTGCATGCTGCGGGGCTGCGCAAGGGCGACGTCGCGCTGAATTGCTTTTCCTACAACATGACGCCGGGCGGCTTCATCATGGACAGCGGCTGCCGGGCGCTGGGCGTCAGCGTCATTCCGGCAGGACCCGGAAACACAGAAGGCCAACTGACGCTTGCATCGGCCTACCGGCCGTCTGCCTATGTGGGCACGCCGGATTTCCTCAAAATCATTCTCGACAAGGCGTCCGAGACGGGTGCCGACGTCTCCAGCTTCAAGCGGGCTCTCGTCTCTGGCGGCGCGCTCTTTCCCTCGCTGCGGGCGGAGTACAAGGAGCGCGGCGTCGACGTGCTGCAGTGCTACGCGACGGCGGATCTCGGCGTCGTCGCCTACGAGTCGGATGCCATCGAGGGCATGATCTTCAACGAGGGGATGATCCTCGAAATCGTGCGGCCCGGCACCGACGAAGTCGTTCCCGACGGCGAGGTGGGTGAGGTGGTGGTCACGGTCCTGCGGCCCGATTACCCGCTCATCCGGTTCGGCACCGGCGACCTGTCGGCCATCATGGAGGGTGAAAGCCCGTGCGGGCGCACCAACACCCGCATCAAGGGCTGGATGGGCCGCGCCGACCAGCGCACCAAGGTGAAGGGCATGTTCGTCGATCCCGAGCAGGTTGCGGCCATCGCCAGGCGGCATCCGGGCCTTGGCAAGCTGCGGCTGGAGATCAGCCGCGACGGGGCGCAGGACGTCATGCTGCTGAAGGCGGAAAGTGCGGGCGGTGAAGATGAAGCCGCGGTTGCCGAGAGCCTGAAGGCGGTGACCAACCTGAAGGGGGCGGTTGCCATCAGCGAACCGGGATCGCTGCCCAATGACGGCAAGGTCATCGACGACCAGCGCGACTACAACACCTGAATGCAACGCGTGGCCGCGCGTCAGGCCGCGCGGTCTTGCTCGCCGGGTTCGGCCGGGCTTTTCGGTCGCTCGATCACGTTGGAGCGCGGAATGGCCAGCGTGAAGTCCGTGCCGATGTCGGGCGCGTCCTCGGTGGACAGCGCCCAGCCGTGGTGGGTTGCGATATTGCGGCAGATCGCCAGGCCCATGCCGCTGCCGGGGACCGGACCCTTAGAGTGCAACCGCTGGAACGGCTGGAACACGCGTTCGCGGTGAGCGGCCGGTACTCCGATGCCGTTGTCGCGGACAATCATGCGCACCTGCTCGGCGTCGCTCTGTGCAAACACTTCGACCACCAGTTTGCGCCTCGCGTCGCGATACTTGATGGCGTTTGCGAACAGGTTGGTGAGCAGACGCTCCACCTGCACCCGGCTGCCGCGCACCTGCGGCAGAGCGCGGATGCGGAAGGCCGCGCGCTCGACGGCGTGTTCGGCACACACGACGCGGGCAATGGACTGGGCCACGGCGTGCAGGTCGATCTCGTCATCGAGCGGGCTTGCCTGGTCGGCGCGCGCGTATTCGAGCAGGTCGGTGATCAGCGTCGACAGGCGCTTGGACGAGCGCACGATCGCGCCCATCGCATAGGCTCCGTCGAGGGACATGTTCTGCGGGGCTTCGCGGCTAAGGATCGAGGCGAAGGTGCGGATCTTGCGCAGCGGCTCCTGCAGGTCGTGGGAGGCGATCAGGTTGAACCGGCGCAAATCCTCGTTGGCGCGGCGCAGTTCGGCATTGGCGGCGATGTTGTTGCGCTGGGCGCTGTTGCGCTCGGTGACGTCGACGAGGACGCAGAGCGAGGTTTCCTGCGCAAAGACGGTCGGGGCATCGTTGAAGCGACCATTGCGCTGGTGCTGCATCGGCGGCAGGGCGGCGGCTTCCGCCCAGTCGCCAATGGAGGACAGCTCGACCTCCATGATGGAGCCGTCCTTGCGGCGGAAGCGGTATTCCTCATGCCAGTCGCGCATGTTGCTGGCGCTGCCCGACACGCGCTTGGCCATGGCCTTGAGCGCGGAATCGTCGGTCATGAATTCAAGCGGTTCACGGCCGATTACTTCATCGCGAGTATATCCCAGCTTGTCGATCCACGTGTCGCTGACCTCGACCAGCCGCCCGTTCCAGTTGACCGAGTGCATCATCACCGGCGTGCGGCGATACAGGTTGCGGTAGCGCTTCTCGCTGGCCTCGGCGGCCTGCGTGCGCTCGCGTGCTGCGAGCTCGTGGCTGAGCCATTCAGCCGTCAGCGACAGCAGGTTGCGCTGGTCGTTGGTGAAGTTGGTTTCGCGTGGTTTGTCGTCGCCAAACAGCAGCGCGCCGTACAGCCTGCCACTGACGTAGATCGGCACGCCGAGAAGGCTTCGAATACGGGAATTGAAGGGATGTTCGGGAAAGCCGTTGGGGCGCTGTTTCTCGGTGTCGCGGATGGCGACGAGCCGGTCACAGGCGATGATGTAGGAGCAGAAGGTCTGCTCCAGCGGCAGGCGCATGCCCTCGTAGAGGCCACGCTCGGGATCGGCCAGGTGCGTCACTTCGATCTGATTGCCGAGAAGCTTGTTCACCAGACCGAACCGCATGCCCAGAAAGCGGTGCGCGATCTCGAGGATGCGCGGGATGCTCTGGTCGAGCGAGATCGTCGTGTCATGCTTCAGCGAGATGAGCCGTTCGAGCGCATGCTCGTAGGCATACACCTCGCTCAGGTCGCGCCCGGTGACGATCACCTCGTCGCCGATGCCCGTCAGCGTCCACACGACCTGTCGCGGGTCGGTGCGCTCGTCGCCAGCCAGCTCGGTCTCGATGTGGCGCGGCTCCATCTGCGCTGCGGTGGCGGCAATCGCTTCCGACAGGGCCGGTCGCTGGCTCTCGATGACCAGGTCGAGCACGTTGACCTCGCCGAACGCATCGACCACGCCGCAGATTTCCTCAAAGGCCGGGTTGGCGTGCAGGATCGTCCCGTCCGGCTTGAGCCGGCAGGCAGGGCACATTTCCAGACGATGTGAGTAGGTCCGTTTCACGAGCAGGCCCGAGATCGTTGAGGCACCACTGTGGCGGCAAGGCGTTAAGGATTTATTGACCATGTGCTGCGACAACGGAACATGATATGATGCCTGCCTGCGCAGCTTCAGTTATCCCGCGCCTACAGGCTTTTGATGGCGATAATTCTGCTCGTTGAAGACGACCCCGATGATGTATTCTTGGTTCGCCGCGTAATTGAACGCGCCCCGATCGATGCCGAACTTCAGGTGGTTTCGAATGGCCAGGAAGCCCTCGATCACATCACGTCGTTTGAAGACCTGTTCTCGGAAGGTCTGCCGGACCTGGTTCTGTTGGACCTGAACATGCCGGTCATGGACGGGCATGAATTCATTCAGTCCTTGCGCGCGCACCCCGTGTTCTTTCCGCTGCCGGTCGTCGTATTGACGACGAGTTCGGATCCTGAAGTCATTCAGGCGGCCTACCAGGAAGGCGCGAATGCCTGTGTGACCAAGGTGGATTCACTGGAAGGCATGGGTGAGATCGTCAACGCGATCGCCGATTTCTGGTTTCACATCGCCAAGCCATACAACCTGTCCTGACAGGCATAGCCGGCCAATGATCGGCCAGCCTCGGCAATTTCCGCCTCGAATGAAAGAAACTCGCTGGCTGGCGTCAGCCGGCGTGACGCAGTTGGCTTGCGGAGTCGTCCGTTCTGGCCGAGGGCTTCACGGCTCCGAGGATGCGGGCGACGCGGGTGGCGAGAGTCTTCTGTGCGAAGGGCTGGACGATGAAGCCTGCCGCGTTTGCGCGGGCCGATGCGACGATGGCATCACGCGTTGCCGCGTTCGATGTCACCATGACGGGGGAATATTCGAACGGGTGATCGCAGGCTTTCAGCAGGTGCAGCACGTCGGCACCGCATTTTTCCGGCAGGGACCAGTTCAGCAGAACGAGAGCGGGCGCGGTTTCCAGGGTCCGATGCACACCGTCGCGCCAGTTATCGACGGATTCGACCTCGTCGAAACCGATCTGACGCAGCATCGTGCTCAGGAGCTGGCATGCAAACGCACTGTCATTGATGACGAGCGCATGGGCACCGGCAGGTATGTTGGGCTGCTCACTCATACTGACTCCATCTGACTCCATTTTTCCGCAGCGTTAATGTCGTCGTGGCTGGTTAACAGCGCGTAAAAGAAATCACGTTGTTCAACCAATTGCGAATGTGCCGCAGACATTCCGGCCGCGCTCCGATTGCATCGATTCACGGGCGGCGGGTACAAACAGAACCGAATAGCACCGGCATGCGTAGACGCGACAGTCCGCATGCCACGCCACCTCGGGGGGTTCCATGAATACCATCGCTTCGGCCAACAGCTTCGCCGGCACGCCCCTGCGCCTTCCGGAGGACCATCCGCCGGTGAACGCTGGTAAGATCGGCGTTCTGCTGGTCAATCTCGGTACGCCGGACGGCACGGCCTACTGGCCGATGCGCCGCTACCTGAAGGAGTTCCTCTCCGACAAGCGCGTGATCGAATGGCCCAAGGCCATCTGGTGGCCGATCCTCAACGGCATCGTCCTTTCGGTTCGGCCGCAGAAGAGCGGCAAGGCCTACGAGGAGATCTGGAACCACGAGCGCAACGAGTCGCCGCTGCGCACCTTCACGCGCAGCCAGAGCGAAAAGCTTGCAGAGATGCTGGAGAAGCGGTCGTCCCAGATCGAGGTCGACTGGGCCATGCGCTACGGCAATCCGTCGATCGCCTCCAGGCTGGAAGGCCTGCAGGCGGGCGGGTGCGAACGCATTCTCGTTATTCCGCTCTACCCGCAATACGCGGCGGCCACCACTGCGACGGTGAACGACAAGGTGTTCGAATCGCTCATGGAGATGCGCTGGCAGCCGGCGGTGCGCACGGCCCCGGCCTACCATGACGATCCGACCTATATCGACGCGCTGGCGACCTCGGTGACGGCGTCGCTCGCCAAGCTCGACTTCAAGCCGGAGGTGGTGCTCACGTCCTTCCACGGCATTCCGCAGTCTTATTTCCGAAAGGGCGACCCCTATCACTGCCACTGCCAGAAAACGGCGCGGCTGCTGCGCGAGCGGCTGGGGTGGAGCAACGACAAGCTGCTGGTGACGTTTCAGTCGCGGTTTGGTCCCGAAGAGTGGTTGCAGCCCTACACCGACAAGACCATCGAGCGCCTGGCGAAAGAGGGCGTGAAGTCCATGGCGGTGCTGACGCCGGGCTTTTCGGCAGACTGCCTCGAGACGCTCGAGGAGATCGCGGGCGAAGGCGGGGAAATCTTCCACGAGAACGGCGGCAAGAACTTCGCCTTCCTGCCGAGCCTCAACGACAGCCCGGAGGGAATGGCGGTCATCGAGACAATCGCCCGGCGCGAGCTTGCGGGCTGGCTGTAAACCGGTTCACAAATCGGCCTTTCTGGTGGATAAGCTTCCGCAAGGTTGAGAACCGATTGCGGATGTGTCTCCGGCACGCCCTGCAGCGGCATTGTTTAGGAGACGCCTTATGTTCGGCCTGGATATTTTCGCACTCGTTTTCGTGGTTCTGCTCGTGCTGGTGGTCATCGCTGGCGTGAAGCAGGTGCCGCAGGGATACAATTACACCGTCGAGCGCTTCGGCCGTTACATCAAGACGCTGGAACCCGGCCTGAACCTCATCGTCCCGTTCGTCGACCGGATCGGCCGCAAGATGAACGTGATGGAGCAGTTCCTCGACGTGCCGAGCCAGGAGGTCATCACCCGCGACAACGCGACCGTGGTGGTCGACGGCGTCACGTTCTTCCAGATCCACGACGCGGCGCGCGCGAGCTACGAAGTGACGATGCTCGACGACGCCGTCCTCAACCTGACCATGACGAACATCCGTACCGTCATGGGCTCGATGGACCTCGACGAGCTTCTCTCCAACCGTGACGAGATCAACCTGCGCCTGCTCAAGGTCGTCGATGCGGCGACCGAGCCGTGGGGCGTGAAGGTCACCCGCGTGGAGATCAAGGATATCAATCCGCCGCGCGACCTGGTGGATTCCATGGCGCGCCAGATGAAGGCCGAGCGCGACCGCCGCGCCGTCATCCTCGAAGCAGAAGGGCAGCGGCAGTCGGAAGTTCTCAAGGCAGAGGGCGAGAAGCGCTCGCTGGTGCTGGAAGCCGAGGGCCGCCGTGAAGCCGCCTTCCGCGATGCCGAGGCGCGCGAGCGTGCCGCCGAAGCCGAAGCCAAGGCGACGCAGCTGGTGTCGGAAGCCGTGCGCGACGGCGATTCCCAGGCGCTGAACTACTTCGTGGCGCAGAAATACGTGAGCGCGCTGGAAGCGCTGGCCTCTGCTCCCAACCAGAAGGTGCTCATCCTGCCGACGGAAACGAGCGCGGTTCTGGGCAGCCTTGCCGGCATCGCCGAGATTGCCCGCGACACGTTCGGCGACAGCAGCAACCCGCCTGCGCCGCGCCGCTCCGGCCCCTCCACTCCGCGCGTGCCGCGCGGCGGCAAGGAGTAGTCCGGCATGGTGCAGTGGTTCTTCACGCTCGGTCCGTGGACCTGGATCATCATCGGCCTGCTGCTGCTGAGCCTTGAAGTGCTCGCACCGGGGCAGTTTTTCCTCTGGGTCGGCATCTCGGCCATCATCGTCGGCGTGCTCGAATTCGTGATCGACATGTCGTGGCAGGTCGAACTGATCGTGTTCGGCGTGCTGTCGCTGGTCACTGTCATTGCCTACCGCGTCTTCGTGCGCGGGCGGCCGGACCTGTCTGACAAGCCGTTCCTGAACCGGCGCACGCACAGTCTCGTCGGGCGCACGTTCCAGCTTGTCGAGGCGATCGACCACGGCGAGGGGAAGATCCGCATCAACGACACGCAGTGGCGCGTGCGGGGGCCGGACCTGCCGCTTGGCTCGCGGGTCAAGGTCGTCCGGTCCGATGGTGCAATGCTGATCGTGGAGCCGGCCGAGGCCGACTAGGGCCGGGCCGTTCGAGCCGTTCCTACGGCTTGTGGTCCTGCGGCAGGGGCGGTGCCTCGTGCAGCAGCAGGATCGAGATGCGCCGGTTGGCGGCGAGGAACGTGTCTTCGGGAAACAGCGGGTCGCTGTCGGCCTTGCCGGAAACCTCGGCAAAGCGCGATTCCGTCACGCCGGCTTCCTCGAGCATCCGGCGGATCGCGTTGGCCCGGTCGGCGGAGAGTTCCCAGCGGCCATAGTCAGGGCGTTCTTCCGAACGGTCGGAGCTGGTGTGCCCTGAAATGACGATGCGGTTGGGCAGCCGCGCGATCACCGGGGCCATGGCCTTCAGGATGGTGCGCGTGCGCTCATAAGGGTATTTCGAGCCTTCCGGGAACATCGAGCGCCCGTCTTCATCGACGAGCTGGATATTCAGTCCTTCCGGGACTTCCTCGACGAGGATCTGCGAGGAAATCTGCATCAGTTCCGGCATTTCCTGCCAAGCCTGGCGCAGCGAGACGGCGGCCGTCGCGAACTGGCGCGGCTTCTCGACGTCGGATTTCTCGATCTCGTGGGTGTTGGCTTCCGGACCCTGCTTGGAGCGCTGGTCGTGGCTTTCCTCGGCGAAGTCGGAATCGGTTTCGGTGTCGACGGATGAGACCTGCTTGACGTAGTCGCGCGTGGGCGCGCCCTCGAATTCGATCATGCCGGCCTTCTTGCTCTCGGTCTTCACGCCGAAGGCGTCCTTCATCGAGCCGGCGACGATCTGGAGCTTCTGGGTGTCCTGGATCGAGAAGGAAATGATGAGCACGAAGAAGCAGGCGAGCAGCGCCATCAGGTCGGAGAAGGTGACGATCCACTCCGGCGGTCCGCTGGCGCCCTGTTTCTGTCTGCGTGCCATTCCGGGGCCTTAAGCCGAAGCCTCGGCGAATGCCGCGCGGCCCTTTTCCGGCAGGTAGGAAATCAGCATTTCCTTGACCAGGTTCGGGCTCTTGGAGTCACGCAGCTGCATCACGCCGTCGAGGATGAGCGTCAGGTTGACGTCCTCGATCTTGGATTTCAATTCGAGCTTGTCGGCTACTGGCAGGCAGACGAGGTTGGCGATGATGGCGCCGTAGAGGGTCGTCAGCAGGGCGATGGCCATGGACGGACCGATCTTGGAGGGGTCGTCCATGTTAGCCAGCATCGCGACGAGGCCGACGAGCGTGCCGATCATGCCGAAGGCGGGGGCGGCATCGCCAATGGCCTTGAAGATGCGCTGTCCGTCCTGCAGGCGCTCCAGCATCAGGTCGCGCTCGCGTTCCAGCGACTCGCGGATGAAGTCGTGGTCGTAGCCGTCGGCGATGTACTGCACGCCCTTGGCGAGAAACTCGTGATCGACCTCGACGCCTTCGAGACCAAGCGGACCCTGCTTGCGGGCGACGTCGGCCAGTTCGGCGATCTCGTTGATGAGGTCGTGGGGCTCGATGCGGCGATGGGTGAAGGCCGTCTTCCCGCCAAGAATCAGCGCTGACGCCACGTTGGCGAGCGGAAAGCGTACCAGGGTCGCCGCGGATGCGCCGCCAACAACGATCAGGACCGAGGGGACGTCGACAAACGCGCCGATCTCCCCGCCGAGGAAGATGGCGAGGCCAACGACGAAGGCACCAAAGATGATGCCGATGATGGTAGCCAGATCCATGGAAACAGCCCGCAATCAAGGCGCAAGGCGCGCAGGTACTCGCGGCAGACTAAAGGCCCGCTTCCTAATCAAGCTTTAAGCTGGCGACCAAAAGGCCGGATATCAGGCCACGCCGGCGCGCAACAGGTCGTGAATATGCACGATGCCAACCGGGCGGCCTTCGGTATCGATGACGAAGACCGCCGTGATCTGCGCGCTGTTGAGCATCTCAAGCGCGGAGGAGGCCAGCAGGTCGGGGCTGACAGTCTTTGGCGAGCGCGTCATGACTTCGCCTGCGGTGCGCGACAGCAGGTTGTTGGTCATGTGTCGGCGCAGGTCGCCGTCAGTCACGATGCCGATGAGCTTGCCGTCGGACGAAGTCACGCCGAGGCAGCCGAAGCTCTTCTCGGTCATGGTGACCAGCGCTTCCTGCATCGGTGCATCCTCGTGCGCCAGCGGCAGTCCTTCGCCGGAATGCATCATGTCGACCACGAACATCAGGCTCGCGCCCAGCTGGCCGCCGGGGTGGAAGACCTTGAAATCGTGCGCGGTGAAGCCGTGTTCCTCGAGCAGCGCGACGGCGAGCGCATCACCCAGTGCCAGCTGCATCACGGTCGAGGTGGTTGGCGCGAGGCCATGCGGACAGGCTTCCGGCGTGATCGGCAGCACCAGCGCAACGTCAGCGGCACTGGCGAGGTTTGAGGAGGCGCGCGACGTCATCGCGATGAGCGTGACGCGGAAGCGCCGCGTGTAGTCGATGATGTTGCGCAGTTCCGCCGTTTCGCCAGACCAGGACAGCGCGATGATGACATCGTCGGTGGTGATCATGCCGAGGTCGCCGTGGCTCGCCTCGCTTGGGTGCACGAAGAAGGCAGGCGTGCCGGTCGAGGCGAGCGTTGCGGCGAGCTTCTGGCCAACGTGGCCGCTCTTGCCCATGCCGGTGACGATGACACGGCCCTTTGCCTGCCGGATTTTCTCGACGCCATCTGCCAGTGCGACGCCCAGTTCGCCCTGAATCGCATCGTGAAGCGCGTCGAGGCCTGCGCGTTCCGTCGCGACGGTGCGCAGGGCGGACTCAGCGGCGTTCGGGATTTCCGGCTGGGCTGTGTTCTTGCTCATGGAGGATGACCGTTTCGACCGGTTCGGCTGCGGTGTGGAGGGGGTGTTACCAGATCGCTTGCGGGCCCGCCAGAGGCGGCACTTAAGCGGCCATTAACCATAAATGGGCGATCACAAAGGTTGAGAGCGGGGCGAATGGCGCTTCGCGATGCGCGGTTTCGAAGCTTGAACCGCGCCCTGGGCCGGGCCAACCGTGAGCGTTCGTCAGTCAGCCAGTCGTCTGGGTCTGCTTGCCGGCATGTTGCTGGCGAGCACGGCCCTGCCTGCATTGGCGCAGACGGCGAGCGAGCAGAACGCAGCTTGGGATACCGGCCTGCGCGGGCAGGCACAGGACGCGGCGACCGGTCAGAATTCGGTCGATGGGACCGGCGCACCGCTGGCCATTGGGGACAATCGCCCGCAGCCGCCGCGCCTGTTTTCCCCGCAACCGAACACGCAATCACAGCCGGGTGCGCCCTGGCCCGACAGTGGCGGAAGTGCCGCTGCGGGCCGCATCGGATTGCCCGAGCCTGAATATCTCGGAGATCAATCCCGGCGTCCGCTGCTTCGCGGCGGCGCGTCCGCCCTGGAAGCCGAGGCCGGGCGCGACCGGTCCGAGGCGCTGGATTCCGAAGGGGTCGATTCCGGCGAGGCACGACGCGAGGAACGTGACGAACAGGACCGGCTGCGCCGGGCCGTCGATGCGCTGGACGAACGCGATTTCGTGGCCGGGTTCGACGACGAGACCGGGGCGGATTTCGCGCGGCGAGCGCGCGCTCGCGACGATGATGCCTATGCGCCGCTCGGCATTCGCGCGGGCAGTTTCATCGTGCGGCCAAGCGTGGAACTGCGCGCCGGGCATACGTCTTCCAGCAGCGAGGACACCGATTTCCTGCGGCTTGAGCCGGAACTGGTCGTGGAGAGCGACTGGATCAGGCACCAGTTCAATGCGCGCGCCACGGTGCGCCATGAAGAATCCGACGGGGACCCGTCGAGCGACACCCGGGTCGACGGGCGCGCGGAACTGCGCCTCGACGTGAACCGCGACATGGTGGCGAATTTCGAACTGAACATGTCGCGCGACCGCGTGAACCCGAGCGACCCGGACCTGCCCGCGACGGCGCTGGAGGAAACCGAAGTCGACGAGATCGGCTTCGTCGCGCAGTTGAGCCGCCGCTTCGGGCGGTTTCTGGCAACGATCAGCGGCTCCGTCACCGACTATGCCTATGGCGACACGGCGATTTCCGGCGGCGGGCCGGCGGTCGATGGCAGCGAGCAGGATTACCGCGCATGGGAAGCGGGCCTGCGGCTCGATTACGAATCCACCGACCGTCTCGGCCTGTTCACGGAAGTTGCGGTCAACACGCGCGACTATGACCGGGACGTGTCGTCGGGAGGCCTGAGGCTTGGCTCGGACGGTGTGTCGGTGCTGGGCGGCGTGACGTTTGGCGGGGGAGGGCGGCTGCGGGGTGAAGCCGGGATCGGCTACCAGTTCCAGAGGCCCGATGAGCCGACATTCGGCGACGTGCACGCTTTCCTCGCCCGCGCGGCAATCCTCTACGAGGCGAGCGCCCTCACGACCCTGTCATTCACGGCCGATACCGAGATCGACGACACGATCGGCGGATCCGGCAGCGTGACCGTCCATACCCTGCGTGCCGGTGTCGCGCATGCGCTTCGCCGAAACGTGCTGCTGACGGCGGGCGTCGGTGCGCGCTTTGAAGGCTCGGCCACCACGCTCAGCGCGGAAGCCGGCGCGGAGTACAAACTCAATCGTTCGCTCGCCGTTGTGGCCGACGTGCTGCACGAGGTCAGCCGCGACGGCGGACAGGACGACACCGAGACGACCGTGACGATGGGCATGCGGCTGGAGCGCTAGGTTTTGCCTCTTGCCGATGGTCAGACGTCGCCGATGAGATCGTTCAGCGCGCGGCGGAAGTCCGGCGCGATGTCGGGGCGCGACAGTGCGAACGCGACGTTGGCGGCAAGGAAGCCGATCTTGTTGCCGCAGTCGAACGACTTGCCCTTGAAGTGATAACCGTAGAACGGCTGGGTCTCGCCGAGCCGGATCATGGCATCGGTGAGCTGGATTTCGCCGCCTGCGCCGGTCTCGTGGCTTGCGAGGATCTTGAAGATTTCAGGTTGCAGGATGTAGCGGCCGGAGATGAACTTGTTGGACGGCGCGGTGCCCTGGGCCGGCTTTTCGACCATGTCGGTGACCTTGAAGGCGTTGCCGGCCTCTTCGCCGATGCCGACGATGCCATAGCGGTGGGCGAGTTCCGGCTCGCACTCCTCGACGGCGATGAGGTTCGATTTCTCCGGCAGGCTTTCCAGCGTGTCGAGCATCTGCTTCAGGCAGCCAGGTTCGTCCTGCATGACCATGTCGGGCAGCAGCAGCGCGAACGGCTCGTTGCCGACGAGTTCGCGCGCGCACCACACCGCGTGGCCAAGGCCGAGCGGCTCCTGCTGGCGAGTGAAGCTGGTGCTGCCGGCGCCCGGCAGGCTGTCTTCCAGCTCGCCCATCTCTTCCTTCTTGCCGCGCCGCTCCAGCGTCGATTCCAGTTCGAACTGGCGGTCGAAATGGTCCTCGATGACGCCCTTGTTACGGCCGGTGACGAAGATGAAGTGCTCGATGCCGGCCTCGCGGGCCTCGTCCACCACGTGCTGAATGACCGGACGGTCGACGACCGTGAGCATCTCCTTCGGCATGGCCTTGGTTGCGGGCAGGAAGCGGGTGCCGAGGCCGGCGACGGGAAACACGGCCTTTCTGATGCGCTGCATGGTGTCGAAACCTCCGGGGAAGAACGGTCGTCAGGTGGGAAACGGATAGCACATGCCGCCGAAAAATAACGGTTTCACGCGCGAATCGTAAGTCTGGTTACCAGAACGTAACGCACCACCGTCAGAATCGGCTCACCCAGCGGACAAAAACCTTCAAAGGCAGTGACCACATGAGCGTACTCGTAACCGGCGGTGCCGGCTATATCGGCAGCCACATGACCCTTGCGCTCGCCGACCGCGGCGAGGAAGTGGTCGTGCTCGACAACCTGAGCACCGGCGTGGAGACCAATGTCGATGCCCGCTCGGAGCTCGTGGTGGGCGATGCCGGTGACCACGAGCTGGTCTGCCGCCTGATCGACACCCACGGCATTGATGCCATCGTCCATTTCGCCGGTTCCATCGTGGTGCCGGATTCCATCGCCGACCCGCTCGGCTACTACCTCAACAACACCGTGAAGACGCGCGCGCTGATCCAGGCTGCCGTCGACAAGGGGCTTAAGGCGTTCATCTTCTCCTCGACCGCAGCGGTCTACGGAATTCCCGCCGAGAATCCCATCGCGGAAACCGTTCCGCTTGCCCCGATATCGCCTTACGGCGCTTCCAAGATGATGACCGAGATGATGCTTCGCGACACCGGCGTGGCCCACCCACTGCGGCATGTCGCCTTGCGTTATTTCAACGTCGCGGGGGCAGACCCGGAGGGACGCAGCGGCCAGTCGACACCGCGCGCGACCCATCTCATCAAGGTTGCCAGCCAAGCAGCGCTCGGGCAGCGGCCCCATCTCGACGTTTTCGGGACCGACTACGAAACGCCGGACGGGACATGCATTCGCGACTACATCCACGTTTCGGATTTGATCGGCGCGCACGTGCTGGCGCTCGACTACCTGCGGCGTGGCGGGGACTCCCGGACGATGAACTGCGGCTACGGAACGGGCTACTCCGTGATGGAGGTCATCGACGCGGTGAAGCGGGTTTCGGGCACGGAGTTCGCGGTGAAGCTTTGCCCGCGCCGGGCGGGCGATCCGCCGGCGCTGGTCTCGCGTGCGGAGGCCGTGCGCAGCACGCTGGGCTGGACGCCGCAATACGCCGACCTCGATCTCATCGTTCGCCATGCGCTGAACTGGGAGAACAAGTTGCAGTCCTCCGGCGCGGCGGCATAGCGGCGCACGGAACGCCAAACCGACCAGCACTCAAATTCACCTTTTCAAAGATGCGGGCCATGAGCAGACACATACTCACGACCTTTCTTGCCGCAGCGGCGATGCTGCTGGCGGCCAATGCCCCGGCTTCGGCCAATTTCAGCAAGTTCGTCGACGGCCTGTGGCCGCAGGCGCGCAACGCCGGCGTCAGCCGTTCGACGTTCAATGCCGCCTTCAACGGCATGACGCCGGACCCGAAGGTGATCGCGCAGACGCGCAAGCAGGCGGAATTCGTCAAGCCGATCTGGGAATACCTGTCGACCGCCGTGTCGGACCAGCGTGTCAGCACCGGGCGCGAGAAATTCGCCGCCTATCGCAGCACCATCGCCAATATCGAGCAGCGCTTCGGTGTCGAAGGCAACGTGGTGCTGGCGATCTGGGGCATGGAAACGAACTACGGCGGCTACATGGGCAAGAACAACGCCGTTCGCGCGCTCGCCACGCTCGCCTACCACAACTACCGCGGCGACTTCTTCCGCAACGAGCTGATCAACGCACTGGTCATTCTGGAGCAGGGGCACACCCAGGCGCGCAACATGGAAGGCTCGTGGGCCGGCGCGATGGGGCACACGCAGTTCATGCCGTCGAGCTTCATGAAATATGCTGCCGACTATGATGGCGACGGCCACAAGGACATCTGGAACAAGGTGCCGGATGCGCTGGCGTCCACCGCGAACTACCTGAAGTCCTTCGGCTGGCGCACCGGCGAAACCTGGGGCTACGAGGTCGATCTGCCTCCGGGCTTCAACTACGCGCTCGCCGACGAAAAGACCGAACGCACGCTCGGCGAATGGCGCAAGCTTGGCATCACCCGCACGCGCGGCCGCGAATTCCCTCGTCCCAGCGACCGCGCGACGCTCGTCGTTCCGGCCGGTGCGCGCGGACCGGCGTTCCTGATGCTGCCGAACTTCGGCGTCATCAAGCGCTACAACAACGCCACGGCTTATGCGCTCGGTGTTGGGCACCTGGCTGACCGGATCATCGGCGGCGGGCCGTTCGAGAAGAGCTGGCCCGAGGGCGAGCCCGGCATGAGCCGCAAGGATACCGAGGAAATGCAGCGGTTACTGACGCGGCGCGGCTTCGATGCAGGCAAGCCGGACGGCAAGGCCGGTCCATCGACGCGCGCTGCCGTGCGCGCCTACCAGAAGGCACGCGGCATCGTGGCGGACGGATATCCGAGCCATGCGATCCTGAAGCAACTTCGCACGGGGGGATGACGTTGAGGCTTGTTGATGCCGCATTCGGGCGGCAGGCTTTCGAAACGCAGCGGTAGCGGGTAGTGTCCGCGCCGATTGAACGCTGCGGCCACCAAGCGGAGCCTCGATGACCCGTTACCTCCGACTGATCGCGTTTTTCGCCGCCTGCATTGCAACGGCGACGGTCATGCTGGCCGCGCCCGTTCCGGCGCGCGCGCAGGCGCAGGGCGAAATCCAGCTTGCGCAGGTAGATCCGCTGGCGAATTTCTTCCGTGGCATCTTCGGCGGGCGCAAGCGCGTGCTGCGCCGCCAGCAGCGCCAACCGCAGCGCGACTACAATCCGCGTCCGCGCCGCAGCGAACCCGCGCCGCCCAAGGTCGTCGTGGAACCCAAGGACGATGACGCCCGCGTCGTGTGGGTGTTCGGCGACAGCATCGCAGCCAGCCTTGCACAAGGCCTGGAGGAGGCCTTCGCCGAAGACCCGAGCGTGAAGATCACCGGCATCTCGGAAACCAATTCCGGCCTGGTCCGCTACGACCACCATGACTGGCAGCAGGTCATCACCGAGAAGCTGGAAGACCCGGAAACCCGGATGGACATGGCGGTGCTGGCCGTTGGCATCAACGACCGGCAGCGCTTCCGGCTGGAAGAGGGCCGCGTCGAATTCGGCACGCCCGAATGGGGCGAGAAATACGAAAAGCGCCTGCGCGACCTGATCGAGCTCTTCTATGAGCGCCGCGTTCCGGTGATCTGGGTTGGCCTGCCCCCCACGACGTCATCCAAGATGAACAAGGATTTCCTCGCCTTCAACGCCCGCTATCGGCAGGCGGTTGAGGAGTACGGCGGCAGCTTCGTCGATATCTGGACGAACTTCCTCGACGAGAACGAGCGCTATTCGTCCTACGGACCGGACGTGACGGGCCGCAAGCGGCTGCTGCGCCGCAAGGACGGCATCAACTATTCGCGCGCCGGCGGACGCAAGCTGGCGTTCTATGTCGAGAAGCAGATCAAACGCGTGATCGGGGCGGGCGGCATCGCCTCGCTACCTGGCATCTCGACCCGCCGCACCGGGCCGGACCCGCGCGAGACGGGCATCGGCTACGTCTTCGATCTCACCGGGCCGCTTGCCGCCGACAATGGCCGGCTTGCCGGCGGGCCGGATGACGAGCCGCTGCGCAACGACCAGACGAGCGCCTACCAGAAGGTGCTGGTGGAAGGCGCATCCATGCCGGTCGTTGGCGGTGTTCACATCGACGGCGATCCGCTGGCGGGTGGCGACGCGCCAGCGACTGACGACACCGCGCAGGACGACACGTCCGGCGAACCGGCCCGCGTCACGCAGTAGCGTTTCATTCGTTGCAGCGAAAAACAGTCAGCACGCCCATCAGCGCGTTTTAACCAGCGCGCTGATATTCAACAGCCCAAATCAGCGCGGAAGCGTCGTCTCGCCCATCAGGTCGAGGTCGATCTGGCGGGCAGCCTGACGGCCCTCGCGGATCGCCCACACCACCAGTGACTGGCCACGGCGCATGTCGCCTGCCGCGTACACCTTCGGCACTGACGTGCGGTAGGTGTTGGTATCCGCAAGCACGTTCCCGCGCGGATCGCAGTCCGGCATCATTTCATCCAGAAGCCCGTCACGGATCGGCCCGGAAAAGCCGATGGCGAGCAGGACGAGGTCGGCGCGGATCTTGAACTCCGTGCCCTCGATGGGATGACGTTTGTCATCCACGCGGGCGCACAGGACGTGCTTCACGCGGCCGTTCTTGCCCTCGATGCCGAGCGTTGCGGCAGAGAATTCGCGCTCCGCGCCTTCCGCCTGGCTGGAGGAGGTACGGAACTTGGTCGGCCAGAAGGGCCAGACCAGCATCTTGTCCTCGCGCAGCGGCGGGATCGGGCGAATGTCGAGCTGGGTCACCGACAGCGCGCCCTGGCGGAACGAGGTGCCGACGCAGTCCGACGCGGTGTCGCCGCCGCCCACGACGACGACATGCTTGCCGCCGGCGAGGATCGGAGCTTCCGGCGTCGGCGGTTCGTTGCCGACACGGCGGTTCTGCTGAACGAGGAACGGCATGGCGTAGTGCACGCCTTCCAGGTCCACGCCGGGCAGGCCCGGGTCACGCGGCATCTCGGCGCCGGCGGACAGCAGCACGGCATCATGGCTGTCGATCAGTTCGGACGACTTCATGTTGACGCCGACATTGACGCCGTAATGGAACGTCACACCCTCGGCTTCCATCTGCTGGACGCGCCTGTCGATGTGGTGCTTTTCCATCTTGAAGTCGGGAATGCCGTAGCGCAGCAGGCCGCCAGCCTTGGGTTCACGCTCGTAGACGTGGACTTCGTGGCCGACGCGTGCGAGCTGCTGGGCAGCCGCCATGCCGGCGGAGCCGGAGCCGATGATGGCGATCTTCTTGCCGGTCTTCTCAGACGGTGGCTCGGGCTTGATCAGCCCCATCTCGAAGCCTTTGTCGGCGATGGCCTGCTCGATGGTCTTGATGGAGACGGGCGCGTCCTCGAGGTTCAGCGTGCAGGCTTCCTCGCACGGGGCGGGGCAGACGCGGCCGGTGAACTCGGGGAAGTTGTTGGTGGTGTGCAGGTTGCGCAGCGCTTCTTCCCAGTCGGACTGGTAGACGAGGTCGTTCCAGTCCGGGATCTGGTTGTTCACCGGGCAGCCGGTGTGACAGTACGGCACGCCGCAATCCATGCAGCGCGCGGCCTGCTTCGCGACATCGTCTTCCGACATCGGCAGCGTGAATTCGCCGAAATGGCGAATGCGGTCGGACGCCGGCTGGTACTTCTGATCCTGCCGGTCGATTTCGAGAAATCCGGTTACCTTGCCCATGTCAGTCGGTCCGTTTCCTGCTTCTGCACGTTTTACTCTGCCGCCACGCCCATGCGCTGGCGTTCCATCTCCTGGAGCGCGCGCCGGTATTCGAGCGGCATGATCTTCACGAATTTCGGCCGGTACGTATCCCAGTTCTCCAGGATTTCGCGCGCACGACCGGAGTCCGTGTAGTGCAGGTGGTTCATGATCATCTGGTGCAGGCGCTCGCTGTCGTGGCGGGTCATGTCGCCTGAAATGTCGACACGGCCATGCCACTCGATGTCGCCGCCATGGTGGTGGAGACGTTCGAGAAGATCGTCCTCCTCCACGACAGGTTCGAGATCGACCATCGCGAGGTTGCACCGCTTGGCGAAGTCGCCGGCTTCATCCAGCACGTAGGCGACGCCACCCGACATGCCTGCCGCGAAGTTGCGGCCCGTTTCGCCAATGACGACGACGAGGCCGCCGGTCATGTATTCGCAGCCGTGGTCGCCGCAGCCTTCAACAACGGCCAGCGCGCCGGAGTTGCGCACCGCGAAGCGCTCGCCCGCGACACCGCGGAAGTAGCACTCGCCCGACACCGCGCCATAGAGCACCGTGTTGCCGACGATGATCGACTGCTCCGGCACGATGCGCGCCTTGGGTGAGGGACGCACGACGATGCGACCACCCGACAGGCCCTTGCCGACATAGTCGTTGGCATCGCCGGTCAGGTTGAAGGTGATGCCGCTCATCAGCCACGCGCCGAAGCTCTGGCCGGCTGTGCCGGTCAGGTTCACGGTGATCGAGTTGTCTTCCAGGCCCTCGTAGCCGTGGGCCTTGGCGACCTCACCCGACAGCATGGCACCGGCGGAGCGGTCCACGTTGTGGATTTCGGTCTCGATCGTCACCGGTTCGCCGCCATCGATGGTGCTGCGGGCCTTTTCGATCAGCTTGCGGTCAAGCACGTCGTCGATGGGGTGCTCCTGCCGCTCTGTGTTGAGGATCGCGACGTCAGCACCCACCTTCGGCTTGGCGAAGACATTGGTGAAGTCCAGTCCCTTGGCCTTCCAGTGGTCGATCATGCCGCGCTTGTCGAGCAGGTCGGACCGGCCGATCAGCTGGTCGAACCGGGTGAACCCAAGCTCGGCCATGAGGGCACGCACTTCCTCGGCGACGAAGAAGAAGTAGTTGATGACGTGCTCGGGCGCGCCGCGGAAGCGCTTGCGCAGGACCGGGTCCTGCGTCGCGACGCCCACGGGGCAGGTGTTGAGGTGGCACTTGCGCATCATGATGCATCCCGCCGCGATGAGCGGGGCGGTGGAGAAGCCGAACTCGTCGGCTCCCAGCATCGCGCCAACGATCACGTCGCGTCCGGTGCGAAGCCCGCCATCGACCTGCAGCCTCACGCGGCCGCGAAGCCGGTTCAGCACCAGGGTCTGGTGGGTTTCGGCAAGTCCCATCTCCCACGGGCTGCCCGCGTGCTTGATGGAAGTCAGCGGGGAAGCGCCCGTGCCGCCGTCAAAGCCGGAAATGGTGATGTGGTCGGCGCGCGCTTTGGCAACGCCGGCGGCGACGGTGCCGACGCCGACTTCCGAGACGAGCTTCACCGAGATATCGGCGGCCGGGTTGACGTTCTTCAGGTCGAAGATGAGCTGCGCCAGGTCCTCGATCGAGTAGATGTCATGATGCGGCGGCGGCGAGATGAGGCCGACGCCCGGCGTCGAGTGTCGCACCTTGGCGATGACGGCATCGACCTTGTGTCCGGGCAGCTGGCCGCCTTCGCCGGGCTTGGCACCCTGCGCGACCTTGATCTGAATCTGGTCGGCGTTGACGAGATACTCGGTGGTGACGCCGAAGCGCCCCGAGGCGACCTGCTTGATCGCCGAGCGCATGGAATCGCCGTTGGGCAGCGGTTCGAAGCGCTCCGATTCCTCGCCGCCCTCGCCGGTGTTGGACTTGCCGCCGATGCGGTTCATCGCCAGCGCCAGCGTGGTGTGCGCCTCGCGGCTGATCGAGCCGAAGGACATGGCGCCGGTCGCGAAACGCTTGACGATCTCGGTGGCCGGTTCGACCTCGGAGATATCGACAGGCTGGTGGCCGCTGGCGTCGGCGCCTTTGATGTCGAACAGGCCGCGGATGGTCAGCAGGGCCTCGCTCTGTCCGTTGACGGCATCGGCATACGACGCGTAGCGGTCGGCGGCATTGCCGCGCACGGCATGCTGCAGGTCGGCGACGACTTCCGGCGTCCAGGCATGGTCCTCGCCGCGCACGCGCAGCGCGTACTCACCGCCAACTTCCAGATGACGGCGAAGCACCGGATCATCGGAGAAGGCGCTGGTGTGGCGCTGGAATGTTTCTTCCGCCACTTCTTCAAGGTCGATGCCCTCGATGGTGGTGGCGGTGCCGAAGAAGAAGCGGTCCACGAACTTGCTCGCAAGGCCCACGGCATCGAAAATCTGCGCGCCGCAATAGGACTGGTAGGTCGAGATGCCCATCTTGGACATGACCTTCAGGATGCCCTTGTCGATGGCCTTGATATAGCGGGCGACGATCTCTTCCTCGTCGACCTCTTCCGGCAGCAGGGACTGCATGGAAAGCAAAGTCTCGAAGGCGAGATAGGGGTTGATCGCTTCTGCGCCGTAGCCGGCCAACACGCAGAAATGATGCACTTCGCGGGCTTCACCGGTTTCCACCACGAGGCCGACCGAGGTGCGAAGCCCCTTGCGGATCAGGTGATGGTGGACGGCGGCGGTCGCCAGCAGGGCAGGGATCGGGATGCGCTTGGCCGAAACCAGGCGATCCGACAGGACGATGATGTTGTAGCCGTCGTGCACGGCGCGCTCGGCGCGCTCGCACAGAATCTCGATCGCAGGCGCCATACCTTCCGCGCCGCGTTCGGTCGCGAAGGTGATGTCCAGCGTCTTGGTCTGGAACTGATTGTCAGCGATGTCGCCGATGGTGCGGATCTTCTCCAGGTCCATGTTGGTGAGGATCGGCTGGCGCACTTCGAGCCGCTTCTGGCTGGACAGGCCTTCCAGGTCGAACAGGTTCGGGCGCGGGCCGATGAACGACACAAGGCTCATGACCGATTCCTCTCGGATCGGATCAATCGGCGGGTTCGTCACCTGCGCGAAGTTCTGCTTGAAGTAGCTGTAGAGCAGCTTTGGCTTGTCGGAGAGCGCGGAAATCGGCGTGTCGGTCCCCATCGAGCCAATGGCTTCCTGGCCGGTCACGGCCATGGGCGCCATCAGGATCTTGGTGTCTTCCTGGCTGTAGCCGAAGGCCTTCTGCCGGTCGAACAGGGAAACCTGGCTGGTCGACAGCGGAATGCCGGACGCCGGCATGTCTTCCAGGAAGAGCTGCGAACGCTCCAGCCACTCCTTGTAGGGGTTGGCTTCGGCCAGTGACGACTTGATCTCGGCATCGGAGATGATGCGGCCTTCCTCAAGGTCGATCAGCAGCATCTTGCCGGGCTGCAGACGCCACTTGCGGACGATCTTCTCTTCGGGAATGTCCAGCGTGCCCATCTCGGAGGCCATGATGACGTAATCGTCGTCGGTCACGAGGAAGCGGGCCGGACGCAGGCCGTTGCGGTCCAGCGTCGCGCCGATCTGGCGGCCATCGGTGAAGGTCACGGCCGCCGGGCCATCCCACGGCTCCATGAGGGCTGCGTGATACTCGTAGAAGGCGCGGCGTTCCTCGTCCATCAGCGGGTTGCCGGCCCAGGCTTCCGGGATCAGCATCATCACCGCGTGGGCCAGCGAGTAGCCGCCCATGGTGAGAAATTCGAGCGCGTTGTCGAAGCACGCGGTGTCCGACTGGCCTTCATAGGAGATCGGCCACAGGCGCGAGATGGAATCGCCGAACAGCGGCGAGGACACGCTCGCCTGACGCGCCGCCATCCAGTTGACGTTGCCGCGCAGGGTGTTGATCTCGCCGTTGTGGGCCACCATCCGGTAGGGGTGGGCCAGCGGCCAGGCCGGGAAGGTGTTGGTCGAGAAGCGCTGGTGAACAAGTGCGACCGCCGAGGTGAAGCGCTCGTCCTTCAGGTCGTTGTAGTAGGCGCCAAGCTGGTAGGCGAGGAACATGCCCTTGTAGACGATGGTGCGGGTCGCCATCGACACGGGATAATAGCCACCGGTGTTGACGTCTTCCAGCTCCAGCCGGCGGTTGGACACCACCTTGCGCACCAGGAACAGCTTGCGCTCGAAGGCGCGCTCTTCCAGCTCGTCGGGGCGTGCAATGAAGACCTGCATGTGAACAGGCTCGGTGGCGCGCACGCCATCGGACAGGCAGGAGTTGTCGACGGGGACTTCACGCCAGCCGAGAACCGTCAGGCCTTCTTCGGCGGCAGTCTTTTCCAGCAGGTCGACGATGACCTTCCGGCCCGCATCGTCCTGCGGCATGAAGAACACGCCGACGCCGTAGTCGCCGACGGCGGGCAGCTCGAAACCGAGCTTGCTGCATTCCTCTGCGAAGAAATCGTGCGGGATCTGAACCAGCATGCCCGCGCCGTCACCCTCAAGCGGGTCGGCACCGACGGCACCGCGATGGGTCAGGTTCTCAAGCATGGCGAGACCATCGCGCACGACCTTGTGCGAGGCCTGGTTCTTCATGTGCGCGACGAAGCCGACGCCGCAGGCATCATGCTCGTTGCGCGGATCATAGAGACCCGTTTTCTGAGGCATCCCATGGGCGAGGGTGGCAAGATGTGACGGTGCGGTGGACGTCTTGTTTTCCACGATCGGCACTCCCCTGTCTAAAGTGGCAAACACGCGTTGCCAGGTTTCGTCCATGGCCGGATTTTTCGCGCACGAAACCGGCGTCGGCGGCCCCTTTCATGTGAGCCCGACACCGGTCTTGCATATTCGCATGCGAACGGGCGGCATTAAACGGGGTGCTGCCCTGCTCCCGGACCGATAAGTCAGCATTCCTGACCTATCCTTGCCGGAACATTGCAGATTTAGCCCATGCAAGCAAGTGGGTAAACGCACAATAGTTTCTTTTGGGCGCTGCGATTTGTACAGATCGTGCGTTCGGCGTGCAACGATCGGCGCATAATGTCGGTTGGGGTGGAAAACGGCCTTCTGGCGGTTTATCGCACCGCGTTTCGAATGCCTGCCATGGAGGTTGCGGCAAATATGTTTTTCGGCAGCGACAACACAGCTGGCGTCTCGCCAAAGATCATGCGGGCGCTGGAAGCGGCCAATTCCGGATACGCACCGGCCTATGGCAATGACGACTTGACCGCAAAGGTGGAGGAGATGCTCGCCGAGCTTTTCGAGTGCGAGGTGGCGGTGTCACTGGTTGCGACGGGAACGGCGGCCAATGCGCTGGCCCTGTCGTGCCTGACGACGGGCTTCGGCGCGCTCGTGTGCCACGCGGAAGCGCATATCGCCGTGGACGAGTGCAACGCGCCAGAAATGTTCAGCGGCGGGGCGAAACTCGTGACCGTGCCGGGATATGCAGCCAAGCTGACGCCGGACTCGATCACGCAGGCGCTGGAGCGCGTCGGCCCGCGCGTACCGCACCAGCCGCGCCCGCAGGCGATTTCCATCACCCAGGCGACCGAGGCAGGTTGCGTCTATTCGCTGGACGAGACCCGCGCCATCGCGGACCTGGCAAAATCACGCGGCCTCAAGCTGCACATGGACGGGGCGCGGTTCGCCAACGCCGTCTGTTCGCTCGACTGCACGCCGGCCGAGGCCACCTGGAAAGCCGGGGTCGATATTCTCAGCTTCGGTGCGACCAAGCCCGGCGCGATGGCGGCAGAAGCTGTCATCGCCTTCAACCCGGACCTGCGCGAGGAACTCGGCTACCGGCGCAAGCGCTCCGGGCACCTCGTTTCGAAGCACCGGTTTGTTGCGGCGCAGTGGTTCGGGTTTCTTGATGGCGAACACTGGCGCGAACTTGCAAGCCACGCGAACGCCATGGCCAAGCGGCTGGCTGACGGCTTCGCGGCGAGCGGCAACATCCGCATGCCGATGCCGGTGGAGGCCAACGAGGTTCTGCCGATCATGCCGGCTGCGACCGAGAAGAAGCTGAAGGACGCGGGCGTCGCCTTCTATCCGTGGTCGGACTACGCGCTCGGCATCGAGCCGCCGATGGGCGAGGGCGAGGTCATCTGCCGCTTCGTCACGTCCTTTGCGACGACGCCGGATGATGTCGACCGGACGATTGCCATCGTCTCGGGCGACTGACTGGCCCGCACCGACCCAACAAAAAAAACCCCCGGCGCGGTGCCGGGGGCTTTCCGGTTCAGCCCCTTTCGGGGCGTCAACCTATGTGCCGATTACTCGGCAGCTTCCTTGTGTTCGATCGTCTGGGCCTCGGACCCCTTGCGGGCGGCCTCGATCTTGATCGAACGGGGCTTCATCGCCTCGGGAATCTCGCGCACGAGATCGATGTGGAGCAGGCCGTTGACCAGCTTCGCGCCACGCACTTCGACGTGGTCGGCAAGCTGGAAGCGGCGCTCGAAGCTGCGCTCGGCAATGCCGCGATACAGCACTTCGGCTGCATCCTCACCCTCATCGGCGGTCTTCTCGCCGCGAACGCTCAGGGCGTGTTCCTTGACCTGAATGTCGAGGTCGCCTTCGCCGAAACCGGCCACCGCCATGGTGATGCGGTAGGCGTTCTCGCCGGTGCGTTCGATGTTGTAGGGCGGGTAGCTGTTACCACCATTCTCGACGCCGTTCATGGAATCGAGCAGCGAAAACATCCGGTCGAAACCGACGGTGGAACGGTAAAGCGGGGAAAAATCGATATGTCGCATCGCACATCCTCCTGTTGAGCAACATGCAGTCAAAAGATCCGCCATTCATGGCCGGATCGGTTTTTCTACGGTTCGCAGCGGTTCCAGCTTTGCAGGCAACCGCCACGACAAGGATGTGGGCGTTCAGCGCGTGCGATTCAAGAGGCCGTGCGCGTGCGCGCGTGAGGGCGTGCGCGAGGCGAATGAAACACCCACCAAACACGTCGAACTCACGGAAAAAATCGCCTGAACCGAAAATGAATGGCGAGTTCCATTCGCGTTCAGCTTGGTTCTGCGAAAACGTGACCCATCGAGCTGGTCATAACCCCCGTCCGTGACCTCCCCGGCCCGACCAGTTCGATTGTAACCGGACCCTTTTAAGCCCCCCTGGAGGTGTCCGGTCTTTCGGCCGGCGGCGGAATGCCCCCGTACCGCCGCCGGCCACTTCATTTCACCCCTTACCGCCCCGATATCGTTGCCGGCATGCGCTTGCCGCGTCCGGCAAAGCTGGTATACCCGCCACGGGCGCGGAACCGGCGGCGGAGCGAGCGCCCTTCGAGGCTTCAGGAGCACACATGGACGAGGAGACGTACCGGGATATTGCGCCGGCCCTGACCGGTATTCCCGGAAACCCCGTGCCAAAGGGCGCGCTCGTCAGCTTCGTCACGACGCCCGACCACGTCCGGCTGCGCGCAGCCGTGTGGCCCGCGCGCACCGGCCAGCCGCGCGGCACCGTCTGCCTGTTTCAGGGCCGGTCGGAATTCATCGAGAAATATTTCGAGGTGGTGGAAGAACTGCTGGAACGCGGTTTTTCCGTCGCGACGCTCGACTGGCGCGGGCAGGGCGGTTCGCAGCGGCTGGCGCGCAATCCGGTCGGCGGGCATGTGCGCAACTTTGCCGACTACGACACGGATCTGACCTCCTTCGTGCGCGACGTGGTGCTGCCGGATTGCCCCGCGCCCTATTACGCGCTGGCCCATTCCATGGGCGGGCTGATCCTGCTGCGCAACGCGACCATCAAGGGCATATGGTTCGAACGTGCCGTGTGCACCGCGCCGTTGATCGACATGCCCAACAGCGCGGTACCGTGGGATTTCGCGTTCTCGCTGGCGCGCACCTTCAAGCGCATGGGGCTCGGGCGGATGATGATCCCGCGCTTCATCTACGAGAACTTCTACAACCCCGCGCGATCCTTTCCCGGCAATCCGCTGACGCGGGACGCGGCGCGCTTTGCCCGGATGCTGGATATCGTCGAGGCCGATCCGGGCCTTGGTATCGGGCCGCCGACCTTCGGCTGGATGGCGGCGCTGTCCCACGCGCTGGACGATATCGCCTCGGAACGATTCCACAAGAACCTGCAGCTTCCCGTGCTGAACATCGCCGCCGGCATGGACACGTTCGTCTCTACGCCGGCCATCGAACAACTCGGCAAGCGGATGCGCATCGGCGGCACGATCGTGCTCGACGGGTCCCGCCACGAGATCATGATGGAAGACGACCGCATCCGCGAGCGGTTCTGGGCAGCCTTCGACAGCTTTATCCCCGGCACCAAGGCCTGAGTCGTCAGCCGGCAATCACCTTTAGCGCAGCGTCATGCAGGTCGCGGGTTGCCGCGACCAGTGTGCGCCCGCCGGATGCCGCGCTCTCGCCCGTCCACGAAGTGAAGACCCCGCCTGCTGCCTCGACGATGGGAATCAGGCCGCAGACGTCGAACGCCTTCAACCCGCTTTCCATTACGAGATCGATATTGCCGGCTGCCAGCATGCAGTAGGCGTAGCCGTCGCAGCCGTAACGCGTCAGCTGCACGGCTTTTTCCAGTGCGTCGTATGGCGACTGCTCATCGCGGGTGAAGATGCGCGGGCTGGTCGTCATCATCGTCGCGGCATCGAGGCTGCGGATGCCGGAGCAGGACAGCGGCCGCGTTTCGCCATCGCCGACCTTCAGCCAGGCCTTGCCATCAACCGCCCAGTAGCGCTCGCCCGTGAAGGGCTGATGGAACAAGCCCGCGACGGGCACGCCGTCACGCTCCAGCCCGATGATCGTGCCCCAGACCGGAAGACCGGAAATGAAAGCGCGCGTGCCGTCGATGGGATCGACCACCCAGCGATATCCGCTAGTGCCGTCGATGTTGTCCATTTCCTCGCCGAGGATCGCGTCATCGGGGCGTTCTTTCGCCAGCACGTCGCGAATCGCGGCTTCGGCGTTGCGGTCGGCGACGGTGACCGGGTCGAAGACCTCGTCGGTCCCCGCCTTGTCGTCGACGTCAGGGCGCTTGCGGAAATGTTCGAGAGCCGCGCGTCCGGAGACGTCGGCCATCTGGTGCATCAGTGTTTGGATCTCGTCTGGCGTCACGTCGCTTCGTCTCGCTGGCGCGGGCAAGTCACATGCGAAGGTTGCATGACCCATCCATGCGCGTGTGTGGCAAGGTCCGGCCCAAACGAGCCTCAACTGGCTGATAACAACAAACGTTTGGAAACGCCATGACGACAAGTGCGGAGCAATCCGGGGAAACCCGCGATGCGGTGAAGGTGACGGCCGGCATGGTCGCCTCGCTGGTGGGCGCGCTGGCGGCGGTTTATTTCGTCAGCCAGTTCCTGCGCAACTCCATCGGGGTAATCGCGCCCGACCTGGAACGGGAACTGGGAATCGGGCCGGAATCGCTTGGGCTGCTCTCAAGTGTCTTCTTTTTCGGCTTCGCCCTCATCCAGATCCCGCTCGGCGTGCTGATCGACCGGTACGGCCCCAAGGAAGTGATGCTGGGTTCGCTGCTGCTGGCCTCAATCGGCTGCGTGGTCTTCGCCATGAGCGAGACCATGACGGGCCTGGTGCTGGCGCGCGTGCTGATGGGGCTTGGCTGCTCCAGCTTCTTCATGGGCCCGCTGACGATCTTCGCGCGCTGGTTTGCCCGCAACCGCTTTTCGACCCTCGTCGGCGTGCAGCTTGGCCTCGGCAGCCTCGGCACATTGTTCGCGACCGCGCCGCTGGCGTTCGGCGCCGATACCATCGGGTGGCGGAGTTCGTTTGTCGTCGTGGCCGTCGCCACGCTCGCCATCGGACTGGTGGCCGCGATCATCGTGCGCAACGATCCGCCCGGCACACAGAAGCCGCCCGCCAAGCCCGCGTCGCTCGGGTCTGCCGTGGCCGGCCTGAAGGATGTTCTGGCGGTGCCCGGGGTCTACCGACTGCTGGCGATGCACTTCGTCAGCTATTCGACCTTCGCCACCGTCGCAGGCCTGTGGGGCGGGCCGTACCTCGCTGACATCTACGGCCACGACCTGCAACAGCGCGGCTTCTACCTTTTCCTGCTGGCGGCAGGGCAGATCGCGGGGCTGTTCATCTGGGGGCCGCTGGACCGGCTCTTCGGCGGGCCGAAAAAGCCCGCGATCGTCGGCGCGCTGATGGCCATCGGGATGCTTCTCTTCCTGGCGCTGTCCGGTCCGCTGCCGGCATGGGCTCTCGGCCCCGCACTGGCCGTGTTCGGCTTCAGCTGCGCCTTTACGCCGCTGGTCACCAGCCACGGGCGGCTGCTGTTTCCCGCAGAGCTTGTCGGGCGCGGCATCACCTTCCTGAATATCGGCACGATGGGCGGCGTCTTCCTGCAGCAGTTCTTCACCGGGTTTATCGTGGCGGCGATTGCGGGTGACGCGGCCAGCCGGCCCTTTGCGGCCTATTCCAGCGTCTTCCTGTGTGTCGCGGGCGCGCTTGGACTTGCGCTTGTTTTCTATTTGCGCGCACCCGATGGATCGCTCGACGCGGACTAGTGTGCAGTGCGGTAGGGATTTGGTTGGCGAATTATTGGCCAAATGCCCAAAAAATGGATCGATCGTACGAATTAACTCTGCATTCCGTGCAGGACTGGCATGTATTGAGTCGATTTATGAATTTCGGGGTAACGCCCTCGTTGACTTTTGTGCAGCGCAAAAGCATATTTTGGCAGTGCGGTAGCGCTTTCGCGTTGCCCACAGCCCTCCTTGGGCGTTTCCTCCCTAGACTTGGGCCGTTCGCCAAGGCGAACGGCCCTTTTTTCTTGTCACGGTTTTGTTGCGGAATTCGTGGTGCAGTGCGGTAGAAACCGCATTTCCAGCGCCTATTCGGCGGCGATTGCCGGACTTTCCAGAACTTCAGGCATGACCGAGACGAGCCTGCGCACCAGCAGGTCGATCTCCTTGCACAGCCGCACGTGGCCGGCAGTGCGGGCATAGGTCAGCTCTTCCATGTACAGACCGCGATTGATCTCGATCTGCAGCGAATGCAGACCGGCGCGCGGATTGCCGAACCTCTCGGTGATGAAGCCGCCCGCATAGGGCTTGTTGCGCGTCACCGTGTAACCGAAGCCCGTCAGTGTCTCGTGGACGATATCGGTCAACCAGGGCGAACAGCTCGTGCCGTAACGATCACCCAGCACGAAGTCCGGCTTGGTGCGGTCATCGCGGGTAATGCGCTCCGACGGCATCGAATGGCAGTCGATCAGGAAGGCGACCCCGAAACGGGTGTGAATTTCCGCAAGCTGGCTTTCCATCGCCCGGTGGTAAGGCTTGTAGTAGGCGGCAATGCGCTCCAGCGCTTCGTCGACGGGAATGCGCCCGGAATAGATGGGTTCGGAATCCGCCACGATGCGCGCAATCGTGCCAAGCCCGCCGGCCACGCGCAGCGAACGCGTGTTGGCATGCGGGGGAAGGGCGCCGTCGAACATCTGCGGATCGAGTTCGTATGGTTCGCGGTTCAGGTCGACGAAGGCGCGCGGGAAGTGCGCATGCATCATCGTCGCGCCGTGGCGCGGGGCGCAGGCGAAGAATTCCTCGACGAAACAGTCTTCGGAGCAGCGCAGGCGCGACAGCGGCAAACGGCTCGACAGAACGAAATGCTTCGGGTAGCGGCGGCCGGAATGGGGCGAATTGAACAGGATCGGCGCGCTCGCGCCGCCAGCGGGAGACAGAATGGCGAATGCTGGGTCGTGGTCGGCGCCGGACTCGCTCATTCGCTCTCTTTTCCAACTGGGTTGCGTTCAAGGTGACGTACTTTGCCAAAGGCTGGCATGGCTTGTCCATCTTGAGGCAGAATGCGGCACCCCCGTGGGCGCGATTGCAATTTTACGGCTGACCGCGTTCACTGCTTGCAACGCGAACGAATCACTGCGAAACCCTCGATCCATGAACAAGATCCTGCTCGCCGAAGACGACGATTCCATGCGCCGGTTCCTTGAAAAGGCGCTGATAAACGCGGGTTACGAGGTGGCGAGTTTCGCCAACGGTCGTGAAGCCTACGAGCGGCTCTGTGAAGAGCCCTTCACCATGCTGCTGACCGATATCGTGATGCCCGAGATGGACGGTATCGAGCTGGCCCGCCGGGCCGCCGAGATCGATCCCGATATCAAGGTGATGTTCATCACCGGGTTCGCGGCTGTCGCGCTCAATCCCGATTCCGATGCCCCGCGCAACGCCAAGGTGCTGTCGAAGCCCTTCCACTTGCGCGATCTGGTGTCGCAGGTCGAGCGGATGCTTGCTGCCTGAGCGAGCTTCCCGCCAAGCCGACGTTCAGCCCCGTTTCTTGATCTGACGCTTGTTGAGCCCCCAGCGGTTGTGCAGCCACAGCCACTGTTCGGGGTGCTCGCGGATCCAGCCTTCCATGACCTCGTTGATCTTCTGCGTGGCGGCGGCGACGTCGATGCGACCTTCCGCGTCGCGCGGCATGTCCACGGGGCCGACGACGTCGAGCCGGAAGCGGTTGTTGGGTAGCCGCACGCAGCGCGCGCCGTAGACGGGGCACTCGAACTGGCGGGCAATTCGCGCAACGGTCGTGTTGGTCGGCGTCGGGATGCCGAAGAACGGCACGGACAGGCCCTGCGAGTAGCGCTGGTCGACCAGCAGGCCGAGATGGTCACCGCGCTCGATGGTGGCCGCGACATGCATCACCGCGCCGCGCGAGCGTGACAGCAGGCGGCCCATGGTGCCGGCGCGCACATTGGTGATGTAGTCGGCGATAAAGGCATTGTTGGGTGGGCGGAACAGGATCGTCGTGTCGAGGCCGTGGCGCGCGGCGCTGACGGCAGGCAGTTCCCAGTTGCCGAGGTGCCCGGTAAAGACGAGCGCCGGCTTGCCGTCCCACAGCATCTCCTGGAAGTTTCGGATGCCGGTCACCTCGACGCGGCGCGGTTCGAACCACTCGATTTCGTAATCGTAGAGCTGGTCGAGATGGGGATATTCGCAGGCCGTGCGGCCGAGATTTTCCCACACGCCGCGCACGATCTTCTCACGCTCGTCGTCGCTCTTTTCGGGGAAGACGAGCTTGAGGTTGGCGCGGGCGATATTGGAGACCGACAGCTTCGGCCCGATGCGGCTGGCAACCCATCCGCCCAGATTGCTGGAGCGGTCCGGCCCGAGCCATTTCAGGACCTGCAGAACGCCGGTGGCGGTGACGTAAACCAGCCAGTCGCCGAGGCGCTTCTTGCGCGAGCGTGACTTCCGGCGCATCCGGTCGGGATTGTGCAGGTTGGCCAAGGTGAAGTCCCGCTTTGGCGCCCGTGCGCCGCGAACTAGAAGGTGACGACGATCTTGCCGAAGACGCGGCGGCTTTCCAACCGTTCCAGTCCTTCGGTGAAGTTTTCAAGCTCGATCTGCGTGTCGATGACCGGAAGGATGCCCCGCGCCATCTTTTCCAGGCTGGTGCGCATGTTGTCGATCCGGCATCCGAAGCTGCCGATCAGGCGCAGCTGCTGCTGGAAGAGCTGGTAGAGGTTGATCTGTGCGGAAACGCCAGTGGTCGAGCCGCACGTGACGAGCCGTCCGCCCTTCTTCATGGCAAACATCGAGCCTGCGAACGTGTCCGCGCCGACATGCTCGAAGACCACGTCGACGCCGGCCTTGCCGGTCAGCCGGCGGGCGCGGCTCTCGAAGCGCTCCTCGCGGTAGTTGATGACGTGGTCGGCGCCGAGATTCTTCGCCTTTTCGGCCTTCTCGTCGTCGCCCACGGTCGCGATGACCGTCGCGCCGACATCCTTTGCCATGAGAATTGCCGAGGAGCCGACACCACTGCCGCCGGCATGGACGAGGATCGTCTCGCCCGATTCCAGCTTGGCGTTGTCGAACAGCATGTGTTCGGTGGTGCCGAAGGTGACGGAGGTGCAGGCGGCGTTGACCCAGTTCACGCCGTCGGGAACCTTCACCACGTGGCGGGCGGAAATGTTCACCAGGTCGCGGCAGAAGCCATCGACATGGAAGCCCATGATCCCGGCGACGTTTTCGCACAGGTTGTCGCGGCCCGCGCGGCAATGGTGGCAGGTGCCGCAGGTCTTCGCACCGTACATGGCGACCGCGTCACCCACGCCGACACCGCTGACGCCATCACCCAGCGCGACGATTTCGCCGGCGGCTTCCACGCCGACCACGATGGGCAACTCGCGCTTGGCGAACGCCATGCCGCGCCAGCCCCACACGTCGATGTGGTTGAGCGCCATGGCCTTGACCGCGATCTGCACCTCGCCGGAGCCCGGCGGGGGCGTCTCGTCGATGTCTTCAAGCTTGAGCTGTCGTTCGCCGGTCAGGCGCAGGGCACGCATGGGTAAAGCTGTCGTCCTTGTTCATGCAGCCGGAACGCGGCTGCGCATCGCGGGCCGATATGGCACAGCCGCACAGGCATTGAAAGGCGCAAAGGCGCGCAGGCGGCCTCAGCCTCAGGCCGGTTCGGTGGAGAAGATCAGGCTGGCGTTCTGGCCACCGAAGCCGAACGAGTTCGACATGACCATGTTGACCTTGGCATCGCGCGCGGTATTCGGCACCACGTCCAGTTCAATCGCCGGGTCGGGCACGTCGTAGTTAATGGTTGGCGGCAGGCGCTGGTGTTCCAGCGTCTGAAGCGAGACCACCGCCTCGATCGCACCGGCTGCGGTCAGCGTGTGGCCGATCATCGACTTGTTGGAGCTGATGGGCAGGTTGCGGGCGCGCTCGCCAAAGATGGTGTTTACCGCGAAGTGCTCCATCTTGTCGTTCTCCGGCGTGCCGGTGCCGTGGGCGTTGATGTAGTCGATCTGGTCCGGCGTCACGCCGGCATCTGCCAAGGCTGCCTGCATCGCGCCGAGGATCGCCTTGCCGTCCGGGTTGGAGCGGGTGCGGTGGAACGAATCGGCCTTCTCGCCGCCGCCGGCGACAATGCCGAGAATGTTCGCACCGCGCGCCTTGGCGTGCTCGTAGCTCTCGATGACGAGGGCAGCTGCGCCCTCAGCCATGACGAAGCCATCACGGTTCTTGGAAAACGGCCGCGATGCCTTTTCCGGGTTGTCGTTCTGAGTCGAGAGCGCGGACAAAAGCGAGAAGCGGATCATCGTCTCGGGGTTCATCGAGCCGTCGGCTGCAACGGCAAGTGCGGCTTCCGTCTCGCCACGGCGGATCGCCTCGATGGCAAGCTGGATGCCGGTGGTGCCGGATGCACAGGCGGTGGTCAGCGAGATCGGCGAACCCTTGGTTCCGAAAATTTCCGCCAGCCGCTCGCCCACGGAGCCGAACAGGCAGTCGATGCGGTCGACTTCACTGGCCTGGGCGCTGGCGCGGATCAGGTCGGCATAGTCAGCCTTGTCCTTCACACCGGCGATGGCCAGCAGCTTTTCGCGCAACGGCCACTCCATTTCGATGGGCGGCATGGCCATGAACAGCGGTCCGGGAAAATCACCGGGGCTGCCGATGCCGGATTCCTTGACCGCCTCGGAGGTGGCACGATGGGCAATCTCCGTGGTCAGTTCGGAACAATTGAACGGGTCGACATCGACGAAATCGATGGTGCCGCCAATGGTCGTGCGCAGGCCTTCGGTCGGAAAGCGGGTGATGGAATGGATGCCGGAGCGGCCGGATGTCAGCGCGTCCCAGTTGTCCTTCTTGCCCTGTCCCAGAGCGGTCACGATGCCGGTGCCGGTGACGGCCACGACCGGGCGTCCCTTGGAATCCTTCATGGCAGGTCGGTCCCCATTTCCTTGTCAGATTGGCTTGCGGTCAGCCGTCGCACCCGGTTGCTGCACTCAGTCTTCGCACCTGGAGACGAGAACCGCGCCTTCGCCGCGCCAGTGTCCCACGCTCGTCACCAGCACGCTGTCGACGGCGGGGTCATGTTCGGTCTCGATGCCGTGCTTGTCGGCCGTCGCGAACATGCGCCCCTTGTCGACAGATAGGGCTGCCAGCGCGACGTTGAAGGGAACCTGCGCTTCGACGCCATGACCGACGCGGCTGGCGGTGGCGCGCACCGGCGCATCGAGGCTCTTGAGGAAGTCGTATTCCTCGCGCGCGAGGCTGGCGACGCCTGTCGCGCCGGAGATGACGCCGAGCTTGCGGCCTTCCAGATCGAATTCGGCGGTGTGTTCCTTGAGCGCCGCGTTCACCTGTCCGGCGGCGCGTACGCCGCGCCCGGCGGCAACCGCGTCAATGCAGGCGATGGGCTTCTGGCCCCGAGCGCGCGCATGGTCGGCCGATTCCAGCACCACGAAGGCGCCCATGCTGCCGAGCCGCAGCCCGCCATTGTCTTCCTGGCGGGCCCAGACGCTTTCTTCATCGCCGGTCCAGTTGAAGCCGCCCATCTCGTAGAGAAGGATCATGTCCTCGCGCGCGGCGTTGAACGACCCGCCGACGAGGCAGATCTGGCTCTGGTCCGCAGCGATGCGGGCATGGGCATTGCGTATCGCGTCGAGGCCGGCGGATTCCTCGCCCATGAAGGTGCGCGAAGAGCCGCGTACGCCGTGCACGATGGAGATGTTGCCGGCGACTAGGTTGGGAAGCTGGGCCAAAAACAGCGTTGGACGCAGGTTGTTGGACAGCCGGTCGATGAGAAGGTGGGCGCGATCGTTGGAGGCGAGCATCTCGGTAAGAAGCTCGTTGTCGACCTGGATGTCGCGCTCGCCACCACCGGCGGCCACCACCATGTCGGTGACTTCCAACTGGTCGGCATCGCGCGCATTGGCATCGTCGATGGCAAGGCCGGCTGCATAGACCCCGAGGCGCTGCCAGGTTTCCATCTGCCGCTGGTCGCCGCGCTTGGCGATCTGGGTCGACAGGTCCAGTTCGACCATCGGGTGAATCGCGAAGGGGGCGATCGTTTCCCGGTCGAGGCTGGGCGGGGTCGCCGCATCCAGCGCATCCCAATGCGCCTGCGCACCCTCGCCTAGGGACGAGACGAGGCCGATACCGGTAATCCAGACGTCTTTGCTCATGTAACCAACCGCAGAATATGGACTTCGCTTGCGTGCGCGCCGTCATAGCGCGGATTGCGCGAAAGGCGAAGGGGCTTAGGCCGCGTCTTCGCTGCCGCGCTTCCGCAGACTGGCGATGTGGTCGACCATGAAGTCGCGCAGGTCGGCCTCGGGCCACTTGATGAGGGTGTAGGTGAGCTGGGCGTTGGAGACGCGCTTGCCGTCCACCTTCAGTTCCGCCTTGACCACGGCATAGCCCGAGCCGTTGTGCTCCAGGTGGCCGAAGCCGTGGATCTCGGTGCCGGGCGGGATGAACTGGCGCAGCTTGGCGTCCTTGACGCCGACGAGCAGGGGAAGGCGCTCGTAGCCGTTGGCCGCCATCACCATGGTTCCGCAGGTCTGCGCCATTGTCTCGATCAGCAGCACGCCCGGCATCAGCGGGTGGCCGGGGAAGTGTCCCTCGAAGACGGTCGATTCCTGCGGCACGGTTGCGCGCGTGCGGATGCTCTCGTCGGTCAATTCGACGATGGCATCGAGCATCTGGAAATATTCAAGGCGCATTGCGGTGGGGCGGTCGTTGGCGCCCGCGCATCAGGTGAGCGCGGGCGTTGTCCGATCAGGCCTTCTGCTGCTTTTCGGCGACGAGTTCGTCGACGCGTGCGCAGAGGTTCTTGAGGATGAAGTAATCCTCGGCGGTGGCGCGGCCTTCGTTTATTTCCTCGGTCCACTTCTCGTGGGGAATCTTGATGCCGAATTCCTTGTCGACGGCGAAGACGACGTCGAGGAAGTCGAGGCTGTCGATGCCGAGGTCGTCGATCACGTGGCTCTCGGGCGTGATCGTTTCGCGATCAATGTCGCAGGTGTCGGCGATGATGTTCGCCACGGTGTCGAAGGTCTCCGACATGTCTTTGGAAACTCCCTGGATCGCCGGGTGTGCGGAAGCACGAGCGAAGTGTCGCGCCCCGCTGCCCTTGCAGGCGGTGCCGATCATCTACCCGATGCAGGCCGGCATGCAACCGATGGCGCGCCGCGCGGGCGGAGAAAACGGCCTTTGCGGCGCCTGAAAACCGCGTCGGTCTATCTGACGTGCCTGCCAAGTGCAAGTGGGGTTGCGCGCATTCGCCAGTGAGGTTATACGGCTTCTCCCGATCAGACAGACCGTCAGGCCGGTTGTGGGCGTGTAGCTCAGCGGGAGAGCACTACGTTGACATCGTAGGGGTCACTGGTTCAATCCCAGTCACGCCCACCATTTCCTCCACACGGTCGCCTTTACCTTCCTCGTTGCCGAATGCGACGCCACCGGACGAGCGGACAAATCCGCCCTCCGGGCGCGCTGTTTCACGTGCGCGAGCGTTGACAGGCGCGGATCGGCCCATTAGAAACCGCCTCCACGGCTTTCCAAGCCTTCGGAATTCTTGCTTTTCGCGCGCACATCCACGGTTTCGCTGCTCAGTGCAGCGGCGAGGCAGATGGCGGGTCGCGTGACACGAAAGAACGGTCAGACAAATGAAGATCCGCAATTCCATGCGTTCGCTGCGTTCGCGCCACCGGGACAACCGCCTCGTGCGCCGTCGCGGCCGCATCTACGTGATCAACAAGAAGAACCCGCGCTTCAAGGCCCGCCAGGGTTGATTGAGGCAGCGCGGTGATTTGACTCGGCTCGGCAGGGCGTAACGCCCCGCCGTGCCCTTTCGCCTGTCTGAAGCCCTCGTTTTTGCGGGGGCTTTTTTGTTTGCGCATTTTGGCATTTGACTGTGGCAGGGCACCTCGCCACATTTGCTTCCATGACCATCGAACCGATCTTTCGACTGATCGCGGCTGGCCTGGTCGCGGTGGCGCTTGGCCAGTCTCCCGTTCTCGCTCAGACCCCCGATGCGGCGGCGAAGCCCGACATGCGCATCGAAGACGGGCTTGCAGAGGACATCCTCGCCGACGATTCCGCCCCTGCCGATGAAGAGACCCACGCCAAGAGCGAGGTCGATGCGCTTCTCGATGCGCTGGCGCAGGCCGGTGACGCGGAGACGGCATCGCGAATCGAGCAGTCCGTGCTGCAGGCCTGGCTGGCGTCGGGCAGCGACACCATCGACCTGTTGATGAGCCGCGCCGTGATGGCGATGGAAGGCAAGCACTACCCGCTTGCGATGGAGATTCTCGATTCGGTCATCGAGATGAAGCCCGACTACGTCGAGGCGTGGAACAAGCGCGCGACGCTGTTCTACCTGATCGACGATTACGACCGCTCCATGCGCGACATCACGGCGACGCTCGCCATCGAGCCGCGCCATTTCGGTGCGCTGAGCGGCATGGGGCTGATCCTGCAGGAAGTCGGCCAGGCCAAGGGCGCGCTTTCCGCGTTCCGGCAGGCGCTGGAAGTGCACCCGTTCCTCGGCAACCTGCGCGAAAACGTCGACGAGCTTGAGCGCGAGGTCGAAGGCGAGGAAATCTGACGCGCGCTGTTTCCAGCCGCGATCTGCATTCCGCCTGATCCGATTTTTCAGTTGTTGAAGTGACCGGTGCTTTTGAAGTGACCGGTGCGCGCTGCGCGACGGGTCAGCCGCCGGTCGATTGCGGTCCGTTGGCCTGGTCCTGGCGCACCGGCGTCAGGCGCACGGTCCAGCTCTTGCGCTCACCCGTATCGACTTCCATGAAGCCGTTGCGGTGGTAGCCGCGCTCCTCGCAGCGGGTGATATCACGGATCGTGAATTTCTTGTCGGCGGTGCACATGAACGACGTGCCGCTCCACTCGCCGCCTTCCTCGTAGTCGATGGCATAGAAATAATAGAAGCGGGCAACGAGCGGGCCTTCAAGCAGGATTTCGCAGCTGTTGGCCTCGACGTTCCACCAGCCTTCCGACACCCATTCATCGCCGTTGTTGTAGCCGACCGCGACGCCGACGCGTCCGGCGGTCGAGTTGCACATGCGCAGTTCCGCGCTAGCGGGTGCGGACATGGCGACGAGCGCCAGCAGCGGTCCGGCCGCGAGGAGGGCCGTCCGACTTCGTTTCGGAATGAATCCAGAGACGTGCGAGCTCATGGGGCCGGAAACCGAATCAAGGACACGCTGCTTTTCCCGATCATCTGCTTTTTGTCGTTCGACCGGGCGTTGAAGTCAACGTCAAGCGGCTCAACCGCCTTGGTGACCGGGTTTTGTCTTCCCACCGGAATGCGGCAAGGCTTTGGCACGGCGCGGGCGGGCGATGAAGATGCCGGAGAAGATCGCGAGGCTTCCGGCGAGCTGCAGCGCGGTGAGATTCTCGCCGAGGATGAAGTACCCGAAGATGGCTGCGACGACGCCCTCGATCAGGATCACGAGGGATGAGAAGGCGGCCGGCAGGTGGCCGAGCGCGAATGCCAACAATCCCTGGCCGCCGGCATGGCTGACGAGGGCGAGGCAGACGAGCATGGCAAGCCCGTGCCATGACGAAGGGAAGATGTCGCCTTCCAGCACCAGCGCCACGACGAGAAGCATCGCCGCCGTGACGACCGTTGAGCGGAAGATGACGACGCCTGCCGGCATGTAGCGGCGCGCCGGGCGCACGGCGAGAAAATATGCCCCGAAGAACAGCGCGGTGATGAGGCCGTAGACGTCGCCAACGAGGTTCTGCGGCGCGTAGTTGTAGCTGGACCCGAGCAGGAAGGCCGCCCCGGCGAGGCCGAGCACGAAGCCCGCGAGAATGGCAGGCGTCACCTTCTCTTTCAGAAATGTCCACGAGCCGATCATCACCACGATGGGCGCGAGCGAGGCGAGGAAGGTCGCGTTGGCGACCGTCGTGTTGACGATGGCGATATGCCAGAAGAACAGGTCGCCGGCGAAAAGCGCTCCGGCAAGTCCCGCCATGCGCCAGTCGCGCCGGGTCTCCGCCCGCGTGCGGGTGGCGAGCGACGGCATCCGGCGCGCATCCATTGCAGCCCACGCGTAGAGCAGCGGCAGCGCCATGCCGACGCGCCAGAAGGCGGACGCGAACGGCCCGACATCGGCAAGCCGCACGAAAATCGGCGAGATGCCCATGGCGATGGCGCCTGCGACGACGCAGAAGAATGCCAGGAGCTGCCGGTCCTGCGGTGCTGCGGGCGTCGCGGCTGTCGCTGTTGCGTCTTGCATCGGTGCGTCGGACTCCTGAGGCGCAATCGTTGCGCGCTGGTCGGGCTTCGCCTAAGACAATGGTCTATCCCAAACAAGGGAATTCGTCCCGCAGGGCGTGGCCACCCACCATGCCGCGTGCAGGCGGATTTTGGCAGCGGTCACACAACGTGGATGCATTGAACTCATCGCATAGCGAGGCGTCCGGAATGGATGTCGAGGATCTCGACCCGGGTTTTCAGTCCTTCGAGACGATCAAGGGCGATCCGGGCTGCGGCTTGCTGCTGCTCTGCGATCACGCAACCAATGCCCTGCCGGAACGCTACGGTTCGCTTGGCCTGCCGCAGGCCCAGCTTGAGCGCCACATCGGCTACGACATCGGCGTGCGCGACGTCACGCGGCTGATGGCTCAGCGGCTTGGCGTCCCTGCGGTCATGTCGTGCTTCTCGCGGCTGCTGATCGACCCCAATCGCGGGCGCGACGACCCCACGCTGATGATGCGTATTTCCGACGGGGCGGTGGTTCCGGGCAATGCCAAGGCGGATGCAGCGGAAGTCGACTACCGGCTGAAGCGCTTCTACGAGCCGTATGACGCGGCAATCTCCCGCGCCATTGCCGCCGGGATCGAGGCCGGCAAGCCACCGGCTCTGTTTTCCATCCACTCCTTCACGCCGATCTGGCGCGGGGTCGCGCGGCCCTGGCACGTGGGTGTGCTGTGGGACAAGGACGCGCGCTTTGCGGGGCCGCTGATCGAGGCCTTCGGCGAAGACCCGACACTGGTCGTGGGCGACAACGAGCCCTATACCGGGGAACTTGAAGGCGACACGATGAACCGGCACGGGACGCAGGGCGGACTGGCCCACGCACTGATTGAGGTCCGGCAGGATCTCATCGCCGACGCTGCCGGTGTCGGCGAGTGGGCAGAGCGCATGTCCGCCGTGCTCGAACGCTTCCGGGACCATCCCGGCCTCAACGAGATCATCGCGCCCAACAAGGGAGACACAGCATGAGTGACATGACCGACGCCGAGCGCACCGAACTGGAGGCAGCGGCCTTCCGCCGGCTGGTTTCGCACCTTCGCGAGCGCACCGACGTGCAGAATATCGACATGATGAACCTCGCCGGGTTCTGCCGGAACTGCCTGTCCAACTGGTACAAGGACGCAGCCGACGAAAAAGGCCTCGCCATGGACAAGGAAGAATCCCGGAGAATCATCTATGGGATGCCCTACGAGGAGTGGAAGTCGAAGCACCAGACGGACGCGACGGATGCGCAGCGCGCAGCTCTTGCCCAGTCGCACCGGCACGAATAGACCGGCAACCCACGCCGCACAGACAACGCACAAGACCCCGGGGACCTGACACATGGCCGACACGAGTATCGCGCGCGACCAGCTTAAATCGATTGTGGAGCGCATCGAGCGCCTTGAAGAAGAGAAGAAGGGTATCGCGGACGACATCCGCGACGTCTATGCCGAGGCCAAGGGCAACGGGTACGACGTGAAGACGCTGCGCAAGGTCGTCAGCCTGCGCAAGAAGGATAACAACGAGCGCGAGGAAGAAGAGGCGATGCTGTCGCTTTACCTGCACGCGCTCGGCATGGCGCCGGAGTTCGAGCCGCAGGACAGCCAGGACTGACGTTCAACCGCGAGACGGCCCGACAGAATGCAAAACGGCGCGAGGTGATCGCGCCGTTTTTATTTATTCCGGACTATCCGTGAGACTCAGCGCAGCGAGGCGGTGCTCATCATGTCGGGTGCGGACGCAAAGCTGATCTTGCGCGCGGTGACATGAACGATCGCCTCACCCGCAAAGCCCGTGGGCTGCGCATAGACCACGACAGGGCCGGCGAATGCGCTTTCCACAACCGCGCCGTGATTGGTCAGGATGGCTTTCGGGTCGTCGCGGCTGGGATGGGCCATGGAGGCGAACTGGCCGCCGTGGAAGACGCTGGTGCTGTGCGACAGGTGGCCGATGGTGCGTTCAGACGACATCTCGCTGGCGCGCTGTGCCAGGGCCGATGCAAGGCGCTGGCGCGCTTGCGGGCTGCTGAGCGGGTCGACCGCGAAATCGGGTGTCGAGTCGGCGCGGGCCAACGCGGTGAGCTGCTGGTCGTCCTGCGAAATGAGGCTGGCGATCTGGCTGCTCTGGCTAGGGCCCTCGCTGATGAGCGGGCGGCGGCGCGGCAGCGGAATGGCCGCGGTGGTCAGCGGGGAGGCGTCGTCATCCTCTTCGGCCTCATCGGCGGAGGCGACGATCACACCGCTGCGCGGCATCGGGAGGGCCTCAGGCGGAGACCAGCTCTCGCCGTTTGCGACGGGTTCGACGTCGTCGCTGCTGCTCGAGGAATTATTCGAGGAATTGCGGTTGCCGCCGCCGGTGATGATGGCGCTGGCAAGATCGCGGACACTGCCTGCCAGCGTGCGGCCACCACTGCTGCTGCCGGAATCGGTATAGGCGACCGCGAGCTGGCCACGTTCGGCCTTGGCCTTGGCCTTGGCGTAACCGGAAAGCGGCTTGCCATCGGAGGGCAGGTGCAGCGTTTCGCCGTCCGGGAAGAGCTTCACGAGCTGCTGGCGCGTCATGCGCGGCCAGGCGCGGACACGCGCAACGTCGAGATGGACGAATGGCGAACCGGACGTCGGGTAGTAGCCGACGCCACCGCGCTGCATGCGCATGGCGGTTGCGCGCAACTTCGCAAGCGGAACATCAGGGAGATAGAAATCGCAGGCCTTGCCCAGCGTGTGCTGGCTGTTCTTGGCGACACCACGGCTGCGGCGGCGCAGCATGTTGTTGGTGACGGGAGAACGGTAGCCGGAGAGAACGTGGACGGGTGCGGTGGAGCCGGTTGCCTGTTTCACTTCCCAAAGCAGGTCGATGAGGCGCGGGTCCATCTTGGTCGATTCGTTGCGGCGCCAGTCGCGCAGCATGTAGTTCACCTTTTTCAGCGCGGCGCTGTCGAAGCGGCCATTGCGCTTGTAGGTGATCGTCTGGGTTTCCCCGGTATGCATCTGCTTGAAGGTCAGGGTACGGGTGCTTTCGGCCTCGGCATCAGAGCCGGGAAAGCCCGTAATCGCCATGACCGCACCAAATGCGATGGCGACGGCCAACGAGCCGGCGCGCCATGCACGTGAGGTCAAACCCTCGTGCGACACTGCGTGTGTCGTAGTCCCCCGCAAGCTCAAACCGCCCGGACCCCCGTTGGCCGAATATCAACCCGTGTGTGCGCCCGGAAGAACCCCGACCGCGTCCCGTCGCTCGTGACCTCACACAATTGCAGCGCAAGGTTAAAAGACGCTTTCCAAGAACTGGTCTGCCCAAGATCTGGTCTGCGCCCCCCGCAAGCGAGCGATAGGCATCAATCGTGGCGCAAATGTGCCTCGACCCCATCGGCTATAGCAGATTTGGAAGGTGCTTGTGTAGGATGGATTACAATTGGTTAAGCGGCTTGTTGATAGCGCTCAAAGACCAAGCATTCGTTTCATGCGGGCGTCGTGCCCATAGACATCGCCAAGCTTGCGCACCGAGCCTTCGCGGGACGCGATTGCCGTGAAGTATGTCAGGTGCACCGGGACGTGCGCCTTGAGGATCACGTGACGCTCGCCGCCACCCACCATGCGGCGGATTCCAGCCCCTGAATACGCTTCGTTCTCCAGCAGGGCTTCGGCGAATTCGAAGGGCTGGTGCACGCGCACGCAGCCGTGGCTGTACGCACGCGTGGTGCGCGAGAACAGGCTGCGCGACTGGGTGTCGTGCAGGTAGACCGAGTGCTCGTTGGGGAACATGAACTTCACGTTGCCCAGCGCATTGCCACGGCCCGAAGGCTGCTTGAAGCGGTAAGGCATCGAGCGGCGGGAATAGGATTCCCAGTCGACCGTGGTCGGGTCGATGACCTGACCGCCACGCCCGAGCACCTGGATGTTGCGGCGCTGCAGGTAGGTCGGGTCCTGCTGGAGTTGCGGCAGGTATTCCTTGGTGGCGATGGAGCGCGGCACGCTCCATGTCGGGTTGACGACGATATGCTCGATCTCGTCGGAGAAGATCGGCGTCTGGTTCTTCGTCTTGCCGATCACCACGCGGGTCGTGTGGATGATCTTCCCGTCCGTGACGACGCGGGCAAGATATTCCGGCAGGTTCACGAAGACGTGGTGCTTGCCGAGATCGCGCGGCAGCCAGCGCCAGCGCTCCATGTTGATGATGACATCGGCGCGCGATCCGAGCGCATGACCGTTCAGCACGCCAAGCGTCAGGTTGCCGATGAAGCCTTCCGACGGGAGACCGCTCTTCTTCTGCAGCTTGACCACGGCCTTTTCGAGAACCGCGTCATAGCGCAGGTCATCCACGTCGCCGGGCCTGGCAACGCCGAGGCGGGTGCGCAGCAGTGGAATGCGCTTGTCTGTCTGCCCAGGCTTGATGAGCGGGCCGCTCGGGATCTCAACAACCTTCTGGACCGCATCCTCGCTCTCGTAGATGCGGGCGAGGCTTTCACGCAGGGCAATGAAGCCGTCGTGGGTCGGGTGGAATTCCTCCAGCACGCTGGCCGGGTCGTTGCTGGCGGCAACGCGCGTCAGGCCGCCGGTGATGTCGGGGCGCTGCGGGTCGATGGTGATGTAGTTGGAAACCGAGCGCGGATTGATGCGGCCCATCGCGGCGTGGCTAATGTAGCGGGCAACCGCCGCCGTCATCTGCACCTCGAGCTCGACGAGTTCCTCGACGGAGCCGAGTTGCACGTTGCCGTCGCGTTCGCCTTCAAGGGCGAAGTCGGCCGGGTCCAGCCCGTCGAACTTCGCCTTTTCCATGCGCGCCAGCACCTTCTTGGCGCGGGCCGTCAACTGACCACGATCCGTCCATGCGGGCACGAAATCGCGGGCCGCGAAGAAATGCTTCGCCTCGGCGATATCCTGGTCCTTGGCGTTTTCGGTGGCAATTTCCTCGACGCGCTGCTTCAGCTTGTCGCTGAGGCCGGAGGTGTCGTGCAGGGGAAGGGCCGCCAGGGCCGCGGACGTCGCACTCTGGATGCTGGCCATCTCGACGGAGTGGCGCAGGCGCGCGGCCACGTGGCTGCGCGGGACGCCGTGCGGCGCTTCGGGAACGGGCAACAGGATCAACGGCTGCATGGATGCAGCGCGTGCCGGTGCCGGATGAAATGCTGACAGGGCCGCAAGGCCGAGCGAGGCGGCAAAGGAAAGCGTCGCCGCGCGCAGGCGCACGTTGCGGGTATAACGGAAATTCTGCTTGCTCATGAGAGCTGCCAAACGTGCCGCCGATGTTGCCCCGGAAGGTTGGTCAAGCGTCGTCCACCCGACGCAGTGCGAACCTTCGATGCAGCATAGAATCGGTGTTTTGCACCTGCGATACAACGGCAATCGGGGCGAAACCCCGCTTTCGTTGATCACTGTTGCCCTTACGTGACACGAAACGCGCCTCAGGCGGCGTCTTCCAGCCCGAGATCGCGGATGCGGCGGTAGAGCGTCGAGCGGCCAATACCGAGACGGCGGGCAATCTCGCTCATGCGGCCATCGTAATGGTCGAGCGCGAAGCGCAGCATGTCGGCCTCGATCTCTTCAATGGTGCGCATGTGGCCGTTCTCACCGAGCGCGGCGAACAGCCCGCCCGCGGCAAGGGTTTCGCGGCTTGCGGGGCGCTCGATGGTTTGCTCCGCCGCGCCGGTTTCGGCTGCCTCGCTGGCGAGATCTTCTTCAAGGTCGCGCGCCATTGCCTTGGCGTCGTCCTGCGAGACCATGCGTAATTGCGGAAAGTCGCGCAGCTGCAGGCAGTCGCCCTCGCACAGGACGACAGCGCGGAAGATGGTGTTTTCAAGCTGGCGCACGTTTCCCGGCCAGTCGAAGGCCTGCAGCGCCAGCATCGCGTCGGGCGCAATCGCACGGACGGGCTTGGATTCTTCTGCCGCGAACCGGCTCATGAAGTGCCGCGCGAGAAGCGGAATGTCCTCGCGGCGGGCGCGCAGCGGCGGAATCAGGATCGGGAAGACCCCGAGCCGGTAATAGAGATCCTCGCGGAAGGTGCCGGCGCGCACGCAATCCGTCAGGTCGCGGTTGCTGGCGGAGACGAGGCGAATGTCGACACGCTGGGGCTTCTTGCCGCCGACGGAGTCGATCTCGCCTTCCTGGATCGCGCGCAGCAGCTTGACCTGCGCGTCCAGCGGCAATTCGCTGATCTCGTCGAGAAACAGCGTACCTCCGTCGGCTTCGGCGAACTTGCCGATGCGTTTTTCCGTGGCGCCGGTGAAGGCGCCCTTCTCGTGGCCGAACAGGGTGCTTTCCACGAGGTTGGCGGGAATGGCGCCGCAGTTCACGGTGACGAAGGGCCGGGACTTGCGGGTGCTCTCGCCCTGGATTGCGCGGGCGATCAGTTCCTTTCCGACGCCGCTCTCGCCTTCCAGCAGGATCGGGATGTTGGAGGCCGCCGCCTTGGTCGCGAGTTCCAGCACGCGCTCCATGGCGGGGCTTGCGGTGAGGATGTCGCGCACCCCGGTGCGACCGCTGGCAGCCCGCTTGATGCGGCCGATCTCGCGGTTGAGTGTGGCGGAATTCATGGCGTTGGTGACCGAGACGTGGAAACGCTCGGGGCTGACCGGCTTGACGATGAAGTCCTGCGCGCCGGCCCGCATGGCAGACACAACGGTATCGATGCCGCCATGGGCGGTCTGCACGATCACCGGCGGGCGCTCGGCCCGCGCCGCGAGGCGTTCCAGCACGCCCATGCCGTCGAGGTCAGGCATCACGAGGTCGAGGACAACAAGCCGGATCTGCGCGCCGCCGGGTGCCGCGAGGATCGAAAGCGCCGCTTCGCCGCCGTCGGCCTCCACCGGTTCAAAGCCCATCTTGGAGACCATGCCGGCGAGAATGCGCCGCTGGACCGGATCGTCGTCCACGATAAGAATGGTCTCGGCCATGGGTCCCCTGTCGCATCCTGCGAGATGATCGGTGACCCGCGCTTTTTTGCGAATCCCCGTGTTGTTTCATTTTGACCCCATACTTGCCCGCGCCGGTTAACGGGCCATTAAGCACGCCAATGTGCGATGCGGCATCGCGCGGTCTTGCCGAGAGGGCAGACGTTTCCCAGATTGGCCTTTGCATGTAAGTGCGGTGCAAGCCCACATGACGAGGAGAATATGATGACGTTCCAGGCCCGTGCAGGCGAGTCGTTCGCCGGCTTCGTGCGCACCCCGCAGGGTGCCAAGGCCGCTGCCGCCAAAGATCTGGGCACGATGCCCGAGTGGGACCTGTCGGACCTCTACGACTCCCCCGAGTCGCCGAAGGTCGCGGAAGATCTGAAGCGCGCCGATGACTGGGCAAAGGATTTCGAGCAGCGCTTCAAGGGCAAGCTGTACGCAATCCTGAAGCAGGATGGTAGCAAGGGGCTGTTCGACATCATCGCCGAATACGAGCAACTCGACGAGCTGTTCGGCAAGCTGTGGTCCTATGCCGGGCTTCTGCACGCGACCGATGTGTCCGACACGAAGATTTCGAAGTTCTACGGCGACGTGTCCGAGAAGCTGACGGCGGCGGGTGTCCACCTGCTGTTCTTCACGCTGGAACTCAACCGCCTGCCGGACGGTGCGCTGGACGAGGCGATGGCGAGCGCGCCGCTCGACCACTACAAGCCTTGGCTCGAGGACGTGCGCATCGAAAAGCCGTACCAGCTCGACGATGAACTGGAGCGGCTGTTCCACGAGAAGTCGGTGACCGGACGCGGTGCATGGAACCGCCTGTTCGACCAGACCATCTCCTCGCTGACCTTCGATGTCGACGGCGAGGAGCTGTCCATCGAGCCGACGCTCAACAAGCTGCAGGACAGCGACGGTGACGTGCGCAAGGCGGCAGCGATGGCGCTGGGTGAGACCTTCTCCAAGCACACGCGCACCTTCGCGCTCATCACCAACACGCTCGCAAAGGACAAGGAAATCTCCGACCGCTGGCGCGGCTTCGAGGACATCGCCGACTCTCGCCACCTGGCGAACCGGGTCGAGCGCGAGGTCGTCGATGCGCTCGTGAAGTCGGTGGAAGACGCCTATCCGCGCCTGTCGCACCGCTACTACGCCATCAAGGCAAAGTGGTTCGGCGGAGACCAGCTCGACTACTGGGACCGCAACGCGCCGCTACCGCACGTGCCGCAGCGCCAGTTCAACTGGAAGGACGCGGAATCCACCGTTCTCGACGCCTATGGCAGTTTCTCGCCGAAGATGGCGGACGTGGCCCGCGACTTCTTCGACAAAGGCTGGATCGACGCGCCGACGCGTTCGGGCAAGTCGCCGGGCGCATTCGCGCACCCGACCGTGCCGAGCGTTCACCCCTATGTGCTGATGAACTTCCAAGGCAAGGCGCGCGACGTGATGACGCTTGCCCATGAGCTCGGTCACGGCGTGCACCAGGTGCTGGCGGGCCGGCAGGGCGCGCTGATGGCGCCGACGCCGCTGACGCTTGCCGAAACCGCGAGCGTCTTCGGCGAGATGCTGACGTTCAAGTCGCTGCTTTCGCAGTCCGATGACCCGGTCGAGCGCAAGGCGATGCTGGCCGGCAAGATCGAGGACATGCTCAACACGGTGGTGCGCCAGATCGCGTTCTACCAGTTCGAGCGCAAGGTTCACGCCGAGCGCAAGAACGGTGAACTGACGGCCGACCAGCTTGGCGAGTTGTGGATGTCTGTCCAGCATTCGAGCCTTGGACCAGCGATCCGGCTCGGGGATGGCTACGAGACCTTCTGGAGCTACATCCCGCACTTCATCCACTCGCCGTTCTACGTCTACGCCTATGCCTTCGGGGACTGCCTCGTGAACTCGCTCTACGCGATCTACGAGAAGGCCTCCGACGGGTTCGTCGAGAAGTATTTCGACATGCTGAAGGCCGGCGGTACCAAGCATCACTCCGAACTGCTCGCGCCGTTCGGGCTGGATGCCCGCGACCCGTCCTTCTGGACGATGGGCCTGAAGGTGATCGAAGGTCTGATCGACGATCTCGATGCGCTCGAAAAGTCTGCCTGACATGACCGCAGGGCCGGACATACGCCCGGCCCACGCCCCCTATACGTCCGGCAACGGTGCGTTCTCCATCGGCCTCAGGCCGCTGGGGGATGCGCCGTGGATCGAGCCGGACGGGGAGCTTGCGTTCTACCTTGCCGAGAAGCGGCGGCTGCTCGAGTTGGACCGCGACGAGGTGTGGGGCGCGGAGCGCGATACACTCCCATCCCAGTTCGAGATCCGCGATGCGCTGGCTACGCATCTCCTGTCACACCCTTCCGGCATCTGGACGCGTGAGGGCAATACCGTTTCCGCGACCCGCGACGGTGCCGTGCTGGGCGCGGTGGACATCCGGCCAGATGATCCGCACCCGCTGCTGAGCGCGGCACTTCTTGTGCAGGAAGACCTCTGCCTGATGCGGAAAGGCGAAGGCGGCTGGCGGCTCGCGGCCGGGTCTGTCAGCTTTGCGTCCTCATGGTCGTTTGCCGCCAAGTTCGGCCAGACGCTCGACGGGCTGCACGAGCCGGTTCCCGGCTACGCGGACCGGCTTGCGGTGCGCATGGCGCGCATCTTCGACAGCCTGCGCGCCGACGTGCCGGTCGTGCGGCTGAACTGGTCGCTCTACGGCGATGGCGAGCTTCGTCATCCCCATGTCCACGGGCCGATGCGGTTTGCACGCGATGCGCGCAGCGCAATCGACCCGGATGGGTTGTTCGTGCGCGTCGAGCGGCAGACGCTGACGAAGATGAGCGAAAGCGGCGACATCCTCTTCACGATCCGCATCCACCGCGATCCGATCTCGGCGTTTTCGAGCCATCCCGATCGGGCCCGGCTTGCGTCCGGCCTGCGCGCACAGGTGGCGGCGCTGGATAATGCCCAGCTTGCCTACAAGGGGCTGGTGAAGGACCGGGTGGCGATCGACGCGCTGCTTCAGAAAATGGCCGGTTGACCGCGCTGGGGATATTCCCGCCGCAATGTCCTGTGAGCATCGCGCAAGCAATGTTAACGTTGCGACAGGAACCAACCGGCTTCGCACCGGCATCTCCCGTGCGGGCCACGACATCTGAAGTGGGAAACCCATGCGCGCGATCATCCTCACACTTGCTGTGGTGCTGGCCAGCCACCTGCCATTGACGACCAGCGTTCTGGCCCAAACCAACACCGGGTCCGGCCAATCAGAGGGCGGCATGCCCGGCGGTGGCGGAAATCAGGGTGGCGGCACGCAAGGCGGCGGTACCCAGGGCGGCGGCGGAAGCCAAGGTGGCAACCAGGGTGGCGGCTCAGGCGAAAGCGAAGGTGGCCTGCCCGGTGGGGGCGGCAACCAGGGTGGCGGCAACCAGGGTGGTGGCAACCAAGGTGGTGGCAACCAGGGTGGTGGCGATCAAGGGCAGGGCGGCAGCGGGTCTGGCGGTGGGTCCGGTGGTGGTTCCGGCGAAAGCGAAGGCGGGATGCCCGGCGGTGGCGGCCAAGGTGGCGGTCAGGGCGGCGGACAAGGTGGTGGCCAGGGCGGCAGCGAAGGTGGCGGCGGACAGGCCGGCGGTGGCGGCCAGGGCAGCAGCGATCTCGTCTCGGCCGGCGATCCGCAGCGTCTCGTCAACCTCCTGCAGGGCCTCGGGTTCGAAGCCACGCTCGGACAGGACAAGGGCGGCGACCCGCTGATCGACGTGAAGGTCGGCCAGTCCGCGACGAAGATTTTCTTCTACGGCTGCCAGCAGGCGAGCAATTGCCGCGTGCTTCGGTTCTGGGCCGGATTTAATGTCGGCGGCAAGGGCAGCCCCGCGGCGATGGCGGCCTGGAACAAGGGCAAGCTGTTCGGCACGGCGTCACTCAACGATTCCTTTGACCCGACGATTGCGCTCAGCGTGAACATGACCGGCGGCGTCACCGAGCAGAACTTCGCCGACACGGTCGGCCTTTGGCAGACGTCGGTGACGCAGTTCATGGAGCACATCGATTTCTGATCCGCTGGCGGGTGCTGTGGCGTAACCTAGATATTCCGCAACGCTTGAAATCTCAGACGGGGTCGAAACGTGTCCAACGACCGTGAACGCAACAGGTTTGGCGCGCGCGTATCCCGCTATGCGCGTGTCGGCACCAATATCGGCGGCGTGGCGGCCAAGGCCGCTGGCGCGCGCCTTGTCGGTCGCGACCTGAACCGCGCCGACAGTGCGGCGTCGCTTGCCGCCGCGCTCGGCGGGCTGAAAGGCCCGATCATGAAGGTCGCCCAGCTTCTTGCGACTATTCCCGAAGCCCTGCCGGCGGAATACGCCACCGAGCTTGCCAAGCTGCAAAGCGACGCGCCGCCCATGGGCTGGGCCTTCGTGAAGCGCCGCATGGCGGCCGAACTGGGGCCGGACTGGCGCGAGAAATTCGCCGAGTTCGGGTCGAAGGCGGCAGCGTCGGCTTCGCTCGGCCAGGTGCATCGCGCGACCCTGCATGACGGGCAAGAGGTTGCCTGCAAGCTGCAATATCCCGACATGCAGTCGGCGGTGGAAGCCGACCTGAAGCAGCTCGACCTGCTGTTTGCGGTGCATCGGCGCATGGACCCGGCGGTCGATACGAGCGAGATCGCCAAGGAGATTGCCGCGCGCATCCGCGAGGAACTCGACTACCAGCGCGAGGCGCGCCACACAGCGCTCTACCGGCACATTCTCGCCGACAATCCCCGTGTGAGGGTGCCCGACGTCTTCGGTGAACTGAGCACCCGCCGCCTGCTGACCATGTCATGGCTCAGCGGCAAGCGCCTGCTGGACTACAAGGGCGACAGCCAGGAGGTTCGCAACGTGCTGGCGCGCGCCATGTTCGAGGCATGGTGGCACCCGTTCAGCCAGTACGGCGTGATCCACGGCGACCCGCATCTTGGCAACTACACGGCCTTCGAGGACGAGCCGGGGAAGCCCGGCGGCATCAACCTTCTCGACTACGGCTGCATCCGCATCTTCCGTCCGGAATTCGTGGAGGGCGTGATCGACCTTTATTTCGGATTGCTGGAGGACGACCAGGCGCGCATCGACCATGCCTATGAGGTCTGGGGTTTCCGGGGCCTGACGGCGGAACTGCGCGAAGTGCTGAACGTCTGGGCGCGGTTCATCTACGGGCCGCTGCTTGATGACCGGGTTCGCACCGTGGCAGACGGCGTGAAGCCGGGCGAGTATGGCCGCCGCGAGGCCTTCACCGTACACAAGCAGCTGAAGGAGAAGGGGCCGGTCACGATCCCGCAGGAATTCGTGTTCATGGACCGGGCGGCACTCGGCCTTGGCGGGGTGTTCATCCATCTCGATGCGGAAATGAACTTCTTCCGGATGTTCAACGAAGCGATTGCCGATTTCTCGCTGGACGGCCTGCGGGCGCGGCAAAGCGCGGCGCTGGAAGCCGTCGAACTGGAACGCCCCGACGCGGCCTGACGATGCGGCGCAGGGTCGCGCGCGCAGTGGCGCGCCGACGCATTGCCCAACCAAACCGCTTGGGCTAGAAGAAATCCGGAATCGGCGCTGCGAGACAGCGCATATCAGGATTTTGGGGGATAGCATGGCTGGCAGCGACCATACCGAAACCGCAATGGACTATGTCGAGCACGACCGGACCTACGAAGGGTTCCTCGAGTTCAGCAAGGTCGGGTCCATCGCCTGTCTGAACATTCTCGTGGCGCTGGTCTACGTGCATCTCGGCCACTGGATCCTCGGCCTGCTGATGGTCGCCGGCCTCGTCTTCACCGCCGTGATCGGCATCGCCTTCCGTCCGAAGGGCTACATGGTCGGCGTGGTGCAACTGGTGCTGGGCCTTATCCTTATGGCACTGATCGCCTGACACGCGGTCCGGGTGCAGCGTAACGCTGCGACCTTGAGAGACCATCTGACGAACAAGCAGACAAAGAAAAAGCCGGGGCAGATGCCCCGGCTTTTTTCGTTCGGCCTGACGTTCAAGAAAACCGGGTTTCCCCTGTCCAACGTGATCCTGGCGCAGGCGACTGGGTCATGCCCGTCAACCGGCGCTGACCAGCCGGAACGCGTGTCCCGGCCAGCAAATTCGATTGAGCCTAGCGGCCGCGTGCGCCGATGACGCCTTCGCGCTGTGCACGCTTGCGCGCCAGCTTGCGGGCGCGGCGAACGGCCTCGGCCTTTTCGCGAGCCTTCTTCTCGGAGGGCTTCTCGTAGTGGTCGCGCAGCTTCATCTCGCGGAAGACGCCTTCGCGCTGCAACTTCTTCTTCAGGGCGCGAAGCGCCTGATCCACGTTGTTGTCGCGGACAATAACCTGCACGTGCCGTACCTCTTCGTCGCATTGGCTGAGCGCGGCGGTGCGGACCATTTCGCCCGCCGGCAACCGATCATGATGTCTGCAGCTAGAACGCCAAAACGGGTGTTTCCGGAACCCGGAGCCCATCGTCTTGCCGAAATTTCGGGGGGTGGATATCAGAATCAGGCGGCGAAGTCCATTGCCTGCCGCCGAATTCTGGCCGATTGCACTCAGGTGCGTGCCGACAGCCGGTTGACGTGGCCCATCTTGCGACCCGCGCGGGTTTCCGCCTTGCCATAAAGATGCAGGCAGGCGCCGGTCTCGGCGGCAATTTGCTGCCACTGGTCGACATCCGCGCCGATCAGGTTGTGCATCACGACATCCGCATGCCGCGACGGGTCGCCCAGCGGCCAGCCGCAGACAGCGCGAATGTGCTGCTCGAACTGGCAGGTGGTGCAGGCATCCATCGTCCAGTGACCGGAATTGTGGACCCGCGGCGCGATCTCGTTGACGAGCAGGCGCGTTTCGTCGCCTTCGCGCACCGCGAACAGTTCCACGCCCATGACGCCGACATAATCGAGCGCATCCATTATGCCGCGGGCGATGGCCTGCGCTCTTTGGGTGTCGGCGTCGTTTAGCCCGGCCGGCACGGTGCTGGTATCGAGGATGCCGGAGCGGTGCACGTTGCGGGCCGGTTCGAAGGGCACGAAGCTGCCGTCGCTCGCGCGCGCCGCAACGACGGAAATCTCGTAGTCGAACGGAACGAGTGCTTCGAGGATCGCGGGCGCGCCGGCAAGTTCGCCATGTGCCTGCGTCAGCTCGTTTGTGCCGGCATTGCCCGACAGGCGCACCTGGCCCTTGCCGTCATAGCCGAAGCGGCGCGATTTCAGGATCGCATCGCCGAAGCCGCCGGACACCTCGCGTTCCAGCGCCAGCGCGTCGGGGATATCGGAAAAGCGCGCCACCTCGATGCCGAGTTCACGGATGAAATTTTTCTCCGTTACCCGGTCCTGCGCCACTTCCAGTGCGTTCGCACCCGGCGCCAGGCGCGTGCTTCCGGCCAGCAGGCGCGCTGCGGAGACGGGCACGTTCTCGAATTCGAATGTTGCGACGTCGACCTGGGCTGCAAACGCCGTCAGCGCGGCGTCGTCTTCATAGGCGGCGATCGTGGAGCGGGCCGCGACGGCGTGCGCAGGGCCGTTCGCGTCAGGACCGTAGACATGGACATTGAGACCCAGCCGTGCGGCGGCCAGCGCCAGCATCCGGCCAAGCTGGCCGTCGCCGAGAATGCCGATCCAGGACAGCGGTGCAGCGGGAGACGTCATGTCGTGGCGGGTTCGTCGACGGGGCGTTCGGCCACGCGCTCGGTCTGCGCGGCGCGCCACGCATCGAGCTTGTCGGCGACGGCCTTGTCGTTGAGCGCGATGACGGAGGCTGCAAGAAGCGCGGCGTTGACCGCGCCGGCGCGCCCGATTGCCAGCGTGCCGACCGGCACCCCCGCCGGCATCTGGACGATGGAATAGAGGCTGTCGAGGCCGGACATGGTGCGCGACTCGACCGGCACACCGAAGACCGGCAGCGGCGTCATGGCGGCGGCCATGCCGGGGAGGTGGGCCGCACCGCCCGCGCCGGCGATGATGACCTTGAAGCCATCGTCGCGCGCCGAAGTTGCGAAATCGACCAGCCGATGCGGTGTGCGGTGCGCGGAGACAATGCGTGCATCGTGGGCGATCCCCAGTGCATCGAGCGTATCTGCGGCATGTTTCATCGTGGACCAGTCGGACTGGCTGCCCATGATGATCGCGACCTGTGGAGAATTTTCTCCCATAACGGCTTTCCTGACGGTCTTTGGTGTGAAGTCGAATGCGGAAAGCGGCGGATTATATGCGGGCGCGGCGGGCCTGCAAGAATACAGTTGCCGAATTCTCACGCGCTCGCCGACAATTGCCACGGACGGCTTGGTGTCATGGTAAAGACTGGCACCCTATATCGTTGCGGAAACGTGGCGCGCGCCGCCGCAGCAAGGAAGTTCATGTCAGGCTACGAAGAAGACCGCGAGGCCGAGATTCGTCGGCTGAAGCTGCAGTTGAGCGCGGCGCAGCAGAAGATCGACCTGCTCGAGGCGCGTGCCAACGAGGATGCCCTGCTGGGGATTCTCAACCGACGCGGGCTGGAGGAGAACCTCCGGCGGGCCATCGCCTTTTCCGACCGCTACAAGATGGTCGCGGCGATGATCTACGCCGATGTCGACAACTTCAAAGCCATCAATGACACCTACGGCCACGATGCGGGCGACCTTGCGCTGCGCCACCTGGTTTCGGTCCTGCACGCCAACACGCGCGGCAGCGACATGGTGGGTCGCGTCGGCGGCGACGAGTTCGTGATCCTGCTGTGGAACGCGACGACGGAGATCGCAGAAAGCAAGGCGCGCGCATTGTCCGCCATGCTGGCGCGCCGCCCGATCATCATCGACGGGCAGCGGGTCCATGTCGGCATCTCGTGCGGCGTGTCGGAACTGCACGGCAAGGACACGGCCCAGCAGGCGCTAGCCCGCGCCGACCGCGCGATGTACCAGTCGAAGAAATCCCGCAAGAAGGCGTTGACCAACGCCTGACCCATGCCGGCTTGAGACAGCGCGTGCGACCTGACGATCAGGCGATGATGTCGGGCGTCAACTGGTCTTCCAGGTGGGAAATGCGGTCCTTGATGAAGAGCTTGCGCTTCTTCAGACGCTGAATCTGAAGGCGCTCGAACGGCCGGGTTTCCTCGATGGCGTTGATCGCCGAATCAAGGTCGCGATGTTCCTCGCGCAAACTCGCCAGCTCGCTGCGCAAGCTGGCTTCATCGGCCTGCCCCATACTCAAAACGCCTGTTTTGCCGCAATTTCGCGCGAATTATCCAATTGTTGGCAGGATAATTCAAGGGTTTTGAACCTGTAATCACAGGAGAGGAAAAGTGACGCTGGTGGAGTTCGACAGGCCTGAAAACTTGTGAGACACTTTATGCGTCAAACTAGATGGAGGTAGCTATAGATGAGCCTCGCCGCACATCTCGACGAATTGGTCGAAAAGCATCGCGTTCTAGAACAGACCCTCGAAACAGAAAGGCAAAGGCCGTACGCCGACGATCTTCAGATCGCCGCGCTGAAGAAGCGTAAACTGCATTTGAAAGACGAGATCAATCGCCTCCGCGGCGATGAGGCCGGCCTTTCGCTTCACTGAAGTCGCCACGAGTTCCAATGACAGGCAGCGCCAGCTGCCAATCGCGCTGACGGCGGGTTTCGCCGTCAGCGCTCCCTATGATTCGTTGTCCTGACCCGGCCATTCGCCACGCCCGCACGCGGCGTCGGCACACGGGCGGCTGGTGCATTTGCCCCCGTCAGGCTCGCCCCGGTCAGTCGACCTCTTTCGCCATGTCGCGCAGCTTGAATTTTTGAATCTTTCCGGTCGAGGTCTTCGGCAGTTCGGTGAAGACCACGTAGCGCGGGCACTTGTAGTGCGCGAGGCGCTCGCGCGTCCACGCGATCAGTTCATCAGCCGTCAGGCTCGCGCCCGATGCCAGTTCCACGAAGGCGCACGGGGTTTCGCCCCACTTGTCGTCCGGCTTGGCGACGACCGCTGCCGAGGCGACGGACGGGTGCTTGTAGAGCGTGTCCTCGACCTCGATGGAGGAGATGTTCTCGCCGCCGGAAATGATGATGTCCTTGGAGCGGTCCTTCAGCTGGATGTAGCCGTCCGGGTGCATCACGCCGAGGTCGCCGGAATGGAACCACCCGCCGGCGAAGGCGGCCTCCGTGGCTTCCTTGTTCTTCAGGTAGCCCTTCATCACCACGTTGCCCTGGAACATGGATTCGCCCATGGTTTCGCCGTCGGCGGGCACATGCTCCATGGTTTCGGGGTCGATGATGGAGAGTGCTTCAAGCGCGGCATAGCGCACGCCCTGGCGTGCCTTCTTGACCGCGCGCTGAGCCCCGTCGAGTTCGTCCCACTCCTGCTTCCAGTCGTTGACGACCGCCGGACCGTAGGATTCCGTTAGTCCGTAGAGATGGGTCACGTTGAAGCCGGCATCGGCCATCTTCGCCAGAACCGATTCCGGCGGCGGGGCGGCGGCGGTGAAGAATTCCACCGTGTGGTCGAGGTCGCGCTTTTCGGCGTCCGGTGTCGACAGGATCGTCGACATGACGATGGGCGCGCCGCACAGATGCGTCACCTTGCTGTCGGCAAGCGCGTCCCAGATCGGCTTCTGGCGCACCCAGCGCAGGCAGACATGGGTTCCGGCGACGACCGAGAGCGTCCACGGGAAGCACCAGCCGTTGCAGTGGAACATCGGCAGCGTCCACAGGTAGACCGGGTGCTTGCCCATCGAGCCGGTGATGACATTGCCCTGCGCCAGCAGGTAGGCGCCGCGATGATGGTAGACGACGCCCTTCGGGTTGCCCGTTGTTCCGGAGGTGTAGTTCAGCGAAATGGCGTTCCACTCGTCTTCTGGCATATGCCATTCGTAGTCCGGGTCGCCTTCGGCGAGGAACGCCTCGTAGTCGATCTCGCCGAGCTTCTCCCCGTCCTGCGGAAATTCCGGGTCGTCATAGTCGATGACAAGCGGCTTCACCTTTGCCAGCGACAGCGCCTCCTTCACCGTGGGCGCGAATTCACGGTCGGTGATGAGGATCTTCGTGTCGGCATGGTCGAGCGTGAAGGCAATGACGGTGGCATCGAGGCGGGTGTTGAGCGTGTTGATGACGCCGCCCGTCATGGGCACGCCGTAGTGCGCCTCCAGCATCGGCGGGGTGTTGGCGAGCATGACCGAAACCGTGTCGCCCTTGCCGATGCCACGCCTGGCCAGCGCCGAGCCGAGCCTTCGGGCGCGGCCATAGAACGTCGCATAGTCCGTCGTCTGGTTGCCGTGGACGATCGCGGTGTGCGCGGGGAAGACCTTGGCCGAGCGCTCCAGGAAGGTGAGCGGCGTCAGCGGCTGGTAGTTCGCCGGTGTCTTGGGCAGGTCGATCTCGTACCAGTTGGGATCGGCGGGCATGGCGTTGTCTTCTCCCCGTGGCCGTCTTGTTTGCGGGCATCAAGACAAATTGCCCCGGTAGACGCAAGCGGACGTTGGTCGCAACGGCGCTGCGCGTCAGACCAGGGCGGCGATCCCGTCCCAAAGCATCTTCGCGCCGACGATCAGCACGCAGGCATAGGTCAGCCGGTAGAACGGCTCCTTGGGGATGATGTTGAGGATGCGCACGCCGAACAGCACGGTCAGCGGCGCAAGCGGGCTGAGCACCAGCGATGCCAGCAGCGTCTGCTGCGTGATTTGTCCAAGCGCGATGTAGGGGACCAGCTTCGACAGGTTGATGGTGGAGAAGAACATCACGCTGGTTGCAACCAGCATGCGCGGCTCGAAGCGCAGCGGCAGCGTGTACATCTGGAAGGGCACGCCGCCGGAATGGCTGACGAAGCTGGTGAAGCCCGCGACCGTCGCCCAGAACCGGGCCTTCCACGCATTGTGCGGTTTCGGCTCCTTCACCTCGCGCCCGCCAAGCCAATATTTCATCGCAAAGGAAATGGCGATGACGCCAATGATCAGCCGGACATGCGCGTCGGTGACATAGGCCGCGGTCATCCAACCGATGCCGACGCCGAATAGGCCTGCGGGGAGCGTGTAGATCAGCGTGCGGCGGTCGAACTCGCGGCGGAAGGTGAGGATCGCGGTGGCGTCCATCGCGATGATGATCGGCAGCATGATGGCGGCTGCCTGAAGCGGCGGGACGCTCAGCGCGATCAGCGGGACGGTGGGAATGGCGAGAGCCGCGCCGAGCCCGGCCTTGGACAGCCCGAACAGGATCACTGCGGGAATCGCGACGGCGAAGAACCAGGGATCACTCAGCATGGAAGCAGAAACGCGCGTCGGCCCCTTGCGGGCAGCACTATCGTGCGGGCTGCGCCTCGACCATCGAAACGAAGGACCGGGTCCATGACTGTTGCTGGTTCCATCTTGCTACGGGGCCACAGGCCCACCAGACGGCCAGCGTGATCACCCAACCGATATAGGCGTCCACTGCGTAGTGCCATCCGAGATGGATGGAGCCAAGGAAAATCAGCGCCGCGAAGACGCTGAGCGCGATCCCTGCGATGCGATGCAGATGCCAGCCGGCCAGCGCGAAGAGAAGCGCGCTGCCATTGTGCATGCTCGGCATGGCCGAGATGCCGGCAATAACGTTCTGCTGGCCGGTATGGGCGTCCCAAAGCAAGCGCTGGGTGTCAAGCGCCCACAGCTTCCACGTTGCGTCCGCGCTCTGGAGATAGGCCATCAGCGGGGCGTACGGGTCCGGCGATAGCCCGATCGAGGAATAGTAAGCCGGACCGGCGGACGACAGGGCGACGGCGGCGATGCCGCCACCGATGGCCCATGAACCGATGAAGGTCAGGAAGAACCGCATCCGCAGGACAGAAGGTGCCGGCTGGAACGCCAGGAACACCCACAAGCACCACATCACCATGAACCAGAGATTGTAGTTCACGTTGAGCAGGAAGGTGACGAACGGGAACCCGAGGACCGGTTGCAGCCATTCCCACGGCAACGAGCCGAAGTGCAGCCAGCGGTCCAGCGTGTCGAAGGTTTGATCCCAGGCAAACGGTTGGATGACAGGAATGTTGTACTTGAGCTGATTGAAGGCCTCCATGAAGAAGCTGAGGCCGACGACAAGCGGGAGTCCGGACGCGAGCCTCGCGGGATTTGTGAAGAACGCCCGCAAGTCCGCGGCCAGCGCAGGCAGCGGATGCTTCGGCCTGACATGAAGGGCTATGTGGAAGAAGCGAATGACAGTGACGGCCAGCAAAAGTGTCGGAAGCGTCATCATGACGAATGCGATGGCGAAGCTGGCGAAGTCGACGTTGCGCGGTTCATCCAGGGTCAGGATGAAGCCGTGGACGGCGAACCAGGCGAGCGCGGTGAGACCCAGCGGCAGCAGGTGGGCGCGCAGGCCTGCCAGCAGGAGCGCGCCGAACTTCTGGCGTTCGGGCGAAACCGCGTCGAAAGTCGCTATTGTCATCTGGTGCCGCCTTGGAGTTCAAAGCGCAGGAAAACCGCCGCTTTTGCCGTGTGGTGACAATAGGCACCGGCACTTTAAGATGGCGTGAATCGGGGCCGGGAGGGCGCTGGCAATGGCGCGCAAATGCGGACCCTTCGACAGGAGGATGACGTGATGGCGGGTGCTTACGAGACAGCATACGAGCGCTGGCAGAACGATCCGGAAGGCTTCTGGGCGGAGGCGGCCGAGAGCCTCGACTGGGACAAGCCGTGGGACAAGGTCTTCGACCCCGAGCAGGGCGCCTATGGCCGTTGGTTTGCCGGTGCGAAATGCAACACCGCACACAACTGCCTCGACCGACACGTGAACAACGGGCGCGGCGATGCGCTGGCGATGATCTACGACAGCCCGATGACGGGTAGCGTGGAGACATTCACCTTCGCGGAACTGACGGACAAGGTCGCGACGCTGGCCGCCGTGCTCTCCGACAAGGGCATAAAGGTCGGCGACCGCGTCATCATCTACATGCCGATGATCCCGGAAGCGGTCATGGCGATGCTCGCCTGCGCCCGCATCGGTGCGATCCATTCGGTCGTCTTCGGCGGGTTCGCGGCCAAAGAGCTTGCGACACGGCTAGAAGATTCCAAGCCCACTGCGATCCTCGCGGCGTCTTGCGGTCTGGAGCCTGGGCGTGTCGTTTCCTACAAGCCGCTGCTCGACGAGGCGATCGACATTTCCGCGCACAAGCCGGACACGGTAATCGTGCTCCAGCGCGAGCAAGCGCAGGCCGATCTGCAGGCCCCGCGCGACCACGACTGGGCGGACCTCGTCGCCGAGGCCGTGGCGCAGGGGCGCAAGGCCGACTGCGTTCCGGTGGATGCGACCGACCCGCTGTACATCCTCTACACCTCCGGCACGACCGGGCAGCCCAAGGGCGTGGTGCGCGACAATGGCGGGCACATGGTCGCGCTCAACTGGTCGATGTCGAACATCTACGCCATGGCGCCGGGTGACGTGTTCTGGGCCGCCTCGGACGTGGGTTGGGTCGTGGGGCATTCCTACATCGTCTATGCCCCGCTGCTGGCGGGCTGCACCACGGTCCTGTTCGAGGGCAAGCCGGTGGGCACGCCGGACGCCGGGACCTTCTGGCGGGTGATCGCCGACCATGACGTGAAGGCGCTGTTCACCGCGCCGACCGCGTTTCGCGCCATCAAGAAGGAAGATCCGAAGGGCGAATACCTGGCGAAATACGACACCAGCGGCCTGCAGGCGCTGTTCCTGGCCGGCGAGCGCGCCGACCCGGACACGGTGAAGTGGGCCGAGGACATGCTCAAGGTTCCGGTGATCGATCACTGGTGGCAGACGGAGACGGCGTGGGCGATTGCCGCCAACCCGATGGGCCTTGAACTGCTGCCGATCAAGCACGGCTCGCCCTCGGTGCCGATGCCCGGCTACGACGTGCAGATACTCGACGAGGCGCACAAGCCGGTGCCGGCGGGCAAGATGGGCGCGATCTGCGTGAAACTGCCGCTGCCGCCTGGATGCTTCCCGACGCTGTGGCAGGCGGACGAGCGCTTCAAGTCGAGCTACCTGAAGGATTTCCCCGGCTACTACATGACGGCGGATGCCGGCTACACGGACGAGGACGGCTACCTTTACATCATGGCCCGCACCGACGATATCATCAACGTCGCCGGCCACCGGCTCTCCACCGGTGGCATGGAGGAGGTTCTGGCGAGCCACCCGGACGTTGCCGAATGCGCGGTCGTGGGGATCGCCGACCAGCTTAAGGGCCAGGTGCCCTGCGGTTTTATCGTGTTGAAGAAGGGCGTCGACCGCCCTGTGGAGGAGATCGAGAAGGAGGTCGTCGGCCTCGTGCGCCAGAAGATCGGCCCCGTCGCGGCGTTCAAGCTGGCGATCACCGTCGGGCGGCTTCCGAAGACGCGCTCGGGCAAGATCCTGCGCGCCACCATGCGCTCGATTGCCGACGGGCAGGACTTCAAGATGCCCGCCACGATCGACGACCCGGCCATCCTCGATGAAATTTCCGACGCATTGAAAGAACGCGGATACGCAAGCGCCTGACAATCAGTTAGCCTCCCGCCAAACACACGACAGCCGGCGGGAGGTTTTCCATGGCTTTGAAAGGCAAGTGCGCCATCGTCACGGGCGCGGCACAGGGCATCGGTCGCGCGGTGGCGGAGCGGTTCGCGCGCGACGGGGCGCGCGTCGTCATCGCAGACGTTGACGACGAGGCCGCCGAGACGGCCGCCGCCGATATCGTGAAGGCCGGCGGGGAAGCGCGCGCGGTCAAGTGCGATGTCGCCTCGCGCCTCGACATTCGCAACCTCGTCACCCGCACGCTGAACTGGTTCGACGAGATCGACGTGCTGGTCAACAATGCCGGCATCAGCCACTCGGCGGACTTCCTGGAAATCGAGGACGAGGACTTCGACCGTGTGCTGGCGGTGAACCTGCGCGGGTCGTTCCTCGCGGGGCAGGCCGTTGCACGGCAGATGGTCAAGCAGGTGGAGGCGGGCGGAGAGCCGGGTGCCATCGTCAACATGAGCTCGGTCAACGCGGTCTTCGCGCTGGCCAACCAGGTGCCCTACTCGATTTCCAAGGGCGGCATCAGCCAGCTGACGAAGGTGATGGCGCTGTCGCTTGCCCCGCACGGCATCCGGGTGAATGCCATCGGGCCGGGCTCGATCATGACGGAGATGCTGGAAAAGGTGGTCTGGTCGGACCCCGCGGCGCGGGCCAAGGTGCTGTCGCGCACGCCCATGGGCCGTGTCGGCGAACCGCGCGAGATCGCGTCCGTCGCCGCGTTCCTGGCAAGCACCGAGGCAAGCTACATCACCGGCCAGACGATCTATGCCGATGGTGGGCGGCTGCCGCTCAACTACACGGTCGAGCCGAACGACGAGTGAGCCGCGAGGCGCGGCTCACCCTTTTGGGCGTCAGGAATTGCTGTCGTCTTCGTTGTCGTCGGAGGCATCGCCACCGGTCATGCCGCGCAGCTTGGCAAGCACGGTTTCCGGGTTGAGCTCCTCGTCCTCGGCGACCGGCGCGGTGGTTTCCTCGGCGGACAGCAGACGTGCACCGGCTTCCTCGGGCGAGGGCTGGGGCATGCTTGCAGCCGCGCGCTGGACTTCGTGGTCGAGGTCAAGCTGAGAGCAAAGGCCAAGCGAGACCGGGTCAGTCGGCGTCAGGTTGGCCGCATTCCAGTGGGTGCGTTCGCGGATCGCGTGGATCGTCGTCTTGGTGGTGCCGACGAGGCGCATGATCTGCGCGTCCTTCAGCTCGGGATGATTGCGCACCAGCCAAAGGATCGCGTTCGGGCGATCCTGGCGGCGCGAGACAGGCGTGTAGCGCGGGCCACGGCGCTTGGACTGCGGCAGGATGACCTTCGGCGCGGAGAGCTTCAGCTTGTGCTTGGGGTCCTTCTCGCCGGTAGCGATCTCGTCGCGCGTCAGCTGGCCGGTCTGCACCGGATCCAGGCCCTTGATGCCCTTTTCGGCCTCGTCGTCGGCGATCGCCTTCACTTCCAGCTCATGCAGGCCGCAAAACTGCGCGATCTGGCGAAAGGTGAGGGCGGTGTTGTCGACAAGCCAGACAGCCGTCGCCTTGGGCATCAGAAGCTCGGTAGCCATAACAATCTCCTCTGTGCGCCACCGGCCTCTTGAGAGGTGGCGCGACCGGCCCGCTCGGGGGCACGCGTCGTAGAATTTAGGGAATGGCAGGCTTATACGGCAGAATCGCAGTCACGCAAAGAAATTTGGTGAACGCGCGGTGCGGTGCCGACCGGCAGCCGGTTTCGTCTCGCTCGCGGTGCGCTATATCGCGCTGAACCGACAACGCCAGACGACAAGGGAGTGGCATCATGGATGCAGATGAACCCCGCAAGAAGACGACGGCCCACGAAATCGGGTCCGATCTATCCCCGCTATCCATCGACGAGCTGCGCGAGCGCGTCGGCCTCCTGCAGGGCGAGATCGACCGGCTGGAACGGGAGGTCGAGGCCAAGACCGGCCAGAAGGCGGCGGCTGCGGCGATTTTCAAGACGTGAGAAATTGAGCGGAAGCATTAAGGTTGCTGATTTCTCACCACGTTAACCATTTGTTAAATCGTTCGCAGTAACTTTGCGTTATCCAGTCTTCTGGATCGTGAGTGGCTCCTGTCCACTCTGTTTGACGCCTCCCTGTTAACTCTTTGAGCCGCCTTTTTGGCGGCTCTTTTGTTTTTTGCGCGACAAAAGACGCTCAAGTCGTCAATATCCGGCCATCAGCTTCCGGCCGGGCGCCACAAGACTTAACAAAGCCCATCAAAAATGCCGGACACGTGTGACCCGAGGGAAAAGCCCTTCGGGAACCATGAGGACAGCCGCACGCCAATGCGTGTACAGGGGGCTGTCCGCAAACAGTAACGCGTTAGATAGAGACGGGCATGGCGAATTCCAAAGACACAGAAACGCAGCACGAGCCGGTTGGCGGGCCGATTTCCTTCGGTCGAAAGGCCCTGTCATCGGAAGCATTCCTCTCGCTGTTCCGCGAGGGCATGTCGCTGCTGGAAGAGACGGCGGACTACCTCGACGGGCCGGGGCGCGATGACTCGCGCGACCTGTCACGCATCGGGTCGCTGTCCTACGCGGCCGAGAGCATGAAGCTGACGACGCGGCTGATGCAGATGGCCTCATGGCTGCTGCTGCACCGCGCCGTCAACGAAGGCGAGATGACCCAGAAGCAGGCCGCGCGCGAAAAGTCCAAGGTCAAGCTCCAGGATCTCGGCGGCGAAGAGTCCTCGTCGGGCTTCGACGAGCTGCCCGAGGCGCTGCGCGAACTGATCGCGCGCTCGGTGCGCCTGCAGGACCGCATCCACAATCTCGACAAGCAGATCTACGAGCCGACCGAGCCGGCCGAGGCGCGGGCCAACCCGCTGTCGGACCAGCTCGACATGCTGAGCGCGGCACTGGGCGCAACACGGCAGCGCGACTAGGCGCTGCTTGGCCACCCCAAGGGCGGCTCGGAAAATTCAGACAATAAAAACCCCGGTCAGAGCGCCGGGGTTTTTCTTGGTCTTGTCGGTGTGCCGATCAGCCGAGGAAGTCGAACTTCTTCTTGAAGCGGCTGACGCGACCGCCACGGTCGATCAGGTGCTGGCTGCCGCCGGTCCACGCCGGATGCGTGTTCGGGTCGATGTCGAGCTGCAGCGACTGGCCCTCTTCGCCATAGGTCGAGCGGGTCTCGAACTCGGTGCCGTCGGTCATCACAACCTTGATGGTGTGATACTCGGGATGAAGGTCCTTTTTCATCGCGCATGATCCATTGCGTATCGGCCTTGCGCGCATTCCCGCGCGCCGGGCATATGCCGGCAGGCCTTGTTGAGAAGTCGGGCGTCTATACAGCAGCTCCCTTTGCGAGACAACCCCGCCACCCCACAAGCCAGGGCCTGCCTGCGACAAATCCTGCGCTTGCGGCATCATGGCTCGTTATGCACATTGCCGCCCGGTCCGCGACACGCGCGATCCAACGAAACGAGACGCGGAAAGCGAGGGCATGGCGAGGCGCAAGAAGACAGACGCAGTGGCGGCAGAGGCCACGGACAATCAGCGGGACATGCGTCCGCTGGGCACGCTCGCGCCATATGTCCTGCGCTACAAGGTGCGCTTCGTGCTGGCGGTGCTGGCGCTGGTGACCGCGGCGCTCGCAACGCTCGCGCTGCCGATCGCCGTGCGCCGGATGATTGACTTCGGTTTCGGTGACGAGCGCTCCGGCCTCATCGACCTCTATTTCTTCGTGCTGCTCGGCGTGGTGGGCGTCCTGGCGCTGGCCAGTGCCTCGCGGTTCTATCTCGTCACCTGGCTGGGCGAGCGGGTCGTCTCCGACCTGCGCAGCGATGTCTTCCGCCACCTGACGTCTCTTTCGCCGGCCTTCTTCGACAAGGCCCACAGCGGCGAGATGATGTCGCGGCTCACCGCCGATGCCACGCAGATCAAGGCTGCGGTCGGCGCGTCCATGTCGATTGCGCTGCGAAACCTCGTGCTGGGCCTTGGCGCGGCAACCATGATGGTCGTCACCAGCCCGCGGCTGTCGGCATACGTGCTGATCGTCATTCCCGTCATCGTGCTGCCGTTGGTGGCGTTCGGGCGCTCGGTGCGCCGTCGCTCGCGGCTGGCGCAGGACACACTTGCCGATGCCAGCGCCTTCGCCTCAGAACAGATCGGGTCGGTGCGCATCATGCAGGCCTTCTCGGCGGAGGGCACGATTGCCGACAAGTTCGCAGCAGCCGTGGAGCGCGCGTTTGCGGCGGCCCGCGCGTCGATGGCAGCGCGCGCACTGTTGACGGCGGTCGCGCTGTTTCTCGTCTTCGGCAGCATCGTGCTGGTGTTGTGGGCGGGTGCGCACCAGGTTCTTAACGGCACCATGACGCCGGGCCGGTTGGGCCAGTTCGTGCTCTATTCGGCTTTCACCGCCGGTGCGCTGGGCGAACTGAGCCAGGTGTGGGGCGAGGTGCAGCTTGCAGCCGGCGCAGCCGACAGGCTGAGCGAGCTTTTGAAGACCAAGCCGGTGATCGTCGCGCCGGAAGAGCCGGCCTCGCTGCCGGTGCCCGTCGTCGGCGCGCTGTCGTTCGAGCGGGTGCGCTTTTCCTATCCCGCGCGGCCTGACCAGCTTGTTCTCAACGGGGTCAATTTCTCGGTCGCGCCGGGCGAGCGGGTGGCGCTTGTCGGCCCGTCGGGAGCCGGCAAGAGCACCGTCCTGCAACTCATCATGCGCTACTATGATCCCTCCACCGGGGTTATCTCGCTCGACCGCACGGATATCTCCGAACTCGATCCGAAGGTACTGCGCGAGGAAATCGCGCTGGTGCCGCAGGACCCGGTGGTGTTTGCGACAAGCGTTCGCGAGAACATCGCCTACGGGCAGGAGAAGGCGAGTTTCGATGCCATCAAGCGGGCGGCGCGACTGGCCCGGGCGGACGGGTTCGTCACGGCGCTGGGCGAGGGCTACGACACGCCGCTTGGCGAACGCGGCATCACGCTTTCAGGCGGGCAGCGCCAGCGCATCGCGATTGCACGCGCGATCCTGAAGAACGCGCCGATCCTGCTGCTGGATGAAGCGACAAGCTCGCTGGATGCTGAGTCCGAGCGGCTCGTCAACGAGGCCCTCACCGAGTTGATGCGCAACCGCACGACCATCGTCATCGCCCACCGCCTCGCGACGGTGCTGAACTGCGACCGCATCCTCGTGCTGGACCAGGGGCGGATCGTCGAGTCCGGCACCCACAAGGACCTCCTGGCGCAAGGTGGGCTCTACGCGCGGCTGGCGGAGCTTCAGTTCAACATCGCCTGAGCCGAACGCCACGCGTCCTTAAGCCGATCAGCGCTCGGTCAGCTTCAGCTCGATGCGGCGGTTCTGCGCGTAGGCCTCGTCGTTTTCCTCGTTGACGATCGGCTGGAACTCGCCGAAGCCCGCCGCGAGAAGATGCGTCGGGTCGACACCCTGGCTCACGAGATACTGCACGACCTGAATGGCGCGGGCCGCCGACAGTTCCCAGTTGGAGCGGAACCGCCCACCGGTGCCCAGCGGACGCACGTCGGTGTGGCCATCCACACGCAGCACCCAGTTGATCTCGTCGGGGATATCGCGCTCCAGCTCCTGAAGCGCACCGGCAAGCTTGTTCAGCTCGGTGCGCCCGGCCGGGTTGATATCTTCTGAACCCGACGAGAACAGCACTTCCGACTGGAACACGAAGCGGTCACCCACCACGCGGATGTCGGAGCGCTGGGAGAGGATTTCGCGCAACCGACCGAAGAAGTCGGAGCGGTAGCGCGCCAGTTCCTGGACCCGCTGGGCAAGCGCCACATTCAGCCGCTTGCCGAGATTGGCGATCTTGCTCTGGCTTTCGCGGTCGCGCTGCTCGGAGGCTTCAAGGGCAGCTTCAAGCGCGCCAAGCTGGCGGCGCAGGGCGGCGATCTGCTGGTTCAGCAATTCGACCTGCGCCATCGCGCGCTGGCTGACTTCCTTCTCGCCGGCAACGGCCTCGCGCAGCTTGTCGATCGTCGCGTTGGCATCGGAGCCGGCCCCGGCGCGTTCATCGAGCAGGCCGGCGAGGCGGTCGCTTTCGCCTTCGGCCGCGGCAAGGCTGTCGGTCAGGCTCGCCAGCTGCGATTCCAGCGAGCGCTTGTCGGAGCGTTCCAGCGCAAGCAGTTCGGTCAGTTCGGCGATCTGGCTGTTGAGACGGTTCAGCAGCGTGTCGCGGCCGGAGATTTCCTGGCTCAGGAAGAACTGCGACAGCATGAAGACCGACAGCAGGAAGATGATGACCAGCAGCAGCGTGGACAGGGCGTCCACGAAGGAAGGCCAGTAGTCGATGCGCCGGGTGCTGCCCCGACGAGCGCCGATTGCGGGCATTACCTGCTCCCCATCTTCTCGATCAGCTTGCGCAGGTCTTCCTGCTGCTTGTGCTGGTTGGAGAGCATGTCCTTGACGGTGGCCTGCTCGGAGCGGATGTGCTGGACGAGGCCCTGTATGCCTTCGGCGAGGTCGGCGAAGGCCTGTGTCTGGGCGCGGCCGGCTTCACCGCCGCCGCCGCCTCCCGTCACCGGGCCTGCCTCGGAGATGATGCGCGCCAGCCTGTCGATGCTGCGCTGGACCTCGGCCCCGACTGCCGGAGCTGCGGCCGCCGCAGGTGCGGCGCCCTTGGCGGGGGCTTCGCCGCTGGAGACGTCGGTGACAGTGGAGAGCCAGTCTTCCACGTCGGTGTAGAAGCGGTTCTGCGCCTGGCTTGCCTGCAGGTCGAGGAAGCCCAGCACCAGCGAGCCGGCCAGACCGAACAGCGAGGACGAGAACGCCGTGCCCATGCCGCTCAGCGGGGCGGCGAGGCCGGATTTCAGGTCCTCGAAGATAACGCCGGCGTCACCCGTGCCGACATTGAGCTGCTGGATCGTCGCGCCGACCGCGCCGACCGTCTGCAGCAGGCCCCAGAAGGTGCCGAGCAGGCCGAGGAAGACGAGCAGGCCGGTCATGTAGCGGGAAATCTCGTGGGATTCTTCAAGCCGCATGGCCAGCGAATCGAGCAGCGAGCGCATGACCTGGGTGGTGATCGCCATCCGCCCGATGCGGTCGCGCAGCATGGAGGCCATCGGCGCCAGCAGGACCGGCGGCTTGTCGAAGGCGATGCCGGGGTCGGCGAGGCGGAAGTTGTTGACCCAGTGCACTTCGCGGAACAGGCGCATCACCTGCCGGAAGCACATCAGCGTGCCGATGAAGAGCACGCCGAGAATGAGGCCGTTGAGGCCGGGGTTGGACAGGAATGCCGCCAAGATCTGCGGCGAGAGGATCAGTGCGACGAAGCCTGCAATGATGAGGAAAACCACCATGCGCACGAGGTAGACGCGTGGCGTGGCCACCTTGCCGGTATCCACGTGGGCTGCTTCCGGCTCGAACAGGTCGGCGTCCGTGAGCGCGCCCTTGGCGCGCCTGAAAAAGGACGGGCGCCGGGGCAGCCTATAATCTGAGTGACTTGATGAGCTCATTGTGGACCTCCGGATTCGCCGCAACTACGTCGCCTGATTTCAGGCTGGTGTCCCGATTTCGCCAGTCGGTGACATAGCCGCCGGCCTCGCGAACGAGTGCCATGCCGCCGGCAATATCCCAGGCGCTCAGGCCTTTCTCGACAAAGCCATCGAAACGTCCCGCGGCGACCCATGCAAGGTCGAGAGCCGCCGAACCGGTCCGCCGCACGCCCTGCACACGCTCCATGAGCTTGCGCTGGGTGTCGAGCCATTCTGCGTGGTCGCCACGGCCCAGGTGGGGAATCCCGAGGGTCACGACGCAATCGTCAAGCTTGCGACGGGCTGCAACGCGCAGCCGCCGCTCGTTCAGATAGGCGCCCTTGCCGCGCTCGGCTGCGAAAAGTTCATCCGACACCGGGTTGTAGACGATGCCGGCGACGATCTCGCCGTCGCGTTCAAGGCCGACCGAAATGGCAAATAACGGAATGGAATGGAGAAAGTTTGTCGTTCCATCCAACGGGTCGACAATCCAGCGGTGCTGGGGGTCCTTGCCCTTCACCTCGCCGCCTTCCTCAAGCAGGAAGCCGTAGTCGGGGCGGGCCTTTTCCAGTTCGCGGCGCAGCGTGCGCTCGGCGCGCATGTCGGCGTTGGTCACGAAGTCGGACACGCCCTTGCGCGAAACCTGGAGGTTCTCGACTTCACCGAAATCGCGCACGAGACCGCGCGCGGCCTTGCGCACCGCGGCAGTCATCACGTTCATCAAAGCGGTCTTGATCACGTCAGGCGTCCTGCTTGCACATCAGGTCAGTCGGCCCGCTTCACGTAGGACATCTCTTCGGTGTCCACGACGATGCGTTCGCCCGACTGGATGAACGGCGGCACCATGACGCGCAGGCCGTTTTCCAGCATGGCAGGCTTGTAGGAGGACGCGGCCGTCTGGCCCTTCACCACCGGGTCGGCCTCGGTGATTTCCAGCGTGACCTGGCTCGGCAGCCGGATGCCGATGGGGCGCGCCTCGTGCATTTCCAGCGTCACGGTCATGCCGTCCTGCAGGAATGCGGCGCGCTCGCCGATGAAGTCCCGCTCGATCTCGATCTGCTCGTAGCTTTCCATGTCCATGAACACGAGGCGTTCGCCTTCCGGGTACAGGTACTGGAAGTCCTTCTGCTCGAGGCGCGAGCGCTCGACCGTCTGGTCGGCGCGGAAGCGTTCGTTCAGCTTGCGGCCATCGATGAGGTTCTTGAGTTCGACCTGATTGAAGGCGCCGCCCTTGCCGGGCTTCACCGCCTGGGTCTTCACCGCCACCCAGATCGAGCCCTGGTGCTCGATGACGTTGCCGGGGCGGATTTCGTTGCCGTTGATCTTCATTTGGTTGGGTCTCGAAACTGACTTGTTGTTACGTGCCCGATCGGGCGAATGGCTCCGATGGGCGGGAAAATCGCGCGGAACCTAACAGGTATGCCCCTGTCGATCACGCTTTAATACGCCGTGCGTTACCGCACGAATCCGGTGGCCCAGCTGGCGGCGCGCTTGTCCACGGCAGCGCGCTCCTCGTCGGTCAGCGAAGCCAGAAGGGCTTCCAGCGAGGGGTCGGTCAGCCCGCGTGCGCGGGCCAGCGAATACCAGAAGGCGGCGGAAACGGAATCCGTCTTCACGCCGCGGCCAGCGGCATAGAGCTTGGCGAGCCGGGACTGGGCGACCGCATTGCCGCCGCGGGCTGCGCGCGTCAGCCAGGACGCGGCGAGTGCCTCGTCCTGCTTCACGCCTTCGCCACGGAAGATCATGATCGCGTATTCGACTTCGGCCACGGGGAGGTTCTGCGCCGCCGCGCGGCCCATCAGGCTTGCCGCCTGTTCCTTGTTCTTCTCCACGCCCTGACCCTCGGCATAGAGGATCGCAAGATTGTAGAGCGACTCGGGATGCTCGCGGTCGGCCCCGAACCCCAGAAGCTGTGCGGCGCGCTTGAAGTCGCGCTCGACCACGTCGCCTTCCATGTAGAGCAGGGCGAGATTGTAGTGCGCCTCGACATGGTCCTGCGCGGCGGCGGCTTCGAACCAGCCCTTGGCCTTTTCCTTGTCGACCTCGGTGCCTTCGCCGCGTGCAAGGATCAGCCCGAGCGCGAACTGCGCTTCCGGGTCACCGGCGAGGGCGGCGGCGGAATACCACTGGATGGCCTTGGACTGGCTGGCGGGAACGCCGACGCCGTTCTGGTGGATGAGGCCGAGCAGGGTCTGTGCCGGGGCATTGCCCTTCTCGGCGAGGATCTTTGCCTGCTTGAACGCGGAGAGATAGAGCCCGCGCTGGAAGGCGGCATAGGCGGTCTGCGGTGTCGGGTTTTTCTCGGCTTCCTCGTCGACGACGGGCCCCGCGGTGCGCTTGGGCGGCTCTTCCTTGTCCTGCGCCAGCACAGCGGTTGCCGGGGCCAGCGCGAGAGCGCCCACCAGCACCAGCAAGGCTGCGCGCGCGCAAGAAACCGGGCCGCTCAACCTGCCGCCTCCGCATCTTCCCGCGGGCTCGCCTCGGCGATGATGCCGGCGATCTTACGCAACGCGGAAGCCGGGTCATCCGCCTTCCAGACATGGCGGTTCAGGCCGATGAAGTCGGCGCCCGCGAGCGCCAGCCGGCGCGCGGAGTCCTCATCTTCGGCAACCGCAACGCAGGGCAGTTCGAACAGGGTCGACCACCAGATGACGAGATCGTCGTCGACAGCGATGTCTCGATCATCGGCATCGGTTCCGGCAATGCGGCCAAGAAGCACGTAGTCCGGCATCGCCTCGCCAAGCTCCATGGCCGCGTGGCGGGTGCGTGCCGCGCCCGCGCCGAGCATCCCGCCTGCGGGCAGTTCCTTGCGCGCAATGCGCAGTTCGCCCGGCTGGGAGACGAGGTGCAGGCCGTCAAAGCCCGCTGCGCGTTCGGCCTGCACGGTCGCTTTCAGCAACGGGGTACCGGCTGCGCGGATGGCGGCGCGCAGGTCTTCGGGTATCTCGTTTTCGGGATCTGTGACGACGATGGCCGCGAGGCTGCTCCATTCGCCCTCGACGGCCCGCAGGCTGGCGATGGGTGCGAAGAGCACGATCCGCGGTTCGCTATCGGTGGGCTGCTGGCTGGTCAAGGCAACGCTCGGTTCAGTCTGAACGCTTCGGGAATCATACGCACGTCATGATGGCTGCAAAGGCCATGGATGCCAATTGGCGCGAAGATATGGCAAGGCGTAGTGGGAGAAGAAAAGGGGCCCCGGAAGGCCCCTTGGGTATTCGTGTCGTGCGGCAGCCGGCGGTCAGGCCGCCTTTTCCTTGTCCTTCGACCACTCGCCGGTGGCAGCCAGCGAGTTCATCTTGGCGCGGTGCGTGAAGGCACGCTGGCCGGCGGCGACGTTCTCGGGCTTGCCGCCCCATGCGCTCAGTGCTGCGGCCTGCAGGGCGCGGCCATAGGAGAAGGTCAGCGCCCAGGGAAGGTCGTAGCCGGCATTCATGGCGGAGAGATGCGCGGTCGCCTCTTCGTCCGACTGGCCGCCGGAGAGGAACGCGATGCCCGGCACGGCAGCCGGCACGCAGCGCTTGAGCACGCGCACGGTGCGCTCGGCGACTTCATCCACCGAGGCCTTGGTGCCCGATTTCTGGCCCGGCACGATCATGTTCGGCTTCAGCACCATGCCTTCGAGGCTGACGCCTGCGTAGTACAGTTCCTGGAACTGCTCCTTCAGGCACCATTCGGTGACTATCTCGCAGCGCTCGATGGAATGCTGGGAATGCTCGCCGTCCATCAGCACTTCCGGCTCGACGATCGGCACGATGCCGTTTTCCTGGCAGAGCGCAGCATAGCGTGCGAGCGCATGGGCATTGGCATGGATGCAGTTGTGGCTCGGGGTGTTGTCGGTGATGGTGATGACCGCGCGCCACTTCGCAAAGCGGGCACCGGCCTCGTGGTACTTCTTGAGGCGCTCGCGCAGGCCGTCGAGGCCTTCGGTCACCTTCTCGATCTCGGTGCCGGCCAGAGCCTGCGCGCCCTTGTCGACCTTGATGCCCGGCACGGCCCCGGCATCGGCGATGATCTGGGCAAGCGGGGTGCCGTCCTTGGCCTTCTGGAAGAGGGTTTCTTCGAACAGGATGACGCCGGAGATGCACTCCTTCATGGCCTCATCGGAGCGGAACAGCATCTCGCGATAGTCGCGGCGATTGTCCTCGGTGGATTCCACGTTGATGGAATCGAAGCGCTTCTTGATGGTGCCGGTGCTTTCGTCCGCCGCCAGAATGCCCTTGCCGCGCGCCGACATGGCGGCTGCGATATCTTCCAAACGTTCACTCATGCTGATCGTCCCCTCTGTCTCGGCCTCGCATCGTCAGGGCGGCGCGCCCCTCGAGCAAATTTCAGTGCAGCGCGTCAGGCGCGCAGAATTTCCACGCCCGGCAGCGATTTTCCTTCCAACCACTCCAGAAATGCACCGCCTGCGGTGGATATATAGGTGAAATCGTCGGAAACGCCCGCATTGTTGAGGGCCGCGACCGTGTCGCCGCCGCCGGCGACCGACGTCAGGCCGCGCTCGCGGGTGGCCTGTGCAACCGCTTCGGCGACCGCATTGGTGCCTGCGTCGAACGGCTTCATCTCGAAAGCACCGAACGGGCCGTTCCAGACCACAGTGCGGACATTGTCGAGGCGCGCGCGCAGGTCCTCGACCGTGCGCGGGCCAATATCGAGCGCCATTTCGTCCTCGTCCACGCCGTCGAGATCGGTGGCACGGTTTTGCGCGTTGGCAGCGAATTCCTTCGCGACGACGAGGTCGAGCGGCAGCAGGATTTCACAGTTCGCAGCACTTGCCGCCGCGTCGATGCGCATGGCGGTGTCGACGAGGTCGCGTTCCATCAGCGACTTGCCGAGATCATGCCCGCGCGCGGCGAGGAAGGTGTTGGCCATGGCACCGCCGATGACCAGCATGTCCACCTTCTGCGCGAGGTTTTCCAGCAGGTCGATCTTGGTGGAAACCTTCGCGCCGCCGACGATGGCCAGCACCGGACGCTCCGGCGAACCGAGCGCCTTTTCCAGCGCCTCGATCTCGCCCTGCATGCAGCGGCCCGCATGGGCCGGCATGTGGTTGGCGAGGCCGGACGTGGTGGCGTGCGCGCGGTGGGCGGTGGCGAAGGCATCGTTGACGAAGATGTCGCCAAGCGTCGCAAGCTGCGCGGTGAAGAGCGTGTCGTCGGCTTCCTCGCCCTTGTGGAAGCGGGTGTTTTCCAGAAGCAGCACATCGCCGGCGTTCATTGCCTCGACCGCGTCAGCCGCGACCGGTCCGACGCAGTCGGCGGCGAAGGCAACCGGCTTGCCGAGGCGCTCGGACACGGCCCTCGCAATCGGCTCCAGCGAGAGCGCGGGCTTCACCTCGCCGCCGGGGCGGCCGAAATGGGCGAGAAGGATGACCTTCGCGCCCTTTTCGGAAAGTTCGGAAATGGTCGGCAGGACGGCACGGATGCGCGTGTCGTCGCTCACCTCGCCATCCTTCATCGGCACGTTCAGGTCGACGCGCACGAGGGTGCGCTTGCCGCTGACGTCGAGCCCGTCGAGAGTGCGGAAAGCGCTCATTGTCGTGTTGCTCCCGGTGCCGGTCAGATCAGCGAACCCATCTTGGCCGCGGTGTCGAGCATACGGTTGGAGAAGCCCCACTCGTTGTCGTACCAGCTCATCACGCGAACGAACTTGTCACCCATGACCTTGGTTTCCGGCAGCGCGATCGTCGAAGACGCCGGGCTGTGGTTGAGGTCGGAGGAGACGAGCGGCTCGTCGGTGACGTTGAGAATGCCCTTCAGCTTGCGCGAGCGCGAAGCCTTGGTGAGGATCTCGTTGACCTTTTCCACGTCGCACTTGCGGCTGACGACGGCCTTCAGGTCGATGACCGAGACGTTCGGGGTCGGCACGCGGATGGAGACGCCGTCGAGCTTGCCGTTGAGTTCCGGCAGCACGAGGCCGACGGCACGGGCAGCACCCGTCGAGGTCGGGATCATGTTCACGGCGGCGGCGCGGGCGCGGTAAGCGTCCTTGTGAAACTGGTCCAGCACGTTCTGGTCGTTGGTGTAGGCGTGGATCGTCGTCATGAAGCCGGTCTTGATGCCGAGACGGTCGTTCAGGACCTTGGCAACCGGCGCCAGGCAGTTGGTGGTGCAGGACGCGTTGGAGACGACGATGTCGTCAGCGGTCAGTTCCTCGTCATTCACGCCGTAGACGATGGTCTTGTCGACGCCGCTCGCGGGTGCGGAGATCAGCACGCGCTTGGCGCCGGCCTTCAGGTGGGCGGAGGCCTTTTCCTTGTCGGCGAAGATGCCGGTGCATTCCAGCGCGATGTCGACCTGCAGGTCCTTCCACGGCAGGTCAGCCGGGTTGCGCTCGGACGTCATGCGGATGGGGCCGGCGCCGAAGTCCATCGTGTCGCCGTCGAGTTCCACCTTGCCGGGAAAGCGGCCGTGGACGGAATCGTAGCGGAACAGGTGCGCGTTCGTATCTGCCGGGGCGAGATCGTTGATGCCAACGACGACAATGTCCTTGCGCTTGGACTCGGCAATCGCGCGCGCAACAAGGCGGCCGATGCGGCCAAAGCCGTTGATTCCGACACGTAGCGTCATCTTCTGTTCCTCTTTCTCGGTACTCGTCCCGGACCGGGCCCCTGCCCGGAGGGACCGGGGTTATGACTGCACGGCGAGCCCTGCGCGCGCCGCCTCGACGACGGCCTGCGCGGTGATGCCGAAATGTTCATAGAGTTGCTTATAGGGCGCGGACGCCCCAAAGCCCGTCATGCCGACGAATGCGCCGTCGGTTCCGATGAAGCGATCCCAGCCCATGCGGATGGCCGCTTCCACAGCAATCCGCACCGGAGCGGAGCCGATTACGGACGACTGGTAGCTGGCGCTCTGCTTTTCGAACAGTTCAAAGCAGGGCACGGAGACGACGCGCGTGCCGACGCCGTCCTTTTCGAGAATGCCGGCAGCTTCCACCGCGATCTCGACTTCCGAGCCGCTGGCAAACAGCGTGACTTGCGTGGTGCGCGAGGTGTCGCGGATCACGTAGGCACCGAGCGCGGAGCAGTTCTCCGAGGTGTTCTCGGTGCGCAGCGTCGCCAGGTTCTGGCGGGTCAGCGCGAGCACGCTCGGGTTGGACTTGGATTCAACCGCCGCTTCCCAGCATTCCGCCGTCTCCACGCCGTCGCACGGACGGAAGACATAAAGATTGGGAATGGCGCGCAGGCTTGCGATCTGCTCGACCGGCTGGTGGGTCGGGCCGTCTTCGCCAAGGCCGATGGAATCGTGGGTCATCACGTGGATGACGCGCTGGTTCATCAGCGCGGCGAGGCGGATGGCCGGGCGGCAATAGTCGGCGAAGGCCAGGAACGTGCCGGAATAGGGCACGATGCCGCCGTGCAGGGCCATGCCGTTCATCGCGGCGGCCATGCCGTGTTCGCGCACGCCGTAGTGGATGAAGCGGCCGGAGAAGTCCTCCGCCGTCACGGGGAGCGTGTCGGGCGTCTTGGTGTTGTTGGAGCCGGTCAGGTCCGCCGAGCCGCCGACCATCGTCGGCAGGGTGGGGACCAGCGCGGTCAGCACCGTTTCGGATGCCTTGCGGGTGGCAACCGACGGCTTCTCGGTCGAGAACTTGAACTTGGTCTTCTTCACCGCGTCGTGGAAGGCGGTCGGGATTTCGCCGCTCATGGCGCGCTCGAATGCGCCGCGCACGTCCGGCTCGGCATTCTCAAGCCGCTCTTCCCAGCTGCGATGGGCCTGGCCGCTGCGCAGGCCGGCGATGCGCCACGCGTCGCGAATCTCGGACGGGATGTCGAACGGCTCGCTGTCCCAGCCAAGCTCCTTGCGGGTGGCCGCGATCTCGTCGGCACCGAGCGGCGCGCCGTGGACACCGGAGGTGCCTGCCTTGTTGGGCGAACCGAAGCCGATGGTGGTGCGGCAGGCGATCATGCTCGGGCGGTCGGACTTGTGCGCATCCTCGATGGCGCGCGCAATAGCTTCCGGGTCGTGGCCGTCGACGCGCTCGGCATGCCAGCCGGCGGCGGTGAAGCGGGCAACCTGGTCCCCCGATTCGGAGATACCGAGGGGGCCGTCGATGGAAATCTCGTTGTCGTCCCACATCACGATCAGCTTGGAGAGCTTCAGGTGGCCGGCCAGCGAGATCGCCTCGTGGCTGATGCCTTCCATCAGGTCGCCGTCGCTGGCGAGGACGTAGGTGTGGTGCGAGACGAGATCCTCACCGTGAACGGCGGCGAGGTGCTTTTCGGCCATCGCCATGCCGACGGCGGTCGCAATGCCCTGTCCGAGCGGGCCGGTCGTCGTCTCGACGCCTGGCGTGTGGCCGTATTCCGGGTGGCCGGGGGTCGGCGAGCCGAGCTGGCGGAAATTCTTCAGCGCGTCGAGGTCCATATGCTCGTAGCCGAGGAGATGGAGCACCGAGTAGATCAGCATGGAGCCGTGGCCCGCCGACAGCACGAAGCGGTCGCGGTCCGGCCAGTCCGGCGCCTTGGGATCGAATTTCATGAAGCGGGTGAAGAGCACCGTGGCGATGTCGGCTGCACCCATGGGAAGGCCGGGATGGCCCGAATTCGCCTGTTCGACCGCGTCCATCGCCAGCGCGCGGATCGCGTTCGCCATGCGCTGGTGGGATACCTGCGGACTGTTGTCGCTCATGCCTTGGCCTTTTTTCTGGTGCCGCGCCATTCATGGGCGGCAGCAACTGCGCGGCGCCTTCGCGCGCACCGCGCCGCTCGGGTCGGCGACCTCGGCCTTACAAAGAACGGCCCGAGGCGGCACCACGTCACCCGGCTGGGGATTTCGAGCGCTGCTTAATCACACAAATTCGAGCCAAGTCAACGCTGCGAGGGATGCAATCGGCGCGGATAAGCGATGCTACGGCGTTGACCGGTCATTTGGCTCGCGCCTAAGGTTGAAGACAGGCCGAATCCTGCACGTGGGGCGGTTTTGCGCGGTATGAACGCGCAATGCCGGATGCAAACCCGGCCCGCGAGTTCGGGGAGCGAGTACATGAGTGAACCGGGTGCGCTGGAAAGCGCAGAGGAGCGGCTACGCGCCGCCCTGGAAATGCTGGAAGCCACCGTCAACCGCAAGCTCGAGGACATGAACAGTGTCGGCGGGCTGAAGGCGGAGGTGCATGCGTTGGCCGATGACCGCGCCCACATGGCCGCCGATCTCGACCGCTCCGTCGCGCGCGCCAACATTCTGGAGGAAGCCAACCGCGAGGCCATCGGGCGCATTGACGGGGCGATGGACACCGTGCGCGCGGTGCTCGGGCGGAAGGCCGGCTGATGCCTGAAATCACCGTTCACATCGCAGGCAAGCCGTATCGCATGGCGTGCGGCGAGGGCGAGGAAGAGCACCTGATGTCGCTCGCCGCCGATTTCGACCGGCGGATTTCCGCACTGCGCCAGCACTTCGGCGAGGTTGGCGACAACCGTCTGCTCATCATGGCGGCGCTGACGGTTGCCGACGACCTTGCCGAATCGCGCCGGCAGACGGCAGCCGCCCAGAAGGAAGCCGAGGACATGCGCTCTGCCAGCCAGGAAGCTGCGCAATTCACCCGCGATACGGAAGTCGCCGTCGCCAAGCGGCTGGAGGCTGCCGCCGTCAATGTCGAGCGCATGGTGGAACTGCTCAACCAGGCCGAGCGGCAAGCCTGAGCATTTGTGCAAATTCGGCAGATTGATTTTAACGCCACCAGGCTTACATTCGAACCCGGCGGTACTGCGCGTCGCGTCAGGAGCCTTGCATCCCCGGGGCCTTATCGATCCTTAAGGGAGCTGTCCCTGTCCGGGCTCGTGGGCCTGGGCAAAACGGCGCCCACCTACATGTGTAGGTTTCCCGGGATCGAATTGCTCCAACGGACGGGTGGTCCGCCATTCCGCCGCCCGGCCGGCGTCTCGCACGCATTCCCCAGCGAGGCCCGGCACCCGGAGCTTTATTCTTCACGTCCGGACAGGCCCGCGATGACCACCGACCTCACTCCCCTTCATCGGCGCAAGGCCATGCAGCGCGAAACCGCGCTCGCCAGGCGTGACGGGCTGTTCGAGGGATTTCGCACCCGCGCCTCGCACGAGGCCTGCGACAATCTTCTCCATGTTCTGGAACATGTGCCGGGCACGCGGCCGGTTTCGGCATTCCTTGCTTCGCGCAGTGAAATCGACCCGGCCCTGGCGGTCGAGCGCCTGCAGCGGCGCGGCACGACGGTCGCCATGCCAGTGGTCGCGGCGCGCGCGCAGCCGCTGGAATTTCGACGGTTGCGCCTGCGCGACAAGACCGTCAGCGGCACGTTCGGCATTGAGGTGCCGCCGGAAGGCGCGGAACTGGTGCGCCCGGACGTGTTCATCGTCCCGCTGGCTGCCTTCGACCGGCGCGGCTACCGCATCGGCTATGGCGGCGGGTTCTACGACCGCACGCTGGAAATCGCCCGCAAGCGGCGCAACGTGCTGGCCATCGGCTTTGCCTTCGCCTGTCAGGAACTGGGGCAGGTGGTGCGCGAGCACTACGACCAGAAGCTCGACCTCATCGTCACCGAGCGCGACATTGTGGAGTGCAACTGATGCGGATGCTCTTCGTCGGCGACGTGGTGGGCAGGGCCGGCCGCAAGGGCGTGCAGAAGCACCTGCCGGACCTTGTCGAGCGGTTCAGGTTCGAGTTCGTCGTCGTCAATGGCGAGAACTCCGCCGGCGGGTTCGGCATCACCGAATCCATCCACAACGACCTGTGCGATGCGGGCGCCGACGTGGTGACGCTCGGCAACCATTCCTTCGACCAGCGCGAGGCGCTCGTCTTCATAACGCGCACCTCCAACCTCATTCGCCCGATCAACTATCCCGAAGGCACGCCGGGCAGCGGCGCGGGGCTGTTCGAGACGAAGAGCGGCAAGCGCGTGCTCGTCATCAACGTGCTCGGGCGGCTCTTCATGCAGCCGCTGGATGATCCGTTTGCTGCGGTCGACAAGGCGCTCGCCGACTGCCCGCTGGGTGACGCCTGTGATGCCGTCCTCGTCGACATGCATGCCGAAGCAACCAGCGAGAAGATGGGCATCGCCCACCACCTCGACGGGCGCGTCTCCGTCGTCGTCGGCACGCACACCCATGTTCCGACCGCCGATCACCAGATCCTCGCCGGCGGCACCGCCTACCAGAGCGATGCAGGCATGACGGGCGACTACGATTCCGTCATCGGCATGGACAAGGAAGAGCCGGTGAACCGCTTCCTGACCGCGCTGCCGCGTGCCCGCTTCGAGCCGGCGTCGGGTGACGCGACCCTGTGCGGGCTGGCGGTGGAGCTGAACGCGCACGGCCTTGCCGAGCGCGTCGCGCCGGTGCGCGTTGGCGGCAGGCTGAGCGACGCGCTGCCGGACTGGGACTGACGGGTTCGCGCGGACGCGCTTTCGCCGCGCCTCTGGATTTTCCGCCGCGTCCTGCCTATAAGCGCGGCCATCACAGCAGTTTCGGTCGGTCGCAGGCGTTTGTGGCGTTGAGCCACATCCATCGACCGGCCCTTGGGCATTTGCAAAGAGGCGTCCATGGCCGGGCATTCACAATTCAAGAACATCATGCACCGCAAGGGTCGGCAGGATGCCGTCCGCTCCAAGCTGTTCTCCAAGCTGTCGAAGGAAATCACGGTCGCGGCCAAGGTCGGCGGACCGGATGCGGATGCCAACCCGCGCCTTCGCTTGGCGATCCAGAACGCCAAGGCGCAGTCCATGCCCAAGGACAACATCGAGCGCGCCATCAAGAAATCGGAAGGCGGCGATGCCGATACCTACGAGCAGATCCGCTACGAGGGCTACGGCCCCGGCGGCGTCGCCGTCATCGTCGAGGCGCTGACCGACAACCGCAACCGCACGGCCAGCGCGGTGCGCGCGATCTTCGCCAAGAACGGCGGCAACATGGGTGAAACCGGCTCGGTCTCCTTCATGTTCGACCGGGTCGGCGAGATCGTGTATCCGGCGAGCGCCGGTGACGCGGAGAAGGTGCTGGAAGCGGCCATCGAGGCCGGTGCCGACGACGTGGTCAGCGACGAGGAGAACCACACCATCATCTGCGCGTTCGAGAACCTCGGCGACGTTGCCAGCACGCTGGAAGGCCTGCTGGGGGAATCCGAGAGCGTCAACATCGTCTGGAAGCCGCAGAACACCGTCGCGGTGGACGAGGACAAGGCCCAGACCCTGATGAAGATGATGGGCGCGCTCGACGACGACGATGACGTGCAGAACGCCTTCGCCAATTTCGAGGTGTCCGACGACATCATGGCAAAGCTGACGGCTGCGTAACTCAGCCTATCTGAGCAACCCGTCCAGCAGCGGCAGGCCGGTGATCGCGGCAATCGCGATCAGCGCGAAGGCGACGCGCCGGTAGAGCGTGTCGGAGGTGCGCCCGAAGCCGCGCGCGCCCAGAAAGATCGCAAGCCCGAACAGCGGCGTCATGGCGACGATCAGCTTCAGCGTGTCGCACGTGAAGAAGCCGTGGCTGGCGAACGAGACCGTTGCCGAGATGCTGGCAAGGAAGAAGAACACCAGCAGGTTGGCGCGGATGGTGCGCGATGGCGCAGGCCCGCTGATCCAGAAGGCAACCACCGGCGGGCCGGAGACCTGCGTCACGCCGGAGAGGAAGCCCGCCACCGCGCCGACGCCCACGGAGGCCGCGACGCCCGGCTCGCGCGTGTAGCGCCAGCCGCTCAGCAGCAGGGCGAGCAGCGCCAGCACCACGATGGAGATGATCCAGCGCAAGGTGAGTTCATCGCCATGCGCCAGCACCCACGCGCCGAAGGGGACCACCGCCATCGCCGTCAACGCGGTGGGCAGGACCGTGTGCCACTGGCAGTGGCGTAGCGCGCCCGCGACAAGCGGCAGGGTCAGCACCGTGTCCATGACGAGGAAGCCGGCAGCAGCCGTCTGCGGTGCGACGACGCTGCTTGCCAGTGGCATGAAGATCATCGCCGCGCCGAAGCCCGCGAACCCGCGCACCAGCCCCGCCGCGAACGCCACGAGGGCTGCAAACACGAAGCGCGGCTCGGCGAAGACGGCGAGGATGAAATCGGTGACTTCGGGTAGGGACAACGGGCAATTCCCCCAGCGCGGAGCAGGCTTCGCGCGGTTGCGGCAAGCGTTAACTCGACAATGAGAACAAAACGGCTACACCTGACTTTATGAGTGGCCACGCGATTCGCATACTGGGCATCGATCCGGGCCTGCGCCGGACGGGATGGGGGCTTGTTGCCAGCCAGGGCAGCCGGCTGTCGTTCCTGGGTTGCGGGATCATCCGGCCCGCGACTGACCTGCCGCTGGGCGACCGGCTGGCGGTGATCCATCTCGAGCTTTCCAAGATCGTTGCCGACAGCGCGCCCGACGAGGTCGCGGTCGAGAAAACCTTCGTCAACAAGGATGCCGAGGCGACGCTGAAGCTTGGCCACGCGCGCGGGGTCGCCATGCTGGTGCCCGCTCAGGCCGGGCTGACCATCGGCGAATACGCGCCCAACGCGGTGAAGAAGGCCGTGGTCGGCGCGGGCCACGCTGACAAGAAACAGATCCGGCTGATGATCTCCATGCTGCTGCCGCAGTCCAAGGTCGGCTCCGACGACGAGGCAGACGCGCTCGCCATCGCCATCTGCCATGCCCACCACCGGGTGGCGCGGGCGCGGGTGGAGGCGCTCAGCGCATGATCTCCAAGCTCAAGGGCCTCATCGACGAATATGGCGACCACCACGTCGTCATCGACGTGAACGGCGTCGGCTACATCCTCTCGTGTTCCGGGCGCACGCTGTCGGCCCTGCCGCAGGTGGGGGAGGCGGCGACCATCTTCGTCGAGACCACGATGAGCCAGGAGCAGATCCGCCTGTTCGGCTTTTCCTCGGCGCTGGAGCGCGAGTGGTTCCGCCTGCTGATGACGGTGCAGGGCGTCGGTGCGAAGGTTGCGCTGGCGATCCTGTCGTCGGCCTCGGTATCGGAACTGTCGAGCGCGATTGCCATGCAGGACAAGGCGATGGTGGCGCGCGCGCCGGGCGTCGGGCCCAAGGTCGCCGGGCGCATCGTGACGGAGTTGCGCGACAAGGCGCCGGGCTATGTGGAAGGCGATGTTGCTGCCTTCGCGCAGGTTTCCGGCGCGGTCGCCGCGGGCGGGCCGTCCGCCACCCGCGATGCCGTGTCGGCGCTGGTCAATCTCGGCTATGGTCAGGCGCAGGCGGGGGCTGCGGTCGCGACCGCCTACAAGGAAGCCGGCGAGGATGCCGGCACCGAATCGCTGATCCGGCTGGCGCTCAAGGCGCTGTCGCGCTGATTTCATCCGGTTTGAAAGTTTGAGGAATGGCTGAGAGCGAACGGCTGATCGAGGCGCTGGAGCGCGACGAGGACCAGAGTTCCGGCGCGCTACGCCCGCAGGGGCTGGATGAGTTCGTCGGCCAGCAGCAGGCGCGCGCCAATCTCAAGGTCTTCATCGAGGCGGCGCGCTCACGCGGGGAGGCGCTCGACCACACGCTGTTTGCCGGGCCTCCGGGCCTTGGCAAAACGACGCTGGCACAGATCCTGTCGAAGGAACTGGGCGTGGGCTTTCGCGCAACGTCAGGCCCGGTGATCGCAAAGAGCGGCGATCTGGCCGCCCTGCTGACCAACCTCGAACCGCGCGACGTGCTGTTCATCGACGAAATTCACCGGCTGAACCCGGCGGTGGAAGAAATCCTCTATCCGGCGATGGAGGACTTCAAGCTCGACCTCATCATCGGCGAGGGGCCTGCTGCGCGCTCGGTACGCATTGATCTCGCGCCCTTCACGCTGGTTGGCGCGACAACGCGCTCGGGCCTGCTGACGACGCCGCTGCGCGACCGTTTCGGCATCCCCATCCGGCTCGATTTCTATACCGAGGCCGAACTGGACACGATCGTGAAGCGCGGGGCGCGGCTGATGGGAATGGACATTTCCGAGGACGGGTCGATGGAAATCGCGCGCCGCTCGCGCGGGACGCCGCGCATCGCGGGCCGGCTGCTTCGCCGGGTGTGTGACTTCGCGCTGGTGGAAGGCGGCGGCAAGATCGACCGCGCCATCGCCGACAAGGCGCTGTCGGAGCTCGACGTCGACCAGCGCGGCCTCGACGGCATGGACAAGCGCTACCTCAACACCATCGCCATGAAGTTCAGCGGCGGTCCTGTCGGGATCGAGACCATCTCGGCGGCGCTGGCCGAACCGCGCGACGCGGTGGAAGACATCATCGAGCCGTACCTGATCCAGCAGGGCTTCATCCAGCGCACCCCGCGCGGGCGCATCCTCACGCCGCACGCCTTCCGGCATCTCGGGCTGGCGGTGCCGTCAAACAACGCGGCACAGATGGGCCTCTTTCCAGATGCCGACAGCGGCGATATCTGAAGGCCCCATGACTTCCAGCGACGACAAGACTTCAAGCGACGACAAGAAATCCGATCCCCTTCGCGATCCCAACGCGCCGGGTCCCTCCGGCCTGAGCAAGGACTGGCCGGACCTTGCCGGCCGGATCGAGGGCGACGGCATCCACCGGCTGGCGGTGCGCGTCTATTACGAGGACACGGATTTTTCCGGCGTCGTCTACCACGCCTCCTACCTGCGCTTCATGGAGCGCGGACGCTCCGACTTCATGCGCTGGACGGGAATCGACCACAACGACCTGATGGGCACCGAGGGCGGACTGGCCTTCGCCGTGCGCAAGATGACCATCGATTTCATCGGCTCGGCGGCCATCGACGACGTGCTGACTGTCGAGACATGGATGGGCGACATGCGCGGCGCGTCCATGCTGGTCAAGCAGCGGGTTGTGCTCAACGAAGTCGCCATCGTCACCGCCGACGTGAAGGTCGCGCTGGTGACACGGGCGGGCAAGCCGCGCCGCATGCCGCTGTGGCTGCGCAAGATATTCGCGCCGCACGCACCGGTTGGCGCAGAAATCGACGGGCCGGAGTGAGAGGGCATGGTTTTGTCCGTCAAAGCACCCTAACTGCCCGTTAACCATATTCCCTCAAGGGTAATGACCGGATAAACCAACGCCGTACGCCCTTGTTCAGCCATAAAGCCGGGCAAGAAGGCCCGCGCGCGCAGCAGGCACCCACACGCGGGGTTGTGGTGCCTGTTTGCATATTTGCAGCAAGCGCGCCGGGCCGGCAGCCGAAAGGTTGCCGGTCCTGGCACGTTCCACCCCGTCCCTCTAAGGGGTCACGATGGAAAACCTCATCGATTCAACAGCGATTGCGTCGCCCACGGGCGAACTCTCACTCGTCAACCTGTTCCTGCACGCGCACATCGTCGTGAAGATCGTGATGCTCGGTCTGATCGCGGCTTCGGTGTGGAGCTGGGCGATCATCGTCGACCGCACGCTCGTCTACTCGCGTTCGCGCCGCCAGATGAACCGCTTCGAGAAGGTGTTCTGGTCCGGTCATTCGCTGGATGACCTGTACCGCACGCTGTCCTCGCGCCCGGCAACGTCGATGGCGGCCATGTTCGTGGCGGCCATGCGCGAATGGCAGCGCAGCCAGGACCGCACGTCCGGCTCCTTCATGGGGCTGCAGATGCGCATCGAGAAAGTCATGGACGTGACGGTGTCGCGCGAGATCGAGCGGCTGGAACGCCGGTTGATGTTCCTTGCCTCCGTCGGCTCCACCGCACCCTTCGTCGGCCTGTTCGGCACGGTGTGGGGCATCATGACCAGTTTCCAGGCCATCGCGGCCAGCGAGAACACCTCGCTTGCGGTCGTCGCGCCGGGCATCGCGGAAGCGCTTTTTGCAACCGCGCTCGGCCTCCTCGCGGCCATTCCCGCGACCGTCGCCTACAACCGGTTTTCCTCGGAAGTCTCCCGTCATACGGCACGCCTGGAGGGCTTCGCGGACGAGTTTTCGGCCATACTTTCGCGGCAATTGGATGAGCGTATGTAGCCTCCCCAAGGGGGCCATCATCAAACAGGGATTGAACGGAAAATGGGTGCCACTCTCGGCAACATGAAGAGCGGCCGTCGCGGCAGGCGCGGCCGGCATCAACCGATGAGCGAGATCAACGTCACGCCATTCGTGGACGTGATGCTCGTGCTGCTCATCATCTTCATGGTGGCCGCGCCGCTGCTGACGGTGGGCGTGCCCATCGACCTGCCCGAGACGCGGGCAAAGGCGCTGCAGAGCGACAAGGATCCGCTGACCGTGACCGTGTCGCCCGACGGAAACGTGTACCTGCAGGACCAGGAGATCCCCATCGAGGAACTCGTCGCCAAGCTCGAGGCCATTGCCTCCAACGGCTACGAGGAACGTATCTTCGTGCGCGGCGACGCCAATGTCGGCTACGGCGCGGTGATGCAGGTCATGGGTCGGCTCAACGCCGCCGGGTTCAAGCGCATCGGTCTTGTGACCGACCAGGAGAAGAGCGGGTAAGCCGGCAGCATGCGTACCGGCCTTGCCATTTCCGGACTGGGACACGTCGCCATTCTTGCAGCGGCGGTGATCGGATTCGCCTCGACCGACCCGTTTGAGGTGAAGCCCGAGGTGGCGCTGCCGGTCGACCTGGTGTCGGTCGAAGAATTCACCAACATGAAGAAGGGCCTGAAGACGGGCGAGCTCATGGAAGAAGAGCAGGCCCCGAAGGCGGAAGAAGACAACAACGCTGCGCCGCAGCCCGAGCCGCAACCGGAGGAAAAGCCCGAACCGGCGCCGCAGCCCGCGGCAGCGCCCGAGCCGGAACCCGAGCCCGAGCCGGAACCGGAACAGGCGGAAGCCGAACCCGCGCCGCCCGCACCCGAACCGGAGCCGGCACCCGAGCCGGAACCCGTGGCCGAGAGCGAGCCGGAACCGCCGAAGCCCAGCTATGTCGAGATCCCTGACCGCATCTCCATGCCGGCGCGCGCCCCCAAGCGGCCGCAGCGCCAGCAGGTTGCGCAGGCCGACACGCGCCCGACACCGATCACGCCGCAGGCCCAGCAGGACCCGAACCAGTTTGACCCGGATTCCATCGCGGCATTGCTTGACAAGCAGGACCGCCCCCCGGAATCGGGCGGCGTGGCGCAGCAGCCGCTGGAAGGCCAGGCATCGCTGGGTGCGCCCAGCGGGTCGTCGAGCCAGCTGTCGATGAGCGAGATCGACTATCTGCGCCAGCAGATTTCGCGTTGCTGGAGCCCACCCATCGGCGTGCTGGACGCGGTCGGGCTGATCGTGAAACTTGATCTTGAACTGTCGCCCGATGGAACCCTTGTGCGCCCGCCGATCGTTGCCAATTCGGGCGGCGAGCCAATCTTCAGGATTGCGGCGGAGTCGGCACAGCGGGCTGTCATCGAATGTCAGCCCTATAATCTGCCGCTGGAAAAGTTCGATGGCTGGCGCCGGATGATCGTAAGCTTCGACCCGCGTGAGATGATGGGCAGATAAGACCCCAAGGAAACGAGACGCTCGATGACTTTTGACCTGAAACATACAGCGACCCGGCTCCTCGCATGCGTTCGGCCCGGCAACATCCTTCGCGCCGCGCTGGCGGCGATGTGCCTTGCGGCCGCGCCGTCGTTCGTCCAGCCCGCCCACGCGGTGCTGGAGGTCGACGTGACGCGCGGCGTGGTCCAACCCATGCCGATCGCCATCGACGAATTCACCGGGACGCAGCCCGACGAGATCCAGGTGGGGCGCGACATTTCGCAGGTCATCACCAACAACCTGCGCAATTCCGGCCTGTTCGCGCCGATCGATCCCGCAGCCTTCATCGAGCGCAACATCAATTTCGAAGGCCAGCCGCTGTTTGCCAACTGGAAGGTCATCAACGCACAGGCGCTGGTGAACGGCCGCGTGACGCGCCAGCCCGACGGGCGCCTGCAGGTGGAATTCCGGCTTTGGGACGTATCCGCCGGCCAGCACATGACCGGCTCGAAGTACTTCACCCAGCCCAACAACTGGCGGCGCGTGGCGCACATCATTTCCGATGCGATCTACGAGCGCCTGACGGGCGAGAGCGGCTATTTCGACACCCGCGTCGTCTTCGTCGAGGAAAGCGGGCCGAAGGACCAGCGCGTCAAGCGGCTCGCGATCATGGACCAGGACGGCGCGAACCTACGCTACCTCTCGTCTGGCCGCGACCTGGTGCTGACGCCGCGTTTCTCGCCGTCGAGCCAGGAAATCACCTACATGTCATATGCCTCCGGGCAGCCGCAGGTGTACCTGTTCAACATCGAGACGGGGCAGACTGAACTCGTCGGCTCGTTCCAGGGCATGACGTTCGCGCCGCGGTTCTCGCCCGATGGCCAGCGGGTCATCATGAGCCTGAACCAGGACGGCAATTCCAACATCTTCACGATGGACCTGCGCACCGGCCGCACCACGCGGCTGACGAACACGCCGGCCATCGATACCTCGCCGTCCTATTCGCCGGATGGCGCGCGCGTCGTGTTCAGTTCGGACCGCGCTGGCAGCGAGCAGCTTTACGTGATGGGTGCCGACGGCTCCAACCCGCAGCGCGTCAGCTTCGGTGACGGGCGGTACTCGACGCCGGTCTGGTCGCCGCGCGGTGACATGATCGCGTTTACGAAGCAGGCCGGTGGGCGGTTTTCCATTGGCGTGATGCGGCCGGACGGTTCGGGAGAACGCATCCTGACCGAGGGCTATCACAACGAGGGCCCGACATGGGCTCCGAACGGGCGCGTGCTGATGTTCTTCCGCGAGTCTGGCGGTGCCGGTGGCGGCGCACAACTTTGGTCGGTGGATATCACCGGCTATAACGAGCGGCGTATCCAAACGCCGTCATGGGGGTCGGATCCGGCCTGGTCGCCCTTGATCAAATAGGATTCGGCTTATAGGTTCCGCCGCGCCGGTTGGGGCATTCCGGCGTGGTTTTTCGGCGCGTATTCGCGCCTCATCCAAAGAAAGGTATCGACGGATATACGCGTGCTTCCAGCCGATCGTCGGTGGGGCAGAAACTTTTGGCCGAACGTTTCGTTAAACATGTTTGCGAACCAACGGTTAAGGGCAAAGCTGGTAGTAAATGCGCAATAAATCCGGTCGATAGAAATGGAGTAACCGGGATGCTTGGACAGTCTATTGGGGCACGGGCGGGGCGGATCGCAATCTGCGTGATGTTGGCCTTGACCATCGCTGCTTGCTCGAACCGCGGCCAGGGTCCTGGCAACGGCGCGAACAACGCCGCGCCGGGTTCGGCCCAGGAATTCATCGTCAACGTCGGCGACCGCGTGTTCTTCACGGTCGACTCGTCGATTCTGACGGACGCCTCGAAGGCCACGCTGCAGCGTCAGGCCCAGTGGCTCAACCAGTACTCGCAGTACACCTTCACGGTGGAAGGCCACGCTGACGAGCGCGGCACGCGTGAGTACAACATCGCCCTTGGCGCGCGGCGTGCCGCCGTCACCCGCGATTACCTCGCAAGCCTGGGCGTCTCGCCCTCGCGCATGCGCACGGTTTCCTACGGCAAGGAGCGCCCGGTCGCGGTCTGCGACAACGCTTCGTGCTGGAACCAGAACCGCCGTTCGGTGACGGTCCTGAACAACGCCACAAACTAAGCGTTCCAGGTTTGAATCGACAAACGGGCCGGCGGTCACTCGCCGGCCCGTTTGCGTATCGGGCCGCACTTTGGGCGCAATCGGCGATATGCTACGCGCCTGAATTCCGGGGTTGATCCCGGGCGAATGACCAGCACCAAATCTCGAGGTTTCCGGCATGTTCTCACGAATTGCCGCCACAGCAGCAGCAACCGTTTTCATGGTGTGCGCGGCTGCGCCATCCTTCGCTCAAAATGTCCGCGACGAGGTCGCCTACCTGCGCCAGCGCGTCCAGCAGCTCGAGGCGATGATCGCCCAGAACGGTGGCGGCGGTGGCGGCAACCGGATGAATGCCATCGAGGAGCAGCTTCGCGTTCTGACGGGCCAAGTCGACATGCTGATGGTGCGCGTGCAGCGGCTGGAAGGTGGCGCGGTCAACGCCAATCCCAATAGCCAGTCCGGTTCTCTTCAGGCCCCGGCGACGCCGGTGCCCGGCAACACCTCGCAACTGGGCACGCCGCCTGCCGATCTCGGCCAGCTTCGCATGGACGGCGAGGGCCGACCGCTCGACATCACCGGCCTTGCGCAGAGCCTTGAGGAATCGGGCGCCAATGGCGGACCGATGCCGGAGGAAACCGTCGGCGGCGGCAACTTGGGCGCAAGTTCGGGCCGGGGCAGCCAGATGGCGCTTGCACCCTCCGCATCGCCGCGGGATGCCTACGACCAGGCCTATGGTCAGGTCCTGCGCGGCGACTACGCGGCAGCGGAACGCGACTTCGCGATGTTCATCGAACAGCACCCGAACCACGAACTGGTGCCGAACGCGAAGTACTGGATCGGCGAAAGCTTCTTCCAGCGCGGCGACTATCACAACTCAGCCCGTACCTTCCTCGACATCTCCCGATCTCACCCGGAATCCTCCAAGGCGCCCGAGAGCATGCTGAAGCTCGGCATGTCGCTGGCCGCGCTCCAGCAGCGCGAACCGGCTTGTTCGTCGTTGAACGAACTGACCCGGCGCTACCCGCGAGCCGATGCCGACGTCCTCGACCAGGCGACCTCGGAGAAACGCGCTCTTGGCTGCTGAGACCACACGGCCGATCAGCGAGACCGAAGCCGCGCGGCTCTTCGCACCGCTGCAGGCAAAGCCGCTTGCGCTTGCGGTTTCCGGCGGGCCGGATTCCATGGCGATGGCAGCCCTTGCCGCCCGCTGGGGCGGTGCGAGGCTTCATGCGCTCGTGGTCGATCACGGGCTGCGCGCGGGATCGGACGCGGAAGCGCGGATAACCGCTGCACGGCTCGACAAGCTCGGGCTGGCGGCGGCGATCCTGACGCTCAGCGGATTGCCGCAGACGAACCTTCATGCCGCCGCCCGCACGGCGCGCTATGACGCGATAACCGACTGGATGGCTGCGAAGGGATACGACGTTCTCGCCACCGCGCATCACCTTGACGATCAGGCCGAAACTGTTGCGATGCGGCTGGAGCGCGACCGATCCGCCGGGGCAGACGGTATCCCCGCGCAAGGGTGGTGGGCCGACCGCCGCCTCGTGCGGCCGCTGCTTGGCATTGAGAAGGCGCGGCTTCGCGCCACGCTGGATGCCTTGAGCGTGGATTCGATCGAGGACCCTTCCAACGACGACCCGCGCTTCGAGCGCGCTCGTGTTCGCTCCGCCCTTGCGCAGGGCGAAGCCGCGACACCGCGCGCCGCTTTGCTGGAAATCCAGAAGCGCGCAGCCCGCAAGGCGGCGTCACTCGATGCGATGGCCTTCGCGCTTGCCTCGCGCGCGCTGAGACATGAGGGCAACGGCATCGTCACGCTCGACGTTGCGCGCTACGCCGGCGAGGCGCCGGATATCCGCAGGCGGATGCTGCGCGCTTTGCTGCGCGATACCGGCGGGCAGACCGTGCCGCCGGCGCGCGAAAAGCTCGCCCGGCTCGACGCCGGGATCACGTCGCTTGCGCGTGACGGCGCGGAGGCCTTTTCCGGCGCCACGCTTGGTGGTTGCCTGATCGCGCGCGGGACGGGTTCGGCGCGTTGCGGCACGCTCGTCATTTCCCGCGAATTGGGGCGCATGGACGACACCGGAACCGTGCTGGATGCCGGGACTGCGGCTCTGTTCGACCGGCGGTTCCGCATTGTCTGTGACAGCACCATCACCCCCGGCACCCAGTGCCGCTATGGCGGCAGCTCGGCAGGCGACGAAGCGGGGCTTCCGGCTGCGGCCCGCGCGGCCATTCCGGTTCTCGACAGCGGCAAGGACGAACCGTGCAGGCTGCTGGGTGGGCGCGCCGGCGAACGCGGCGTGCGCGGTGCATGGCTCGGCATCCGCTTCGGCGTACATCGCTTTGCCTGAGTGACGTTAACCGGTCGGCGAAAAAGCCTGCGGCAAACGGACCCGCGCGCTTTCCTTCGCGCAGCGGGGTTCCTATGTTAACGCTCAATGACATGTTCCACCGCGCGGGCTGCTGATCCTGCAGGCTGGCGGCGGGGTCCATCACGAGACGAAGCAGGGACGTCCAGGCGCCGCAACGGCCCAACTTTCGGCCCTTTTGCCACGATGATGGCCCCAGCGGGCGCACATCCAGCCGTTCAGCGGCGGACCTAGAGAGGCAATTGATGAATTCCAATTTCCGGAACCTGGCGTTGTGGGTGGTCATCGGCCTCCTGCTTATCGCTCTCTTCAACCTGTTCCAGAGTCCGGCTCCGCGCTCGGGCGGAAACGAGATCAGCTATTCCCAGCTTCTCAATGACGTCGACAACGGACAGGTGCGATCCGTCACGATTTCCGGGAACGAGGTCACTGGCCAGTACAACGATGGTCGGACCTTCCAGTCCTACATTCCCGAGGATGCAAACCTCGTCGAGCGCCTGAACGAGCGCGGCGTCGCGATCACCGCGCAGCCGCCTGCCGACCGAGCGCCTTCGCTGCTTGGCATACTCGTTTCATGGTTCCCGATGCTGCTGCTCATCGGCGTGTGGATCTTCTTCATGCGCCAGATGCAAGGAGCGGGCGGCAAGGCGATGGGCTTCGGCAAGTCCAAGGCCAAGCTGCTGACCGAGGCCCATGGCCGGGTAACGTTTGAAGACGTGGCCGGCGTCGAGGAAGCCAAGATCGACCTGGAAGAGATCGTCGAGTTCCTGCGCGACCCGCAGAAGTTCCAGCGCCTTGGCGGCAAGATTCCGCGCGGCGTGCTGCTTGTCGGTCCTCCCGGCACCGGCAAGACGCTGCTTGCCCGCTCGGTCGCGGGTGAAGCGAACGTGCCGTTTTTCACGATCTCGGGTTCCGACTTCGTCGAGATGTTCGTCGGCGTCGGCGCGAGCCGTGTCCGCGACATGTTCGAACAGGCGAAGAAGAACGCCCCGTGCATCATCTTCATCGACGAAATCGACGCCGTCGGTCGTCACCGTGGCGCGGGCCTTGGCGGCGGCAATGACGAGCGCGAGCAGACACTGAACCAGCTTCTCGTCGAGATGGACGGCTTCGAGACCAACGAAGGCATCATCCTGATCGCCGCGACGAACCGTCCCGACGTTCTCGACCCGGCGCTGCTGCGTCCCGGCCGTTTCGACCGGCAGGTCGTCGTGCCGAACCCGGACGTCTTGGGCCGCGAGAAGATCCTCAACGTCCACGTGCGAAAGGTGCCGCTGGCACCGGATGTCGACCTCAAGGTTATCGCGCGCGGCACGCCTGGCTTCTCGGGTGCGGACCTCGCCAACCTCGTCAATGAATCCGCGCTTCTGGCCGCGCGCCGCAACAAGCGGCTGGTGACGATGGCCGAATTCGAGGACGCCAAGGACAAGGTGATGATGGGTGCGGAACGCCGCGCCATGGTCATGACCGAGGACGAGAAGCGCCTGACCGCCTACCATGAAGCCGGCCACGCCATCGTCGCGTTCAACGTTCCCGCGACCGATCCGGTGCACAAGGCGACAATCATTCCGCGTGGCCGTGCACTCGGCATGGTCATGCAGCTTCCCGAACGCGACAAGCTGTCGATGTCCTACGAGCAGATGACCTCGCGCCTTGCCATCATGATGGGTGGCCGCGTGGCGGAAGAGGAAATCTTCGGCTGGGACAAGGTCACATCCGGTGCCGCCTCCGACATCGAGCAGGCGACCAAGCTTGCCCGCATGATGGTGACGCGCTGGGGCCTGTCCGACCAACTCGGCACGGTTGCCTACGGCGAGAACCAGGAAGAGGTGTTCCTCGGCCATTCGGTTTCGCGCCAGCAGAACGTCTCGGAAGAGACCGCCCAGAAGATCGACGCGGAAGTGCGCCGCTTCATCGAGGAAGGCTATGCCGAGGCACGCCGCATCCTCACCGAGCGCCGCAACGACCTCGAAGCACTGGCGCAGGGCCTGCTCGAATACGAGACGCTTTCGGGCCAGGAGATCCGCGACCTGCTGGACGGCAAGCCGCCCATCCGCGACGCCGACCTCGACAAGCCGACCTCGCGCGGCTCCTCGATTCCCAAGACCGGCAAGCCGAAGCCCAAGAAGGGTGGCGAGCCGGATGCGGGCGGCATGGAGCCCCAGCCGGGCGTCTGACGCCGCCGCAAAGCTCTCGCCGCAAGGCACGTGAAATAAAGCAAGGCCCCGCCGGAACCTCCTGCGGGGCCTTTCTGTTGGTTCCACATATTGTCCCCCGAAAACCAAGGCATGTGGAACCATGAGCAGCAAGAAATCCGGCCCGCCGACAACGACGGACGCGGGCATCCGCGTCCAGAGCGAAGAGCATTCGCTGACCGTCGGCAGCGATGGCCCGATCGTCCTCAACGATCACTACCTGCTCGAGCAGATGGCCAACTTCAACCGCGAGCGCATCCCCGAGCGCCAGCCCCACGCCAAGGGCGGCGGCGCGTTCGGCCATTTCAAGGTGACGCAGGACGTTTCCAAGTACACCAAGGCAGCCGTGTTCCAGCCCGGTGCGAAGACCGACGTGCTGATCCGCTTCTCGACGGTTGCCGGTGAGCGCGGCAGCCCCGACACGTGGCGCGACCCGCGCGGCTTCTCGGTGAAGATGTACACCGAGGAAGGCAACTTCGACATGGTCGGCAACAACACGCCGATCTTCTTCATCCGCGATCCGATCAAGTTCCAGCAGTTCATCCGCAGTCAGAAGCGTCGTGCCGACAACGACATGCGCGACCACGACATGCAGTGGGATTTCTGGACCCTGTCGCCGGAGAGCGCGCACCAGGTGACGTACCTGATGGGCGACCGCGGCATTCCGAAGTCGTGGCGCGAGATGAACGGCTATTCGAGCCACACCTATTCGCTGGTGAACGCGAAAGGCGAGAAGTTCTGGGTGAAGTTCCACTTCCACACCGACCAGGGCGACGGCAACGCCTATCTCAGCCAGGACGAGGCCGACAAGCTGGCCGGGACCGACGGCGATTATCATCGCCGCGATCTGTTCAATGCGATCCGCGACGGCAACCATCCGAGCTGGACGCTCAAGTGGCAGGTCATGCCCTACGAGGATGCCAAGACCTACCACCTGAACCCGTTCGACCTGACCAAGGTCTGGCCGCATGACGACTACCCGCTGATGGAAGTCGGCAAGATGGTGCTTGACCGCAACCCGACTGACTTCCACACGGAAATCGAGCAGGCGGCATTCGAGCCCAACAACATGGTGCCGGGCATCGGCCTGTCGCCGGACAAGATGCTGCTGGCGCGCGGCTTCTCCTATGCGGATGCGCACCGTGCGCGGCTCGGCGTCAACTACAAGCAGATACCGGTCAACAAGCCGCAGGCCCCTGTCCATTCCTATTCCAAGGACGGTGCGATGCGGGTGGAGAACGTGGCAGACCCGGTCTACGCGCCGAACTCGTATGGCGGACCCTCGGCGCAGCCGCTTCCCGAGGAGGCCGGCCTTTGGCACGCCGATGGTGACATGGTCCGCACGGCCTACGCGCTGCGCGAGGACGATGACGACTGGAGCCAGGCGGGCATTCTCGTTCGCGAGGTGATGGATGACGGGATGCGCGAACGCCTCGTCAACAACGTCGTTGGCCACTTGTGCGACGGCGTCAGCGAAAAGGTGCTGGAGCGCGCTTTCGAATACTGGCGCAACATCGACAAGGATACCGGCGACAAGATCGAGAAGGGCGTGCGCGACAAGCTGGGTGGCAAGTCCGACGCACCCGGCATGGCGTCTGCCAAGAGCATCGGCCAGCAGGAAGCGGCTGAGTAATCGCTTCCCGACCTGCACGCACGAACACGAAGGCCGGCTTTCGAGCCGGCCTTTTTGTTGTTGGGCGGTTCGATGGGCGCGCTAGTTCAGCACGTCGTTGTTGCGCAGGTTGTCGACGATGGTGTTCGTCGTATTGCGGTCGAGCGCACGGTTGAGTTCATCGCGAGACGGCACCGCCGTGCCGCGCGAGGGCACCGGGCGCGGTGCTGGCGCGGGCGTGGATGCTGCCGAGCGGCCGCGACGGCCAACCTGAATGGTCTGCTGGTTCACCTGGTAGACGAGCGTCGGGCAGGAACCGTTGATCGTCGGCACCGGGCAGTAGCTCGGCTGCGGCGGATAGAACGTCACCTGCAAGGAGTGGTTGTTGCCCTTTTCGCCGTCGGCCCCGACATCGGCACCGAAGAAGCCGTCGCTGCCGATGGGCAGCGAGCTGATGCGGGCCGAGGCGCTGCCGCTCATCGAAATCTCGAAATAGAGATTGTAGTCGAGCTGGGTGACGTTGGTGTTGGTCAGCTCGATGGTGTCGCGCACCCGCGCGAAGAGTTCGTCGAAGCCGATCTTGCCCACCAGCATGATGCGCTTGCCCTGATAGTAGAGCGCGTCGTTGCAGATCGTGTCGTAGACGTCCGCATTGAGCTTCGACAGGGACTCGGTGAAGTAGATGCGCTCGGTCTTTGCGCCGTAGCCCGACAGCCGCGATGACATGCCAATGGAAAGCGTGCCGGGGTTCGTCGGCACGATGAAGCTGACGCCGCCGCCGGCGCCTGCGGAGTTCGAAACCTTCATGGAAAGCTGCAGCGCGGAGAGCCAGTCTCCGGCAAGCTGCTCGTTGTTGCGATAGGCCTCGCGCAGCTCGCACTTGATGTTGCGCAGCACGTCGGTCGGCGTCACGTCGTAGACCTCGGCCTTGGGCGTCGTTGCGCATCCGCCGGCAAGACTTGCCAGCAACACGCAGACGATGGCGGGAAGCATACGCATGAAAAACGCCTTGAGAGCCTTCGACGAAGGCGCAGTGAAGGGAATTCGGCTTCGCTATTCAACCGCAAATATGGGCAAGGCTGCGGCAATCGCGCCACGGTGGCCAGCAATCGTTAACCCTGAGGCTGGTTGAGGCGCGCGCACGACTTGCCGCGACACCAAACGGAAAGACCGTTATGTTACCGCTCGTGCCACGCGAATTGACCACGCAGCCCAGCGATTAGACGCTAGAAGCTGCGGGCGGCAGACCATGCTGGTTCGGAGGAAACGATGCGCAACTATTTCGGCACCGATGGCGTGCGGGGGCAGGCGAACCGCTATCCCATGACGGCGGATATCGCCATGAAGGTCGGGATGGCCGCCGGTACGGTGTTTCGCCGGGGCGTGCATCGCCACCGCGTCGTGATCGGCAAGGACACGCGCCTGTCCGGCTACATGATCGAGAACGCCATGGTCGCGGGCTTCACGTCGGTGGGCATGGACGTGTTCCTGCTTGGTCCGATGCCGACGCCGGCGGTTGCCATGCTGACGCGCTCGATGCGCGCCGACCTCGGCGTGATGATCTCCGCCTCCCACAACCCCTACCAGGACAACGGCATCAAGCTGTTCGGCCCGGATGGCTACAAGCTGTCCGACGAGACCGAAAAGCAGATCGAGAACCTCGTTGATTCCGACCTGAACGAATATCTCGCCAAGCCGCAGGCGCTGGGCCGCGCCAAGCGCATCGATTCCACCCACGCACGCTATATCGAGTACGCCAAGCGCACGCTGCCGCGGCACATGGAGTTCGAGGGCCTGCGCGTCGTCGTCGACTGCGCCAACGGCGCCGCCTACAAGGTCGCGCCGGAAGCCCTGTGGGAACTGGGTGCGGATGTCTTTTCGCTCGGTGTCGAGCCGAACGGCTTCAACATCAACAAGGAATGCGGATCGACTTCCACCGACGCGCTGGCTGCAAAGGTGCATGAGGTGCGCGCCGATATCGGCATCGCACTCGATGGCGACGCGGACCGCGTCATCCTCGTCGACGAGCAGGGCAAGGTCGTCGACGGCGACCAGCTGATGGCGGTGATCGCCCAGTACTGGAAGGAACAGGACCGGCTGACGGGTGGCGGCATCGTCGCGACCATCATGTCGAACCTCGGGCTGGAGCGCTATCTCGGCTCCATCGGCCTCAACATGGCGCGCACGCCGGTGGGCGACCGCTACGTCGTCGAGCACATGCGCGAGAACGGCTACAACGTGGGCGGCGAACAGTCCGGCCACATGGTGCTGTCCGATTTCACCACCACGGGCGACGGGCTTGTCGCGGCGCTTCAGGTGCTGGCGGTGGTGAAGGAATCCGGCAAGCCGGTGAGCGAGGTCTGCCACCGCTTCGAACCGCTGCCGCAGGTGATGCGCAACGTGCGCTACACCGGTCAGTCCCCGCTGAAGGCCGAGACGGTCAGCGCGGCGATCAAGGGTGCGGAAGAACGCCTCGACGGGGTCGGGCGTCTGGTGGTCCGCGCGTCGGGCACCGAGCCGGTCATCCGCGTGATGGCGGAAGGCGAGGACAGCGACCTGGTGGAATCCACCGTCGGCGAGCTTGCCGACCTGATCGGCCGCAGCAACTAGGCTTCCACGCCGTCTAGATCAGCCGAGGCAGGCTTTCATGGCCTCGGCGAAGCGGTCGAAGTCGTCTTCATCATTGTAGAGATGCGGTGTCACGCGCACCGTGCTGCCGCGCACGCTGACGTGCACGTTGTGCTGCGCGAGGCGCGCCACGAGGTTCTCCGGCAAGCCGCCGTCGCGGTTCAGCCCGGCGAAGTGGCTGGCGCGCGCGCTCTGCGGCATGACGGTGAAGCCGAGTTCGGATGCGCGCGATGCCAGCGCCTGCGTCTTCTCTCCCAGCGTGTGCTCGATATTGGCGATGCCCCAGCGCTCGATCTGTTCGAGTGCCGCGTGCAGCATTGGCAGCAGATGGAAGTTTGCACGCTCGCCCATGTCGTAGCGCACGGCACCGGGCTGGTAGCCCCCGGCATAGTCGACGAGGCCTGCGAAATTCTCCGCACCGTCGCGCGTGATCCAGTTTTCTTCCAGTGGTCGCCCGTCCTGCCGGTGGGGTGCTGCGTAGAAGAGGCCCGTCGCGTAGGGACCAAGCAGCCACTTGTAGGCGGCGATGACGGCGAAGTCCGCGCCAATCTCGGCAAGGTCGATTGGGCGCGCGCCGGCAGACTGCGTCAGGTCCAGCACCAGGGCCGCGTCGACGTCTCGGCACTTCGGGCCGACACGGGCGAGGTCCACCAGCGTGCCATCCGTCCAGTGGCAATGGGGCAGGGCGACGACAGCCGTGCGATCGCTGATGGCAGCGATCACGGCAGCCGCCCAATCGAGCGTGCCGTCGGCCTGTCGCGCCTCGTTGCGGGTGACGAAGCGCAGGCTCGCGCCGGCTTCATCCGCAAGGCGCTTCCACGAATAGACGTTGGAGGGGAACTGCTCGCCCAACAGCACGATGTCCTGACCAGCCTCGACGGGCAGGTTCGCCGCTGCGGCGGCGACCCCGTAAGAGGCGGACGGCACGATGGCATAGTCGCCGGCGCTGCCCCCGAACAGGGAGGCGGCCAGAGCACGGACCGCATCGACCGGCTCGAAGAAGTCGTTCGGCGTGAGCGTCCACGGCTGCACCTTGGAGGCGATGCCGCTGGCGCCCGCCGCAATGACGGTGTGGGACAGCGGGCCGACATAGGCGCAGTTGAGGTAGGCGACGTCGCGCGGAATGTCGAAGATGTTGCGCTGGGAGGCGATGAGATCGGGCATGTGTGATCCGTCAGCAGGAGAGACAGAACCGCGTACCCCAATCGCGCCGATCCCGCAAATTTAGACTTTGTTCATGTCAGTAAATATTCATTCTTCGTTTACCATCATTAATCAACCATAATGAAGCGTTAACGAAGCAGAATTACCCGAGAATTAGCCAGTAGATCAATTTTTCTTGGTTAAGTAACGTAGTTAAGTCTGGATTAACTATCATCCGTCATAGTCAATACCGGTTTCATAATGATCCCGGTCCAGGGGAACTTAACCCGGGGTCCCAGTAAGGGTGACGACAATGACGAAAGCCAGCAAAGTACAGTATGCGATCGCCTTGATCGCGGGACTGGCTGCGACCGGGACTGCCGGGGCGGCCGACCTTCTTCCTCCGCCGCCGCTGCCAGAGCCGCCGACCGTCCACGTGGGCGGCGGGCTTTATCTCCGCGGTTACATCGGCATGACCAACCAGAGCGTCGACAGCCTCGAGAACGCCCAGTTCGCGACCGCGGAAGTGACCTGGTTGAACGAACCCGGCTTCGACTCCTCTCCGCTCTTCGGTGGCGGTATCGGTTGGGTGGTCAACGACTGGTTCCGGGTGGACGGCACGGCGGAATTTCGTGGCCGCGCCACGTTCCACGGCCTTGATTCCTACGACACGCTTCCCGCCGACGGCACGCCCGACGGCTCCAACAACTATGACGGCGCCAAGTCGGAATGGCTGCTGCTCGCCAACGCCTACTTCGACCTCGGCACCTGGCACGGCATCACGCCTTATGTCGGTGCTGGTATCGGTGCCTCGCGCAACACGATCCACAACTTCACCGACACCAACGCTCCGGTCGGTGGTGAAGCCTACGGCGCGACGAAGTCCAAGTGGGACCTCGCCTGGGCCCTTCATGCCGGCATGGGCTACCAGGTCACGGACCGCCTGACGCTGGATCTTGCCTACCGCTATGTCGACATGGGTGACGGCGTCACCGGCGACCTGGTTGCCTTCGACGGCACCAACGCGGTGGACAACCCGATGCACTTCAAGAGCCTGACCTCCCACGATGTCATGCTCGGCATTCGCTGGAACTTCGATGCACCGGCCCCGATCTCGGACCTGCCGCCCCCGCCGGCCATCTTCAAGCACTAGTACCAACGACCATCGTTGCGCCCGGCCTGACTTCGGGCGCGACGAAACCCTTGTTCCGACCTGATCACGCCGCCGGCAATCGCCGGCGGCGTTTTTCGTTCAGGCTCTCGCGGCTACTTGGTGAGGATAAGCTTGCCATTGCCGGTGACGCTGAGGCGGTAAACCTGGTCCTGGAAGGCGATGCGCACTTCCTTTCGGCCCTGCAGCAGGGCTTCCCCGTCCAGCAGGGGTGCCGCGGAGTCTGTGGCCGATGCCATGTTCCGACGGCTGTCAGATGGGTCGTTGGTGTCGCTCACGAGAGGTTACTCCAGACAATCGACGTGCCTTGCCCCAGCCGGTTGCCGCCTCAGCAGGCCGGTGCGCACGCATGAAAAGTTGCGGGTTCGTCTACCGTCTAAAAAAGTTGACTCGTGAAATCAAGTTAAGATATAGCCCGTCGCATTGGGGGACCCGAAACGGGTCTTTGGGGGAAAGCCAGCCAGTGCGTTGAGACCGCATCAGCCAGCCATCCGGCGTAACCGTCGTATGTGGAGGCGAGTAGCGGTGAACAGGAACTGGATTGGACTATTGCCCGCAGCAGCGGTGCTTGGGGGCACCATGGGCGAGGCACTTGCGCGCGAGGATATCGTACTGGACACGGTGACCGTGTCGGCAACGCGCGAGGATGCGGCACCCGTCGAGCAGATGTCGTCGACGAGCGTCGTCAACGCAGAGGTGCTGGAGCGCATCCAGCCGGACACGGTGGCCGACGTCCTGCAGTCGGTGCCCGGCGTCACCACGTCGGAAACCGGCGATGACACGGCGTCCGCCATCAACATCCGCGGGCTTCAGGATTTCGGCCGCGTCAACGTGATGATCGACGGCGCGCGCCAGAACTTCCAGCGCTCCGGGCACAATGCCGACGGCAGCTTCTATCTGGAGCCGGAGCTCATCAAGGACGTGACCGTCATTCGCGGACCAGTCGCCAACGTCTTCGGCTCCGGTGCCATCGGCGGCGTGGTGGCGTTCGAGACCATCGACCCGTTCGAGTTCCTGCGCCCCGGCGAGCGCTTTGCGTTCTCCAGCAAGGGGCAGCTGACATTCAACGCCGACGGGTTCGTCACCAGCAACACGGCCGCCGCCGGTGCCGACGAGCGCTTCGGCATCATCGCCAACATCACCTACCGCGACCAGGACGATTACCACGACGGGGACGGCACCACGGTCCCTTCCGAGCGCGAAGTGCTGGCCGGGTTTGGCAAGGTGCAGTGGCGCATCAACGAGGACATGGAGCTGAAGGTTGGCTACGTCGGCAACCGTGCCGACTACGTGTCGGGCGTCACCGCGACGCCGCGCCAGAACGATGTCGCCGACGACACCGCAACGGGCCGGTTCACGTGGGATCCGGTCGATAACCCCTTCGTAAACCTGACCGTCAACTCGTACTGGACGCGCACCGACGCAATGCAGACCGAGGTCGGCAGCGGCGACGAGCGGTTCTTCAATCTCGAGACCGTCGGGTTCGATGCCTACAACACGTCGGAGTTCTTCTCCCACGGCTTCGACCAGGCGGTGACGTTCGGCATCGATGCCTTCCATGACCGGGTGACGACACAGGATCTCAACGGCACCGGATCGCTGTTCACGCCATCTGGCGAGCGCGAGATCTATGGCGGCTTCGTGCAGTACGAACTGGAGCGCGGTACCTGGCTGGATGTCGTCGCGGCGCTGCGTTTCGATGCCTACGACCTGTCGGGCGAGACGCTTTCGGGGGCGGTGGAAAACAGCGGCAACCGTGTCTCGCCGAAGATCACGCTAGGGCTCAGCCCGTTCGAAGAGGGCACGTTGTCCGGCTTCCAGGTCTACGGGACCTATGCGGAAGGCTATCGCGCACCGGCGGTGACGGAGACGTTCGTTTCCGGCCTGCATCCGCCCTTCTCGCCGATGAGCCCGGCGACGTTCCAGTTCATCCCGAACCCGGACCTGCAGCCGGAAGTGGGCAAGACCTTCGAGATCGGCGTCAACTACAAGCGCGACAACCTGTGGCGCGAAGGCGATGCGCTGCGGGTGAAGGCCGCGATCTTCCACAACAACGTGGAAGACTTCATCGAGGCGCAGGCGGTGCCGCCCTTCGGCTTCCCGATCGTCTTCAACTACCAGTATGTGAACGTCGCCAATGCCGAGCTGAACGGTGCGGAGTTCGAGGCGACCTACGACACGGGCCGCTGGTTTGCTTCGCTCGCCGCGTCCATGGTGCGCGGCGAGAACAGCGACACGGGCGACTACCTCTACTCGCTGCCCGCCGACAAGGTCGCCACGACCTTCGGTGTGCGCTTCCTGGAAGAACGTTTGACGCTCGGCGCGACATGGATCGCGACCGCCGCGCAGGACCGCGTGCCGCCCCCGGACCCCACGACCGGTTCGCTGATCGACCCGAGCGAGGCCTACAACGTGGTGAACCTCTTCGCCACCTACGAGGCCAACGAGAACTTCTCCATGGGTGCGGCAATCGACAACGTGTTCGACGAGCAGTACCGGCCTTACCTGAACCAGAACTCCAGCGCCGGCATCGGCGGCAAGGTCTGGCTCAAGGTGCGGTTCGGCGCCTAAGCGAAAAGGACGAGGAGCACCGCGATGACCCACGCCGCCAGCCAGCCGTTGCCGCCAGCATTCTTTGCGGCCAACGACCACGAGGATATCGACCTGGAAGGGCTCGAACTGGTCCGCCTCATCTGTGTCGCCTATAGCGGCAAACGGGACGGGGCGTGGGAAGTGGCGCTGGAGCGGGCCGAGGCCCGCCACGGTGCCAGCGGCGGGGCGCAATTGTTTGCGGCGGTGCGCGCGCTGATGGCGGCAATTCGCGGGTGGCGCGGGTCGTGCTTCGACTTCATGAACCCGTGGTGCGCCGAATGCCGCCTGCACGTCACCGCGCACGAACTGGCGCTGCTGTCCCTCATCAGCGCGGCGCGGCGTGGCGACCGGCCCGTGATGACGGCGCAGGCCATGGTCGTGTCGGAGGGATGCGCATGCGAGGATGTGGTCCAGACAGCTCAGAGGCTTGGCCGGGTCCTCAAGACGCTGGCGAGAGAAACGGCTGAAACCGTGTCGCTGCCCACGGACGGACCGGGCCGGCTGGCGCGCCTGCACCGCCACGCCTGAGAGACGATTTCAGCCAGGTGCCGGAGACAAGACCGCGCTGGCGACAAACAGGAGATGTGACATGAACTTCATCGCGATGAACCGCTTCAAGGTCGGCAAAGGCAACGAACAGGCGTTTGAATCCGTCTGGCTCAACCGGGAGATTCATCTCCACAAGGAGCCGGGTTTTATCGAGTTCCACCTGCTGCGCGGGCCGGACCGGGACGACCATGTGCTCTATTCCTCGCACACGGTCTGGGAAAGCGAGGCCAATTTCACCGCGTGGACCAAGTCGCAGTCCTTCCGTGATGCACACAAGGGCGTGGGCGAGCGCGGCTCGCTCTATCTCGGCCACCCGGAATTCGAGGGCTTCACCGTCATCCAGACCGTGGCGGCGGACGGCACCAGCGAAGCCGCCGAGTAACACGGCACTCCGCGCCGGCCGTTTGGCCTGCGATTCACGTCGCGCTTGACGGCCGGTGCAAAACCCGTCATCTCCATCAGTGGGCCACCTCTCCCCAACGAGAGGCGACTATCTGTGAGGGTAGCATGACAGATAAGACGAAACCGGCTGCGCGGCCGGACAATCCGCGTTTTTCTTCCGGTCCCTGCACCAAGCGACCCGGCTGGACGCCCGACGTTCTGTCCGACGCGCTTCTGGGACGCTCCCACCGATCCAAACCCGGCAAGGCACGCCTTCAGCATGCCATCGACCTGACGCGCAAGGTGCTTCAGGTGCCGGACGACTATCGCATCGGCATCGTGCCGGCGTCGGATACCGGCGCGGTCGAAATGGCGATGTGGACCATGCTCGGCGCGCGTGGCGTCGACATGCTCGCGTGGGAAAGCTTCGGCTCCGGCTGGGTGAGTGACGTCCAGAAGCAATTGAAGCTGGACGACGTGCGCACCATTGAAGCCTCCTATGGCACGCTTCCGAACCTTTCCACCGTCGACACGAAGACCCGCGACGTGGTCTTCACCTGGAACGGCACCACGTCCGGCGTTCGCGTGCCGGATGGCGACTGGATCGCGGGAGACCGCGAGGGTCTTACGATCTGCGACGCGACGTCCGCCGCCTTCGCCCAGTATCTCGACTGGGCCAAGCTCGATGTCGTGACCTACTCCTGGCAGAAGGTGCTCGGCGGGGAAGCCGCGCACGGCATGCTGATCCTCTCGCCGCGCGCGGTCGAGCGGCTTGAAAGCTTCAAGCCGGATCGGGCACTGCCGAAGATCTTCCGCCTGACCAAGGGTGGCAAGCTAATCGAGGGCATCTTCTCCGGCGAGACGATCAACACCCCGTCCATGCTCTGCGTCGAGGACTATATCGACGCGCTGGAATGGGCTGACAGCCTCGGCGGGCTGGACGCTCTTGTGGCCCGTGCGAATGCCAATCTCGGCGTCATCGAGGACTGGGTCGCGCGAACGAAGTGGATCGGCTTCCTGCCGAAGGTCGAGGCAACGCGCTCCAACACCTCCGTGTGCCTGTGCATTGTCGACCCGGACATTGCCGCGCTCGACCCAAAGGCACAGGCGGCCTTCGCCAAGGCGATGGTCTCGCGGCTCGAAGCGGAAGATGTCGCGCTCGATATCGGCAGCTACCGCGATGCGCCCCCCGGGCTTCGCATCTGGAGCGGCGCGACGGTCGAGACATCCGACCTCGAAGCGCTGATGCCGTGGCTCGACTGGGCGTATGCCTGCGAGCTGGCTGCACTCAAGGCGGCGGCCTGACGGCCTGAAACCTCAAGCGGGCGGCACGCGCTGCCCGCGATTTTCCCATTTTCAGCGAAGTTCAGCCCGCGCCGCATGACCGGCCCTTGCGGGCACACACAGGAGACAAGGCCCATGGCTCCCCGCGTACTCATTTCCGACCAGCTGTCGGATGCCGCCGTCGATATCTTCCGCAATCGCGGCATCGAGGTCGACTTCAATCCGGAACTCGGCAAGGACAAGGATGCGCTCGTCGCGGTCCTCAACGACTATGACGGCATCGCCATCCGCTCGGCGACCAAGCTGACGGAAAGCGTGCTGCGCGACGTCGACAAGCTGCGCGTCATCGGTCGCGCGGGCATCGGCGTCGACAATGTCGACGTGCCGTTCGCCAGTTCCAAGGGCATCATCGTGATGAATACGCCCTTCGGAAACTCGGTGACGACAGCGGAACACGCGATCTCGCTCATGCTCGCGCTGGCGCGCCAGATACCGGAAGCCGATGCCTCGACCCAGGCCGGCAAGTGGGAGAAGAACAAGTTCGTCGGCGTCGAGATCACCGGCAAGACCCTCGGCGTGATCGGCTGCGGCAATATCGGCGCCATCGTCATCGACCGGGCGCAAGGGTTGCGCATGAAGGTGATCGGGTTCGACCCGTTCCTGTCGCCGGAGCGGGCAATGGAACTCGGCATCGAAAAGGTCGAGCTGGACGAATTGCTGTCGCGCGCCGACTTCATCACCCTGCACACGCCGCTGACCGACAAGACGCGCAACATCCTCAGCGCCGATGCCATCAACAAGACCAAACCCGGCGTGCGCATCATCAATTGCGCGCGCGGCGGGTTGCTGGACGAAGCAGCCCTTCGCGCAGCCCTTGAAAGCGGGCACGTTGCGGGTGCTGCCATCGACGTGTTCTCGGAAGAGCCGGCGAAGGAAAACGTGCTGTTCGGCGCGCCGAACCTCATCTGCACGCCGCACCTGGGGGCTGCCACTCACGAAGCGCAGGAGAAGGTCGCGCTTCAGGTCGCCGAGCAGATGGCCGACTACCTTCTGACGGGCGCCGTCACCAACGCGCTCAACATGCCGTCGATCTCGGCGGAGGAAGCCCCGCGCCTGACCCCGTATGTGAAGCTTGCTGAATCGCTCGGCTCCTTCGCGGGTCAGTTGACCGAGACCGGCATCAAGGCGATCCGGCTGGAGTTCGAGGGCGACGTTGCCGAGATGAACGTCAAGGCGCTGACTGCGGCAGCCCTTGCCGGCGTCATGCGCCCGGCGCTATCGGACGTGAACATGGTCTCTGCGCCCATCGTTGCGAAGGATCGCGGGATCAAGGTGGAGGAAGTGCGCCGCGCGCAGCAGGGGGCGTATGAAAACTACATCCGCCTGACGGTCGTCACCGAACGGCAGGAGCGGTCGGTTGCCGGCACGGTCTTCTCGGACGGCAAGCCGCGCCTGATCCAGGTGAAGGGTATCAACATGGAAGCCGAACTCGCGCCGAACATGATCTACGTCACGAACGACGACAAGCCGGGCTTCATCGGGGCCATCGGCACGCTGTTCGGTGATGCGGGCGCGAACATCGCGACGTTCAACCTCGGGCGCACGGCACCCGGCGCGGATGCGATCTGCCTGCTGGAAGTCGACCAGCCTGTGTCGCCGGACTTGCTGGCGGGCATCGCGAAGTTGCCGATGGTGAACCAGGTGAAGCCGCTGCGCTTCTGACGGTCCGGGGCGGTGGCCGCGTTGCCGCCGCAATCGGCTGCAAGCTGGCAAACCGGGTGGGGGCGCGACGAGATCAACAGGTGCCCCCATGCCGTTTTCCCTTCCCGCCCGCTCGCTCGGCGTCCTCGCCATCACGACAGCGAGCCTGCTTGCCTCCAGCGCGCTTGCCGCGCAGTACAATCCTGACAGCCGGATCGACGCGGTGACGGTTTTCCCGTCCGGGGCGGAGATCGAGCGCATCGCGTCGGTGCAGCTGTCCGACGGGTCCCACGAGATCGTCTTCGACAACCTGCCGGACGGCATCCGCGCGGACGACGTACGCGTCGAGGGTGTCAGCGCGGGCGAACTTCTCATCGGCTCGGTGGATGTTGCGCGGGTTCCGGTGACCGGCGATCCGGCCCTTCGCAATGCACTGGAAGCCGAGCGCGAAAGCCTTACCGACCGCAAGAGCGAGATCGAGGGGCGGATCCGCACCGCGGAGCTTCAGCGCGACATGATCCGCGAAATGGTCCAGATGCCGGCCGCGCAGCCTGACCAGCCCGCCGCCGCGCCGCCGATGCCGCCGGAAGCGCTGTTTACCTTCATTGCCGAACGGCACGGACAGATCGAGGCGACGATCCTCGAAGCCCGCAAGGACATTCGCGACATCGAGCGGCGGATTGCCGAGATCGACCGCGAGCTTTCCCGCCAGAACGGCACCGGCGACTGGGCGACGCGCGTGATCGTCAACGTCGATGCAGCGGGCGCGGGTGGGAGTGAACTGAAGCTGCGCTACCGCCACGCACGGGCCTCATGGCAGCCGGTCTATGACGCACGGCTCGACACGCAGGCGAAAAGCGGCGGGCTGACGATCACCCAGCGCGCGGCGGTGAACCAGCGCACGGGCGAGGACTGGTCCGGCGTGCGCATGGCACTTGCGACGACGCGCCCGAGCGGCATGACGGCGGCGCCCGAAGCGGACGTGCGCTATGTCGGCTTCGCGCGGCCGGAGCGAAAGGAGCGACGCGTGGGCGGTTCGTTCATGCAGGATGGCGATGCTGCGATGATGGCGCCTGCACCAGCTGCCGAACCGCCGCAGCCGACGGTGCAGCGCGAAGCAGAAGAGCAGCGCGCGCAAGTTACCGACCTCGGGTTCGATGCCATGTACGCCGTGCCGGGGCTTGTCGCGGTGCCGTCGACCGACGATGCCAAGCTCCTGCAGGTCGGAACGTGGGAGAGCGATGCGAACATGGAGGCGCGGATCGTGCCGGCGCGCTTCGAGGCGGCATTCCTTACCGTGCGCTTCATTCACGAAGGCGACGCGCCGCTGCCGGAAGGCCAGGTCCGGCTGTTCCGGGACGGCATCTTCATCGGGCAGGGCCAGATGCCGCTGGCCATGACGGGCGACGAGACCGAACTCGGCTTCGGGCGCGACGAGCGCATCACGGTCGAGCGTCAGCTTGTCTCAAAGCGTCAGGGCGAGGAGGGCATCTTCTCCAAGGCGAAGACCGACGTCACCGACTGGCGCACGGCGATCACCAATCACCATTCCGTGCCCGTCGATGTCGTGGTGCTGGAGAGCCTGCCGCAGCCGCTCGATGAAAGGATCACGGTCGCGGCGCTCTCCACCAACGACAAGCCGGACGAGACGGATGTCGATGATAAGCCCGGCGTGATGGCATGGCGGTTCGCGCTGGAGCCGGGTGCTGAGCGCAGGTTGGCGTTCGGCTTCCGGATCGACTGGCCGGACGGCGAGCGCATCCTGCTCGGCCGGCGCTAGGGTGCGCTGTGGCGGTGGTTCGCCGCCGCCACCGTCCTACCAGTGAACGAGAATGTTCTTGAACTGCCACGGGTCCTTCTTGTCGATGTCTTCCTCGAACAGGCCAGGGCGTCCATCGAGCGGCGTCCAGTCGGTGTAGTAACCCTTCACCGGGCCGAGATAGGGGCGCTGCACTTCAAGGCAGCGGCGATAGTCCATCTCGTCGGTCTCGACGATGCCGGCCTTCGGGTTTTCCAGCGCCCAGACCATGCCCGCCAGCACGGCGGACGTGACCTGCAGGCCGGTGGCGTTCTGGTAGGGGGCAAGCTCGCGGGTCTCTTCCAGCGAAAGCTGCGAGCCGTACCAGTAGGCGTTCTTCTTGTGGCCGTAGAGCAGGACACCAAGCTCGTCGATGCCGTCGACAAGCTCGTTTTCGTCCAGCACGTGCAGCTCTGGCTGCGCCTTGCCGGCCGCGCCGAACATCTCGTGCAGCGACAGCACCGCGTCGTTGCAGGGGTGGTAGGCGTAGTGGCAGGTCGGGCGATAGGTGACCTTGCCGGCCTTGTCGCGGACGGTGAAGAAGTCGGCGATCGAAACCGATTCATTGTGCGTGACGAGGAAGCCGTATTGCGCGCCCGGCGTCGGGCACCAGGTGCGCACGCGGGTGTTTGCGCCGGGCTGCTCCAAGAAGACCGCGGCCTTGTTGCCCTTCTTCTGCTTGCGGGCGTTCTTTGGCATCCACTTCTCGTGGGTGCCCCAGCCGAGCTCTGCCGGTTGAAGACCTTCGGAGATGAAGCCTTCCACCGACCACGTGTTCCAGAACACGTTGAGCGGCTTGGGGTCCTTGGCGCGCTGGGTGTCGCGCTCGGCGATGTGCACGCCCTTCACGCCCAGCTTCTTCATCAGCTTGGCCCAGCCCTCGCGGTCGTCGGTGGCCGGTTCGGAGAACTTGATGCCGGTGTCGTTGGCGAGGTCGACGAGCGCCTGCTTCACGAACCACGAAACCATGCCGGGGTTTGCCCCGCAGCACGAGACGGCGGTGGTACCGCCGGGGTTCTTGCGCTTTTCCTCGCGCACCGTTTCGCGCAGCGCGTAGTTGGTGCGGCTCGCATTGTCGGCCTTGCTGTCGAAGTAGAAGCCGAGCCACGGCTCGACAACCGTGTCGATGTAGAGCGCATCGATCTGGCGGCAGAGCTTCATGATGTCGAGCGAGGACGTGTCGACCGACAGGTTCACGCAGAAGCCCTGGCCTTCACCTTCGCTCAGGAGGGGCTTCAGCAACTTCTTGTAGTTCTTCCTGGTGACATGCTCGGAGATGAAGCGAATGCCGCGCTCGTCCAGGAGTTCCTTGTCGGAATCCTCCGGGTCAATGACCACGAAGCGCTTGGGGTCGTAGTCGAAATGGCGTTCGATCAGGGGCAGCGTGCCGCGTCCGATGGAGCCGAAGCCGATCATCACGATGGGGCCGGTGATCTTCGCGTGTTTGGGCCAGTCTGCCATGTCTGCGTTCGTTCCCTCTTGCTGCCATTTCTCAGGTCGCGGTTATCAGGCAACATAGGGCAAAGCTCAAGGCGGGCCACGACAACACGGGGCTTCGGGACCCGGTTCCGCCATTGCGGGAACAACACGAGAGGAAGACGGCATGGCACTCAAGAACAAGGTCATCGTCACCTGCGCGGTGACCGGCTCGATCCACACGCCGTCCATGTCGCCGCACCTGCCGGTGACGGCGGACGAGATCGCGGAAGCGGCCATTGGTGCGGTGGAGGCGGGCGCCGCCGTCGTTCACCTGCATGCGCGCGATCCGCAGACCGGCGCGCCCGACCAGTCGCCGGAGCGCTTCGAGCCGTTCCTGAAAGTCATCAAGCAGCGCTGCGATTGCGTGGTGAACATCACCACAGGCGGTGCGGCGACCATGACCGTGCAGGAGAGGCTGGAGCCGGTGGCGCGGTTCAAGCCGGAAGTTGCCTCGCTCAACATGGGTTCGATGAATTTCGGCCTCTACCCGATGCTCGACCGGTTCAACGATCTCAAGCATGACTGGGAGCACGACTACCTTGCAGGATCCCGTGACCGCATCTTCAAGAACACCTTCGCCGATATCGAGATGATCCTGACGACCTGCGCGCAGAACGGCACGCGCTTCGAGATCGAGTGCTACGATATCGGCCATCTCTACACGCTGGCGCACTTCGTCGACCGGGGGCTGGTGAAGCCGCCGTTCTTCGTTCAGAGCGTGTTCGGCATTCTCGGCGGGATCGGCGGGCACCCGGAAGACATTGCGCACATGAAGCGCACGGCAGACCGGCTGTTCGGCGACGACTACAAGTGGTCGGTGCTCGGGGCGGGCCGCAACCAGATGAAGATCGCGGCCATCGCCGCGTCGATGGGCGGCCACGTACGCGTCGGGCTGGAAGATTCGCTGTGGATCGGGCCAAAGCAACTGGCGAAGTCGAACGCCGAGCAGGTGTCCAAGGTGCGCCGGATCATCGAGGAACTGGGCCTTGAGGTCGCGACGCCGGCGGAGGCGCGCGACATCCTGCAACTAAAGGGCGCAGACCGCGTCAATTTCTGACGCTGATCGACCGGTTCACTCGCCGCCCGGCGCGCGCGCGGCAGCATTATGGGCGGAGCGTTCGGCCAGTGCGATGCCGCCAATGACGAGCACCAGCCCTATAGCCTGATAGATCTCGACGCTTTCGCCCAGCACGATCACAGCGAGCGCCGCGCCGAAGACGGGGACGAGGTTGAAGAAGGCGCCTGCGCGGTTCGCACCGATCATCTGGATCGAGCGCATGTAGAATATTTGCGCCAGAAGCGAGGGAAACAGCACCACGTAGGCCAGCACGCCGAAGGTGACCGGCGAGGGCGTGGGGTAGCGGCCTGAGGCAAGGTCGTAGGCAAGGCCCGGCAGCGCGCTGATCGCGGCAGACAGGGCCAGCGCGAACATCAGCACCTGCCAGGGCAGGTCGGGCTTCTTGCGCAGGGCAACCGAGTACCCACTATAGGCGACAACAGCGAGCAGCATGATGGCGTCGCCGAGGTTCAGTTCCATGCGTACGAGCATGCCGAGGTCGCCATGCGTCGCGGTGAGCAGCACGCCGACGATGGAGACGATGACGCCAACACCCTGAACCAAGGTGATCGGTTCGCGAAAGACGATGAACGAGATGAGGATGATCATCATCGGCATCGCGGCCTGCTCGATGCTGACATTGATCGCCGAAGTGTAGTGCAGCGCGCCGTAGAGAGCCGAGTTGAACAGGGTGAAACCGATCGCGCCTGCCAGGAAAAGGAATCGCCAGCGCTGGCGAAGCACCGGCATGGCCTTGGCGAGATGCGGGCGTGCCAGCAGGAAAATCAGTATTGCCGCACCGGCCCAGCGTACGGCGGTCAGCGTCAGTGGGGGAATCGATCCCGCTGCCAGCTTGCCCGCCACGGCGTTGCCGCCCCAGAACAGCGCGGTCAGCGTCAGGAGCAGGTAAGGGTGGGAGAAAACGCCCGCGCGCGTTGCGGGTTCGGCCGGGCTTGCCATGGGTCGATCGAGCTTTTCTGTTCGCCGGCGTGACACCACGCCGGGAGGCAAGCGCTAGCGGTTCGGCGGGGCTCGTGTAAAGCCTGTCGCGACGGTGGCAGCCATGCGTGCTTCTGGCTGTCGATTTTGCGAAACTTTGTTGGTAATGTCCGCCGCCTTCACCGTAATCAGCGAGATTGCATGACAGGGGCAGGCCCCTTGCGCACACTGTCGCGCGGTGAAATGAGACGGGCGGAACACGTGAAGGGTTGGATTACGCATGGCTAATGTCGTGGTCGTCGGCTCCCAGTGGGGCGACGAGGGCAAGGGCAAGATCGTCGACTGGCTTTCGGAACGCGCGGATGTCGTTGTGCGCTTCCAGGGCGGTCACAACGCGGGCCATACGCTCGTCGTCGATGGCAAGGTCTACAAGCTGTCGCTGCTGCCCTCCGGCGTGGTGCGCTCGGGCAAGCTGTCGGTCATCGGCAACGGCGTCGTCATCGACCCGCACGCGCTGGCCGAGGAAATCGAGCGCCTGCGCGGGCAGGGGGTCGAACTGTCCCACGACAATCTTCGCATCGCCGACAATGCCTGCCTGATCCTGTCGGTCCACCGCGACCTCGACGGCATGCGCGAGAACGCCGCCAGCGAAGGCGCGCGCATCGGCACCACGCGTCGCGGCATCGGCCCGGCCTACGAGGACAAGGTCGGCCGTCGCGCGATCCGCGTGATGGATCTCGTGAACCTCAAGTCGCTGCCGGCGAAGATCGACCGCATGCTGGCGCACCACAACGCGCTGCGCCGCGGTTTCGGCGAGCCGGAGATCGCGCCGGATGCGCTGTTTGAGGAACTGGAATCCGTTGCCGGGCGCCTGCTCCCTTATGTCGACCGGGTGTGGAAGCTGCTGGACGACATGCGCCGCGAGGGCAAGCGCATCCTGTTCGAGGGTGCGCAAGGCGCGATGCTCGACATCGACCACGGCACCTATCCCTTCGTGACCTCCTCCAACACGGTTGCCGGCCAGGCCGCTGCCGGATCGGGCCTTGGCCCGGGCGGCGTCGACTATGTTCTCGGCATCACCAAGGCCTATACGACACGCGTCGGCGAGGGGCCGTTCCCGACCGAACTCAAGGACGAGGTCGGTGCGCGTCTGGGCGAGCGCGGCCGCGAATTCGGAACCGTCACGGGCCGCCAGCGCCGCTGCGGCTGGTTCGATGCGGTGATGGTTCGCCAGGCGATGATCACCTCCGGCGTGACCGGCATCGCGCTGACCAAGCTCGACGTTCTCGACGGCTTCGATGAGTTGAAAGTCTGCATCGGCTATGAACTCGACGGACGTAGCATCGACTACTTCCCCGCCTCGCAAGGCGCGCAGGCGCGCGTCACGCCGGTCTACGAGACGCTCGAAGGCTGGAGCGGCAGCACGGCAGGTGCGCGTTCATGGGCCGACCTGCCGGCGCAGGCAGTCAAGTATGTCCGCCGCATCGAGGAACTGATCGGGGCACCCGTTGCGATGCTTTCGACCAGCCCGGAGCGCGAGGACACCATCCTTGTTCATGACCCATTCCGCGATTAGGTTAATGACCAACCCGGCGGCGACGCACACCAGCCGCCCAAAAGCGTAGATCAGTGTATTCGACATGACCGACTTCAATTCCGTCCTGCGCCGAGCCATCGGCAACCTGCCAGAGAACACGGTTGCCGCGCGCCGCCAGCTGTACGCGCGTGCCGAAACAGCGCTCGTCGCACAGCTGCAGAAGTCGGATCCGCCAGCGGATGCCGAGCACATCGCGAAGATGCGGGAAAACCTGCGTGCTGCCGTTCGCACCATCGAGGCGGAAGAGGCGGCGAAGGGGCCTGCGTTGGCGGCACCGCCGGAACGTCCTGCCGTCGCCCCGCCGGCACAACCGGCGGCCATTGCGCCGCCCGCGCAGCCTGGTTCGACGCCGCGTCCCTCCATTCCCGGTTCGCCGGGTTACGTGTCGCCGCAGCGACAGCGCCCTGACCAGTTCCTGCAGCCGGCCGCCTCTCCCACGCCGCCGCCGCCAAACCAGAGGGCGCAGCCCGATCCCGATGCGCCCGCGGTACAGGTCGATCCGGCGCAGCTTCCAAACCAGCCGGTTTCGCCGGGTTATTCCAACGCGCCGTCCGTCGAGATGGACGATGACGGCTTCGCCCCGCCTCCGGGTGTCCCTGAAGGCCCCGAGGACGACCAGCATTTTGACGACTGGCCCGATCCCGGCGCCTACGAGCTTGAGACGCGCAGCCGCCCGTGGGGCTGGCTGATCGCGCTGTTCATCGTCGGCTGCATTGCCGGTGTCGGTTACTGGAAGCGTGACGCGATCATGGATGCGGCAGCTCCGCTGCTCGCCCTGATCCAGCAGGAAGGTGCCGACGACGAGAAGGTCGAGGCCCGTCTTCCCGGCGACGGCGAGAATGCCGGCCAGGATGCGCCGGCCGCGCCGGACCAGCCGGCTGAGCCCGCGCCCGAACCGCCCGCGGCGCCGCCCGGCGAGGCAGTGATCGAGGCGCTGCTCGTGGAAGAAGGCGAGACCGCGCAGGCGACCCCGGCTGAAGTTCCGGGCTCGGTCACTTGGACGCTGAACCGCGAGAACGGCATTCCGGTCATCGAGGGGCGCGTACGCGTTCCCTCCCGCGACTTCGCGCTCAGCGTGATGATCCGCAAGAACACCGATCCGGCCTTCCCGGCCACCCACACGATCGATTTCGTCTTCTCGATCCCGCCGGGCTTCGGCGGTGGTGGCATCAACAACGTGCCGGGCCTGCTGACCAAGACGACGCCGAAGGCGCGTGGCGGGCCGCTGGCGGGCGAGGTCGTGCGCGTCGATGACGGCATCTTCCTGATGGCGCTTCTGGCGGGCGACCAGGACACGCCGCGCAACATCCAGGCGATGTCTCAGCATCCGTTCCTCGACGTGCCGATGGTTTATGCCAACGGCCAGCGCGCCATCGTGACGATGGCCAAGGGGCCGGAAGGCGAACAGGTTTTCCGCGAGGCCTTCGCGGAATGGGGACAGAACCAGTCGCAGTAGACGATTCTTCCCACCCGGTTCCGCGCGGTAAGCAAAACGCGGAGCCGGACCACAAAATTCGTTCCTAGGGGTGTCCTCAGGCCTTGGTGCCGCGGGACTGAGATGGCGGCACCGCCGAACCCTTCGAACCTGACCCGGGTGATGCCGGCGTAGGGACGGGAACTGGTTGCGGCGAAGGTCCGCTTTTCCAATTCTCATTCGTGCGCGCACCCGGTCTCACAACCGGAGTGACGAAACGCCTTGCGCGACACGGTCAACGACATCGGTGGAGCTGTCCTGCGCGGCGCGCTGTGGGTTGCCGGGTTGCTCGTCGTCTGGTGGGTGGCCCACGCGACGTTTGCGCCACCGGCCTTCATCTTCCCCGGCCCGCAAGCGGTGTTTCAGGCCATTGCCGCGCAGTGGGGCTACCTCGCCCATCACGCCGGCATCACGTTTCTTGAGATGGTGCTCGGGCTGATCGTCGGCACCGTGCTGGGTGTCGCGACTGCACTCACCGTCACCCTGTTCCGACCGGCGCGGCACCTGGTGCTGCCGCTGCTGGTGGCGAGCCAGGCGCTTCCCGTCTTTGCCATCGCGCCGCTGCTCGTCATCTGGCTCGGCTTCGGGCTGGCTTCCAAGATCGCGATGGCGACGCTCATCATCTATTTCCCCGTCGCCTCCGCCTTCTATGACGGGTTGCGCCGCACGGAGCCGCACCTGCTCGATCTCGCCCGCCTGTATGGCGCGTCGAACGTCGCCACGACGCTGGTGCTGCGGGTGCCTGCGGCACTGCCAGCGCTCGCCTCCGGCCTGCGGGTCGCGGCGGCCATCGCGCCCATCGGCGCCGTTGTCGGCGAATGGGTCGGGGCCTCGGCAGGGTTGGGTTTCGTCATGCTGCAGGCCAATGCACGGGTGCAGACCGCGCTCGTCTTCGCCTGCCTCCTGTTCCTCGCGGTCGCCGCGCTCGCGCTGCGGCTGATCGTGGAATTTTCCACGCGCCGGCTCGTTCACTGGGTGGACGAACTGCCGGCATGAACTCTTCAAGACCGACAAGGAGATACGCGCCATGAAGCGATTGCTCTCGCTGGCCCTCGTCACCATCGCACTGGCCATCGCCGCACCGGCACAGGCCGCCGACAAGCTGACCCTGCTGCTCGACTGGTTCGTGAACCCCGACCATGCGCCGGTGATCGTCGCGCAGGAGAAGGGCTACTTCGCGGATGAAAACCTCGACGTCGAGATCGTGCCGCCGGCGGACCCATCCGCACCGCCGCGCCTCGTCGCAGCCGGGCAGGGCGACATCGCGATCTCCTACCAGCCTAGCCTGCACCAGCAGATCGGCGAGGGGCTGCCGCTGGTGCGCATCGGCACAATCGTCGAGACGCCGCTCAACACGCTGGTCGCGCTCGAAGGCGGCGAGGTGAAGACCCTCGCCGACCTGAAAGGCAAGACCATCGGTTTCTCTGTCGGCGGCTTCGAGGATGCGCTGCTGAAGATGATGCTGTCGCAGGAAAACCTGACGCTCGACGACGTGAAGCTCGTCAACGTCAACTTCGCCCTGTCGCCTGCGCTGATCGCGGGCAAGGTCGATGTGGTGATCGGCGCGTTCCGCAACTTCGAGCTGACTCAGCTGGATATCGAGGGAAAGACAGGCCTTGCCTTCTACCCGGAAGAGCACGGCGTGCCGGTCTATGACGAGCTGATCTTTGTCGCCCACAAGGACCGGACCGGCGACGAGAAGCTGCTGCGCTTCATGCGGGCCATCGAAAAGGCGACGATCTGGATGACCAACCACCCCGACGAGGGTTGGGAGTTGTTCAAGGCCGCGCATCCCGACCTCGACAACGCGCTGAACCAGCGCGCGTGGGTCGACACCATGCCGCGCTTTGCCAAGCGACCTTTCGCGCTGGACGTTGGCCGCTACGAGCGGTTCGGTGAGTTCATGAAGGAACAGGGGCTGATCAAGGAAACGGTCCCGGTCAGCGACTACGCAGTGACGCTGCGCTGACGAACGAGACTTGCCGGGCGGTTCGCGCCGCCCGGTATGTCTTCTGTTTTCAAGCGGCTTCGGCTGTCTTCAGATCGGCGATTTCGCCGCGCGCGGGGTAGTCCTTTGCCAGCACGAAATCGACCGCGCTCAGCACATCGGACAGGTGCGGGCGAGCGAACGGCATCGACTGCACCGAGACGAAGAAGACCGTGTTGTCCGGCTTGACGAGAAACAGGCCCGGCTCGGAAAAGAGGTGCGGCTCTTCGATCTTCGCCGACGTCGTGCCGCGCGTTGACGAGATGTAGAGGCCCCATGAGCGGGCGACGTCGAGCGGCATGTCGTAGCCGATCGTCAGCTTTTCCAGCCCCCAGTCATTCACGGCCGTGGACGCGCGTTCGGCATCGTCGGCAGAGACGGCGACGACGGTGACGCCGCGCTTGTCGAATTCAGGAAGCTTCGACTCCAGATCCTTGAGTTGCGCCTTGCACAGCGGGCAGTGCAGCCCGCGATAGAACACGACCAGCGTGAAGGTCTGCGGGTGGCTGTCGGCAAGCCGCCAGTGGCCGCCGCCAACGGTGGGGACGGCAAGGTCCGGCGCCTTGGCGCGCGGCAGAACGGGCTGGATATCGGTCATGGATAGAACTCCTGTCGGGGACGCGGGAAACGCCCGCGCGATGTCAGGAGAGAGGTAGGACGATGCGGCGATCAGGGAAGCAGGGCGGTTTCACGTTGCGGTGAGCCGCCGCGCATTTCCTGTGCAGCGCGTCAGGACGCCTGGTGTTCGAGCGCGGCGGGGCCGCGTTCCTGCGCCTTGGATGCCTCGACGACGGCCTTCTGGACCTTTTCGAAGGCGCGAACCTCGATCTGGCGGACGCGCTCGCGACTGACGCCGAATTCCTCCGACAGCTCTTCCAGCGTCAGCGGGTCCTCGGAGAGGCGTCGTACCTCGAAGATGCGGCGTTCGCGGTCGTTCAGCTTGTCCATCGCCGCTTCCAGCATGGTGCGGCGATTGTCGAGTTCCTCGTTCTCTGCGAGCAGGGTTTCCTGGTCCTCGCTGTCATCGACCAGCCAGTCCTGCCATTCCGAAGCACCTTCGGTGTCGGCGCGCAGCGGCGCGTTGAGCGAGGAATCACCGCCCAACCGGCGGTTCATCGACACGACTTCTTCCTCGTTGACGCCGAGGCGGGTGGCGATTTCCGAAACCTGTTCGGGCTTCAGGTCACCGTCTTCCAGCGCTGAAATCTGTCCCTTCACCTTGCGCAGGTTGAAGAACAGCTTCTTCTGGTTGGCGGTGGTGCCCATCTTCACGAGGCTCCACGAACGCAGGATGTATTCCTGGATGGAGGCGCGGATCCACCACATGGCATAGGTCGCCAGGCGGAAGCCCTTGTCCGGCTCGAACCGCTTCACGGCCTGCATCAGGCCGATATTGCCTTCCGACACGATCTCGCTTACCGGCAGGCCGTAGCCGCGATAGCCCATGGCGATCTTCGCGACGAGCCGGAGGTGGCTGGTCACGAGCTGATGCGCCGCGTCGCGGTCGTCATGCTCGCGCCAACGCTTGGCAAGCATGAATTCCTCGTCCGGCTGAAGCATGGGAAACTTGCGGATCTCGTCGAGATAGCGAGATAGGCCCCCATCAGAGCTGATCGTCGGCAAAGCCGCTCTGGCCATGTCGTATTCCCTCGTGAATGGCGTTTCGCGCCTGGGCCCCGTTCAGGCGGCATCGTGGGCGAAACCCTGAAATGCAGACCGACATATATGGTAACGCGACCGGCCTCGCGCAATACGAGGCGGCAAATCGCGGCCTCAAGCGCCTGTATTGACCCAACGAGAGCGCGCCGCAAGCGTTCCATCCGGGATTTGCGGTCAACCTTGCGTGCGCAACCCGTCCAGCAGCGCCTGCATATCCACAGGCAAAGATGATTCGAATCGCATGACGTCACCGGACGCCGGGTGCTCGAACGCCAGCAGAAAGGCGTGCAGGGCCTGACGGTCCAGTTCGACCAGCGCCGCGCGGGCGTCCTCGCTCAGGTGTGCGGCCTTGGTCTTGAAGCCGGTGCCGTAGACCGGGTCACCCAGAAGCGGGTGGCCGATATGGGTCATGTGCACGCGGATCTGGTGCGTGCGGCCCGTCTCGAGCCGGCATTCGAGCAAGCTTGCAAGCGGCTTGCCGCCGCCCTCGAAGCGTTCGAGACGCTGCCAGTGCGTCAGCGCGTGGCGACCCCCGGTTCGCACCGCCATGCGGGTCGCGTTGCCGGGATCGCGGGCCAGCGGTGCATCCACCGTGCCCGACGGCCTGCCGGGAACGCCCCAGACGACGGCCTTGTAAGCCCGCTCCATCGCGCTGGTGCGGCCGTGGTCTGCAAACTGGGCACTGAGCGCCTTGTGGGCGGCATCGTTCTTGGCGACCACCATCAGGCCGCTGGTTTCCTTGTCGATGCGGTGGACGATGCCGGGGCGTGCGACGCCGCCGATGCCCGACAGGCTGTCGCCGGCGTGATGCAGCAGCGCGTTGACGAGGGTGCCGGACGCATTGCCTGCGCCGGGATGCACGACGAGGCCAGCCGGCTTGTCGACAACGATCAGGTGCTCGTCCTCGAAGACGACATCGAGCGGGATGTCTTCGGCTTCCGGCTCGGCGGGTTCGGGCGGCGGCAGGGTGACGATCGCGGTCGTGGGTTCACGCAGCTTGCGGGAGGGGTCGGTCGCGGGTTGGCCGCCAATCAGCACGTTGCCGTCGCGGATCAGCGCCTGGAAACGGGCGCGTGAAATCTCCGGGCACGCAGCGGCCAGCGCCGCGTCGAGCCGCACCGGCTTTTCCGCATACTCGCAGAGTGTGAATTCGCGTTGGTCCATGGCGAGAGCGGGTCTAGCACCGCGTGTCACTCAGTGCGAGCGGCTTGCGCCAGGCGCGAGCGGCTTGCGTCGCGCGGCCAGCCGTGCTTTGCCCTGCGCCGGTTCCGGTGAAGGCGACAAGTCCATGACGAACAATCACGACGATCAGGAAGACGCCCCCCTCGACCCCGCCGTGGAGCGGGTGCGGGTGAAGCTCGCGCGGCTGCTGTTCGGCTCCATTGGCGTGATGGTCCTCGGGCTGCTGGCGGTGATGTTCGCAATCCTCTACCGGATCGGTGCGTTTGGCGGGCCGGAAACGGCGAGCGTCGATGCCATTGCCGAAATCCCCGCCGGTGCGCAAGTGGTCTCGTCTTCTGCCAGTGACGACGTGCTGACAGTGACGGTGCGCATGTCCGACGGCGCGCAGGAAATCCGGCTGTTCTCGCTGCCCGACGGCGAGCCGACCGGGCGTATCAGGCTGGTGTCTCCGGCCAACTGAGCGCATCAACTTCGCTTGCGCTTTGAGGCCACAAACGCTATATCGCGTCTCCCGTTCATCACGGGCCGCATGCGCTCCCATCGTCTAGCGGTCTAGGACGCCGCCCTCTCACGGCGGAAACAGGGGTTCGATTCCCCTTGGGAGTGCCAATAATCCTATAATTTGCCGCCTTTGGCGATGCGAGCATTGCGCAAGTTGCACGTGGTTGCGCCGCGTCGCGTCACGCTGCCTTGCGCCATCCTGTGACCTTGCGCACGCCGACATAAAGCGCCGGCACGAGGAAGATACCGATCACGGTGGAGGCCAGCATTCCGCCGATGACGCCGATGCCGATGGCGTTCTGCGCGTTGGCGCCGGCACCCGTCGCGGTCGCCAGCGGCAGCACGCCGAAGATGAAGGTGAGCGCTGTCATCATGATCGGGCGCAGGCGTTGGCGGGACGCTGTCACGGCGGCGTCCATCAGGTCGCGGCCTTCCGCCACCAGCGTTTCGGCAAACTCGACGATGAGGATCGCGTTGCGTGCCGCAAGGCCGATGGTCGTCAGGATGCCGACCTTGAAATAGACGTCGTTCAACTGGCCAAGCGCCCAGGCGGCCGCGAGCGCGCCGAGGATGCCGACCGGTACCACCAGCATGACCGCGAAGGGGATCGACCAGCTTTCGTAGAGCGCGGCGAGCGCCAGAAACACGATCAATCCCGACAGCAGGTAAAGCAGCCACACGTTCTCGCCCGACTGGCGTTCCTGGTAGCTGAGGCCTGTCCACGCGACGCCGTAGCCGCCGGGCAGGTTCGCGACGAGTTCCTCCATCGCATCCATCGCCGTGCTTGAACTGGTGCCGGGCGCGGCCGACCCCTGTATCTCGATGGCAGGCTGGCCGTTGATGCGCGCAAGGCTCGGGGCGACCGGCTCCCATTCGGTTGTCGTGAAGGCGCTCATCGGCACCATCTCGCCACCGGAATTGCGCGCGTACCAGCCCTCGATGTCTTCGGGCTGCATGCGGTAGGGCGCATCCGCCTGCACGATGACGGGCCGCAGGCTGGTGCCTAGCTCGAAATCGTTGACCTCGGTGCCGGCGAAGATCGTCGCCAGCATGGAATTGATGTCGCTCAGCGAGAGGCCGAAGCTTTCCGCCTTCTGCTGGTCGATGACGAGCTTCAGCGCGCTCTTCTTCTCGTTGTTCTCGGCGCGTACGCCCGTCAGGCGCGCGTCTCCTGCCGCCGTCGCGCTCAGCTGTGCGGCAGCTGCGCTCAACTGATCGATCCCGCGGCCCGACAGGTCGGTCAGGTACATGGAAAAGCCGCCGGTGTTGCCGAGGCCCGGAACCGAGGGCGGTTGCATGACGAAGACGCGGCCCGCCCGGATGCCGGCGAAGGCGGCATTGGCGCGGCCGGCCACGGCTGCGGCCTGCGCGTCGGCTTCCTCGCGGCTGTCGAAATCGTTGAGCCGCACGAACACCATCGCGCGGTTCTGCCCCGAGCCGCCGAACGAGAAGCCGACGGCGGCAAAGGTGGAAGCGACGGCAGGCTCCTCTGCAAAGTGTGCCTCGACACGCTTCACGGTGGCGAGCGTCTGCGGGGTCGTGGCGCCTTCGGGCAGCGTGACCATCGACATCAGCATGCCCTGGTCCTCGGTCGGCAGGAACGAGGCGTTGAGGCGCTCGAAGATCGCCCATGCGCCGCCGAGCGTCAGCAGCAGGACGAGTGCCGCGACCAGCGGCCAACGCACCAGCCAGTGCACGCCGCGGCTGTAGACTTGCGATGTCTTGTCGAAGCCCTGGTTGAACTTGCGCGCGGGCCATATGGCTTCGCCCTTGCGACGGCGCAGGAGGCTTGCGCAGAGCGCCGGCGTCAGGATCACCGCCACGCCGAGCGACAGGATCATCGCCGTCACCATGGTGATGGAGAACTGGCGGTAGATGACGCCGGTGGACCCTTCGAAGAATGCCATGGGCAAGAAGACGGCCGACAGCACCACGGCAATGCCGATCAGCGCGCCGGTGATCTCCCGCATACTCTGCCGGGTGGCCTGAAGCGGTGTGAGGCCCTCTTCGTCCATCAGGCGTTCGACGTTCTCCACCACCACGATGGCATCGTCGACCAGAAGTCCGATGGCGAGCACCATGGCGAACATCGTCAGGGTATTGATGGAGTAGCCGAAGAACGCCAGCACGGTGAACGTGCCGAGCAGCACGACCGGTACCGCGATCATCGGGATCAGGGTCGCGCGCCACGAATGCAGGAAGACGATAAGCACCACGAAGACGAGGAAAACCGCCTCGATGAGTGTGCGATAGACCTGCTCGATGGAGCGTTCCACGAAGGGCGAGGTGTCGTAAGCAATCTTAAATTCAGTGCCTTCGGGCAGGCCCGGCGCGAGGCTCTCCAGCTTCGCCTTCACGGCGGCTGCGGTGTCCACGGCGTTTGCGCCGGCAGCAAGGCTGACGCCGAAGCCCGCGGCAACCTTGCCGGAGTAGCGCGAGCTCGAGCCGTAGGATTCGTTGCCGATCTCGATGCGCGCCACATCGGCCAGCCGGACCGTGCCGCCGCCCGTCTCCGTCTTGAGCAGGATTTCCTCGAAGTCGGCGACGTTGGTCAGCTGGCTTTGCGCGGTGATCGTCGCGGTGAACTGCTGGCCCTCTACGGTCGGCTGGCTGCCGAGCGACCCGACCGCGACAACGGCGTTCTGGGTCGAGACGGCATTGACCACGTCGGTCGCGGTCAACTGGTAGCGGGCCATGGCAAGCGGATCGAGCCAGACGCGCATCGCGTAGCCGGAGCCGAAGATGTTGATGTCGCCGACGCCCTCGGTGCGCAGGATTTCGTTCTCGACGGTCTCTTCGAGGAAATTGCCGAGTGCTGCCGTGGTGTAGTCGTCGCCGTCCGCAACGATCGCGCCGACCAGAAGTATCGAACTGTTGGAACGGCGAATGTTTACACCCTGCCGCTGGACCGATGACGGCAGGCGTGATTCCGCCTGCCGAACGAGCGTCTGCACGTCGTTTTCCGCTTCCACCGGGGTGACGGAATTGTCGAAGGTCAGCTGGATCGAGGCCGAGCCTTCGCGCGAGGACGACACCATGTAGAGAAGGCCGTCGAGACCGGTGAGCCTGTCCTCGATCTCGCGGGTGACGGAGTTCTCGACCGTGGCCGCCGTCGCGCCGGGATAGTTCGCCGAGACGCGAACCGTCGTCGGTGCGATGTCGGGATATTGCGCCACCGGCAGTGACTGCAGCGCCCATGCGCCGCCCAGCATCATGATGATGGCAATCACCCAGGCAAAGACCGGGCGCTCGACAAAAAACTGTCCCATGTTGCGTCAGTCCGCCTTCTGGTCTTGCGCAGCAGCGGTGCTTTCATCCGGGGCTGGCAACTCGCTGACGACGCCATCGGGCGAGATCGTCACCGCGACAGTTTCCACCTCCGCGCCGGGTTGAAGACCGGTGAGCCCGTCGACAATGAGGAGGTCGCCGTCCTCGACTCCGCCGGTCACGATCCAGGCGTTCTCGTGCGATCCGGTTTCGGTGAGCTGGACACGCTCGGCCTTGCCGTCCCGGACGACGAAAGCCTGCAGCGTGCCGTTGCCGGTTCGCGTTGTCGCGCCTTGCGGCACGAGGATGGCCTGCGTGGTGCCGAGCGTCGTATCGACGCGCAGGAACTGGCCGGGGAGAACCTTGCGATCCGGGTTCGGGAAGCTGACGCGCATGGTCTGGGTGCCGGTGGTCGATGACACCGAGATGCCCGGCGCGACGAAGGTGCCGACGGCCTCATAGCGAACGCCGTTCTCCAGTGTCAAGCGGAGGTCGATGGTCTCGCCGCGCTTGATCGCGCCGGAGGCAAGGCGTTCGCGGTTGCGCAGGATGCGCACCGAGGATTCCGCGATATCAACATGCACCGGGTCGAGCCGCGTGACCGTGGTCAGCGCATCGGACTGGTTGGTGGTGACGACCTCGCCAACGGAGACGCTCGCCAAACCGACGACACCGTCGATCGGTGCGTTGATCGTGGTGCGGTCGAGGTTGATGTGCGCCATCTTGAGGTTTGCTTCCGCTGTGCTGAGGCTGCTTTTTGCCGAGGCCAGTTCGGCCTGGGCTGCTTCAAACTCTGTCGCAGTGATGCCGGTCTGCAGGATCTGCGCATAGCGGTCGACCTTGCTCTGGGCGGTGCCGACGGTTGACGTCGCGCTTTCCACCATGGCTTCGGCAGCCAGCACCTCGGCCTGGTAGACATCGTCCTCGATGCTGAACAGCGGATCGCCCGCCGCGACCTTCTCGCCGACCTGGTAGTGAATTTTCGAGATCAATCCGTCGACGCGGGGACGAATTTCCACCTCGTCGGCGGCAATTGCGCGTCCAGGCACCGTCACCGTGTAGGGGACCGGTACGCGCGACATTTCAACGACCCCGACCTTGGCCGGGCCGCGCGCACCGGCGCCTGGACCACCGGCCTGCGCCAGCGCGGGAGCGGCGCCGCTCACGATCAAGGCAAGGGTCAGCACTGCGTGCGGAAGCGATCGCCAGAATGCGGGCCGGGCGTTTTCCGGGGAGAAGTTCATGTCTCAACCTCGTGGAACCCAAAGTGCCGGGCGTCCCCGGCTTGACGGACAGATAGGAGGTTTTATCTTTCTGGCAAGATAAATTATGCAGGAAGGTCATGCGGGTATGGGGAAGGTGGAGGATGCCATCGATAACATATCGCGGAACTGGCCGCAGATCGGCAACGAGAGCGGCGTGTTCTCCTTCGTCGTTCAGTATATCGCGGCCCAACTCAACGCCTCGGCCCGCGAGGCGCTGAAGCCCTTCGATCTGAGCTTCACGGCGTTCGAGGTGCTGTGCGCCTTGCGCATTTCCGACGAGCACGCGTTGTTGCCGACGGATCTCTACGACCGCGTGCTCCTGTCATCTGGTGGCCTGACAAAGGTCCTGAAGGCGATGGAGGCGCGGGACCTGATCGCGCGGCCGCAGGCGCAGGACGATGCGCGCCGCAAGCCCGTCGTCCTGACCGATCACGGACGCAAGCTCGTCGAGCAGGCGATGACGGCGGTGCAGTCGGCGGAAAAGCGACTGCTGGTGGAGCAGTCGTGGACGGGAAAGCCACTAGGCGATCTCAACGCGGAATTGCTGAAAGCGTCGCGCCTGTTCGAGGAACGCTGAAGCGGTTTACAGCCCGTTTGCGAGTTTTCGCTGGCGTTGCAGGATGCTCATTCCGTGGCGAAGCACGCGCGTCGAGTGAAAATGCACGGCGCCGAACGCCGGATACGTCCCCTGGATCCAGTCCACGAAGCGGCGCTCGGCAACGACGTGGGCATAGTGATCGTCGTCGACCCAAGTCCCTATCCCGGCATCCACGTGCCCCTGCTGGGCTGGTCCGATCACGTCGCGGTGCCATAGCCCGGTGTCGTGCGAGACGATGAGCGCGTCATCTGCAAGGCTGGGATTGAGCTTTTCGAAACACGCGCAGTTGAGATCGAAATCGTGGGACGCGTCGATGAAGGCGAGGTTGACTGGCCGGCCATCGACGTCACCAGGCTCAAAGTCCGTCTGCGACTTCACGAAAAGACGGTGGTTCGGGCGCCTGCCGAAATAACGCTGCGCCTTTCGCTGCGCGGCGGGGTCGATCTCGTAACTGGCGACAAGCGTGTCTGATGGCGCCGCCTTCAGGAGCACGTTGGCGCTGTGGCCCAGATAGAACCCGAACTCGACGATGGTGCGCGGCTGCGTGACCTGCACCATGGCATGCAGCAGGAGCGCCTCGGAGCGCTGCATCGGCCCCATGGCGTCGGCGTCGTCATAGGCTGCGAGATAGGCCGTGCCCGTGCGGCGCGACGGGTTCAGCGACCGCGCCGCCCCGAGCAGGGCCGCGGTGCCGCTCCAGCGAAACAGCAGATGCCGCACAAGGCTTTCGACGCCCACGGCCGAACCACCGGGCCGCCACTTACTGCGTGTGGAAGAGCCAGGTGACCGCGCCGCGGATGGTCTGGTTGTTGGGGGTGTAGACCTCGTCTGGATCGTTGTCGGGACCAAGCTCGGAACCGAAATCCGTGTAGAGGTATTCCAGACGCGCCACGACATTTCGCGAGACGGCGTGTTCGAAGCCGCCACCGACGATGAAGCCGTCGAAATCGAGGCGGCCGAAGTCACGATCGTTGGTGTCGATTTCAGTTGTTGCCCAGCCGGCGGTCGCAAAGAGCAGCGTGTTGCCGAGCGCGTAGCCGAGACGGCCTCGGACCGAGAGCATGTCGTTTGCTTCCACGCGGTCGCCACCCGAAGGTGCCCAGGTGTCGAACGGCGTGTGGCTGATATCGGCTTCGACGCCGAAGACCAGCGAATTGTACTGGTAGTTCGCACCGATCAGGCCGCCCATGGCGACGCCATCGATATTGAACTTCGGGCCGGATCCGATCTGTTCGTCCGGATCGTCAACTTCGAAGTTGCTGGAGCCGGCGTGCAAGCCGGCATAGACGCCGGTCCAGTTGAACGGTTCTTCCATCCCGCCAAGGCCACCCGAGGGATCGCTGTCCCCGGTCTTGACGGCAAGGCCGACGCGCATGGTGTGCGTCGTCAGACCGACTTCCTCCGGGCCGCCGTCATAGTTGGCTGTACCGTAGTCGGTGTAAAAGTATTCGGCGCGCGCCACGACGTGCGGTGCAATGAGCCAGTCGAGACCGGCACCGACAGTGTAGCCGACCAGGTCACCGACGGCGTTGTTGATGATGTCGCCATCGTCGAACATCACGAGATCGCCACCGGCGACGCCTGCGGTCACGAACGGCAGGGCGTTTCCATAAGAGTAACCGAGGCGGCCACGCACCATGTACGTGTCGTCGAGTTCCATCCGGAAGCCTGCGGTGCCACCGATCAGGTCGGCCACCTGGTTGGCCGTGTAGCTCGCTTCAACGCCTGCGACGATGCGGTTCCACTGGTGCGAATAACCACCGTAGACACCGATGCCATTGCCTGAGAACCCGAAGTGATTGACGTCGATGTCAGTGATGTCCTCATCCTTGTCGGAGACGACGGCGTTGGTCATGTCGGCGAGAACACCGACATAGAAGCCGCTCCAGTCGACGGACGCGGCGGTCTCGGCAAACTCGGTCGCGCCTGCGCCATGAACTGCGTCGTACTTGAAGGACACGCCGATCCGGAACATGTGGGTCGACAGGTCGACATCGCCCGTGCCGCCTTCGCCGGTCACTTCGTCGGTACCGAAATTGTAGAGATACTCGGTGCGCACGCTGACGGCCGGGTTGAGCGCATATTCCAGGCCCGCGCCGAGCACGTAGCCCCAGAACACCGGGTCATCGGTCGTGTCGCCGTCAAAATCGACGGTCATGGCGGAGACACCGCCCGTGACATAGGGCAGGGCGCGGCCCATCGCGTAGCCAAGGCGGGCACGCAGTGAGAATGCAGCGCTCACGTCCATCGAGCTGCCACCGCCGCGCGGCAGCACGCGGTAGCCCTCGAAGAGCGTCGCGTCGACCTCGACGCCGCCAACCCACGCGCTGCGCTGCCAGTTGTAACCGGCATGGAGACCGGCGCCAGTCGCGTTGGTCTCGTTGTGAACCATGGTCGTGTTGTCGTTGATCGCATCCGCCGGATCTTCGAACGAGGAATGCGCGTCGGCGACATGGGCGCCGTAGTACCAGCCGGACCAGTCCAGCGGACCCTCGGCCCTTGCTGTTCCCGACAGCGCGATGGTCGCGCCGAGAACGGCCGCGATGCAAGCCGGAGCGTAGCGCGCGTTGCGCAGGCCCTTGCGGAAGTTCTGTTCCGTGCGATCAGTCATGATTCGTAGCCCCCCAATGCAGTGAAGAACCTACGTCCGCCTCTCGGAAACCCCAGTTCATTTCTGTGCAAGGAAAACCGAATCCGACACCGCGTGACCATACGGCAACAGCGCCATCGTGATCGGCTTGCCTTCCCACGTTTGACCCGGCGCGGAAAATCCGCATCGTGTGGCTCCGCCTGAAGATCACCACGCCGGAGCGCACCCATGTCCAAGCCCTGCATCATCACTGTCGCCATCACGGGTTCGGTCCCGCGCAAGGAAAACAACCCGGCGGTTCCGATCACCGTCGCCGAGCAGGTGGAGTCCACGCAGGAAGCCTTCGAGGCCGGTGCGACACTTGCCCATGTCCATGTGCGCAATGACGACGGGTCGACCACCTCGGACCCGGAGAAGTTCGGGCGCCTGAAGGAGGGGATCGACAAGCACTGCCCGGGGATGATCGTGCAATTCTCGACCGGCGGGCGCTCGGGGCAGGGCAACGAGCGCGGCGGCATGCTGCATCACCGCCCGGACATGGCTTCGCTGTCCACGGGATCGTGCAACTTCCCGCTGCGCATCTACGAGAACCCGCCGGAGCTGATCGAGGATCTCGCGGACAAGATGATGGAATACGACATCAAGCCGGAGATCGAGGCGTTCGACCTGTCGATGCTGTACCAGGCGCTGCGGCTGGCGGACGAGGGGAAGATCAAGGCGCCGCTGCACGTGCAATTCGTCATGGGCGTGAAGAACGCGCTGCCGGTGGTGCGCGAGGCACTCGAATTCATGGTGAGCGAGTTGAACCGTCTCATGCCCGACGCAACCTGGACCGGGGCCGGCATCGGCAAGGACCAGCTGACGCTCAACAAGTGGTCACTGGAACTGGGCGGGCATTGCCGCACCGGGCTTGAGGACAACATCCGTTTCGACAAGACGCGGCTTGCCGCTTCCAACGCGGAACTGGTGAAGCGCGTCGCCGACATGTGCGGCGAATATGAGCGCACGGTCGCGAGTGTCGCCGAGGCGCGCAAGCTGCTCGGCCTGCGGCCGGCGGCGTGAGGGGACAAGAATGGATTATCGCACGCTTGGCCGGTCCGGCCTGAAGGTTTCGCCGATCTGCCTCGGCACGATGATGTTCGGCGGACGCACGGAGCGCCTCGACGCGGAGAAGATCATCGCGCACGCCTTCGATGCGGGCGTGAACTTCATCGACACGGCGGATGTCTACAACGAGGGCGCGTCGGAGGAGATCGTCGGGCGCGCCATCGGCAAGTACCGCGACCGCTGGGTGCTGGCGACGAAGCTTGGCAACAAGACCGGCGACGGGCCGAACCAGGTGGGCCTGTCGCGCAAGTACGTGATCGAGGAAACCGAGGCGAGCCTGAAGCGGCTCGGCACGGACTATCTCGACATCCAGTACCTGCACCGCGAGGACCACGCGACGCCGCTTGAGGAAACCATCGGCGCCTTTGCCGACCTCATGCGCGCGGGCAAGATCCGCTATATCGGCGTTTCCAACCACCGCTCGTGGCGGGTTGCGGAAATCGTGCGCATCTGCCGCGAGATGAACATCACCCCGCCGGTGGTGAGCCAGCCCTACTACAACGCCATGAACCGGATGCCGGAGGTCGAGCACCTGCCGGCCTGCGCGCATTTCGGGCTCGGGGTGTTTCCCTATTCGCCGATGGCGCGCGGCGTCCTGTCTGGCAAGTACGCGCCGGGTGAAGCCCCTCCCAGCGACACGCGCGCCGGGTCTGGCGACAAGCGCATCATGCAGGCGGAGTTCCGCGAGGAATCGCTGCGGATCGCGCAGACGCTGAAAGAACACGCGCAGGCGCGCGGCATCACGCCGGGGCAGTTCGCGGTTGCATGGGTGCTGAACAACAAGCTGGTGACGGGCACCATCGCGGGGCCGCGCACCATCGCGCAGTGGACCGATTATCTCGGCGCGCTCGACTACACGTTCACAGCAGAGGACGAGGCGCTCGTCGACAGCCTCGTGCCGGCAGGGCACCCCTCGACGCCGGGTTACTCCGACCCGGCCTATCCGCTGGAGGGTCGCGTCGCGCGAAGCGGCCAGGCCTAGCGCTTCGTGCCGATGAAGCGGCGGAAGGCTTCGAGTGTCTCTTCGCTGACGTGGTGCTCGATGCCTTCAGCGTCGGTGCGGGCTGTCTCCTCGCTGACGCCCAGCGCGCGCAGGAAGGATTCCACCGTCTGGTGGCGCGCGCGGCTGTCGGCGGCGATGGTCTGGCCGGCCTCTGTGAGGAAGACACCGCGATAGGGCTTCTGGGTGACGAGGCCTTCTTCCACCAGACGTTTCAGCATCTTGGCGACGGTTGGCTGGGAAACGCCCAGGCGGGTCGCGATATCGACCTGCCGGGCCTCGCCATCGCGGCCGATCAGGTCGGAAATCAGTTCCACGTAATCCTCGACCAGCGCGCTGCGTCGGGCCTCGCGCACCTGCTTGAAGCTTTGCGATTGGGCTTCCGCATCGGGGAGGGCGCGTCTGGCGGTACGTCCCGTCATATCTGGCTCTCTCCCGCAGGTGGTTATCGTGCAAACGATTTTCGCGGGTGAACACTTTCATAGCAAGGGCTAACTTCTCGCTAGCGCCACGAAGATTCCTCACGAGGGGAATTGCAAGGCCAATGAAATTCAGCCCATTGCCATTAAATTAGCCTTTGCTATATTCACTGGAGAAGTCGAGTTTCTGCAAAGGATGTGTTTGATGTTTCCGCGCCTGATGGCGTCCCTGATGCTGATCGCCCTTGTTGCCGCGGCGCCGTTCGCCGAAGCGCGCGCCGACAAGCTGCGCGTCGTCACGACCTTCACCGTCATCGCGGATATCGCGCGGAACGTGGCCGGTAACGCGGCGGAGGTCGCATCCGTCACCAAGCCCGGCGCGGAAATCCACGGCTACGCGCCGACGCCGCGCGACCTCGTTCGTGCGCAGGGTGCGGACCTCATCCTGTGGAACGGCATGAACCTGGAGCTGTGGTTCGAGCAGTTCCTGCGCAATCTCGGTGACGTGCCCTCGGCCACGCTGAGCGAGGGCGTGGACGCGATTCCGATCTCGGAAGGCTCCTACGAGGGCAAGCCGAACCCGCATGCCTGGATGTCGCCGGACAACGCCAAGATCTATGTCGATAACATCCGCGATGCGCTGTCGGCGCAGGACGCCGGAAACGCGGACACCTATGCCGCGAATGCCGAAAGCTACAAGGCGCAGATCGATGCAGCACTCGCGCCGCTGCGCGCGGAGATCGACACGGTGCCGCAGGACAAGCGCTGGCTTGCCACCTGCGAAGGCGCGTTCAGCTATCTCGCCCGCGATCTCGGCCTGAAGGAAATCTACCTGTGGCCGATGAATGCTGACCAGGTCGGCACGCCGCAGCAGGTGCGCCGGATGATCGACGCGGTGCGCGACAACGCAATTCCCGCCGTGTTCTGCGAGAGCACCGTCAACACCGATCCTGCCGAACAGGTCGCGCGGGAGACCGGGGCTGCCTATGGCGGCGTCCTTTATGTAGACAGCCTGTCGGAAGAGGGCGGCCCGGTGCCGACCTATCTCGACCTGCTGCGCGTGACCGTCGACACCATCGCCAAGGGACTGGGCGGACAATGACCGGGAGCGCCTCATGGACATGAAGGTCGACGAGCGAGTCGAGGTTTCCGACAAGGCGCAAGCCGGGCTGTGGGCCGATGGCGTCACGGTCACCTACCGCAACGGCGTAACGGCGCTGCGCGATGCGAGCTTCGCCATTCCGCGCGGCACCATCGCCGCGCTTGTCGGCGTGAACGGTGCTGGCAAGTCCACGCTGTTCAAGGCGATCATGGGGTTCCTGCCGTTCGGGCGCGGCAAGATCGGAATGCTCGGCATGGACGTGAAGGACGCGGTCGGGCAGGGCATTGTCGCCTACGTGCCGCAGGCCGAGGAGGTCGACTGGACCTTTCCGGTCCTCGTTCGCGACGTGGTGATGATGGGCCGCTACGGGCGCATGGGCTTCCTGCGCATTCCATCGCGTATCGACCACGATGCCGTCTCCGCTGCGCTGGAACGGGTCAACATGGCCGAGTTTGCCGACCGGCAGATCGGCGAGTTGTCCGGCGGCCAGCGAAAGCGGGTCTTCCTTGCCCGCGCGCTGGCGCAGGAAGGGCAGGTGATCCTGCTCGATGAACCCTTCACCGGCGTCGACGTGAAGACCGAGGCCGCGATCATCGCGCTGTTGCGCGAGTTGCGCGCGGAGGGCCGCGTCATGCTCGTCTCCACCCACAATCTCGGCTCGGTGCCGGAATTCTGCGACCAGGCTGTGCTGGTGAAGGGCACCGTGCTGCACTACGGGCCGACGGTGGAGACCTTCACGCGGGCGAACCTGGAAGACACGTTCGGCGGCGTGCTGCGGCACTTCGTGCTCGGCGGGCAGGACCTGCACGACGACGAGGACCACCGCGAGGTGACCATCATCACCGACGACGAGCGCCCTTTCGTCATCTACGACGAGCAGACCAAGACGCTGGCGGAGCGCGACGAGAGTTGAGTACGCTGCTGGAACCCTTCGCCTACGGCTACATGACCAACGCAATGTGGGTGAGCGCGCTGGTGGGCGGGGTCTGCGCGTTCCTCTCCGCCTACTTGATGCTCAAGGGCTGGTCACTGATCGGCGATGCGCTGAGCCATTCCATCGTGCCCGGTGTCGCCGGGGCCTACATGCTCGGCCTGCCGTTCGCGGTCGGGGCGTTTCTCTCCGGCGGGCTGGCAGCCGCCGCGATGCTGTTTCTCAACCAGCGCACGGGGCTGAAGGAAGACACGATCATCGGGATCATCTTCACGTCCTTCTTCGGGCTTGGCCTGTTCATGGTCTCCGTCTCGCCGGTGCCGGTCGACGTGCAGACGATCATCCTCGGCAACATCCTCGCCATCACGCCCGCCGACACGGTGCAACTGGCGCTCATCGGCTTCGTGTCGCTGGCGGTGCTACTGCTGAAGTGGAAGGACCTGATGGTCGTGTTCTTCGACGAGGATCACGCCCGCTCCATCGGCCTGCGGCCCGACGTGCTCAAGTTCATCTTTTTCGTGCTGCTGTCGGCGTCGTGCGTCGCCGCGCTGCAGACGGTCGGCGCATTCCTCGTCATCGCCATGGTGGTGACGCCGGGTGCGACGGCCTACCTGCTCACCGACCGGTTTCCCCGGCTGATCGCCATCAGCGTCGTTCTCGGCGCGGTGACGAGCTTTGCGGGTGCCTATCTCTCGTTCTTTCTCGACGGGGCGACAGGCGGCATCATCATTACCCTGCAGACGCTGATCTTCCTCGGCGTCTTCGTGTTTGCACCCAAGCACGGCCTGCTGGCAGCGCGACGCCGCGCGCGGCTGGCGCTGGAGGAGGCGCATTGATGGAGCTTCTTGTGCCCTTCCAGTTCGGCTTCATGCAGAACGCGTTCTGGATCGCGCTGCTGCTGGCACCGCCAACCGCGATCTTGTCGTGCTTCCTGGTGCTGAAGGGCTGGTCGCTGATGGGCGATGCCATCAGCCACGCAGTGCTGCCGGGCATCGTCATCGCCTACATCGTCAATATCCCGCTGGTGGTCGGGGCCTTCATCGCCGGCATGACGTGCGCGCTCGCGACCGGGTACCTGAAGGAAAACAGCCGCGTGAAGCAGGACACGATCATGGGTGTCGTGTTCTCCGGCATGTTCGGCTTCGGCATGGTGCTCTACACGAAGGTCAGCACCAACGTGCATCTCGACCACATCCTGTTCGGCAACATGCTCGGCGTGGGGTCAGAAGATCTGTGGACGACGGGCCTAATCGCCGCGCTGGTGACGGCGCTGCTGCTGGTGCGCTGGAAGGACCTGTTGCTGCATGCCTTCGACCCGGCGCAGGCGCGCGCCGTGGGGCTGCCGGTGCGCGTGCTGCACTACGGGCTGCTGGCGCTTCTTTCCCTGACGGTGGTGGGCACGCTGAAAGCAGTCGGGCTGATCCTCGCCATTGGGTTGCTGATCGCGCCGGGCGCCATCGCCTTCCTGCTGACGAACCGCTTCTCGCAGATGATGGTGGTGGCCGTGCTGGTCACGGCCTTCGCGATGGTGGCGGGCGTCTATGCCAGCTTCTGGCTCGACAGCGCGCCCGCGCCGACCATCATCCTGCTGCTGACGGCGACCTTCATGGCCGCCTTCGTCTACCGGCAGGTGCTGAACCGGCGGGCGAGCAATGCGGTGGACGTGGACCTGGAAGAAGCCGCAGAAAACGCCTAGTGGCGGGCCGCTTCGTATCGGTGTCCGCCTAATGGCGGGCCACTTCGTATCGGTGTCCGCCTAATGGCGGGCCACCTGGCTCTGCAGCGCGCGGATGCGGTCCGCCAGCGACTGTGCCGACTTGCTCTCGCCGCCAGCCGGCGTCGAGACGAGATCGTCGGCCATGTTGCGGATCTCGCCGTTGTCGCCATCGAGCGCGCTCGTGAGGCTGACGACTTCCGCTGCCAAGTCGTTCAGGTGCTCGCGAAGCAGCGCGTTCTCGCGCTTCTCCGTTTCCCATTCCTTGTCGGCGACGACGGGTGAGCCGTTGCCGTTCGCCACGACGCCGGCGCGCGAGCGCGACCCGTTTCCAGCGCGCAGTTCGGTCAGTTCGGTTTCCAGCTTCTGAAGCTTTTCCTCGGCGCGCACGCGCTGCTTGTTGGCAGTTGCAAGCTGTGCCGCCAGACGTCCCGCCTCGGCGTTGCGCTCGGACATGGAACCAGTGGCGGTGTCGATCTCCCGATCCTTCTCCGTCACCAGCTTGCGCTCGGTCGCGAGTGCTCGCTTGAGGCCGGCAATGTTGGAGTCTGCTTCCGCAATCGCCTTTTCCTGCTTGTCGATGGACTGGCGCAGGCGACGGACTTCACCATCGCGGGCAGACAATTCTGTCTCGCGCTCGGCCAGCATCTTGCGGACGGACTTCATCTCGTCCTCGGCCTCGGTGATGCGGGCCTTCAGCTTGGCGATGTTCTCGTCGCGCTCCGACAGGTTGGCCTTGAGCGCTTCCATGCGCGTCTTCAGGGCCACAACCTCGACCCGGCGGGTATCCGACAGGGTGTTGAGTTCGGCGATTTCGGCATCCCTGCGCGACAGTGCGGACTGGCGCTCGGCGAGCGTTGAATCGCGCGCCTCGATGGCGTTGTCGCGGGTCGAGAGTTCCTTGTCCTGCTTGGAGAGGCGCGAATCCAGTTTCTCGACGCGCTCGAGAAGCTCTTCCTCGGTGCGGCGGCGATTGATGATCTCGACCTTCTGGCTGCGGATGACCTCGTCACGCTTGCCGATCTCGGCCTGGTGGCGCGCGGACTTCTGCTTCAACTCCTCGATGGAGCGTTCCAGCTTGCGCGCGGCCATGGCGAACTCGGCGCGCATCTGGTCCTTGTCGGCCTGGATTTCGCCCATGGAGACGGGGAGCGCGCCACGAATGCGGCGTCCGGTGATCTTGGCAGCGCGCCGCCAGATGACGGGGATTGCGAGCACGGCGAGAATGCCGGCCGTGCAAAAACCCAACGCGAACAACATGATCCACTCGATCATCGTACTCTCACCCGTGCCTGGAACGCTTTTGTTTCGTGTCGCTGGTCGTCGATTTCGGTGATTTCGTGCCGCCGGATCGGCGGTGCCGGACAATGCTTGCCCACACTGACAGTTCCCTGTGGAGCCATCTTGCCATGGAAGCTGTCCGAACCGAAAGATTTACCTTTCATCAAGGCTAACGCGAAAAGCCGCACATGCGAAAACGGCCGGCGAGGGCGCCGGCCGTTCGTCAATTCAGCGGTGTGGAAACCGTCAGATCAGAACGGGTTCCAGGTCGGGTGCGCGGTCAGTTTGAGGTAGCCGATATTGGCGCCCAGACGCGCGCCGATCCCTGAGCGGATCGGTGCCAGCACCATGTTATTGTTGCCGTAGAAGGCAACGCCAAGACCGGCGATGGCGTAGGCCGAGCCGTTCACGCCGCCATAATACTTGTAGAGTTCCGGAACGGAGGGGAGATTGTAGACCAGCGTCATGCAGCGGCTGCCTTCGCCACCGAAGTCCCAGCCGATGGTCGGGCCCTGCCAGTAGACGCGGTGCATGCCGGCATTCTTGGTGTAGAGCGTGCCTTCGCCGTAGCGCAGGCCCGCGACAATCGCGCCGCTGCCTTCCTCGCCGAGGATGTAGCCGTTGGGACGGCCAGCCTGGCTGAAGCAATATTCCACGGTTTTTGCGAGGCCCTTGGACACGGCACCGAAGAAGCGGTGGCCGGTGTCGACGATCTCGTCGGAAGAATAGGTTGCATTGGGATCTGCGAACTGGGCCAGCGCGGTCAACGGCGCGGCGGTGGTCGCGCCGGTGGCGGCGAGGCCGGACACGAAGTTGCGACGGTTCAGCATGGACTGTCTCCGAAAGTTTCCAGGCGACCCGTCGCAAGCGCTGCTTGGCTGTTTTTTAACGCCTGCAGGTGCACGCTCACGGCCATTGAGCCGCTCTTGCGGCGCAGTATGGTAGCGAGTTGGTTAACAAAATGTCGGCAATCCGGCCAAATGCTGGCGTGGCAACACTGGTGGCGCTTTTCGCGCTGCCTGTTGCAATCATGTTCGGTGGTGGCGCGAAAGCTGCCGGGCAGGTGCCGGGCCAGCCGGTGCCGCAAAACGCGCTGCCGGTTTCCGTCGACGCAACCACGGGCTTTGCCATCGCCGGGTTTGACCCGGTGAGCTATTTCACCGACGGGCGGCCGCGCGCCGGTGATCCGTTGAACCTCGCTCGCTGGCATGATGCGGCCTGGATTTTCGCCAATCCCGGCAATCAGCAGGCTTTCGACGCGCACCCGGAACTCTATGCACCACGCTTCGGCGGCTTCAGCGTCGTGTCTCTCGCGCGCGGGCACTACGCGTCCGGCAATCCCGAGCTTTACGTCATGCACAAGGGCGGTGTGCTGCTCTTCCACACGCCGCAGCAGATCGCCGTGTTCAACGAAGCACCGGACGAGTTCGTTGCCATGGCGGAAGCCGAGTGGCGGCGCATGAACGGCCTTCCCGAGCCGAAGCCGGAAAAGAAGGTCGAGCCGACCTCGCCGGATGCGCCTGCTCCCGACATCTTCAACTGATCTCTCAGCCTGAGACGGCCTGCCTGTTCGCCGTCACGCGGAAGCGTTCCGGCGGTTCGGGTGTTCCCCACGCGATGAAATGTGGGTTGAGATATTCACCCGGCCGCTGGCCGTAATCCATCGGCTCGCCGTCGCGCCGCACCACGCAGCCGCCAGCCGCCCGCAGGATCGCGTCGCCTGCCGCCGTATCCCACTCCATCGTAGGGGAGAGGCGCGGATATACGTCGGCTTCACCACGGGCCAGCAAGCAGAACTTCAGCGCCGAGCCGGCACTCACGGTTTGTTCGATGCCGATGCGCGCCAGGTAGTCACGCGTTTCCGCACTCAGGTGCGAGCGGCTGGCAACCGCCTTCATCCCGTTCGCGTCCGGCTTGCGGGTTGAAAGGCGCCGCCACGCGGACTGTGGTGGCAGGCACGCGTCTTCGCTGGACGGGTTTTCCACATCCGCCTCGCAGGCCCCGCGCGAGCCATCGGCAAAGCAGATCCAGCCAGAGGCATCGCGCCACGCAGGTGCATAGAGCGCGCCGGCAATCGGCGCGCCGTTGTCTATGAGCGCGATGTTGACGGTGAACTCGCCGCGCCCCGCGATGAACTCACGCGTGCCGTCCAGGGGGTCGACGAGAAACATCCGGGCCTCGTGCGCCGGGACCTGTCCGGCCGACACGGACTCCTCGGCGATCACGGGAACGTCCGGGAAATGTTCGACGAGTCTCTGGAGGATGATCCGCTCGGCGCGCTTGTCGGCTGCGGTCACGGGGGAATGATCCGATTTTTCGTCCACGTCGAAATTCGAGTGGAAGACGTCGAGAATGGCTATTCCTGCCTCGATCGCGATGGCTGCGAGCGTCGCGCCGATGCCGCGAGCGGGGTCGAAATCCGAATTTGTCATGGCAGTCCTGTCCATCGCGGCTTGGCAGCGCCGGGCGACGCATTGTATCAACCGGTCACTGATTTGCACCCGGCAGCGATTGCTCGGCTGACGTGGCGGCACAATGATGCGGAGGACCGACATGAGCCAAGCAGAAGCGCCCGGCCCGATGGAACTTGCAGCATTGCTGACCTCAAAGATCTGTCATGACCTCATCAGTCCCGTCGGCGCAATCAACAACGGCCTCGAAGTCATGGCCGATGAAGCCAATGCCGACATGCATGAATTCGCGCTCGACCTCGTGGTCAAGAGCGCCGAACAGGCCAGCAACAAGCTCCAGTTCTGCCGCATGGCCTACGGTGCCGGCTCGTCGGCGGGCAGCGAGATCGATCTTGGCGAAGCCGGGCAGGTCACGCGCGGTTTCATCGAGAGCGAGCGGACAAAGCTGAACTGGGCCGCGCCCCACGGCGCGCTTGCGAAGGACAAGGTGAAGCTGCTGCTGAACCTCATCATCATCGCCAACACGATCATTCCGCGCGGTGGCGAGATCACCGCCGACGTGAACCGCGATACAGGAAGCCTGAAGGTTTTTGCCAAGGGCACCAATGCGAAGGTGCCGGCGGGTGTGCGTGAACTGGTGTCGGGAGAGATGCCGGAAACCGGCATCGATGCCCATTCCATCCAGCCGTACTACACCAAGCTTGTCGCGGCAGATGCTGGTCTTGTGGTTGCTTTTCAGCCCGGCGAACAAAGCTGCACGATCACCGCGGTACCGGCCTAAAAGCAAAAACTACATCGCTCTACCAAGATCGGTGCAATCCATCCTTAACGGTTTGCCCCCACTATTCGGTCAAATCCGGCTCGAACGGCCGGCAACCCGACAAGATGGGCGTATCGTATGGATGATCTTCTTAGCGAGTTTCTGACCGAAACCCACGAAAGCCTCGACGTCGTCGATGTGCAACTTGTTCAGTTCGAGCAGGAACCGAACAACGCCAAGATTCTCGACAACGTTTTCCGCCTCGTACACACGATCAAGGGAACGTGCGGCTTCCTCGGCCTGCCGCGCCTTGAAGCACTCGCACATGCGGGCGAAAGCCTCATGGGCAAGTTCCGTGATGGTGCGCCGGTGACGCAAGAGGCAGTTTCGCTGATCCTCAAGTCGATCGACCGAATCAAGGAAATTCTGAATCTCCTCGGCGAGACAGGCGCGGAGCCGGAAGGTTCCGACGACGACCTGATCGCCGAACTCGACAGGCTTTCGGAAGAAGGTGCGCGCGCCATCAGCGGCGAGGCAGCGCCTGCCGAAGAGCCGGGCGAAGCAGTTGCCGAGGCCGACGAGGCCCCCGCCGAAGCCGTGGCAGAACAGGCCGCCGGTGAGTCTCCCGGTGTCTTCCAGGAACTGGAACGCCCGCTGAAGCCCGGTGAAGTTTCGCTCGACGACCTGGAACGTGCGTTCCTGGAAGCCGAGGGCCCTGATCTTGATGCCATTGCCGCTGAAGTGAAGGCTGCTGCGCCCGAGTCGAAGAAAGAGCCGGCCAAGGCCGAGGACAAGGCCAAGCGCGAAGCGCCGGTCCAGCAGGCCTCGCTGCGCGTCAATGTCGAGACGCTGGAGCACCTCATCACGATGGTCAGCGAACTGGTGCTGACCCGCAACCAGCTTCTGGAAATCGTGCGCCGCCACGAGGATTCCGAATTCAAGGTGCCGCTGCAGCGCCTCTCCAATGTTACGGCCGAGCTGCAGGAAGGCGTCATGAAGACGCGCATGCAGCCCATCGGCAATGCGTGGCAGAAGCTTCCGCGTATCGTTCGCGACCTTGCCCAGGAACTGGACAAGGATATCGAACTCGAAATGATCGGTGCGGAGACCGAGCTTGACCGTCAGGTTCTGGAGCTCATCAAGGATCCGCTTACCCACATGGTCCGCAACTCCGCCGACCACGGGCTCGAGACCACCGAGGACCGCGTTGCCAAGGGCAAGTCCGGCAAGGGCCTCATCCGGCTCTCGGCTTATCACGAAGGCGGCCACATCATCATCTCCATCGCCGATGACGGGCGCGGCCTGAACGCCGCGAAGATCCGCCAGAAGGTGATCGAGAAGGGCCTGGCGACCGAAGCCGAGATGGAGAAGATGTCGGAAACGCAGATCCAGCGTTTCATCTTCAACGCCGGTTTCTCCACCGCTGCCGCCATCACCTCGGTTTCCGGCCGCGGCGTGGGCATGGACGTGGTGCGCACCAATATCGAACTCATCGGCGGGTCCATCGACCTGAAGTCGGTACAGGGCGAAGGCACGACATTCACCATCAAGATTCCGCTGACGTTGGCCATCGTGTCGGCGCTCATCGTGGAGTGCGCCGGCCAGCGTTTCGCCATCCCGCAGCTTGCGGTGGTGGAACTGGTGCGTGCGCAGTCCGACAGCGATCACAAGATCGAGCGCATCAAGGACACGCCAGTCCTTCGCTTGCGCAACCAGTTGCTTCCGCTCATGTCGCTGCGCGACATCCTCGGCATGGAACATGCCACGGCAACCGCCGACGGTGACGAGGGCAGCGTGGTGGAGGATGCCGATAGCGGCTTCATCGTCGTCATGCAGGTTGGCGGCAACATCTTCGGCATCGTGGTGGACGGCGTCTTCCACACCGAGGAAATCGTCGTGAAGCCGATGTCCACGATGCTCCGCAACATCCCGACCTTCTCCGGCAACACCATCCTGGGCGACGGTTCGGTCATCATGATCCTCGACCCGAACGGTGTCGCGAACACGATCCGCAACGACGTGGTCGAGGCGCTCGCCAACACCAGCGCGGCAGCCGAGGAGCGCAGCAGCGCCCGCGAACTGACGAGCCTGCTGTTGTTCACTGCCGGCAGCGAAGATCCGAAGGCGGTTCCGCTTTCGCTGGTCACGCGACTGGAAGAGATCCCAGTGGAGAAAATCGAGCGGTCCAACGGACGCCTGCTGGTGCAGTATCGCGGCAGCCTGATGCCACTGATCTTTGTCAGCGAAGAGGTGAAGCTGCGCGATTCCGGCACCCAGCCGATGCTGGTCTTCACTGAAAACAACCGCTCCATGGGCCTGGTGATCGACAAGATCGTCGACATCGTCGAGGACGAACTCAACATCGAGGTACAGTCCGCGCTTCCGGGCATTCTCGGCTCGGCGGTCGTCAAGGACCACGCCACCGAGATCATCGATGTGGGTCACTTCCTGCCGATGGCGTTCGACGACTGGTTCGGCCGCAAGGAAATGTCGGCAGCCTCCCTCGACCGCACCATCATGCTGGTCGACGACTCGCCGTTCTTCCTGAACATGCTGTCGCCGGTGCTGAAGTCCGCCGGTTACAAGGTGAAGACCTATTCCAGCGGTGCGGCTGCCTTTGCAGCACTCGAAGCGGGCGAAGAGTTCGACCTCGTCGTCAGCGACATCGAGATGCCCGAGATGAACGGCTTCGAGCTGGCCGAGCGCATCTCGCGCAGCAACTCGCATTCGCGCCTTCCGGTCATTGCGCTGTCCTCGCACAGCGAACCGGCCGCCATCGAACGCGGCCGCCAGGCCGGCTTCCATGACTTTGTCGCCAAGTTCGACCGCCACGGCCTTCTCGCCGCGATCGGCGAATTCGGCCAGAACCGCACCGGAGTTGCCGCATGAGCGCCGAGATGATCCAGGACAACGACAACGGCGAGACCCGCGAATACATCACCGCGGTGATCGGCAAGCAGCTTTTCGGCATGCACATCAACGACGTGCATGACGTGTTCATCCCGCAGAACATGACCCCGGTGCCGCAGGCGCGCGGTGACATTGCCGGCGTGCTGAACCTGCGCGGGCGTATCGTCACGGCCATCGACATGCGCCGCAAGCTCGGCCTGCCGCTGCGCGAGAAGGATGCGCTGCCGATGGCTGTTGGCATTGAGCACAAAGGCGAATCCTACGGTCTCGTCATCGACGAGGTCGGTGAGGTGATGCGCCTGCAGAATTCCGCCATCGAGGCGACGCCGACGAACCTCGACAGCAAGTGGGCCGAGATTGCCACCGGCGTGTGCCGGCTGGAAGGCCAGCTGATGGTTCTGCTCGACGTGTCGCGCGTGCTCGCGATGTCCAGCGAGCCAGTCGCCGCGTAAGCTTTTGGCAAGATGCCGGCGATAGGATGCCGGGTGGTGAGTTGTAGTTCAGCGTACGGGGATACCCGATGAAAACATGCCTTGTCGTCGACGATTCCAGCGTTATCCGGAAAGTCGCTCGGCGCATCCTTGAAGATCTCGGCTTCATGGTCAGCGAAGCCGAGGACGGCGATACCGCGCTTGATGCCTGCGCGGATGCCTTCCCGGATGCGATCCTTCTCGACTGGAACATGCCGCGAATGGACGGCATTTCCTTCCTGGAAAAAATTCGCTCGCTGCCCGGTGGCGATGCGCCGAAGGTCGTTTTCTGCACGACGGAAAATGACATCGGCAAGATCGCCCGCGCGCTGCGCTCGGGTGCCGACGAATACATCATGAAGCCGTTCGACCGCGAAATCGTCGAAGCCAAGCTGCTCCAGACTGGACTGCTGGCCTGACGACGGGTTGCCCGCCCTCGGGCGGCCTGTTTCCTTTCCAGCCGGTTCGCCGGTGCTCACGCCTCCAGGACCGAGACCGATGACACTGACCGCCACCCGTCCCACTTCTCCACCGGCCTCGGCCGCCAACGCCATTCGTGTCTGCGTGGTCGACGACGCCGTCGTCGTGCGCGGCATGGTCACCCGCTGGGTCAACGAGGAAGACGGTATCGAACTGGTCGGCAGCTATCGCAACGGCCAGGTCGCGGTTGAAAAAGCGCCGCAGGACAAACCGCACGTCATCGTTCTCGACATCGAGATGCCCGAGATGGACGGGCTGACGGCGCTGCCGCTGCTGCTCAAGGCCTGCCCGGGCGTGAAGATCGTCATGGCATCGACCCTGACGCGCCGCAATGCCGAGATCAGCCTCAAGGCGCTGTCGCTTGGCGCGGCCGACTACGTGCCCAAGCCCGAGACCAATTCCGGGGTCTCGACCTCCAGTGATTTCCGCCGCGAGCTGATCGAGAAGATCCGCGCGCTGGGTGCTGCCGCCGCCGGCCGTCCGCAGGCACGCGTGCCCTTCAGCACGCCGCCGTCTGCCAAGCCGGGTGCGGCTGCTGCGCGTCCCGCGACCGCTGCGCCCTCGCCGGGCCTTGCGCCCGCAGGTGGTGCCGGCGAGCCGATCAAGCACCGGTCATTCTCGCGCATCCGGCCCACCGCGCTGGTTATCGGTTCTTCAACCGGCGGCCCGCCGGCGCTTGCCAAGCTCCTGGGGACGCTTTCTTCCGATATCTGGAAGCGGATGCCGGTCCTGATTACCCAGCACATGCCGGCGACGTTCACCGCCATCCTGGCCGAGCATCTGACGCGCGCCGCGCGCATCCCGGCTGCCGAGGCCGAAAACGGCGAACCGATTGTTCCGGGCCGCATCTACGTCGCGCCGGGCGGCAAGCACATGATCGTGGCAGGCACGCGCGCCGCGCCGAAGATCCGCTTGACCGACGATGCGCCCGTGCACTTCTGCAAGCCGGCGGTCGATCCGCTCTTCCAATCGGCTGCGACGGTGTGGAATTCCGCCGTGCTCGGCGTGGTGCTGACGGGTATGGGATGTGACGGGGCCAACGGCTCGGTCAGCATTGCCGATGCCGGCGGCACGATCCTCGCGCAGGACAAGGAATCCAGCGTCGTGTGGGGCATGCCGGGGGCCGTGGCCCAGTCCGGCGCCAGCGCGGCACTTATGACGGTCGAAGAAATCGGCAGAAAGATCAACAGTCTCGCCATGGGGGCGCTCGCGTGACACCCGCAGATTTTGCCTTTTTCCAGACCTTCCTGAAGCAGCGTTCGGGCCTCGCGCTCGCCGCCGACAAGGAATATCTCCTCGAAAGCCGGCTGAAGCCGATCCTTCGCCGCAACAGCATCGAGGACATTGGCGAGGTCGCGCGCGAGCTGCGCGCAGGCCGCAACCGGGCGTTGGAAAACGCTGTCGTGGAAGCGATGACGACAAACGAGTCGTTCTTCTTCCGCGACAAGACGCCCTTCGACCAGTTTCGCGACCAGGTGATGCCCGACATCATCAAGACGCGCGGCGTGAACAAGCGCTTGCGGGTGTGGTGCGCGGCAGCGTCCACGGGCCAGGAACCCTACTCGATCTCCATGATCCTGAAGGAGATGGCCCCGCAGCTTCCCAACTGGCGCACCGAGATCATCGGCACCGACCTGTCCAACGAGGTGCTGGAAAAGGCTCGCGCCGGTCTCTACAGCCAGTTCGAGGTTCAGCGCGGCCTGCCCGTTCAGATGCTGCTCAAGTATTTCGAGCAGCAGGGCGAGATGTGGCAGCTGAACCCGGCCATTCGCGCCATGGTGCAGTACCGCACGCTGAACCTGCTGGAGAATTTCTCCAATCTCGGCCAGTTCGACGTCGTTTTCTGCCGCAACGTGCTGATCTACTTCGATGCGCAGACGAAACTCGACGTGCTGAACCGCATTTCCAGGGTTCTCGCTCCCGACGGCTACCTGGTCCTGGGTGCAGCCGAGACGGTTGTCGGCCTGACCACGGATTTCGTTCCGCAGCAGGGTGGGCGCGGCATCTACCGGCCCAACGGACACGGCAAGGCGGCTGAACGGCCGGCCATGCGACTGGCCGCAAATGGCGGTGCCTTCGGCGGCATCGGCAGCGGCGCCGCTGCGCCTGCGGCAAGCCCGGTTTCTGCGACACGTGCTGGATCGAATGTTCTCCCGATCACGGGTGTTCGCCCGCGCTGAAGTTCAGGCTTAGAGTCCGCTTTGCCAGAGGCGGGATTCTGAATCGGGCTGAAGCCTCAAGTGGCTGACAGACAAAAGAAAAACCCCGCAGCCGGTTCCGACTGCGGGGTTTTTCTTGGTTGCTTGCCTGAAGCGTTGCGTCAGGCTGCCATCTCGTCTTCGGGATCGCGCAGGACGTAGCCGCGGCCCCAGACGGTCTCGATGTAATTCTTGCCGCCGGTTGCGGTGGAGAGCTTCTTGCGCAGCTTGCAGATAAAGACGTCGATGATCTTCAGCTCCGGCTCGTCGATGCCGCCATAGAGATGGTTCAGGAACATTTCCTTGGTCAGCGTCGTGCCCTTGCGCAGCGAGAGCAGCTCCAGCATCTGGTATTCCTTGCCGGTCAGGTGCACGCGCTGGCTGGCGACTTCCACCGTCTTGGTGTCGAGGTTGACGGTGAGGTCTCCGGTCGTGATGACCGACTGGGCGTGACCCTTGGAGCGACGGACAATGGCGTGGATGCGCGCGACCAGCTCGTCCTTGTGGAAGGGCTTGGTCATGTAGTCGTCGGCGCCGACGCCGAGACCGCGAACCTTGTCCTCGACCCCGGAATTGCCCGAGAGAATGAGGATCGGCGTCTTCACCTTTGAAAGGCGCAAGGTCTTGAGAACCTCGTAGCCGCTCATGTCCGGCAGCCCGAGATCCAAGAGAATGATGTCGTAGTCATAGATCTTGCCGAGGTCGATTCCTTCCTCGCCGAGATCCGTCACATAGACGTTGAAGCTCTCCGACTTGAGCATCAACTCGATGCTCTGCGCTGTCGCGCTGTCGTCCTCGATCAGCAAAATCCGCATACTGAAAATCCCTTCCGCTGCCTATCCTGGGCGAGGCTCACTCGCATTCCTTGCGAGTCCCCGTGCCTGCCGCGGCCTGCGAATCCGATTGTTAACGCCCAATGGTTAACAAAAACTGATTCGCGTCAACTTTTACGTTAGACTCCGAGTTACGCGAATCGCCCCAGAGCACTGAAAAACTGAATGATTTTGGCCCCAATATGGTTAACAAATTACTTTAAGAACGGAGTGCAGATGATTCATCCGACTCGCCGTTTGCAGGCGGTTCACCCGTTTTCGGTAACTGTTTTGGGGATCGCGGCGCGGGGCGCCGTTCATCCACATTATTTTCGGAGATCGTAAACAAATGGTTTCCGCCGCCCGTTCAGCCCCATCTTCGGCGCCGACGAAGTCGAGCGAGCGCCTGCGCGCGCTCTCGGCCGACGTCGAGACCATCGGCGAGGTGGAGCTTTTCGGCCGTGTGGCGGCGCTGCAGGGCTTGCTGGTGGAGGTGGCCGGGCCGGTGCGGCAGATGCGCGTTGGCTCGCGGCTGCGGATCGCCGACACCGAGGATCACATTGTCTATTGCGAAGTGGTGGGCTTTCGCGGTGAGCGCGCGCTGGCCCTGCCGCTCGACCCGCTCGAAGGCGTGCGGATGGGTTGCCGCGCCGTGGTGGAGGATGAAGACCCGGTCATCCGGCCGACCAACGGCTGGCTTGGCCGGGTGATCGACGGACGCGGGCGGCCGATGGACGGCAAGGGCCGCATGGATGGCGGCGCCGATCCCTACCACCTGCGCGCAAAGCCGCCGGCGGCACACACCCGACAGCGCGTCGGCAAACCGATCGACCTTGGCGTGCGCGCGCTCAATACGTTTGCAACGTGCTGCCGCGGGCAGCGCATGGGCATTTTTGCAGGCTCCGGCGTCGGCAAGTCGGTGCTCTTTTCCATGATCGCTCGCAATACCGATGCCGATGTCACGGTCATCGGTCTGGTGGGCGAACGTGGCCGCGAGGTCCAGGAGTTCCTGCAGGACGATCTTGGCGAAGAGGGTCTCAAGCACGCCTGCGTCGTCGTCGCGACCTCGGACGAACCCGCTTTGATGCGCCGGCAGGCTGCGATGATGGCCATGACGGTCGCGGAATATTTCCGCGACCAGGGCAAGAACGTGCTGCTGATGATGGACTCGCTGACGCGATTTGCCATGGCACAGCGCGAAATCGGCCTTGCCAGCGGCGAGCCGCCCACTGCCAAAGGCTATACGCCGACCGTCTTCACAGAATTGCCGCGCCTGCTGGAGCGGGCAGGTCCCGGGCCGGCCGGCAGCGGCAACATCACCGGGCTTTTCACCGTGCTCGTCGATGGCGACGACCACAATGAACCGGTGTCGGACGCGGTTCGTTCCATCGTCGACGGACACATTGTGATGGAAAGATCGATCGCGGAGCGCGGAAGATACCCCGCCGTTAACATTCTGAAATCGGTTTCGCGTACCATGCCTGAATCGTCGGCAGCCGAGTACCGTCCCGCCATCAAGCGGGCGCGCAATCTGCTCGCCACCTATGCGGACATGGAGGAGTTGATACGGCTTGGTGCCTACAGGAAGGGGAGCGACCCGCTGGTCGATGAGGCAATCGTCCTCAACGCACCGCTGGAAGAATTCCTGAGCCAAGCCAAGGACGAGGCAACGACGATAGACGAAGGCTACCGGAAACTTGCAGCCATTGTTGGGGTCACCGGGGCTGGTAAGGCTGATGAGTAAGGAGTGAGGCCATGAAGTCGCGAGAAAGCTTGATTCGATTCAAGCGTTTTCAGGTTGATGAGAAACGCCGCCACCTGGCGCAGATCGAGACCATGATTTCCGAGTTCCACCGCATGGCGGATGATCTGGAGCGCCAGATCAAGGACGAGGAAAGCCGCGCGGGGGTGACCGATATCGGTCATTTCGCATATCCGACATTTGCACGCGCCGCGATGCAGCGCCGCGATAACGTGCTTGCCTCGGCAGGCGAACTGGACGGCCAGTTGCGCGATGCGCAGGATGCGCTGGCCGAGGCGCTCGAAGATCTCAAGAAGATCGAGATTCTCGAGGAGCGCTCCACCGACCGTGAACGTGCAGCCGAAGCGCAGCGCGATCAGGCGGAAATGGACGCACTGGCCGGACGTCTCGCCTTCCAGGGCTGACGTTCCACCAAAAACGACACCTTGCTCCGGGCACGTGGCGGATAACACCGCCACGGGCCTGAAGCGTGTCTGCGTCCGTGCGCTTGTGAGGACGTGTGACTGACCCGCCAAGGGCGCGGGCTCAGGGGCGCAGGCTGTGGCGTGCGAGCCGCTCGTAATGCGGGCGCGCCTCGTCCGCGATGTGTTGCAGGTGCGCGGGCAGGACCGGGAGACCTGCGTCTTTTTCTGCGGGCGGTGCGAAGCCGGTCGAACGCTCGACCTGATGATACCAGTGTTTCGCCCAGATGCCGTCGGTGGCGTGGATGCCGGGCTTCCATGACAGCATGTCGGGCAGAAAGGTCACGCCCAGCCGTTCACAAAGCTGCTTGAGGATCGATTCCGGATTCTCGCGCACGTCATGGGCGGCGATGACGGGCGGTGCCTCGCCCAGCATGTCGGCCACCATGTCGAAAAGTTCTGCCTGGACGACGAAGCCGATATCGGCGAGTTCGACGCGCTCGCGCTTGGCGACGTAGGACGCCAGAACGCGCTCGGGTTCGCGGATCAGGAACGCGTGGGACACCTTGCCCATCCACTCGCGCGGGACCGACGGGATCATGTGGTGCGTCATGTGCTTCTGGTAGAAGACCGACTTGCCACCCGGCACCGGGCCGGTGAGCCAGTCCGCGACCTTGTGCGGGTCTTGCTCGCCATCGGCGATGATGTCATCGCGCATCGGGTGGTCGAGATTCGTCGCATCGAGGTAGGCGGCATAGAACGGCTCGTCGGTGACAAAGCTGTCGGGGCGCGCGCCGAAGCTGCGCATCATCGCGGTCGAGATATTGCGCGGACCCGACCACATGGCGATGCGGACGGGATCGTTCACAGCACGTCCTGCCATTCCGGGGTCTTTTCGATCATCGCCTTGGCGAAGGGGCACAGCGGCAGCACCTTGATGCCGGCCTCGCGGGCATCCTTCACCGCGCGTTCCACCAGCACCTTGCCAACGCCAAGTCCGCGCAGGGCATCGGGCACGCCGGTGTGGTCGATGATGATGCGTGACGGCCCGGCCTTCGAATAGGTCAGCTCGGCATCCGGCTTTCCGGGAATGCGGGCGATGTAGCGCCCCTTGGTCTCGCCGTCCTCACGGATGATCTCGATATCGGTATCGCTCATCTGGAAGTGTCCTGTCTGGTGATGGAGCGCGCCGCCAGCGCCTTGTAGGCATCCGACAGCGTCTGGGTCAGGGGTCCGGCGGTAACGGTGTCCTCGCCCGGCTTGCCGATGGTGCGCCCGTCGACTTCGCGCACGGGCACGAGGCCCGCGAATGTGCCGGTAACGAAGGCTTCCTCCGCGCCGTAGACGTCCGTCAGGGAGAACCGCTTCTCGCGAACGGTGAGGCCGGATTCTTGCGCGACCTGGATTACGTTGGCGCGGGTGATGCCGCCGAGGCAGTAGTCGCCCGTCGAGGTCCAGACCTCGCCCTTTCGCACGATAAAGAAGTGCGTCGAGTTGCAGGTGGCGACGAACCCGTCCGGGTCCAGCATCAGCGCCTCGTCCGCGCCGGCCTTGGCCGCCTGGATGCAAGCGAGGATGCAGTTGAGCTTGGAATGGGAGTTCAGCTTCTGGTCCTGCTCGGCAGGGCCGGTGCGGCGCACGTGCACGGTGAAGAGCGAGATGCCGCGGGCGCGCACCTGCGGCTTCGCTTCCTTGTACTCGGGAATGATGACGACGGTGGCGGGACCGATGGTCACGCGCGGGTCCTGATATGGCGTGCGCTTGATGCCACGCGTCACCATGAGGCGGATGTGCACGCCGTCGCGCATGTCGTTGGCGGCAAGGCAGGCGAAGATGCGGTCCGCCAGTTGCGCGCGCGTCAGCCCGACATCCATGTCGATGGCCTTGGCGCCTTCGAACAGTCGGTCGAGATGGGCATCGAGAAACGCGACGCCACGATCCATGACGCGCAGGCCTTCCCAGACGCCGTCACCGAGGATGAAGCCGGAATCGAAGACCGAGACGGTGGCCTCGGCGCGGTGTTTCAATTCGCCGTTCACGTCGATCAGGATCGTGGCGTTGCGCGGGTCGTCCTCGTAGTCGTGGGTGGAAGTCATCGATGGCCCTTCAGATCACGACGCGTTCGGCAATGATCGGCACATGCGGAGCCGTATCGCGCGGCAGCAGGCCGGTGACGCGCGGGTCGTCTGCAATCTCGATGCCGATGGCATATGGCTCGAAGCCGGATGCCTTGTAGAAGTCGATGGCCTTGGGGTGGTCCAGCGTGCAGGTGTGGACCCACAGCCTGCGGATGCCGCGCATGAAGGCGCGGTTGATCGCCTCGCTCATCAGGTAGCGGCCAAAGCCTGCGCCGACGCGCTTCGGCGTCAGGCCGAGGAAAGCCAGTTCGGTTTCCCCCGAGACGCGGTTGTCGAGTTCGAGGATGCCCACATCGCGTCCGCCGCCTGTCATGGCGTAGGCCTCGACGCGCGGATCATCGAGGATGGCGCGCAACTCGTCCTCGGGCAGGATCAGCCGGGAGTACCAGAGCCACGGCCCGCCAATATCGCGGTAGAGCGTGAGGTAGCGGTCCACGTCGGCGCCCTTCAGGCGCTCCAGCGAATAGCCGAAGGGCGAGCGCATCGGCGCGAAGCCTTTGGGGGGTGCCTTCATTTCAAGCATGGTCGCGATGGAAGCGATCATGCCGTGGGGAAGCTCGGTCAGGCCGTTGACAGTCAGCGGTATCGTATTCATCGCGCCAGTTGGCGCAGGATCGGCGGCGCGGTCAAGCGGTGGAGCGCGCGCGAAACGCCGTCAGGCGGCGGCCCGGGTGTCGGCGACGTTGCCGAGCGTCTTCAGGCGAGCGCGGATATGCACCTCGTTCTGGGACATGACGGTTGTCTGCGGGCGGAACCGCTCGACGATGGCGCGTACGTGCGGGCGGTTGGCGGCGCTCGTCATCAGCACGGGCAGTTCGCCGTCGCGGGCGGCCTGCTCGAAGGAATCGCGCACGTTCTGCACGAAGTTCTGGAGCTTGGACGGCGCCATGGCGAGCTGGCGCTCCTCGCCTTCGCCGACGAGGGACTGCGAGAAGGCGTGCTCCCAGTCGGGCGACAGCGACAGGATCGGCAGGTAGCCGCCCGGCGCCATGTGCTGCGCGCAGAGCTGGCGCGAAAGCCGCGAGCGAACGTGCTCGGCGATGGCCTGCGGGGAACGGGCAAAGGACGCGGCCTCGGCAATGCCTTCGAGGATCGTCGGCAGGTCGCGGATCGAGACACGCTCGGCAAGCAGGTATTGCAGCACGCGCTGGATCGCGGACATGGAGACCTGCCCCGGTACGATGTCGTCCACCAGCTTCTGCTGGTCGCCCGGCAAGTCCGCCAGCATCTTGGACACGTCGGCGTAGGACAGCAGTTCCGACATGTTGGCCTTGATGGACTCGGTAAGGTGCGTGGAGATGACTGTCGCCGGGTCGACGACGGTGTAGCCCTTCATCTCGGCGCGGTCGCGCTGGCTTTCCTCGCACCAGGTCGCCGGCAGGCCGAATGTCGGCTCCACCGTGTGGAAGCCGGGCAGGTCGATCTGGCCGCCCGCGGGGTCCATCACCATCACCTGATTGGGGAAGATGGTGCCGGACCCGGCATCGACTTCCTTGATGCGCACGCAGTAGTCGTTGGCCTCGAGCTGCACGTTGTCGAGCACGCGCACCGGCGGCATGACGAAGCCCAGTTCCTGCGCAAGCTGGCGGCGCAGCGCCTTGATCTGGTTGGTGAGGCGGTCCTCGCCGTCAGCCGAGTTGACCAGCGGCAGCAGGCCGTAGCCGACTTCCAGCTTGATGTCGTCCATGGCGAGCGCGGCAGAGATCGGCTCTTCCGCCGGGACCACGGGCTGGGCTGCCTCGAACTCCTTCTGCTCGGCCTCGACGACGGCGTTCTGCTTCGACTTGTTCGTCGACCACGCCATCGCGCCGACCGCAGCCGACAGGCCAAGGAACGGCAGCAGCGGGATGCCCGGCAGCAGGGCGAGACCGGCCATGACGCCGGACGTCATGCCAAGGGCCTTGGGGTAGCTGGAAAGCTGGGTGACGAGGGCGGTATCGGAATCCTCGCTGACGCCGGCCTTGGAAACCAGAAGGCCGGCAGCGATGGAGACGATGAGCGCGGGCACCTGCGAGACGAGGCCGTCACCGACCGTCAGCAGCGTGTAAGAGGCGCTGGCTTCGGCGAAGCTCAGGTCCATCTGGCCGACGCCGATGATGATGCCGCCGATCACGTTGATGAAGGTGATGATGAGGCCGGCGATGGCATCGCCACGCACGAACTTCGAGGCACCGTCCATGGCGCCGTAGAAGGCGCTTTCGTCTTCGAGGTTGCGGCGGCGGGTCTTGGCGGTTTCCTCGTCGATGAGACCGGCGGACAGGTCGGCGTCGATCGCCATCTGCTTGCCGGGCATGGCATCGAGGGAGAAGCGCGCGGCGACTTCCGCGATACGGCCCGAACCCTTGGTGATGACGACGAAGTTCACCGTGACGAGGATCGCGAAGACGATCAGCCCGATCACGAAGTTGCCGCCCATCACGAAGTTGCCGAAAGCCTCGATGACGCGGCCAGCCGCTGACGTGCCTTCGTGGCCGTTGGCGAGGATCAGTCGGGTGGAGGCGAGGTTAAGCGACAGGCGCAGCATGGTCGCGACCAGCAGCACGGTCGGGAAGGCTGAGAATTCCAGGACGCCGCGAATGAACAGCGCGGTCATCAGGATCAGGACCGAAAAGATGATCGAGATCGCCAGCATGATGTCGAGCGCGAACGGCGGCATCGGCATGATGAGGACGACGAGGATCGTCATCACGCCGAGCGCGAGCGCGATATCACCACGGCGGATGAAATCCACGATCTCGCGGAAGGTGGGGACGCCCCCTCCCTCGGCGGTGCGTGCGCTGGCTCTGCTGGTGTCGCTCATCAATGTTCCCGTGGCCCGGTGTACCCGGCAATTTTTGCCGGGTTCATGGTTAACCGATGGTTAATCGGGCCGCGGAGCGGACGAAAAAAGTCAGGCGACGGAGCGACTTTCGCCCGGCTGCGGGATGTCGTGACCTTCGGCCGAATACTGGTTCAGCTTGTTGCGCAGCGTGCGGATGGAGATGCCGAGAATGTTGGCGGCATGGGTCCGGTTGCCGATGCAATGGTCCAACGTGTCGAGGATGAGATCGCGCTCCACGTCGGCCACGGTGCGGCCCACGAGGTTGCGGGTCACGGCCTCCGCCGTCATCGCCGCCTGCGAGGCGGCATCGCCGGAGGAGAGGCTCGCGCCATCCGGCATGGCAAGGGCTTCTGGCCCGATCTCGCCACCCATCGACAGCAGCACGGCGCGGTGGATGGTGTTTTCCAGCTCGCGCACGTTGCCGACCCAGCGATTGCGTACCAGTTCGCGGCGCGCGTCCGCCGACAGCGGCTTTTCGTCCATGCCGTTGGCTTCGGCATACTTGTGGGCGAAATGGTCTGCCAGTGCGAGCACGTCTTCCGGGCGCTCGCGCAGCGGCGGAATCTTCAGCGTCACCACGTTGAGGCGGTAGAGCAGGTCCTCGCGGAAGGTCCCGGCCTTCACCGCATCGGCCAGGTTGCGGTTGGTGGTCGCCAGAATGCGGATATCGACGGGGACGGGGCGCGTGCCGCCGACACGGTCGATCACGCGTTCCTGGATGGCGCGCAGGAGCTTCGCCTGAAGGCGCACGTCCATCTCGGAGATTTCATCGAGCAGCAGGGTGCCGCCGTTGGCTTCCTCGAACTTGCCGATGCGCCGCCCGACGGCGCCGGTGAAGGCGCCCTTCTCGTGGCCGAAGAGTTCCGATTCCAGCAGCGCTTCGGGAATGGCGGCGCAGTTGATGGAAATGAACGGCTTCTCGTTGCGCTTGGACTTGCGATGCACGAAGCGGGCGAGAACCTCCTTGCCGGTGCCGGACTCGCCGGAAATCAGGATCGAGGCGTCGGCGCCAGCGATCTGCTCGGCGAGGCGCACGACGCCGGCCATGTTGGCATCGCGGTAGATGAGCGCATGGCTCTCATCGGCGACTGCGGCAAGGACGGCGGCAATCAGTTCCGGGTCCGGGGGAAGGGGGATGTATTCCTTGGCCCCGGCCTGGATGGCGGTCACGGCAGCGCGGGTGTCGGTATCGGTGCCGCAGGCGACGACGGGAACGTGGAAGCGTTCCGCCGACAGCTTGGTGATGAGATCGGCGACATCGAGCATCACGTCGATCATCACCAGGTCGGCACCCTGTCCGGCGCGCAACGTGGCGAGCGCCTGGTCGACCGTCTCGGCGTGGACAACCTTCGCGCCCTTGCTCATGGCGATCCGGGTGGCTTCGGTGAGCTGACCCTTCAGCGTTCCGGCAATCAGCAGTCTCATCGCTCAATCTCCCGCGAGCCGCACTCAGGCGCGCTCGTCCTTCACGATTTCCGTCATGGTCACGCCGAGGCGCTCTTCAACGAGCACGACTTCGCCGCGCGCCACGAGGCGGTCATTGACGTAGATGTCGATGGCTTCACCGACCTTGCGGTCGAGTTCGACGATGGAGCCCTCGCTGAGCTTCAGGAGGTCGTTCACCTCCATGCGCGAGCGGCCCAGCACGGCGGAAACCTTCACCGGTATGTCGAAGACGGCTTCCAGCTCGCCGGCGGTGTGGTGGCCGCTGTCGTCGTCGTGGTCATGCGAGTGGGACGCACCGCCTGCCGGCAGGTCGCCGATCTCGCCGAACGGGGTATCTGTTTCGTCGGACATGGGGTCAGGCCTCCTGGCCGTCTTGCGGTGAATTTTGCGTGTCGTCGCCCGGGCCGCCGCTCACGTCGTCGGCCATGGGTTCGGGGCGGCCGGGGCGCGCCTGCGGGCGGCGCAGTGCGAAGCGCTTCACGGCGTCCTCGATGCTGGCTTCCAGTTCTGCGCTGTCGCGAACCATGCCGCCGTCAGCCCATTCGAGCCGTGCGTCGCCGGGGATGATGTCCGGGTCGCCGAGCACGACGATGCGACCCTGCACGCCGGTTTCGCGCGCAAGCTTGTCGACGCGTTCCGAAAGCGGTTCGGACAGGGATTCGTGCACGCGTAGAACGATGTGGGGAATGGTGCGGACCTCGTCGATGGCCTGCCGGAACAGGTCGACGATCTCGACCAGCGGGTAGCGGGCAACGAGCGCGCGCGACAGCTTGCGGGCCATCTGAACGCCAACGTCGACAGCGGCATCCTCGGCCATGTGGCGGTGGGCGTCGGAGGCGGCGATCAGGCCGGGCAGGGTGTCGAACAGTCGGTCGCAGGCCTTGGCAAGCTGGTTTTCGATGCGCGCGGTCGCGGCAGCGCGGCCGGCGGCTTCGCCCGCGGCATAGCCTTCCTGGCGCGCGTCATGGGCGGCCTTCTTGAGGTCTTCCTCCTCATAACGCTCGGGCTCGGGTTCGCCGGTCTGCGCAATCGCGAAGACCTCGTCGAACATGTACGGAGCGGGCTTTGCCATCATTTCCACTTTCAACTCTCAACCAGAGGCGGATGGTCAGTAGACCATCTCGTCCTCGCCACCCTTCTTGCTGATCTGGATCTCGCCGCGTGCGGCGAGGTCCTTGGCCATGTTGACCATTCTTCCCTGTGCCTCGTCGACGTCCTTGAGGCGCACCGGCCCCAGAACGTCCATGTCTTCCTGAAGCATCTTGGCGGCACGCTGCGACATGTTCTCCATGAAGAAGTCGCGCATCTTTTCGCTGGCACCCTTCAGGGCGATGGCGAGCTTGTCCTTGTCGACGCTGCGCATGAGCGTCTGCATGCCGGCGGCATCGAGGCGGCCGAGATCGTCGAAGGTGAACATGAGCTGCTTGATGCGGTCGGCGGCTTCGCGGTTGTCTTCCTCCAGCGCGGTCAGGAACCGGCTCTCGGTCTGTCGGTCGAAGTTGTTGAAGATGTCGGCCATCAACTCGTGCGCATCGCGGCGGCGCGTCTGCGAGAGGTTGGCCATGAACTCGATGCGCAGGGTCTGCTCGATCTTGTCCAGGATGTCCTTCTGGATCGATTCCATGCGCAGCATCCGGGCGACCACGTCCAGCGCCAGTTCCTCCGGCAGGATGGAGAGAACGCGCGAGGCGTGTTCGGCGCGGATCTTTGAAAGCACCACTGCGATGGTCTGCGGGTACTCGTTCTTCAGGTAGTTGGCGAGAACGTCTTCCTGAACGTTGGACAGCTTCTCCCACATGGTGCGCCCGGCGGGGCCGCGGATTTCTTCCATGATCGCGTTGACGCGATCCTCGGGAAGGAACTGCACCAGCAGGCGCTCGGTGTTCTCGAAGTTGCCGACGAGCGCACCGGCCTTGCCGAGCTCCATGATGTACTGACCGAGCAGCTGCTCGACGATTTCCGGGGAGACCTTGCCGAGCCTGGACATGGCGATCGAGATGCGGCGCACCTCGTCGTCATCGAATGCAGCCCAGACGGCACGGCCATGTTCCTGGCCGAGCGCGAGCAACACGATGGCCGCCTTCTCCGATCCGGAAATCGAGGTTAGCGGTGTGTTGGCGTCGATATCGCGGACGGTCGGGGTCGTCGGATCGATGGTGGCGACCTGCTGGCTCATGCCGCCTCCTGGATCCAGTGACGCAGCACGTTGACGGCTTCAGTGGGATTGGATTCGACGATCTGGCCGACTTCTTCCATGACTTCCGCCTGGACGCTGCCGGCGGCTTTCGCGGCTTCCAGGAATTCGGGCTTGGGCGCGGGCGCGCGTTCTGCCTGCGGCGCGGGCAGGGCGGCGGCCGCGTCAGCGCTCTGGTCGGTCAGCTGCGCGGCCTTGTCGGCCTCGGGCTTGGGCTGTTCGGCCAGGATGCGGCGCACCAGCGGACGCACCACCAGCAGCAGGACGAGCAGGCCGACGATCAACAGCACCACCATCTCTGCAATCGAGAAGTAGTCTTCCTTGGTGAAGGTCAGGAAGCCACCCTCGTCAGCCGCTGCAAGCGAGACAGGGTTGTCGGCAAAGCGCAGGTTCACGACCTCGATGCTGTCGCCACGGCTCTCGTCGTAGCCGACGGCGTTGCGCACCAGCGCCGAGATTCGGTCGAGTTCCTGCTGGGTGCGCTCCTGGTAGACGACGTCGCCGTTGTTGCCGGTGCTGTAGACTCCGTCGACGACCACCGCGACGGAGAGGCGGCGCAGGTTGCCTGCTTCCTGCACCTGGGTGCGGGTGGTGCGCGAAATCTCGTAGTTGACGACTTCTTCCGTCGTGTTGCCGGCCTGGGTCGCGTTGCCGTCATCAGCGCCATTCTGGTTGGCGCCGGGGAGTTCGTTGCCCACCGTCACGCCGTCATTGGCGACAGGTTCGCTGGATGTGTTCTGCTCTTCGCGGGTCTGGGTGGAGCGCACCACACGACCGGCCGGATCATAGATGTCGGCGGTCTCGGTGGTGCGGGTCGTGTTGATGTCGGCTGCGATGCGCACCCGCACGCGGTCGTTGCCGACCACGGAGGCGACCAGCGCCTCGACCTTGTTGCGCAGGTGATGCTCGATCTCGACGCGGCGTTCGTCGAGGGTGGCGGACATGGCAAAGGCATCGTTGGATTCAGCAGATGCGAGCAGCTTGCCGCGCTCGTCGACGACGGACACCCGGCCCGGAGACAGGTCTTCCACGGCGGAGGCAACGAGGTGCTGGATCGCCTTGATCTGCGACATTTCCATCATGCCTCGGGACTTCAGGACGATCGAGGCAGAGGGTTCGGTGCGGTCACGGGCAAAGAGCTGGCGCTCGGGCAGCACGAGGTGCACGCGCGCGGCCTGCACGCCCTTGATGGTGCGGATCGAGCGGGCAAGTTCACCTTCCAGCGCGCGCAGGTGATTGACGTTCTGGACGAAGCTCGTCGCGCCGAGGCTGTCGCCCTTGTCGAAGATCTCGTAGCCGACACCGCCGCCTGACGGGAGGCCGTCCGCTGCGAGGTCCATGCGCAGGCGCAGGACCTGGTCGCGCGGGACGAGGATCACCGCGCCGTCCTGGCGCAGGTCATATTCGATGGCGCGCGAATCAAGTTCGCCCACGATCGCGTTGGAATCCTGGAATGTGAGGTCGGTGTAGAGCGGCACCAGCGGGGATGTGGAGAGCCGCATCACGAACCAGACGAGGAAGCCGAGCAGGCCGAGCGAGACCGCGCCCATCGCGGCAATGCGCGGTGCGCCAAGGCTTTTCAGGAAATCGAACAGCGGATTCAGCACGTGTTGCCCCTGGCCAGTTGCGGGCGGATGCGCGGCTTGCAAGGTGCGGAAGGGGAAATTCTTGCCTGCCGGTGCAACCGCCCGATGGGCAATAATTTCCTAGCTGGTGGTAAACGGATGGTTAACAGAGCGAAAGTTTGTGCCGAATCGGGAGGACAAGCAGCCTCACGGGCGCTTCGCTGACGCCCCATTCACGCTGAAACGTGCCGGATTTCGACGTTCGGCAGCCCGATGGGGACGATACCGAGATCGTTGGCCATCACGCCGAAGGCTTCCGTCTCGATCAGTTCGCGGTAGGGCGTTTCGGGAAAGACCAGCCCTGCGCGGTGCAATTCTGCATCGACCAGCAGCATTGTGCCGCCAACCCCCGTCAGGGGGATGCGCTCGAGGTATCGAAGTTCGTGCAGATGGCGGCGGGTGTAGTCGTTCGGCGGCGGCTGCATGAGGCCGTGCTTGTAGTGCTTGTAACGGATCACTTCGACGACTTCGGCGGTTTGGAGGAAGGCGTTGAGATCGAAGCTGTGTGCGTTCCATTCCAGCACACAATTGGGCGTGACGATCTTTTCGTCCTCGCAAAGCAGCCGGCGCAGGATGCCGGGTGAAAATTCGCAGACGTCGGCGTCGATCCACAGGACGCGTTCGTCGGTATCGCGCAAACCCTCGCGCAGCAGCCGGTTGCGCGCCTTGGCGATGGCGGCCCGGCGGACAAGCTGCTCGGACGGCAGCCAGCGCGACCCGCTCGATCGGCGGTCGGGACCGTCGAAAGTCAGCACGTCAAAGCCCGCGAAATCGCCTTCGTGGCGTTCTTTCAACCGCTGGAGAATGGCGGCGCTCGCATCGGTGCTCGGCCCCTCGCCGAAGACGACGCGCAACCTGTCGCGGGGATAGTCGATCCGGGCAACCTGCTGCATCAACAGGCGCACGGCGTGGGCAGCGTTGCGGACGGGAACGAAGATCGCGACGCTGGGCGGGGCATCATCGCGGTAGGCAGGCAGCGGCCGCAAAGCGCGCTCGCGATCGATCTTCGCAAGTTGATCTTCCGGGCTCGGATAGCGCCTGGCATCGCGCTGCGCGCGGCGCTTGCGGAAGCGACCCTTGAAATTGTTGAACGGCTTGGCTCGGTAGTCTGAGAACCAGCTTCCGGCCCAGTTGTGCCGCGACAGGCCAAGGTGTCCGTAGTCGCCGTGTCGCACATCGCTGGCCGGTTTGCCGTCCTTGCCGTTCGGGCTGAACAGGTGGCAGGAGTTCACCGAGATCTCGTCAGGCTTCGCAAAGCCTGCGACTGCGGCAGCAAAGACGAGCGGTCCGGTTGAATCCAGCACGTCCTTGCTGATTGCCATCCGCATTCGCCAGGCGCGCTCCAGAACATCGTCCCAGAGCGGATGGCCCTGGGGGCTTGCGAATGTACCGTTGAACAGTTGCAGGCTCATGCCGCGCACTTGCGAAGGCTGCCAGTGGTCGCGCGGCTCTTCGCACACGACCACGCGGTCTTCGTCGGCGATGGGATCAAGCGGGGCGAGGCAGTCGGTATCCATGTCCGCGTAGACGCCGCCGAACGTCTTCAACAGCATGTAGCGGGCGAGATCGGCGCGTTGAACCGGGTTCGGGTAGGCGTGATACAGCTCCGCGAACCGGGGAAACGTGTCACTGACGAACCATTCCAGCTCGTCGTCGGTCCACAGGCGGTATTCCCAGCCGGGATTGTTTTCCCGCCAGCTTTCCGGGCTGCCATTTTCACTGGAATAGTGCGCGTCGCGCCAAGTCTGATGAATGATACGCGGGATCATGGCGCGGGGGTAAAGCCTCGTGATGTTGCCGGCTCTGGTTGGCATGGACCGGGCACGAAGGCAACAAATCCGGTCAGGCAAGCACGAAAAGGCCGCCCGGAGGCAGCCTCTTGATTTGCCGTCTCATCAACCGCGGAGAAGTGCGGCGTGCAGACGTTGCTAGTGGCGGTATTGCTGGATGCGCGTGGTGCGCAAGCCGGCCAACCCGTGCCGGTCGATGGAGTTTTGCCAGTTGAGGAACTCTTCAACTGTCAGGGTATAGCGCTTGCACGCTTCTTCCAGTGACAGAAGTCCGCCGCGAACCGCAGCGACAACTTCCGCCTTTCGCCTGATCACCCACCGCTTGGTGTTTGCCGGGGGAAGGTCGGCAATCGTCAGGGGTGACCCGTCAGGCCCAATGACATACCTGACCCGTGGCCGAGAAAGCTCGCTCATCGATACTCCACACATACGCATACGCAACAAGAACTGTGGAGTACGGTAAGTGACCGCGCTTAAAATTTGGCTAAAGTGTGGAGCGGCATTTTCCCTTGGCATGGCAAGGGTTTGTTCAGGAAAGTTAAGGGCCTGCGAGCGGGCGCAGAACGCCCGTCCCGCCGGTGCGGCCTGCCTTACTGGTTGTGGATGCGCTTGACGCTGCTCATGGGAATGGTGGTGTCCCCGGCCAGCAGGAGGGGCTCCTCGCCGGAGAAATCGACCCCGTCGATGATCGCCTCCGCTGCGATGCCGACCGTGACAGTTTCGCCATCGGCGTCCTTTGCGGAGACGCTCAGCGTGTAGTTGCCGTCAGTCAGTTTCAAGCCACCGGCGTCACGCCCGTCCCATGTGAAATTGTTGTCGCCCTTGGAGATGTCGCGCTCGCCCGTCCACACAACCTTGCCGGCGGAATCGCGGATCGTGAACTTCGCGGCGTCGGCATCCTTGGCCGCGCTGTACTGCCAGTTGGCGGTGCCGTTGGTCAGTTCCGACTGGGTCGTCGACACGCTGACGCGCTTGCCCACGAAGCTGACGGCGTTCGTGGCGGCGGTCGCTGCGGCAAGCTGCGTGATCGCTTCGAGGTTCTCGTTCTGCTTGATCTGCTGCTCGACCTGCGAGAACTGCACGAGCTGTGCCGTGAACTCGTTGGTGTCCAGGGGCTCCAACGGGTTCTGGTTCTTCAATTGTGTCGTCAGGATCTGCAGGAACGTGTCGAAGTTGTCGGCAATGCCTGCGCGATCCTTCGCGGCGGATGAGGTGCCTGCGGCACTCGAAATGGCATCCAGGATCATGAACGCGGTACTCCTTGGGTTGGGGCCTCAGGCCCGTCAGACCTCGATATCGACCAGTGCGTCGGACACGCCGCGCATGTAGGCAGGTGCAACAGGCGCTGCTGCATCATCTTCGCGCTGCGACGCCGTGGCGGCATTGTTGGATGAACCCTCGCCCTGCGCCTGGCTGCCGTGGCGGCCCTCGCCACCATCGCGCAGCGAGAACTGGAGCGAGGTGTTGTCGAGCTTCATGCCGGACTGCTGCAACATGCGTTCAAGCTGCCGCGCATCGCGGTTCATTGCGTCGTAGGTTTCCGGCCGGTCCACCGTCAGGTGGGCGTTGAGCGTGCCGTCGCGTCCCATTTCGAGGCGCACGTCGATCCGGCCCATTTCCGGCGGGTCGAGGCGAATGTCGAAGTGGCGGGTGCCGCCGCGCGCTTGGCTGGAAATGGTCACGGCGAGCTGGGCCACGGGCAGCGATGTGCCGTAGGCCGGCAGCGTCACGCTGCGCGCCGGCGCGGACACGCCCGGCGGCAAGGCGCGGTCGCCCGCGATCAGGATCGGGTCCGCCTGCGCCGGGGTTCCCCCCGTCGGGATCATGTCGGGTGTTGGGGCATCGGCGCTGAGACCCGCACTCTGGGCCTGCCGCGCGGCTGCGGCGGCGCGGATGGTGGCGCCGAGCGAATTGTCGTTGCCCTGCTGGGTTGCACCTTGCGCCTGCTGCATCTGCGAGCCGGTGCCGATTACCTTTTCAAGCAGCGTGCGCAGGCCGTTGCGCGTGGTTTCGCGTGCGGTGTTGACGGTTTCGGCGTCCGAGCTGCCGCTCGCAGAACTCGTCGCGGTGGCACTTGCCGTCGCGCCGGAGTCATCACTTGCAGCGCTGCCTGCCGTGGTGCCGGCGCGTGCGGTGACCGGCTGTGCGGGCAGGCCGGTTTTGGCTGCGGTTTCCCCCGTCGCACGTGCCTGTGCCGGTGCGGCGTCTGCCGCAGGCTTGGTGCCGGATTCGCCAGCAGGCTTGGTGGCGGGTGTTTCGGGCTGGTCGCCGGTGGTCGCCTGCGCCTGTGCCGCATTGGCCGTTACGGATGCTGCCGCGCCGACCTTCGGCTCGGCAACCGGTGCCGTTGCGGGCTTGCTCGCAGTATCCGAAACTTTGGCGGCCTCGCCTGTTGCGGCGGCGGTCGAGGCAGGAACTGCGTCCGCATCTGCCGTGCCCGGCGCGGGAGGTGTTGCCGGCGGTGTCGTGGGTGCAACAGGTGCCTTTGCTGACTGGTCGGCCATTTCGTCGCCCGCAGGCGGGCCGGACGCTGGGGCGGTCGGCGTGTTGAGCCCGTCGACGCCGGCGATGTCACCAACATCCGCCTGAGTGCCGATACCGGCTGCCTGCGACAGTTGCTGCAGGCCGGCGACGGCCTGCGGGCCGATCAGGCTTTCCAACTGGGCCAGCGCATCGCCAGGCAGGTCCACGAATTGCTGGAGCAGGTTTTCGATCTCGGCAGGCAGTTCTCCCGCCTCGGCCAGTTCGGCGAGGTCTCCGCCCTCTGCCAGCTGTGTCTCGAGCGCCTCGCCGATCAGCTTGAGGAACTGCAGCGGCGCGGGCAGGGCAGGGCCCTTCTGCGCACGCGTGGCGGCGCCATCAACCTTGGCGGTCGCGCGCGATGCGGCGACGAGCTGGCCCGGAACTGTCTCCGGCTCGAGCCCGATCGCCGACATGAACTGCGCGAACGGCGTCTCGCCCTTCTGGGGCGCTGCACCTGCATTCGCCTTCAAGCCGGGCTGGATGCCGGGCTGCAGGAAGGAAATCACGCTTGCTGTTGTCACTTGCCGGTCTTTCCTCGACGCGCGGGCTGCCATTCGCAGCGCGCATACGGAATTGGTCGCAGTCACACCAGCAATCGGCGGGCCAATTGTGCCAAATCGGTTGGGCGGCAGAAAAATACCTAATAAAACAATGACTTGTGATTTTCGACGCGCGCCAGATCGTTGCGGCTGGTCGCCGGAAGCGGCACCCATTGCCGGGCAGGCGGCAGGTTCTGCCGGGTCGCGCCCCATGCCGATAAAGCGCCGCATTCTGGCTGCACATGCTGGTTTTTTGTTTGCCCAAGGCCTAGATTGCCGAGCGATAAACGGTGCTGCATCGGCGCGCCGGGGACGAGAGACTTATGAGCGCAGTGGATCTCAATCTTCAGGGACGCCCGCAGGACACCCGTGTCGTCGTCGCGATGTCGGGCGGCGTGGACTCCTCCGTCGTGGCCGGCCTGCTGAAAGAGGCGGGCTATGACGTGGTGGGCGTCACGCTGCAGCTCTACGATCACGGCGAAGCAACGCACCGCGCGGGCTCGTGCTGCGCGGGGCAGGACATCCACGATGCGCGCCGCGTTGCGGAGACGCTCGGCATTCCCCACTACGTGCTCGACTACGAACAGCGCTTCAAGACAGCGGTCATCGACGCTTTCGCCGACAGCTACATCGCCGGTGAAACTCCGGTGCCGTGCGTCAGCTGCAACCAGAAGATCAAGTTTCACGACCTGCTGGACACCGCGCGCGATCTTGGCGCGCAGGCGCTGGCGACTGGTCACTACATTTCCTCGCGCCCCGCGCCGGAAGGCAACGGGCGCCGCGCGCTCTACCGCGCCATCGATCCGGACCGGGACCAGAGCTACTTCCTCTATGCCACGACGCAGGCGCAGGCGGATTTCCTCCGCTTCCCGCTCGGTGACATGCACAAGGACGAGACCCGCGAGCTTGCCCGCAAGTACGGGCTGTCCGTCGCCGAAAAGAGCGACAGCCAGGATATCTGCTTCGTGCCGACCGGCAAGTACTCGCAGGTTATCGAGAAGCTGCGTCCCGATGCGGCAGAGCCGGGCGAGATCGTGCATCTCGATGGCCGCGTTCTCGGCCGCCACGAAGGCATCCTGCGCTACACGGTCGGCCAGCGCCGCGGCATCGGCGTTGCGACAGGCGAGCCACTCTATGTCGTCGCGCTCGATGCGGTGAACGCCCGCGTCATCGTCGGGCCGCGCACGGCGCTCGAAACAGCGATCGTCATGCTGCGCGACGTCAACTGGATCGGTGAAGACAACCTGGACGGTGCGCTGTCCGGCGAAAGGGACATCGCGGTGAAGGTCCGCTCCACGCGCCCGCCCGTTGCAGCCCGCCTGCTGACGGTCGACGGGGCACCGGCGGTGGAACTGCTGGAGCCGGAAACCGGCGTGTCGCCGGGGCAGGCCTGCGCCTTCTACGACCTGTCGGACGAGCGCGGCCGCTTGCTGGGCGGCGGCACCATCGACGCCACCCGTTCCGCCTTCGATGCCGTGCCCGATACGGCGCGTTCCCGCGGCCTGGAAGCGGCAGGCGCGCGATGAGCGCGGATCGTCCGCGCAAGGCGCATCCGTCAGCTTGACACGTCCGGCGCGCGCGCCGTATATCGCCCGCTCGTCTGCGGCCTTCATGGCCAGCGGATGACCCGTTTGGGGCGGAGTAGCTCAGTTGGTTAGAGCAGCGGAATCATAATCCGCGTGTCGGCGGTTCAAGTCCGTCCTCCGCTACCAATCCTTCTCTCAACAAATCGCTGAACGATCTCGAGCCGGTGACTGGATCAGGCGGCCAGCTTGGTCAGCAATCTCGCGGTCTCTTGCAGATCGGCGCGGAAGCGCTCGCGTTCGGCATCGCGCAGGCGCTGTTCCGGAAGTCGCAGGATGTAGCTTGGGTGCACCGTCACGAAAAGCGGCGTGCCGTCGGCCGCTTCCTCCATCTTGCCGCGCCGCGACAGAATGCCCTTGCGCTCCCCGGTGAGTGATTGCAGGGCGGTGCCGCCCATGGCGAGGATCAGCCGGGGCTGGACGATGTTGCGCTCCATGTCGAGCCACCAGCGGCAATGGTCGATCTCGCCCGCATTCGGGTTCTGGTGCAACCGGCGCTTGCCGCGCGGCACGAACTTGAAGTGCTTCACGGCATTGGTGATGAAGGCGCGCGACCGGTCGATGCCGGCTTCCTGCGCGACCGCATCAAACAGCTGACCCGCCGGGCCGACGAAGGGACGGCCTGCCAGATCCTCGCGGTCACCGGGCTGTTCGCCAACGATCATCAACTCAGCGTCGAGCGGGCCTTCGCCGGGAACCGCCTGCGTTGCGTTCTCCCAAAGCGGACAGCGGCGGCAGCCGGAAAGCGCTGCTTCGTATTCTGCCCGCGTGCCGACTGGGGGCGGGGCTTCGGTCGTGACCTTCAGCCTCTCGGTAATGCGCCCTGCGCGCACCGGCGGCAAGGTTGGCGCGGCCGCCGCCATCTCGCGCGCACGCGCCTGCGCGGTCGCGATCATTTCCGGGATGAGTTCGGCTTCGGGCAGGTTGCGCCAGTACTTCTTCGGCATTTCGGCGCGCATGGCATCGGGCTTCAGGCGCGCCGGGTTGAAGATGTTTCGAAAGTAGGCGCGCCAGAGGTCCTCGGTCGCGTCGGCGGGCAGGTCCGGCTTGGTGCTGCCGGGTTCAAGGCGCAGCTTGCCGCCTTCGAGGCTCGCGGTGAGCGTCGGCGTGCAGATTGTCCAGTCCATGTCGCCGAACCGGCGCACGAAGAACGGCGCGGTCGGCTCCACGATGCGGTGGGTCGGCTCGAACCAGGCGGCGAAGCGACGGCGGTTTTCGGTCAGCGGGTCGATCTCGCGAAAGCGCACGAAGGCCGTCATCTTGTGCTTGTCGCGGCGCACGTCCTTCGCCATCGCCTGAAGCCGGGTGTGGAGCGGATCGGCGCTGTCGCGGGACCGGGTGCGATCACGTGCGATGAACCAGAGCCACTGGTAAAGCCGCGCGAAGCGCTCCGGGTCGCCGTGCCACACGACATCGCCCGCCAGCGAGACAAACGCTTTCGGCACGGCAAGAGCCGGAGCCTTCGCGTCGCCGTTCTGCGATCCTTCTTCCCCGCCATTCGCGGTGGCCGAGAACAGGTCGTTTGCCTGCTCACCACAGGACCACGCAATGTCTTCCGGCGGAATGCCGGCGCTGACGAGCGCGCGTGCCTGTTCTCGCCACGCATCGAATGTCCCGATCTCGGGCAGTGCGATGGTGCGCATCACAGAAGCTGCAATTGTTCCGGCGGTGGCGCGAAGCGGGCCCGCAGGTTTGCTTCGTCCGCAAGCTTGCGCGGCGACCAGTCGAGCAGCGAAATGAAGGGCTTGGCGTTCTTCAGGTTCGCGCCCATGCGCTTCAGGTCGTCATAGCGCAGCGTGCGGTGCCGGCGGGCGGCAAGGATGCGATTCACCGTCTTGGTGCCGATGCCGGGGATGCGCAGCAGGGTTTCCTTGTCGACGCGGTTGATGTCGAGCGGGAACAGATGCCGGTTGGCAAGCGCCCAGGCAAGCTTGGGGTCGACGGCAAGATCGAGGTCGCCACCGGGCGCGGCAGCGGCGATCTCGTCGACGTTGAAGCCGTAGAAGCGCAGAAGCCAGTCAGCCTGGTAGAGGCGATGTTCGCGCATGAGCGGCGGCTTGATGAGCGGCAGCGCGGCGGATGAATCCGGGATCGGCGAGAACGCCGAGTAGTAGACCCGCTTCAACTGGTAGGACGAATAGAGCCGCGTGGAGGTTTTCAGGATCGTCACGTCGCTGGAGGTATCGGCGCCGACGATCATCTGCGTCGACTGGCCGGCGGGGGCGAACTGGCGCGGTTTCTTGCCAGTCCGTGTCTTGTCGGCGTTTTCCTCCCGCCGCAGGCGCACATCGGCCATGGCCTTGCGGATCTGGTCCGGCTTCTTTTCCGGCGCGAACTGCGAAACCGCGCCGTCAGTCGGAAGCTCGACATTGATGGACACGCGATCGGCCCACAGGCCCGCTTCCTCGACCAAGCCCGGTGACGCATCGGGAATGGTCTTGAGGTGAATGTAGCCGCGAAAGCGATGCTCCTCGCGCAGGGTGCGCACGATGCGAACCATGTCGGCCATCGTTTCGTCCGGCGAGCGGATGATGCCGGAGGACAGGAACAGCCCCTCGATATAGTTGCGGCGATAGAACTCCAGCGTGAGGTGGACGACCTCTTCCGGCGTGAAGCGGGCACGCTCCACGTTCGAACTTACGCGGTTCACGCAGAACGCGCAGTCGTAGATGCAGAAATTCGTCATCAGGATCTTGAGCAGGCTGATACAGCGCCCGTCCGGCGCATAGGCGTGGCAGATGCCCGCTCCGGTCACCGAACCGATGCCGTTGCCATCCCGGCTGTCGCGCTTCTTGCCGCCGGAAGAGGCGCAGGATGCGTCGTACTTTGCCGCGTCGGCGAGAATCTCGAGCTTGCGCTGAAGGGTCATGGAAGCCATGATGTTCATGTAATGTTCTTGAAGTCATCGGGCAATAAGATTTGACGTGCCATGCGGTCGCAGGGTGGGAATTTTCAAAAGCTGAAGACAAAAAAAGGGCGCGGAAAACCGCGCCCTGCGAGCTGTCTATTGAAAGTAATTGTTCAGGCGATGGGCTTGCGCGAGCGCTTTGACGCGAGGTCGACGCCTGCAAGCGTCAAGGCGAACGCGCCGAACGCGATGACAACGCCGGTGATGATGAGAAGAGTTGCCGTCGTCATTGTTTCCTCCATGGACTTGGGCCGAACGATGCCTTGGCCTAGCTTGGAAAAAACGCCCGCCGCTTGATCTCGCTCAAGCCGCTCCCACCTATCCCCGCGCGTCGGCCATGTTGGCCGGCAACTGACGATCAAATCCCGTGACCGATTGGAGTCCCTGACATGGCAAGCCCCGAGGAAACCCGCGCGCTCGTTGCGCGCTACTACGATGCGTTCAACGCACGCGACATTTCGGGGATGCTCGACTGCCTGAGCGAGGATGTCGCCCACGACATCAACCAGGGCGGTCGGGAAATCGGTCAGGAGGCCTTCAAGCAGTTCCTGATCGGGATGAACCGGCGCTACCGCGAGCGGCTCGACGCCATCGTCATCATGACCAACGAGAGCGGGACGCGGGCTGCGGCGGAATTCGTCGTGCACGGCGAGTACCTGGAGACCGACGAGGGCCTGCCGCCGGCACGCGGGCAGGGCTACACCATCCCCGCGGGCACGTTTTTCGAGGTGGATGACGGGCTGATCTCGCGGGTGACCACCCACTACAACCTGAACGACTGGATCGCGCAGGTTCGCTGAACTTTCCCGCCGGCGCTTTGCGCATGGCGACCCAAGCCCCATATTGGTGGTCAGGGATGATGCGGGCACAGGGGAGTGGACCGCGATGAACCAGCATGTCGGCAATGACACGATCGCAATCGCCAACCGGGCCTCGCCCGTGCTTGCGTGGCTCTTGTCGGAGGGGTTGCGCTGCGATGGCGTTGAACGCCTGACGCAGGGATTTTCCGAACACCTCGTGGAAGCCGGGCTTCCGATTTCGCGCCTGATGATCTCGACACGTGTGCTAACGGCGACCGTCATTGCGCGCAGCGTCATCTGGACGCCGGAGGGCGGGATCTCTACGGCGACCTACGATTGGGCCGAACGCGATCTCGGCCTGTACGAGACAAGCCCCATCAAGGCCGTGCACGACACGCTCGACTGGGTCGATCTCGTCATTGACGAGACGCCGGACGAGGCCTTCGGGATCGTGCCGGACCTGCGCGAGAAGGGCGTGACGAACTACGTCGCGCTGCCGCTGCAGTTCACCAACGGCACGGTCAACGCCCTGTCGATTTCCACCACCTCACCGGAGATGTTCTCGCAGGCCGACAAGGACGTGCTGAACATGGCGCTGCCGGCGTTTGCGGCGGCTGTCGAATTGCGGATGCTCGACACGATCATGCGCGAAGTTCTGTCGATCTACGTGGGCGAGGAGCCGGCCAAGCGCATTCTGTCCGGCACCGTGCATCGCGGCGAGGTCACGCGGATTTCGTCTGCCATCATGTTCGTGGACATGCGCGACTTCACCCGCCGCACCCAGAACATGAGCGCCGAGGACACCGCCGAGCTCCTCAACCGCTACTACGATTGCGTCGTTCCGAACGTCACCGCCAATGGCGGCAGCGTGCTGAAGTTCATCGGCGACGGCATTCTCGCGATCTTCCCCGACGGCCAGTGCGGGGCGAAAGGGGCGACGGCCTCCGCCCTGAAGGCTGCCAAGGCGACGCTCGCGGCGGTTCCGGGCGCATGTTCCGGCGAGGGCGCGAAGTTCGAGATCGGCATCGCGCTGCACTACGGGCAGGCGGCGTTCGGCAATGTCGGCTCCGGCGAGCGGCTCGATTTCACCGTGGTCGGGCGGGACGTGAATCTCACCGACCGGGTGGGCCGGCTCAACAAGAAGCTCGGCATTCCGCTGCTGCTGAGCGAGGCGTTCTGCGCGGAGCTGGACTCGCGCGTTCAATCCTGCGGGCATCACGCGGTAGCGAGTTTCGACGACGTGATCGAAGTCTTCCAGCCGGTGTGAGCTGTCATGGCGCTGCGGTTTGAAAAGCTGACAGGCCCCGCGCTGCAGGCGGTGATCCCGGATCTTGCGCGGCTGCGCATCTCGATCTTCCGCGACTGGCCCTATCTCTACGAGGGCAGCGAAGACTACGAAGCGCGATATCTCGCGCGCTACAGCGACAACCCGCGCGCGCTCGTGGTGGCCGCCTATGACGGCAGCCGCATCGTGGGTGCGTCGACCTCGACGCCACTCGCCAGCGAGGTCGAGGCGTTCACAGCGCCCGTTGCAAGCCACGGCTACGACGCGTCGAAAATCTTCTATTTCGGGGAATCGATCCTGCTGCCGGATTATCGCGGGCAGGGCGCGGGCCATGCCTTCTTCGACCATCGCGAGGCGCAGGCGCGCGCGCTTGGCGGGTTCGCCTACACGGCATTCTGCGCGGTGATCCGCGATGAAGACGATCCGCGCCGCCCGGCGGACCATCGTCCGCTGGACGATTTCTGGCGCGGGCGCGGATACCAGCCGGTGCTCGGCATGCAGGCGCGTCTCGGGTGGCAGGAAATCGGCGAAGAGCGCGAGAGCGAGAAGCCGCTGCAGTTCTGGCTGCGCGCGCTGTGAAGGGCCTGCCCTATTTGGCGAGCCGGAGTTCTCCAAGCTTCTTGGCGATGTCGTCGAACGCGGTCAGCAGGTCGCCGGTCGATTTCGAATTGTAGGCCATGCTCCGGCTGGACGCGCAGGATTCCATGATCGCAAGGGTATCGCGGTCATTCACGTCGAAGGCAATCGTGTAGACCATGATGCCCTTCTTCTTGGCGTTGCTGCAGGCTTCCAGCGTGCGGTTGTTCATGGCTTCGACAAGCTGGTTCGTCGAATAAAGCCCGGTTCCGAGCCGATCTTCCGACGCGTAGCCATAGACCGAGTACCAGGAGCCATTCATGTTGTTGAAGGCCCCGTGGAAGTTCGAACCGTCGGTCATGACGATCATGATCTTCTTGTTCTTGTTGTCGCTGTAGGGCTTGCCTTCCGTGAAGGGAGCCCCCGGCGACAGCACGCGCCAGCCCCACATCACGCCTTCGTGGATGTTGGTGCCACCATAGGAAGTGAGCTGGCCAATGGCAGAGTTCAGGTCGCCCTTCTTGTTGGTCAGCGGCGTCAGCGGGCGCGCATCACACAGGAAATTCGGTCCCATCTTCGTGCCGTAGCGCGCGCTCGTGTCGGCACGTGAGCCCTTGTACTTGCATACGCGCTCCTGCCGACCCTTGGCAGAGTCATCTGCCCGGTCGCTGCGCGAACAATCACCGCCATCATCGCTGAGGTAATTGTTGATGAAATCATCCTTGCGCCAGCCCGCATCGGTGTCCGGGGCATCGGGTGCCAGCAGCGGCACGAAATAGCTGTCCCTGTTGCTGCTGACGGGTGTCGAGTCATCGACATCAAGCGGATAGGGGCGCGCTTCCACACAACCATCCCACTTCACGTTCTTCAGCTCGTCGTAGATTTCAAACCGAGTCAGCTGCTTGGAGCCAAAATTGTTGAAGTGGTATTTGGCAACCGCATTGCGATCCATCCATGATGCGCTCTCGTTTTCCGGACCGACATTGACGGCTGCGGCAAACGGGACGATGCCGATGGAAATGCTGGGATGGTTGTTTTCCGACCCGAACAGCGTCTTCACCAGGTCGCGCGCCGCCTTCTTCAGCGTGGAAGTGCGGCTCCCTTCCATGGAGCCGGAGGTGTCCACCACCATGACGATTTCCATCGTCCCGCCGCTGCGCCCGGTTTCGGCGCGCACGTTGACGGTGATCTCGTTGATGCCAAGCAGGCCGGAGATGGTGGTCGGAACCTTGGCGGACACGTCGACGCGCGAGGCGGCGCCGTCATCCACGTCCTTGTATGTCAGCTTGTAGGCGTCGGTGAACTTGAGCTGGGTGGCGTTCGCGGCAAAAACCTCGTTGGCGATCACGCGGCGCTCGGCCTCGGAGCCTGACTGGTTCTTGCCCGCAGCAAGGGCAGCAGCGTCCGCGCCCGATTGCAGCTTGGCGCGCAGCGAATTGGCGCGCGAATAGTCCACCGCGACGCCAACGCTGCCCAGCATGGGGATCAGCGCGAGGGCGAAGATGATGGCGGCCGCGCCGGCCCGGTCGTGCGCAAAGCGAGCGCACAGACGGGCGACGAGGATCGAGATTTGGCGGCACTTGCCCATGAGGGCGGCTCCGGTGGCCCGCACCACGAGGGGCGGGCGAAAATTTCAATGGGAGCAGCCTATGAGTGGCGTGGTTACGGAATCGGTAAAATTGCTAGGCTTTTCAAAAGCCTTGCCACGCTGGTTAAGCGTCTATTGCACGATTTCCCAACTTATCGAGACATCGACACGCATGGTCTGCTCGCCGGTTTCGATGGGAACAGATGAATCCATCGCTGCTTCGGCGCGCGCCATGCGCATCATCGGAATCGGCTGGCCGGCCTGCTCGTTCTCGACGATGGCCGCGATCGGTCCGAGCCGGACATTCGCCGCCTGTGCGATGGTCTCGGCCTTGGCGCGTGCGGCAGCCACGGCGCGCTTGCGCGCTTCGGCCAGCAGTGCCTCGTCGTCGTCGATGGTGAACTGGATGCCGTTGATGGAGTTGGCGCCCTCGCTCACCAGCTTGTCGAGCACCGGGCCGAGGCCTGCGAGATCGCGCACGCGCACGGTCACGTTGTTCGACACACGGTAGCCGGAAACTTCCGGCGGGCGGGACGTTTCGCCTGGGTTGGCACGGTGGTGGACATAGACCGGTGAAACATTGAAGTCGCTTGTCTGGATGTCGCGCGCCTCGATACCGGCCTCCTTCAGCGTCTCGATGACCTTCTGCATGGCGGCATTGTTGGCCGACAGTGCCTCGCGGGCTGTCTTGGCCTCGCTGACGGTGCCGGACGTGACAATGGCCATGTCGGGGGAGGCGTTCACCGTGCCGGTTCCGGTCATGGTGATGAGCGCGCGGTCGTCAGCGGCCTGCGCACGTGCGGGCAGCCAGGCAAGCGCCAGGAGGGCGACCAGTGCGGCAACAAGGCCGGCGCGCAGCATTACATTGAAATGCATGGGAAAAGAGCCTTTCGCTCCGTTGTTTTCGAGCAATCGAGGTGTGCGTGGTCGCACCACAATCAGCCCGAATTGCGGCGTGGCGTTGCAACCCATGTGCAGTGGTTGCATAAGGGGGTCCCTCTTTCCGCGCGGGCCTGAAATGCAGACCCGCAACGGCGAAGGGCCTGTAGCTCAATTGGTTAGAGCCGGCCGCTCATAACGGTCTGGTTGCAGGTTCAAGTCCTGCCGGGCCCACCATTTTTCTTTGCGAATCGATCCCGATTGCCGAAGCGCTGGCCCGCCGAAAGCCTCTTTTTGGCATCCCCTTTACGACCTTTGTTGAACAGCCATATCACGCAAGATTTGCGCAGTATGGCCGCAAAACGCTTCGGCAGCGCCGTCACTGATCGGCGATGTGCGTGCAGCGAATAAACGAAGGGGGAGAGCATGGCCCAACGCGTGGACAGGAAAGGCCTGCAGGTCGATGAGCAATTGGCGTCGTTCATCGAGGAATGTGCATTGCCGGGTACCGGGGTCGATGCCGGTGCGTTCTGGGCGGGCTTTGCATCCCTCGTCGATGACCTGACGCCGAAGAACAGGGCGCTGCTGGAAAAGCGCGGGACGCTCCAGGCGAAAATCGATCAGTGGCACATCGAACGGCGCGGCCAGCCGCACGACCACGATGCCTACAAGGCATTCCTGTCGGAGATCGGCTACCTGGAACCCGAGCCGGACGATTTCCAGATCGGGACGGAGAACACAGATCCCGAGATCGCGACCGTTCCGGGGTCGCAGCTCGTCGTGCCGGTGACCAATGCGCGCTACGCGCTCAACGCGGCCAATGCGCGATGGGGCAGCCTCTATGACGCGTTCTACGGAACCGACGCGATGGGGTCTGCGCCGCCGGCCGGTGGCTACGACAAGGGACGCGGCGCGCGCGTTGTCGCCCGCGTTCGGGTGTTTCTGGACGAAGCCTTTCCGGTGCAAGGCACGAGCCACGCCGACGCCAGCCGCTACCACGTGAAGAACGGCCAGCTGCTGGTCGACGACATGCCGCTCGTCGAACCGGAGAAATTCGTTGGCTATCGTGGCCATCCGCAGGCGCCCGATGCCGTTCTGCTGCGCAACCACAGCCTGCACGTGGAACTCGTGTTCGACCGCACGCACATGATCGGAAGCCGGGACCAGGCCGGGCTGGCGGATGTCCAGATCGAAAGCGCGATCACGGTCATCATGGACTGCGAAGACAGCGTCGCGTGCGTCGATGCCGAGGACAAGGTTCTCGCCTACGGCAACTGGCTCGGGCTGATGCAGGGCGACCTGACCGACACATTCGAGAAAGGCGGGCGATCCGTTACCCGGTCACTCAACCCGGATCGGGTCTACACCGCACCCGACGAGGGCGAAGTGACCGTCAAGGGACGGGCGCTGATGCTGGTGCGCGACGTCGGCCACCTGATGACCAATCCCGCCATCCTCGACAAGAACGGCGACGAGATATTCGAAGGCCTGATGGATACGATGATCACGGTGCTGATCGCGCTCCACGACCTGAAGCGCGAGGGTGGCAATTCGCTCCACGGTTCGGTCTATGTGGTGAAGCCGAAGCTGCACGGGCCGGAGGAGGTCGCCTTCACCGACGAAACATTCGACCGGGTGGAGGAGGTTCTCGGTCTGCCGAAGCACACCGTGAAGATCGGGATCATGGACGAAGAGCGGCGAACGTCAGTGAACCTCAAGGCGTGCATCCATGCGGCGCGCTACCGGGTGGCGTTCATCAATACCGGTTTCCTCGACCGGACCGGCGACGAGATCCACACCTCGATGGAAGCGGGCGCGTTCAGCCGCAAGGACTTCATCAAGCGCAAGAGCTGGATTGGCGCCTACGAGAACCAGAACGTGGATATCGGGCTGGAATGCGGCCTTTCCGGCAAGGCGCAGATCGGCAAGGGGATGTGGGCGATGCCGGACATGATGGCAGCGATGCTGGAACAGAAGATCGAGCATCCCAAGGCCGGTGCCAACACCGCATGGGTCCCCAGCCCGACGGCTGCGACGCTGCACGCGCTGCACTATCACCGGGTCGATGTCTTCGGGGTGCAGGAGAAGCTCAAGGCCGGCGGCCGCCGCGCCTACGTCGACACGGTCCTCGATATTCCGCTCGCCACCTATCGCAACTGGACCGATGCGCAGATCTTCCGCGAGGTGGAGAACAACGCGCAAGGCATTCTCGGGTACGTGGTTCGCTGGATCGACCAAGGTGTCGGTTGCTCGAAAGTGCCGGACATCAACGACGTCGGCCTGATGGAAGACCGCGCGACGTGCCGTATCTCGGCGCAGCACATCACCAACTGGCTTCATCACGGCATCGTCGACGGGCAGCAGGTGATGGGCATATTCCGCAAGATGGCCGAGGTGGTCGACGAGCAGAATTCAGGCGACCCCGCATACAAGCCGATGGCGCCGGGCTATGACGGGATCGCATTCCAGGCTGCCTGCGACCTTGTCTTCAAAGGCCGCACGCAGCCATCTGGCTACACCGAGCCGATATTGCACGAGCGTCGGCTGGAACTGAAAGCGGCGCGCGGCTGACAATTGTGACGGAGTGATGCGGTTCGCCGGTCAGGCGGGGCGGTCGCTGGCGGCGTCGCTTTCTCCGAGGATGCGCGCGACGAGCATCGCAACGTGCTGCGCATCGACGCGCATTCCCGGTTCATCGAACGCGAAATGTATTGGCTCGATGGCCCAGTGGTGGTGGCTGCAGGCCTGGCTCAGCCCGTGATAGGCGATAAGCCGCTGGTGTTTGGGCCGGTAGCTTGCGCGCGAGATAGGGATGAATTCGACGACGTGTGCGCCCGGTGGCGCGAAGGCAATGTTGGACAGGCCTGCACCGTGCGGGCCGACAACCACCCGGGCGCGGCGGAACAGGTCGAAATCGGCGTCCCAGTCTTTTTGCGAATGGAAGTGCCGGAAGCCGAGACCATGCGCGGCGGCCAGCTGTTCCAGCACGTCGAGGATCGGTGCCTCATCGCTGACGCAGCGATTGACGTTGGTGCGCCCGGCATAGACCAGCAGGTCGGCTTCGGGCTCATCCAGCAGGCCGAGGCGGGCCTGCAGCGGCGCCATGACGCCGCGTGGATAGAGGCTGCGGATTTCCATTTCCGGCGAGTAGTAAGGAAACAGGACGTGATCGGCGTGGACGAGGTGGCGTTCAAGCGCGTTGAGCGGCTTGTCCACGACCCGGTCGGCGAGGCCGGTTTTCTCCCAGAACCAGCGCGCGAAGGGCGCGGCCTTGGAATGGCTGACGATGCGCAGGTGCTCGAAACCCGGGCTTTCCAGCAGATTCAGGACGATGGCGAGTTGCGGCATCGCGTCGAGGATGAAGTGCTGAAAGGCATCGCCCATGAGGGCGGAGATCAGCACGCCAGCCTCGATGTGATGGATGGTCTCGGTCTTGTGATAGAGGCGGTGATGGTCGCCGGCATATGGCCGACCAAGCCGGAAGTAGCGATCCGCGTCGAAGACGACATTGTCGCCGCAATAGGCATCGCGCAGGTGAAGCAAGTGCAGGGTTTCGATTTGCACCGGCGGCACGAATGGCGGTGTGCGCCGGTTGAGTCCGCGCGTCGGGTGCAGGCGGGTCATCACCGTGCGTTCGAGCGCCTCGGGGGAGGCCAGTTCCTCGAAGAAATTGATGACACGGCCGTTGGCGTTTCCAACGATTTCCAAATGCCGCGCTTCATCGAAGGGTTGCGGGGCGGATACGGGTTCGCCCGGCACGCGGCATAGCCCGCCATCGCCCCAGACGCGATCCGGTTTGTCAGGACTGGATGTCATCGAGGCTGGGTCTCCAACGTATCCTGATCGGAAGCGCGGCGTTCACCGCTCCATCAGCAGTTCGGGCAGGCGTTCGCGCACCTCGGCGGGCGTGCGGGTTTCGAAGTACCAGTCCATCGTGCGGGCAAGGCCGTCCGCGAACGCGACCTGCGGAGACCAGCCGCAATGATTGCGCAGCTTGGCGTTGTCGCAGATGCGGTAATAGGGCCCGGTGGGCTTGTCGGGCAGCGTCCTGATACCGGTATCCAGCCCGGCCCGCTCCAGCACCATGCGCGCGGCATCGATGACGCGGGTGCCTTCCATCGTGCCGACATTGTAGGCCTCGCCGCTGTGGCCGCGCGCGGCGGCGGCAAGCGTGCCCGACACGATGTCGGAAACGTAGGTCCAGTTGCGCACCTGTTCGCCAGTGCCCCACACCTCGAACGGGTCCTGACCGACAAAGGCGCGCGCGATCATGGCGATCACCGCGTGGCTTTCGGTGGCGCGTGGGCCATAGGCGGTGAAGTAGCGGCAGCTGACGGTGTCCATGCCGTGGTCGCGCCCATATGCGGCGAGCGTCTTCTCGCCGGTCAGCTTGGCCCAACCGTAGATGCCGTCGGGGTCATAGGGCGGTCCTGCCTCATCCTCGCGCAGCTTGACGATGCGCTTTGCATCGCCTTGCAGGTTGGCGGGGTAGATGCAGCCGGACGAGGCAAACACCACGCGCTTCACACCGGACCTTGCGCAGGCCTCGAAGACCGTTGAATCGAGCAACACGTTGGACGCGCAGGCGGATTCGTGCGTCTCGATATAGCCGCGTCCGCCGTGGTCGGCCGCCAGGTGGAAGGCGAACTCGACGTCGCGGGTGGCTTCGCGTGCGGCAGTGGGGTCCTTCAGATCGGACTCGACGAACTCGATCGCGCCGGGATCGATGTAATTGCGCAGATACTCGATGCGGCCGCTGCTGAGATTGTCCACCACGCGGACATGCGCGCCGGCATCGATCAGCGCCTCGACCATGTGCGAACCGATGAACGACCCGCCGCCGGTCACGAGCACGTTGCGATTGGCGAATGTTTCAGCTTCCAAGGCCTGTCTCCGGGCGCGCAGGTATGGCCCTTGCTAACGCAAATGGTCCGTCTCGCAAAGCACGCGAACGAGCCTTTGGAACAAGTTCGCGGATTTCAGGTGACGACGCGTAAAAATGCGTCTGTCGAGGGGGGATTTACCTACGGTGTTGTGGTAGGAGTCGCCCCATCATTGATCAGCAAGATGGTGACACCAGTGAGCAACGACGACATCAAGCGCGAAGACGGTCAGAAAACGCCGGATACCGGTTCCGAGCGTTCGCGCGACATTTCCAAGCGTGATCTCATCAAGAAGGCTGCATGGGTCGCCCCGGTCATTGTCAGCGTGAAGCTGCCGAACACGGTTTACGCGCAAAGCGCGGTGAGCCCGGTTGCGCCCGGTTCGCCTTCGACGACCGCACCGACGACCGGACCGACGGCCGCGCCGACGACCGCACCGGCCGCAGCAGTGCCGAGCACGAGCACCTAGAGTTTCAGGTCCTTCACGCGCGGGTGTGCAAACACGCGCTCCGCGTCAAATGTGGGCGCGGCAAGTCTCGACCAGTGCAGCAGGTTTCCATGTCGAACCATGGCCACAGCCCGAACGGACATGTTCCGTGTCGGGCGATTGGCGTTCGGTCTTTCGCCGTCGGTGACGAATGCATTCTCATTTCGCCACGCCGCTTCGAGGATGCATATGACGCGCCGGACGAGCACCAGGCACTGACGCTCAATCATTCCGGCGCGGCGATCTGGGAGGCTTGCAACGGCCAGCGTACGCATTCCCAGATTGCTACGGCAGTTGCGCGCACTTTCGATGTCGACACCGAAACCGTGGCGCCACACGTCGCGGCAACGCTGCGCGAGTTCGCCCGCGCAGGCTTGCTGAACGGGACCATCACGGACCCTGCGCTTGGCAATCCCTACACGTTCGTCACCGGCATCGAAGACAAGCCCTATCTCCACTGGCAGACGGCGATCTTCCTTGAATCCCTTGCCGGCAAGCTGCCGGATGGCTGGCAGAGCCTTGTCGTTGTCTGCAACGGCGGAGCGCCGCTTTCGGATGACTTGTCCGCAATCCTCTCGCGCTACAACACGCAGGTCGCCACGGGCCGCGACCATGCCAGGGCCATGCGGATCGATACCGGCCACGCTGATGGCGAGGCGCACGCCGCGCTGAACCGGGTCGAGGCGCTGAAGGTTGCCGCCGACCATGTCGGCGAAGGCGAGATGGTCTGCCTGCTGGATACGGACGTCTTTTTCTATGACGGACTGCCGCTGGAGCTGTTGCCGCAATCGAACGCCCTGGCGCGAAACTGGCACATCGAAACCACGCCGTTCTTTTCCAGCATCGATATCAACGAAGGCGCCGGCATCGATCTTCAGAAGCTGCTGGAGGCGATGGGGTGCAAGGCGGAGTTCAAGCCCGGCGGCGTGAACGTCTTTCTCACCGCCGAAACGGTCCGCGATCCCAAGTTCATCGCCGACTGCTTCCGGTTTTCGCAGGCGCTGTTCATGCTGGGCCGCACGGCAGGCGCGCGCCTGACGTGGATTTCCGAGATGCCGTGCTTTGCGCTTGCGCTAAGCGCCAACGGTCTCGAACATGATCTGCTCGAGGCCAAGCAGTTCCTCGTGTCGGATTGCAACGAGGCGGAAATCCCACCCGGCACGATCTACCACTACTACAGCGATCCCAGGGATTTCGGGCGCACGGCGTTCCGCGATTCCGCCTGGCACAAGCAGGCCTACGTGTCTCAAAACTTCCTGGAGACCGACTTTTCCGGCCACGAGAAAAAAGCGACAACGGACCATGAGCGATATTTCTTCAAGCTCGCACGAGCTGCCCGTGACCGGTGCCATGTATGAGACCCCGCCGCACCTGATCGACGGCCAGGCCGAGGACGCAGCCAGGCTTCCCGCGCTCGGCTGCGGTTTCAAGAAGGTTACGCTGGACAGCGCCATCCACGACCGGCTGATGGATCACTTCCGCGCAAACGTGCACAACTTCACGTCCGAGGGGGAGGGCATGTACATCCGCACGGAAAACCCGCGCGCCTATCCCTCGCTCCTGTTCCAGCACGAGGAGTTCAACCAGCGGCTGATGAGCGACGTGCAGGACGTGCACGAGGCATGGTGCGGCAAGGCACTGCGCAAGGCCGCCTGTTACGGCATCCGCGTCTACCAGCCGCGCAGCTACCTGCTGAACCACTACGATCATTCCGCAACGCACGTGGTCAGTTCCACCATCTGCGTCGACAGCCGGCTCAACCGGCCGTGGCCGCTCTATATCGAGGATCTCGACGGGAACCCGCACGAGGTCTCGATCGAGCCGGGCGAAATGGTCTTCTTCGAGGGGGCCAAGCTGAAGCACGGGCGGCCCTACGCGATGGACGGTGAGTACTATGCCAACATCTTCGTGCACTTCACGCCCGTGGACTGGCCGGGCCGTGGCTGAGCCGTTCGCAAAGTTGTCAGTCCGGACCGCGTGATGCGCTACCTCGTCAGCACGATCTACCGGCATGGCCGGGCGGGCCTGTCCAACCTCGTCATGTCGCTGGAACTGGGTGTCGTGGCGGCGGCCCTGACCAACCGCGTCCTCGTCCTGCTCGGCAACACGACGCCGATTGCCAACGTCGTCCAGTATGACGGCCTCGTGCGCAACACGTTCCCAAGCCGTGTCACCGATCTCATCGATTTGGGTCTGCCGTGGGTCGACGAGACGGCTGTCGATCTGTCGCGCTTCGCGATGCCCGACCTGTGCCCGAAAGCCGCGTGGGACACGGTCTTCGTCCACCCCTACAACCTTTCCACGCGCAGCGACGATTTCAAGGCCTTCGCCAAGGACCGAGGTGACGTTGCGCGCGTGACGCCGCAGCTTGAACACGTGCCGGCGCTTGCCCTGACCGGCGGGCCGGATGCGGAAACGCTGGGGTTCTACTCGAGCTTTTTCTATCTCGACCGGGGCGCGCAGATGACCGCGTTCGATGCGCTGAAGCGCATGGGGCCGCGACGTGAACTCGCCGGCTTCGCCGAGCGGGTGGCCCGCGACCTCGGCACCTTCAACGCGGTTCACATCCGCCGCGGCGATTTCAAGAAGACGATGGGCGTCACCACGCTCGACCGCACCGCCGGCGAGGCGATCGCTGCGATGGACGCGCATTTCAGCCGATCGGACCGGCTTGTCGTGCTGACAGACGAGGCGAGCGATCCCTTCTTCGACGAGATACGCGCAGCCTACACCGACCTCGTCTTCATCGATCACCACATTCTCGATCACTACCTCGAGGATTTCCGCGACCTGCCGGCCCATGACAGCATCGCGCTGGCCTACCTCTCCCAGCTCGTTGCCGCGCATTCACGCGATTTTCTCGGGACGATGACGAGCACCTACACGTCCATGGTTCAGCGCATGCGCGGCAATCTCGGCAAGGCGGAGCCGTTCAAGTTCCTGTGGAACGAGCTGCCGCCGGTTGGCGCCGGGATCGCGCCCGGGCGCCACGCCATCGGTGACGACGTGCCGCTTCGGGACGGCATCATGGTCGCGGAGTTCGGCGGCCCATACTCTTGGAACCGCTACAACCAGCGCCTCAACAACGGCTGGATGCGCGAGTGGCCCGAGAGCTTCCTTGATGAAGACGCGATGGTTGGCCGTGCCGAGGGACGGGCAATCGAGGTTGCGCAGCGTCGCGATCCGAAAAATGCGGGGCCGACCGGGGACGTCACGTCGCGCACGCTGGGCGTCGGGTTCCTCGACAAGTGCGTTGCCGTTCACACGACCCATGAAGATGACGGCGCCGCCATGTCGCGGCTGTTCAAGCGCCTGACGGTGGAGACGGCGGAAGGCGCGGTTGCCGACGTCGCGCTCGATACCGCCCACGGTGCGGCCCGTTTGCTGGTGAACGGGAAGCAGGTTGAGGCGCAACTGGCCGGTGCCAAGGTGCACCGCCGGGTCTATCGGGAAGTGGTGCGCAGCTTCATCTACGCGTTTCCGCAGATGACGTGGTTCCATGCCGGCGCGGCAATGCGCGACGGGCGGTGCGTCGTCATGGCCGGGCCATGGGGGCAGGGGAAGAGCACGCTCGTGCTTGAACTCATGGGGCGCGGCTGGGACTTCATGTCGGACGACATCGTCCCCGTCGATCCGTCTTCGGGCCAGGCCTATCCGTTCCCCGCGACCCCGCAGGTGCGTCGTGGTGCGGCCAAGGCGATATCGCGCGAGCAGGTGAGCGGCATGTCGAAGATCGCCGTGCCGCTGGAAGACCATAGCATCGCGGCGGGATCAAGCGCGATTGGGCTGCTCTGCTTCCCGCAGTTCAACCCGGACGTGGCGGCGGAACTTCACCCGCTCTCCCCGGTGATGGCGGCGGCCCGTCTGCTTGAAAACTGCCTCAGCCTTCCGGAAAATGACGACGAGACGATCCAGCGGCTCTGTGACGCCATCGTCGGGCTGCCCGCCTTCGTGCTCGAGTACGGCGAACGGGACGCGGCCACAGACCTGATCGAGCGTGTCCATGGCGATGGCCACGCGGCCCGAACGGAGATGAGCGTCAATGGATGAGCGGATTGTCGATGTGCGGGTCGACCTTTTGGGCGGTGTCAGCCGGTCCTGCCAGTTGCCGGCGGAATCCGAAATTCTCGAAGCGCTTCACGCGGCACTTGCGACAAGCGGGCCGGGCATGCCGGCACGGCTCGTCCAGCTCCCGTTGGATGGCGGTACCACGGCATTCTCTTTCATGTCGGACCGGCTGGTGAGCGTGACGACCACGCCGCCGGTTCTCATCGAGCAGGAACTGATGCAGCCGGCGGTGACCGGTGCGGGACCCGGACGTGTCAGCCACGTGGTGATCGATGACTTCCTGACGCCGGCAGAAAATCGCGCGCTGCTGCAATTCGCAGTCAGCGAGGAACCGAACTTCACCAAGAGCTCCGTCATCCTGAAGGAGGGCGACATGGCTGACGAAACCTACCGCAAGTCCAGGGTGCATTTCGGGATCCGCGAGACCGGGTGGTTCGACACGTTTGCCAACCGGCTGAAGCTGCACTTGCCGCACCTGATGAAGACGCTCGCCGTCGACCAGATGCGGTTCGAGGATGCCGAACTGCAATTGACCGCGAGCAACGACGGCGACTTCTTCAAGCAGCATTCTGATTCCGACCACAACCACGAGAGGGCAGGCACCCGTGCGCTGACTTTCGTCTACTACCTGCATCGCGAGCCGTGCCCGTTCACCGGGGGTGACCTGCTGTTCTTCGATCACGGAGACGTCAACGCTGCCGGCGTGACCGCAGTGCCGCCGCGCAACAATTCGCTGGTTGCGTTTCCCAGCGAGCATTTCCACGAGGTGGATCTGGTGCGCTGTCCGTCGCGCGCCTTCGGCGACAGCCGCTTCACCGTCAACGGCTGGCTGCGGCGCGCGTGAGCATGGGAATGGGGCAAGCGACCGGGGCGAGCGAGCCGACGATCTTCGTATCGATTGCGAGCTATTGCGACCCGCTGCTGGTCTTCACGCTGGATTCCTGTCTCGCCAATGCGCGTCACCCGGATCGGCTGCGCTTCGGCATCTGCTCGCAGAACGACCCGGATGCGCCCGTCCCGCTCGACCGGTTTCGCAGCGATCCCCGGTTCGCGTTCTCCGACCACGACTATCGCCAGAGCAAGGGCGGGTGCTGGGCGCGGGAAATCTCGCAAGGCATGTGGGCGGGCGAGACGTTCGTGCTGCAGGTCGATTCCCACACGGCATTTGCGCCGAACTGGGATGACAGCCTCGTGCGGATGATGGCACGCCTTCCCGCCAGCAAGCCGCTTATCTCCATGCTCCTGCCGTTGTTCCTGCTGGACGAGGACGGCCAGGTGCTGGCCGAGCGATCCTTCGGCCTCCGCGCGACGCGCGTCGCCAAATGGCAAGCGGAGGATGGTTGGGCGCCCTGGTTCGACTGGGGCTGCACGGTTGATGGCCACCCTTGCCGCAACCGTTTCCTGTCGGGCGGCTTCGTGTTCACGCTCGGAGCGTGGACCGAGGAGGTGCGCCAGGACCCGGAGCACTATTACTGGGGCGAGGAATTCGCGCTGGCTGTGCGATCCTACACTCACGGCTACGACATCTTCCTGCCGGATGAACTGGTGGCCTGGCATTTCGAGCATCGCGAAGCGTCTCCGCGCCGTCACCGGGACCGTGCAAGGGAAGAGGTGGCCCTGCGCAATCAGATCGCGGTGAACAGGCTGCACGCGCTGGTCTTTCCGCAAGACGGGGCACCGGGCGTCGTGCTTGGGCGCTACGCTCTTGGAACAGCGCGCAGCTTGAGCGACTACGAAGCATTCGCGGGAATGGACCTTACCGGACGGCGTGCGCATCCGGACATTTTCGAAGGTGTTCCCAACGCAGGTGACACCATCAAGGGTGCTGCCGACTGGGCGCAATGCATCGAGCTGCCGCGATAGGCTTCAAGGGGAAACGGCCATGTTCTACACGGTCTTCAGCACCAACGTCTCGCCCTACATGCAGTGGCAATCGGAGCTGCTGGAATATTCCTGGAAGCGTGTCGGACAGGAGGGCGCGCTGGTGCGCCTGGTCGCGACCGACAGGCCGGACCGGCTGCCGCAGCACAAGTACGCGCGATCTGTCGCGACGAAGCTCTGGGACGTTCACCCCGGTTCCGGTGACAGCTACCCGATCTACAACAAACCGGCTTCGCTTCTCGAGTGGGTCTATACCGAGCGCCCCGAAGGCACCGTGCTGCTGCTGGACCCCGATTGCGTGTTCCGACGCCCGGTGACGCGCCGCGTTTCGCCCGGCGCACCGATTGGCCAGAACTGGGTCGACCTGAGCGTGGGCATGGCCAGCGCGGAAAGCCCGTTCGGGCTGGGCGAGCGCTTCGGCTTCCTGAACGATCACTGTGCGGCTACCGATTCGCGCATCGATCCGGTCATGATCCCGAAGCTGATCCATACCAGCGACCTGCGGCGCATCGCGGCGCGATGGCTGGAGCTGTGTGCCGTGGTTCGCGACAACCTGCGCTCCGGCGACGGCAACAAGGTTTGGGAATCGGACATGTATGCCTATCTGGCGGCGTGCGCCGAGTACGGCCTTCACCACGAGCAGGCAACGCTCGGCATCTGCCCGAACTGGGACCCGGTTCTCGCGCCGGATGCGCCGCTCATCCACTACTGCCAGGAAATCTTCGATACGGACGGTGGCTCGATATTCGCAAAAGGGCGTTACGAGCCGTGGACCCGGCTCGACGCGTCTCAGCCCGCCGCGCGCGAAGACGGGCGGGACCTGGTCGAGATCATCAACGCGTTCATCGATGACCGTGCGAGCGGTGTCGTGACGCCGCCGCCCGGTGCGCGGCCTGTGCGCCGCGACGGCGTGATGGAAGGACGCGTGCTGGACGACATGCTGCTGGAGCATCCCGGCGAGGTCAGCAGCCTGTGGGTCAACGCGTCCGGCAAGATCATCTGGGAGCAGTGCGACGGTGTGCGAGACATTGCAGCCATCGGCCGCGACCTGGCTGAAGCCTTCGAGGCCGATCCGGCTGCGCTGACCCGCGACGTGCAGGCTGTCGTTGCGCAGCTTCAGGCTGCGCGCCTCGTGGACCTTCGCTAGGGCTGCTCGGAGGCCTTCTGGATTACCACGAGCTGTGACCAGAAGTGCATTAAGCGCACGTCACCGCGCCGCATGTCCATGTCGAACAGCTTCTCGCGGAACACGGTCTCAAGGTCGGCCCGGTCCTGCCTGATCGAATTCCCGATAGCGGCATTGTCCGCCAGCGTGTTCTCCATGAAGTCCGGATCATCTTCGTGGTTCGCATAGTCGACCCACGACATGCCGAGGTCCTCGATGATGTAGAGCCCACCGGGACTCAGAAGCGGGAACAGAATGCGGAAGGAGGCGACGCTCAGCGCGTTGATGTGGCTGGCGTCGTCGAGGATGATGTCGAACCCGCCGACGCGGTCTGACAGTGCCTTCAGCGCATCGGCGTCGTTCTGCGAGGCGATTTCCACCTCGATGCGGTCTTCGGACTGCGCGACGCATTCGGGCTTGATGTCGACGCCGATGATGCGGCCCTGCCGGAAGTAGTCCTTCCACATCCGCAGCGAATGGCCGCCGCGCACGCCCAGCTCCAGCAGGTTCACCGGCAGTTCGCGATAGGGCGTCATGTAGCGGTCGTAGATGTCGAGATAGCTCTCGCCGAGGAAGCTGTGGGAGGCGTCGTGCTTGTCGGTGCCGAAGTGCCGACCAAGGTCTTGAAGCGACGGCGGGGTATCGCCCGTTTGCCCCCCTGCCGTCATGCAACGGCCCGCGCGATCGCCTGAAGCGTGGACAGGCTGGCGATGACCTCGGACTCCAGCGGCCTGCCGCGGTGCTCCTCGAGCGCCATGATGATGCGCACGTGGTTGAGGCTGTCCCAGGCCGGTTCACTCTGGATCGACAGGTCATCGGGAATTTCTGCGGCCGGACGTTCGAATATGTCCGCGACGAGTGCCCTGGCGGCTACAAGGTTCGCGGCATCCGGTTGTGTCGTCATGTGACGGTGCCTTTCGGTAGGGGTGGGCGATTGGCGGCCCATTCATCGGGCAGAAGACTGAACACGAGCTTGTCGATACGGCCATTGTCCGTCAGTAGACGTCCCTTCAGAATCGCATCCTGCCGGAAGCCAAGCTTCTGATACAGGAAAGCCGACGCGAAATTGCGCGCGGCAACCGTGCCGTGCACGATTTTTACCGGCGTGCGGTCAAACAGCAGATCGATCACCACAGCGCGTGCCTCCTCCGCGATGTTCGCCCCCCGGTCGGCGGGGTCCGGAATTATGATCGCGAGCTTTGCGATCCGTCCGCCTTCGACATGGGCAATGTGCAGACCGATCAACTTGTTGTCGGCGCGGCGCCAGATCTCGTGGGTGATGAACGACGGACCGGTATAGGCGCGGATGACCTTGTACCAGCGCCAGCGGGACCAGGCCGGCGCGGACATCTCCATTGCGTCCAGGGCTTCGGTGTTTTCCGTCCAGTGGAAGGTCGACCAGGCCGTGCCGCGCCGCAACGGACGCAGGACGAGCATTGATGTCGTGATGGTGCAGCGAGGCAGTTTCATGTCGGCCAGCCCGCCCCGGACATGCGGCATATCTCGTCGCGCATCTCGTCGTATCGTTCCCGGTCAAGGCGCATCGGGATTGCCGAACTCATGCTTCCGTCCGGCAAGGGCGTGCCGGTGCGGATTTCGCCCTCGCTGATGAAGCCGAGCGCCTGATGACGGTCGAGGCTGTCGCGATCACTCGCCTGGATCGACGTCCAGAACGCCCAGGCCACCTGGCGCGAGAAGAGATCGTCGGCGAGGATCGCAAGGATTTCCGCCGTCCATTCGTCCCGCCGGTCGCGTTCTGCCAGGTAGACATCCAGTTGCAGGCAATCGCCGAAGGGTTCGACATTGAGCCGGCAAATCCCCAGCGGACAGTGGCTGTCGGCCTGCCGGATTTCCCAGGCGACACTGCGCTTGCGGGTGAGCCGGCGCAGATATCGCCACCAGCGATAGGGACCGTTCCCGCGAATTCCCGGAAAGCGCGCGCGCATTTCCTTGTCGCGTTCCCAGCCGAATGTCTGTCCTGCAAAGCGCAGCGGACGAAGCTGCGTCAGTGTCAGATGATGCCCGGTCAGCGTATGGGCGAGCGTTCCCTTTTTCACGCGTGCTCCTGCGGCTCTTCAGTGCAAAGGGAGCGCACGGCATCGCGGTTGAGCTTTCCGCGATCGGTCCGCGGCAAGGCATCGACCTGGAACAGCCGGGCAGGGATAGCTTCCCGACGAATGCGGGTTTCACACCAATCGCGCAGGTCCGCCAGCGCGGGTGCCCGGCACCCTTCTCGCGGTGCGACCGCCACGGCGACAATCTCGCCGCTCAACGGGTCGGGCAGCGGAAAGGCGCAGGCCTCAAGTATATCGGGATGTGATTCCAGCAGCGCGTCGATTTCCTCGGCCGCGATCTTGATGCCGCCGACATTGATCTCGTTGCGGATACGGCCGGAAATGAAGAGGTTTCCGTCGGTATCGATTTCACCGGTGTCGCCGGTCGCGAACCAGTCGTCGTCGATTGCCGTCGCGGTGCGCTCCGGGTCGTCAAGATATCCCGACATGAGGGCCGGGCCGGAAACGAGTATTTCGCCCTTGCCAGAGTGATGGACTGCGCCTTCCGCATCACGTACGCAGAGCGTCATGCCCCACGGTTTGCCGACGAAACCGTCGCGCGCTGCGCCGTCACGCAGGCTCCAGCCGCCGATCCAGTTCGCGGTTTCGGTGATGCCATACATGTTGAGGATATTGTCCGTCCCGGCCCACTTGGCAATGTCGGCCCATAACGCGGAGGTCAGCGGCGCGGAGCCGACATGCACCCGGCGTAGCGTCGAGCCCTGCGGTGGGTGCGCCAGTTTCAGCACTGCGCGCCAGAGCGAGGGGACAGAACTGAGAAACGAGATTTCGTGGCGATCAATGAATGCGCCGAAGCCATGCAGGTCAGCCGCGCCGGGCGCGATATGCGGGACAAGCGTGCCGCCGGCAGCAAGCGGCGTGAGACAATTGCCGATCAGCCCGTGCCCGAAGTGCACCGGCAGGACGCAGAGCGACGTATTCAGATCGTGCGCTCCGATGGCGTCGATGTTCATGCGCAGGCGGGCGAGCAGGGCGCCGTGGCTCAACACCACGCCCTTCGGCTTGGCGGTGGTGCCCGATGTCATCAGCACCAGTGCTGGCATCTCCGGCGATACGTCCATGACGCGCGGCTCGGTGTTCGCTCTCGGGTCGGCCGGTTCAAGCGCGGTGCAGCCTTCCGGCGCTTCCGGGCCGACCCACACGGCCGCACCCGTCCGCTTCGCGATGTTCGCCTTTTCGGTTGCAACGAGACTGGGTGTGACCAAGAGCGCCACCGCCTTGAGCGACCATATGGCCAGCAGGTCGATGATGGTTTCTAGCCCGCGTCCGTGGGCTAGTACGACATGGTTTCCCGGTTGGACACTGACTGCATCCAATTCGTGCGCCCGCGCCGCGGATGCCGCCAGCAGTGCCTGCCTGTCGAGACGTAACCCCGATGCGTGGTCGAGGATTGAAGCGGTCTTGCCGAGATAATGCTGCATGAACTGCCGGAGTCTGGGGGGCTGATCGCCCGAATGTGTGCCCTGACGGGACGCAGGGCAAGTACCGGACTTGCCGCATGTGCGCGGCGCGGCGAGGGATTTGCGCGGTGCCTGCACGCCAATCCGAAAGTTCTGCGAAATGCGCGAAGCAGTTGCACGGCGCGCCAACCATTAGCTTTCGAAGACCAGTTCCATCCGGTCGGCGGCCATGCGGGCGCGGGAAAACTGGATCGGCTCGCCGCTCGCCAGCACGTTGATGCTCTCCACAACCAGCACGGGGTCGCGGGGGTCGAGGCCGAGGGCTTGCGCATCCGCGTGTCCGGCCAGCGCGGCGCTGACGCTTGTCCGCAGGCGGCGGTAGTCCTGCGCGCCGAAGCGGGCAAGGGCATCCGACAATGACCCGGTCTCGGCATAAGCACCGAGCAGGCCGGGAAACCGTTCGCCGGGGAACCAGCTCGTGGTGACGCTCACCGGCGCGCCGTCGGCCATGTAGAGGGTTTTCACCTGAAGCAGTTCGCTGCCGGTCGCCACGTTGAGGTGCCGGGCCAGCGCGGGGTCGGCGCGCAAGGTGGCGCTGGCGATCATACGGCCGAGCGGTTCGCGGTTCTGCGCGGCGATGATCTCGGAAAAGCGCGTGCGGCTGCTGACGGGATAGGAGATGCGCCCGCCGGTCTCTGTAACGAAGGTGCCGCGCCCACGCTGCGAGCGGATCAGACCTTCGTCGGCGAGGGCAGCCAGCGCGCGGCGTAGCGTGTGCCGGTTCACGCCGAATCGCTGGGCCAGATCGGTATCGGCGGGCAGCTTCTCGCCCGAGGCAACTCGGCCTGCGCGAATGTCGTCGCGCAGGCTGTCGGCGATCTGTCGCCAGAGCGCGATGCCGGTGCCCGCCATGGCCGTGGAAAGCGTCATTCAACCGTCACTCACGTTCGCTAGAGTTGGATCAATCCCGCAAGTCTAGACAACTAGACTTTTAAGCGCAATCGGGCGCGGCGGCAAAAGAACTTGAGGCAGGTGGCGAATGACTGGGGCAATCGACGACAATTCCGGCACCGGCTCTTCTGATCGCCGTGCGGCCATGTGCGTGCTGGCGCTGGCACCGGCGGAGCAACTGGTGCGCGCCGCAGATGCGCTGGGCACCTTGCCGAGCCACGAAATCCTGCGTGGGCCGGAGACTGGTCTCGTCATGGTGCGCGGCCGTGCCGGTGGCGGTGGCGACGCGTTCAATCTCGGCGAGGTGACGGTCACGCGCTGTACTGTGAAGCTCGCGACCGGTGAAGTAGGCCACGCCTACATCACCGGGCGCGACGGAGAAAAGGCGAAGCTGGCCGCGACACTCGACGGGATGCTCCAGCGCAACGAAAACCGGGCGGACGTGGAAGCGCGTGTCATTGCGCCGCTTGCTGAGGGGATCGCGGCCAGCGACCGGACGCGCACGGCAGAAGCCGAGAAGACCAAGGTCGACTTCTTCACGATGGTGCGGGGAGACGACTGATGGAAACGGTCCAGGTTTCTCCGCAGCGCGGGTTCGCAGACCCGGTGCATGACGCGAACGCGGCCTTCCGCGCGATCATGGATGCCATGGCGCGGCCGGGCACCAAGCAGGTGCTGTCATCGCCCGCCCACGTGCCCGACGCGCTGCATGATGCGGCGGCATCGGTGCTGTTGAGCCTTACCGATTTCGACACGACCGTGTTCCTAGAGCCGGCCCTGCGGAATGACCCGGCTCTGAAGGAATTCATCGCGTTCAACTGTGGTGCGCCGCTGACGGTGCAGGCGGACCTCGCCGACTTTGCCTTCGCCGGCTACGGCGCGGCGTTGCCGGATGTCTCTGCCTTCGCGCAAGGCACTGCGGAATACCCTGACCGCTCCACGACGCTGGTGCTCGCACTGCCTGAAGGCGACGAGTCCGGTGCGGCGGTGATCCTTCGCGGACCCGGCATCAAGGGCCACCGCGCGTTGCAGCTTCCAGGCATCGACGATGGCTTCTGGAAGAGCCTGATCGCAAACCGGCGCGGCTATCCGCTGGGGGTCGACGTGATCTTCACGCGCGGCCGCGAGATCACCTGCCTGCCGCGATCCACCCGCATCGAACTCGCAAGCGAGGCCTGACATGTACGTTGCAGTCAAAGGCGGTGAAAAGGCCATTGCGGAGGCGCACAAGCTTCTCGCGAAGGCGCGGCGCGGCGACACGAATGTGCCGGCTATCGGCATCGACCAGATCGCCCAGCAGCTGACGCTGGCGGTCGACCGGGCGATGGCGGAAGGCTCGCTCTATGACCGCGAATTGGCGGCCATCGCCGTGAAGCAGGCGCGCGGCGACCTGATCGAGGCGATCTTCCTGCTGCGCGCCTACCGCACGACTTTGCCGCGCTTCGGTTACTCGGTGCCGGTGGAAACCTCGCGCATGTTGCTCAGCCGGCGCATATCGGCGGTCTACAAGGACCTCCCCGGCGGGCAGGTGCTCGGGCCGACCTTCGACTACACCCACCGACTGATCGACTTCGCGCTCGCCGCCGGGACGCCGCTTCCCGCAGGCGCAGACACACCGCTTCCCGAGCCGGCGATGGAGCCGGCCCCGCGCATCACCGACCTGCTCAATTCCGAGGAAGGAATGATCGAGCCGGACGCGACGTCCGCGACCAGCGAGGAGCCGGGCGACCTGACACGCGAGCCGCTGAGCTTTCCTGCCGACCGGTCGCTGCGGCTGCAGGCGCTGGCGCGCGGCGACGAGGGGTTCCTGCTGGCACTCGGTTACTCCACCCAGCGCGGCTATGCGCGAACGCACCCGTTTGCCGGCGAAATCCGTCTCGGGCTGGTGGAGGTCGAGTTCTTCGCCGAGGAGCTTGGTTTCTCGGTCACGGTCGGGCGGATCGAATTGACCGAATGCCAGATGGTGACGCAGTTCCACGGTTCCGCCGACCAGCCGGCCCAGTTCACGCGTGGCTACGGGCTGACATTCGGGCACACGGAGCGCAAGGCCATGTCGATGGCGCTGGTCGACCGCTCGCTGCGGCGCGCGGAGTTCAACGAGGACCTGACGGCACCGGCGCAGGACGAGGAATTCGTGCTGTCGCACTGCGACAACATCCAGGCCACCGGCTTCATCGAGCATCTCAAGCTGCCGCACTACGTCGACTTTCAGGCCGAACTCGACCTGCTGCGCAAGATCCGCAAGGCCGACGCGGCCGAAGACGAGACCCGCCACGCGGAGGCCGCGGAATGACCCTCCAGCACTACAACTTCGCCTATCTCGACGAGCAGACGAAGCGGATGATCCGCCGCGCGATCCTGAAGGGCATCGCCATCCCCGGTTATCAAGTGCCGTTCGCCAGCCGCGAAATGCCGATGCCATACGGCTGGGGAACGGGCGGCGTGCAGGTGACCGCGTCGATCCTGGGGGCCGACGACGTGCTCAAGGTCATCGACCAGGGCAGCGACGACACGACGAACGCGGTCGCCATTCGTGGCTTCTTCGAGAAGACCGCCGGCGTTGCGACGACCACGAAAACGGCGGACGCGACGATCATTCAGACGCGGCACCGCATCCCCGAAGCGCCGCTCACCGAGAAGCAAATCCTCGTCTACCAGGTGCCGATCCCCGAGCCGCTGCGGTTCCTCGAGCCGCGCGAAACCGAGACGCGCAAGATGCACGCGCTCAGCGAGTACGGGCTGATGCACGTGAAGCTCTACGAGGACATCACCCGGCACGGGCACATCGCGACGACCTATGCCTACCCGGTGAATGTCGATGGACGCTACGTGATGGACCCGTCGCCGACGCCGAAATTCGATAACCCGAAAATGCACCAGATGGACGCGCTGCAGCTTTTCGGCGCGGGCCGCGAAAAACGAATCTACGCGATCCCACCGCACACGCAGGTCGTCAGCCTCGACTTCGAGGACCACCCCTTCACCGTGCAGGGCTGGGACAAGCCCTGCGAGCTTTGCGGGGCAGAACACAGTTACCTCGACGAGATCGTTCTCGATGACCGGGGCGGGCGGATGTTCGTGTGTTCCGACACCGACTATTGCGAGGAGCGCCGGGACGCGGCGCCGGAGGCAAGCCATGGATGACGATTTCCAACAGGACAAGCCGCTGCTGCGTGTCAGCCGGCTGACAAAGTTCTACGGCAACCGCGTCGGCTGCCGGGACGTGTCGTTCGAGCTGTGGCCCGGCGAAGTGCTGGCCATCGTGGGCGAATCCGGGTCCGGCAAGACGACGCTTCTCTCCTCGCTGTGGGGCGACCTCAAGCCGACGACCGGCTGCGTCGAATACCTCATGCGGGACGGACGGATGCGCGACGTCAACGCGCTGTCGGAAGCCGAGCGCCGCCTGCTGATGCGCACCGACTGGGGCTTCGTGCGACAGAACCCGGCGGACGGACTGCGCATGAACGTGACGGCGGGCGCCAATGTCGGCGAGCGGCTGATGGCGGTCGGCGCGCGCCACTACGGCGACATTCGCGCCAATGCGCTGGACTGGATGGGGCGCGTGGAAATTCCCGGCGACCGTGTCGACGACATGCCGCGCGACTTTTCCGGCGGCATGCGCCAGCGGCTTCAGATCGCGCGCAACCTCGTCACCGGGCCGCGTCTCGTCTTCATGGATGAGCCGACCGGGGGGTTGGACGTGTCGGTTCAGGCGCGACTGCTGGACCTGCTGCGCGGGCTGGTTTCCCGGCTCAACATCGCCGTCATCATCGTCACGCACGACCTCGCGGTTGCTCGGCTTCTCTCCCACCGGGTGCTGGTGATGAAGTCCGGCAGCGTGGTCGAGGAGGGGTTAACCGACCAGGTGCTCGACGACCCGCAGGCCGCCTATTCGCAGCTTCTCGTCTCCTCGATCCTCCAGGTGTGACCCATGCGCGAACAACTGCTGATCCGCGATCTCTCCAAGACATTCACGCTGCACCTGCAGGGCAGCACCCGCATACCGGTGATGAGCCATGCTTCGCTCGCCGTCATGCCGGGTGAATGCGTGGCGCTTGCCGGTCCCTCGGGCGCGGGCAAGAGCTCGCTGCTGCGGATGATCTACGCGAACTACCGGGTGGACGGCGGCAGCATCCTCGTTCGCGGCGAAGACAGGGTGACCGATATCGTGACGGCGGACCCGCGCACGATCATCGCCCTGCGGCGCGAAACCATCGGTTATGTCAGCCAGTTCCTCAGCGTCATTCCGCGCGTCAGCGCCGTGGACATTGTGGCGGAACCGGCCATCGCGCAGGGTCGCGATGCGGATGAGGCGACTGACGCTGCGCGAGAATTGCTCGCCCGGCTGAACCTGCCCGTACGGCTGTGGGGCCTGCCGCCCGCGACCTTTTCCGGCGGCGAGCAGCAGCGCGTGAATATCGCGCGCGGTTTTCTCGCCCGTTATGGCCTGCTGCTTCTCGATGAACCGACCGCCTCGCTCGATGCCGCCAACCGGCGCGTCGTGATCGAGATGATCGAGGACAAGAAGCGCGACGGCGTCGGCATCGTCGCGATCTTCCACGACGAGGAGGTTCGCGATCTCATCGCCGACCGCGTCGTGGACGTGACGGCGTTCACCCCGCAGGCGGCCTGACGCATGCCGGCGCTTTCGCTCGATCCACTGGTGCATCCCGATGCGCTGGTGCGCGACAGCACTCTTGGCCGCTACACCGAGGTTGCCGAGCGCGCCAAGGTCGAGGAATGCACGCTCGGCGATTATTCCTACGTGATGGAATACTCGATGCTGTGGTGCGTGGAGGTCGGCAAGTTCGCCAACATCGCCGCGCACGTACGCATCAACGCGACCAACCACCCGACGTGGCGTGCGACCCAGCATCACTTCACCTACCGGGCGACCGACTACTGGCCGGATGCCGATCACGAGCAGGATTTCTTCGCCTGGCGGCGCGCGCACAAGGTCACGATTGGCCATGACGTGTGGATCGGCCACGGGGCGACGATACTGCCGGGTGTGACCGTGGGCAACGGTGCGGCCATCGGGTCCGGGGCCGTTGTGACGCGCGACGTGGAGCCCTTTGCGGTTGTCGCGGGCGTGCCCGCCAGACCCATCCGCCAGCGCTTTTCGCAGCAGGTCTGCGAGTCCATGAACGCTTTGTCATGGTGGGACTGGGACCATGACGCATTGCGACATGCGCTTGACGATTTCCGACAGCTGTCCGCGGAAGAATTCGTCAGCAAATACAATGGGTAAGGCACAAGCTGTACATTTCATGAAAGCGTCATGCAAATGCAAAGGAGCCGTCACGACACCGCGATAGCCGTTAAGTCATCACAACAGACAGGACAGGCGGCATGTCTGCGATTTCGGTCGAAGCTCTTACCAAGACGTTCGGCGCGCGAAAGGCGCTCGACGGTGTTTCACTCAACATCGTGGAGGGCGAGATGGTCGCCCTCATCGGCGCATCGGGGTCCGGCAAGTCGACCCTGCTGCGGCACGTGGCCGGACTGGTCAATTCCGACAACACCGCATGCTGCGTGAAGGTCGACGGCAAGGTGATGCAGGAGAACGGCCGGCTGAGCGGCAACGCGCAGTCCCTGCGCCGCGAGATCGGCGTCATCTTCCAGCAGTTCAACCTGGTCAACCGGCTGTCGCTGATCTCGAACGTGCTGGTCGGCTTCCTGGCGCGGATGCCCGGCTGGCGAGGCAATCTGGGTCTCTTCACCCGCGAGCACAAGCTGGACGCCATGCGCGCCCTCAAGCGCGTCGGCATTTCGGACATGGCGCTGCAGCGCGCCTCGACGCTTTCGGGTGGCCAGCAGCAGCGCGCGGCCATCGCGCGGGCACTGGTGCAGCGTGCCCGGGTGATCCTTGCCGATGAACCCATCGCCTCGCTGGACCCGGCCTCGGCCAAGCGCGTGATGGAGACGCTGTTCGAGATCAACGCGCAGGACAACATCACCGTCGTGGTGTGTCTTCATCAGGTGGAGTACGCGCGGCTCTACTGCCCGCGCACCATCGCGCTCGCCGACGGCAAGGTCGCCTATGACGGGCCAAGCGACGCGCTCACCCACGACTTTCTCAAGACGATCTATGGCGACGCGAGCGAGGAGCTCGTGCTGCCGGATGCGCCGCTGCGCAAGCCGGCCCCGGCACGACAGCCGGTCGAGATTCGCCAGCCCGCGCTTGCCGGCGCCTGAGCCAGACGCGCCGGCCGGACCAAAGTCGAACGCAAGTCCAGAACCCGTTCAACAGGGAGTTTCCAATGAACGCTTTCACCAAGACGCTCGCCGCTGCCGCGCTGGCAGTGGGCATCACGGGCCACGCCCATGCCGCGATGGACGAGATCAATTTCGGCATCATCTCCACCGAGTCCCAGCAGAACCTGAAGACCCAGTGGCTGCCCTTCCTGGACGCCATGCAGGAAGAGACCGGCATCAAGGTCAACGCCTTCTTCGCCTCCGATTATGCCGGCGTCATCGAGGGAATGAAGTTCGACAAGGTGCAGGTCGCCTGGTTCGGCAACAAGTCCGCCATGGAAGCCGTTGACCGTTCGGGCGGTGAAGTCTTCGCCCAGACCGTCGATGTCGAGGGCAACCCCGGCTACTGGTCGCTGCTGCTGGCCCACAAGGACTCCGCGATCAGCAATCTCGACGACGTGCTGAAGTGCGACGGCTCGCTGAACTTCGGCATCGGTGACCCGAACTCGACCTCGGGCTTCCTCGTGCCCACGACCTTCGTCTTCGCCAAGAACGGCGTCGACCCGAAGACCTGCTTCAAGACCGTGCGCAACGCTAACCACGAGACCAACGCGCTGGCCGTTGCCAACAAGCAGGTCGATGTCGCCACCAACAACACCGAGAACATGGCGCGCATCGAGCAGAACAACCCGGATGCCTTCGCCAACATCAAGGTCGTGTGGAAGTCTCCGCTGATCCCGTCCGACCCGATCGTTTGGAAGAAGGAACTGGACCAGGAGACGAAGGACAAGCTCTACACGTTCTTCATGAGCTATGGCCGCCTCGGCACCCCGGAAGAAGTTGCCAAGGAGCGCGAGATTCTCTCCGGTCTGGCCTGGGCGCCGTTCAAGCCGTCCTCCGACGCGCAGCTCTACCCGATCCGCGTGCTCGCCATCTCCAAGGACATCTTCAAGATCCAGGGCGACGAGACCCTGTCCGAGGACGAGAAGAAGGCCAAGGTCGCCGAGCTTGAAGCCGAAAAGGCCAAGTACGAAGACCTGATGGCCCGCGTGCCGCAATCGTAATTCGCTTCCCCGAGCGAATGCTTGAGCCGGTGCCGGCGTCCCTCTGCCGGCACCGGATTTTTTGCAACTGATCCGCTGTTTCAGGAACCCGGCAATGTCCATCAACGGTGCCACGGCCAGCGAGCCGATCACAATTCCGCAGAAGTCGCTCAAGCACACGCTGACGACCTACGCCGGCTGGATCGTGATGATCGGTTTGCTGGGATGGGCCTACTATCCGGCCGAGATCAACCGCTGGGTCTACCTGTTCATCGATGCCGGCAACATGGCCCAGTACGCCAAGGGCTTCATGGAGCCGAACTTCCGCGACTGGCGCTATTACCTGGAAGAGATGGTCCTGACCGTGCAGATCGCGCTGTGGGGGACGGGACTTGCCGTGCTGCTGAGCATTCCGTTCGGCATCCTGTCATCGTCCAACATCGTGCCGTGGTGGATCTGCCAGCCGGTGCGACGATTAATGGATGCGTTCCGCGCCATCAACGAACTCGTCTTCGCGGTCCTGTTCGTGGTCGCGGTGGGCCTTGGCCCCTTCGCCGGCGTGATGGCGCTGTTCGTCCACACAACCGGCATTCTTGCCAAGCTGTTCTCCGAGGCCGTCGAGGCCATTGACCACCGCCCCGTCGAGGGAATCCGCGCCACAGGCGCGAGCAAGTTGCAGGAAGTCATCTACGGGGTCATTCCGCAGGTGTTCCCCTTGTGGATTTCCTTCTCTCTTTACCGCTTTGAATCGAACGTGCGCTCGGCCACCGTTCTGGGTCTCGTCGGGGCCGGAGGCATTGGCCAGAACCTGTTTGAATCGATCCGCGGCTTCTACTACGCGGAGACGGCGGCCATCATCATCATTGTCGTTGTTACGGTGACGCTCACCGACCTGCTGTCGCAGCAGTTGCGCCGGATGACGATCTGACCCACGTTCACCCCATGCGATTTGCCGTCTATTTTGCGCCGGACCCGCGCACGGCCCTGTGGCGCGCGGGCTGCAACTGGCTTGGCCGCGATGCGGCGACAGGCGAGGCGTTCCAGCCGGAGCCGGCCTCCATCATGGCGGAGACGGAGGCCGAGGCGCTTGTCGCCGCGCCGTCGCGCTACGGGTTCCATGCAACGCTCGTCGCGCCGTTTCACCTGGCCGACGGTGTCGACGTCGGCGATATCAAGTCATCGATGCTGGCCTTTGCCGAAACGCATTCCGCGCGTGAGGTGAGACTGCATGTCAGCCGCCTCTCCGGCTTCGTGGCGCTGACGCCGGCAGACGAGCAGGGCGCGCAGGCTTGCAGCGCACTGGCCGAAGCCGCGCTGCGCCATTTCGATAGCTTCCGCGCCCCGTTGAGCGAAGCCGATTTCGACCGCCGTGGCTCGGCGCTTGACGATGAACGCCTCGCCTTGTTGCGGCGCTGGGGCTACGCCCATGTTCTCGACCACTTTCGCTTCCATATGACGTTGAGCGGGCGGCTGGCCGATGGACTGGCCAGCAGTGTCGAAGCCCATGCTGCCCGGTACTTTGCCGAGACGCTTGCCCAGCCGATGCCGCTGGACCGGATCGTGCTTTTCATCGAGGACGCGCCCGGCAAACCGATGCGGATTCATACCGCTGTGACAATCGGCGGGCAGTAAGGACGACCTGAGAATTCCCTCAAAGATGGAGGTGGTGCCGTGAGCGCCCCGCAGACCGTTTTCAGCAATGCAAAGATCGTGTTGGCCGACCAGGTCATCCAAGGCAGCGTCAATGTGGAAGACGGTCTCATCGAGTCGATTGACGACGGTACGACGCGCCACGGCATCGACCTTGAAGGCGATTACCTGATCCCCGGCCTTGTCGAGCTGCACACCGATCATCTTGAAAGCCACTATGCGCCGCGCCCGGCGGTCCGCTGGAACCCGATTGCCGCCGTGCAGGCGCACGATGCCCAGATCGCTGCCTCGGGCATCACGACGGTTCTCGACGCGCTGCGCGTGGGCATGGACGTGGATGCGCATTTCGACGCCGCCCATATCCGCGAATTGGCGGATGCCATCGCGAGGGCGCGCGCCGAGGGCCGCTTGCGCGCGGAGCATTTCATCCACCTGCGCTGCGAGATTTCCGCGCAAGGGGTGGCGGATGAACTCGACCAGCTCTCGGCGCGCGAGGACGTACTGCTGGCCTCGGTGATGGACCACACGCCGGGCCAGCGCCAGTTCGCGAGCCTTGAGAAGTACCGCGAGTACTACCAGGGCAAGTCGGGCATGTCGGATGCGGAAATGGACCGCTACATCGAAAGCCGGCTGGAGGCCTTCAACCTCTACGCCAATGACAATCGCCGCGCCGTGATCGACCGCTGCAAGGCGGCCAACATCGCCATGGCGAGCCACGACGATGCCACCTCCGACCACGTGGCGGAGGCCGCGCAGGACGGCGTCTGCATCGCCGAATTTCCGACGACGCAAGAGGCCGCAGCCGCAGCCCAGATGCATGGTCTGGCAATCCTGATGGGTGCGCCAAACCTCGTGCGCGGCGGGTCGCATTCCGGCAACGTATCGGCAGGCGAACTGGCGGATGCCGGCCGCCTCGACATCCTGTCGTCGGACTACATACCGTTCTCGTTGCTGCACTCGGCCATGCTGCTGCCCCAGCGCAGCGAGAACTTCGATCTGCCCAGGGCGATTTCGCTTGTCACCCGCAACCCGGCCAACTCTGTCGGGCTGGACGATCGCGGCGAGATCGCGCCGGGCAAGCGCGGCGATCTCGTGCGCGTCTCCATGTCCGGCGAGGTGCCTGTCGTGCGGGCCGTGTGGCGTCGCGGCGAACGCGTCGCCTGATGGACGCCGACAGACCAGACGCAACGTCGGTTGCAGCATGTCTGCCGCCTGGCCGCGGCGCGTTCATTGCAGTCGTCGGCCCAAGCGGTGCGGGCAAGGACTCGATCCTCGACAAGGTTCGCGCCACGCGCGATGTGTCGGACGTGCGGTTCGTGCGCCGCCTCATTACCCGCCCGGCAGGTGCTGGAGGCGAGGACCATCAGCCGGTATCGGCGGAGGCGTTCGACGCCGCGCAGGCGAGCGGTGCGCTCGTCCTGTGGTGGCGGGCGCATGATCTTGCCTACGGCATTCCGGCAGAGACGCGGACGTGGGTTGAGGATGGCCTGATCGTTGTCGCCAATCTCTCGCGCAGCGTGCTGGCCGACGCGCTGGACCGCTTTCCCCGGCTGATCGCTGTCAACGTGACGTGCGACGCGTCGGTACTGGCAGGCCGGCTGGCGGCGCGCGGTCGCGAGAGCGCGGAGGACGTTTCGCGCAGGCTGAAGCGGGACGTGCCGCTCGGCATTGGCGAGGAACGGGTGTACCGGATCGAAAACTCCGCGGACCTGGACGTTGCCGCCGACCGCTTCGCGGCACTGATCGAGGCGGTTCGCGCGACGCAATAGAAAACGCCGCCGGAAGGGTCCCCGGCGGCGCTGATTTCTTCTCGAGACGACTACTTCAGGATCGACAGCAGCGTTTCCAGCGAGGCCTTGGCGTCGCCGTAGAACATGCGCGTGTTGTCCTTGAAGAAGAGCGGGTTCTCGATGCCGGAATAACCGGCGCCCTGACCGCGCTTGGACACGAAGACCTGCTTCGCCTTCCAGACTTCCAGCACCGGCATGCCGGCGATGGGCGAGTTCGGATCGTCCTGTGCGGACGGGTTCACGATGTCGTTGGAGCCAATGACGATGACGACGTCGGTATCGGGGAAGTCGTCGTTGATCTCATCCATCTCCAGAACGATGTCGTAGGGCACCTTGGCCTCGGCCAGCAGCACGTTCATGTGGCCCGGGAGACGGCCCGCGACCGGGTGGATCGCGAAGCGGACTTCCTTGCCCTTGGCGCGCAGGCGGCGGGTCAGTTCGGCCACGTTCTGCTGGGCCTGCGCCACCGCCATGCCGTAGCCCGGCACGATAACGACGCTGTCGGCTTCGTCGAGCGCGCTGGCCACGCCCTCGGCGTCGATGGCGACCTGCTCGCCCTCGATCTCCATGGCCGGGCCGCCGGCCTCGCCGAAGCCGCCAAGTATGACCGAGACGAAGCTGCGGTTCATGGCCTTGCACATGATGTAGCTGAGGATGGCGCCCGAGGAGCCGACGAGCGCGCCGGTCACGATCAGCAGGTCATTGCCGAGGCTGAAGCCGATGGCCGCCGCCGCCCAGCCCGAATACGAGTTGAGCATCGAGACGACGACCGGCATGTCGGCACCGCCGATGCCCATGATGAGGTGGTAGCCGATGAACAGTGCGGCCAGTGTCATGATGATGAGCGGCAACAGGCCGCCGGACATGAAGTACCAAACGAGGCAGGCGACCGAGATCGCCGCCGCACCGGCATTCAGCGCGTGGCCGCCCGGCAGCTTGATGGCCGCCGAGGAGACCTTCCCGGCCAGCTTGCCATAGGCGATGATCGAGCCGGTGAAGGTGATGGCGCCGATGAATACGCCGAGGAAAAGCTCGATGCGCAGGATGTTGTGCTCGACCGCAGTCTTGCGTGCGAGAAGCTCGGCGAAGCCGTGCAGGCTCTCGCGCGCCACCGGGTCCATCGCCAGCACGCGGCCCAGCTCGATGTGTGCGTTGTAGCCGACGAAGACGGCGGCCAGGCCGACAAGCGAGTGCATGGCCGCGACAAGTTGCGGCATCTCGGTCATCTGGACGCGTTTGGCCACGTAGTAGCCGATGATGCCGCCGGCGGTGATGAGGACCACCGACAGGATCCACAGGCCGGAGCCGGGACCAATGAGGGTGGCCGCAACAGCCAGCGCCATGCCGACGATGCCGTACCACACGGCGCGCTTTGCGCTTTCCTGGCCGGACAGGCCGCCCAAAGAAAGAATGAAGAGAACAGCCGCAACGACGTATGCGGCAGTGGTGAATCCGAATTCCATTGCCTCGACTCCCTTACGACTTCTGGAACATGGCGAGCATGCGCCGGGTCACGAGGAAGCCACCGAAGATGTTGATGCCGGCCATGAAGACCGACAGCGCGGCGAGCACGATGACGAGGATCGAGCCGGAGCCGATCTGCATGAGCGCGCCGAGAATGATGATGGAGGAAATCGCATTGGTGACGGCCATCAGCGGGGTGTGCAGCGAGTGGCTGACATTCCAGATGACCTGGAAACCGACGAAGACAGACAGCACGAACACGATGAAGTGCTGCATGAAGCTTGCCGGTGTGTAGAGACCGGCGAGCAGCATCAGGCCACCACCGACGGCGAGCAGGATCGCCTGCTGCTTGGTCTGGGCCTGGAACGCGGCGGTTTCGGCCGCGCGCTTTTCTTCCGGCGTCAGCTCCTTGACCTTCTCCTTCGGCTTGGCGGCAATCGCCTTCACTTTCGGAGGCGGAGGCGGGAAGGTGATCTCGCCCTGGTAGGTCACGGTCGCGCCGCGAATGACGTCATCGTCCATGTTGTGGACGACGTTGCCATCCTTCTCCGGCGTCAGGTCCGTCATCATGTGACGGATGTTGTTCGAATAGAGCGCGGAGGACTGCGTTGCCATGCGCGAGGGGAAGTCGGTGTAGCCGACGATGGTCACGCCGTTGTCGGTGACGATCTTCTCGTCCTTGACGGTCAGCTTGCAGTTGCCACCCTTCTCAGCTGCCAGGTCGACGATCACCGAGCCGCGCTTCATGGCCTTGACCATGTCCTTGGTCCACAGCTCCGGGGCTTCCCGGTTGGGAATGAGGGCCGTGGTGATGACGATGTCAATCTCCGGGGCAAGTTCGCGGAACTTGGCGAGCTGGGCCTCGCGGAACTCGGGGCTGGACACGGAGGCATAGCCGCCGGTGGCCGCGCCGTCCTGCTGCTCTTCCTCGAAGTCGAGATAGACGAACTCGGCACCCATCGATTCGACCTGCTCGGCCACTTCCGGGCGCACGTCGAAGGCGTAGGTGATCGCGCCGAGGCTGGTAGACGTGCCGATGGCGGCAAGACCGGCGACACCGGCGCCGACGACCAGGACCTTGGCGGGCGGCACCTTGCCGGCGGCCGTCACCTGGCCGGTGAAGAAGCGACCGAAGTTGTTGCCGGCCTCGATCACGGCGCGGTAGCCGGCGATGTTGGCCATCGAGGAGAGCGCGTCCATCTTCTGCGCACGGGAGATGCGCGGCACCATTTCCATGGCGATGACGTTGGCGCCCGATGCCTTGGCGGCTTCCATGCCCTCTTCGTTCCCGCCGGGATTGAAGAAGGAGATGAGCGTCAGGCCCTTGCGCAGCTTCTTCAGCTCGGCAGGTTCGGGCGGGCGGACCTTGGCGACGATATCGGCCTGTTTCCAGAGCTCGTTCGCGGTTTTCACCACTTCGACGCCAGCCTCGCGATAGGCCTCGTCGGTGAAGCCGGCTTGCTTGCCGGCGCCACTCTGGATCAAGCAGTCATAGCCGAGCTTCTGCAGGTACCCGGCACTTTCAGGGGTCATCGCAACGCGGTCTTCACCCGCGATGACTTCCTTCACAACGCCAATTTTCATTTCGCCCCCGGATGTTCGTTTTTTCGGCCGCGCGTGACGGCTTAGAGGTCCGCGCGTGACGGTGCTCATTGTCCCGTCCGTCCGCGTGAGGTCAATCCCACAGTAGGTCGAGCGGCCATGCGTCACGGCGCAGACATGCAATCAGAACCGATATCAGTAACCCGCAACGGGTCAGAATCCTACTGTCCAAGGGGAACATGACTTGCTCCTTTTCGCCGAAGATGCCTTGCTTAGCGGAGAAAAGTATCGGCACTGTCCCTCTTCGGCCGGCACTGCCAGCCGGCAATCCGCACCGGTTCACGAGACAGGCGAGGCACAATTCGAGCGTGTTCAAACTTGGCGTGAAGCACTGGCGCTTCCTGTACCGGGGGCTGAAGGCAAGGTGGCGTGACGAGCGCCACGAAATTGCAGCGCTGACGAGCGGGCTGAAGTCCGGTGACATCGCGCTCGATGTCGGCACCAACAAAGGCAGTTTCCTGCCGAGCTTCTCGCGCGCCGTGCCGCAGGGTCGCGTCATTGCCTTCGAACCCCAGAAGGTTCTCGCCGACTACGTGCGCGAACGCTGCGCGCAGGCGGGTTTCACCAATGTCGAGGTCATCGCGGCGGGCCTGTCCGACACCTCGGGTGAAGCGGAACTGCACGTGCCGGGAGACGAGGCACATTCGCCCGGCGCATCACTTGAGAACAAGTTCGACAGCAGCGAGCCGGTTCGCAACCTGCGCATACCGATCACGACGATTGATGCGGAGATGGCGAAACGCGATGGCCGGGTCGGTGCGATCAAGATCGACGTCGAAGGCCACGAACTTGCCGTGCTGCGCGGGGGGGCGGCCACCATCCGGCGCGACCGGCCCGTCATTGTCGTGGAGTGCGAACAGCGGCATCTCGTCAACGGACGCGTGGCGGACCTTTTCGAATTGATGTGTGAATACAAGTACGATGGCCACTTTTACTATCGTGGCGGAACGTGCAAGACTTCGGAGTTCGAGCCAAAGTTGCACCAGGTTGAGCAGGGGCCGGCTTTCTGGAATGCAAAAGGCTACGTGAACAACTTCATATTCATCCCGAACCAGGCGTCCTGACGCGGGGTTCGTCCTTTTCGGGGGAAGGGGACAGGGTTGCAGATTCTGACAAACCCGTTTCGTGGGTCAGGGCTCGCGGCTGCCGCCGGCGAAGCGCAGGAAATTCCGAGTACCAACAATGCCCGTGTGTCGGTCCTGCTGGGCCGGTGTCCGCGCGCGCATTTCACGCCGCTCGATGCGCCGCACGAGCTTGCCGAGCGAGCCGGCGTCGAGTGCGTCTTCGTCAAGGACGAACGCACGCGGATGGGGCTCGGCAGCTTCAAGGCGCTGGGTGCGGCGTATGTCATCGCCCGCGAAGCCGAAGTGCGCGCCGGCGGCCGGCTGGAGGTGCCGGGCAATGCACTGGAAGGGCAGACTTATGTCGCCGCGAGTGCCGGCAACCACGGCTTGTCGGTTGCTGCTGGCGCGGCCGTTTTCGGTGCGCGGGCGGTCATCTATCTGGCCGACACGGTTCCGGAAGCCTTTGCGGAAAGACTGCGCGCCAAGGGTGCCGATGTGGTTCGTGAGGGGGCTGACTACGAGGCGAGCGTCAATGCGGCCGGCAAGGCTGCCAACGACAACGGCTGGACGCTGATCTCCGACAGCTCCTGGCCCGGCTACACCGAGATCCCGTTCCTCATCATGGAAGGTTACCTCGCGATGGCTGACGAGGCCGCCGCGCAGGTCGATTCCATTGGTACGGCACCGACCCACATCTTTCTGCAGGCCGGCGTCGGCGGGCTGGCGGCAGCTGGTGCCGCCCACGCGCGCAAGGTGTGGGGGGACGACCCGGTGATCGTGGTGGTCGAGCCGGAAGCGGCCCCCGCACTGCATGCCAGCATCCGCGCCGGACGGCCTGTCCATGCCGATGGTCCGGTTTCCAGCATGGGTCGGCTCGATTGCAAGGAGCCTTCCATTGTCGCGCTCGCGGGGCTGTCGCGTGATGCCGACTATTTCGCCCTCATCAGCGACGATGAAGCCAAGTCGGCGCTTCCCTTCCTTGCAGACGTCGAACTTGAGTCCTCGCCCTCGGGTGCTGCTGGCATCGCGGCGCTGCTGGCCATGGATGACAACACCAAGAACCGGCTCGGCATCGACGCGCATTCGCGCGTGCTTTGCTATCTCAGCGAAGGGCCTGAAGGCTGATGGACGCGGCACGCGGCTTTGCGCAAGGGGAGTTCGAGCACCGGCTTTCGCGCGCGCAGAAGTTGATGGACGAAGCCGGGTTCGACGCCTTGCTGCTGACCAGCGAGCCGGACGTGCGCTACTTCACCGGCTTCCTCACCCGCTTCTGGGAAAGCCCGACACGGCCCTGGTTCGTGATCGTTCCGCTGAGCGGCAAGCCCGTCGCCGTCATTCCCCAGATCGGTGCGCACCTGATGGGGACGACGTGGGTCGAGGACATCCGCACCTGGGCTGCCCCCGACATGGCGGACGACGGGGTGTCGCTGCTTGGCGACACGTTGTTGTCCTTGGCCGGAGAGAAAGGCTGCATCGGTTTGCCGATGGGGTTGGAGACGCATCTGCGGATGCCGCTCGCCGATTTCTTTCGTGTTCGAGACAGCCTGCCGCGCATGACCTTCACCGATGCCGCGCCGCTGCTTCGCGCCCTGCAGTGCGTGAAGTCGGAGGCCGAGATCGACAAGATCCGCGCGGCTTGCGCGATCGGGTCGGCGGCCTTCGACATGGTCAGTGAATTTGCCCACGAAGGGGTGCCGCTCTCGACCATCTTCCGGCGCTTCCAGATGGCACTGCTGGAGAAGGGCGCGGACTGGGTTCCCTACCTCGCCGGTGGTGCCGGGCTGGACGGGTATGGCGACGTGATATCGCCCGCCGGGGACCAGCCGCTGATGGCCGGTGACGTGCTGATGCTCGATACCGGCGCGGTCTTCGACGGGTACTTCTGCGACTTCGACCGCAACTGGGCGATTGCGCACGCGAGCGAAGCCGCCTCCAGCGCATATGACGTGCTCTTCGGTGCCACGGAAGCAGGCTTTGCAGCCGCCCGGCCCGGCGAGACAGCTGCCTCGATCTATCACGCGATGGACGCAGTCATATCGGTGGCGGGTGGCGACGGTGGCGGAGGCCGGCTCGGTCACGGTCTCGGGATGCGGTTGACGGAGTGGCCCTCCCTGATCCCGGCCGACCACACGGTGCTCGAACCGGGCATGGTGCTGACGCTGGAGCCGGGGCTGGAAGTGTCGCCGGGCATCATCCAGGTGCACGAGGAAAACATCGTCATCCGGGAGAATGGCGCGGAATGGCTGACGCGCCGCGCAGCCGAACAGTTGCCCGTGATCGGCTGACCGTCAGCCGACGAAGGCGCGCTCGATCACGAATTCACCCGGCTTGTTGTTCGCGCCCTCGTTGAGGCCCGCTGCCTCCAGCAGTGCCTTTATGTCCTTCAGCATGTCCATCGAGCCGCAGATCATGCCGCGATCCTCGGCTGGGTTGAGCGGCGGCAGGCCGAGATCGGCGAACAGCTTGCCGGACGTGATGAGGTCGGTGATGCGTCCCGAGAATGCGTAGGTCTCGCGCGTCGTGGACGTGTAGTGCAGCAGCTTGGAGGTATCGAACAGCTCGTTCAGCATCTCGTCGGCGCGGATCGAGGCAACGAGGTCCAGCCCGTATTTCAGCTCCGCCACCTCGCGGCAGGTGTGCGTGAGGATCACCTGGTCAAACTTGGCGTAGGTCTCGGGATCGCGGATCAGGCTGGCGAAGGGCGCGATGCCGGTGCCGGTCGAGAACATGTAGAGCCGCTTGCCTGGCAATAGCGCATCGTGGACGAGCGTGCCGGTCGACTTCTCGCGCATGTAGATCGTGTCGCCGGGCTTCACGTGTTGAAGCCGCGAGGTCAGCGGGCCATCGGGCACCTTGATGGAGAAAAATTCCAGATCGTCGGCCCAGTTGGGCGAGGCGATGGAGTAGGCGCGGTAGACGGGCTTCTCCCCACCCGGCAGCCCGATCATCACGAACTCGCCCGAGCGGAAGCGGAACGAGGCCGGGCGCGTCGTGGTGAAGTGGAACAGGCGGTCCGTGTAGTGCGTCACGTCGGTGACGGTGAGCGCCAGAACGCCCTTCGGGAGTTCGGCGGGCACGGATTTCTGGGCAGCGGTGACGGCGTCCATGGTGTCTCGGCTCCGGTTGTTGGGATCGTGATGAAACCCGCGCGGCGCGCAGTCAAGTCATGCCGGACATGAGCACGGCGCGCCTGAGGTCGCCTTGATCTCGATCCGATGCGGCTCACCGCATTCAAGGGCGGTTTTTCCGGTGCAAAACCACGGGCAGATCCATGGCTGAAAAATGGCGGAAATCAGCCACTCGCGGGTTTGAATTTCCCTGCTGTTTTCAATGACTTGTCACTATTTCCAGTTCGACGAAAAAATCCGCTTGCCGTGGGGTCGGATCGCGCATATCTGTCCATCCACGCGAGAGGTTCGACCCGCCTCGCGACAGCCGGCCGACGCCAAGACGCCGCAACTGCTTCAGGGACTACCCTGCCAGTCAGCCACCACGTCCCATACGCCGTGTCCGTCTGCGCTGCTCCCGCTTTCGGGACCCGTGCAGCCGACAATCGCGGGTCGTGGAGAACCTGATTATGGAACCGACCTACGGCATTGCCTTCTACATGACCGCTGTCTTCTTCTGGGGCATGACCGGCCTCATCGTGATCGGCATCATCTATTCGCTCTTGCAGCTTTTCGGCTTCGCGTCCTCTGACGTGCCGAGCACCAATCTTGGCAGCGTCGAAGTGACCGGTGTCGCCATGGCGGCCGCTGGCGAACCCGCCAACGCAGCCAATGCCAATGCCAAGACCCGCGCTTCAAAGCGCAATCGCGCTGCCTGAATAGCCAGTCGCGACAGGCGCTTCGGCGTCTTGACGAGAACCTGCATGCACCGGACAGTCCCTACTTCAATCAACCAGGGACCGGTGCATGCAAACCCGCTTCGCCATCACGAAGCCTGACCAGCAACGTGTCGTTGCCAGTGCCTTGGTGCTGCTCGGCGCATCGGGCCTGTGGCTTGCGCTGATCGCCTGGATGAACGGGCATGGCGTCCACGGCGCCGAGACCTGTCTGGGGCTGACGCCGCTCCACGTGGCCGAACATGCTGGCATGTGGATGGTCATGATGGCCGCCATGATGCTGCCGGCTGCCGCTCCCGCTGTTTCCATGTACGCTTCGCTCGTCGCCCGCGATCCGGAAACGGACAGCGCGGGCCTGCGCACGGCATCCTTCGTTGCCGGCTATGTCATCGTCTGGTCGCTCGTGTCGCTCGGCTTCGCGGCTGCGCAGATCGTGCTTGGCCGCAGCGGCGTGTTCGGGCAGGGCGGCACGCTCGCCGGACCGCTGGGTGCCGGATTCCTGCTGCTGGCGGCAGGTCTCTATGAACTCACCAATCTCAAGCAGGCGTGCCTCACGCGCTGCCGCAACCCGATGACGTTCTTTATCGCGCGCTGGCGCGAGGGTGCGCGCGGCGCGCTCGATCTCGGGCTTCGCCACGGGGTGCACTGCGTCGGGTGCTGCATCGCCATGATGGGGCTGATGTTCGTCTTCGGTGCGATGAACGTGGTGTGGATGGCCCTGCTCACGGTCTATTTCGTCGCCGAGAAAATCGTGCCCGGCGCTGCAACCTTGTCACGCCACGCCGGATTGATACTTGCCGGTGCTGGTGTGCTAGTGATCGCGAGTGTCGCGGCGGGGCTTTGGCCCGCGGGCGGGCTTGCGATTTCGATGATCTGAGGGACGGCGATGAACATTCCGGAGTGGAACATTCGGGGCGAACTGGCCCTCAACTGCAATTGCGAGATCTTCTGCCCCTGTGTTGTTTCGCTTGGCGACCACCCGCCGACCTACGGCTACTGCCAGGCCTGGCTGGCCGTGCGAATCGATGACGGCCACTGGGGCGATACCTCGCTGTCGGGCCTCGCCATCGCGATGATGCTCGACATTCCCGGCCGCATGAGCGAGGGCAACTGGACGGTTGCCGGATATATCGACGAGCGCGCGACCGGCGCACAGTTTGCCGCCCTTGAACAGATCTTCTCCGGCCGTGCGCGCGGCACCACCGGCCTGTTCCGGATGCTGGTCGGGACCTATCTCGGCTCGCGGCGCGAGCAGGTGGAGTTCCACACCGATGGCGACGTGCGCCACGTCAGCGCCGGCAAGCACATCCTCGGTGCCATCCAGCCGATTGCCGGGGCCAACCCGGATGCGCAGGTCAAGGTGACCAACACCCAATACTGGATGGGTCCCGACGTCACCATCGCCAAAAGCCTCAAGGGCAAGGTGCGCGACTTTGGGCGTGTCTGGAATCTGGACGGGCGATCGGCGGAAATCTGCCAGATCGACTGGCGCGGACCCTGATCCTGCCAACGCGTCAACAACCTACGGTTGACTTTCCGTAATCGTGCTGTCGCTATTACGCCGCTTAAAGATATGGGCGCAATTGCGGGGGCAATGACTTGGCGACCAGGCACGAATTCTCCTTCACAGGATCGTCGAAAGACTATTTCGGCATCTGGATCGTCAACCTGTTCCTTTCGGTTCTCACCATCGGAATCTACACGGCCTGGGCGAAAGTCAGGTATTTGCGGTATTTCTACGGCAATACGCATCTCGACGGGCACAGCTTCGATTATCACGCACGCCCCGTGCAGATCCTCATTGGCCGCATCATCGTCGTGGTCGCCATCGGCGTCCTGCAACTGGTGAACTTCGTGGCGCCGGCGGTGCTCTGGCTCGGACCGGTCATCCTGCTTGCCTATCTCACCGCGCTGCCGTGGATCATCAACAAGGCCATCGCCTTCAACGCGCGGATGACGAGCTATCGCAACGTGCGGTTCAATTTCAGGGGCAGCTACTGGAAAGCGTTCGGCATATTCCTGCTGATGCCCGTTGCGGTCGGCCTGACGGCCGGACTTCTGCTGCCCTTCATGAGCCGGATGCGTGTGCGCTACATCGCCAATAACCTGCGCTACGGGACGGAGCCATTCCGGTTCCAGGCGCCGATCGGTCCGTTCTACGGCAATCTCGGCAGCAGCGTTCTGTTCTACATCGTTGCCGGTGTGGGCCTGGCAGTCGTGGGGTTGGTGCTTGGCACCGTGGCAAACGTGACCGGACTGATTGGAGCGCTCAACCCGGACCTGGCGCGCGTCAGTGCCGGGCAGGCCATGAACCTGTCTCTGGCGATGAGCGCGGTGTCTGCATTTTACCTGACATCGGTACTTGTGGTGTTCTTCTACACCTCCGGCGTGCGCAACATCGCCTATAACCATACCGCGCTCGGTGAAGAGGTGCAGTTGCTCTCGTCGCTCTCGCGGTGGCGCTACACCTGGATCATCGCGAGTAATTTCCTGGCGACCATCGCGACTATCGGCATGGCGCGCCCCTGGGCGATGATCCGCCACTGGCGCTACCTTGCAGCCAACACCGCGCTTGATGGTCCGGAATCGCTTGCCCAGTTCGTCGACGTTCGCGCCGATGCCGGACCGGCGGCCGCAGCCGAGTACCTCGATATCGGGGGAATCGATTTCGGCCTGTGAGGCTGGAAGAGGAAGCATGACCAGCATCAGCGGAAACTTCTTCCGGCCGGGAACCGCAACCAGCCAACCGGCTACGCTGGAGCGAGATGGTACGGGGGAGGGCCGTTACACCGTCACAACCGAGGCGGGCGATATCTTCAACGGCTTGCAGATTGCCCGGACCAGCGAGCGCCTTCCGGGCGTGGTGCGCGCGATCAGCTTTACCGATGCCAACGTGTTCCACACCCGCGACGATGATGCCGTCGACGCACTGCTCGGCGGTTCGGGCGGCTTTTCGGGCTGGCTGCTGCGAACCGAGAGTTCTCTGGTCAAGAGCGGCATCATCGCGGTCCTGACGGTGCTCCTCATCATCGGCGTGTTTCGCTACGGCACGCCGGCGCTGGCCTATGTCGGGGCGCACCTGACGCCGCTCAACGTGATGACGGCGATGGATGCCGGCGTTCTGGCGACGCTGGAACGCGCCACGATGCAACCGACCAAGCTTGACGAGGAAACGCAGGCGCGGCTGACGGCGCGCTTCGATGAGCTTGTTCAGGACTCCGGGTTCGATGCCGTGCCGCTCAGGCTGCACTTCCGCGATGGCGGACGGATTGGCGCGAATGCCATCGCGCTGCCGGGCGGCTCGATCGTCATGACGGATCAACTGGTCGCGCGCTCGAAGCACGATGGGGAACTGGCTGGCGTGCTCGCCCATGAGATCGCCCATGTCGAGAAGCGTCATTCCCTGCAACAGATCTACCGGCTGGCAGGCGTCTGGTTCATGCTCGGGGTCATCGGCGGCGATGCCGGCCAGATCGTCGAGAGCCTCGCAGGCACGGCCGTCGCCTTCTCGACGCTGTCTTATGCGCGCGGCTTCGAGACAGAAGCCGACATGCGGAGCGCCGAATTGATGGTTGCGGCGAACGCCGATCCCCTGGCCTTCATCGACCTAATCGACCGCGTGACGAAACATTCGGAGGGGACGGGGCTTGGTTCTCTCGTTCGCAGCCACCCCGGCCGGGTGGAGCGGCGCGCGGCGGTTTGCGCGCACCTGAAGACGCTCATCGAAGACTATGACTGCGAGAGGGGCGACGTCAGCGATGACTTGTCCGGTCTGCCGGGATTGCACTCGGTCCGACCTGCCGCCTGAACCCGGTCAGCTGTTGTCGTCGAGGCTGGCGACGAAATCGTTGAAGCGTTCGCCCTGGATGAGGACGTGCTCGCGCGCGGCGCGTTCCGAGGCTTGCTGGTCGCCGGCCCGGATCGCATCCACCACGGCGGCGTGCTCGGTGAAGGAATTGTCGATGCGCCCGCGTACGCGAAGCTGCAGCCGACGATAGACCTTGGTCCGCTCGTGGAGGCGACCGGCTTCCTCCGTCAGGAAGGCATTGTGTCCGCCGGCATAGAGTGCACGGTGGAAGCGCTCGTTCTCGTAATAGTAGGCGTCCGGGTCACCGGTCTCGGCGGCCTTGGCGCAGTCGAGGTGGATCTGTTCCAGCGCGTCGATCTCGGCGGCTGACATGCGCCGCGCGGCGAGGCGTGCACACATGCCTTCCAGTTCCGCCATCACCTCGATCATCTCGACCAGTTCGGCGATGCCGATCTTGCGCACGAAGGCCCCGCGGTGGGGCCGCATCTCCACCAGGCCCATTGTTCCCAGCTGCATCAGTGCTTCGCGGATCGGCGTGCGGGAGACACCGAAGCGGTTGGCCAGCGCAACTTCGTCCAGACGCTCGCCGGGTGCAAAGGCGCCGGTTGCGATGTCCTGCGCAATGGCGTCACGCAGCGTGTTGGCGCGCCGCACCGGGCGGGCCGCACGCCCGGGCGCTGTCTTGTTCAGATCTGTGGAGACGACATCGGACATGAGGATTGTATACAATCTTTCTTGACGCGGATGCAATCGGGCGTTCTTATGCGGGCCAAGGCCGAAAAGCGGTCAATTCATGCCGGTAACGACCGGCCAAATTCAGCAACCGGCCCGAAACGGGTCACCTGGGAGGAAATCCATGCTCGGTAAATTCAAACTTCTGCTCGCCGCCGGCGCGGCAGCCTGCATCGCCACGACGGCGTCTGCGGAAACCCTGCGCCTGTCGCACCAGTGGTCGCCGTCCGACGTGCGCCACAAGGTGGCGGAAATGGTCGCCAACCACGTCAAGGACGCGGGCGTCGATCTCGAAATCCAGATTTTCCCGTCGAAGTCGCTGTTCAAGCCGCGCGAGCAGTACAAGCCGCTGTCACGCGGCCAGCTCGACATGACGATCTTCCCGCTGTCCTACGCCGGCGGCCAGCGCCCGCAGTACAACCTGACCCTGATGCCGGGGCTGGTGAAGAACCACGATCATGCCGCGCGCCTGAACGAGTCCCCGTTCATGGAAGAGATCGAGAGCATCATGGCGGAAGATGACGTCATGGTTCTCGTGCACGGCTACCTGGCCGGCGGTTTCGCGGGCAAGGACAAGTGCATCACCAAACCGGAAGACGTGCAGGGCCTTCAGACCCGCGCAGCCGGCAAGGCGTTCGAGCAGATGCTTGCGGAAGCCGGTGCCTCGATCGCATCGATGGCGTCGTCTGAAATCTACAACGCCATGCAGACCGGCGTTTTGCAGGCGGCCAACACGTCGTCTTCCAGCTTCGTCAGCTACCGCATCTACGAGCAGGTGAAGTGCTACACCCCGGCCGGCGACGTCGCGCTGTGGTTCATGTACCAGCCGCTGCTGATGAACAAGTCGAAGTTCGAGTCCCTCAACGAAGAGCAGCAGAAGGCCCTGATGGAAGGTGCCAAGATGGCTCAGGATTTCTACCTCGAAGAGGCGAAGTCCGAGGACGCGGCGTCCGTGAAGGTGTTCAAGGACAACGGTGTCGAGATCGCCAACATGACGCAGGACGAGTTCAACGCCTGGCGCGAGATCGCCAAGAACAGCTCCTACAAGAACTTCGCCGAGAACGTCGACGGCGGCCAGGAACTGCTCGACAAGGCGCTCGCGGTCGAGTGACCCGCGCCTGACACGACCCAATCCTCCCGCGCGGACAAGCCGCGCGGGAGTTTCCTTCTCACGCTTCGGGCGCGGACACGGCGAACATGGCCGAACACCAATATTCCACGGCAATCGGCGCGTTCGTGCGCACGATGGACCGTCTCTCCACGCTGGCGGGTTTCGTTGCCGCCGGCATGATCGTGATGGCGGTCGCCATCACCTGCCAGATGATCTGGGTCCGCTTCCTGCTGAACCAGTCAACCGTCTGGCAGACCGAAATGGTCATCTACCTGATGGTCGCCGCGACGCTGATCGGCCTTCCCTATGTCCAGAAACTTCGGGGCCACGTGAACGTGGACCTGGTGCCGATGCTGCTCTCGCCGGGCGCCCGCAAGGGACTGGCGTGGTTCGTCTGCGTGCTGGTGCTGATCGTGTGCGGGGTGATCCTCTTCTACGGGATCGAGTTCTGGTACGTGGCGTGGAGCCGGGGCTGGCGCTCGGACACCGTTTGGGGCGTGCGGCTCTGGATTCCCTACTTGGCGATGCCCGTCGGGTTCGGACTCCTGTTCCTGCAATACCTGGCCGACATGCTTGCGCTTGCCGATGGGCGCGACAAGCCGTTCGGTCTCGACGATTCAACGCAGCTGTGAGTGCCGCAGATGGACCCGCTTCTCCTTTCGCTGATCATCGCCGTCTGCACCATTCTCGTGCTGTTTTCCGGCGTCTCCGTTGCCATGGGCCTGCTCATCGTCTCGATGGGCTTCCTGCTCGTGTTCGACGGTGTCCGCTCGCTTGAACTGATCCCGGAAATCCTGTTCGGCAAGCTCGACAACTTCGCGCTGCTGTCGATCCCCATGTTCATCATCATGGGGGCGGCCATTGCCTCGACACGGGCGGGGTCTGACCTCTACGAGGCGCTCGACCGCTGGCTGACGCGGGTGCCGGGCGGTCTCGTCATCTCCAATCTCGGCGCCTGTGCGCTGTTTGCTGCCATGTCCGGCTCGTCGCCCGCCACCTGCGCGGCGATCGGCAAGATGGGCATTCCCGAAATGCGCCGCCGCGGCTACCCGGACGGGGTCGCTGCGGGCTCCATTGCGGCCGGCGGCACGCTTGGCATCCTGATCCCGCCCTCTGTCACGATGATCGTCTACGGGATCGCGACGGAGACTTCGATCGGGCGGCTGTTCCTGGCCGGGGTGATCCCGGGTTTCCTGCTCGTGTTCCTGTTCATGCTGTGGTCGCTCTACAGCACCTGGCGCAGCGATGACGCGAACGTCGCGCTTGGCCGCGTAAGCTACACCTGGTCGGAACGCTTCGAGATCCTGCCGCGCGTCCTGCCATTCCTGGCAATCATCGCGGGCGTGCTCTACGCGCTTTATGGAGGCGTCGCGACACCTTCGGAGACGGCCGCTGTTGGTGCGCTGCTCTGCGTGTTCGTGGCGGTCATAATCTACCGGCTCTGGGCACCCGACGCGTTGTGGGTCGTCCTGCGGGATTCAACGCGCGAATCCGTGATGATCCTCTTCATCATCGCGGCAGCAGGTGTCTTCTCCTACATGCTGTCGAGCCTGTTCATCACCCAGTCCATCGCGCAGTGGATCGGCACGCTGGAGGTGAGCCGCTGGGTGCTGATGCTGTGGATCAACCTGTTCCTGCTGGTGGCCGGGTTCTTCCTGCCGCCGGTGGCGGTGATCCTGATGGCGGCACCCATCCTGCTGCCCATTGTCACGCAGGCCGGTTTCGACCCGTACTGGTTCGCCGTCGTGCTGACGATCAACATGGAGATCGGCCTCATCACGCCGCCGGTCGGGCTGAACCTCTATGTCATCAACGGCATTGCGCCGGATATAAAACTCAAGACGATCCTTCTGGGATCGCTGCCCTATGTAGCCTGCATGGTACTCGCCATCGTGCTGCTCTGCCTGATGCCGCAACTGGCGACCTGGCTGCCCACCATGCTGATGGGACCCGCGATTTGAGTACGCTGTTCAACGACATCCTCTCGACCATCGCCGAGCGCGGCCGCTCGATGATCGACTTTTCCGGCCGTGACCGGAAAGGCGAAACGGGCAGCTTTGCCGACCTGTTCGAACAGTTGCTCTCTGAACGCGGCGAGGCGTCCGGTGTCGCTATCGCGCGCGAAATCTTCGAGCGCTATGCCGAACTTGACGCGCGCGGGCGCGCCGAGGTGATCGATGTCATCGCCGACCGCTTCGGCGTCGACCTGGAGGCGGCGCGCGTCGCGGCGGAACGCTTTCTCGAAGTTCCCGATGACGGGGCTGGCCGCAAGATGAGCGAAGCCAGCGAGCCGCGCCGTCAGGAGCTTTTCCGCCGGCTCAACCTAGCCCCCAACGGCACCGCGCTGCTGGTCTCGATGCGCAAGGACCTTCTCAAGGGCCTGCGCGAGAACCCGGACTGGGCGGCGACCAATTCCGATTTCATCCATCTGTTCGGATCGTGGTTCAACAGGGGGTTTCTCGTGCTGCGACGCATCGACTGGCAGACACCGGCGGCGATCCTTGAAAAGATCATCCGCTACGAGGCGGTTCACGAGATTCACGGTTGGGAAGACCTGCGTCGCCGGATCGATCCGCCGGACCGCAGGCTCTACGCCTTCTTCCATCCGCGTCTTTCCGACGATCCGCTGATCTTCGTGGAAGTGGCGCTGACGACGGACATACCGACCGCCATCCCGCCGATCCTCGCCGATGGGCGCGAGCCGATCGATCCGCGCAAGGCGACGACGGCGACGTTCTATTCCATCTCCAACTGCCAGAGCGGGCTTGCCGGGGTTTCCTTCGGTAGCTTCCTCATCAAGCAGGTGGTGGAGGAACTGAGCCGCGAACTGCCGAACCTGAAGACCTATGTGACGCTGTCGCCGGTTCCGGGGTTCGTGAAGTGGCTCAACCAGCAGATGGGCGAACTGCCAGAGGGCGAGGCGTCCGCGCTGAACGATGTGGAACGCGAGGCAGTGACGCGCGCCTTCGCCCACGCGGAAGCGGCCGAGTTGCCGGCGGGCGAGGACGAGCAGGTGCTGACCCAGCTGGCGGCCTCCTACTTCCTCAATGCGCGCGACCGCAAGGGCAGGCCCTACGACCCGGTGGCGCGCTTCCACCTGGGCAACGGCGCGATCCTCGAGCGCGTCAACTGGGCCGCCGACCCGAGCGCACGCGGTGTGCAGCAGAGCCTCGGCATCATGGTCAACTACCGCTACGAGCCCGACGAGATCGAGGTCAATCACGAAGCCTTCGTCAAGGAAGGCCGGATCGTCGCGGCACCGCGCGTTCACCGCCTGCAGCGCGGGCGCAGCGGGGCCAGCCGCGACCTCGTGGCGGGCTAGCCGGCACGCGAGCGCGTGCCACACAACAGGGAACGTCTATGAGCGGCAACCATCTCTTCGACCTGATCCGGTCGCACATGCCGGCCAACCCGGCCAACACCCTTTTCTGCGACCTGACCGACGGTCGGACCTACTCCTACCAGGACATGCTCGACGTCTCCGGGCGCTTCGCCAACACGCTGGTGGCCCTTGGCGTTAAGCCGGGCGACCGGGTCGCAGCCCAGGTGCCGAAAAGCATCGAGGCGCTGATGCTCTATCTCGGCGCGGTGCGCGCCGGCGCCGTCTTCCTGCCGCTCAACACCGCCTATACCGAGAACGAGATCGGCTATTTCCTGTCAGATGCCGAGCCTGCGCTGTTCGTGGCCGACCCCAAGCGCGGCGATGCCATGCGCGCGGTGGCCGAGCAGAACCACGTGCCCGCCTTCGAGACGCTGGGCGTATGGCAGCCGCCCAAGGCGGGCGAGACCGACGCGGATACCGGCGGCACGCTGGCGGCGAAAGCCCTGGAGGCCGTGACGATCTTCGACGATGTCGCGCGCGACAAGGACGATCTCGCTGCGATCCTCTACACCTCCGGCACGACGGGGCGTTCGAAGGGCGCGATGCTGACGCACGAATGTCTTGCGTCGAATGCAGAGGCGCTGGTCGATTACTGGCAGTTCACATCGCAAGACAAGCTGCTGCACGCGCTGCCGATCTTTCATACGCACGGCCTGTTCGTCGCCACCAACACGATCCTGCTGGCTGGCGCCTCGATGATCTTCCTGCCGGGCTTCGATGCCGGGAAGATGATCGAGCTGATGCCGCAGGCGACCTCCATGATGGGCGTGCCGACCTTCTATTCCCGCCTGCTCCAGCGCCCGGAACTCGACAAGGACCTGACGAAGGGCATGCGGCTCTTCATCTCCGGGTCCGCGCCGCTTTCCGCCGAGACGCACAAGGAGTGGAGCGAGCGAACCGGCCACGCCATCCTCGAACGCTACGGCATGACCGAGACCAACATGAACACTTCCAACCCCTATGACGGGGAGCGGCGGCCCGGCACGGTCGGCATGCCGCTGCCGGGGGTGTCGCTGCGCATCGCCGACCCGGAGACCGGCAAGGCACTTCCGCAGGGCGATGTCGGCGTGATCGAAGTAAAGGGGCCGAACGTCTTCAAGGGCTACTGGCGCAACCCGGAGAAGACCGCGGAGGAATTCCGCGAAGACGGATTCTTCATCACCGGCGACCTCGCGCGCATCGACGACGACGGCTACGTGCATATCGTCGGTCGTGCGAAGGACCTCGTCATTTCAGGCGGGTTCAACGTCTACCCGGCCGAGGTGGAAGCCGAGATCGACGCGCTGCCCGGTGTTGCCGAAAGTGCGGTGATCGGTCTGCCGCATGCCGATTTCGGCGAAGGCGTCACCGCGGTGGTCGCAGCGCGTGCCGGTGCGGATATCACCGAAGAGTCCATCCGCGGTGCGCTGGAAGGCGCGCTTGCCAAGTACAAGGTGCCCAAGCGCGTCTTCATCGTGGACTCGCTGCCACGCAACACGATGGGCAAGATCCAGAAGAACGTTCTGCGGGACACCTACAAGGAAACCTATTCCGGTAGCGCCGCCTGACCGTTATCGTTGGGCTCGATTCACCGGGAGAAGTTCATGACCGACAGCATTGGCGAAGCACTGGCGCGCGGATTGTCCGGCAAGACGGTCCTCGTCACCGGGGCATCGTCGGGGCTGGGCGCGCATTTCGCCAGGCTCTACGCCGGCTACGGGGCCCACGTGGTGCTGACCGCGCGGCGCACGGACCGTCTCGATGCCTTGCAGGACGAGATTTCCGGCAGCGGCGGCACGGCGAGCGCCCACGCACTGGACGTGCTTTCACCCGACAGCATCGCGGCGCTCTTTTCGGACCTTGTCTCCTCCGGGCATTGCCCCGATGTCGTCATCAACAATGCGGGCGTGGCGAGTGCCGCATCGGCTCTGGACGTGACGGACAAGGACTGGAATTCAACGCTCGACACCAACCTGACGGGCGTGTTCCGCGTTGCCCAGGCGGCAGCGAAGGCCATGGCCGAGCGCGGGCAGGGTGGCTCGATCGTCAACATCGCGTCCATCCTGGGCCTGCGCGTCTCGCAGGGGCTGGTGCCCTACTCGGTGTCCAAGGCGGGCGTCGTGCAGATGACCAAGGCGCTGGCGCTCGAATGGGCGCGGCACGCGATCCGGGTCAACGCCGTTGCGCCGGGCTATTTCGAGACCGAGATCAATTCCGGCTATTTCGAAACCGAGGCCGGGCAGGCGATGATCAAGCGCATTCCGCAGCGGCGCATCGGCAACCTCGCGGAGCTTGACGGGGTGATGCTGCTGCTTGCGAGCGATGCGTCGAGCTACATGACCGGCAGCGTCCTTGCCGTGGACGGCGGGCACCTCGTCTCCGGTCTTTGACACGAAAGAGAGCACATGGATTTCACGCTTCCCCCACATGTCGACGAGGTTCGCCAGCGGGTGCGCGCCTTCATCGAGCGCGAGATCATGCCGCTGGAAGACGATCCGGCGAATTATGACGAGCATGAAAATATCAAGCTCGACGTTCTCGAAACCGCCCGCGCCAAGGCGCGCGCCGAAGGGCTGTGGGCACCGCAGATGCCCAAGGACCTCGGCGGCATGGGTTTGCCGCATGTGGGCTGGGCGGCGGTCTACGAGGAAGCCAACCGCTCGATCTTCGGGCCGGTGTCGATGAACTGCGCCGCGCCCGACGACGGCAACATGAACATCCTCAGCAAGGTCGCGACGCCGGCGCAGCAGGAACGCTGGCTGATGCCGATCATTCGCGGCGAGGTGCGCTCCGCCTTCGTGATGACGGAGCCGCATCCCGGTTCCGGGTCCGACCCGACGATGATGCTCACGACGGCGGAGCGCAAGAACGATCGATACATCGTGCGCGGGCGCAAGTGGTTCATCACCGGGGCGGGCGAGGCCAAACACTTCATCCTGATCGCACGAACGTCAGACGATCCGCGCCGGGGCATGTCCGCCTTCCTTTTCGACCGTGACCAGCCGGGCTGGAACATCGAACGCCGCATCCCGATCATGGGGCCGGAGGAACATGGCGGGCACTGCGAGCTGATCTTCGACGGGCTGGAAATCCCGATCGAGAACCGGCTGATGGAAGAAGGCGACGGGCTGAAGCTGACGCAGATCCGCCTCGGGCCCGCACGTCTCACCCATTGCATGCGCTGGCTCGGACTTGCCAAGCGCTGCATGGAAATCGCCCAGACCTATGCCAACGAGCGCGAAGGGTTCGGGGTGCGGCTTGCCAACCGCGAGACGGTGCAGGTGGCGCTCGGTGACGTTGCCGCCGATATCGAGATCGGACGGCTTCTGACCATGAAGGCTGCGTGGCTGCTGGACCAGGGCGACCGAGCCAAGACGGCCGTGTCGATGGCAAAGATCCACGTCGCCGACACGCTGCACAAGGCGGCTGACACGGCGATCCAGATCAACGGTGCGCGCGGCTATTCCAAGGACACGATCCTGGAATGGATCTACCGATACGCACGGCAGGCCCGCCTCGTCGATGGCGCGTCGGAAGTGCACAAGATGGTGCTGGCGCAGGCCTACAAGAAGGACGGGCAGGACTTCTGGGGCTGGGGTGCCTGATGGCCGATAACGCCGACGATGAGGACGACGAGAAGCCCATCAGTCAGGAGCTGGCCGAGGATCGCACCAACTGGGCCGAGGACCGAACGGTGCTCGCCAACGAGCGGACATTTGCCGGCTGGATGCGCACCGGGTTGGCCGCCGTCGGCGTAGGGCTGGGTTTTCGGGCGGTGTTCCGGGCGACCGACCAGATCATGCTGGCGAAGGCTGCATCCATCGGCTTCATCGCCATCGGCATCGCGATCTTCTTCCTCGCGTGGCGCTCGTCCTGCCGGCTGCATCAGCGGCTGGATTCCCATGCCGCTCAGCCGCTGCCGCGCTCGCATTTGGGTGTCGTTGCGCTGGCGCTGTCCGTCGGCTCGGCCGTTCTCGGCGTGATCATCGTCTATCTGTGACGACGCCGGCCTTCATTCGGTGACGGATGCGATCTGTGCTCCGGTGGCGCCCGCCAGCGCATGGGGGCTGACCTCGAACACGCATTTCGGCGTGCCGGCCGCCGCCCACACGACATTGTGGCGCAGCAGGTCCTGATCGAACACGGTGACCATCTGCGTGGCGTGGGCAATGGGGGCGACGCCGCCTATGGCAAACCCGGTCACGTCGCGCACGAATTTGGCATCAGGGCGCGTCAGCGGTTCGCCGAGAACCGATTCCATCGCCGTTTCGTTGACGCGGTTGTCGCCCGCCACAAGCAGAAGGTAGGGCGTGTCGGTGCGTGCGCCCTTGAAGACCAGCGACTTGACGATCTGGGCCACCTGGCAGCCGCATGCCATCGCTGCGTCGTCGGCGGTCCGGGTCGACTCGTCCATCTCCAGCACGCGAATCGACAGGCCGAGTTCTTCGGCAGCGTGGGCGACCCTCTGTGCGGCTTCTGGCAGGTTCTCGGTCATGGCAGGCCCTTTCATGCAGGCTTCTTCGCTGCTTGTTAATCAGATCGATATTAACTAACTTTTAACCATGATTTTTCCACTGCAACCGGGGCGATAAGCGGACATGACCGACGATCCGAAGACGGGTGACGATCGCGTTCGCGTGGTCGAAACGAGCAAATCCGGCGATGATGCCGCAAAAGCGGAAGCCAAGCCGGCGGCTGGCAATGTCACGCCGATGCGCGAGGGGCTTGCCGCCCAGCACAGCCGGTTGCGCGACGCGATGCGCCGTGCCCGCCTGAACGAGGCGGAACGCCGCGACGTCATCGTCTCGCTGCGCGAAGGCGAAGTCGCGCGGCTGGAAATGCTGCAGGACCAGCTGTCGGACGTGTTCGAAAGCACGCCGGAGGAAAGCGACCTGTTCGACGGGTCGATCCTGCCGGGCAACCCGCCGCGCCTGTGGATTGACGTGCTGGCTTATGTCTCCATGGCCCGCGACCGGCGCACCTACCAGTTCGTTCAGGAAGCACGATATGGCCGGCGCACCATCTTCGAGACGACCAGCCTTGAAGACATGGGCAAGCGGATCACCGACTACGTGGCAAGCCGCGTGCTGGAGCGCGAGCGCGCCATCGTCAGCGCCGAGCAGGAGTTGATCGAGCAGCGCCGCAAGGATGCAGCCCTCGACAGCGGCGAGATGGACCCCGCCACCCTGGTCGACAGCGCGAGCACGACCGAGCCTGATGAAGCCGTCGTGGTCGACACGGCCACCGGCGACGTGCAGGTGGTCCCCGTCAGTGATGAACCTGCAAGGGCAGAAGAGCCGCCTGCACCCGCGCGCGACAGCGGCAACGCGGTCGGATTGCGGCTGCTGGTGTCCTTCGTGCTGGGTGCACTTTGCGGTGCGGCCGCGCTGTTCGTCTACGGTGCGAACTACGTCGCGAACTGACCGGTCGCCAGTTGTGCGGTTGTCGGGTGCAGCGGCTGGCGCGTTAGCTCGATGAACTTCGGCTCGTCGCCTTCCTGATAGTCGGGTGACAACCCGCGCCGCACGAAGGTGACCCTGCGACCACCCGGCTGACCCTCGATCTTGTAGAGCGCGTAGCCCGCAGGCGGCTTGCGCGAGGTGCGCCGCGCGGACGCCGACGGGACCCCGACCACCGGCACGGGACCGTTCCTGCCGCGCATGACTTCCAGCGTCGACGTGTGGTTGTGGCCATGCAGGATGAGGTCCGCACCATAAGCGGCGATGATCTTGCCGAATGCCTTGGCATCGGTCAGCCCGCGACGGCCCTCCGCCAGTTCGCGCAGGGGCGGGTGATGGATCAGCACCACGCGGTAAAGACGCTCGTGGCACAGGATTTCCATGAGCTTTTCAAGGCCGGCAAGCTGCTTCTTGCCGATCTTGCCGGTGGACATGAAGGGCGCGGTCGGTACGGCGGTCGAAACGCCGATGATGGCGAGCTCGCCGCGCTTGCGCAGGTAGGGAAAGCCGTCCTCGTCCTGCAGCTTGCGGATTTCGCCGGCGGACGGGAGATGCGCGCTTTCCGCGCCGATGCGCATGTCATCGAGGCTGGTATAGGGGCGATAGGTGTCGCGCATGCCCGACAACGCACCGCCGACATAGGCGTCGTGATTGCCCGGAACAGCCGAGACATGCTCGGGATCGCCCAGCAACTGCATGTAATCGCGCGCTGGCTGCCACTCGCGGTGTGCGCCGACATTCACAAGGTCGCCGGTCATGGCGATGTGGTCGGGCGATTGTTCCTGCAGGTCTTCCAGCAGGGCGCGGGCGATGTCGCCGCGATGCACGCGGTTGCGGCCTCGCAGCCAGTTGACGTAGCCAATGGCGCGCTTGGACAGCAGTTCGAAGGTCTTGATGCGGCCTTCAAGCGGGATGTGGGTGTCGGAAAGGTGGGCTAAAACAAACATGGTCCGCGACGATAGCACCGTCGCGGACCATTTTGTGAAGTTTGAGCCGCGGTTTTGCGGCTCAGAACCTGTGCTTAGTAAGCGAACGTCGTCAGCGAGCAAATCGTGCTGCCGGTACGCATGTCGACGGCCGGACGCCACACGTAGCGCGTCGGGCGCGGTGCGGTTGCGGGGGCCGGAGCTGCGCCGGAAACGACCTCGGACACGACGTCATTCGTCCAGCGGAACGAATCCTGAAGTGCGGTGAACATCTTGAACCTGCCTTGGGGCTTTGAAGTAAAAACTCGCCGGGTTCGAAATCGGCTGAACTGTGCAGCATTTCGCCCGTCGTTGTTCCCGGCATATGCTCCTTCCGCACTGCAAAAGCCACACGCGGCGTTGCACATCAGCCCTGTCTTTCCCGCATGACGGCTTAATCAAAGTTTTACATGAACACCCAAGAAAAGAACCGCCGATGAACACCTTGCTGAGCCGTTTTGTCTTTCGGCCCTACTGGCGGCTGACCCGCGCCATGACACTTGGCGTGCGCGGCGTGGTGACCAATGGGGACGGCCACGTCCTGCTGGTGCGCCACAGTTATACGCCCGGCTGGCACTTCCCCGGCGGTGGCGTGGAGCGCGGCGAGACGATGCGGATCGCACTTGCCCGAGAATTGCAGGAGGAGGGCGGCGTGCAGCCGACCGCGCCGCCGCGCCTGCACGGCATCTACACCACCCAGAACTTTTCCGGCGATCACGTCGGGCTGTTCATCGTCGATGCCTGGGAGGCTGTGCCTTCCAGCCATGGCCACGAGATAACGGGATGTGACTTCTTTCCACTCGACAGCCTGCCGGACGACACGACGAAGGGCACACGGCTGCGGCTTGCGGAAATCCACGAGGGGCAGGCTGCGTCGGATTTTTGGAGCGACAGCTAGGCTGCTGACTTCCAGCTTGTTTTGGCAACGAAAAGCGGCCTAAAGAGACGGATTGTTGCCTGACAGGGAATGATCCTCATGGACCGGTTTGCCGAAGTCGAAGCCTTCGTGCGCATCGTGGATACCGGCGGCATCGGCGCCGCGGCCCGCCGCATGGGCGTTGCGAAGTCGGTCATCAGCCGCCGGCTGCGCGAGCTTGAAGACCGCCTCGGCGGGCGGCTCATCAACCGCACCACCCGGCAGTTCTCCCTGACGGAGACGGGCCGCGCCTACTACGAGCGCGTTTCGCAGCTGCTGGAAGACTTAGAGGATGCCGACCATGCGGCGCATTGCGATGCGCAGACGCTGATCGGCACCTTGCGCGTCGCGGCTCCGATGACCTTCGGCAACGTGCATCTGGCTCCGGCAATCGCCGAATTCCTGAAGCAGCATGCCGGGCTGCACATCCATCTCGATTTGAACGACAGGCGCGTCGACCTCGTGGAAGAGGGGTTCGACATGGCAATCCGCATCGGGCAACTGGCCGATTCCAGCCTGATCGCGCGCAAGCTCGCACCCGTTCGCAACGCGCTCGTCGCCAGTCCCGAATTTATCGCGCAACACGGCCCGCTGAAGATCGCGGAAGATTTCAATGACCTGCCGGCGCTGCGCTACACCGGAATTTCCGAGCGCGATGCCTTCCAGATCCGCCGGCCGGACGGGGAGAGCGTGCAACTGCGCCCGGACATCCGGATGCAGGCAAACAATGGCGAGATCCTCGTGCGCATGGCGGAAGCCGGGCTTGGCTTCATGTTCACGCCGACCTTCATCGCGGCGGCGGCCATCGATGCCGGGCGGCTGGACGTGCTGCTGCCCGACCACCAGCTTGGCGAGGTGACGGCCTACGCGATCTACCCGCCGGGGCGGAACCTCTCCACCAAGGTGCGCGCCTTCATCGATTTTCTCGTCGGGCGCTTCGGGGAGATGCCGTACTGGGACACCTGCATCGACAAGCAGTAAAAGGCCGTGCGCTGGATTTCCGTCGACATGGCGGGCGCGACTTGCTACCCAGCGCCATCATGACACGCGACATGCACACCGGCGGAATCGAACGACGACGACGCGAGGCACGGCAGCCAGCCTGCCGCGCATTGCCGCGCCGCCGCGCGTGTGCGTTCCCGGTTTTCGGCTGATCGACAGCTGAACGCGACCGGGGACCATCCCGGCGGAGATGTCTTCCCGATCATTCCGGTTCCGCCATGTCGCTTTCAAACCTTGCCGCCAATCCTTCCAGCGTCCTGCCTTCAGGCGCGATCATCCGCCCCGAACAGCCCGATGACGAAGCTGCCGTGGAGGCGCTCAACGCGCTCAGCTTCGGGCCGGGACGCTTTGCCAAGACGGCCTATCGCCTGCGCCGGAACAATCCGCCGCTGATTGCGTGCAACCGTGTCTGCATCCACGACTGTCGGCTGGTGGGGGCGGTTTGTTTCTCGCCGCTGCGGGTCGGCAGCGCGCCAGCCGTGCTGCTCGGGCCGCTCGCGGTACATCCGGATTTCAAGAACAAGAGGATCGGGCTGTCGCTGATGCTGGCGGGCATGCGGGCTGCACAAGAGGCCGGCGAGGCACTGGTCATCCTCGTCGGCGATCCGCCCTACTATGCGCGCGCCGGCTTCGTTCCCGTTCCGCGCGGCCAGATGGCGATGCCGGGGCCGGTCGACTACGGGCGGTTGCTCGCGTGCGAACTGAAAGACGGGGCGCTGGAGGCCGCGTGCGGTGCGGTGCGGGCGGACCCGCGCCGGGTGGCCGGCTAGGCAACGCGTCAGCGGCCTTCGCGGTACCAGGTTCCGGCGAGGGCTGCTAGCAGCAGAAGCATTCCGAGCAGGCCACCGAGCAGTGCCAGCGCATCGACGCCGTGGAGGACGGATGCCGTGCTCGGCTTGATGCCGATCCAGCCGTTTCCGGCATAGGTGCCGCCGGGGCGCACCGGCAGGATGCGCGGCACGGAAACATCGCCTGCCGGGCCGGTTTCGAAGATCGCGCCGCCGGTTGCCTCAACCGCCGGGCTGAGCGGCAGGGACGAGCGCGTCACTTCGGTCAGTTCGCGCGGGTCGAGCGGGCCAACACTGGCGAGCGTCGTCAGTTCGCCCTGCGTGATCCGGTAGAGGCCGAGCAGGCTTGTCTGCATCGATCCTTCGAACAGGCCCGGCTGGCTTTCGGTCAACTGCACATCCTGCTCGAAATCATCGGGTGCAGTGACGCGCACGGGGCCTGGATTGTCGCCCATGGTTCGGCGGGAAACGACGATGGAATTGCCGCGCGTGCGCGCCGTCAGCGCCTCTTCTTCCAGCACCGGCTCCTTCATCAGCCAATGGGAGAGCCGGCGCAGCAGGCCGACATAGGGACCGCCGCCCTCAAAGCCGCGTGCCCACAGCCATGTGTGGTCGGACAGGAACAGCGCCACGCGGCCTTCGTCCTCGCGCGACACGACCAGCAGCGGCTGGTCGTCCGGCCCGTTCATCAGCACGTTGCCGCGATCGACCTGCGCCTGCACCTGCCGGAACCAGCGGCTCCATGCCGGCGGCTCCTGCTGCGCGCCTTCAAGCTCGGCGGTGATCGGGTGGCGGTCGCCCTGGTCGGACAGGCGCGGATGGTACGGCTCTTCGGTCACCGAACCGGTCGGCTCGGCGGGCAGGACCTGCGCCAGTGGCGTGCGGTAGAGGCTGCCGGAACTGGCATAGTCCGGCCCGGCGGCCACCAGCAGCGCGCCGCCGTTTCGCACGTACTCGGCGATGTTGTCGAAGTAGAGCACTGGCAACACGCCGCGCCGCTGGTATCGGTCGAAGATGATGAGGTCGAACTCGTCGATCTTCTCCTGGAACAGCTCGCGCGTCGGGAATGCGATCAGCGAAAGCTGCGAGATCGGTGTGCCGTCCTGCTTCTCCGGTGGCCGCAGGATGGTGAAGTGCACGAGGTCGACGGTGGCATCGGACTTCAGGATGTTGCGCCAGGCACGCTCGCCCGCGTGCGGTTCGCCCGAGACCAGCAGCACGCGCAGGTTCTGGCGGATGCCCTCGGTGACGAAGACCGCGCGGTTGTTGGCGCCGGTGATCTCGTTCTCGGCTTCCTCGACCTCGACCTCGAAGATGTTCTGGCCGCCGTGGGCGACTTCGATGTTCTCGCTCACCGTCTCGCCGGGGGTGACCATGCGCGTTGCAAGGTCCTGTCCGTCGCGGCGGATGGTGACGCGCACGCGGCCCGACGGGGTGCCCGCGCCATCGTCGGAGAAGGTCTCAACGATGCGGAAGTTGACGGTCTTTTCCTCGCCGACGATGCCGAAGCGCGGCGGGTTGTGCAGCACCACGCGGCGGTCGCGCTCGTCTTCGCGCCCTGTCAGCAGCACGTGAACCGGCGCGTCGAAGCCGAGGTTCGCCATGTTGGCGGGAATGTCGTGGACGCGACCGTCCGTCACGAGGATGACGCCGCCGATCCGGTCGGAAGGCACATCGGCCATTCCGCGTGACAACGCTTCGAAAAGCTCCGTGCCGTCGCTGCCCGTTCCGCTGGTCGCGGTGATCCAGCGCACGTCCATGTCCGGCATGCGTGCCAGCCGCGCGTCGATCTGCGCGCGCACCTCGTCAGTCTGCGCCTCGCGCTGGTCCAGCGTCTGGCTTTGGCTGCGGTCGAGCACCACGGCGACGACGCCGGGAAGCGGTTCACGGTCCTCGCTGCGCATCGACGGGTTCATCAGTGCGATAACGAGCAGGCACAGCAGGCCAGCGCGCAGCACCGAACCCTTGCCGCGCGACAGCAGCGCCGCGATGGCCGCAACCGCTGCGATTGCGCCGAGGATGGCGAGCCAGACGAGGTCCAGATGCGGATTGAAGGCGATGGACAAATTCATGGTGTCACTGCCCCAGCCGTTCGAGGAGGGCTGGAATATGGACCTGGTCGGCCTTGTAGTTGCCGGTCAGGGTGTACATCACGATGTTGATGCCGACCCGGTAGGACAGTTCGCGCTGCCACTCATTGCCGGACGAGACCGGAAACATCGGCTGACCGTTGTCGTTGACCGCCCATGCACCGGCAAAATCGCTGGAGGTGATGAGCACGGCGGACACGCCGTCTGCATTGCTGGCGGGGCGCGGCGGCGCGTTCGGGTCGCGCTCGGTCTGCTCCACCCATAGCGGCATGCCGACATAGCGGCCGGGGAACTCCTGCAGGAGATAGAACGCCTTGGTGATGACGTGGTCGGCGGGAACGGGCGCAAGCACCGGAATGTTCAGGCCGCCCAGCACCCGGCGCATCCAGGCCTGGCCGGCAGACGCGCCGCTGATCTCGGTCGCGCCGGTTGCGGCATCGCGGGTGTCGAAGAGGATCGTGCCGCCGTTCTGCAGATAGGAATTGAGCCGGTCGATGACTTCCGGCGACGGTGCCGGCATGTCCGGGTCGATGGCCCAGTAGATCAGCGGGAAGAACGCGAGTTCGTCCGTCTCGATATTGACGGCCAGCGGGCTGCCCGGTTCCAGCGCCGTGCGGCGGGCGAGCATTTCGGTCAGGCCGTGGAGGCCGGCGCGGGTGACGCGGTCGATCTGCGAGTTGCCGGTTTCCACGAAAGCCAGCCGGGTGACGAGGCTCGCTTCCAGTGCGAACTGCTCGTCGACCGGGTCCGTCGGCTCCTGTGCGCGGGCGGGGTCGGCTGCCAGCACGGGCAGCAGCGCCAGCGCAAAGACCAGCGCGCCGCGTTCGGGCATCAGTTGCGGGCGACGTCCGGTGAGCAGCAGCATGGCGACCGTATCGACGATCGCGAGGATCAGCGCTGCCACGAGCATCCACGCGGTTAGATCGAACGGATCAGCGATGACGTAGCTGTCGCGGACGGTGCCTTCGGGCAGCACGCCGAGTGGTTCGTATGCTTCGCCGATGGTGAGGTTCAGCGCACGGAACCCGTCATCGGTGCCATAGAGGCCCGGCGGATGGGCGAGCGAAGGGATCGTGTCGGCGATCAGCCCTGCATTGATCGGCTCGGCGCGCACGCCGGGCTGCACGAGGCGGCCTTCACCGTCGAGCTGGCGATGGGGCCGCAGCACCGGGCCGGCCTGCTGGGCCGCAGTCTGCTCCGTGGCGTCGCCATCGTCGGCCGTGGCGCCGGAGGTGCCCCCGAGCGCGGTCACGCGACGGAGCATTTCAACGAAGACGCCGGAGATCGGCAGGTTCGACCATGCGGTATCAGCGGTAACGTGGAACAGCACGATCCAGCCGCGCCCTCGCGGGGCGGCGGTGACCAGCGGCGTTCCGTCCTGAAGCTGCGCCCAGACGCGTTCGGGCAGTTCGGCGGAGGGTTCGGCCAGCACCTGCCGGTTGACGAGAACGTCGCCGGGAACCTCCAGACCCGCGAAGGGGCTGCCGGGCGCGAAGGCTGCAAGCGGTTGCGGCTCGCTCCACGACAGCGTGCCGCCGAGGCTGCGTTCGCCACGCCGCAGGTCGACCGGCACGAGGCTGTCGGTGGAGGCGGCCATGCGCGGGCCTGCAAAGCGTAGCAGCACGCCGCCATTCTCGACCCATCTTGCGAGATCGTCTTCCGCGCCGGTGAGCGCGCCGATATCGGCCAGCACCATCATCGAGACGCGCTGGGCGACGAGTTCATCCACCGTCTGCGCCAGCGTGCCGGCGCGCGGTTCGCGCAGGTCGGCGAAGGGGCCGACGGCGCGGGTGATGTAGTAAAGCGGCGAGAGCAGCGGCTGCGCGCGCTCCTGTGCGGCACCGGAAATGATGCCAACCGTGCGGCGGCGCCAGCGATCATCCAGTAGGTGAACGGAGGCAGCCGTCGGATTTTCCGCGATTTCCAGCCGGGCGATGTCGTTGCGCAGTTCGACCGGCATCTCGATCTTGGCTTCGGCGACATTTGTGCCGGGCGCGAAGGCAAAGGGTGTCTCCGCCATCGTCGCGCCCTTGAGGTCGAGCGCACGAATCGTGCCGGTGCGCCCGCCAGAGGACTGCGCTGCACGGATCGTCACGTCGAGGGAGGCTGCGCCATTAACCGGCGCATCCAGCACCAGCGGCAAGTCGGTCGCAGGCGGCGTGACGACGCGCAGTTCTGCGTCTGGGGCCATTTGGGCCAGCGCCTCGCCGAAGCGTTCGCCGTCGTTGCCCGCAACACCGTCCGAGAACCACGTCACGGCACCGGCCTGCGTGTCGCTCAGCGCGATGCGCAGGCGGTTGATTGTCGCGATGCGGTTGGCCGTGACCGGCTGCGGCTCGATGGCGGCCAGCCGTTCGCGCGCTTCGGCGGCATCGAACGGGCCAGCCGGCGTGTTGAAATCAAGCGGCGCGGTGGAGGCGAGGACGACCGGTTGCCCGGCGGAATCGGCGGCGTCGATTGCAGCCTCGGCGGCTTCGCGCATCTCGTCGCGATGGGGACCGGAGGCCCAGCCGTTGTCGACCACGAGGACCAGCGCGCCTTCGGTGGAAACCGGCGCGCTCGGCGGGTTGAGGATCGGCCCCGCCATGGCAAAGACCACGAGGGCAGCAATCGCCATACGCAGCAGCGTCAGCCAGAGCGGGCTCTTTGCGCGGGTCTCGTCGCGCTTCATAAGCTCGGCGAGGATCCGCGTCGGCGGAAATGCCTGACGGTGCGGACGCGGCGGGGTGAACCGCAGCAGCCACCAGATGACCGGCAGCGCGATCAACCCGGCCAGTGCCAGCGGCTGCGCGAACCCGATTGCGGGCAGGAAATTCATGCCGCCACCCCGGCGTGACCGTGGGTCAGGCGCTCATGCAGGCCAAGCAGGCATTCCGCCGCCGGCCTGTCGGTGTGGTGGACGGTGAAGCTCCAGTCGAGACGCTGGCAGATGGCGGCGATGCGCGCGCGGCGCTCCTGCATCCGCGCGACATAGGCATCGCGGATCGCCTCGGACTTTCCGAGCACCAGCTTCATCGAGGTTTCGGGATCGGCGAACTCGATGCGGCCGTCGAAGGGGAAGGTCTCCTCGACGGGATCAACGATCATCACGACGTGGCCGCGCACACCGGCGCTGGCGATGGCGGTTGCCGAGGTTTCGATATCGACGACGGTGTCGAGGAGGTCTGAGAACACCACGAGATCGGAAAAACGGCCCATGCCCGTCGGCGCGGGGAGCGACGATCCGGCGCGGGCGTCTGCGTCGCGCGAAATGGCTTCGGCGGCGCGCTCGGCCACCTGCCGTTGTGCGGTCGGGTTGAAGCGACCGACAAGGCCGACGCGCTCGGCACCGCGCACCGCGAGGTCACCCAGCGCCAGCGCGAGGACGACGGCGCGGTCTATCTTGGCGCGCTGAGCGAGGTTGGAGGCAAAATACATGGACGGCGACTGGTCGATGGAGAGCCACAGCGTGTGGGCGGCTTCCCACTCGCGCTCGCGGACATAGAGGTTCTCGTCGCGCGCGGAGCGTCGCCAGTCTATGCGCTTGGCCGGTTCGCCCTGCTGGAAATGGCGGAACTGCCAGAAGGATTCACCGGGGCCCGAGCGCCGCCTGCCGTGGAGGCCGTGGGCGACCGTATTAGCCACGATCCGGCTTTCGAGCAGGAGGTCGGGCATGCGGCCGGCTAGGTCGGAGGCTTCCGACAGGCGTTCCAATGCCCCGCGGTCGAGCGCACGGTCCCGCTGACGTTCGCGTGCGCGCGTTGCAATCACATCGACGACCCAACGAACCCGGCAATGGCCTCCGAAACGGTCTTGCCTTCGGCGCGGGCGGAGAAGGTCATGGCCATGCGGTGCTTCAGGATCGGTTCGGCGAGGGCGGCGACATCCTCCAGAGAAGGCGCAAGTCGACCGTCGACCAGCGCGCGGGCACGCGCGGTGAGCATCAGCGCCTGGCTGGCGCGGGGGCCGGGGCCCCAAGCGATGTCCCGGTCGATCCGCTCGTCGCCGCTGCCGGGACGGGCGGTGCGTACGAGCTTGAGGATGGCATCGACAACCGAATCTCCGACGGGGATCCGCCGGATCAGCCGCTGCGCCGCCATCAGTTCGTCGGTGTTGAGGACGGCGCGCGCAACGGACTCCGTTCCGCTGGTCGTCTCGGCCAGCATACGCCGCTCGGCAGCGAGGTCGGGATAGCCGACGTCGATCTGCATCAGGAAGCGGTCGAGCTGGGCTTCGGGCAGCGGGTAGGTGCCTTCCTGCTCCAGCGGGTTCTGGGTTGCCAGAACGTGGAACGGGCGCGGCAGGTCGTGGCGCTGGCCGGCAATCGTGATGTGGTGCTCCTGCATCGACTGGAGCAGCGCGGACTGGGTGCGCGGGCTGGCGCGGTTGATCTCGTCTGCCATCAGCAGCTGGCAGAAGACCGGCCCGGGGATGAAGCGGAACGACCGCTTGCCCATGCTGTCTTCTTCCAGGACTTCCGAGCCGAGAATGTCGGAGGGCATCAGGTCCGGCGTGAACTGGATCCGGCTGGCATCGAGGCCAAGCACCGTGCCGAGTGTTTCCACCAGCTTGGTCTTGGCAAGGCCGGGGACGCCGACGAGCAGCGCGTGGCCGCCCGACAGGATGGTCACGAGAGCTTTCTCGATGACATCGTCCTGGCCAAAGATGACGTTACCCATCGCCTCGCGCGCGGCAGCGAGCCGTTCGGCAAGCTTGTCGGCCTCGGCGACGATATCGGACTGGTTCTGGTCGGCAGGATTTTTGATCGTGTTCATGAGCCAACTATATGCAGCGCTGTGGTCCGACAGAAAGTGGGGGTCGCGCACTTTCGTTCGAAAATGATGGCCAATCTGTGGTTGACTGACCGGGCCGACGGCTCGATCAACAGCCGAAACCAAGACCAGACGAGGCGATGACAGCGGATTCAGCAAAAGAGGCGAGCGATAGCGGGGCATTTCAGCGGCTGATCGCGCAGATCGGCAACGAATCCGCGCGCGGACCTGCGCCAGTTCATTTGTGGAACCCGGACTATTGCGGCGAAATTGACATGCGGATCGCTGCCGACGGCACTTGGTTCTATCTCGGCACGCCAATCGGCCGGAAACCGCTTGTGAAGCTGTTTGCAAGCGTGTTGCGGCGCGACCCGGAACGCTTCGTTCTCGTGACGCCGGTCGAGCGGATCGGCATAGAAGTGGATGATGCGCCATTTGTCGCAGTCGGCATGGAGGTCGAAGGCGAAGAACACGATCAGGTGATCGCGTTCCGCACCAATGTCGATGATGTGGTGAGCGTCGATGCGGATCACCCGCTGCGATTCGAAATCGAGCAAGGGACCGATGGCCTGAAACCCTACGTGCTGGTTCGCGGCGGGCTCGAGGCGCTGGTGACGCGGGCCGTCTTCTACGACCTCGTGGCGCTGGGCGAAGAACACGACCTTGCCGACGGCGAAACCCATTTCGGCGTGTGGAGCGCGGGGACCTTCTTCCCCATGGCGCGCGCCAGCGACATCGCGGCCTATCGCTGATGCGGCAGGACATGACCATCGACACCTCCGCCTTCTCGCGCGAGGGTGTGCTGGAGCGGCTTCGCGGCGGGTTGCTGCCGGACGTTCCCGCTGCCGACGCCGACGAAACCGTGCATCCCGACCGGGGCGACCACGACCTCAATCCCGGAATGACGCCGGGCTTTCTTGCCACCAGCAAGCGGCGCGCAGCCGTGCTCGTGCCGCTGATCGAGCGCAGCGCGGGCATGCACGTCATTTTGACGACGCGGACCGATCACCTGCCAAACCATGCGGGACAGATCTCGTTTCCCGGCGGCAAGATCGACAAGGGCGACGACGGGCCGAAGGCAGCCGCGCTGCGCGAGGCGCGCGAGGAAATCGGCCTGCCTGCGCAGATGGCCGAGCCGCAGGGCTATCTCGACCTTTACGAGACCTCGACCGGCTTTCGCATCGTGCCGCTCGTCGCTTTCATCGACCGCAGCTTCGTGCCGGTCCCCGAGCCTGGCGAAGTTGCCAACGTGTTCGAGGTGCCGCTGGCGTTCCTGATGGATGCGGCGAACCACCAGCGCGGGGCGCGCGAGTGGAAGGGCCGCGAAAGGCAGTTTTACGTGATGCCCTTCAAAGAGCATTATATCTGGGGCGCGACCGCGGGCATCATCCGCAATCTCTACGACAGGACGTTTGGCCGATGATCAGAATTATCGCGATACAGCTCCTGTTCTTCCTGATGCCTTTCGCTCTCTACGGGTTCTACCTCTATTTCAACAATCGCAGCGTCGACAAATCCGAGAACTGGCGTCCACAACTCTACACGTTGATCGCCAGTGGCATGGTCATCACCATCGCAGCCTTCGTGCTCATGGCCGCCTTCACCGGCGCGCCGCCGGACGGTGTCTACGTGCCGCCGCGCGTCGAGGACGGCGTGGTGATCCCGGGCGAGGTCAAGTGAGCGTCAGCGCGCAGCGCATCGCGGAGCTTTTCGGCGAGACGGCGAACGAGCGGCTTGCGGCGCTGCTTGAAACCGATCCCGCCCGCACGATCATGGACGTCTTCAATGCAGGCAATGTGTCGACGCGGATCGTTGGCGGTGCGGTTCGCAATGCGCTGAGCGGGTCCGGCAAGTCCGACATCGACTGCGCAACGGACGCGACGCCTTACCGCATCACGGACATGGCAGAGGCTGCCGGATTGAAGGCGGTCGGCACCGGAATCGACCACGGAACGGTGACGGTTCTCGTCGACGGCAAGCCAGTGGAGATCACCACGCTGCGCGCCGACGTGGAGACCGATGGCCGCCACGCCAAGGTCGCCTTCGGCACCGACTGGACAGCCGATGCGCAGCGCCGCGATTTCACGGTCAATGCACTGTATCTCGACGCCGAAGGAACCGTTCACGACCCGCTTGGCGGGATGGACGACATCGCTGCGCGGCGGCTGCGCTTCATTGGCGACCCGGCAGAGCGGATTGCGGAAGACTACCTGCGCGTGCTGCGGCTGTTTCGCTTTGCCGCGACCTTTGGCGGGACGCCGCAGGCGCAAGATCTCGCAGCGGTGGTGCGCGCGCTGCCGGGGTTGGCGCGGCTTTCGGCGGAGCGTGTCGGCAAGGAGCTTCTCACCCTTCTTGCCGCCTCTGATTCGGTTCCGGCGCTGGACCTCATGCAATCCCATGGCGTTCTGACGGAAATTCTCGATTGCGCACCCTCGCCGGGGCGCGTGGCGCGCTTCTTGGCGCTGGAGCAGGCAATGGGTTGGGAGCCTGACCCGGTGTTGCGGCTTGGCGCACTTGCCATGCACCACGCCGGAGATGCGGGCCGCCTGCAGGAAAGATTGCGCCTGTCCAACGCCCAGACCGAGCGGCTGCGCGCGGTATTCGATGGCTGGTGGCAGGTTGATGCCGGCATGGACGAGGCAAACCGCAAGGTTGCCATCTATCGTAGTGGTCCGGATGCCGCGCGCGACAGGCTCGCCGTTGCATGGCTTCAAGCCCGAGAGGCCGAACCATCTGCCAAGTGGATCAAGGCGATCCAACTGGCGCAAGAGTGGGTGCCGCCGAAATTCCCCCTGAGCGGGAAGGACCTCATGGCCGCCGGTGTCGCAGCCGGTCCGCAGATTGGCCAGCGGCTTGCCGAACTGGAAGAGACGTGGATCGCCAGCGGCTTCTCGCTGGATCGGGATGCGCTTCTCGCGCAGCTCTAGTCGGCCTGCTTGCGACGCCGGTTGAGCGCAACGAGCGCGCGCATGTAGTCGGGGGAATGCATGGCCGTGCTGGCAGGGGTCTTCAGACCGACCATGCGCGCCAACTGGCCGACGAATTCGTTGCAATTGCGCTGGAAAGCGGTGAAGCGACCGGGGTTTGCCGCGCGCTGTTCGATGACACGTTCCAGCTTGCGGAACAGGTTCGCGCTGACATTGCGGCGAAAGCTGACGACGGCGCGTGTCGCCTGGTCGGTCAGCTTGTAGCCGAGCTCGCCGGGGTAGCCGGTAATGGACCCGATGGTGCCGATGAACCCGTCGCGAGGATAGAAGCTTGCGATGCGGAGAATGCGGTCGCGGCCGGTGCGGGTGGTAACGCCGAGCACGGCATAGGCGTGGCCGGCGGGGACCGCATTGCGTGCGCGAAACTCGACGAACCAGCTCGCGGCATTGGCAGCCGAGCCGATCCGGTCGGGCGCCATGACCTTTCGGGCTGCAAACTGCGTCTCGCAGGCGCCTGCCTGCGTCGCGTGAACCACAAGCGCCAGCGATACAGCGCAAATGGCAATCAGGCCCCGAACAGCCATCTCCAGGCCCCCCGTTCCACCTGTCTCAAGCGGCCCACTTGTCTCAGGTGATCAATGTCAGGGCCACTTTACCACAGGCGGCATGGAAGAGAGGATCGACGCGACGTTGCCGCCGGTCTTCAGGCCGAAAATCGTGCCGCGGTCGTAGAGCAGGTTGAACTCGACATAGCGACCGCGCCGCACGAGCTGTTCCTCGCGCTGGGCCGGTGTCCAGGGCGTCGCGAAATTGGCGCGCACGAGATCGGGATAGCAGTCGTGGAAGGCGCGCCCGACATCCTGCACGAACGCAAAATCCGCCTCCCAGTCGTCGGTGTTCACGTAGTCGAAGAAGATGCCGCCGATGCCGCGCGACTCGTTGCGGTGGGCGAGGTGGAAATACTCGTCGCACCACTTCTTGTAAGCGGCATAGTCGCGCTTGTTGGCGAGGCAAGGTACCTCCATCGCCTTGTGGAAGGCGATCGTGTCGGGGTCTTCCTGCGTGCGGCGCGCATCGAGCACCGGCGTCAGGTCCGCGCCGCCGCCGAACCACTGCTTGCTGGTGACCACCATGCGCGTGTTCATGTGCACGGCGGGCACGTTGGGATTGTGCAGGTGGGCGATGAGCGAGATGCCGGCAGCCCAGAAGCGGGGGTCCGCGTCGGCGCCGGGGATCTGCTTGGCGAATTCCGGTGCAAAGGTGCCGTGGACAGTGGACACGTGCACACCGACTTTTTCGAACACGCGGCCCTTCATCATTGACATGACGCCGCCGCCGCCCGGCTCGCTGTCATGGTTGGTGCGCTTCCAGGGTGTGCGCTCGAAGCGGCCGGCCGGTTCGCCTGATTGCGGGAGCCGGGGAGGGCAGTCATCCTCGATCTGTTCGAACTCTCGGCAGATGTCGTCGCGCAACCGGGCAAACCAGCTCGCCGCGCGCTCTTTTTGCTTTTCCAGATTTTCCATGCGCGTGACGTAGGGCCAAGCGCGGTGCCGTTTCAATGGGCGCCTTCGTCGCAGGCAAAAGAAAACCGCCCGGCGGGGGGACCGGGCGGCTGAACTCTTGTCGGATCGGGCTTCGCGTCAGGCGGCTTCGGGTTCCGGGCCGCCATTGTTCTTGCGGGCGGACATGAAGTCCTCGAACTCGGCCTTGTCCCGTGCCATGCGCAGCTTGGCGAGGAACTCCTTGAAGGCGTCCTGCTCTTCTTCGAGACGGCGAATGGTTTCCGCCTTGTACTCGTCGAAGGCCGCGTTGCCGCTGGAGCGCATCGTGGCCCCCATGGTCTTGAGGTTCTCACGCTTCCATTTTCCGCACTTCATGCGTCCACTCCATATCATGTAGCCGATCACGGCCAGACCAAGCGGCCAGAACAGGATGAAGCCGATGATCACAGCCGCGATCCAGGCGCCCCTGCCGTACGAGTCCAGTTTTGCGACGATGTCGTTCATTGTGACCTCGGTGTGTTAATGTTATTAACATTCACATAGGTGGGCGACAGCTCGCGGCTTGTCAAGACGCCGGCATACGGGACGGCGGAAATTTTCAGCGGGTGGCGGACGGGTCGTGGCCGAGGCCCGACAGGTAGATCAGCAGCCCGGCTTCCAGCAGGTCTTCCGGCGGAACAGGCAGGGGCCTGCGTCCGGCGTCGCCACGCGCAAAGAGCGATGCAATGCCATGGGCCATGGACCAGATGTGCAGCGCCATCATGCGCGCCGGGGCACGCTTTGCCGGCGGCAGGGTCGCGTGGATGTCCTCGCTGGCCGTCTGCAGCACCGCATAGGCGCGGTCAGCCTGGACGCTCATCGAACTGTCCGCGCCAGGCGACAGGCTCGATTCGAACATTGCGGAGTAGAGCGCGGGTTCCTCGCGCGCGAAGGCGAGATAGGCATGTCCCACGCGCTCCAACGCGGTGACAGGATCGGGGTTGCCGTCCTCCCAGGCGCGCTCCAGCGCGTCGGCGAACTTGGAGTAGCCCTCCGAGGCGACGGCTGCCATCAGGTCCTCGCGGTCCTTGAAATGGCGGTAGGGAGCCGCGGCGCTGACGCCGGCCATGCGTGCTGCCTCGGCCAGCGTCACGCCTTCGGAGCCGCGCTCGCCGATGAGGGAGAGCGCGGCCTGCACCAGCGCCTCGCGCAGGTTGCCATGATGGTAGCCGCGTTTTCCGCGGGGGCTCTTCCTCGACCAGCTCATGTGACGAGGGCTTACATCAATCCCCCGCGCGAGGGAAACGGAAAGGGCCGTGTCAGTCCTGGTCGGGTGCGCCGCCGGGGAAGTAGTGCCGGTATGGTCGGGCCTCCTCGACGCACCGCGCAACGGTCGGATGCGCAAGGAGCTGCTCGCGATATGCGCGCACGTTCGCACACGTCTTCGGAATGGGGCGAACCCAGTCAGCGTAGAACAGCGACGGCGCGGCGGCACAGTCGGCGAGCGAGAAGGTTTCGCCCGCCGCCCAGGTGCGCTCGGCCATGACCTTGTCGAGCCAGTCATAGGACCGGTCCAGCAGTTCCTCCGGCGTCTCGAAACCCTTGAAACCGTCCGGATTTTCGTGAATGCGAGTGAACACGATGCTCATCGTCGGCGTCATGACGTAGTTGTCGAAGATGCGGTCCATCATCCGCGTGTGCAGGGCTTCGGACGCATTAGCCGGCAGCAGCCGCTGCCCCTTGGAATATTTCAGATCAATATACTCGACGATGATCGTCGCCTCAAAGACCGGCACGCCGTCATCGACCAGTACGGGAAACCGCTTCATCGGCCAGATGCGCTGGTACTCCGCCCTGTTTTCCGGAAGCTCCGGGTCGACGCTGTGCAGCTCAAATACGACGTCATGCTCGTAAAGCGCGATCTTGGCTTTCTGGGTGTATGACGAGAAGGGATGTCCGTAGAACTCGATCGTCATGTCGTTTCCTTTTAGACTGATTGCAGAGTGCAATCAGATCGCAAAGGAAGCATAACCGGTTGCATTTCGCAATCAGAATATCCAGCTTATCTCTGATGACACAAACCTACCGGTCCACTTGCCCGATTAACTTGACGCTCGAAGCGCTGGGCGATCGGTGGAGCCTGATCGTCATTCGCGACCTGATGTTCGGCAATCGCCGCCAGTTTCGCGAAATACTGACCAACTCAGAGGAGCGGATTGCGTCGAACATCTTGGCGGACCGCCTGAAGAAGCTCGTCGCCTCAGGCCTGCTGACGCGCGAGGACCATCCCGACCACAAGCAGAAGGCCGTCTATTCGCTGACGGAGAAGGGCATCCAGCTTCTGCCGATCATCGTGCAGATGGGCATCTGGGGACGCAGGCACATGCCGGCCTCGCCGGAACTGGCGATCCGCGCGCAGGTGATGGAGAAGGGCGGGCCGGACCTGTGGGCTAGGTTCATGGATGAGCTGCGCGCCATCCATCTGGGCGCACCTGCGCCCGAACGTTCCGTCTTTGCCGAGCTTCAGGCCGCGTATCTTGCTGAAGTGGCCAGGCGCGGCGGCGCGGCCTGATCGTCAAGCGGCTGGAAACAACCCCGTCTGGCGGGCGGCTTCGCCGGCGACGATTGCCGCCGCCATGGCGACGTTGATGCTGCGCAGGCCGGGACGCATGGGAATCGTCACTGCGGAATCAGCGCGGGCGTGCACGTCATCGGGGACGCCGGCACTTTCGCGGCCCAGGAGCAGCGTATCGTCCGGTGAAAATGCAAACCGGGTGTGCGGCACATCGGCGCGCGTCGTCAGCAGGACGATGCGGCATCCGGCCTCGGACTGTGCCGCCTGGAACGCGTCGAAATCGGCGTGGCGCGTCATGTCCACATGGTCGAGATAGTCCATCCCGGCGCGCCGCAGGCTGGCGTGGGACAGCGGGAACCCGCAGGGTTCGATGATATCCACCGCGATCCCGAGGCAGGCGCCGAGGCGCAGGATGGTGCCTGCGTTCTGGGGAATGTCGGGCTGGTAGAGGGCGATTCGCATGAGCGGTCCGGCTTGGCGCGCCATTTGCCGCGCGCACGGAACAGGTGCCTTGATGGACCGAAAACGGCTTCACCTGCGCGCGGAAATGTGACAGTGGAACCCCATCGGCGGGGCAAACCGGCCGGTGGCAGACGGTCACACTGGACAAGCGTTGTGCGGGATGCAAGAAAGCGCCGGGGTTTACCGGGGCATTCGGCTGCACAATCCGCCTTCTGCGCGCCATCTGCCGCAGGATCGAGCGAAGCGCAGCGGCGAATTGTCCAATGGCGTTTCAGCCTGTTTGCCCCCAGTAAGTGTCAGGGTTGCAGCGGCGTAAGCCGCGCAAAAGGGAACCAGGTGCCGTGACAGCAAGCGATACGAGCGAACCGACTCGCAGAGACTTTCTTTTCATCGCCACCGGCGCGGTGGGTGCCGTGGGCGCCGCCGCAGCGGTCTGGCCGTTCATCAACCAGATGAACCCGGATGCCAGCGTTCAGGCGCTCGCCTCCATCGAGGTTAATCTCGACGCCATCGACGAGGGCTCCGCCATCACTGTGCTGTGGCGCGGCAAGCCGGTCTTCATCCGGCACCGCACGGCGCAGGAGATCGAGGAGGCCCGTTCGGTGGACATCAACGATCTGCCGGACCAGAGCGCAGAAAACGCCAATCTCCCGGCCGGCGAGCCGGCGACGGACGAGAACCGCGCCGAGAAGCCGGAATGGCTGGTGATGGTCGGCGTGTGCACGCACCTTGGCTGCGTGCCGCTTGGCCAGCAGGGCGACTTCGGCGGCTGGTTCTGCCCGTGCCACGGCTCGCACTACGACACCGCGGGCCGTATCCGCAAAGGACCTGCACCGCGTAACCTCGACATTCCCGAATACACTTTCGTGTCGGACACTACGATCCGCATCGGCTGATCTTCCAGGGAGCCTGACGACCATGGCCGGTCATTCGACCTATCATTTCAAGAACCCGGTGGTGCGCTGGTTTGACAGCCGCCTTCCGATCGTCTCGCTCGTGCAGGGACAACTCACCGATTTTCCGACCCCGAAGAACCTGAACTATTTCTGGACCTTCGGCGGCATCGCGGCGATCTGCCTAGTGATCCAGCTGATCTCGGGCATCGTGCTCGCCATGCACTACACGCCGCATGTCGACATGGCCTTCGAGAGCGTCGAGCACATCATGCGCGACGTGAACTACGGCTGGTTCATCCGCTACCTGCATGCCAACGGCGCGTCGTTCTTCTTCATCGCCGTCTACATCCACATCTTCCGCGGCCTGTACTACGGTTCGTACAAGGCACCGCGCGAAGTGCTCTGGATGCTGGGCGTGCTGATCCTTCTGGCCATGATGGCAACCGCCTTCATGGGCTACGTGCTGCCGTGGGGCCAGATGAGCTTCTGGGGCGCCACCGTCATCACCAACCTGTTCTCGGCGATCCCGATCGTCGGCGGGGCCATCGTGGAATGGCTGTGGGGCGGCTTCGCCGTCGGCAACCCGACGCTCAACCGCTTCTTCTCGCTGCACTATCTGCTGCCGTTCGTGATCTTCGGCCTCGTCATCCTGCACGTGTGGGCGCTGCACATTCCCGGCAACAACAACCCGACCGGCGTCGACGTGAAGAGCGCGCGCGACACGGTGCCCTTCCACCCGTACTACACGGTGAAGGACCTGTTCGCGATCATCGTGTTCATGATCTTCTTCATGGGCTTCGTGTTCTACGCGCCGAACATGCTGGGCCACCCGGACAACTACATCCCGGCCAACCCGCTGGTGACGCCGGCCCACATCGTTCCGGAATGGTACTTCCTGCCGTTCTACGCGATCCTGCGTGCCGTTCCCGACAAGCTCGGCGGCGTGCTGGCCATGTTCGCGGCCATCGCGGTGCTGTTCATCCTGCCGTGGCTCGACACCTCGCGCGTGCGCTCGGCGACGTTCCGTCCGCTCTACCGCCAGTTCTTCTGGATCCTGCTGATCGTCTGCATCGGTCTGGGCTACCTCGGTGGCAAGCCGGCGGAAGGCATCTATGTCGTGCTGTCGCGGATCCTGACGATCTACTACTTCGTGCACTTCCTGGTGATCCTGCCGCTGCTGGGCTTCATCGAGACGCCCAAGCCGCTGCCGGCCAGCATTTCCGAATCCGTCCTCAAGGGTGGATCGGGCAAGCCGGCAGGCGCTGCGGCGCAGGCCGAAAAACGCTAGCGTTGAGGACGAATACCGGAGCGAAATGAGATGAAAACAATCGCTTTCAACAAGGTCCGTTCGCTGGCGTTCGGCGCCCTCGTGACGGGGCTGACCGCAGGGCTGGCGCTGCCGGCCATGGCGGCTGGCGAAGAGGTCGAGATTCCGCACCAGTCGTGGTCGTTCTCGGGTCCCTTCGGCACCTTCGACCGCGGGCAGCTGCAGCGCGGCTACAAGGTCTACCGCGAGGTCTGCTCGAGCTGCCACTCCATGGAGCTGGTCAAGTTCCGCAACCTCGCCGAACCCGGTGGCCCCGGCTTCAACGAGGAACAGGTGAAGGTCATCGCCGCGGAATACGACATCACCGACGGTCCCGACGATGCGGGCGACATGTTCGATCGTCCGGGCAAGCCGTTCGACTCGTTCCCCAGCCCGTTCCCGAACGAGAAGGCGGCACGCGCGTCCAACGGCGGTTCGTACCCGCCGGACTTCTCCGTGTTCGCCAAGGCGCGTGCCAATGGCCCGGACTACATCTACGCCGTCCTGACCGGCTACGAGGAAGAGCCGCCGGAGCATGTCGAGCTGCGTGAAGGCATGCATTACAACCACTATTTCCCCGGCCATCAGATCGCCATGGCGCCGCCGCTGTCGGAAGAGCTCGTCGATTACACCGACGGTTCCCCGATGACGGTCGACCAGTACGCCCGTGACGTGGCGAGCTTCCTGATGTGGACCGCCGAGCCGAAGCTGGAGCAGCGCAAGACGCTGGGCCTGCAGGTCATGATCTTCCTGCTGGTCTTCGCCGGTCTGCTCTACTTCACGAAGCAGAAGATCTGGCGCAACGTCGAGCACTGAGGCCAATTCGGCACCGTGGCTTGATGCCAAGCATTTCCAACGGCCGGTGCCTCCCGCACCGGCCGTTTTTGCATCCAGGGTATGAGCAGGCATGACGAAAGCGATTCTCGGCATCATCGGTGGGTCCGGTCTCTACGACATGGCCGCGCTGGAAGACCGCCGAAGCGAAACCGTGACCACGCCTTGGGGCGAGCCGTCCGATGCGCTTGTGTTCGGCACCATCGGCGGCACCGACGTGGTCTTTCTGCCGCGCCACGGTGTCGGCCATCGCATCCCGCCATCTGAGATCAACTACCGCGCCAATATCGATGCGCTGAAGCGGGTCGGGGTGACCGACCTCGTATCCATCTCCGCCTGCGGTTCGTTCAGGGAAGAGCTGGCGCCGGGCAGCTTCGTGCTGGTGGACCAGTTCATCGACCGCACCAAGGGCCGCGTTTCGAGCTTCTTCGCAACTGGCTGCGTGGCGCATGTCTCGCTCGCCCATCCGGTCAGCCCGCTCCTGACCGACCGTGTGGAGCACGCTGCGAAGGCAACCGGCATCACCTACACGCGCGGCGGCACCTACCTCGCGATGGAAGGCCCGCAATTCTCGACATACGCGGAATCGCAGCTCTACCGTTCGTGGGGTTGCGACGTCATCGGCATGACCAACATGCCGGAGGCCAAGCTGGCGCGCGAAGCCGAGCTTTGCTACGCGAGCGTCGCCATGGTCACCGACTACGATTGCTGGCACCCGGACCACGGCGAGGTCGACGTGCCGGAGATCCTGCGGATCCTGGCGCAGAACTCGACCAACGCGCAGATGCTGGTGAAGGCGCTGGCCGAGGACTTCCCCGCCGAGCACGAAGCCTGCCCCATGGGATCCGACCGGGCGCTGGACGTTGCGATCATCACCGCGCCGGACAAGCGCGACCCGCAGCTTCTGGCCAAGCTCGATGCGGTTGCCGGGCGCGTCCTGTAACGTCGCCTTCAACGTGTAGCCGGTTGGCTAAGTCGGTGGTTCGGTCTACTGATGTGACGTGCGGCCCGGCTGACATGCCGCGCGGCCGCAACGGGGCAGGGCAGCAGGCTTGAACATCAAGGACGTCATTCGGACCATTCCCGACTATCCCAAGCCGGGGATCATGTTTCGCGACATCACGACACTGCTGGGCAACGCCCAGGCATTTCGCCGCGCGGTGGACGAGCTCGTGCAGCCGTGGGCGGGTGCAAAGATCGACAAGGTCGCTGGGATCGAGGCGCGTGGCTTCATTCTCGGCGGTGCGGTGGCGCACCAGCTGTCGGCCGGCTTTGTCCCGATCCGCAAGAAAGGCAAGCTGCCCTACGAAACGGTCTCCATCGCCTACAGCCTGGAATACGGCGTGGACGAAATGGAGATGCACCGCGACGCGCTGGTGCCGGGTGAGAAGGTCATCCTCGTCGATGACCTGATCGCAACGGGCGGCACGGCGGAAGGCGCGGTCAAGCTCATTTCCGAGATGGGCGCGGAGTTGCTCGCGGCCTGCTTCATTGTCGATTTGCCGGAACTGGGCGGACGAAGGAAGCTGGAAGCAATGGGCGTGCCGGTGCGCACGCTCGTGGATTTTGAAGGGCACTGAGGTGCCCCTTACATTGGGCTGACCCATGGACTTTCGACGTATCGAAATCAGCTGCGGCAAGGACGACATCAACGATGTCGAGAAGCTGGATGGCGCGGATGCAATCGTCCACTGGCACGAAGACCACATTCAGGAGGGCCGCAAGGAAATCATCATGCTCGTGCGTGGTGGCGGCCGCCAGACCCTGCTCGACTCCATCGAGGAGAAGCTGCAGCACACCGATGACTGGCGCGTGCTGGTGCTGCCCGTCGACGGCGTCCTGCCGCTGCCGGACGAGGAAGACACCAAGGCCGACGAGGAGGCCGAGGACCAGCGGCTGAGCCGCGAGGAGATCTTCAACCAGGTTCGCAGCGGTGCCGGGCTTTCAACGGATATCATGTTGCTGCTCGCGGCGTCGGCCATTGTGGCGAGCGGCGGCATCCTCACCGACACCATTGCCGTCACGATCGGGGCAATGCTGATCGCGCCCATGCTCGGGCCGATCCTGTCACTGGTGCTGGGCAATGCGCTCGGCGAGCGCTGGCTCATCTTCAATTCGCTGATCGCCAGCGTTTCCGGCATCGCCATTGCCTTCGGCGTCGGTGCGATCACCGGCTTCCTGTTCGAGGCCAAGCCGTCGGGTGTGCAGATCGCCAGTGCGGTGCAGGTCGGGTTCGAGGATATCGTGCTGGCCATCGCGTCAGGGGTCGCAGCGGCGCTCTCGGTCACGTCACGGCAGGTGACGATCATGGTGGGCGTCATGGTCGCGGCGGCCCTGCTGCCGCCCATCGTCACATCCGGGATCCTGTTCGGCGGCGGGCATTTCGGCCTGTCGGGCCGCGCCATGCTGCTGGGCCTGACGAATATCGTCGGCATCAACCTAGCCGGTCAGCTGGTCTTCCTGTGGAAGGGCATTCGCCCGCGCACCTGGTACGAGCAGAAGCAGGCCACGCAGTCCCTGCTGATCACGATGGGCATTCTGGTGGCCTCGCTCGTGGCGCTGACCGCAGCGATCTATTTCCTCGGCGAACCCAAGCTCGGCACCGACAACTGAGCTTCCAGCTCGTAGACGGGTTCCCCGTCGAGTGTCGTGCCACGGCCTGACAGGTGAACAAGCCCGGAGGAATCCGTCTCGCGAAAGGTCGCGGAGAAGGCGATCGTGTCGCCCTTTCGCACCGGGCGCTTCCAGCGCAGGCTGTCGATCTTCTTCCACGGTCCGATTTGAAACGCGCGCAGCTCCGGCCGGGCGGCAAACGCCGCGTTCAGCATGGCCGAGAACTCCGCCGCCGTGTGCCAACCGCTGGCAGCCAGCGCCCCGAAATGGGTTCGCGCGGCGGCTGCTTCGTCCAAGTGGAAGGGTTGGAAGTCGAACTGGCTCGCAAAGCCGATGATGTCCTCGGCTGTGAAACGAACGGTGCCGAGATCAAAGGTCTGATCGACCGGGAAGGGGCCTGTTTTGCTCATGCCCCCGCCCCCGCGTCGCGGGTGGTGAACATCACCCAGTTGTCCTCGACCATCTTGCGCGTTTCGCCGGCAAAGACCTCGAAACGAAACTGCACGAGGCCGAGGCCGGGGCGGGATGCGGACTTTCGTGTCTCCAGCGTGGTGCGGCGGATGTGCAGCACGTCGCCTGCGCGGACCGGCTCGTCCCACTCCAGCCGCTCGATGCCCGGCGCGCCGACACTCGCGGTATCGAGGATGAAGTTGTCGCAGATGATCTTCATCATCATGGCGCAGACATGCCAGGGTGACGCCGCCGGTTCGCCGTCGAATGATGGAAGGCCCGGGTCAAGAACCGACGGGTCGTAGCGCTCCGCATAGGCGCGGATATCGTCCGCCGTGACCTTGAGTGCGCCGAAGGTCGTCACTTCGCCCTTCGGAAAGTCCTCGAAGAAGAGCAAGGCGGTCCCTCCGGGCTCAGTTGGCGAAACGGAAGTGCATCACGTCGCCATCGCGCACGACGTATTCCTTGCCTTCCAGCCGCATCTTGCCGGCATCCTTCGCGCCGCTTTCTCCGCCACAGGTGACGAAGGCATCGAAGTCGATGGTTTCAGCGCGGATGAAGCCCTTCTCGAAATCCGTGTGGATGACGCCGGCCGCCTGCGGGGCACGGGTCCCCTTGGCGATGGTCCAGGCGCGGGCTTCCTTCGGACCGGCGGTGAAATAGGTGATGAGGTCGAGCAGGTCGTAGCCGGCAAGAATCAGTCGGTCGAGACCGGGCTTTTCCAGCCCGATGGCCTCTAGGTATTCGGCGCGTTCAGCGGGCGCGAGAAGCGCGATCTCGGCCTCGATATTGGCGGAGATGATGACGCAGACCGCCTCTTCGGAGGCGGCGCGTTCCTCGACCTTGCGGGAATAGTCGTTGCCGGTGGCGGCGCTGTCCTCGTCCACGTTGCAGACATAGACGACGGGCTTGGAGGTCAGCAGGTTGAGCGCGCGGAAGGCTGCTTCCTCGTCGTCGCTGCGGCTCACAAGGCGCGCGGGCTTGCCGTCCTGCAGGATGGGTAGGGTGCGTTCGACGAGAGCCAGCGTCAGCTTGGCTTCCTTGTCGCCACCGCGAATGCGCTTTTCGAGGTTCGTGACGCGCTTCTCGAGGCTTTCGAGGTCCGCGAGCATCAGCTCGGTCTCGATGGTCTCGGCGTCCGCCAGCGGATCGATGCGGCCATCGACATGGGTGATGTCGTCGTCATCGAAGCAGCGCAGCACGTAGGCGATGGCGTCCACTTCGCGGATATGGGCAAGGAACTGGTTGCCGAGGCCTTCTCCCTGCGCTGCACCGCGCACGAGGCCGGCGATGTCGACGAAGGTCAGGCGGGTGGGAATGGTTTCCGCAGACTTGGCGACTTCCGCCAGCTTCGTCAGGCGCGGGTCCGGCACCGCCACTTCGCCGACATTCGGCTCGATGGTGCAGAAGGGGTAGTTCGCGGCCTGTGCGGCCGCGGTCTGGGTCAAGGCATTGAAGAGGGTCGACTTGCCGACGTTCGGCAGGCCAACGATGCCGCATTTGAAACCCATGTCAGTCGTCCTGGTCTGCGGTGGCCAGCGCCACGCGGTTCATGAAATTCGCGTTGTCGCCCTTCGCCAGACAGTCGGCGTTGTCGGCGATCGCGTCGAGCAGGGGCACGAGCCATTCCTGCTCTACCTTTGAGAAGTCCCCCAGCACCCACGGCTGGACCGCGGCCTTGTGGCCGGGATGCCCGATGCCGATGCGCACGCGGTAGAAGTCGGCACCAATGTGCGCAATCGTCGAGCGGATGCCGTTGTTGCCGGCGGCCCCGCCGCCCAGCTTCACGCGGATCTTACCGGGGGCCAGATCAAGCTCGTCGTGGAAGACGTAGACGTCGGCGGGAGTCAGCCGGAAATAGTTCATCGCCTGCGCGATGGCATTGCCGGATTCGTTCATGTAGGTGCCGGGCATGAGCACGTAGGCACGCTCGGACCCGACCCGGCCATCGGTAAAGGCACCGAGGAAGCGCTTGCGCCACGGCGGGAGGTTGTGCCGCGCGGCAATCGCCTCGGCGGCCATGAAGCCCACGTTGTGGCGGTTGCGCGCGTAGCGCGATCCGGGATTTCCCAGACCGACCAGAAGTTTGCCGCCATCGGCCATCAGCGTTCACCGGCCTTGTTGCAGGGGAATGCCGCATCGCGGCGCAAGGTGCGCCGCGATGCAAGATGTCTGGCTTAGTCGTTGGACTCGTCGGAGGAGTCGTCGCCACCCTCGGCGGCTTCGCCCTCGTCGTCGCCGCCATGCATGGCAGGGACTTCGCCGGGATCGGTGACTTCTTCCTCTTCTTCCTCCTCGTCCGACTTGAGGCCGGCGGGGGAAGCAATGGTCGCGATGGTGAAGTCACGATCGGTGATGGTCGGCGTGACGCCTTCGGGCAGCTTCACTGCGGAGATGTGCAGGCTGTCGCCGAGGTTCAGGCCGGTGAGGTCGACCTCGATCTGCGTCGGGATCGCGTCGGCCGGGGCAGACAGTTCGAGCTCGTGGCGAACGATGTTGAGGACGCCGCCTTCCTCGATGCCGGGGGCTGCGTCTTCGTTGACGAAGACCACCGGAATGGCAACTTCGACGCGCGCGTTCTTGGCGATGCGCAGGAAGTCGATGTGCAGCGGCGTGTCCTTGACCGGGTGGACCTGGTAGTCGCGCGGGATGACGCGCGTCGTGTCGGAACCGACCTTGATCATGTAGACGGTGTTCATGAAGTGACCCGTCTCAAGCTGCTTTTCGATCACGCGCTTGGGCAGCGAGATGGGCTGGGGGTCTTTCTTGTCGCCATAGATGACAGCCGGGACGAGGCCGTCGCGACGAGCTGCACGGGCGGCCCCCTTGCCGACCTTTTCGCGCAGCTCTGCGTTGAGCTCAACGATATCAGACATGTTTCTCTCCAGATGGCGCGCTTCGCGCCAATGCAAAACGCCGGTCACCGAGCCGGGACCGGCAGTCGAGATCACAAATGTGACCGGTTCTGTTCGGGCGCCAGCGCATCGCCACGTGGTGCGAAACGCGATGTTGCCCTGTGGCCGGGTTCCTCCAGGGGTGCAAGTCCGGCCGGCGGCGTTATAGCCGCCGCGTCAGGCGCTGGCAACTCGCCTGTGGTGCAAGGCCTCGCGATCACGCTTGCAATCACGAAATCGGGACAGGTCTTGAATCCGGCCCCGACCATTAACAACTGGTAGCCCGCCAAGGGACAGTCTGGTGTCCGGCCCGGGCAAACAGAGGCGGGCCGGCTTTGGAACAGGGACGCATCGGCGGCGGGGACAGACATTGCCGCCGGCGTTTTGCAAAAGATGAGCGATATGGACGAAATATACAGCTACGAACGATTGCGCAGTGTGAATGGCCCCCTTGATGGTGGTGCCGGTATCGGCTGGATGGTGTTTGCCATCGTGCTGGCCGCGGTCACATACGCATTGTGCTAGGGCGGGAAGCTGCAAGGCAGCCAACTTCGCCCCCGAAGAAACGAAGCCCGCATCCGGACCGGAGGCGGGCTTCTCTCTTTTCAGGCCGTGTTTGACGGGATCAGGCTTTGACCTGGTCGATCCACTTGTCGAACTTGTCGATGAACGAGTTGAAGAACTTGCGGGTGTCCTCGTCGGCAAATTTCATGTCGTCGTCGATGAGGTCCGGGGTCATTTGGATTAGCATTTCCGGGCGGCCCATGATGATGAGACCAAGGCCGACCATGATGTCGCGCAGGTGCATCTGCGCCGCCATGGTGGAAATCTTGCCCGGGCTGGTGCCCATGAAGGCGCCCGGCTTGCCGTTCCAGGAATTTTCACCGACCGGGCGCGTCAGCCAGTCGATGGCGTTTTTCAGGAGAGCGGGAATCGAGCGGTTGTATTCCGGCGTGACGAGAATGACGCCATCGGCGCTCTCGACCATGTCCTTCACCGCACGCGCGCTTGCCGGATAGTTCTCGACGAGGTCGTCGTTGAACATCGGGAGCGCCTCGATGTCGGGATAGACAAATTCCAGCCGGCCCTCCGCGAGCTTTCCAAGCGCCTCGGCCAGCTTGCGGTTGATGGATTCCTTGCGGTTGCTGCCGACGATAACGGCGATCTTCTTCATTGTGTCTGCCTCGCGGGTTTGAACGTACCCCGGTCATATGGCTCACCTGCCGCGCGATGACAGGGGAGGCAGACGCAAAGGATTGTTCGCGAAGCGCGAACGCCGCGATGCAATCGGCTGAAAACGGGAGCGGGTCAGTCGAACAGGCTGGAGACGGATTCTTCGAGCGCTGTGCGGCCGATGGCTTCACCCAGCAGCGGCGCGATGGAAAGCGTGCGCATGTTGCGGGCAACGCGGACGGCCTCGGTCGGCTGAATGGAATCGGTGATGACCAGTTCGCTCAAGTTGGACGCCGTCACGCGGGCGACCGCACCACCCGACAGGACGCCGTGGGTGATGTAGGCGTGGACGGACGCGGCACCGCGCGACAGCAGCGCGTCGGCTGCGTTGCAGAGCGTGCCGCCGGAATCCACGATATCGTCGACGAGGATGCAGGTGCGACCCTCGACGCCGCCGATGACGTTCATCACTTCCGATTCACCGGGGCGCTCGCGGCGCTTGTCGACGATGGCGAGCGGCGCGTCGATGCGCTTGGCAAGCCCGCGGGCGCGCACCACGCCGCCGACGTCCGGCGAGACGATGGTGACGTCCGAGGTGTCGAAGCGATCGGTGATGTCACGCACCATGACGGGCGCGGCGTAGAGGTTGTCGGTCGGGATGTCGAAGAAGCCTTGGATCTGGCCGGCATGCAGGTCGACAGTCAGCACGCGGTCGGCGCCGGCGCGGGTGATAAGGTTGGCGACGAGCTTTGCGGAGATCGGCGTGCGCGGACCGGGTTTGCGGTCCTGGCGGGCATACCCGAAATAGGGGAGCACTGCGGTGATCCGGCGCGCCGAGGAGCGGCGCAGCGCATCGATCACGATGAGCAGTTCCATGAGGTTGTCGTTGGCGGGGTAGGACGTCGACTGTAGGACGAAGGTGTCCTCGCCGCGGACGTTTTCCTGGATCTCGACGAAGACTTCCATGTCGGCGAAGCGCCGGACCTGGGCTTTCGTCAGCGGTGTCTTGAGATAAGCCGCGATGGCTTCGCTCAGAGGCCGGTTGGAATTGCCTGCGACGAGTTTCATTCCCGTGCCCCCGGGGTATGCGAGATAAGTTGCCGCCGGGTGACCGCGAAACTTCGGATTTCCGGCACGCCAGCCCTAGCGCGATGCGTTGTAACAACACCGTGACGGAGTCGCAAACCGCTTTTCGAGCTTTATCGCCGCAGTGCGGTCAAACCCGTTTTGGCCTGCGTTCAGCGCGGTGCTTCAGGTGCCGGATGCAACCGCGATTTCTGCAATCGTCGCCTCTGCGATAGCCGACAGCAGTTCGGCATCGACGACCGACCATGGGTCATTGGCGACGCGGCCGACGACCTGCTGGTCTTCGAAACGCTTCTTGCGCTGGCCCGTCGCGTCGAACAGGTCCCAGACATAGGTGATGCGGGTCTGGCTCAGTTCCGTGGTCGCGGTGAAATAGCCCTTGGCGCGCAGGGCGGCCTTGGGGTCGTCGCGGCCAACCACGGTGAGACGGCGGCCGACGGCCGCGGTGCCGAGTTCGGTGGCAAGCTGGGTTGCGAGTTGTTCGGGAAGACCGACGACGGGCTCGAACGCGACCGAGCCGGCGGTTACCTTCTGGGCCTTGTCCTCGTCGCCGAAGACATTGCCAAGGCGAACGGGTGTGGAACAGGCAATAAGGGCAGGTGCCAAACCGGCGGTCAGCAGCACAAGCAGCAGTACGATACGCGATACGGGACGCGGCGGCATTGGGACTCCGATTTCGCTACACCATTGTCGGGCGCGGTGATTGGTTACTCTTATTTTACCACGAGGTCCAGCGAGCCCGTATAGAGGGGTTCGCTGCCGGTTTCCGTTACGAGAGACGTGCGGCCCAGGCACATCGCGGTTCCGGTGTCGGAATCCATGATGATCATGTGCGCGAACATCACCATGCCGGGTTCCAGTTCCCATGGATTGCCCTCGTAGAACATGGGCCAATCCATCCATGACGGCGTGAAGCGCGTGCCGAGCGAGTAGCCGCACGCGTTGAGGCGATGCTTCTCCAGCCCGTGTGTGTCCATAACGTGGCGATGGGCCTCGAAGACGTCGCCGGCGGTCTTGCCGGGGCGCATGGTCGCTTCCACCGCCAGCAGCGCCTCGCGGGCGGCCTTGTGCAGTTCGACGTGGCGGGCACTCGGCTCGCCGATCACGAAGGTGTGCATCTGGGCGGCGTGGTAGTGGCGATAGACGCCGGCGAATTCCAGCGTCAGCTGGTCGCTGTCTGACAGGGTGCGCCGGCCGGACTTGTAGCGGCACAGGAGCGCATCGCGGCCAGAGCCGATGATGAACTCGTTGCCGGGGTAGTCGCCGCCGCCTTCAAAGATCGCTGCATGCTGGGCTGCGAGGATCGCGCCTTCATCCACGCCGGCGCCCGCGATCTCCTCTGCGGCGATGCGGGCGCGGTCGGCGAGGTTGGCGGCGCGGCGCACGTAGACGATCTCGGCGGGCGACTTCACCGCGCGCAGCCGGGAAATGACGTGGGACGCGTCTTGCAGATGCACGAACCCGTCGAGCGCCATCTCCACGGCCTTGCCGTTCCGGTAGGTCAGGCCGTGGGTATCGGTCTCGATGCCGAGCCGCTTGTTGCGTTCCCCGAGGCCTTCGAGCATGTCACGCAGCTGGTCGGCGGGCGTCGCACCAGCCTTGTCGGTCCACACGCGGATATTGGTGATGTTGGATGTGTGCTGCGCCTGCCGCAGGTCGGCGGAGCGGGTCAGCAGCGTCATGCGGCCGTCGATGGAAAAGTGCAGGCACTGGAAGAAGCAGAAGCCGAACGTGTCATAGCCCGTCAGCCAGTACATGCTCTCCTGCGCGAAGATCAGGATGCCGTCGAGGCCCTCGCGCTCCAGCGCGGCGGACAGCTTCTTGCGCCTGTCGGCAAACTCCTGCTGGTCGAAATGAAGCGCCATGGTTAATGACCTCAGGCCGGGGTGATCGCGGCAATGAGCCGCCCGTAATCTGCTTCGCCGCGATGGGTGGTGCGGCGGTAGGAGAAGAATCGCTCTTCATCCTCGTAGGTGCACTGACCCAGATCATGGAAGGCGGCGATGTTCGCACTCTCCATCCGCCGTGCGATGTAGGCCGGCAGGTCGAACATGGCGTGGCCGTCGCGCTGGCTTGGCGCGAAGAAGTCGCGGTTGGCGCCGTCGGCCTCGATGAAGCGCTCGACGAATTCCGGGCCGACCTCGTAGGCATTGCGCGATATCGTCGGGCCCAGCACCGCAACGATGGAATCACGCCGCGCGCCAAGCTTCTCCATCTGCGAAACCGTCGCCTCGGGAATGCCTGAGAACGCGCCTTTCCACCCGGCATGAGCGCAGCCGACGATTGCGCCGGTTCCATCGGCAAACAGCAGCGGGCCGCAATCGGCCGTCAGCACGCCGAGCGCCATGCCCGGCGTGGCGGTCACGATGGCATCGGCGCGGGGCGGGCCGTCAGTCCAAGGTTCGGTGACGCGAACCACGTCGGCGCTGTGAACCTGGAAGAGGGTCAGCAGGTTGGCCGGATCGACACCCAGCGCGGATGCCACCCGTGCGCGGTTCTCGGAGACGTTGCCTCGCGCGTCTTCCGATCCGTTGCCGCAGTTGAGGCCGCGATAGATCCCCTCCGACACGCCGCCTTCACGGGTGAAGAAGCCGTGGCGCGCGCCGGTCGCGCTGAGCGCGTCGTCGTGGATGGGCTTTGGTGCGGAACTGGTCATGGCCGGACGTTGCTTGCATCGCCTTGTTCCGTCAACCGGCAAAGGCGGGCGCGCGGGCTGTCTCAGACGAATGGCGGCGGCGCGTCCGGCCCGGGGCTGATGAGCGCCATCACCTTGAACAGCGATCCCATGGCATCCGGCGAGGTCAGGCGGGCGAGGGCGGTTTCCACCTCGCCGCGCTTTTGCGGGTTGCGCCGGATGATGGCCTCGGCGCGCTGGGCGATGCCAAGCTCGCCTAGGAACTGCGTCTGCGTCATCGGGCCGAACGCCTGCGCGCCGACCGACATCGCCGCGTGGCCGAGATTGGCAAAACAGACATGGGCCGTGATGTCGGCCTGGCCGACATGCTCCAGCACGCCGCAAGGAGCGTGGTGCCGCAGGGCCTGCAAGGTGTCGCCTACGGCCATGCGTTCGTAGCCGTAGTCGATGATGACGCCGGCGCCGGGATGCTTCGTCATGCGTGTCGCGATCTTCGTGGTGATGGCATGGGCGGCCGGGCAGGTTTCGAGGATCACGCCGGGTTCGGCACCGGGAATGTCCGCGGTGATGGCAACCTTTTCACCATTCGCGAAGACCAGCGCGCCATCTTCCAGCGCGACCATGCGGCGATTCCAGCCATCCTCGCCCATCACCACCTGTTCGATTGGCAGGGCATCGAAGAACTCGTTGGCGACCAGCACCAGCGGCAGCGCGGGGACCGTGTCTATCGTGTCGTGGAAAGTGGGCGCGGGGCGGTCCGGGCGGCTCGCGGCGATCGTCTTCGCCTGTATCTCGCGCAGGCGCGGGCTCATTTCGACGAGATGCACGTCGAGGCGCGCGTCGATCTCGGGGCGAAGCTGGGCGACGCGGACGATATCGGCCATGAGCGTGCCGCGTCCTGGTCCAAGCTCCACCATCGCGATGCGCTCACCGGGTGCAGACGCGCCGATTGCGGTCGCCATCTGCACCAGCCACGCGCCGAGGATCTCTCCGAACAGCTGGCTGATCTCTGGTGCGGTGGTGAAGTCGCCTTCGGTGCCGAAGGGGTTGGCGGTCGTGTAGTAGCCGTGGACCGGGTCGCCGAGCGCGCGGGCCATGAACCTGCTGACGGGGATCGGGCCGCGTTCGGCGATCTCTTGTTTGAGGATCGCTTCCAGCGGAGTCGTGTCGCCCGTCATGCCGTTCGATGCTGTCATTCGGCAACGGTGCGCGGGGGACGGTTCCAAGCCCAGACGGCAATGCCGACACCGAGCATGACCATCGGCACCGACAGGAGAATGCCCATCGTCAGGCCGCCCCAGAGGAACCCGATATAGGCGTCGGGCTGGCGGAACTGCTCGCCGATGATGCGCGCCAGGCCGTAGCCCGCGATGAAGACGCCGGATGCAACGCCGGGCCTGCGCAGGCCGAGGAGGTGATGCGTCACGATGCGCAGCGCGATGAACAGCAGCACGCCTTCGAGACAGGCCTGGTAGAGCTGGCTTGGGTGGCGCGGTTCGTCGCCTGCACCGGGAAACACCATCGCCCAGGGGACGTCGCTGACGCGGCCCCACAATTCGCCGTTGGCGAAGTTGGCGAGCCGCCCGAAGAACAACCCGATGGGCACCACAGCGCCGCAGATATCGCCCAGTGAGAACGGCGAGATGTTGCGCCACCACGAGAACAGGCCAACGGCGAGCAGGAAGCCGATGAAGCCGCCGTGGAAGGCCATGCCGCCTTCCCACACCTTGAGGATGTCGCCGGGGTTCGCGAGGTAATGATCAGGCTGGTAGAAGAAGACGAAGCCGAGCCGACCGCCAAGGATCAGGCCGACGGTCGCGAACAGCAGGAAATCGTCGACGTGTTTGGGCGTCAGCGGCGAACCCGCCGGACCCCATAGGCGCTGGTTGCTGACGAGCCGCAGCGCGTACCACCAGCCGGCCAGGATGCCGCCGATATAGGCGAGCGCGTACCAGCGGACGGCGAACGGGCCGATCTCAATGGCAATCGGATCGATGGCCGGAAACGGGATCGCAAAAAGGCTCATTGGGCGCACCGGTATGGGTGGGACACGCCCGGTTCGTGCGCGGCAGGCGCGGCGAAGTCAAGGCCGATCCGGGCGCGCGGGTGCTTCACGATGTGCCGGAGTGCCGGTAGCATCGTCCGGCAGCGCCGCGTGAGGCGGCTGCGAGAGGAGCGCCGATGCTCTACCTGTTCATCAAGGCGGCCCTGTCCGGGATCATCGTGGCGGCGGTTTCGGAAATCGCCCGCCGCAGCCCCGGCCTCGGCGCGCTGGTCGCCTCGCTGCCGCTGGTTTCGCTGCTGGGGATGATCTGGCTCTGGCGCGACACCGGCGACACGGAGCGGCTGGCTGAACATGCGGGCGCGACGTTCTGGTTCGTCATTCCCTCGCTGCCGATGTTTCTGCTCATCCCGGTCCTGCTGCGCGCAGGGATCAACTTCTGGGTGGCGATGGCGGCCGGCTGCGTCCTCACCATCGCGCTCTACATGACGATGGTCTGGCTCGGGCCGCGCATCGGCATCCGCCTGTAAGCCAGCCGTTCACCCAATGCGGATGGTGCACTTGAATTGAACGGGGCAACGCCCCATTCTCCGAACTCGCTGGGGCGCGCGTGATTTGCGCCAGGAGAGCCAGGTAACATGACGCACACTTCGAACCGCCTTCTCGACGATCTTGCCAAGCTGATGACCGATGCCGCCGGCATGGCGCGCGGCGCGCGCACCGAGGTCGATACCTTCATGCGCTCGCAGGCCGAGCGCGTGCTGAACGAGCTTGAGGTGGTGAGCCGCGAGGAATTCGAGGCGGTGAAGCTGATGGCGCAGGAAGCGCGCGAGGAAAATGCGCGGCTTGCAGCGCGTATCGCGGCGCTGGAAGACGGCGCTTCGAAACCCGCCAGCGGTCGCGGCAAGGCCAAGGTCTGACCGCCGGCTGCGGCGACAGAAATCGAACCTATCCACACCTTCCTTGCGGGCGCTGCCTTGCACCCGCCGATCTTTCCACAGCGACACGATTCGTTAAGGCCTCGTTAACCTTTGCGACCCCACAATCGGTGGTGCAACGCAAAAAGGGCACGATATATTGGCCCCATGACGCGATTCGGTTCACATATGGCACAGCTTCGTGCTGTCAGACTGCGCGCAAGGCGTGCGATCGGCGCCGGCCCCTCTGCCGGCGTTTTTTGTTGGACCGGGCACCCACGCAAATCCACCCTTCCACCCGACCGAGCGAGGTAGTCCCATGGCCTTCGTTGATATCGAAGCCGACCGCCTGAACAACCCTGTCGATACCGTCGAGACGATCGCGTCCAGCAACGACTGGGCCTTCGATCGGTCCGGTGATCACGAGATCACCATCAGCGTCGACGGACGCTGGACCGACTATCACGTCTCCTACACGTGGATGTCGGACCTGGAAGCCCTGCACATCGCCTGCGCCTTCGACCTGAAGGTGCCCGATACCCGCGTTCGCGAAGCCGGCGAACTGGTGGCTCGGATCAACGAGCAACTCTGGGTCGGCCATTTCGACCTGTGGGCCAAGGAAGGCGTCATCATCTTCCGGCAAGCCCTGCCGCTGGCCGGGGCGGATGCCTCAGAGCGCCAGTGCGAGGCGCTGCTGGAATTTGCGGTGGAAGCCTGCGAGCGCTACTTCCAGGCGTTCCAGTTCGTGGTGTGGGCCGGCAAGACGCCGGAAGAAGCCCTCGACGCCGCGCTGTTCGAGACCGTCGGCGAAGCATGAGCCTGAAAGACGCGGGTACGGTTCTTCTCGTTGGTGCCGGCCAGATGGGCGGCGCCATGCTTCAGGGGTGGTTGGACGGAGGGTTGCCACCGTCCGCCGTCACCGTGCGCGATCCAGGCCCGCCGGAGCGCATGGCCGCGCTGATCGACAAGCACGGCATTTCGCTCAACCCGGAACCGAGCGAGGCGAAACCCGATATCGCCGTCATCGCGGTGAAACCGCAGATGCTGGACAAGGTTGCGCCGGGGGTGGTGCCCCATGTCGACCCGGACACGCTGATTGTCTCGGTGATCGCAGGGCCGACGCTGGACAAGCTCGGCGGTCACTTCGCAGATGGCCAGCCGATCATCCGCGTCATGCCGAACACGCCCGCATCCGTCGGACGCGGCATGTCCGTGCTATGTCCCAACGCGCATGTCTCCGCCGGGCAGGTCGAGGCGGCGCGGGCGCTGATGTCGGCTATCGGCGACGTTGCCGAGATCGACGACGAGGGCCTGATGGATGCGGTGACCGCCGTTTCCGGGTCCGGCCCGGCATATGTCTTCCTGCTGGCCGAGGTGCTGGCGAAGGCCGGCGTCGCTGCCGGTTTGCCGGAAGACCTCGCCGCCCAGCTTGCGCGCCAGACCGTGACCGGGGCAGGGGAACTGCTGCATCGCTCCGACCTTGATCCTGCGACTCTTCGCCAGAACGTCACTTCTCCCAACGGCACGACGGCTGCTGCGCTGTCGGTCCTGATGGACGAACCGGCCATGGGCGACTTGCTGAAACGCGCGGTCGCGGCTGCGGCAAAACGTTCCTGCGAGCTTGCCGGCTGACCGGCAAGGCGTATTTCTTCCGTTGAGGCTCGCGCGGGGCTAACCTCGCGAAGCCAGCGACGTGGAGCGATACATGAGCAGCCCGAACGAGACCCCGAACAAGGCCGACCTTGCCGACAGCATCGTCGATGGGGCGATGCGCCTTGCCGAGCGCCAGCCGTGGTCCAGCGTGCGGTTGTCTGACATCGCAGCTGAGGCAGGCGTGACGCTGTCGCAGATGCGCGGCGTCTTCGACTCCAAGAGCGCGGTGCTGGGTGGCTTCGTGCGGCGGATCGACCAGGCCGTTCTCGACGGCAACGACCCCGAAATGGCGGATGAGCCTGCGCGCGACCGGCTGTTCGACGTGCTGATGCGCCGCTTCGAGGCCATGAAGCCCTACCGCGCGGCACTGCGCTCCATCGCCAAAGCCTATCGCCGCGACCCGCTGGCGATTGCCGGGTTCAACGCACAGGCCCGCCGCTCCATGACATGGATGCTGGAATCTGCCGGGATCGGCACGACCGGCCGCATGGGCACGATCCGCGCGCAGGGGCTGGTCTTCGTCATGGCGCGCACGCTGCCGGTCTTTCTGCGCGACAGGGATGAAGGTCTTGCCCGCACCATGGCCGCGCTCGACCGTGCGCTTCGCGACGGTGAACAGGTGATGCGCTCGATGGGTTCAGGCTTCCGGCTTGCCGGAATGGTCGGCTCCGTCATCGCCGGTCTGCGGGAGCGGGCGCGCGCGGAATACGACGACGCGAATTACGACGACCCCTACGGCGAGCCGCGCGACGGTGATGACCCGTATGGCGAGGCGGACGAGCGCGACGAGCCGTGGACCGGCGGCCCGCACTAGACATCTGCTTCCCGCTCCGTTTCAAATCCCGCGCGACAGACAGCCGAATGCGGGAGACGAGACATGAGCCATTCCAGCGAGCCTTCAGCGGAGATCGGGTTTGACGATTTCCTGAAAGTCGATGTGCGCGCGGGCGTGATCGTCGATGCGCAGCCGTTTCCGGAGGCGCGCAAGCCCGCAATCAAGCTGTGGGTGGATTTCGGCGAACCGCTGGGCGTCAAGAAGTCGTCCGCCCAGATCACCGTGCACTACGCGCCGGAAGAACTGATCGGCAAGCAGGTGATGGCGGTGACCAACTTCCCGCCGCGCCAGATCGGCAAGTTCATGTCCGAGATCCTGGTGCTGGGCTTTCCTGACGAGAACGGCGAAGTGGTGCTGGCGCGCCCGGACAAGCAGGTGCCCAAGGGCGGCCGTCTGTTCTGATCAGACGGGAATGCGCACCGTCGCGCGCAGGCCTTCCAGCGGCGACTCGTCGAGCGTGACCTCGCCTCCGTGTGCGCGGGCGATGTCCTGCGCGATAGCAAGGCCAAGTCCGGTTCCGCCGATATCCTGGTTGCGGGCATCGTCGAGCCGGTAGAACGGCTTGAAGACGGCCTCACGCTCGTCCTCGGGGATGCCCGGCCCGTCATCATCCACGTGCACCGTCAGCCAGTCGGCATCGCGCTTGCCGGAAATGCGGATGTTGTCGCCGAAGCGCACCGCGTTGGCGACAAGGTTCGACAGGCAGCGCTTGAAGGCGTTCGGCTTGACGACGACAGCCGGATGCCCGCGGAAGGAGACTTCCGTGTGGTGCCCGAGGCGCTCGGCATCGTCCTTCAGTTCCTCGAACAGGTCGGCAATGTCGATGCGGGCCGACTGTTCGCCGGTGTCGCCGCGCGCAAAGGCCAGATAGTCCTCCAGCATGTGCTGCATCTCGTCGACGTCGCGGGTCAGGTCGGCGACATCCTCTCGGTTGCCGTTGAGTGCCAGTTGCAGCTTAAATCGGGTGAGAACGGTGCGCAGGTCGTGGCTCACGCCGGCGAGCATCGTCGTGCGCTGCTCGATCTGGCGCTCGATGCGCTCGCGCATCAGCACGAAGGCTGCCGCCGCGCGCCGGACCTCGCGCGCGCCGGACGGCTTGAAGTCCTTTGGGACGTCTCGGCCCTTGCCGAAGGATTCCGCCGCGTCGGCGAGTTTCTGGATCGGCTTGATCTGGTTGCGCATGAAGATGAGCGCGACGGCCACCAGCACCAGCGATGTGCCCACCATCCACGCGATGAAGATGTGCGAATTCGACGCGTAGGTCTGGCTGCGGCGGGCAAAGACGCGCAGCACGGCATTTTCCAGCCGGATGCGGATTTCGACGAGCTTGGAATTGCCGACCGTGTCGATCCAGAAGGGGCGGCCGATTTGGCGCGAAATCTCCTGCGACAGGGTCTGGTCCAGCAGCGAGAAGAACGGCTTCTCGGTGGCAGGCGGCAAGGGCCCCGGCGGCAGGAAGGTGACGGTCAAACCCAGCCGGTCGTTGGCGATACGCGTCAGGGCGACGAGATCAGGGTCCTGCGGATAGCTCTCGTAGACATCGATGATCGCGGCGACTTCCTGCGTCACCATGGACGACAGCCGCCATGTCACGGTTTGCCAGTGGCGCTCCATGAAGACATAGGCGACCACGGACTGCAGCACGACAACCGGCGTGATGATGATGAGCAGGGCGCGCGCATAGAGGCCCTTGGGCATCTGGCGCGACATGAAGTCGAGCACGTGGCTTATGCCGGGGCGCGAGCGCACGTAGCGCAGCGTGCGGCGGAACAGGTGCCGCCCCGTGCGCAGCGGGCTTCTTGGCCTGCCGGCCTTGCTGCTGCCGGTGTCGTTGAGGGATACCATCAGTGTGTTGCGCCGCGCCCTTGAGTGAAGCGCCAGCCTAACTCACGTTGAGCCGATAGCCTATGCCGCGCACCGTCTGGAGGATGACCGGGTTGGTCGGGTCCTTCTCGATCTTGCGGCGCAGACGGTTGATCTGCACGTCGACGGCGCGCTCGCTGGCATCCTCGCCCGCGAGGTCCACGCGCGGGATCGTCTCGTTCGGGGCTGCGGCAAAGATCGCGAGGAACTCCTTCTCGCGGTCGGTCAGCTTCACGGTTTCCTCGCCCAGCAGCAGTTCCTTGCGGGCCATGTCGAAGCAGAATGGGCCGAAGCGCAGCATTTCCGCCGGGCTCGGCTCCTGCATGCCGCGCCGCAGGATGGCGGCAACGCGCAGCAGCAGTTCGCGCGGCTCGAACGGCTTGGGCAGGTAATCGTCGACGCCGGCTTCCAGTCCCTCGATGCGGCTTTCGGTTTCCGCGCGTGCTGTGAGCATGAGGATCGGCACTTCATTGGTCTCGCGCAGGCTGCGCGCCAGGTCCATGCCGCTCTCACCGGGCATCATCACGTCGAGAATGATGAGATCGAAGGCGAGACCGCGCAGGCGTTCGCGCGCGGCGGCGGAATTGTCGGCGGTGGTGATGCGGTAGCCGTTTTCGCTGAGGTAGCGCGACAGCAACGTGCGGATGCGCCGGTCGTCGTCCACCACCAGCAGGTGGGGCGCCTCGTCGGCAATGGCTGCTGTGTCGCGTCGGGTGCTGTCGCTTGCAGTGCGCGCATCGCGCTCCGCGCCGGTCACGGACATGGGCTTGAGATCCTGGCTGTACTCACAACTTCAGTCAGTCTAGGCGGTTTCGTCCTTCTTGACGATCTTCATGACATCGCCCCGCTCGGTGTCATTGATAAGGCGGGCCAGAAATTCCGCCGCAGCGGCCCGCTGTGCCGGGTCGAGGCGGACGAGCGCGTGTTCCATCCGCTTGGCCTGGATGCCGGCCAGCGTGCGCGCGAGATTCTGCCCTTCCGGCGTTGCATGAAGCAAGCGCTGGCGGCGATCACGCTCGCCGGCGCGCTGCTCCACGAAGCCGCGATCCACCAGTTGCTTGAGCACGCGGGCAAGGCTCTGCTTGGTGATTTTCAGGATTTCTAGCAGGTCGGCAACGCTCAGGCCCGGATTGCGGTCGACGAAGTGCAGCACCCTGTGGTGCGCGCGGCCGAACTCGTATCCGGCGAGGATTTCGTCCGGCTCGGAGATGAAATCGCGGTAGGCGAAGAACAGCAGTTCGATGAACTCGTAGCTCGCCTGCGAGGGCCGCGCGATGCCGTCTTCGCCGGATTTTTGGTCCGCGCCGGAAAAATTTATGTCAGTCATATTGACTTATTTCTTTTCGATCGTTACCTGTCAATAACGCTTGGCGCAACATTTGTACAAAACTGCTATGGTTTCGTTCTGAATGATGCGTTGGGCCGTGGGTCGTCCGGCTCCACGAGTGCAGATTGCGGGCTGAATTGCCGCCAACGGTCGTGAATTAGACCATTGCTTGCGGCAAATCGACAAGAAGCCGGGTCTTTCGGTCATTTGGCCGTGCATTCGTCTGGAATTGCCGCTAAAGGCCCGCGAGATCAGGATTCACGAACTCTGCGGCAGCCCGAACGTGCGCCGCGATGATGCAGAACGACAAGGATTGGTACCATGGCAGGTGATGTCCCCTTCGATCAGCGTGACGGCTCGATCTGGATGAACGGCAAATTCGTCCCCTGGGCGGATTGCAAGGTGCACGTGCTGACCCACGGTCTTCATTACGCCAGCGCGGTGTTCGAAGGCGAGCGCGCCTATGGCGGCGAGATCTTCAAGCTGACCGAGCACACCGAGCGGCTGCATAACTCCGCGCGCCTGCTTGGCTTCGAGATTCCCTATTCGGTGAGCGAGATCGACGATGCCTGCCGCGAGCTTCTGGCCAAGCAGGGCTATTCGGACGCCTATGTCCGCCCGATCGCGTGGCGCGGCAGCGAGATGATGGGTGTTTCGGCCCAGAAGAATCGCATCAACCTCGCCATCGCCATCTGGGAATGGCCGAGCTACTTCGATCCCGAGCAGCGCCTGAAGGGCATTCGCCTCGACATGGCCGAGTATCGTCGCCCGGACCCGAAGACGGCACCGAGCAAGTCCAAGGCCGCCGGCCTCTACATGATCTGCACGCTGTCGAAGCATGCCGCCGAGTCCAAGGGCTACGCGGATGCACTGATGCTCGACTGGCGCGGCTACGTTGCCGAGGCGACGGGTGCCAACGTCTTCTTCGTGAAGGATGGCGTGCTGCATACGCCCAATCCGGACTGCTTCCTCGACGGCATCACGCGCCGCACGGTGATCGGCCTTGCGCGCAAGCGCGGGCTTGAGGTTGTCGAGCGCCACATCATGCCGGAAGAGCTCGCGGATTTCTCCGAGTGCTTCATCACTGGCACGGCGGCGGAAGTGACGCCGGTTTCGGAGATCGGGTCCTACACGTTCACGCCGGGCAAGATCAGCCAGCAGTTGGTGACCGACTACATGGAAGCGGTATATCCGCAGCCGGCACAGGTGCAGATGGCCGCGTCGCTGTAAGCGGCGCATTCATCGGGAGCATTGCTTCCAGGATATTGAAGAGGCCGGGCGCTTGCCCGGCCTTTTGTTTTGGGAGGAGTGGGAGGTCTACTTCGACCAGCGCTCGGTGGCGGCGTCGTCGGCGTCCTTTGCCTCGACCCAGTCGCCGGCGGTGCCGTCGACACGGTGCTCCTTCTTCCAGAAGGGCGCGCGGGTCTTGAGGAAGTCCATCATGAACTCGGCCGCCTCGAAGGCCGCACGGCGGTGGGCGGACGCTGCGATCACCAGCACGATATCGCCGCCGGGCGCGATCTTCCCGTAGCGGTGGATGGCGACAAGACCGTTGAGCGGCCAGCGCGCCTCGGCCTGTTCGGCAACGCGGGCGATCTCGGCTTCCGCCATGCCGGGATAGTGTTCGAGTTCGAGCGCCTCAAGCGTGCCGCCTTCGTCGCGGCACAGGCCTGTGAAGGTGACGACCGCGCCGATATCCGTGCGGTCGGCGCACAACGCCTGCACTTCGGCTGCAGCATCGAAGGGGTCGGCCTGGATGCGGACGGTCGCCATGGCTCAGCCGCCGGTCATGGGCGGGAAGAAGGCGATCTCGCTGGCTCCCGTCAGGGGCGTGTCATGGGTGACATGCATCTGGTCGATGGCGACACGGATGACGTCTGACTGTTCAAAAGCGTGGGCGTATTCCTCGCCGCGCGTCTTCTGCCAGTCGAGGAGCTGCGCGACGGTTGAGACGTCACCGGGCAACTCGACGGTCTCATCCGACGCGCCGATGCGTTCACGAACCCATGCGAAGTAGCGAAGCTTCATGGCTCAGCCCTGCCCGTGGTGGTGGTCGTCGAGCAGGTAGCGATAGCTGGCCTTGAAGTAGTCGAAGCCGGTGTAGAGCGTCAGAATCGCGGCAACCCAGATGCCGGCCATGCCGACCCATGTGACGATGGGTTCGGGAAACAGCTTGTCGCCGGCGGGACCGACGACGAGGAAGCCGATGGCGACCATCTGGATGGCGGTCTTCCACTTGGCCAGCCGCGAGACGGGTACCGAGACGCGCACCTCGGCCAGGAATTCGCGCAGGCCGGAGACGAGGATCTCGCGGCTGAGGATGACGAGCGCGGCCCAGATCGTGACGCCGCCGATGGTGCCGACATAGGTCAGTGCCAGAAGGGCGGCAGCGACCAGCAGCTTGTCGGCAATCGGGTCCAGCATCCGCCCCAGCGAGGATTGCTGGTCGAAGACGCGGGCGAGGTAACCGTCGAGATAGTCGGTGATGCAGGCGACGACGAAGATCGCCAACGCCAGCCAGCGGGCTGTCTGGCCCTCGATATAGAAGCAGGCCACGAACAGCGGCACCGCAGCGATGCGGCCATAGGTCAGCAGGTTCGGCAGCGCCGAAAGCTGACGGCGGCCGCGCACCGGCTGGCTGGTCAAGGTTTCGTTGTTCGTGCTCATGAGGATTACCTGCTCGCCCGGCGTGCAAAGGTCAATGTGCAATGCGACGATGACAGTCATGCAAGAGCTGAAAAGATCAGCTCTTTCCCGCCGACTCGTGAAAATGATCGTAGACCAGCCGCGCCATCTGCCGGCTGATGCCGGGTGTCGCCTCGAGGTCGGCGAGACCTGCGCGCGACACCGCCTTGGCCGATCCGAAATGCAGCAGCAGCGCGCGCTTGCGCGTCGGGCCGATGCCGCTGATCTCGTCCAGCGGGTTCTTCGTCAGGGCCGTCTTGCGCTTGGCGCGGTGGGTGCCGATGGCGAACCGGTGCGCCTCGTCGCGCAGGCGCTGTAGGTAGTAGAGGACGGGGTCGCGCGCTTCCAGCCGGAACGGCTCGCGCCCGGGCATGAAGAAGTGCTCGCGGCCCGCATCGCGCTCCGGGCCCTTGGCGACGCCGACCAGCGCGACATCGTCGATGCCGAGTTCTTCCAGCACGGATTCCGCGATGCTCAGCTGTCCCTTGCCGCCGTCAACGAGCACCAGGTCCGGCCATGCCTCGTCGCGCTCGCCGGTCTCCGGGTTGGTATTGTCCTTCAGCAGGCGGGCGAAGCGGCGCGTCAGAACTTCGCGCATCATTGCGTAGTCGTCTCCCGGCGTCAGGTCGGCAGACTTGATGTTGAACTTGCGGTACTGGCCCTTCTCGAACCCTTCCGGCCCCGCGACGACCATCACCCCGACGGCGTTCGACCCCATGATGTGGCTGTTGTCGTAGGTCTCGATGCGCTTGGGCGGCTCGGGCAGGTCGAAGGCCTCCGCTATGCCCTTCAGCAGCTTCGTCTGGCTGGCGCTTTCGGCAAGCCGGCGGCCCAGCGCCTCACGCGCATTGGTGGTGGCATGCTCCACGAGTCCGCGCTTCTCGCCGCGCTGAGGCTTGAGAATCTCGACCTTGCGTTCGGCGCGTGCGCCGAGGGCCTCGGCGAGCAGGTCTTCTTCCGGCAGATCGTGCGAGACGAGGATCAGCCGCGGGCAGGGCTTGTCGTCATAGAACTGGGCGAGGAACGATTGCAGCACGTCGCCCACTTCGAGCGACCCGTCGGCCTTGGGAAAGTAGGCCCGGTTGCCCCAGTTCTGGCCGGTGCGGAAGAAGAACACCTGGATGCAGAACTGTCCGCCTTCCTGGTGGATGGCGAAGACGTCGGCCTCGTCCACGTTGCCGGGGTTGATGCCCTGGTGCGACTGGACGTGGCTCATGGCGGCAATGCGGTCGCGCAGCAGGGCGGCACGCTCGAAGTCGAGCGCCTCGGAGGCTTCTTCCATGGCGCGGCCAAGCTCGGCGCGCACGCCGCTGCTCTTGCCCGAGAGGAAGCGCTTGGCCTCGTCCATCAGGCCTGCATAGTCCTCAAGCGAGATTTCGCCGGTGCACGGCGCCGAGCAGCGCTTGATTTGGTAGAGCAGGCAAGGCCGCGTGCGGCTTTCGTAGACGGCATCGGTGCAGGTGCGCAGCAGGAAGGCGCGCTGCATCGCGTTCAGCGTGCGGTTGACCGCACCGGCGGAGGCGAAGGGGCCGAAATAGTCGCCCTTGCGGTTGCGCGCGCCGCGATGCTTCGTCAGCTGCGGGGCTTCGTGCTCGCGCGAGATCAGGATGTAGGGAAACGACTTGTCGTCGCGCAGCAACACGTTGAAGCGCGGCCGCAGCCGCTTGATCATGTTGGCTTCGAGCAGCAGCGCCTCGGTCTCCGTCTGGGTCGAGACGAATTCCATGGACGCCGTTTCCGCGATCATGCGGGCGATGCGGTTGGACTGGCCGCCGATGCGCGTGTAGCTGGCGACGCGCTTCTTTATGCTGCGCGCCTTGCCGACATAGAGAATCTCGCCATCAGAATCGAACATGCGATAGACGCCGGGACCGGCTGGCGCGCGCTTCTGCGCCGCCGCGATCACCTGCGGGCCGGACTTTCGCGGCCTTGTCGCTGTCTTCTCACTGTCGGTCATCGGCTACCAGATAGCGCGATTCACGCCCTGCGGCGCGGTCCGCGTACCAACTTCGTGCGCAAGCGCACGTCAGGTCATTCGGGAATGTCGGTCACGTCCGGCGTGCGCCAGGCGAGATGCTGCCCGCCGTCGAGCGCCAGCATCTGCCCCGTCATGGACGGTGCGTTGACGATGAACATCACCGCCTCGGCAATCTCGCTCGGGCTCGGGCCATGCTCCAGCGGCACGGCTTCCACCTGCGCGCGGAAGTCGGCTTCCTGCTGGCGTTCGTTCTGCAGGGTCGGGCCGGGGCCGATGCCGTTGACGCGGACGCTCGGTGCAAACGCCATCGCCATGGTGCGCGTCGCCGTCCACAGGGCCGACTTCGACAGCGTGTAGGTGAAGAACTTCGGGTTCAGCCGCCACACGCGCTGGTCGATCATGTTGATGACGTTGCCGTGCTGCCCCTCGGGTAAGGCCGCGACCATGTTGCGGGCCAGAACGATGGGCGCTTCCAGGTTGATGCGCATGTGCGCATCCCAGCTCTCGGCATTGAAATCGTGCGCGTAATCCTCCTCGAAGATGGAGGCATTGTTGACCAGCAGGGTGACGGTGCCGAGCGCGTCGGTCACTTCGCCGATCAGGCGTGCGACCGCGTCACGGTCGGCGAGGTCTGCGCCGAAGCACTTCGCGGTTTCGCCGCGCGTGTGCATCTCACGGCAAAGCTCCAGCGAATCTTTGTCGTCCTCGTCGCGCGCATGGATGGCGATGCGGTAGCCGGCTTGCGCCAGCCGCTCGGCGATCGCTCGTCCGATGCGCCGGGAACTGCCGGAGATGAGAGCGGTCTGCGTCATGGCATTCGCCGTCAGCCGAAGAAGGGCAGGTTCACGTTGTTGAATACGCCCCAGCAATAGATGCCGTAGGCGGCCGTCAGCGCGATCCCGGCGGGTGCGCCGATCCTCCAGCGGCGGCCAACGAAAATCAGGATCAGCATGGCGGATGCCAGCATGATCCAGATGTCAAAGCGCAGCACTTCGTTTGGCACCTCAAGCGGCATGATGATGGAAGTCAGTCCCATGATGCCGAGCAGGTTGAAGATGTTGGAGCCGATGACGTTGCCGATGGCGAGTGCGGCTTCCCGGCGGATCGCCGCCATCACGGTTGCGGCGAGTTCCGGCAGCGAAGTGCCGAGTGCGACGACGGTGAGGCCGATGGCGGCTTCCGAAACACCCCAGCTCAAGGCGATCTCGCGCGCCGAGGTCACCATCAGGTCGGCTGCGATGGGCAGGCCAATGAGGCCGGCAATCGTGAACAGCACGGCGACCGTCATGTTCTTGGCCGGCCCTTCAAGCTGTTCGATCTCGTCGCGCAGGTCCTGTCCACCGCGGCCACGGGTCACCGACTGCCACAGGAACGCGATCAGCAGGATGAACATCAATGCGCCCTCCCAGCGGTTGAGCACACCGGTGAAGCACAAGAGCAGGAAGATAACGGAAGCGCACACCATATAGAGCGTGTTGCGGAAGGCGTCGCGCTGGTCGGTCACGGTTGGCGCGATGAGCGCGGGCAGGCCGAGCACCAGGAGGATGTTGGCGATGTTGGAGCCGATGACATTGCCCACCGCGATGGCCGGCGCGCCGTCAAACGCGGCTTCGACACAGACCATCAGTTCGGGCAGCGAAGTACCGAAGGCGACAACGGTTAGGCCGATCGCGAGCGGCGGGATCTTCATGCGATCCGCAATGCCCACAGCGCCGCGTACGACAAGATCACCGGCGACCATGAGGAGAGCCAGTCCGATCACGAACAGGGCGTAGGAGAGCATACTAGTCCTTCGGCTGTGGGCGGCACCCCGTCGGCAGTGCGCAAGCCGCCCGTTGCGCGTCCCGCAGATATAGCCATTCGTTTGCGGAAAGAAAGGTGTGCGGCACCGTGACCCACACGATCCTCTAGTGGCTCATCACCCTTGGGAACGAATAGCATGGCGAACCATTGACCGGGGCGCTGGAGCGTCTAACGTTTCAAGCGGACAAACAAACGGTTCGGGAGGCCGGTCATGGGAATTTTCGATTTTATCAAGGACGTGGGCGAAAAGCTCGGTATTGGCGGCGATGATGACAAGCCTGATGCCGATGCGCTCAAGAAGGAAGTGGAAAAGCACGGTCTCGAGGCCGACGACCTGAAGGTCGAGGTCGATGGTGACAAGGTGAAGGTTGCCGGCAACGCGCCGAGCAATTCCATTCGCGAGAAGATCATTCTCACGATGGGCAACGTGCTTGGTGTCTCGAAGGTCGAGGAAGACATCAAGGTCGCCAATGCCGAGCCGGATGCCAGTTTCTACACGGTGGAGAAGGGCGACACGCTCTGGAACATCGCCGAGGAGCAGTACGGCAAGGGCAAGGGTGCGAAGTACAACGTGATCTTCGAGGCCAACCGCCCGATGCTGACGCATCCCGACAAGATCTATCCGGGGCAGGTGCTTCGCATCCCGCCGCTGGAAGGCTGATCCAGCCTCCAGCGCCCGCGAATTTTCAGCCCCCGGCGTGGATCATGCCGGGGGTTTTGTCTTGTCGTAGGACGGGACAGCGCCAGTAAAGGCTTCGAGCCATTCCACCAGCTTGAGATGCGTCGTGCGCCATTCGCCGTTGAAGCGGAAATCGAGATAGCCCAGCGCACATGCCAGCGAGATTTCGCCGATGGTCGGTGTGTGATGCAACACGGGCATGTTTTCTTCGAGATAGGTGAGGGCGCGCGTCACCTTCTCCGACTGGTACTCAAGCCAGGGCGCGTGCTGCTTGTCTTCCGGGCGCACTCGCTTTTCGTAGATCTGCACGATGCCTGCATCCATCATGCCGTCGGCCAGCGCCTGCTCGCGCAGCGCATGAAGGCGCGCCTTCGGTTCGATGGGAAAAATCTTGCCACCACCGGCAAGGGTGTCGAGATATTCGCAAATGACGCGTGAATCGTAGATCGCGGAGCCGTCCTCGGCCATCAGGACCGGGATCTTGCCGAGCGGGTTCTGGGCGCGCAGGGAGTCCTCGTCGTCGAACGGGTCAGAGGCTTGGAGCGTGACCTGGTCCGACAGGCCGAGAATGTCGGCGGCGATCTTGACCTTGCGTCCGAACGGGGACGCTGCGGCGGTGCGCAAAATCATGGGCATTGGTGTTGGTTTCCGTTGGCAGGGCCTTCCGGGGAAGGCAAATTCATTTCCAGTGGGCTATCAGGTTTTCGGTTCAGCGGCGATGCCCGGTTTCGTATATCCGTGCCGCGCAACCGCAATTCAAGGCCGGTCGGTGGCTGCCGGCAGGGCGATTTCGCGCGCCGTGCAGGCATCGGCATCAACCTCGCGGCAGGCTCGGAACTCGAGAGACTTGTCGAGACATATCCGCACGTCCTGCAACATACCGCTTCGACACGTGACGGCGAGTCCTTCGGTTTTCATTCCATCGTTGACGGCGGTGAAGCGCGCCTCGATCTCGTCCGGGGACTGTCGTGATGTGCGCTGCGGCGAGAATGACGGATCGATGGTGACGCGTTCGGCAGCGTTGCGTGTCGCCGCGAAATAGGCCTCCGGCGTCATCCCCGTGCACCGGCCATGCTTGCGCCACTGGTGGAAGACCAGCGGCGGGGAGGGGATGAGGTCGGCCATCTCCTCGGCGAAGCGGTAGTCGATGCGCTCCGGCCCCATCTGGCAGTCGGACGGGTAGCCGCTTTCGTATTGCGGCCAGAGCCCGTGAACGATGAAGCCCCACCGCTTGTCGCCGTTGCACTGGACGGAGTCCGGGTTGTCCTGCCCGGCACAGAATGTCGGCGACCACGACAGCGACAGGACCCAGAAATCGAAATTGCCGGAGGTCTCGGGCGTGTCGGTTGGTGTCTTGGCCTGGAAGAAGAAGCCCGCGAACACCGCTCCGGCCACGACGGCGAGGGAGACGAGAGCCTTGATGGGCGACACGGCCGGTCTTGCGCGTCAGCGCGGCAGGATTTCGCGGCAGCCCGGCGCGTAGGCATACGGCCAGTCGCGGCCATAGATGCAGTAATCGACGCCGTAGCCGTGTCCGGCAAAGCCCTGCTCGGAGCGTACCCAGTAGACGACGGAGACGCGGCGACCGTCTGACAGGTCAGCCTGCGCCCGGCAGGAGCGGATCGCTGTGATCAGCGGTGTCCAGTCGCGATAGGCGATCTCGCGCGGATCGTAGAGGGTGTCGATGCGCACGCCGGTGTTCCAGTAGGCACGCTCGGTCTGCGCGAAGCGCTTCTGCACACGCGCCATGACCTTCGGGTTTCCGCAGTCGGGGCCGGACCAGCCGCCGTCGCGCTCGGCATCATCGTGGAACGTGAAGTTGCCACCGTGCTGGCCTTCGGCCTGCGACAGAGCCGGGACAAGGCTCAGAAGAACGGCGATCGCCGCCAGTCGGATAACTCGAAACATGAACGCTCTCCGGACGAAGTGCTGCCGGACCTTCCGCCCCGCAGCGGGCACCTCACTGGTCTGTATTGGTTGCGCCCAATCGGGCCATCGGGCAAGGGGTCTTGGTGAATTTCCAGCTCGTGTTGTTCAAATACATCCCGCATTGCGCCAGTTCACCGCGAATGCAGATGCTCTCGCCCTGGTGGAAATCGCGGCCCTGGTAGCGGCAGGTGCAGGGTACGTTCTTGCCCGACGGGGCAGCGACCGTGAGCGGCGCGGGTTCGGCTGGCCTGGTCGCGTCCGAGGCCGGCGTCGCCGCCATCGCCCCGACCGACAGTGCGGCGGCGACCAGTGAAATGCTCAGGGTGGGCACGATCCTCATGGTGCGGCTCCGGCATCGCTTCCGATACGGCAATACTACCACGATTTTTCCGAAAGCGATGGATCGGCGGTTCCCGACATGAAAAACCCGGCATCGCGGGGGAACGACGCCGGGCTGAAATGCTGGATCTGACGACGGCCTTGCCTACTGGCAGAGCTTGCGCGGACCCTCGTAGGGCTGGAACGTTCCGGTGTCCGGGTCGAACGAGCGGTACTTGGAGGCGCAATAGGCGTACCAGTCATCGGTGAACGGCTCGGGTGCGTATTCGCTGCTGACCGGGGCCGGACCCGTGGGCGCGTTGTAGTAGGTGCGCGAAGGCGGTGCGTCGTAGGAACGGTTGTAGCTGTCAGCAACCATCGCGCCGACGGCAAAGCCGAAGATCGCGCCGACGGCTGCTGCGGCCGCATCGTTGTCGTCATGGTCGTGGCGACGGTGATAGCCACGATTGCCATAGCGATAGGCCGGGGGCGTCCTGTCGTAGTGGCCGCCGCGGCGGTGATCGCCACGATAGCCACGCCCACGGCGGTCGCCACGGTCGTTGTCGCGATGGCGTTCCGCGCGCTGGCCGCCACCGTCATGGCGCTGGCCGCGATATTCCTGCGAGCGCGCACCACGATCGAGATGCGGATGGTCGCCGGATGCCGCGAACGCGGTGACGGGGATCGATGTGCCGGCCAACGAGAGAGCCAGCGCGGCGGCAAGGATACGGAACGGCTTGCGGCGTCCTGTGGTGTTCAACTCGGTCATGTCCAGCCCTCTTGAGCTATAGCGAAAACAGTGGGTCGCGAGGCCATTTCCGCGTTCTTCCCATTAGATCGGTCAGAACGTGGCGATTTGAAGGGGGGAGCCCTGCGTTTGTCGACAACAGGGTTAGCAATGGCGACCTGAACCGAAGCTGAACGGTGCGAGAGGCCCGGCTAGAGCTTGCCGATGGAGACCGTCTTGGTGGCGAGTGCGCGTCCCGAACTGTCGAGCGCCTGCACCGTCACCTCGTAGCTCACGCCCTTGCGGCAGGGCGGCAGGTAGCCGGCGTAACCGGGCGCCGGCGAAACGACGGTCGCGTTGGGCACGCTGCGGGTCTCGCCCGGCACGGACGGCAGCAGCATATTGGTCCAGCCGTTGGCCTTGTAGCCGATGACGCCCATGTCGCCGCGCTTGGACTTGTCGCCGCTGGTTGCCTGGTAGGAGGCGGTGACGGTGGACGTGCCCTTGGGAATGCCGTTGACCGACAGCGCCGGCGTCGAGCCATCGCCGCGCAGCGCCTTGCACTGCTCGCCCTTGGGAATCTTCTCCTCGTCCCAGCGCGCGTCGGCGAAGGCGATGGTCATGATCTTGGAGAGGTTGGGCGAGCCGTCCGGGTTCTTGCTGCCGCCCTCGCCACCAGCAGACGCGCTGCCGGGTGCGCCGTCCGGGCGGCCGATTTCACCCATGACGTTGACGCCGCCGGAATTCTCGCAAGCAGCCAGAAGCAGACTTGTGGCGAGGAGCGCGGCAATGCTGACGATGCGGTTGGCGAACACGATTCGAGGCCTCTTCAATCGCGAATCCGCGGCAACGTAACGGAATTGCGCCGCAGTGCAATTGCGTATTCGCCACAACGCCCGACCAAGTTGCCGCGCCGGGAAGCCTAGAGGCGGATGACGTATTCCTTGCGCGTCGTCTCCACCACTTCCCACGTCCCGGCAAAGCCCGGCTGCAGGATGAAGCTGTCGCCCGCCGTCACCCGGCGCTTGTTGCCGACATTGTCGGTGATGATGCTGACGCCCGACAGGATGCGGCAATATTCCCACTCGTCGTAGGAGATGGACCACGTACCCGGCGTTGCCTCCCAGACGCCTGCGAACAGCTTGCCGTCGGGCGATTCCTCCACGTTCCATGTGGTGAACATCGGCTGGCCGACGACAACCTTGCCGGCATCCGGTGTCTCGCGCTCGGGCACGACGCTTTCGGTGGACAGCGTCAGGAAGGGTCCGGTCGTGTTCATTGCGTGCCTTACGCCTTTCCGCGCGTGTGGTACTTGCCGAGCGTTCTGCGGGCGAGTGCCTGTGTGATGCCGCCGAACGAGTATTTCGTCAGCGGTGCCTTTGAATATTCGCCCTGGCCGAGAATGTCGCGCGCGGCGAATTGCCCGCTCTCGATCGCGGGGCCGAGCCCTTCACCGAGGTCGACGGTGGCCAGCCCCGCCGCATCGCCGATGATGTAGGCGTCGCCTTCCTTCACCGCGCCATCATGGGTGTAGAGGAAGTAGGGGTGGCCGCCTTCCTTCAGGCTGTCCGCCGTCTCCTGGTCGAGCAGGCCCTGCTTCACGAGGTCGCCCAGAAAGGCGCGCCAGTGGTCGTGGATCTTCTCGCCGGTGTTGCGGAACCAGCGCGACTTGCCGCCGATGCCGATATTCACGCAGCCATCGGCCTTGGGCACATACCAAGCATAGCCCTCCAGCCCGCGGATCAGGAAATAAAGGTGGCAGGTGTCGGCGCGCTGCGGATAGGAGAACTCCTTCTCCAGCGTCGCGATCTGGCGGGACTTCATGCGCTCGTCGGAAAACAGGGCCTTGCGCACCGGGCACATGGTGCCGCCCGCGCCGACGATGTGGTCGGAGGAAAAGGCATCGTCGATGACGTAGCGCCCGGTGGCCGCGTCGCGCGCGACCGACTTCACCTGGTGCTCGACGACCTCAGCGCCGGAGCGTTCCAGCAGCCAGGCGTCGAACTCCACCCGGCGGATCGACCAGTTGTCGCCAACCGTCGGGATACCGTTGAACGCGAAGGGGACCCCGCGCACGTGGGTCTTGATGTCGAGCCGGTTGATCGCGTGGGGGTAGTCCTCGGGGGTGAAGTCGAGGTCGGCGAAGACCTTCTGGGTGATCCACCCGGCGCAGAGCTTCAGGCGCGGAAACTGCGCCTTGTCCAGCACCAGCACGTCATGGCCCGCGCGCACCAGCTCGGCGGCGCAGGAGCTTCCGGCCGGCCCGCCTCCGACGATGATCGTATCCACATGACGCATGTTCGCGGCGCGACTCCCCGTGTTTGCTGGGAAAGTACCTTAGGGCCGAATGCGCTTGAAGACGACCGTGCTCAAGCTAGAATTCATGACTCTTAAGTGTTAAAAAAAATGGACTCATACGTAAAGATGGGGGAGTAAATGATAAGCCATACCATGCTCGCCAGATGGCAAAGACTCACAGATTGAGTTGACTGATCAGGGTACAGCTCGCTTGCAAGGTTGAGCGAACAGTCAATTCAGATCTAATTTAAATCTCAAGAATGTAGCATTATAATGAATAGATACGATGTATTAATATATTGTCCGCTTCTGTTGGAGTTTGAGGCAGTTTATGAACTTTTCAAATTCGATGAGAATTACTCAGAAGAATTCGATTTTCCAGTGTTTGGCGGTATTGTTGACGATACGCGGTTACTTCTTGTCACTTCAGATGATCAAAATTCTATAATTGCACGAAAAATATATGAAAAACTCGCACTTAAATTCGATTTTGGAGTCGTCTTTTGCATAGGCATATGCGGCGCTCTCAGTAATGACCTATCCCTCGGTGATGTTTGTTATAACACCAATAATTTAGATTTAAACCACGATCAAAAGTTTGGGGTCGGACGAACGTCTCTTTCACCTAAGTACAACAAAACCGACCCGGTGTTTGTTGCAAAGATGAATTTGTTTCGAACTGACCCGACAATGAGGTCGGCTCGAGAAGATTGGCAGGAAAATTGCAGGATTTGGCTATCTGATCGCGATAATTTTGATTGTTCAGATTTTGAGTATCCGACAATCCTCTCTGGACCGATCGTGACTTACGGTGTAGTCGCAGATAAAGACACGAAGAAGCGAATACTTGAACTAGACCGAAAGATACTCGCTGTAGAGACTGAGCTTTCGGGCATATTTGATGCATGTGGCCATTCACGTGTGATTTCAATAAGGGGCGTCAGTGATTTAGCAGATAATTCGAAAAACGCCCTAGAAGCGAGTAGTCGCGGCGTTGTACGGCAGTATGCAGCCCGAAACGCCGCACTATATTTCAAAACTATAATTCAAAATGCCCCTCCTCTGGTGGATTATATTGTGTCAGTTCGAAGCATGGACGCTAAGGATGATGGTACTAAGGCGGATCCAGGGGCTGACATATTCGAAAAAATTAAGCGATCGGCGGATCATCGATTAAGAGCGGCTTCACCCGAGTATCGGGATCAAGGCCCTGTAGAGTGGATTCCCGCGCCAAGAGTGATGAGCTTGGAGGCAGATTCTGAAGAGAATTTTCCAGTAGAAATAGTGGAAGCTCTTGAAGACAATAGGGCGATATTGGTTAATTTACCTATGAATTACCCAAGTCAAGGCTTGGTGGATTTATACACTCTTGATATGCTCGGGAAAATGATGCTGGGCAAAAATGTGCTGCCTATTGTAGTAGATTTTGTACAGGTTGCGCCTCCGAAAGATCTGCAGCAGGCCATATATGATGTTCAACTGGATGAAATTAAGAAACGAAAAGATATATCGTTAGTTTTTATTGTATCAAATTACAATCCAAAATCTAAATCTCGATCTTCGCATTTGTTCGACATGCTGAAAGATTATCCAGATTCTTTCATTTTGGCTTTTGTGGGGAGTGAGGTTTCAACTTCAGTTGATGGTTATGCGGATATTATTCGTGGCTGGTCGCAGTATCGCCTCGAGAGCGTCTCACTCGAGAATATGAAGCGTTATCTCGTTCGTTCGCACAAGTATACAGAAGATGAAGCGGAGACTATTGCAATTCGACTTACGGATACATTTGACGAGTTTGATCTGCCGATACATCCATCTTATTTCGTAAACATTCCTAGAGAATTACTACAAAGACTTATTGATGCCAATCGTAGAGCCGAGTTAATTGAGCTAGCTGTATTCGGATTTCTAACCTTCGCGGTCGTTGGGGACGAGGACCGTATCGTTTTGAGTCGTACTACGCGTCAGAGATTTCTCACTATGGTGGCTAAGCTTATTAGCGTGGACAAGGAAAAATTTGATCGAAAAAAATTAGAAGAATTAGCTTCAATTATGGCTAAGCAATACGATTTTGATATCAATCCACGACTGTTTATTGACGGTTTATGCCGAAATTATATCATTTCGTTTAACGAAGATGGATTAATGGAGTTCTCACTTCCGTTTGTTCGGGCATTTCTCTTGGCGGACTACTTCAGGTCGAACTTAGCTGACGCGAAGAGCTACTTCCAGTTTGACGACGAGGGTTTTGATTTTTCGGCATTTAATATTTTTGCCGAAATTGGCGATGTTTCTTGGGCGGTAGATGAAGTGTGTCGCCGATTGGACGAGGATGTCTCGACTTTTGACGCCTTGGTTGGCGAGGCGCTGTCTCGACCCGTGTGTGAGGATCGGAAACATGTTTTGGAGGATGCATCGTTCGTTCCAATCCTAGCCTCTAATCAAAAGGACATCGCCAATGTGAGAAAGAACATTGAGCGTGCCGCTCAGGAGGCTTTGGATCAAACGGATAGCGCAGGGCAGAAACAGATATTGATGGATATCCGGAGGAAGACTCGGGAGGTTGTATCAGGCTCGGGCTCTTCTCCGGTTATTAACAAGGGGAAGTCAAGAATTGTACGAGACTGGCAACTTGCTGCGACCCTTCTTGGTGGTGGCTCCGAATCTTTAGAAGCTACGCGAAAACGAGCTCTTGCAACTCGGATCATCGAATTAACCTGTGAGATTATTGATGATTGGATGTGGATGATAAAAAAAAGAGATTATTCGAATATGGCATCAGTCGCATTTGAGCAAATTATGGGTGATGCAGATCTAGCAAATCGCATAAGTGATCGAGAGGCGGTGAAAGATTATTTTAGCTCGGTTTTTGCCCAAATGGAATTGAGGAAGATGGAAGGCGTCGTTTGTTCGATGGTGGGTAATTTATCGGATATTTGCGGTGGTGATGTATTAGCGAAGACCGTCACTGCATGTCGCGACGATCGTCGTAGTAGAGAAATGATTCGTTGTCTTTGGTTAGTGGCATTGGATGAGGATGCTGGGTTAAAGGCGACCGATGGCGCAATTAGAAAATTCCCGAAGAGAATCTATCCAAGGGTTTTATTTGCAAAGTATCTCATACTTCGGGCTTATTGGAATGCGAAGAGCAGGCGGAGCCGCGAAAACATTACGGAAACTGCAAATAATATATTGAAGCCCTTGCCGCTGAGTGTGTCCGGCCCTGATGACCAGCCACACTAGTTGTTCGGATTTCTCGGCGTTATGTTAATTACGGGAAAAGTCGAAAAATCGATTTAGCTTATTTCTTCTCAGTCCTGCCCACCGTCATCTCGTCCAGCGTGTTCTTGCGCACCTTGTTCGAGGCACCCGGTTTGCGGTTGTCCCGCCCGGCGGCAATTTCGCTGCCCTGAAGCTTGGCGAGCGGGTCGCTCGCCGTCAACAGTTCCTGCTGCTCCAGACGCTTGATCTCGTCGCGCAGGCGCGCTGCTTCCTCGAACTCCAGGTTGGCGGCGGCGTCGCGCATGCGCTTGGACATGTCGTCGATGACCTGGCGCAGGTTGTGGCCGACGAGCGTGCCTCCGTCCTTGCCCTTCTTGCCGCCGATCCCCGCGTCCACCGTGACGTGGTCGCGCTCGTAGACAGAGTCCAGAATGTCGGCGATGCCGCGCTTGATGGTGGCCGGCGTGATGCCGTGCTCTTCGTTGTAGGCGACCTGCTTCTCGCGGCGGCGGTCGGTCTCCTCGATGGCGCGCTGCATGGAGCCGGTCACCTGGTCGGCATAGAGGATCACCTTGCCATCGACGTTGCGCGCGGCGCGGCCGATGGTCTGGATGAGCGAGGTTTCCGAGCGCAGGAAGCCTTCCTTGTCGGCATCGAGGATGGCGACGAGGGCGCATTCGGGTATGTCGAGGCCCTCGCGCAGCAGGTTGATGCCGACCAGCACGTCGAACGCGCCGAGCCGCAGGTCGCGGATGATCTCGATGCGCTCCAGCGTGTCGATGTCGGAGTGCATGTAGCGCACGCGGATACCCTGCTCGTGCAGGTACTCGGTGAGGTCCTCGGCCATGCGCTTGGTCAGCACGGTGACGAGGGTGCGGTAGCCGTCGGCCGAGACCTGGCGGATCTCGTCGAGCACATCGTCGACCTGGGTCGTCGCCGGGCGGATGTGGACGGGCGGGTCGATCAGCCCCGTGGGGCGGATGACCTGCTCGGTGAAGACGCCGCCGGTCTGGTCCATCTCCCAGTTGCCCGGGGTGGCGGAGACGAAGACCGATTGCGGGCGCATGGCGTCCCACTCCTCGAAGCGCAGGGGGCGGTTATCCATGCACGAGGGCAGGCGGAAGCCGTATTCGGCCAGCGTCGCCTTGCGGCGGAAGTCGCCGCGATACATGCCGCCGATCTGCGGCACGGTGACGTGGCTCTCGTCGGCGAAGACCAGCGCGTTGTCGGGCAGGTACTCGAACAGGGTGGGCGGCGGCTCGCCGGGGCGGCGGCCGGTGAGGTAGCGCGAGTAGTTCTCGATGCCGGCGCAGGAGCCTGTTGCCTCCAGCATTTCGAGGTCGAACAGGGTGCGCTGCTCCAGCCGCTGCGCTTCCAGCAGGCGGCCGGAATCGTACAGCTCGGCGAGGCGCTCCTTCAGCTCGGCCTTGATGGACTTCGTCGCCTGGTTGAGCGTCGGCTTGGGCGTGACGTAGTGCGAGTTGGCGTAGACCTTCACCTTGGCGAAACTGTCGGACTTGTGGCCGGTGAGGGGGTCGAACTCGTCGATAGACTCGATCTCGTCGCCGAACAGCGAGATGCGCCAGGCACGGTCCTCCAGGTGGGCCGGGAAGACCTCGATGGTGTCGCCGCGCACGCGGAATGTGCCGCGCTGGAAGGCGCCGTCGTTGCGCTTGTACTGGAGAGCCACGAGGTCGGCGATCAGCTGGCGCTGGGCGATGCGCTCGCCGCGCTCCAGCGAAAACGTCATGGCGGTGTAGGTCTCGACCGAGCCGATACCGTAGATGCACGACACCGAGGCGACGATGATGACGTCGTCACGTTCCAGCAGCGCGCGCGTCGCGGAGTGGCGCATGCGGTCGATCTGCTCGTTCACCGACGATTCCTTCTCGATATAGGTGTCGGTGCGCGGAACGTAGGCCTCCGGCTGGTAGTAGTCGTAGTAGGAGACGAAATATTCGACCGCGTTGTTGGGGAAGAAGCTCTTGAACTCGCCGTAGAGCTGGGCGGCCAGCGTCTTGTTGGGCGCGAGGATCAGCGCCGGGCGGCCGGTGCGCGCGATGACCTGCGCCATCGTGTAGGTCTTGCCGGAGCCGGTCACGCCGAGCAGCACCTGCTCGTTTTCGTTCTGCTCGACACCGGCCACGAGTTCCGCAATGGCCGTGGGCTGGTCGCCCTTCGGTTCGTACTCGGCCTGCAGGTCGAACTTGATGCCGCCTTCGGACTTCTCCGGGCGGGGCGGGCGGTGCGGCACCCATTCGGGCTGGTTGTCGGAAACGTAGAACGGGCGGCCGCGCGCGATGAGCGCGTCGATGTTCTTCTGGGCGGGGAGCGAACCGGGCGTGTCACCGGGACCCTTCACGGTGCGCGCCGGCGTGCTGCCGGCGGGGTCCATCAGGTCCATGCCCTCGGTGCCCTCGATGCGCGGGGCACGCTCGGGCCGGGCGGCCTTGCTCTTCGACTTGCCCTTGGCGCCCGCGCCGGTCCCCACCAGGCTTTTTGCTTTCCCTGTCGCGCCTCCGGCGCTCTTCGCCTCTTGGTCTTTGAGGATCTTCTTGCCGATATTGGAATCAACCTCGACATCCGCCGTGAAGGCAGACTGCGGGGCTTCGGACAGACCCTTGGGGTCGCTGCCCTGCGCGCCACCCTCCATGAAGGGCTTCAGCGCATCCTCAATGGAGGGCAGCTCTTGCTTCTTTGTCGATTTCGCCATGGGCCGAATATGGGGAGACTCGCGGCGCGAGGAAAGGCGCTGGATGGCCCGAAAACGAAAAAGCGCGGCGTTCGCCGAACGCCGCGCCAGTCCTGTCAGGGGTACCGGACTTTACTCGCCGATTTCCATCTTCTCGGCGACCATCTTGCCGTCCATGTCGTTGACGGTCAGCGTGACTTCGTCGCCGACATCCAGGCCTTCGGTGGACACACCGTCGGCGAGCACGAACATCTTGCCGCCCTCGAGGGTGATCTCGCGGGTGGCTTCGTCATAGGCGTCGACCTTGCCGGCCTCGACGGTGGCGGCGGCGGCGATGCCGGCGGTGAGGGTAAGGGCAAGGGCGGACAGGGCAACAAGACGCTTCAGCATCTTTCACTCCAATGGACAAAACCCGGCAGATGTCGGAGCGACCAACCACGGCGCATCCCCAGCCGGCTGGCGCATAGATTGATCCGGTCCGCGGCCCGCGCAATCCGCCGAAATAAATATTCTTTCGTCCGCAAATCAGCCGCAATCGGGGGCCGGTCCGTGCAGCCTTCGGCGAGGTGCGCGCACCGTGGCGTCTGCACGCTGTCACGACCAGCTCGCCGAGGCGGAATATTCGGCCACTAAATTCGTCCACTAAACAAGAACGCGGGCGCGCGGTTACGTCCCCAACGCGTCATCGGATCACCGTCTCACGACTCAAAAACCTGTGATCGCTGCGGCGCAAAAAATCAGGAACGACTCTCAGGGCGGCCCGTTGGTTGTGCAAGGCGAAGGTCGAACCCCCCATTCACCCCTTCGCCGCGAAGGAGAGACACTATGTTGAACCGCAAAATGATTTCTGCTCTGGCTCTGACCGCAGCACTGGCGATCCCTGGCGCGGCGTACGCGCTGGATGACGAGTCGACCCCGAAGGTCAATCTGGAGACCGTCAACCCGAGCGCCGACCAGCCTGAGTCCGCTGAGCCGGGCAAGGAGTATCCGAAGGAAGCCCGTGAGTCTGGTGAGCCGACGGATCCCAACATGGCGACCATGGCCGACGACGATGCGGACAAGCCCCTGACCGAGGGCACCCGAGAGATGCAGGCCAAGAACAATCCGGATCAGGTTGACGACACGATGTAATTCATCGCGTCAGTCGATAGACTGAAACGACGGAACGCCCGCTCCGCATTGCCGGGGCGGGCGTTCCTGCTATCTGGCCGGCGCGCGTCGCCGGGAACCCTTCGTGACATGGCGCATTGGCAAGCGATGACTGACCGAACCGCGAGCGACCGAAGGCCCTTCGACCACGCAGGGCACTACCATCCACGTGTGCACCTTCTTTGGAGCATTGTCATCGGTGGTTTCGGGATGTTCGCGCTTCTCTCCGTGCTGATGCGCAACGACATGCTGAGCACGTTCGACCACGGCATCATCCTCGCCCTGAGAAGCGCGCCGGACGATCCCCTCGGCCCGCCCTGGTTCGAGGCCGCTCTCGTCGACGTCACCTCGCTGGGTTCGTTCACGGTGATCGGATTGGTCTGCACCGCCCTGTTACTGGTGCTCATCACCGAGCGGCACGGCGAGGCGGCCCTGTTCCTGATCGGCTCGCTGGCAAGCGGAACACTCGTCGCGCAGGCGGCGAAATGGATTTTCGAGCGCCCCCGCCCGGATGTCGTGGAACACCTCTCGCAGACATTCACATCCAGCTTTCCAAGCGCACATGCGACCGTTGGCATGCTCTCCTATCTGGTGATGGCCGCCGTTGCGGTGCGCTTCATCCCGCGTGCGAAACTGCGGCGACTGGTCATCGGTTGCGCCATTGCAGCCGGCGTGCTGATCGGATCGAGCCGGGTCTATCTTGGTGTGCATTGGCCGAGCGACGTTGTGGCCGGATGGGCGCTTGGTGCGGCCTGGGCAAGCCTATGCTGGCTCGCCGCGCATTACCTCAGCAGCCGCCGTCGCGGGCAAAGCCCCGACCTCGGCAAATCGGAGACCTGAGCTATGAAAAAGGCACGGACATGGTTCAAGCCGCTGGCGCGCGCGGGGTATGGCGGTCGAGGGCTCGTCTACCTGTTTGCTGGGATATTCGCGGTGATCGCGGGTTTCTCCGGCAGTCAGGAGGCGGGTAGCCGCGAGGTGATCGACTGGCTCCTCAACCAGCCCTTCGGCCGTACCATCCTGTTTGCCCTCACGGTCTGCCTTGCGGGCTACGTGGCGTGGCGGCTGGTGCAGTCGCTTCTGGACGCGGACGAACACGGGTTCGACGTGAAGGGTCTCGTCATCCGCGCGGGGCTGTTCGTGAGCGCCATGACCTACACAATACTGGCGATCTACACGCTCTCGCGGCTCGGTGTCTTTTCATCGGACAGCGGTGGGGGTGGCGGCGGCGGCGTCGCCGACTACATCGCAGGTTTCATCGGTGCCCACTATGTGTCGCTGGTGCTGGCCATCTGCTTTGCGGGTGTCGGTGTCGCCCACGTCTACAAGGCGGCGACGCGGCGCTACAACGATCACATCCAGGCACCGTCCGAAGCGCAATGGCTCGTGGACGGGTCTGCCATGGCCGGACTCGGGGCCCGCGGTCTCATTTTCTTTGTCCTCGCCGTCATGTCCTTCTACCGCTTTCTGAGCGCGGACGGCGGGAGCGGTGATCCTCCCGGCCTCAAGGACGCACTCGGCTTCATCGAGGGTCTGCCTGCCGGCTCGATCCTGATGGCGGTCATGGGCTTGGGGCTGGTCGCATTTGCCGTCTACTCGTTCGTGGAGTCCCGCTACCGCCGGATCGACGTCGAGCAGGCAAGCCTTCCGGGATAATCGCGAACAGGCAATCTGCCTTCCCTTACGTCCGCCTATTTACTTTTGGCATGTGTGAATTTGGTTCCGCTAAATCCTTCAAAAATATAATATTTTTCTTCACCGTTCAGATGGAACGGGCCTTGGGTGCAGCCGTTGGGATGACATGGGAATTCAATTCCACACCCCGCAAGTTCACGAGAACCCAAGGAGTTCATCATGTTGAAGAAGTTCACCGTTTCCACGCTCGCCGTTGCCGCCTCCATGGCCTTTGCCGCCCCGGCGCTGGCGCTCAGCGATACGCCGAAGATCGACACCGACCAGTCAGCGACTGCTGAGCAGTCTGCTACGACGCAGACCGCACAGACCAGCGACGGTTCGGGTGAAAACTATCCGAAGGATGCCCGTGAGTCGGGCGAGCCGACCGTCAACGACGAGACGGCCGATCCGTCCAACAACGAAGCCGAAGAAGGCAAGGACTTCCCCAAGGAAGACCGTGAGTCCGGCGAGCCGACCGTCAATGACACGACGACCAATCCGTCGGCGGATGAGCCGAAGGAAGGCGACGAGAACTACCAGAAGGAGAGCCGTGAGGAAGGCGCCAAGCCGGCAGCCGACTAATCGCGACAGCCTTCAGGTCTAGAGCCTGAACAAGCGAAGGCCCGCACTGGCGACAGTGCGGGCCTTTTTCGTGCTTGCTCACTTGCACCAAGGTGAAACCCCGCGCCGGCAGCATAACCGCGGCGCGGGACATCAATTGCTCAGGATCCGATAACGGTCTCACCGGTCACCGCCACCAGCCCGTTGGCGATGTGCTCTGCCAGGAGCGGCTGCGAGACGAGCTGTTCGGGGATGTCGCTATGGGCGGCGTCCTCGGCTGCCTTGCGCGCGGTATCCCATTCCTCCGCCGCGTAGTCATCGCGGCCGATATAGAGAAGCGCGAGAAGGTCGAGTTGCTCGCCGCGGCTCAGCCCGCGCAGGTTTTCGGATACGACAGAGTACATGTCGTCGCCGTCACCATCCTGCAGCGCCGTTCTGAAGCCGTCGTCCACGCCGTTGGAGCCCGGATCCGGATTGACGACACCTTCGCTTCCGGCCATGGCGCGCGCCTTGATGATGAGCGCCTTCACTGTCTGGATATCGATCTGCATGGAGTACCTCGTTGATGCGTTGAAAACGCTTGTCTTTTTCCCAATCCAACAAGCGATTGCGGGGCGGCAGAAAGTTTTTCGAAATATCTGCTCGGGGGTGAAACTTTCCATGTAGGGCACTCGTTCCTTCATGGGTGCTGATGAGAACAAAAGACTCTCGCGGCGCACGCGCGCGCGACCCCTCGCGCGCCAACAGCGCCGAACGGCGCCTTCAAGGAAGGAGTTCCCCCATGAAACGCATTCTGACAGCAACTGCCATTGGTGCCCTGATGACCACCTCGGCCTTCGCCATGCATCACCTCTCGGTGAGCGCGGAAGACCAGGACGTGTCCGGCGGCACGGTGACTGCTACGGAAATCAACACGACCCAGGACGGCTGGCTCGTTGTTCACCGCACAGGTGAAGACATGAAGCCGGGTCCGGTCGTCGGCCATGCCTGGATCAAGGAAGGCAAGAACGAGAACGTTTCTGCCGACCTCGATGAAGATGTCGCTTCCGGCGACATGCTCATGCTTATGGTCCACGGCGAAGATGGTGGCATGAAGAAGGGCGAGTTCGAGTACACGCTCGGTGCCAAGGAAGACGGCCCCATCAAGGAAGACGGCAAGCTGATCATGAAGGTCATCACCGCGAAGTAATTCGTCTGAGGGGAGCCCCGGTGCCGCGCCGTTCGCCTCTTTGAGGCCTGCCGGATTTTTCGCGGCACCGGGCGCTTATCCCGCTCATGACCTGACAACACGAAACGGCCGCGCGATGCGCGGCCGTTTTTGTCGTTCTGGACCGGGTTGCGGTTCAGCCGCCGTAGAAGCGGGCAATCTCCTGACCGTTGCCGTCGTAGAGAAACAGGCTGCCGTTCTGCCGGGCGAAATAGCGGGATGCGGCAAAGGCATTGAACATGCCGCGTTCGTAGGTGTCCGCCGATCCGCCGCAGCGGCGTTTGGTCGAGGTGACCCGGTCGAAGCGAACGGCGGCGCGGCTCGGCTGCTGGACGCGCGTGTCGAAGCTGTTGCAGCCGCCGGTGCCGGACACATTGCCGCGCGAGCTGATGACGACCCGCGTTGCGCCGGAGGCTGCATTGTCGAGGTGGGACAGGCGCCCCTGGTTGTCGCGCAGGATGCCGAGCCGCCACGTGCCGCCAAGCTCGAACCCGCCGGCCTGCGGCTGGCGCTGCTGCGGTGCGCGGGCTGCGCTGGAGGTGTGGATGCGCACGAGGCGGAAGGTTTCCCACGCATCGGCACGGTCTGACACGGCCGCCAGTTTCGACCCGCGGCCAACGCCGGCGCGAACGTACTTGCCGTTTTGAGCGGAGCGCAGCGTCAGGTTGCCGCCGTTGGCGCGCATATGGAACGTTTCCCAGCCCGCGACCCGATTCGAAGTGACAGCCAGCAGGGCACCGCGGCTGACCCCGGCCCGCAGGTACTTGCCCGAACGGGTGTCGCGGAATGCGACCTGGTTGGCCTGGACGCGCACCATGTCGAACTTCAGCGCGGTCTTGGCGCTCGGCTGGGTGGCCGCGAGATAGCCATCGCCGCCGGCAGAGACGTACTTGCCGCTGTGGACTGACTGCAGCGCGAACACCTCTGCAGCATTCGCCGTGGCGGTGAGAGCGAGGGTCGAAGCCGCGATGGCAGCGGCGGTCATGAGTTTCTTGAACATCGATCTGGTCCTCAAGTGTTGCCTCTCGGGGGAAGTCTCGTCCGGTGGTTCAGGTCCGGGTGAAGCGGGCGATCTCGTTGCCCGCTGCGTCGAGCAGCGTCAGCACGCCGCCTTCAAGCTTGTGGGTGTCGGCGCGATTGAGCGCTGCGAACAGGTTGCGTTCGGCATCCCAGACAGGGCCCTGGCAAGCCTTACGGGTCGACATCACGCCATCGAAGGCGATGGCCTCGCCCTTCAGGTCAAAGCTGGTTCCGAAGCGGTTGCAGCCTACGGTGCCGTTGAACGCACCGTCCGGGCCGATGACGATCTGCGAGCGGTCGGTGACACTCTCGTCCACCGCGTTCAGGCCGGCGCCGTAGCTGGCCAGATGCGTGAGCTGCCATTCGCCCGACAGGTTCGACATTGCATCTTCGGTCATCACGTTCTGGTCTCTTGCCAGTTGCTGGAATGCGGTCAGTCGAAACGCGCCCGCCTGGCCCGCTGCGATCGTGTGGGGGACAATGACCGCGGCACTGGCGAGCGCCGTGCCGGTCAGGATCATTGCCGTGAACTTGCGTCTGGTCATGTGTTGGTCTCCGCATTCGGGTGCAAGGGCTGCGTTGTCTTGAGGTCGGGAAGCAACGGGTCTCCCGGCGTTGGACCCAAGACAAACATGCGCGCCCTGAAACGTGCCTGAAGCGGGCGTTCATTGGCCGTTCATGCGGAAATACCAATCTGTCTCAACGTCAAATAGCTGTAATTATTTCAGTTTTGCTGCCGGTGCTGCAGCGCCGTTAAGCCGCCGGAAAGGATGCGGGTGCATAGTCGGCGCTTACGTTAGGCATCGGGAAAGCACGAATGGCATCGGAATCACGCGCGATGTGGCAGGCACTGGCCTTTGGCGGTGTTCTTGTCGGCATGGCCGGTATCCTGGCACTTGCGCCGCGCGACGGTGCGCAGGTGGCCGTGTTCATGCCCCCCTGGGCCGAACAGGGCGACGCCATGCGCGCCGCGGCAGCTGCCCGGCTTGATGTGGTCGCCGTGGGAAGCAACGGGCGGGTTGCCATTCTTGCCGCAGTCGACCGCTCCGGTGTCTCACGCCTGTATGCAAGCGGTGCCGTTCTGGTGGCTGATGCCGCCATCGCCCGCGCCTGCCTGACGACAGAACCCCCAAAAACGGAACAAGCAGCATGAGTGAGACTTCGGCCACGACCCCGGCAGACGGGGTGACAGGCGTCCGCGATGCCTTCGCGCCCTTCTTCTTCGGCTTCATCTGGATCAATGCCGCGATTGCCGCGGGGCTGTCGTTCTACAACGGCTTGCCGATGGCCGTGTCCGTCGCCGTGCTGGCGTTTGCCTGCGCCGCGCTGCCGACATTGATCTGGCGAAAGAGCGGCTCCTCGCCGCTCGTGCGCTACACGTCCTCGGCCAGTGCCGCGGTGCTGGTGGCACTGGTCGTTGCGGCGGAAACCGGCCAAGTCTACCAGCTCGACGTCCACATGTACTTCTTCGCGACGCTCGCCGTCGTCGCCGGCTGGTGCGACTGGCGTGCCATCGTCGTCAATGCGGCGGTGGTGGCGGTCCATCACCTGTCACTCAATTTCGCGCTCCCGCTGGCCGTCTTCCCGGAAGGGGCAAACTTCCTGCGGGTCGTGCTGCACGCGGTGATCCTCGTCGTGCAGGCCACGTTCCTGATGTGGATGACGAACCGCCTGGTTCACGCGATGGCCGATGCTTCGCTCGCCACCGGCGAGGCCCACGCAGCCAAGCTGGATGCCGAGGGACTGGCGGCCAAGAGTGATGCCGCAGCCAAGTCCGAACACCATCGCCAGGGCGAAGTGTCACGACTGATCGCGGATTTCCGCGCCGAGGTTCAAACCGCACTCGTCGATGTCGCCAACGATATCGCGACAATGCGCGCCGTGACCGACGAACTGGGCGGCGAAGCCACGTCGGCGCGCGAAACCGCGGTCTCGACGCGCACCGCTGCCGACAACGCGGCGGTTGCCGTGTCCACCGTTGCATCCGCGTCGGAAGAACTCGCCGCCACCATCGCCGACATTCGCGGAAAGACGCAGAGCGCGTCGGATGCGGTGGGCGATGCCAGCACCGCGACCCGCGACACGACCGAGAAGGTGAATGCCCTGTCGAGTGCTGCCCAGCGCATCGGCGACGTTCTCGGGCTGATCGAGGCCATTGCCGAGCAAACCAACCTGCTGGCGCTCAACGCGACAATCGAGGCGGCGCGCGCAGGCGAAGCCGGCAAGGGCTTTGCCGTCGTTGCTGCTGAGGTGAAAAACCTCGCCAACCAGACGGCCAATGCGACTGGCGAAATCTCCGCGCTCGTCACGGAAATCCAGGGTTCGACCGCCGCCTCCGTCGGCGCTATCGAACTCATATCTTCAAGGATGGACGTGGCGCGCCAGTTCGCCGAGGAAATCGCGGCTGCCATCGAGCAGCAAGGTGCCGCCACCATCGAGATCAGCAACTCGGTCCAGTCTGCGTCGCACGGGACGGACGAGGTGAATGCGCAGATGGTGACGCTTGGCGCCGGTGTCGACCAGACCTTCGAAGCGACGCAGCGGCTGACCGAGCGCACCGAAGCTGTCAGCGACCGCAACACGCGGTTACGTGACACGATCGACCGGTTCCTGGAACGGGTCGCAGCGGCCTAGAGCCTACGAGACTTCGATGCCGGGTGATGCGTCAGCGCTCACTCGGCGTCATACTCCCAGTCATACCCGGCCTCGTTTCTGCCCGTGATACGGATGATGGACGGCTCATGGAAATGGGCCGTGCACAACCGTGTCGGGGTGTCGCAGATCCGGTCGAAGAGGGCGCGGCGCGTCTGCGCTGCCTGCTCGGAACTGTAGTCGGAAAACATGCCCGTATCCGGAAACAGCACCTGAATTGGTGAGTGCACCATGTCGCCACCGATGATCGCATCGGGCTGGCGGCCACCGACTTCCACCGAAAAATGATCGATGGTGTGGCCCGGAGTCGGCGTGAGCCGCAGGGCACCATCGAATTCATGGTCACTGGCAACGCACTGGTGCCGGTTCGCAGCCACGACAGGCAGCACCGAATCCGTGATCCACGGGCAAAGCTCCGGGTCGTCGGTTTCGCGCTTGGTCCAGAAGTCGAGTTCTGTCTGCGAGAAGATGTAGCGGGCGTTCGGGAAGGTCGGCACCCAGCGGCCGTTTTCGAGCTTCGTGTTCCAGCCGACGTGGTCGACATGCAGGTGCGTGCACATGACGAAGTCGATATCGGCCAGCCCTACCTCGAGCGCGGCCAGCCCCTTCTCCCAAGCATCCAGCTTGAACATGTTGAACATCGGGCGCATGGGGCGCGGCTTGTCGTTGCCCACGCAGGAATCCACAAGGATCGTGTGTCGCGGCGTGCGCACCAGGTAGCTCTGGAAGCACAGGATCACGTTGCCGTTGGAATCGATGAAGCGCGGCTCCAGCCACTCGCGGTGCTCTTCCAGGAATTCATCCGTCAGGGAGGGGAAAAATTCGCGGGCCGGGAAGAAGCCGCCGACCGTCTCCACGATACGATCAATCCGCGTGTCACCAATGATGAGCGGTTTGGGCTTTGCTGTCGGGGCCATCGCTGCCTCACCTATTCTGTTGTTGGGCGCGAGCGTGACCGCACGGCGGTACCTATGTCAATCTGCCGGCATGAGCGACACCAGCTATTCCCAGCGTTTCAATATCCTCGCGCGGCCCACGACATATCTTCTTGAAGACGAAGCGCTCGTGTGGCGTGACGATGCCGGGCGCGCGGGAGAAGTCGCGTACCGTGATATCCGCGGTGTCCGGCTGTCGTCCTGGCCCGATGCGAGCGTCGGCCCGGTGGTCTATGCCGTTCTGACGAGGAAGCATGGCAAACCGTTGAAGCTCAGCAACCGGTCCTATGTCAGCCTGGGAAATTTCGACGCGCAGCATCTCACCTACACCGCGTTCATGAAGGCACTGCATGCGAAGCTGGCGTCGCACGGCGGCGCGGTGAACTACCGTCTCGGCTCAACCAATGCCGGCCTTGTCGCGACCGCCATTTTCAGCATTGCCCTGTTCGTCTTCATATGCGGGACGATCTATGCGGTGTTCGCGGAAGGCTCGGTGCTGGGCACAGTGATCGCCGCGGCGATCATGCTCGGATTCGTTCCGCTGCTTGTGCGGTTCCTTCTCGCCTCACGGCAGCGAACCTATTCGCCCGCCGAATTCACGGGCGAATGAGATTTGCCTGGCGCGGGCAGGCAGGTCGCCCACCCGCGCAAAGCAGGTATCGAAGCCGATTACTGGCGCGTGATGGAGACGATGCGGTCGATGCCGTCTTCCCCACCTTCGTAGACGATGACGAGCTTGTCGCCCGGCTTCACGTCTGCGGGCATGCCGAGATCTTCGGTCACATTGCCGACCTTGGTGCGGTCATTGAAGGTAAGGACCTTGTTGGCCGGGTCCCAGGCGGTAACTTCGACGGTGAGGGTGCCGTCGGCGAAAGCGGATGTGGCGGAGACGATAAGGAGTGCTGCGGCGGCAGCGGCGGCGCGAAGCTGCATGAACTGACCCTTTCTACGGATCGAGATTTTTCAAAAAAGGGCGGCTTGCTGCGGCCGGTGTTTGTCACCGGCGGCCGGTTCCGCCGCGCTCGTCTCGCGCCATGCGAGAGGCTGCGTATGGGCCGCAGCCGGCGGCGAGTCCCACGCGTGTTGCGCCATGGACCGCTTGCGCGTTTCAAAGCGCCTCGATTGTGTCGGATTGAGGGCGGGTGCCGCAGCGTCAAAGTGGCTAATCGAAAATTAACCGCGGACCGTCAAATTGCTGGCTGCCTAACAATTGAGCAATTGGTGCGCAGAACGCCACGAGCATTGTCGGGCCCAGCGTGTTCGGGGGAAATGACGCATGAATTCCGGTCTCAACGATGCATTGGCGTTCCTGGAGAACGCCGCCACGGCTGATCTGAAGCCGGGCAAGGTCCGTGACGTGATGCACGGGCAGATGGACGACATTCTCGAAGCCTTCTACGCCGAACTCGGCGGAACGGAGATGGCGCAGCATCTTGGCGGCGAGGGCACCGTCGAGCGGCTCAAGTCGGCCCAGCAGAACCATTGGCTCTCGCTGTTCGATGCCGAGGTGAGCGAGGACGTGCGCGCCGCCGGAAACCGGATCGGCACGCGCCACGCGGAAGTGGGCTTGTCGCAGAGCTGGTACATTGCAGCCTATGGCTGGGTGATCGTGAAGCTCATCCCGATGATGATGAAGCGCAAGCGGCTTGGCGGGGGCGACGCGGAAGCCATGTTGCAGACGCTGGTGGTTCGGCTGTTCTCCGACATGACGATTTCGCTCAACGGCTACGAGGAAAAGCGCCTTTCGCAGGCCGTCGACGAGACCAATCTCCGAAACATCGAGACGCTCGGCCAGATGTCGGAGACGGCGGTCGCCTTCAACGACATCATGCTGCAGCTCAGCTTCCTGCAGCAGAACTCAACCGACGTCGCGACGAACGGCCAGGCGATCTCGGCTGCCGCGAGCGAACTCGTCGCGTCCGTCGACGAGATTGCCCGCAACAGCGACTGCGTTTCCAACGAGGCGCGCGAGAGCCAGCAATCGGCGTCGGAAGGCAGTGCGGAGATCAACAAGCTGTCCGGCTCGATCAGCGACATTGCCTCGGCCGTGGATGAAACGGCCAACAGCGTGGAAGGACTGGCACACGCCTCCGACCAGATCGGCCAGATCATCACCGATATCGAGAACATCGCCGCGCAGACCAACCTGCTGGCGCTCAACGCGACCATCGAGGCGGCGCGCGCGGGCGATGCGGGCAAGGGCTTCGCTGTCGTTGCCGGTGAAGTGAAACAGCTTGCCAGCCAGACGGCGTCGGCCACCGACGACATCACCAAGCGCATCGGCGCGCTGCGCGAAGGCATGGAGCGGATCGAGACGCACATGCGCTCGTCCAATGCAGCCGTCGACAGCGGCAAGGGCGCCATCGGCGACGTGCTTCAGCGCATGGACCAGATCGCCTCGCAGGTTTCCAGCGTGTCGGGCCGGATGGGCGAGATCACCGGCATCCTGACCCAGCAGCAGGGCACTAGCTCCGAGATCGCCGCCAATATCGACGCGATTGCCGGCAAGGCCTCCAGCAACGACGAACTGGTGAACACGATTGCGGGCGGCATGCGCGACAGCTCCAAGAAGCTGTTCGACAACGCGCTGAAGATGTTCGACGCGCAGTCCAGCGTATCGCTCTGCTACATGGCCAAGATCGATCACGTCATCTTCAAGCAGCGCACAATTGATGCCTGCATGGGCCGCGAGACGTGGGCCGCGGCAGACATGCCGGACCACCACACCTGCCGGCTCGGCAAGTGGTACGACGGGATCCAGAACGAAACGGTGCGCGCGCACCCGGCCTTCATGGCGCTGGTCGAGCCGCACAAGCAGGTTCACGCCGCTGCAAGGGCCGCGCTGGAAGCAGCCGCTTCCGGCGATCAGACGACAGTCTCCGTCCATCTGAAGGAACTGGATGAAGCCAGCCAGGCCGTGTTGAGCGGACTGGACGAATTGAGCCTCGTCATCGCGAACCTGGAAAAGCAGGCAGCTTAAACAAGGGCGGGGAGGCCACTCCACCCGACAAGCCCCGGCGCACCGCGCCGGGGCTTTTCCTTTGGTGGATTTCGTTGGACAGCGCGAGCCTTACGCTGTCAGTTCGCGCGTATTGGCAGGGTTCGCAACATCATCGGACGCATCGGCAGCCTTCATGATCGCGGCCCTGTTGCGCAGGATGTAGCCGTTGATTTCGTCCACGGGGATGGGGCGGCTGTAATAGAAGCCCTGGATCTCTTGAAACCCGGCCTGCCTTGCGAAAGCCAGTTGGGCCTCGGTCTCGACCCCTTCGGCAGTGAGCCGCAATTTCATCGACTGGCCCATGCTGCCGATGGTTGTGAGCACCCGGGCGACGTTGTCGTTCTGCCCGAGGTTCTGGAAGCAGCTGCGATCCACCTTCAGCTTGTCGAACGGGAAGTGCCAGAGGTAGCTCAGGCTCGAATAGCCGGTGCCGAAATCGTCCATCGCGATGCTGACGCCGAGTGCCTTGAGCTCGTCGAGCTGCTTGCGCACGGCAGGAATATCGCCGTCGCCGATGAACAGGCTTTCGGTGATTTCGAGCTCCAAACGCTGTGATTTGAGGCCGGTGCGGGCCAGGCAATCCCCAACGGTCGCAACGAGCTCTTCCTGAAACTGCTGTGCTGACAGGTTCACCGAAACCTTTATGTCCTGCGGCCATTGCGCCGCGTGGGCGCACGCAACGTAGAGCACGATCTCGCCGAGAGCGGGCATCAGCTGCATGTTCTCGGCAATCGGGATGAAGTCATCCGGCGTGATGTATCCGCCATTGCCATCCGGCAATCGCAGCAAGGCCTCGAACCCGCAGACATTGCCGTCGGAGGCGTCGTGCTGGGGCTGGAACGCGACCTCGAAGGCGCGGTTCTCGACAGCCCACCGGACGTGGCTGCGAAGGCGCTGGTAGGCCGCGCGGGCGTCCTGCATGCCGGCCTCGTAGGGAATGTAGCGGTCGCGTCCTGCTTCCTTCGCGCAGTAAAGGGCTGCGTCGGCGTGCTTGAGGATATCGCTCAGTTCGCTGCCTTCGCCCTGATGGCTTGCAAAGGCGATGCCCACGGACGTGCTGATCTGAACATCGCAGCCGTGGACATGATGCAGTTCACGAACGCCTTCGACCACGCGGCGCGCCAGGGCAAGCGCGCTCTCACGAGAATTCAGGTCGGGCTGAACGATGGCGAACTCGTCGCCGCCGAGCCGGGCGACCGTGCATTCGACGTTTGCCGCGTTGGTGAGGCGAATGGCAACCTCGCGGAGCAGCTCGTCGCCCGCGACATGGCCGAGCCTGTCATTGACGATCTTGAAGCCGTCGAGATCGATCATGTGAACGGCGACATCATGGCGCGGCAGGTGGGCCGTGCGCAGCGCGGTTTTCAACGCCGTGCGAAAGACCGTTCGGTTCGCGAGGCCGGTCAGTGCATCGTGGCTTGCAAGATGCCGCGCGCGTTCATCGGAATGGCGTTCGCGCTTTTGCAGGAACGCCGTGTACAGGGTCTGCAGCAGCGCGACGACCGTCAGGCCGATGGAAAACCAGATGATCGTATAGAGCGTCGCGCCGTATCCCGCGCGGCGTTCGGTTTCATCGAGATAGACCTCGATGACGCCCTTGACCTCACCATCCTGGATGAACGGCACATAGGCTTCGGCATAGATTTCCGGGCGGTTTGGTTGGCCGTTGCCCTCCTTGACGACCGTGTAGGTTTCGCCGGCAAGAATGGACAGCGCGATTTCCGACTGATGATCCAGGAGTGTGTCGTCCGCAGTCCGGGTATCTTTCATCTCGTCGGAAATCAGCCGCAGCCGGCCTTCGGCATCGAACAGCTTGAAGCGGAAGACCTCGCCGATGGTCGCGATGTCCTCGAAGACGCGGATCTGCTCGGGTGTCGGGTATTCGCCTCGAAGAATGTTCTCGATTGCGGGTGTCTGGACCGCAAAGGCATCTGCCCATTGCCGGGCGGCCGCCTGGGCATCGCGATCCAGCATCTGCTCGACGGAGCGCACAAGCAGAACCGAACTCACCGTGAACGCCGCAGCGATGACGATGAGGAATACCGTCTGGATGAAGATCACACGCTTGCGAGTGATTTGCGGCATCAGCATTCCCTGAGGTCGCCGTTGGCCGGCGCCCGTTACCAATTCTTGGCTGTCAGGAGACACGAAATTCGCGAATATTCGATTTACATCAATGCTTAAGGGTCTGTTTCACAGATTGCAGACGTGTGGCCTACCAGGTGAAGGTTCCGGAAATGCCGAACATGTGCAGGTCGGTCTCAAGCGAGCCGATCAGTGTGCCTTGCGTGTTGGTGGCACTCGGCGTCACGTTGATCGGCGCGTCCTCGTAGAAGACGTGGGCGTAGTGTGCCGACCATTTGAAGTGCTCGTTCATGCGGCGCTCGTATCCCAGGCCCACCATGATGCGGTCGCCGTCCGGCGACAGCGTGTTTCCGCCGCCACTGGCCACGGCGGTGTCGTAGTGCATGCCGAAGAGAATGCGCGAGTTCGCGTCCGGACGGTATTCCGCGCCGATGGCGAATATCCAGCTGTCGTCCCAGTCCTGCGGGCGAACGTCGGTGGAAGCCGGTGCGACGAGGCTCGCACCCAGCGCGATATTGAAGCCGGTGAAGCTGGACGAGTCCTGCCATACGACTTCGCCGAGCAGGGACCATCTTTCACCCAGGTCCTGCCGCACGCCGAGGGACACCACCTGCGGCAGCGTGAGGTTGTAGTTCGCGGTGGCATCGGCCAGCGGGAAGCCGCGCAGGCCCGCCATGCCGGAAATGCCGTGATCCATCTGCGAGCGGTAGGCAAGCCCGATCGTGGTCCCTTCGTGTGGTGTCCACACGAGGCCGGCATTGAAGCCGACCTGCACGTCGTCACCCTCCAGGTAGCCGATGAAATCCGCGCCACCCGGGCCGATCTCGACACGCTCGAAGACGCCGTCGACATACTGCACGCTCAGGCCCCCACCGAGCGCCAGTGTGCGCGTGAGCTGGTAGGCGAGCGACATGGTTCCGGTATAGGTGGTGATGTCTGTCCTGGTGAGCTGGTAGCGCCCCGGCCACGTTGGGTCGGCGTCGATCTTCGCGGCAAACGGGCCGGAAAAGGCGAAGCCGAGCTTCAGCCTTTCGGAGAGCGAGAACGAGGCATAGACGTTGGGCGCGAACTGCGCGTCCGCGAGGTCCGACGCGCTGCCCGGCGGTAATGGCTGGTTGAACGTGGCGTCCGGCGTTGTCGCCGATGATGCGTTGAGCGTCAGGTCCGGCAGGAAGACCTTTGCGTCCACGTAGACCTGATGCCCCTGAAGCGAGGCGTTGGCGGCCGGGTTGAAAAAGAGGCCCGAGGGGTCGCCCGTCCCGGCCGTTGCGCCCGCAAGAGCGGAGGCATTGGCGGCGCCGGATTGATAGGGCGCGTAGAACCCGCCGGCGCAGGCGTCGGGCGCTGATAGAGCCAGAACCGAGACGCTCGTCATCAAGACAAGCGCAGCACGTCCATTGCCTAACTTGTGGCGCGCAGCGCCGATCTCCCGAACCGCCATGAGCCCCCCGGCATCGTGTTGGCGTGACCGGAGATGTTGCCTCTCCTCGGCCCGCAGTTGCCCGCCTGGCGGACAGCCGTTAAAAAATCTAAACGCATGAATGACGTTACGGCAAGCGATTGGCGCAGAATTCTCGACAATCGCGCTGGCACAGATGGCCCGCTGCAAGTGGGATTGCGGGCAAAACTGGGCTGATGTGCTCCAGATTCCGGGCTTGATACGGATTTTGTCGCGCGTGGCGCGGAATGTGGTGCAACAATGCGAGGGCCGTCGTCCGGATTGGGGCCGGGCAGGGGCGCATCCCGGTATCGGGGCAAGGAAATCGGGACTTAGAGACATCGGGGCAATGTCACGGGGGCTGACATGGACGACACGAAGAAGCCTGCAAGCGGGCTGGACGGCTATTTCGGGATAACCGCAGCGGGATCGACGATCCGCACGGAGGTCATCGCCGGCGTCACCACCTTCCTGACGATGGCCTATATCGTCTTCGTCAATCCATCGATTCTCTCGGCTGCGGGCATGCCGCAGGACGCGGTGTTCGTGGCAACCTGCATCGCCGCATTCGTCGGCACCGCCATCATGGCGCTGCTCGCCAACTACCCGATTGCGCTGGCGCCGGGCATGGGGCTGAACGCCTTCGTCGCTTTCGGCGTCGTCGGCGGGATGGGCTTCACATGGCAGGAAGCGCTTGCCGCGGTCTTCGTCTCCGGCGTGCTGTTCATCTTCATTTCCGTGCTGCCGGTGCGCGAGTGGATCATCAACGCCATCCCGCGCGGGCTGAAGCTCGCGGTGTCCGCAGGCATCGGCCTGTTCCTCGGCATCATCGCGCTGGAGAACGCCTCCATCGTGGTCGACCATCCGGCCACGCTGGTGACGGCAGGCGACCTGACCGCTGCCGGACCGATCCTCGCGATCATCGGCTTTGCCATCATCGCCGGGCTAAACCACCTGAAAATCCCCGGCGCGACCATCATAGGCATACTTGTCGTGACCCTCGCGGGCCTGCCTTTCGGCGTGGCCACCTATGGCGGGATCATGTCCCTGCCGCCGGACCCGTCGCCGACGCTGTTTGCGCTCGATTTCGGCAAGGTCCTGACCGCAAGCTTCTGGACGGTGGCGCTGTCGCTGCTCTTCGTCGACCTGTTCGACACGGCGGGCACGCTGGTTGGCGTCGCGCACCGTGCGGGCCTGCTGGACGAAGACGGCAAGCTGCCGCGCATGCGCCGGGCTTTGCTCGCGGATTCCACCGCAACCGTCGTCGGCTCGCTGGCGGGGACCACCAACACGACCAGCTACGTGGAAAGCGCGGCGGGCGTTTCCGCCGGTGGGCGCACTGGCTTTGCCTCGCTGGTGACGGCGGCCCTGTTCCTGCTTGCTCTGTTCTTTGCACCGCTGGCAGGCTCCATCCCTCCCTATGCCACGGCGGCAGCCCTGCTGTTTGTTGCCGTCGTCATGGCGCGGGGCCTTGCGGAGATCGACTGGGACGACATCACCGAGGCAGCGCCGGCTGTCGTCACGGCCATCACCATGCCGCTGACCTATTCCATCGCGACGGGCATTGGGTTGGGGTTCATCACCTACGTTCTGGTGAAGGTTGTCTCCGGTCGTTTCGCGGAGCTTTCGCCCGCTGTGTGGGCACTGGCCGTCGTGTTCTGCGCGAAATTCCTTCTGGGGTGACAACGGGCCGCGCGGCCTGAAGCGAGGTGAAGCCATGGGCGAAGACAATGCGAAAGCCGGTCGAGCCCATGGCCCTGTCGCCATGACGTGCGCACGCCTGGCGGCGTGGTCGGTCCGCAACCGGGTGCTGGTGTTTGCGCTGTCGGCCATGCTGGCGCTGGCGGGGCTGGCTGGCGCGCTGAGGCTCGACTTCAATCCGGATGCGCGCGTCTATTTCTCGACCGACGCACCGGAGCGCATTGCGCTTGAAGAGATCCGGGAACGATTTGGCCCGCGCCGCGACGTGATTGCCATCGTGCGGCCCAATGGCAGCGATGATGCCGACCACCTGCGCGCAGCGGCGCAAGATGCGCGCGAAGCCATGCTCGCGCTCGACGGCGTGTCGGGGTCCGGCACTGCGGCAATCAGCGATGACCTGGTCTCCGTGCATTCGGGTGGAGAGCTTGTCGCGAGCTTTCTCGTCTCCATCGACGAGGTGGGTGCGGCTGCCTACGAGCAGATGAGCGCCATCGAGGATGCGGGCCATGGTGCACTGAAAGGGCAGTACGACCTGCTGCTCACCGGCGGTCCGGCGCAGGAAGCCGCCGCCATGACCGCGATACGCAGCGACCTGTCGGTCTATGTGCCAATCGAAGTCGCGCTGATCGTCGGGTTGCTGCTGCTCTCGGTTGGATCGTTGACGGCGCTTGGCGCGCTCTTGTGCGTGCTGGGCGTCGGCACGCTGGCGACCATGGGCGGGTTCGGCTGGTCGGGTGCGGCGCTCAACGGGGTCACGAGCGTGGTGCCTTCCTCGCTGCTCGGGCTTTCGGTTGCAACCAGCGTGCATGTGATCCTCGCCTGGCAGCATGGATTGCGGCAGGGGCGCGACAGCGATGCGGCCCGGCAGGGTTCGGTCGAGATCAACGCGCTGCCCATCGTTCTGGCGACGGTCACGACAGTCATTTCCTTTGCCTGCCTCAACTTCGCCGACAGCCCGGCATTCCACACCTTCGGGACGCTGGTCGCCTGCGGGCTGACGCTGACGCTTGTCCTGTCGTTCACGCTGCTGCCGGCGTTGATCTCGGCCCTGCCACCGAACCCGGTCCAGCGCCGGGCCGGGTTCGAGCGCGTCATGGGCCGGCTCGGTGCCTTCGTGTGCGATCACAGCCGCGCGCTGCTGCTGCTGGCGGTGGTGGTTGCGGGGCTTGCCGGATACGGGGTTTCGCAGGTCGCGTTCCGTGACAACTTCTCGAAGTATTTCGACGAGACGTTCGCGTTCCGGCAGGCGACCGACCTCTACGAGACGCAGGTTGGCGGAATCACATCCATCGAGTTTTCGGTGCCCGTCGCCGATGGCGAGACGATCACGTCGCCGGACTACGTCGCCGATGTTGCCGCCTTCCGCGATTGGGCCTTGCAGGGCCGGATGGTGGCGCACGCCGTCGCCGCGAGTGACATTTACCGGGCCGGCGGGCGGGACTTCGGACTGACCGACGATGCGGGTGTGCCGACCGGCGATGCCGCCGCGAAGACGCTTCTCGGCGGCCTCAAGTCCAGGGGCAGCGACCCCGACCTGCACTACATGCTCGGCCGCGACTTCGCCGACGAGGAACCGGGCCAGGGTGCGACCCGCGTCATCACCATCCTGCGGGCAGCCGCGTCCGACGACATCCTGGAGTTCGCGCAGGCAGCGCAAAACAAGCTCGCCGAACTCGGCAGCGCCCGCCGCGCGACGGCCACCGGCATGGCGGTTCTCGCCGCCCACCTTTCGGAGCGCAACGGCTCGGCGATGATCAAGGCGACGCCGATTGCGCTGGTCGCCATCTCGCTGTTGCTGGTCTTCGCGCTCGGGAGCGTGCGGCTGGGGCTTGCGAGCCTCATCCCGAACCTGATGCCGCTGCTGATGGCCTACGGCATCTGGGGCCTCGTGATGGGGGACCTGACCTTTGCCGGGACGATGGTGATTGCCATGACATTCGGCATCGTCGTCGACGACACCGTTCACATCATGAGCCGGTATCGGCATTTGCGGCGGGCAGGCGAAGCCCCGCGCGAGGCGATGATCGAGACGTTCCGCACGGTTGGCATCGCGGTGGTGACGACCACGGTTGCCATCGCCAGCGGGTTTTCGGTGCTTGCGCTGTCGGGCTTCTCGGTCAACCGGGACCTCGGTGCCATCACCACGCTGACGCTGCTCAGCGCGCTTGCCGCGACACTGGTCTTTCTGCCGCCACTGCTGCTGGAACTGGAGCGTTTCGGGCGGCGGCGAACAAGTGAAGCTTCGCCGTCTTGTGAAACTAACGGGCGCGACCTACGTACCTGATGTTGCCGCTTTTGAGTGTTCAGATGCGGTCGCCTCGCAATTCACGGGAGAATTCCGACATGACGGCTCTTCACGCTCGCTCCAGCTCCATCCTTGCCGGTCTCGCGCTTGGCGCTGCAATCGCCTTCGGCGCCACGGCCGCCATGGCCATGGGCAGCGACACCACCACCGAAACGAACTGCCCCAGCGGGCAGATCAAGGACAGCGACGGCAAGTGCAAGCCGTCGGAGAGCAACGCCATCGACAACGAGGCGCGCATCATCTACGGCCTGTCGCTCGCCAAGGCGGAGCGCTACGACGAGGCGCTCGCCGTGCTCGCCACCGCCGCCGACCAGAACGACCCGCGCGTGCTGAACTACACCGGCTACAGCCTGCGCAAGTCGGGCAAGGTCGAAGAGGGCATCGGCTACTACAAGCAGGCGCTCGCCGCCGACCCGAACTACGTGCAGGCGCGCGAATATCTCGGTGAAGCCTACCTGACGCTTGGCCGCCTCGACCTCGCCGAGGAGCAACTTGCCGAGATCGAGAAACGCTGCGTCGCCGACTGCGACACCTATCTCGACCTGTCCGACCAGATCGAGGATTTCCGCGAGCGCCAGCAGCGCGGCTGATCCTCTTCCATCAGATCACGGTTCAAGACGGCGGCTCCGGAACGGGGCCGCCGTTTTCTTTTGAAGCCTCACGCGCCGACGACGGTGCCCAACCCCTTTTCGACGGCGCGCTCATAGCCGAGCGCGGCGATGGCGAAGTCGCCGATGGCGAGGCCACGGAAAACGAAGGTCGCGGGCCGTTCCGAGTCATGCTTCGGGGTGATCTTTCCCGACACGAGATCGGTCAGGTCGCCGTTAACGAGGTCCGCCGGGACCACCTTCTTCGGGCTTGCGGCCTCCTGCTCGGTGTCATCCACGAAAACTTGGCCGAACGCGCTCATTGTCTCGTCCATCCAAGGAATGCCGAGATCGGTGATTGCCGCGAAGGCCCCGCCCTTCACCCAGCGCGCGTCCAGAAACGGCTCGATGGTGTAGTCGAGCGTCACCGACGTCACGATCAGGTCGACGTCGGAAATCGCGTCGCGCGGCGACTCGGCCACGTCCGCCTCCAGTCCGGCATCGCGGGCATAGGCGCAGAGCCTCTCGACATTGGCCGTGCCGCGCCCATAGGCCTTGATGCGCTTCAGCGGAAACAGGGCGCGGAAGGCATCGAGATGGCTGCGGGCCTGCACGCCGCAGCCGATGAAGCCGACCGATTGCGCGTTCGGGTCGGCGAGCTTGCGGGCAGCGACCGCGCTCAGGCCCGCGGTGCGCACCGCCGTCACCCAGCCTGCCTCCATCACGCACTTGAGAAGCCCGGTCTGGCTGTCGAAGAGCGAGATGGCCCCGTTGATGGCGGGGAGGTCGCGGCCGGGATTGTCCGGGCTGACAGTGACGGTCTTCACGGCAGTGAAGGGCGGCGCATCGGCTGTCGCGAGCGTCGACATCATGTAGCGGCCGTCGCCGGGCAGGACGGCTGATTTCGGCGCGGTGAGAATCGCGTCACGCGCCTTTTCGGCCACCGCCTGCTCGATGCGGTCGGCGATCTCGACGGCGTCGATGCCGAGCTGTTCGAGCGTGTCGTCCGAGAGGTAGTGAAAGGCGGCCATGGCAGTCTCGTTTCCGGTTGGGTGGGCAAGGACTTAATGCACGTTAAGAAATTTTTGGTGCGCCGTAAAAATCCCCTTTTCTACGCCGAAATTCAGGCGTATATCCATTTTTCATCGGGCCAAGGTCCAAAAGAAACAGCTCGCTGCGAAAATCCCCCGCCCAATGGGGAGTTTGGTGGCTCTTTCGAGAGAAAGGCGAGCATGTTTCTCATCCTTCGTTTCCAGCAAGATTGCGCTTTGAGCGGTGCAGCGATCGTCGCACGCAGGGACAGTGCGCCGGGCTGCAAGGCTCACGGCATGGAAGACAGGCCCGACACAATCACGGTTCCCGCCGTACTAGCGGCGCAGACCCTGAACAACCCTGCGATGCGCCCACAGAAGACGCAGCGGGTTCTCCAAACAGCCTTGCCGCTTTTTTGATTGGCCGGCTGGCGCGGCCGTGTTCGCGCTGCTCTGCCGTCTGCCGCCTGAGTGCGGAGACGCCCAAGGAACACCCAGTAAATGAAGACCATCCAATCGACACCGGCTGCCTGGCCGGTGAAGCCCGCGAACCGCTGGTTCCAGCTCGCGTTGGGCGTTGCGTGCCTCGTTGCTGCTGCCAACGCGCAGTATGCCTGGACGCTGTTCGTTCCCGAGATCGAGGCGACCTACGGCTGGAGCCGTGCCGCGATCCAGACTGCCTTCACCATCTTCGTCATCACCCAGACCTGGCTTGCCCCGCTTGAGGGCTATTTCATCGACAAGTTCGGCCCCCGCGCCATCGTCTTCGTTGGCGGTGCGCTGACCGGTATCGCATGGGTCGTGGATTCCTACGCGACCTCTCTCGCCGGCTTCTATTTCGGCGCCGTTCTCAGCGGCATCGGCGTGGGCTGCGTCTACTCGACCTGCATCAACAACGCGCTCAAGTGGTTCCCGGACCGGCGCGGCCTTGCCGTCGGCCTGACGGCGGGCGGCTACGGCTCGGGCACGATCCTCACCATCCTGCCGATCTCGCACATGATCTCGACCACCGGTTTCCAGTCGGCGTTCTTCACGTTCGGCCTGATCCAGGGCGCGATCATCATGGTCTGCTCGCTGTTCCTGAGCCCGCCGGTGAAGACCGTGAAGCCGGTCTATTCGACCAAGCTCGTGCAGAGCCGGCGCGACTACACGCTGGGCGAAGCCCTGCGCACGCCGGTCTTCTGGCTGATGATGCTGATGTTCACGATGACGGTGACCGGCGGCCTGATGGCGGTTGCCCAGCTCTCCGTCATGGCCAAGGACCTCGGCGTGAAGGAAATGCCGGTGAACATGTACTTCTTCACCATGGCCGCGCTGCCCTTCGCGCTGATGCTCGACCGCCTGATGAACGGCTTCTCACGCCCGTTCTTCGGCTGGATTTCCGACAATATCGGCCGTGAACGCACCATGTTCGTGGCCTTCACGCTGGAAGGCCTCGGCATCCTCGCGCTCGCCAATTTCGGCGGTCACCCGGTTGCCTTCGTACTGCTCAGCGGCGTCGTCTTCCTGGCCTGGGGCGAGGTGTACTCGCTGTTCAGCGCCACCGCTGGCGACACGTTCGGCACCAAGAACATCGGCAAGATCTACGGCTTGCTCTACTGCTCGAAGGGCGTCGCCGCGCTGCTTGTTCCCTTCGGCAACGTGCTGATGGAAATGACCGGTACCTGGGCGACGGTTCTCTACACGATGGCGGCAATGGACATCTGCGCCGCGATCCTGGCGATTGCCGTGCTGCGTCCGCTGATCGCGCGCCACCACCGCCTCGATGCCAATAATGCGAACGATCCGACTGCCGTGCGGGCTACTGCGGCACGGTCGCACCGTCAGGCCGCCTGACGCTCTGCCGACCTGAAACAATGAAGCCGGGCGCGGGCCACCGCGTCCGGCTTTTTCATTTCGGCCGTTTGAAAAGCTGCCCTAGCTCGCCGGGCTGACCTTGAGAACGCGGCCGTCGGGATCGTCGGTCAGCAGGTAGAGGTGACCGTCCGGCCCCTGCTTCACGGCCCGGATGCGTTCGCCGAGGTCTTCGAGCATCCGCTCCTCGGAGACGATCTTGTCGCCGTCGAGGGTCAGGCGGACGAGCAGCTGGAATTTCAGCGCGCCGACGAAGACATTCCCCTGCCACTGCGGGAAGGCGTCGCCGGTATAGAATTCCATGCCGGAAGGGGCGATGGAGGGGTCCCAATAGTAGATCGGCTGCTCCATGCCGGGCTTTTCCGTGCCTTCGCCGATCTTGCCGCCGGAATAGTGCCGCCCGTAGGAGATCACCGGCCAGCCATAGTTCAGGCCGGCCTTCGGGATGTTGATCTCGTCGCCGCCGCGCGCACCATGAGCAACCGTCCACAGTTCCTCGCGCCACGGATTGAAGGCTGCGCCTTGCGGGTTGCGGTGCCCGATGGACCAGATGAGGTCGTCGGCCGGCGTGCCTATGAAGGGGTTGTCAGCAGGCGCGTTGCCGTCGCGGTCGATGCGCAGCACCGAGCCTGCATGATCCGTTGCATCCTGCGCGCGCTCGCCCTGCCCACGGTCGCCGATGGTGAACCAGAGCGTCTTGTCGGGCGCAAAGACGATGCGCGAGCCGAAATGCTGCGCGCGGCCCGACAACTTGTTCATACGGAAGATCTGCGTGCCGTCGACAAGGCGGGGCGTGCCGTCACGCTGAAGTGTCGCGCGCCAGACGGCAGTGCCGGCCACGTCACCTTCCACATGGGCATAGGTGATGAAGACGCGGGAATTGTCGGCAAAGTCCGGGTCGAGGGCGATGTCGAGCATGCCGCCCTGTCCGAAGCTCTCTGTCTGCGGCGCACCCTCGAGCGGTTCGCTCAGGGTGCCGTCGGGGCTGACAAGGCGCACGCGACCCGGGCGTTCGGTCACCAGCATTGCGCCGTCGGGCAGGAAGGCGAGGCCCCACGGGCTTTCGAGGCCCGAGGCGAAGGTCGTCACCTCGATTGCGTGGGCTTCGGTCTCGAAGCGCTGCGGCTCCTGCGCATTGGCCGTGTGCGCGCCGAAGGCTGCTGTAAGGCCGATCAGCGCGGCTGCGAAAAACTGGTTCTTCAAAGAAAAAGCTCCCTGACGTGTTCCATCAGGGAGCTAGCGCGTTCGGGTTGTGAGTACAGGGCGCCTAGCGGCGGCCGCGGCGCAGGCTGGCCTCGGTCTGGCGGTAGGCATCGCGCCACATGAAGATGGCGACCGAGACCATCGCGGTGCCGGCGCCTGCGAAGAGCAGGATCGCGGAGCCGCGGGACAGTTCGAAGGTCGAGGGCATGGCGCCCATCGGGGCTGCCTGTGCTTCGATGGTGAAGATCGTGGCGGCAGCAACGGCGAGGACCGCGGCGACGAGCCATGCGACGAAGGCGCGTCCGACGCTGATGCTCTCGGATTCGGTCCGGTTGAAGTCGCCGGTAGGCTTGCTGTTGTGAAGATCGCTCATGATTAGGCCCCGTAACATGTGAACTCTGAACAGTTGGTTGCGACCGGCCCCAAACCGGTTGCATTTGAGAGATTGAATTCAGATTGAGGCTCGCTGCCGAGCGAATTCAGGCGTTTCCCTGAATCCTTTGTGCTCATTGTGTGGCGGTGTTCACTTGTGAGGCGGGAAAGCGGCGCATGGTCCTTGCGCGCGATCCGGCCTCGGGCCTAATGTCCCGCCGTATTCACCCCAGACATCCAGGAGCAACTCCTCAATGGCCTTTCTCGCCGACGCGCTGGAGCGCGTGAAGCCGTCCGCCACGATCGCAGTCACCACCAAGGCAGCCGAACTCAAAGCCGCCGGTCGCGACGTCATCGGGCTGGGTGCGGGCGAACCGGATTTCGACACGCCGGAGAACGTCAAGGAAGCCGCAATCAAGGCAATCCGCGACGGCAAGACGAAGTACACGCCCGTCGATGGCATACCGCAGCTGAAGGAGGCGATCTGCGCCAAGTTCAAGCGCGAGAACGAACTCGACTACGAAAAGAACGAGATCACCGTCGCCACCGGCGGCAAGCAGGTGCTCTACAACGCGTTCATGGCGACCCTCAACCCGGGCGACGAGGTGATCGTGCCCGCGCCGTTCTGGGTGTCCTACCCGGACATGGTGGCGCTGGCCGGCGGCACGCCGGTGGAACTGGAGGCGGGCATCGAGACCGGTTTCAAAATCACGCCGGATGCGCTCGCCAAGGCGATCACGCCGAACACCAAGTGGATCATCTTCAACTCGCCGTCGAACCCGACGGGTGCCGCCTATACGGCTGACGAGATCAAGGCGCTGACCGACGTGCTGCTTCAGCACGAGCACGTCTGGATCATGACCGACGACATGTACGAGCACCTCGTTTACGACGACTTCAAGTTCACGACGGTCGCGCAGGTGGAGCCGCGCCTGAAGGACCGCACGCTGACGGTGAACGGCGTCTCCAAGGCCTACGCGATGACGGGCTGGCGCATCGGCTATGCCGGTGGCCCGGCGCAGCTCATCAAGGCGATGGCGAAGATCCAGTCGCAGTCGACCTCCAACCCCTGCTCGATCTCGCAGTGGGCGGCGGTCGAGGCGCTGAACGGGACACAGTCGTTCATCCCCACGAACCAGGACCTGTTCAAGGGGCGTCGCGACCTCGTCGTCTCCATGCTCAACCAGGCAAACGGCATCGAATGCCCGGTGCCGGAAGGTGCGTTCTACGTCTACCCGTCCTGTGCCGGCACGATCGGCAAGGTGACGAAGACGGGCCGCGAGATCGCGAATGACGAGGACTTCGTGTCCGCGCTTCTTGAAGAGGAAGGCGTGGCCGCCGTCCACGGTGCAGCATTTGGCGGTTCGCCCAACTTCCGCATCTCCTACGCGACGTCCAATGCTGCGCTGGAAGAAGCCTGTGAACGAATTCAGCGTTTCTGTGGCAACCTCAAATAGGGGTTGTGCGTTAGGCAGGGGACTGTCCGCGACGGGCGCTTAAGCAAAGGCCCGTATTTGCATTTTTAAACCCGGAGCCCACTTCATCTGGTGGGCGTCCGGAATTGCTTTTGCGAAGCGGACGCAATGCGAAGAAACAGGAAGGACTACCGATATGCGCAAACTTCTCATGGCCGGCATGGTCGCGGCAGCGAGCCTCGTCGCAACCTCTGCATCGAACGCCCAGACCCGCGTCGAGGTCGGCGTCCTGACCTGTGACGTCTCAGGTGGCTCCGGATTCATCTTCGGCTCCACGAAGACGCTCGATTGCGTGTTCGAACGCGCCGAAGGCGCGGACGAGCGCTATCGCGGCGACATTTCCAAGTTCGGCATCGATATCGGCACCACCACCCGTGGCGGTATGGTCTGGGCCGTGTTCGCGCCCACCTCCGACATCGTGGCCGGCGCGCTGAACGGCAACTATGCCGGCGTATCCGGTGAGGCGACGGTTGGCGTCGGCGTCGGTGCCAACGCCCTGATCGGCGGCTCCTCGCGCTCCATCGTGCTGCAGCCGGTGTCCATCAGCGGCCAGGAAGGCCTGAATATCGCTGTCGGCATCGCCGAGATGCGCCTGACCGACACGTACTAATCGGTTCAGACCGACAAGATTTCTGATCAGGGGCGGCGCGAAAAACGTGCCGCCCCTTTTTCGTTTCGAGCCTTGCGGGCCACATCGGAGACATTGCCATGGCCATCCCCAAGAACACGATCTGCATCTGGTACGACAAGGACGCGGAAGCCGCTGCACGCTTCTATGCCGACACCTTTCCCGACAGCCACGTGGACCGTGTCGACACCGCGCCGAGCAACTTCCCAGGCGGCAAGAAGGGCGAGCCTCTGACCGTGCATTTCACGGTCTTCGGTATTCCCTGCCTCGGCCTGAACGGCGGCCCGACGTTCACCCAGTCGGAAGCCTTCTCCTTCCAGATCGCCACCGAGGACCAAGAGGAAACCGACAGGTACTGGAATGCCATCGTCGGCAATGGCGGCCAGGAATCGGCGTGCGGCTGGTGCAAGGACAAATGGGGCGTATCGTGGCAGATCACGCCGCGCGCGCTGACCGAGGCGATGCATGCGGGGGGCGAGGAGGCTGCGCGCGCGTTCGAGGCCATGATGGATATGGGCAAAATTGACGTTGCGGCGATTGAGGCGGCGCGGCGGGGGTAGCCCGTCCGCCACGCTGGCTCCACACGCAAATCGCTTGCCAAGCGGGCATTTGCTTGGGACCATATCTTCCACAAACGCTCGCGCCTGAAGGCGGGACCGCACCCTTTTCAAGACCATTGGGGCGCGCGTGGAAAAACTGAATGGCTGAGCCGGTTCCGCCCAGACAGGGGAGGAATGCGGCATGGACCGGCACGAGAACGGGGCAGGCCCCCGACCGGCGACTGCAGGCCAAGCGAAAACTCAGGACGCCACTTCCGACATCACCAAAGGTGGTCGCGCCATCGCGATCGTCGGGCCCTACCAGAGCGGCAAGACCACGCTCCTGGAGGCATTGCTTGCGCGCAACGGCACCATTCACCGGCAGGGCCGGATCGGCGATGCCAACACGGTGGGAGATGCCAGCCCGCAATCGCGCGCGCACCAGATGAGCACCGAGGTGAACATCGCTTCCAGCGAATTTCTCGGCGACACCTACACGTTCTTCGATTGTCCCGGTTCGGTTGAATTCCTGCAGGACATGCGCGCCGTGCTGCCGGCGGTGGATGCGGCCATCGTCGTGTGCGAGCCGGACGAGAAGAAGCTTCCCGCCCTGCAGGCGATCCTCAAGGAAATCGAAGATGCGGGCGTGCCGCACATGCTGTTCCTCAACAAGATCGACAAGGCCGAAGGCACCATCCAGGACGTGCTGGAACTGCTCCAGGCAACCAGCAACAAGCCGGTTGTCGTGCGGCAGCTGCCGGTGCGCGAGAACGGTATTGCCACCGGCTTCGTGGATCTCGCGCTGGAACGGGCCTTCGTCTACCGCGAGCACGCGCCAAGCGAAGTCGTGAAGATGGACAAGGACCTGAGCGAACGCGAGAGCGAAGCACGGTTCGCCATGCTGGAGAAACTCGCCGACCACGACGACCGGCTGATGGAGCAGTTGCTGGAGGATATCGAGCCGCCACGCGACCTCGTGTTCGAAGACCTTGGACGCGAATTGCGGGAGGGGCAGATCATCCCGCTGTTCATCGGGTCGGCTGAAAACGGCAACGGCATGCTGCGGCTGATGAAGGCGCTGCGCCACGAGGTTGCGGGCATCGAGGGCGTTGCGGAGCGGCTCGGCGTTTCCGGCGATGACGCAACCCGCGTGCAGGTGCTCAAGAGCCTGCACACGAGCCACGGCGGCAAGCTGTCGCTGGTGCGGGTGCTGTCCGGCACGCTGAATGAGGGCACTGCCCTGCGGACGGCGGATGGCACGGAGGTGAAGGCATCCGGACTTCAGAGCGTCTTCGGCCAGGACACGACAAGGGCAGAGGGCGCGGGACCGGGCGACGTGGTTGGCCTGTCAAAGCTCGACGACGTGAAGACCGGCGAAACGCTGTCGTCGCAAGCCGCCGGCAACCTGTGCGACGTCGCTGTCGCCTTCCCGGTCTACGCGCTGGCGGTCGCTGCGCGCGAGCGCAAGGACGAGGTGAAGCTGACCGCCTCTCTCGGCAAGCTGATCGACGAGGACCCCTCGCTTGCGCTGGATCAGGACCAGGGCAGCGGCGAGACGGTGTTGCGGGGGCAGGGCGACATGCACCTGCGTGTCGCACTTGAAAAGCTGATGACCAAGTACGGCGTCAGTGCCGAGGCGCGGCCACCGGCTGTCGGCTATTGCGAGACGATCCGCAATGGCACCAGCGTGCGCGGGCTCCACAAGAAGCAATCGGGCGGTCACGGCCAGTTCGGTGACGTCGTGCTCACCATCGAGCCATTGCCGCGCGGCAGCGGCTTCACGTTCAGCAACACGATCACGGGCGGTGTGGTGCCGAAGCAGTACATTCCGTCGGTGGACGGCGGGGTTCGCGAGTCCTTGATGCGCGGGCCGTTGGGCTTCCCGGTGATCGACGTTGGCGTGACGCTGACCGATGGGTCGTTCCACGCGGTCGATTCCTCCGACATGGCCTTTCGGGCCGCAGCGCAACTCGCCATGCGCGAGGGGATGCCGGATTGTTCGCCGGTCCTGCTGGAGCCGATCCTTGCGGTGGACATCCACGTTCCGAGCGAGGCGACGGCGCGCATCAACCAGATCATCTCGCAGCGGCGCGGGCAGATCCTGGGGTTCGATGCGCGGCCCGGCTGGCCGGGGTGGGACACGGTCAACGCCTGCCTGCCGGCTGCCGAGATGGGTGATCTCATCATCGAGCTCAGGTCGGCGACATCGGGCGTCGGCGGCTTCTCCACCCGGTTCGACCACTGGCAGGAGCTGAACGGGCGACTGGCAGAGCAGGTGGTGGAGGCGCGTTCCGCAGCCTGAGTACGCGCGCAATGGTGCAGCCGCGATCAACTAAACTTGCGGGGCCGTGATTTGGCCCTGCAATCCCCGGCCCCTACCTATTGTCTGAAAGAATTTCCGGCGCACACTGCTGCCGCGAGCAAGACAAGGAAGGGAGCGACCCATGCTCATTCGCCGCAAACCGTCCTGGGCCATCGCCGAGCGCGATGCGACCCCGGAAAGCGTCTTTCTGAACCGCCGCGCGCTGCTGGCTGGTGGTGCGGGCCTCGTGGCCGCGGGCGCCATTGCGACCCGCGCCAACGCCTTCACGCTGTTTGGACCTGACAAGATCTACGGTCCGCCGGAGGATGACCCGAGCGCGAAGCTCTACCCGTTCAAGCGCAACGAGGCGTTCACGCTCCAGCGCGAGGTCACTCCCTCAGACCTCAACTACACCTACAACAACTATTACGAGTTCGGCTCGTCGAAGAAGATTGCCGAAGCCGCGCAGGCGCTGAAGATCCGCCCTTGGACGGTGAAGCTCGACGGCATGGTGGAAAAGGAGCAGGAGATCGATGTCGACAGCCTGCTGGCCGCCATGTCGCTTGAAGAACGCCTCTACCGCCACCGCTGCGTGGAAGCATGGTCGATGCAGCTTCCGTGGTCCGGCTTCCCGCTGGCGGCGCTTGTGAAGTTCGCCAAGCCGCTTTCGGGCGCGAAGTACGTGCGCATGGAAACCTTCATGGACCCGGAGACGGCGCCGGGGCAGACGAGCAGCTCATTCGGCTATCCGTGGCCGTATGTCGAGGCGCTGACCATCGAGGAAGCGACCAACGATCTCGCCTTCATCGCCACGGGTGCCTACGGCAAGCCGCTGCCCAAGCAGATGGGCTCGCCGCTGCGCCTGGCGGCGCCGTGGAAGTACGGGTTCAAGTCGATCAAGTCGATCGTGCGGTTCTCGTTCGTCGAGGAACGCCCGGTCAGTTTCTGGGAAGAGATCAACGCGCGCGAGTACGGCTTCTGGGCAAACGTGAACCCGAACGTGCCGCATCCGCGCTGGAGCCAGGCGAGCGAGCGCGTGCTGGGCACCGACGAGCTCGTGCCGACGCAGAAGTTCAACGGCTATGGCGAGCAGGTCGCGAGCCTGTACCCGGACGGCGACGAGCGCACCTACTTCATGTAGGCGGCGGGCGCGGCGTTACCTCGCCACCAAGCAAACAGGTCCAGAAAAGAAAAGAGGCCGGATCGAAAGATCCGGCCTTTAAAGTTTTGTGCTCAGCCAGCGCAAGGCACCAGCGAGCTATTCCAGAGGGGAACAGCTGACTGCACGGCAACGCGAGGGAGGAGGAAACACGTGCCGCACCACAGCTGAGGCGTATATGCTCACCGAACGGTCATGTTGCAATGCAGCGGGCGGCATGTTTGACATGCGTAACGCGCATAACTTGTGCAGCGCACAAAAAATATCGGGAAAAATGCCCGGTTTCGCGTCAGAACGACCACTCGCGCGCTTTGGCAAGTAGAAAGTCCCGGAAAACATTCACACGGGCCGATTCACGCAGTTCAGCCGGGTAGACGAAATAAGTGTCGAACGCCGGCAATTCGGCGTCTGCAAGTACGCGGACGAGGTTTGTTGCCGAATCAGTCAAGTAATCGGGGATTGTTGCAATGCCCAGCCCGTGGTCGACCGCCCGCTTCAAGCCGTGAATATTGTTGATCGTCAAAAAGGGGTGTCGCGGTTCCTGTCCTTCGCGCCCGACGGTTGCGAGCCAGTTTGTGTCCAGGAAGAAACTCGGGGCGTGTCGCCCGAAGGTGACGATGCGATGCTCGTCCAGATCGGCGAATGTCTTGGGTGTGCCAAAGCGACGCAGGTACGCCGGAGAGGCGTATGCGTGGAAGTGCACGGTGAACAGACGGCGCTGGATCAGGTCCGGCTGGGTGGGCTGGCGCAGGCGGATCGCGATGTCGGCCTCGCGCATGGAGAGGTCGAGTTCCTCGTCCTGCAGGACCAGCGACAGGTCGATGTCGGGGTAGAGTTCCAGGAACTCGTTGAGGCGCGGCGTCAGCCAGCTTGAGCCCAGCCCCACGGTCGTCGTGACGCGCAGATCGCCGCTCGGCTTTTCGCGCGAATCCGTCAGCCGCGTGCGGGTCGCTTCCAGCTCGGAAAAGATGCGCTGGGCGCTGCGGTACAGCATCTCGCCCTGCTCGGTGAGGATCAGGCCGCGCGCATGGCGGTGGAACAGCGGCACGCCGAGGCTCTCCTCAAGCCCGCTGACCTGCCGGCTGACAGCCGATTGGCTGAGGCCAAGCGCCTCGCCCGCGTGGGTAAAACTGCCTGCACCAGCCGCTGCGTGAAACACGCGTAGCTTGTCCCAATCCATCGTTGCCTCCCCACGGTGCCTGTCCGTGTCAGCCGCGCGGCCCCTCTCGCCGCCAGCCGCGCAGGCCCGGATCAGTCTTCTATTCGGCGGCTTCCCGCAGGCCGCCTGCCGCCAGCCAGCGCTCGGCTTCGAGCGCTGCCATGCAGCCCATGCCGGCGGCAGTCACCGCCTGGCGATAAATGTCGTCCGTCACGTCCCCGGCGGCAAAAACGCCGCGAATGCTGGTGGCGGTGGAATCCGGCGCGGTGACGATGTAGCCGCCGTGCTTCATGTCCAGCTTGTCCTTGAACAGCTCCGTCGCCGGTGCGTGCCCGATGGCAATGAAAACGCCATCGGCGGAAATCTCGCGGGTCTCGCCGGTCTTGATGTTCTTGACGCGGGCGCCCGTCACGCTGGTCGGGTTCTGCGAGCCGACGATTTCTTCCACGACCGTGTCCCAGACGACCTCGACCTTCTCGTTATCGAACAGGCGGTTCTGCAGGATTCGCTCGGCGCGGAACGCGTCGCGGCGGTGGATGACCGTGACCTTGGAGGCAAAATTTGTGAGGAACAGTGCCTCTTCCACGGCGGTGTTACCGCCGCCGACCACGATGACCTCCTTGCCGCGATAGAAGAACCCGTCGCAGGTCGCGCAGGCCGAGACGCCAAAGCCCTGGAAGGCGAGCTCGGAGGGCAGGCCGAGCCACTTCGCCTGCGCGCCGGTGGCGATGATGACGCTGTCGGTGATGTAGGTCTTGCCGCTGTCGCCCTGAAGGCGGAACGGGCGGCGCGTGAGGTCGACGTCGGTGATGAGGTCGGTGATGATCTCGGTGCCGACGTGGCGCGCCTGCGCCTCCATCTGCTCCATCAGCCAAGGCCCCTGAATGACGTCTGCAAAACCAGGGTAGTTTTCCACCTCGGTGGTGATGGTCAGCTGGCCACCGGGCTGCAGGCCCTGGAACAGGACAGGCTCCAGCATGGCGCGCGCCGCATAGATGGCTGCCGTGTATCCGGCAGGTCCGGAGCCGATGATGGCGACACGGGACGGCTTGGTGGCGTCATCGCGTGACATGGCGCAATCCTCACGAAACTTGAATTGGTCGAAGCGGTCGTCCGGCGATCCAAAAATACCCCGCGCCGAAGACAGTCCGCCTGCGTGGCGCCGTTATGCGCCTGACGCATGACATTAGGGTGTGCACACATACCGATTCAAGGGAGCGGGCGAAACAAGTATCGAAAGCGTTGGAAAAGTTTGTGTGATCGCGTTCTGCGGTGCCGCAAATGTGTCTTTGCGCCAAAATGGAATCGGCAATAAAATAAGCGCGGCTTGAAACAATGCTGCCAGCGCCTGAAAGGATCGTTCGATGAGAGGCCGACTCGATGCCATCGACTGGAAGATCCTGCGCGAGCTTCAGGACGATGGGCGCATGACCAATGTCGAACTCGCGCGGCGAGTCGGCATCTCCGCGCCGCCGTGCCTGCGCCGCGTGCGCGCGCTGGAGGAAGCGGGAATCATCACCGGCTACCGTGCGCTGCTGGATGCCAAGACGCTGGGGCAGGACGTGATGGCCTTTGCCATGGTCGGGCTGACCAGCCAGGCTGAGAACGATCTCGCAGCCTTCACGCGCAAGGTGAAGGAATGGCCCATCGTGCGCGAGAGCTACATGCTGTCGGGCGAGGTGGATTTCCTGCTGAAATGCGTGGCGCCGGACCTCGGCACCTTCCAGGGCTTCGTGATCGACGAGTTGACGGCCGCGCCGAATGTCGACTCGGTTCGCACGACGCTCATCATTCGGCAGAACAAGAACGCGCCGCTGGTTCCGATCGAAGGCTAGCCTCTATCAGCCGACAGAATGAGCGGACCGCACTATAGATCCTCGCCCGGCACGTTCAGAAGCAGGTTGCGCTCCTGGATCCACGGGTGGATTTCCACCGCGCGGCGCAGCGCCTTCTGGGACAGCTGCATGCGGCCCTGCCGCATCAGGATGACGCCTTTTCCGGCAAGCGCACCGAAGTGTTTCGGCTCCAGCTCCAGCACCTTGTCCACGTCTTCCAGCGACTCGTCGAACCTGTCTTGGAAGAACAGGACGGTGGCACGCTGGTTCCAGGCTTCCGCCCATTCGGGCGAATGCTCGACGAGCTTGTCGAGAATCTCGATGGCGCCGGCGAAGTCGTATTCCCTCCGCCGCTTGGTGGCGGCTGCCATCAGTTCGCTCGCGGTTGCATCAGGTGCCTGCTGAAACCAGTGCCGCCAGATCTGGTTGGCCACTTCCGTGCCGATCTGTTGCGTCGGGGCGGTCTTGAGGGCCTCGAACAACCAGTCGCGAATGTCAGAGGATTGCGCAGGCCTCTGTTCCTGCGCACCAGCGAATTGGGGCGTGCAGGCCAGCAGACCGGCAATCATCAATGCGGCCAAACGTGTCATGCCTGCCAGTATGGCCCAACGCGGGCACCGGGCAAGACAACTCGCGCGCACGGCTGCGTGAGCCGTCGCTTCAAGCGTGACTGTCGAAAGGTGAGGAACGGTTGCGCGGGATACGCGCAGCCGAGCCGGTCGTCTTACTTGTAGACGACCTTCTCGATCTCGTAGGCGCGGGCACCGCCGGGGGCGGCGACATCAACGGAATCGCCTTCCTTCTTGCCGATCAGCGCGCGCGCGATGGGCGATGAAATGGAGATCTTGCCGGACTTCACGTCCGCTTCCATGTCGCCGACGATCTGGTAGACCTTCTCCTCCTCGGTGTCCTCGTCGATGAGGGTCACCGTGGCGCCGAATTTCACCTCGTCGCCGGAGAGCTTGGACACGTCGATGATGTCGGCGCGGCCGATCTGTTCTTCGAGGTCGGCGATGCGCGCCTCGTTCATGCCTTGCTGTTCCTTGGCGGCATGGTACTCGGCATTCTCCGACAGATCGCCATGGGCGCGCGCCTCGGCAATCGCCTGGATGATGGCGGGCCGGTCGGTCTGCTTGCGGCGGCGCAGCTCCTCGTCGATCGCGGCATAGCCAGCAGCGGTCATCGGGATCTTTTCCATTTGGCGTGTCCTCCGGGCGCTTTTTCGCCCGTGTTCTTTCAAATTCACAACTTTCCCAGCGTGATCGGCGTTTTCGCGCCGGTCAAGCAAAGGTTGTCGCTTTTGCGGGAAATTACGCGTTGCCGGGTTCCGGCATCACGTGTCGACGGGCGGCTACATAGGATTGCAGCGGCTCCACATCAAGGGAACCGGCCTTGACCGCCTCGATGCCCTGAACCGCGGCGATGCCGCCGGCGACCGTCGTGTAGAAGGGGACCTTGTGCATCAGCGCGGCGCGGCGAAGCGAGCGGCTGTCGGCCAGGGCCTGCGAGCCTTCGGTGGTGTTGAGCACCAGCGCGATGTCGCCGTTCTCGATGGCATCGACGATGTGCGGGCGGCCTTCGAGCACCTTGTTGATCTTGCTCGCCTCGATGCCGTTTTCGGCAAGGAAGCGCTGGGTGCCGCCGGTCGCGAGAATGTTGAAGCCCAACTCGCGCAGCTTGCGGATGGTGTCGAGCAGCTTGGTCTTGTCGCCGTCGCGCACGGAGATGAACACGTCGCCGCTGAGGGGCACGCGGGTGCCGGCGGCAAGCTGGCTCTTGGCAAAGGCGAGCGCGTAGTCGCGCGCAAGACCCATGACTTCGCCGGTCGAGCGCATTTCCGGGCCGAGGATCGTATCGACGCCGGGGAAGCGGGCGAAGGGGAAGACGGCTTCCTTGACCGCGATGTGGTCGTAGGGGCTCAGGTCGATGGTGAACGAGGCGAGCTTCTCGCCCGCCATGATGCGGGCCGCGATCTTGGCGATCGGTGCGCCGATGGTCTTGGCGACGAACGGCACCGTGCGCGAGGCGCGCGGATTGACCTCCAGCACGTAGATGTCGGCGTCCTTGATCGCGTACTGCACGTTCATCAGGCCGACGACGTTCAGCGCGCGGGCAAGGTCGCGCGTCTGGCGCTCGATTTCTTCGACGATTTCCGGGCTGAGCGAGTGCGTCGGCAGGGAGCAGGCGCTGTCACCGGAGTGAATGCCGGCTTCCTCGATATGCTCCATGATGCCGCAGACGAGTACGTCCTCGCCGTCGCTCAGGGCGTCGACGTCGACTTCCACCGCGTCCGACAGGTAGCCGTCAATCAGCACCGGGCTCTTGCCGGACACGACGACGGCCTCGGTGATGTAGCGGTCGAACTGCGCCATGTTGCGCACGATTTCCATGGCGCGGCCGCCCAGCACGTAGGACGGGCGGATGACCACGGGGAAGCCGATGCGCTCGACGATCTGGCGGGCCTCGTCGGCGCTCTTGGCGATGCCGTTGACCGGCTGGCGCAGCTTCAGCTCGTTCAGCAGCTTCTGGAAGCGGTCGCGGTCCTCGGCGAGGTCGATCATGTCGGGTGCGGTGCCGAGAATGGGCACGCCGGCATCCTGAAGGGCCTCGGCAAGCTTCAGCGGGGTCTGGCCGCCGAACTGCACGATGACGCCGAGCAATTCGCCCGAGCGCTGCTCGCAGCGGATGATCTCCAGCACGTCTTCCGCCGTCAGCGGCTCGAAGTAGAGGCGGTCGGAGGTGTCGTAGTCGGTGGAGACCGTCTCCGGGTTGCAGTTGACCATGATGGACTCGATGCCGACATCGGCCAGCGCGAAGGCGGCGTGGCAGCAGCAATAGTCGAACTCGATGCCCTGGCCGATCCGGTTCGGGCCACCGCCGAGGATCATCACCTTCTTGCGGTCGCTCGGCTCGGATTCGTCATGCGGCACGTCGCCGAACGGGCTTTCGTAGGTCGAGTACATGTAGGGCGTGGGCGAGGCGAACTCGGCGGCGCAGGTGTCGATGCGCTTGTAGACCGGTGTGACGCCAAGCGCGCGGCGATGGGCTGCGACGTCCTCCTCGCCCTGGTTCGTCAGCTTGGCCAGGCGGGCGTCGGAAAAGCCCATGCCCTTCACTAGCCGCATGGAATACGCGTTGTCGGGCAGGCCGTGCTTCGCGACCTTGGCTTCCATGTCGATGATTTCCTGGAGCCGCTCGATGAACCACGGATCGATGGCGCAGGAGGCATGTACCTGCTCGTGGTCGACGCCGAGGCGCAGCGCCTGCGCGACCTTCAGCAGCCGGTCTGCCATCGGCGTGCCCAGCGCCTTGCGCACCGCGTTCTTGTCGTCGCCCTGGCCGATGCCGGGGATCTCGACCTCGTCCAGCCCGTCCAGCCCGGTTTCGAGACCGCGCAGGGCCTTCTGCAGGCTTTCAGCGAAGGTGCGGCCGATGGCCATGACTTCACCGACCGACTTCATCGACGTGGTGAGGACGGCGGAGGAGGGGTCGTTGGAGGGGAATTTCTCGAAGGCGAAACGCGGGATCTTCGTGACCACGTAGTCGATGGTCGGCTCGAAGCTCGCGGGCGTCGCCCCGCCGGTGATGTCGTTTTCCAGCTCGTCCAGCGTGTAGCCGACGGCGAGGCGCGCGGCGACCTTGGCGATTGGGAAGCCGGTCGCCTTGGAGGCCAGCGCGGAGGACCGCGACACACGCGGGTTCATCTCGATCACCACCATGCGCCCGTCCTTGGGGTTGATGGCGAACTGCACGTTGGACCCGCCGGTCTCCACCCCGATCTCACGCAGCACCGCGATCGAGGCGTTGCGCATGATCTGGTATTCCTTGTCGGTCAGCGTCAGCGCGGGCGCGACGGTGATCGAATCGCCGGTGTGAACACCCATCGGGTCGATGTTCTCGATGGAGCAGATGATGATGCAGTTGTCCGCGCGGTCGCGGACCACTTCCATCTCGAATTCCTTCCAGCCGAGGACCGATTCCTCGATCAGCACCTCGTTGGTGGGCGAGGCATCGAGGCCGCGCTCAACGATTTCGATGAATTCCGACTTGGTGTAGGCGATGCCGCCGCCGGTGCCGCCCAGCGTGAAGGAGGGGCGGATGATCGCCGGCAGGCCAACGATGGGTAGCGCTTCCAGCGCCTCGATCAGCGCCTTTTCCTCGTAACGCTTGCCTCGCTCGCGCTCACCGGCCGACCAGTCCTTCTCGAACTCGCCGCGCAGACGGGTCTTTTCTTCGGCGGAAATATCCAGCGCGTCGATGCGCTCGAGTCCGGCGCGGCGGCGCTGCTTGTCCTCGTTCTTCAGGTCGGAGGCGTTGGCGAGAACCGATTTCGGCGTCTCCAGCCCGATGCGGGCCATGGCCTCGCGGAACAGCTTGCGGTCCTCGGCCATGTCGATGGCTTCGGCATCTGCGCCGATCATCTCCACGTTGTGCTTTTCCAGCACGCCCATCCGGCGCAGCGACAGCGCGGTGTTGAGCGCGGTCTGCCCGCCCATGGTCGGCAGCAGGGCGAAGCCGCCCTTCGTCTTGGGGCGTTCCTTCTCGATGATGCGCGCGACGATGTCCGGCGTGATCGGCTCGATATAGGTCGCGTCCGCCAGATCCGGGTCCGTCATGATCGTCGCCGGGTTCGAGTTGACCAGAACGATGCGATACCCCTCGGCCTTCAGGGCCTTGCAGGCCTGCGTTCCGGAGTAGTCGAACTCGCAGGCCTGACCGATCACGATCGGTCCGGCGCCGATGATGAGGATGGTATCGATATCTGTTCTTTTCGGCATGGAGCGGTGCGGCCCTTCAAGGCTGTGCGCGCGCGGAAAAGGCGAGCGGAGCCCCCGCACGCTGCACATGTGTTCAATTGTCGGCTGAAGCGGCCTTATAGGTGAAGCCCGGGGGTTTGGTAACCCCGGGGCGACCCGATTTTTCAGTTGTCAACGATTGGCTGTGATGCGCAGGCAAAACTGCCGTTACGCCGCAAACCGGTTCATCTTGGACCGAACAGGTTTGACAGGTTCGCCGTCAGGCCGACGGTGAGCGTGAACACGCCATCGAAACTCCCGAAATCCCCTGAACTGGCATCGCCGATGCTCAGATATTCCGTATTCTGGTTTTCGTCGAAGAAGTAGTAGAGGCCCTGGGCGCGCAAGCCCCAGGTGTCGTTGATCGCCCATTCGACGCCGGCGCCAACCACGGGCGCGAAACCATCGAGATCAATCGTCGCTTCTTCGCTGTTGTCGAAACTGATCATCCGGTGATCGACGCTCGCCCAGGCGAAGCCGGCAGTGCCGTAAACCAGCAGATTTTCGTGCGCCATGTAGCCGAGGCGACCACGGACCGAAGCCAGCACATCGATTCCATCGCTGATGACGTGTTCACTGTCTTCCAGAGTGCCCGGGGACGCCGAAAACGAGTTGATGTCGGGGAACAGGATGTCCGCCTCGATACCGTAGACATAGCCATTCCGCCGGTGGTTGTAGCCGAGGTAGATGCCGCCTGCGAAGCCTGCTTCGTCCGTTCCGTAGGCGATGTCGGTGGACGTGTCATCGGTGGAAAGTGCACCGTCGAACTCGCCGAAGGCTGCGCCAACCTGCAAGCCACCATACCAGCCCTGCCAGTATGACATGTCGTTGGCAGCGGCCGGCGAGGCGCCGAGCGTGCTTGCCGAAATCGCCAGCGCGGCCGTGCCGCCAAGCAATGTGCGTTTCATCGAAATCATGGTCGCCCCCCAAGGCAAAAAATCTGCAGCTGCAATGTGTCAGCTTGACGCAAGGTTACTCGCCAACGGGGAGATGATCGAGTGTTTCGGCGCGCGATTGTTGAACAGCGCATTTTTGAGAAAAGTAAGCCATTTACGGTCGATCCGTGTGAAAACAGCTTCAACATCAGCAACTTATAGGAGTGGTGGCGATATATTTCGCGCAACGTCAATGTTGCACGAGCGCCACATAGCTTGCAAAAGATATTGACGTGCGTTCTCGGGTGTCGTTCGAGCCGACATTTTGGACCCGGTTGCCGTGCAGTGACTCGTTTCGGGGAAGACGATGCAAAGACGCAGAAAGCAGGGGCACCCGGCGCCGCGCAATGGACGCGACGCGCTGGTGGAAACCCGAAGCGCATTGGACGAGGCCGAGGCACTGCGGCAGCAAGGCAAGCTCATTCAGGCCCAGAGGATCTGCGAGACAGTGCTGCAACGCTACCCCGACTATGTCGGGATGCTGCACACGCTGGGGCTCGTGCTCGCCGACCGCGGGCACTTCAAGCAATCCCTCGCGCCACTTGTTCAGGCGGCCATGCTGAACCCGCGCGACTGGCGTACGCTGACCGCACTGTCCGGCGTCTACCTGAGGCTTGGCGCCGCCGAGACCGCCATCCGCACGCTGGAACAGGCGCGTGAAATCGAACCGGAAGACGCCAGCATTCATGCCACGCTCGGCGAAATCCTCTACGCAACGCGCGAATACGAGGCAGCCGCCGCAGCCTATGAGCGCGCCCTAAGCCGCGCGCCGGAACTGCACGATATTCATATCAAACTCGCGGAGTGCCACCTGCACATGGGCCGCGCGGCGCCGGCGGCCAAGGCAGCCCTTGCCGTGCTCGAGCGCGATCCTTCCAAGATGTCGCCGCTCGATATTCTCAGCCGCGTTCCGGACGATCTGCACGACATCGACGTCTTGCGGCGGCTAGACGCAGCAAGGAACAACTCGACCGACAGTGACGAGGTGTGGGGCGCACGCGTGGCGTTCACGCGCGCCCGGCTGCTTGATGCGAAAGGCGACCACGACCGCGCCTGGACAAACCTTGAGACGGCAAACGCCCACAAGGCGCGTCTGTTTGCTGAAGAACAAGCTCGTGATGCTGCCAACAGGGACACGTTCCTGGAGCGCCTGGCGAGCGTCAAGCCGCTGCCGGAACCCAAGGGCAAGCCCGAAGCCGGTCATACAGTGACGCTTTACGTCCTCGGGCCAAGCCGCTCCGGCAAGACGACCGCAGAATCCATCGTGGCGACCCTGCCCGGCGTCTCACGCGGGTTCGAAAACCGCCTGCTGGAAGTCGCCGTCCGTCAGACGTTTCAGGACGCGGGATTGCTCAGTCGCGACTGGATCGGTGATCTGCCGATCCCGCTGGAAAAGCCGTTTCAGGACAACTACGCACGGGAACTGAAAGCGCGCGCAGCCGATGCGGCGATTTTCACGAACACCCATCCCGGCCATATGTCGGCTGCCGTGCGCCTGGCTGCTTTCGTGCCCGAGGCACGCTTCATGCTCATGCGTCGCAACGTCGACGATCTCGCGCTGCGCATCTACATGAAGAACTATGATAGCGGGAACAGCTACGCCTACGCGCTGCCGGCCATTCGAGCCTATCTCGACTGGTACAACGCGATGATCGACGCGGCCATGCAATTGATGCCGGGGCGGTGCGCGCAGGTCAGCTACGAAGAGATGGTCGCCGATCCATCGTGTGTGCGAGCCAGAGCAGCAGCACTTTGCGGGATCGAAGACGGTGGTGGCGACCTGCCGGCCGTGCCGGATGACCGCGGGTGCGCCGATCCATATTCACAGTGGATGAAAAGCGCCGGCTAGACGAGCATTCAGAGAAGCGGAAACACTATTCCGCGGCATCCTCGACAATGCTTGCCGCAGACGTGTCGAGAGACGCGGCGGTGACGGGGATCGAGACCGCATTTTCGCCGTCGAAATCCAGCACACCAGCTGAAATCGCGTGGCAGGCGAGGCGCACGTGCTTCGGGATCTCGACCTTCTTCCCGTCGCGGCTGCCCTTTTCATAATACTGGATGACGCGCTTCTTCAGACCCAGCAGGTCTGCCGCATCCTTCTGTTTCAGATTGAGATTCTTGCGCCATGCCCGGAATGCCTCGGGCGTCATGGTCAGCGTGTCTGGTGTTCTAGACGGCAAGGATCGGGCTCCACGGCCATGTCAAAATTGCGCACCATGTGCGCTTCCGCCTTGAAGGAAGCGCACGATGTGCGTATATCTGGTGCTTCAAGCGCACGCTGTGCGCATGTGAAAAGCGGCGAGGGGTCAAGTCAACCCGTATGTCGCTGACGTGTATCGCTCACGTGCGCCGCGCATGGCGCGAGAATCACCTCCCGCAAGAACGCGGGAGCCCGAGAAAGGTTGGGAAGATGCTGAATGATGTCATCATCGGACGCTCCGCAATGCGATCCGACCGCATGGACATGCACCGCTCTGCGACCTTCAGTTGCATGATCGGATCATGGTCGCGCCGGATCGCGGCATGGTTTGAACGCCACTGATCCAGAGCCACTGATGCAGAGCCACTGATGCAGAGCCAATGTCGCCCCTCCGTCCGGCGACAGTGAAAAACAGGGGCGTTCCCGGCCTGGGAGTGCCCCTTTTTCACGGCGGCGCGCCGCCCAATCGCAAGCTTTCGCGAAAGCGCGTGCAACCGTTCGCCGTCATTGTCGTTCCATTGTTCTGGGTTTAACGTTCAGGCCCGTCCCGCCCATCGGTCTCGAAGGGCAGTTTTGTGATGTCCTGACTGCAACGAGGAGAGGCAAGCGATGCGCTGGCGTGACCGGAGAGGAAGTTCCAATATCGAGGATCGGCGCGGGCGCGGCGGCGGATTTGGCCGCGGCGGGGGCATGCGCATCCCGATCGGCGGCGGACGTGCCGGCTTCGGCGGTATCGGCTTCATCATCTTCATCGTCGTCGTCGGTGCGATCTTCGGCATCAACCCGCTTCAGATTCTCGGCAACCTTGGCGGTGTGCCGGGTGGTGGCGGTTCCTTGACCGAGCAGAGCGCCCCGCGGCAGTCGACGCCGGCGGATGACGACATGGCGAAGTTCGTGTCGGTCGTGCTGGGCGACACCGAAGAAACCTGGTCGGAGGTCTTCAACCGTGCGGGCGAACGCTACAGCGACACCACGCTGGTGATGTTCTCCGGCGCGACTCAATCGGGTTGCGGCTATGCAAGCGCCCAGTCCGGCCCGTTCTACTGCCCGGTCGACCGCAAGGTTTACATCGACCTGCAGTTCTTCGATCAGCTCAAGCGCCAGTTCAAGGCGCCGGGCGACTTCGCGCAGGCCTACGTGATCGCGCACGAAGTGGGCCACCACGTTCAGAACCTCATCGGCGTGCTGCCGAAGTTCAACGAGATGCGCCAGCGCATGTCAAAGAGCGAAGCCAACGCCATGTCGATCCGCGTCGAGCTGCAGGCTGACTGTTTCGCCGGCATGTGGGCGCGCTACACGGCCAAGAAGGGGCTGCTCGACGAAGGCGATATCGACGAAGCGCTGAATGCCGCAGCCCAGATCGGCGACGACGCCATCCAGCGCCGCACGCAGGGTTATGTCGTGCCGGAAAGCTTCAACCACGGCACCTCGGACCAGCGCGCCCGCTGGTTCCGCATCGGCCTGAAGGAAGGTACGATGAACGCGTGCGATACCTTCAACACGTCGAACCTTTGAGTCGCCCGACCGGCTTTCTTGGTCCGGTTTGCAATCGAAGCTGATGAGCGTTCGTCCGCCCAAGGCCTTTTCCCGCCAGACGCAAGCCTCACCCCTTGCCGCACTCGAGCACGAGTTGTTCGAGGAGCAGGCGGGCACGCTGGTGCGCGTCGCCAAGACGTTCGAGGCGCAACTGGCTCAACTTGCGGGAATGGCGGAGGACGACCCGGCCCGCGATGGTCTTTCGACGGAGACCGCGCGCACCTTGTGGATGCTCACCGTCCAGCGCGAGGTGATGGGCCTGCCCGGCGGGGATGAACTCGTGAAGTCCTACGACATTCCAGCCGATGTGCGGGTCAAATCCGGCATCGTGACGCGCAAGGCCGTGCCGATGCGCCATCCCCGCCTGATGCGCTAGACAGCGCTTTCCGCCTGCCTGCGGACGGCCGCGATGACGTTGCAGAGCGTGCGCGCGGCAACCAGCGCGCCGAGGCCATCGACATCGCGTCTGGGCATCAGTTCCACCATGGCGAACCCGACGATGGTGCCCTTGGCCGCCGCCTTCTCGATCAGGTCGATGACGTGCCAGTAAGTCAGCCCGCCGGGCGCGCGACCGATGACGCCGGGAACGATCGACGGATCGAATGCATCGACATCCAGCGAGATGAAGATGTTGCCGCCTTCGGGCAGCGCATCGATCGCGGCGCCGACGCCCTCGCGGTGGATGGTTCGCGCGGAGACGAACTTCGTGCCCCAGCGCCGTGCCTCCAGCCAGTCCGCCGTGCGGGCCGAGCCGATGGCGCGCTGTCCCGCCTGCACGATGCCAGTGACGTGCTCCATCTCGGATGCGCGCCGCATGGTGGAAGACAGGCCGAAGCTTTCGCCGCGCACGCTGTCGCGCCAGTCGATATGGGCGTCGATCTGCAGAATCGTCATCGGGTCCTCGCCCGCATACGCGGCGAGGACCGGGATCGGCACGGAATCGTCGCCGCCAATGACCAGCGGTACGGTGCCAGCCTTGCGCACGGCGCGGGTGGCGGCGCGGATGGCCGCGCGCGATGTGGCCGGCTCCTGCGGGTCGGTCTTGATGTCACCGCAGTCGACGGCGGAGAACCCGGTGAGGCCGAGCATCGGTTCACCGTGATCGAAGTCCGGATGCTCGATATTGGCGGCGTAGTCGGCAAGCGCTGCGCGGACCGCTGCGGGTGCTGCCGCGCAATAGGCGCCGACCTCCGGGTAAGGCGTTGCGCTCGGCACACCGAGGATCGCCGCGCCCGTCCCCTTGGGCAGGGAATAGGGGCTTGCCTTGGGCAGCCCCATGAAGGTTTCCGCGTTTCCCGCACCGAACATGGCGCCGATGGTCGAGTTTCCGGGTGCGTCCTCGCTCATGCGGCCGCGTCCGTGTCGCCCCCCGGCTTCATCGTCTCGGGAAGCGGCTCAAGGCCCTTGCGCTCGCGAATCAGGTTTACGAAGCGCGTGAACAGGTAGTGGCTGTCCTGCGGGCCGGGGGAGGCTTCCGGGTGGTGCTGCACGGAAAAGGCCGGCTTGTCCTTCAGGCGCAGGCCGCAATTGGTGCCGTCGAACAGGGAGACGTGCGTCTCCTCGGCATTGCCGGGCAGGGAGCCTGAATCCACCGCAAAGCCGTGGTTCATGGACACGATTTCCACCTTGTTGGTGGTGTGGTCCATCACCGGATGGTTCGCGCCGTGGTGGCCCTGGTGCATCTTGCCGGTCTTGCCGCCGACGGCGAGCGCCAGCATCTGGTGGCCGAGGCAGATGCCGAAGGTCGGCGTGCCGGCGTCGATCAGGTCCTTGATGACCGGCACGGCATATTGCCCGGTCGCCGCCGGGTCGCCGGGACCGTTCGACAAGAACACCCCGTCCGGCTTCATGGCGAGGATGTCCTCCGAGGACGCGGTCGCAGGGACCACGGTCACCTTGCAGCCACGGTCGGCGAACAGGCGCAGGATGTTGCGCTTGATGCCGTAATCGATGGCGACGACGTGATGTTCGGGTTCGGCAAGGTGGGAATAGCCCTCGCCGAGCTGCCAGCTCGTCTCGTCCCAGTCGTAGCGCTGCGCCGTGGTGACGGAGGGAACGAGGTCCATGCCTTCGAGCCCCGGCCATTCGGCGGCCTTGGCCTTCAACGCCTCGATATCGAACTCGCCCTTTGGGTCATGCGCTATGACGCCGTTGGGCATGCCACCCTCGCGGATGCGCACGGTCAGCGCGCGGGTGTCGAGACCCGAGAGCGCGATGATGCCGCGTGCCGACAGCCATTTGTCGAGGTGCTTGGCCGAGCGCCAGCTGGACGGGTCGGTGACATCGGCGCGCAGGATGCAGCCGCGCACGCCGGAATCGGCGGCGAGGTTCGAGGTCTCGATGTCCTCGTCATTGGCGCCGACATTGCCGATATGGGGGAACGTGAAGGTGATGATCTGACCGGCATAGGAGGGATCGGTGAGAATCTCCTGGTAGCCGGTGATCGCGGTGTTGAAACAGACTTCGCCGACGGCGTCGCCCACTGCGCCGACCCCGCGCCCGCGGAAGACGCTGCCGTCCGCCAGAACGAGGATGCCTGTTGCCTTCGGTTGCGCCCATGGCGCGGAGGTGCTTTCCGTGACGCCTGTCATCGCCTATATTGCCGTTTGAGAGTGTTGCGCGTCCGCCCGCCATATCCGGTGGGGCCTTGGAGCCCGGGAATGGGGGTGCGGGTGATCTTACGGCGGAAGCTAGGGGAGCTTGCCGATGGCGTCAAGCCAAGGTGATCCGCGTAATTCGTCAATAATTTCAACGAGTTGAAGCCATTGTTCTTGATGGCCTTGGCCTTTTGCGGCATGTAACGACGCAATCGGGCCGCGCATGCGGCAGGTCAAGGCCCCGAACCGAGGCAGAGAAACGGCAAAGATGCTGCGACAGGAAATCAACGATTCGCTCAAGACCGCGATGCGCGAGCAGGACCGGCGCCGCATGGCGACCCTGCGGCTCATCAACGCTGCCATCAAGGATCGCGACATCGCGGTTCGTTCGACAGGCAAGGACGATCTCGTCAGCGATGACGATATTCGCCAGATCCTGCAGAAGATGATCAAGCAGCGCGAAGAGTCCGCCAAGATCTACGAGGAAGCCGGCCGCATCGAACTCGTCGAGCAGGAAACGCAGGAATCGGAGATCATCCGTTCGTTCCTGCCGCGCCAGCTTTCCGAGGACGAGATTCGCTCGGCCTGCGTCGACGTGGTCGAGGACCTCGAAGGCACCTGCGTGCGTGACATGGGCAAGTGCATGAACGCGCTCAAGGAACGCTATCCGGGCCAGATGGACTTCGGACGGGCAAGCGGTGTCGTGAAGGACCTGCTCTGCTCGCGATCCGCCGTCCAGGGCTGACGCGCGCACGGGCTATTCCGCGATTGGTGTGATTGAATTCGCGTCGGGTGTCTTCGGATGCCCGGCGCGTTCTTGTGTTGTATAGAGTGCAGATGCGTTTTCAGCCGTCCTTCCTGGAAGAGATCCGCAACCGCGTGCCTGTCTCGGCGGTGGTGGGACGGCGCGTGCGCCTGAAGAAGCAGGGGCGCGAGATGGCGGGCCTCAGCCCCTTCACCAGGGAGAAGACGCCGTCCTTCTTCGTGAATGACGACAAGCGCTTCTACCACTGCTTCTCCAGCGGAAAGCACGGCGACGTATTCACCTTCCTGATGGAAACCGAAGGCTTGAGCTTTCCCGAAGCCGTGGAGCGGCTGGCGGGCGAAGCCGGGCTTCCGATGCCGAAGGCCGACCCGCAGGCGGAGCAGCGCGAGCGCGAGCGCGCCGGCCTGCACGAGATCATGGAAATGGCAGCGGCCTTCTTCGAGGCGCAGCTTTCGGAGCGCGCCGGCGCCAATGCGCGCTCCTATCTCGACGGGCGCGGGCTGACCGGCGACACCCGCAAGACATTCCGAATTGGCTACGCGCCGGGCGGGCGGCACGCGCTGAAGGACCACCTGGCCGGGCGTGGCGTGACCGTGGAGCAGATGGCCGAAGCCGGGCTGATCATCACCGGCGATGACATCTCCATCCCCTTCGACCGGTTCCGCGACCGGGTGATGTTCCCGATCCTCGATCCGCGCGGGCGGGTGATCGCGTTTGGCGGGCGCGCGCTCAGTTCCGACCAGCCGGCCAAGTATCTCAACTCGCCGGAGACGCCGCTCTTCCACAAGGGCGACACGCTGTTCAACGCAATGATGGCGCGGCGATCGGCCCAGCAGACCGGCAAGGTTCACGTCGTCGAAGGCTATATGGACGTGATTGCCATGACCGAAGGCGGGTTCGGCAATACGGTCGCCCCGCTTGGCACGGCGCTGACGGAAAACCAGCTGGCGCTGCTGTGGCGCATGGCGGACGAGCCGGTGCTGTGTTTCGACGGCGACTCTGCGGGCTTGCGCGCCGCGTGGCGTGCAGCGGAACTGGCGCTGCCACACCTGAAACCCGGCAAGAGCCTGCAGTTTGCGCTGATGCCGGAGGGCCAGGACCCAGATGACGTGCTGCGCGCGCAAGGGCGCGAGGCGCTGGCGCAACTTCTGGGCAATACCCGCAGCCTTGCCGACATCGTGTGGACCATGGCTGTGGAGAGCCACCCGCACGACACGCCGGAACGTCGCGCGGCGCTGGAAGCGCGTCTCGGCGCGCTGGTGCGCTCCGTTGGCGATGAAACCGTGCGGCGGCACTACGGCGAGGAGATCGGGCGGCGCACGCGCGAGCTCTTCGGTGGTCGCGAAGGCGGCCGCAACCAGGGCCAGCGCGGACAGGGCGCGTTTTCGCGCGGGCGGGCGGAGCCGTTCAGCAAGCAATCGCGCACCGGTGCGGGGTACATGCCTGCTGCGGGTCTTGCCGGCGCCAGCGACAGCCTGAAGCGCAGCGCGCTGGTGACGGGCGCGCGCGACATGGGCCGGCGCGAGGTCGCCATCATCCTGACGCTGTTGAACCACCCGGTGCTGCTTGACGATTTCGCAGAGGAGATCAGCGAACTCGTCATGGCGCATCCCGAACTCGACCGGGTGCGAACCGCGATCGTCGATATCGCGGCAGAGGACGATCTGGACCTATCTGCCGCAATGATGCGCGAATCACTTGGCAGACGAGGCTTGGAGGGTGCGCTGGCGCGGCTCGATTCGCTGTGGCTTGCGCGCGCAGACTGGTTTGCGGCTCCCGAAGCGGCCGATACGGACGCCGAATCGGGCCTGCGACACATGTTGGCCTTGCACCGAAAGATCAACACGTTACATAGAAACCTTGAGCTCGCGCAGGCGGACTACGAGCGCGACATCACCGAGGCCAATGAGGCGCGACTGTTCGCGATCAAGGCCGAACTTGAAAAAGCAGAAGGAACGGAAGCGCTGGTTGACGGCTTCGGGGCACAGTCCGGACGACCGGTGCGGAATTTCTAGGGGCCTTTTGCCCCATCGCTGCGGGCGCGGTGGCCTGCATGCACACATGTTTGGTGACGGTTAACAGCGGGTTTACTGCATTGCTGCAACATGGCAGCAAGCAAGGGCATCTGCAGCGCGCGCGAGCGATGGCCTCCGGGTAGCCCACCTATCACCGGTTTGTCAGGAGACGACCTGAATGGCGACGAAGGCCAAAGAAGCGAAAAAAGACGAGAAGGAAGCAGGCGCCGAGAACCAAGACGGCCCGCTTCTCGATCTTTCCGATGCCGCAGTCAAGAAGATGCTCAAGGCCGCCAAGAAGCGCGGCTACGTCACCTATGAGGAGCTGAACGACGTTCTGCCCTCCGATCAGGTGTCGTCGGAGCAGATCGAGGACATCCTCGCGCTGCTCAACGAGATGGGCATCAACGTCATCGAGAACGAGGAAGCCGAGGAAGCCGAGTCCGAGGACAAGGACGGCGAGAGCGGTGGCGCGCTTGCCGAGGTGAAGACCGGCGGCGCTGTCGAGAAGAAGAAGTCCAGCGAGCCGGCTGACCGGACCGACGATCCCGTGCGCATGTACCTGCGCGAGATGGGTTCTGTGGAGCTTCTGTCGCGCGAGGGCGAAATTGCCATCGCCAAGCGCATCGAGGCCGGCCGCGAGGCGATGATCGCCGGGCTTTGCGAAAGCCCGCTGACCTTCCAGGCGATCATCATCTGGCGCGACGAACTCAACGAAGGCGAGATTCTGCTGCGCGACATCATTGACCTTGAAGCGACCTATGCCGGCCCCGAGGCCAAGCAGGCGCCTGCGGCGAATACCGAAAACGCCGAGAACAAGGACGAGTCCAAGGCTGAAGGCGAGAAGGCCGAGGGCGAGAGCAGCGACGACAGCGACGACGACGACGATTTCGACGATGACGAGAACGCGCTGTCGCTGGCTGCCATGGAAGCGGAACTGAAGCCGCAGGTTCTGGAAACCTTCGACCAGATCGCCTCCAACTACACCAAGCTTTCCAAGCTGCAGGACCAGCTCGTCGAGCTGCGCCTGCAGAACAAGAACCTGACGCCGAGCCAGGAGCGCCGCTACAAGAAGCTCAAGGAAGAGCTTGTGGCGGACATGAAGAGCCTGTCGCTCAACCAGATGCGCATCGACAGCCTCGTCGAGCAGCTCTACGGCATCAACAAGACGCTGATCGGCTTCGAGGGCCGCCTGCTGCGGCTGGCGGAATCCTACGGTGTCGACCGCGCCGACTTCCTCGACCAGTACCAGGGCGCGGAACTCGACCCCAACTGGCTGCGCCGCGTCGCGAACCTCGGCTCCAAGGGCTGGAAGGAATTCGTCGGCGGCGAGAAGGAACGCATTCACGAAATTCGCGGCACGATCCAGGAAATCGCGACAGACACCGGCCTCGAAATCTCCGAGTTCCGCCGCATCGTGAATTGGGTGCAGAAGGGTGAGCGCGAGGCGCGCATCGCCAAGAAGGAAATGGTGGAGGCCAACCTGCGCCTCGTCATTTCCATCGCCAAGAAATACACCAATCGCGGGCTGCAGTTCCTCGACCTGATCCAGGAAGGCAACATCGGCCTGATGAAGGCGGTGGACAAGTTCGAGTATCGCCGCGGCTACAAGTTCTCCACCTACGCGACGTGGTGGATCCGCCAGGCGATTACCCGCTCGATTGCCGACCAGGCGCGCACCATCCGTATCCCGGTGCACATGATCGAGACGATCAACAAGATCGTGCGTACCAGCCGCCAGATGCTGCACGAGATCGGCCGCGAGCCGACCCCGGAAGAGCTTGCCGAAAAGCTCGGCATGCCGCTGGAAAAGGTCCGCAAGGTCCTCAAGATCGCCAAGGAGCCGATCAGCCTCGAAACGCCGATTGGCGACGAGGAAGATTCACACCTCGGAGATTTCATCGAGGACAAGAACGCGATCCTGCCGATCGACTCCGCCATCCAGGGTAACCTGCGCGAGACGACGACCCGCGTGCTCGCTTCGCTCACCCCGCGTGAGGAACGCGTGCTTCGCATGCGCTTCGGCATCGGCATGAACACCGATCACACGCTGGAGGAAGTCGGTCAGCAATTCTCGGTCACGCGCGAACGTATCCGCCAGATCGAGGCGAAGGCCCTGCGCAAGCTGAAGCACCCGTCGCGGAGCCGCAAACTGCGGAGCTTCCTGGATAACTAGGTGCGCGTCGTTCAGCCAGCTGGTGAACGGGGCAGTCTGAAATGGATGCAGCGCGTGGCCAATTCGCGGCCCGCGCTCGTCCGGCTTGAAGACGGCTCCGAGATCGACTGGGTGTCGCCGAAGCAAGCTGATGACTTCGCGGAATACCGCGATGCCGCGTTTCTCCACAAACTCGGGCTAGACCAGCTCAAGGCCCAACTCGCCGCTTTCTGGCCAAGTCGTGGCCCTCAATGGGACGCGCTCGGCAAGGCTGGGAAGCGGGTCGTGCTTGTCGAGGCCAAGGCGCATCTGCGTGAGGCCATGTCGCCGCCCTGCGCGGCAGGCGAAGTTTCCAGACGCAAGATCGAGGCTGCCTTCTCGCAGGTGAAAGCCGACCTTGGTGTGACCTCGCAGGTGGATTGGTGCGCGACCTTCTACCAGTACACCAATCGGCTGGCGCATCTGTGGTTTCTGCGCCAGCACGGCGTCAACGCGGTGCTGTTGTTGGTCGACTTCATCAATGATGCCGACATGAACGGACCGAGTGCCGCGAGCGAGTGGTCGGCATTCTGGCTAGCTGCCGACCACGCGCTCGGTCTTTCAAAACGGCACGCACTGTCACGTTATATCCAGCACGTGCACCCGGATGTTCGAGAGCTTGCGGAGCCTTCTACGCATTGACGCCGCAGGCCTGCGAGCCAATTAAACGGGTTACATGCGAACACGCGCAGGCGAGAGGAAGCACCACGATGTCCATCCTGAACAGGCTGTTTGGCCGGGCCAAGCAACAAGCTCCGATTTCCCCGATGGCTGCGGACGAGAAGGAAATCGAAGGTGTGCTGGTGCAGGCGACGCCGCATGACGAGGGCGGACAGTCCCGGCTCGGTGCGCGGCTGTCGAAGGAGATCGACGGCGAGATGCGTCATCACACGCTGATCCGTGCCGACACATTCCCCAACCGCGAAGATGCCATTGCGGCGGCCTTCCGAAAGGCAGAAGCGCTCATCAAGGAGCAGGGCGACACGATCTTCGCCTGAACGAATTCGCTTCTCCCGGCGTTCCCTGATCCAGCCTCATGCAATCCATGCGGCCCGCTGAGGCGTTCAAGCCTTGAGCCACATGTCGCAAGGGAGCGCGTCATCTTCTGGATAAAGACTGTTCTGGGCGTCGTGACGGTTGTCGCGGCCATGTATTTCGCCGCTAGCAAGGCCTGGTCGCAGGTGGAACTGTTCGATTTCGCCGTACCGAACGACCTCGGCACGACGCAGCTCGTCCACGATGCGGCCTATGGCAGCGACCCGGCACAGCGGCTGGACGTGTTCGCGCCACGCGGCGCTGATGGGCCGCTGCCGATTGTCGTGTTCATTCATGGCGGCTCCTGGAGCACCGGCACGAAGGACGGTTACGGTTTTGCCGGAGCGGCCTTTGCCTCCAAAGGCTATGTAACGGTGGTGCCGGGGTACCGGCTGCACCCCAACGGCAAGTATCCTGCCTTCATCGAAGATTGCGCGGCAGCCGTCGCATGGGCGCGGAACAATGCAGCCGAGATCGGCGGTGATCCGGACCGTATCGTTCTCGCGGGCCATTCCGCCGGGGCCTACAATGCCGCCGTGCTCGCCTATGACCAGCGTTGGCTGGATGCGGCAGGCGTGCCGCGCAGCGCCATCCGTGGCTTTGTCGGTCTCGCCGGGCCTTACGACTTCCTGCCGCTGAAGGACCGGGCGACGATCCGCACCTTCACCCACGTTCAGGACCTTCAGGCGACGCAGCCGATCAATTTTGTCGACAGCAGTGACCCGCCAGCGATCCTGATCCACGGCTCATCGGACAAGATCGTGCACCCCACGCTGCATTCCGACAGCCTGTCGCGCGAACTCATGCAGGCGGGAGTCGGCGTTGACGTGCTGCACTATCCCGGCATCGGTCATGCCGGGTTGCTGACCACGCTGGCACTGCCACTTCGCTGGCGTGCCAACACGCTGGACGATGCCGCCGCCTTCATCGCGCGGCATGTCGCAAGGTGAGTCAGGTCGGCGGTACGATTGCGGCGGTGGATGTTACCGCTCGTCGGATGTCACCGGAGTGCAGATGATGGATTGAAAAAAAAAGCCCGGCAGGTTGGCTGCCGGGCTTTCTTCATGAGTCGACCTGGGCTGTTCAGAGGCCGGTAATCGAGTTGGCGTGCGGTGATTCCATCGTCGCGCCCTGACGATCTTCTTCTTTCAGGGTCATTGACGTGTGCCCGCTGCCGCCGGACTGGAAGGTGCCGCGGAAACCGACAGCAACCGTGTGGATGTCGAGGCTGTCGCCGCTGCCGCTCAAGTGGTTGAAATCGTAACGGCCAAAGACTGCGAACGCCGATCCGGGGAACTGGTACATCGCCTGGGTGCCCAGTCCGAAATTGGTGATGGTGTCGCCATCCGCCGAGAGCGTGTTCAGCGAAACTTCGCCATCGAGGCGCCAGTTTTCGTGGCCGAAGTAGCGGACGACGCCGCGAACGCCGAACTCATTCACGTCATCGCTGCCGTCGGTGAGCTGACCGCCCCAGATCTGCCCGTACAGGGTGTAGTCGCCCATGTAACGCTGGCCTTCGAGGCCGACGAGCCAGGCATAGATATCGACATCGGACTCAGAGCTGTTGAAATCCTCAAGCGAGGCGAACGCGCCAACAGCGTAGGTCGTGGGGTCGCGCCAAAAGGCGTGGACCGTGCCACTGAGCACGCTCAGTGTGCCGTCCTGCGAGAGCGCATCAATGGCCGCGTCGCCCTGAATGTTCCAGTACTCGCTGATGGGCACATTCAGCCTGCCGGCGGCGCCGAATACTGTCGCGTCGGCGTTGTCGCCGTCGGCGGAGAGGAAAGTGCCGCCAAAATAACCCTGAACATGGCCCGCGCGCATGTTGGATGTGCCGGAATAGTCGCCTGCCATCGCCGGCGTTGCCAGCAAGGCGAGCGCGCAGATCAGCCCCATCTTATTCATCTTCTGATGCCCCCAGAATTTAATGCCTAACCAAGCATTAAGGAGGGCTTCCGAGTCTGCAAGCTACTTGAAGCTAACGAAGCGGAAGAAAGGTGGTCACTGTATCCTGATCACCACAATTTATTCGTGCATTGCCGGTTTTATATGCAACCCGGCGCGGTTTTATTCCGCCGCCAGGTTGATGAACCCGCCGGACTGCCGATTCCAGAAGCGGGAATAGAGGCCGCCGCGCGCAAGAAGCGCTCCGTGGGTGCCTTCCTCGACGATTCGCCCGTCATCGATGACGATGATGCGGTCCATGCGCGCGATCGTTGAGAGCCGGTGTGCGATGGCGATCACCGTCTTGTCCTCCATCAGCACTTCCAGCGTGTCCTGGATGGCGGCCTCGACTTCTGAATCGAGCGCGCTGGTGGCTTCATCCAGCACCAGCACCGGTGCGTTCTTGAGGATGACGCGGGCAAGCGCGATGCGCTGGCGCTGACCGCCCGACAGCTTCACGCCACGTTCGCCGAGGTGGGCGGCGTAGCCCTCCCGGCCGCGATAGTCTTCAAGCCCCTGAATGAAGTCGTGCGCGTGGGCGCGACGGGCAGCCTCGTAGACGTCCTCGTCGCTGGCTTGCGGGTTGCCGTAGCGAATGTTCTCCAGCGCGGAGCGGTTGAACATCGAGGTTTCCTGCCGGACCATGCCGATCTGCGCGCGCAGGGAATCCTGCGTCAGGTCGCGGATGTCGGTGCCGTCGAGCGTGATGCGGCCATCCTCGACGTCGTAGAGGCGCAGCAGCAGGGAGACGGCGGTGGACTTGCCCGCGCCGGACCGGCCAACGAGTGCAACCTTCTCGCCGGGCTTCACGCGCAGGTTGAAGTCGGACAGGGCAGCCGTCTCGCGGCCATAGCCGAAGGTCACGTCGTCGAAGAAGACTTCACCGCTGGTGCGGCCGGTGTCGACGGCATCCGGCTTGTCGATGATCTCGTGGCGCGGCGAGAGCGTGCGCATGCCGTCCTCGATCTCGCCGATATTGGTGAAGATCGCCATGGCGGTCATGGAGACCCAGCCCGACATCTGCGCGATGCGCACGGAGATGAGGCCGGCCGCGGCAATGTCACCGGCGCTGGCGGACCCTTGCGACCAGAACCACAGCGCGCCACCGACCAGCAGCACCGGCAGCGTGCCGGAGTAGGTCATCAGCACGAAGCGGAAGAGTGCGGTCACCTCGCCAAAATCGATGATGCGGGAACGATACGTGCCGAGCGCATCGAGGGTGGCGTCGTCCTCCTGCCGCCCGTGGCTGAAGAGCTTCACGGTCGCGATATTGGTGACGGTGTCCACCACCTGTCCGGTGACGACGGCGCGGGCAGCGGCGCGCGCCTTGGCGCGCACGCGCACGCGGGGCATGAAGAACCGCACGAGCAGGGCGAGGCCGACGATCCACAGGCCGAGACCGACCGCGAGCCAGCCGCTGACCTGCCCGACGAGGGCCGCGGCACCGATCAGCGCCGCGACGCTCAGGCCCATGATGTTGACGCCTTCGGAGATCACATCGGCAATGGCGCGCGCCGTCTGCTGCTGCTTCTGGGCGATGCGCCCTGCGAAATCGTCATCGAAGAAGCGAAGGCTCTGGCCGAGTGTGTGCCGGTTCAGTCGCTGCAGCACCATCGGGTAGATGTTGGGCATCAGCGTCAGCGAGTTGAACGCCGCGCTGAGGCCCATGGCCACGGGCCGGAACAGCAGGAAGAACGCCACGGCTGCGGCAAGCAGCGGCCAGTTCTGGCCGAAGACCAGGTCACTGCCATGCGCCTGCGCAAGGTCGATCACCCAGCCGACGATCCATGCGGCACCGACATCCGTCAGGCCGACAACGACCGAGACCATGAGTGACATAATGATGGCCGGGCCAGCGCCCTTGAGCGCCCAGGCCATGAAGGCCGACAGCGTCTGGGGCGGGGGACCATCGGCACGCGCGAAGGCGTCGATGAGATTTGAGAAGAGCCTGATGAGATGTCCTTTCGGGGGGAGGGCGCGGGTGCGCAACCTGTCCCCCATATTTGGTGTCGCGGCGTCACAAGTGAAGTCGCGCATGTGACGGTTGCACGCCGTGGCTGGCGGTGTTGCACAATCAGGGCTGGAAACCGCTTGGCGCCCGGCGTAACTGCTGGTGCCAGCATAACGGCACCACACAAGGACAGACCATGCTCGGTTCCGATCCCAAGCTCATCGAAGCGGTTCGCGGCCGCTTCGCCCATGTCGATACCTGCCCGTTCACCGGGGAGCGCATCTTCTTTGAAAATGCCGGCGGCGCGCTGACGCTGAATTCCGTTGTCGAGACGTCCGCAAAGTTTGCCGCGATCCCCGACAACCAGGGCCGCGACAACCCGGCGTCGAAGGAACTCGATGCCATCATCGCCAATGGCCGCCAGGATGCGCGCGAATTCCTCAACGCGCGCTCGGGCCAGATCATCGTTGGCGAAAGCGGGACGGAGCTTCTGTTCCGCATGATCATGACCGCGATCATGCAGGCGCCCGAAGGCGGCAATGTCGTCGGCACCACGCTGGAACATCCTGCCAGCAGTTCGGCTGCCCGCACGTGGGCGGAGAAGGCCGGCAAGCCCTATCACGCGGTCGCGCACGACGATTCGACCGGGCTGGTGACGGCGGATGCCTACCGCGCGGTGGTGACGGGCGAGACGCGCGTTGCGACGATCATCCACGGCTCGCCGGTCAGCGGCATGGGCATGGACATTCGCGCCATCGCGGCTGCCATTCGCGACAAGTCGCCGGAATGCCTGATCGTCGTGGACGGCATCCAGCATGCGGCACACGGCCATGTGGACATCGACGCCTATGGCATCGATGGCTATGTCATCTCACCCTACAAGGCGTTCTCGCGCCACGGCTACGGGCTGGCCTGGGTGTCGGACCGGATCGTGCCGCTCAACAAGCTGGTTGGCGGGCCTGATGATCGCTGGGAACTGGGCACTCGCGATACCGGCGCCTATGCCACGTGGTCGGACGTCGTGTCCTATCTCGACTGGCTCGGGTCGCAGGTCGGCGGCGGGGACACGCGCCGCGCGCGCATCGAGGCCGCAGCCGCCGCGATCCACGACCACGAGACGAGCCTGACGGATGCGATGATCAACGGCGTCGGCAACGAGCCGGGACTAAAGGACATGCCGGGCCTGACCATTCTCGGCGGGCTGGAGAACCCGGCGCGCGAGGGGCTCGTCTCCTTCACGCTGGCGGGGCGCGACGCGACCGAGGTCGTCTCGGACTTGCGCGAACGCGGCATCCGGGTCCATGCGCGCAAGGCGGATCACTACTCCGGCAACGTGCTGAAGCCTCTGGGCCTGCAGTCCTGCGTGCGGGTGTCGCTCTGCCACTACAACACGCAAGCCGAGGTGACCGCACTGCTTGCGGCCATGCGCGAGATCACAAGCGCGGACTGATCACTCGACACGGGTTCGCGCTGTCTTTACGCTTTTCACATGGCGTGGCTGTCGAACCTGATCGCATCACTCGCTATCGCCGGACTGGTCAGCAGTCCGGCGCGGGCCGAAGACTTGCCGGTCGACCTCGAGCTGGTGCTGGCCGTCGACGTCTCGCGCTCCATGACCCCGCACGAATTCGAGATCCAGCGGCGCGGCTATGCCGAGGCACTGGTCAGCAACGAGGTTCTTACCGCAATCGCGCAGGGCGGCTGGGGCCGCATCGCGTTGACACTGATGGAGTGGGGCGGCACCGGCCTGCAGAACACGCTCATCGGGTGGACTCTCATCAGCAACCGGGAAGAAGCTCAGGCGGTCGCCAACAGGCTGATGGCCGCGCCGGTCAGCTCGCTTCGCTACACGTCGATTTCCGGTGCCATCGAATACGCCATGTTCCAGTTTCCCGGAAACGGCTACGCGGGCCTGCGCCGGGTGATCGACGTTTCCGGTGACGGGCCGAACAATTCCGGCCGGCCCGTGGTGGAAGCGCGCGACGAGGCGGTGAGCGACGGCGTCATCATCAACGGCCTGCCGCTGATGACGCGGGAGGGCAGCTTCCTGCGCTGGGACATCGAGGACCTCGACGTCTACTACAAGGAGTGCGTTATCGGGGGGACCGGGTCGTTCGTCATTCCGGTTCTCGACTGGGCCGAGTTCCCGGACGCGGTGCGCCGCAAACTGGTGCTGGAGATTGCCGATCTCGCGCCGCGCCAGCCGCCGAAACCCCTGCTGCGACCCGCGCAGGGCTACGACTGCCTGAAGGGCGAGAAAACCCTGCTGGAACTATTTGGCGACCGCTACTAGCGCGGGCGGAGCCCTCAGGTGCCGGTGCGACGCGCAACGCCGGGAATCTGGTCTTCCTCGACGACCCCGGCGGACACGTATGCGGGGATGCGCCAGTCGGCCTGCGGTTGCGGGCGGCCATAGTAGTAGCCCTGAACAAGCTCGCAGCCGTGCTCGCGCAGGAACTCCAACTGCTCGCTGGTCTCCACGCCCTCGGCCAGCACCGGCACGCTCAGCGCGTTTCCCAGCGACAGCACGGCCCGGAAAATGCCCTGGGCCTTCTGGTTGCGCGACACCTCGTCGATCAGCGACTTGTCGAGCTTGATCTTGTCGAAGGGGAACTCGCGCAGCATGGCCAGCGATGAATAGCCCGTGCCGAAATCGTCGATGGAAATCGAGACGCCCATCGCCTTGAGCTGGCCAAGCGTGGCGGCTGCGCGCGCCTGATCGTTGATGAAGCTCGTCTCGGTGACTTCCAGTTCGAGCCGCGACGGGGAGAGACCCGTTTCCAGCAGTGTGGAGAGCACCATGTTGGCAAGCTCCGGATCGGACAGCTGCTCGGCAGACAGGTTCACGGAAATGTTGCAGGTCGAGTTCCAGGACGCGGCCTCGCGGCAGGCTTCGCGCAGCACCCATTCGCCGAGCGGGATGATGAGGCCACTCTGTTCGGCCAGCGGAATGAAGCGGTTCGGCGGGATCGAGCCAAGCACTGGGTGCGTCCAGCGCAGCAGGGCCTCGTAGCCGCTGACAGTCTCGTTCGGCACCGAGATCTGCACCTGGTAGTGCAGTTCGAGTTCTTCGTTGTCGATGGCGTTGCGCAGGTCCTCGATCAGCGAGCGGCGCTCGCGGGCGAGGTTGTCCATTTCGCCGTTGTAGAAGCAGTAGTTGCCATCCGACTTCTGCTTGGCGCGGTACATCGCGAGGTCGGCATTGTTCATCAGCTCTTCAACGGACTCGCCGTCGAAGGGGAACATGGCGATGCCGATGCTGGCGCCGCAGCGGAAGACGCGGCCTTCGTGTTCGATGCCATGCGACATGGTCTCGAGCACGGACTCGGCGATTTCGCGGGCCTCGTTGCGGTCGGAGATCGGCGCGAGAATGACGAACTCGTCGCCACCGATACGCGCTGCGATCTGTCCCGGCGTCAGGCTGTCGCGCAGGCGGGTGCCGATGGCCTGGAGAACATGGTCGCCGGCAGCGTGGCCGTGACCATCGTTGATTTCCTTGAAGCGGTCCATGTCGAGTTCGAGGATCGCCAGCTTGCGCTGTCCCTCGGCGCTCATCATGGTCTTGGCCTCGTCGTAGAACGAGGTGCGGTTGCGCAGTCCCGTCAGGCTGTCATAGGCGGCGAGATAGGAGATGCGCTGCTCGTTGGCGATGCGCTGGCTGATATCGCGGAACGCGAAGACCGCGAGCGGATCGAGATTGTCGCGAACGGATTCGGTGCGCTTTGTCACTTCCACCTGGACCGGCGGACCATCTGCGCTGCGCAGGGTGGTGCGGACGAGTTCGCTCTCCTTCACCTGCGACGGGTTCTCGATCATGTCGAAGATCAGGCCGTGCAGCAGGTTTTCGCGCGTGCGACCACTCATCTTCTCGAAAGCTGCGTTGGCATGCAGGATCTTGCCATTGCGGCACACGACCATGCCATCGACGGCGCTTTCGGTGAGGTAGCGCATGCGCGCGACCAGATGGCTGCGCGCCTGGTTGTCGAGAAAGAAGCTGATGGCAGCGGTCGACAGGACGAGGCAGCCGACACCGGTGACGCCAAAGACGAGCATCATGCGGGTGGTGTCGTCGAGGCCGGCGATCCCGTCGAAACCGTAGGAATGGATCGTGACGGCCGACATGCCGGTGAAGTGCATGCCGACAATCGACAGGATCATCAGCACAGCGCCTGCCCAGCGGCGCTTGTCGTCCATGCCGGCGGCGTTCATGTGGAAAGCTGCCGCGCCAAGCGGGATCGCGATCGCGACGGAGGCGGAGACGTAGGCCTGGCTCCAGGTGAGGAACCCGCCGACCGAGAATGCCGCCATGCCGGTGTAGTGCATCGCGGCGATGGCGAGACCGAAGATGCCGCCGCCGACCGCGGGCGCCAGCTTGATGCGCAGGCTGCCGATCAGCATCGCCAGCGTGCTTCCTGCAACCGCGATCAGCAGGGAGACGAGCGTCAGGACGGTGTCGTAGGAAATGGGGACGCCGGGCTGGTAGGCCAGCATCGCGACGAAGTGCGTGCACCAGATGGTGGACCCGGCGGCAATGGCGCCGAGGCCGACCCATGACAGACGTGCGTAGCCTCGTGTGCTGCGCGCGCGCCGATACAGACTGGTGGCAACAAGAACACCAACACCGCAGATCAGCGCGGCAATGGCGACGAGCAGGTGGTCGTGCTCGTTCATGATGCAAGAAGCAACACGCAACATCGAGGATTCTCCCTTTGGTACTCGGGAGATATCGTGAAAAGCTAACCGATGGCTTTCCAGATCACCGACAACGTGGAATTTCCCGATCTGTGTGAGAACAGCGCAAACAATTGGTTACCATTTGCGTACGATGACCAGCCATTCGCGCGGCAGCCTCTTGAAACGGAGCCGGGGCCGCACGGTCGTCAGTTCGCGTAGTCGGGTTCTTGGGCGTCGAGAACCGCGCGGATCGCGGAGAGATGCTTCAGCGGGCCGTCGGGATATTCTTCCCATTGGCGGGCGGTTTTCTCGGCCACTTCGTCGCTTGCGACGTTGAGTTCGCGGCCCGTCGTCAGGGCGGTCAGGTAGTTCTCGGCGGCCTTCTCGAAATAATAGATCGTGTCGAAGGCCCAGGCGACGTCGGGGGCCGCGACAAGCACGCCATGCTGGCCCATCAGCATGACGGAGTGATTGCCGAGCGCGCCGGCAAGGCGTTCGGCCTCGTCGCCAAGACCCATGCCGTCATAGCCAAAGTCGTTCGAGACGCGATTGAAGAAGCGCATCGTGTTCTGGTCGATCGGCGGCATCGTCGGGTCTTTCAGGGAGGCCAGCGCGGTCGTGTATTTCGGGTGCAGGTGCATGATGCAGCGCGCGTGCGGCGCTTTGCGGTGCAACGCGCCGTGGATGGCGAAGGCGGTCGGGTCGACCGTCTCGCCGATGCCGTCGGGGTCAGCATTGGCATCGAACTCCAGCAGGTCGCTGGCGCTCATCTGCGACCAGTGCAGCCCGTAGGGGTTCATCAGGAAGCGGGTCCCGTCAGGCGAGGTCGCGAGGCTGAAATGGTTGGCGATACCCTCGTTCAGGCCGAGCCGGGCGCACCAGCGAAAGGTTGCGGCAAGGTCGCGGCGGGCTTCGGCGATATCCATTCAGAACTCCATTTTTTCCGTTCGGGCAAACTTGGCTTGCACAGGCGGGGCGAGCACCTAAGATGCGCCCCATGTGGCTCCTTACCTTATTCCTCCGCAAGGCGATCAAGAAAGGGCGGCTGACTGTCATCGACCATGACGGCACCCGCACCGAATTCGGCTCCGGCGAAGACGGCCCGCTCGTCACGCTGCGATTCACCGATTCAAAGATCGCGACCGACATCGCACGCAATCCGGACCTCGCCGTCGGCGAGGGGTACATGGACGGGCGCATCGAGTTCGAGGATGGTTCCACCATCCGCGACCTGCTGATGCTGTATGCCGCCAACAAGAAGCCCGGCGACAAGCCGCACGGTTTCTACAACCGGATGCTCTACAATTTCCGGCTGGCGATGCGGCCGCTGCACCAGGCCAACCCGCTCGGGCTGGCGGCCAAGAACACCCGCCACCACTACGACATCTCCGGCGATTTCTACCGCATGTGGCTCGACGAGGAGATGAACTACACCTGCGCTTATTTCACCGATCCGGCGAACTCGCTGGAGCAGGCGCAGCGCGACAAACTCGATCATGTCGCGGCCAAGCTGCAGTTGCAGCCGGGGATGAAGGTTGTCGATCTCGGCTGCGGGTGGGGCGCGGCGGCGATCCATTTTGCCAAGAACTACGGCTGCGACGTCACCGGCATCAACGTGTCGCCGGAGCAGCTTGCCTTCGCGCGAAACCGCGTGAAGGAACTGGGCCTTGAAAACCGCGTTCGGTTCAACGAGTGCGACTACCGCGAGGCGGAAGGCGAGTACGACCGCGTCGTCTCCATCGGCCTGATGGAGCATGTCGGCTCGAAGCACTTCCACCAGTTCTTCGGGCAGTGCTCGAAGCTGATGAAGCCGGATGGCGCGGGTCTCGTGCATGCCATCGGGCGCATGGCGCCGCCCGGCGCGACGGGTCCGTTCATCCGCAAGTACATCTTCCCCGGCGGCTCTGCGCCGTCGATGTCGGAAGTGTTCCGCGCGACCGAGTTCGCCAAGCTGTGGGTGCTCGACTGCGAGATCCTGCGCAAGCATTACGCCTGGACGCTGCGCCACTGGCACGACCGGTTCATGGCGCGCCGCGAGGAAGCGGTGGAGATGTTCGATGAGCGTTTCGCGCGGATGTGGGAGTTCTATCTCGTCGGTGCGGAATCGTGGTTCGAGCACGGTCCAAACATGATCTACCAGTGCGTGATCTCGCACAAACGCGACGCGCTTCCGCTGACCCGCGCCTACATGTACGACAAGGACTGAGGCCGGCCTCGGCCTACTTTCCGAAGATCGCGGCGTAGCCTTCCGGCTTGAAGCCGATCTCGATGCCGCCGTCGTGCTCCAGCACCGGACGCTTGATCATCGAAGGCTTGTCGAGCATCAGCGCGATGGCCCTGGGCTGATCGAGATCTTGCTTGTCCGCATCGGGCAGCTTGCGGAAGGTCATGCCGGCCTTGTTGATGACTTTCTCCCAGCCGGCGGCCTGCGACCAGCTTTCCAGCTCTGCCTGCGTCGGCGGCTGCTTCTTGTAGTCGCGGAACGTGTGGTCGACGCCGTTTTGCTCCAGCCAGGCAACCGCCTTCTTCATGGTGTCGCAGTTGCGGATGCCGTTGATGGTGACGCTCATGTGTCGCTCTCCCTGTCATCTGGCCGGGTGGTTGCGCGCAGTGTCGGCAGGCCGATGCCGGATGCATCGAAGCCGCCGTCGACGCCGATCGTCTGCCCCGTCAGATAGGACGCCTTCGGGCTGCACAGGAAGACCACGACTTCTGCAATCTCCTCTTCCGTGCCGTAGCGGTTAAGGGGGATGGCGTCGTGGTAGTCGGCGCGAATTTCGGCTGAGTGCACGGCCTTGGCCATGGCGGTGTCGACCGGGCCGGGGGCGACGCAGTTCACGCGGATGCCGATCTCCGCCAGTTCTGCTGCCTGCTGCTTGGTGAGGTGAGCCAGCCCGGCCTTCGACGTGCCGTAAGCGACCCGCAAGGTGCTGGCGCGCTGGCCGGAAATGGAGCCGATGTTCACGACCGCCCCGCCGCCGGACTTCATCATGACGGGGGCTGCCGCCTGAACCGTCAGGAACGGACCGGTCAGGTTCACCGCCAGCACGCGGGACCAGTCCTCGTAGCTTGTCTCCAGCACCGGCTTGAATATTGCGATGCCCGCATTGTTGACGAGTGCATCAATCCGGCCGAAATGGGCCTCCGTCTCACTGACGGCGCGCGCGACCTGTGCGGGGTCAGAGACATCGGCCTCGATGATCAGCGTGTCGGGCGTTTCCATCTCGCCGCGAATGCTGCCGAGCGTCTGCGCGTCGATGTCGACCAGCGCCACCCGCCAACCCTGCGCAAGGAAGCGCCGGGCAATGGCCAAGCCGATGCCGCGGGCAGCACCCGTCACGATGGCGGTCGATTTGCTGGCAGGCGTCATGGCGGGTCCGATCGTGGCCGTGGGGCAGACGAAAAAGGCGCCGCTGGCGGGCGGCGCCTTCCAATCATGTGACGTTACAGTCCGGTTGGCCTTGCTGAAAGTACGAAGGTCGTATCGGCCTATTGTGTCGCTTCCGGCGGTCCGCCGTTGCGCTCGCGCCAGCGGCGGTTGTGGTAGCTCTGGAAATCTTCGTCGCCGTCATAGCCCTTCGCCGCCACCCACTGGAACATGTCGAGGAAGGTGCCCTTGCCGAAGGCGCCGGGCATCATGGCAACGGCTGCCTGTGCCACGGTCACGTCACCCCCGGGCACGTCCTCGGGCATGAACAGGATGGTGGGCGTGAACATCAGGCCCCATTTGCGCGCCGCCTGCTTCTCGGTGAGGCTCTCGCCGTCAGTGTCGGTCAGCTCCTCCGCCCCGTGGATATTGTATTGGACGATCATGTAGTTCGCCTTGATCCAGTCCTTGACCTCCGGGTCGGTCAAAACCTTCTCGTGCACTTCCTTGCAGTAGCCGCAGCCGCGCTGTTCGAACATCAGCGCCAGGCGCTTGCCTTGCGATTTCGCCGCCTCGATGTCCTCGGCAATGTCGCGGAAGGTCAGTGAGAACCAGTCCGGCTTGTGCAACCCGTCATCGCCCATCGGCACCTCCGATGCCGAGGCGGTCGCGATGGTGGCAAGAACAGCCAGCATCGCGAGAAACCGTGTCAGGACAGTCATGGCGCATCTCCCGTTTGTTTTTCGATATTCAGATTCTGGAATGTGGCGAGGCGCTCGGCAAGGGGAAAATGTGTCTCGCTCGCGCAAGGTAATTCTGGCTTGATCGGCGGGTGAAGTTCCGCATCCTTTGCCGAACGAGAATAGGCACAGGAAAAGGCGCATGCACAGCAAGGACAGCTACACCCACACCTTTCATGCGCTGCGCGGCCCGCGCACCTACACGTTGAGCGACGATGCGCTGGAATGGGTGGACGAGGGCAAGGCCGGACATCACCGGCTGCCGTTCAGCGAAATTTCCCATGTGCGGCTCGCCTATCGGCCGACGCGCGTTCAGCACAATCGCTATCTGGCGCACATCACGCCACGCACGGGCAAGCGCATCGACATCTCCAATTCCTCGTTCCACGGCTACGGCAGCTTTACCGAGCACAACGAGGCCTATGCGCGTTTCATCCGCGCGCTGCACGAGAAGCTCGCAGCGCATTCCTCCGGCACCGTGTTCCAGAAGGGCGGCAGCTGGCCGGGATATATCGGCAACCTGGTACTGACGGCATGGATCGCGCTGATGCTCGTGATCGCAGCCCTGTTCCTGCTGTTCAGCGGTCTGCTGTGGATCGCGGTGGTGAAGCTGGCGATCATCATATTTTTTCTGCCGACGCTCGTTCGCTTCATCATTCGCGCCAAGCCGGAGACCTATTCGCCATCGAAAATTCCCGAAGGCGCGCTTCCAGAAATCCGATCGCACGCATAAGGGCATTTCCGTACGTAAAAACACTAACTAAAGCACTCAACTTTAGCGATCAGCCAAACGATTTGCCAACAAAAGCAAAGCTTGGTAACGCAGATTATTGTGATGTTTCATTGAGTTGAGGAGTTGATTTGCCGAAACGTAAGATTCGGCGTAGCTTTTTACGAAATAAAACTGGGCAGGAAACTTTTCATGGGCAATCCGGGCCGTCTCGCGTCCAAGGCAGCGTTGGTCACCGGCGCCGCGTCCGGCTTCGGCAAGGCGATTGCCGAGACCTACGCGCGGGAAGGCGCGCGTGTCGCGGTGGTCGATATTGATTCCGATGGCGCAAAGCGCGTGGCCAGCGAGATCGACGGTGCGATTGCCGTCACGTGTGACGTCTCGAAGCGCGCGGATGTCGATGCAGCGGTTGCGGCAATGCTTGAGGCGTTCGGCCAACTCGACGTGCTCGTGAACAATGCCGGCTGGTGCTACCGCAACCAACCCTCGCTGGACGTGGATGAAGACGCCTATGACCGCGTGTTCGATGTGAACGTGAAGTCGATTTACCACTTCACCCACGCCGCCGTGCCGCACTGGCGGGCGTCGGGTGGTGGCGTGATGATCAATATCGGGTCGACGGCCGGCATCCGCCCGCGCCCCGGCCTGACCTGGTACAATGCCTCCAAGGCCGCGGTGAACCTGATGAGCCGCTCGCTGGCTGTCGAGCTTGCGCCAGACATGATCCGGGTCAATGCAATCGCGCCGGTCCTTGGCGAAACTGCCTTGATGGAAACGTTCATGGGCGTGCCTGACACACCGGAAAACCGGGAAAAATTCATGGCAACGATCCCGCTGGGCCGGTTCTCGAAACCAGCCGATATCGCCAACGCGGCGCTCTATCTCGCCTCGGACGAAGCCGAGTTCCTCACCGGCGTCGTGCTCGAAGTCGATGGTGGCCGAACGATCTGATCCGTTCGGCGAGTCAAACAGTACAAGCGCCCACCAAAGGCGCTCTCAAAGAGGAGTGATGACAGTCAGTCGCAATGCGCCGGTGAACGGGGCACGCGGGAATGCGCGATGCGACTGGGTCGTATTGCGGTGATGCGAACCGAGAGGGTGGTCGCTCGGCATGGCGGTGAAGCCGGAAGCAGTTCGGGAAGAACTTGCCCGGATCCTCGAATTCGAGGGGATCAGGAACTCGGCGATGCTCGCCAGTTTCCTGACTTATGTCGTGGAGGAAACGCTGGCCGGGCGCGAAGAGCGGCTCAAGGCGTACACCATCGCGGTGGAAGCGCTCGACCGGCCCGAGAATTTCGATCCCAACGACAGCCCCCTCGTGCGTGTTCAGGCGCGCCGCCTGCGCGATGTGCTGTCGCGATTCTATGCCGACCCCGAAAACGAATCCGTCATTCGCATCGAGATGCCGATCGGCAGCTACGTGCCCCGGTTTGCTCCGAACGTGGCGGCCTCCCTTCCGCCAGCGCCGAAGCGAGACCCGATGCGGTTCGTTCCGGGTCTCTTCGCCTTCATGGCCATTGCGGGCAGTTGTGTTCTCGCGGTGCTGGTCTGGGACTTCTGGAAGACCAAGACGCCTCGCGCCCACGCAGATCGGCTTGCCGCGATCAACGCCGAATATCCGGCAGGGACGGGGCGCGATGCTGCCAGCATCCTGCCGCAGGTCTTCGTGTCGGTGACGGAGCGCGGCAATTCTGCCGACTGGTTCGACCCTGTCACCTATCGCAATCGGATCGAGCTCTTCGTTCAGGCCTTCAGCGACTACATCATCGTGCGCGCGGAAAGCGAAGCGCGCGCGCTGACCCGGCAGCAACCAACCTACAAGCTCGAATTCACCTTCCAGCAGGAAGGGGTCGTGATGCGCGGCACCGTGGAGGTTGTCAGCGTTCGTGACGGCCGACTGATTTTTGCGAGCGAACTCGACCTGACCCGATCGGACAGCGGTATCTACCGGCTTGGCAGTGCGATGGTGACGCCCGTGGACCTGGCCGAGGTGCGCACGGCAATCGATATCTATGGACCGATCTACCAGGACTATTCCAACGCAGCCGAATCCGGTGGCCCGCTGGAATGCCTGACGCGCGCCGGGACCTATTTCGCTGCGCCGAGCGAGGAGCGGCACCTTGCTGCGCGTGACTGCCTCGAACTGACCATCGTTGCGCATCCCCGGCTGCACCAGGCGCTGGTGCTGCTGGGCGGCATCTACCTGGAAGAAGAGACGCGCGGCTTCAACCCGACCCCAGGCGACCCGCGCGAGCGGGCACGCGCAGCCTTCGACAAGGCTGAACGCATCGCGCCCGGCTCCGCCATCGTGCATTTGTTCCGCCTGTCACTGCTGCTGCTGGAGGGGCGGATCGAGACTGCCCGCGATCTCGCCGAACATGTCTATGAGCACAATCCGGAAGACATGGTGACGCTTGGAAGCTACGGACGCCTTCTGGTCCAGACTGGTGCTTTCCGGGATGCGACCGAAGTGCTGAGGCGGGCCGATGCGAACTTCCAGAATTCGCCTGACTGGGTGAACTTCTATACGTTCGTCGCCATGAACGGACTGGGGCGATTCACCCGCGCCGAGGCCTTTGCCAACAAACTTTCGGAATCGTCCGATCCGCTCTATCTCGCCGCATATGCGATTGCCCAGCACAGAACCGGATTTTCAGAGATTGCGGTTGCGACCATCTCGCGTATTCGCGAACTTGACGCAGGCTTCCTCAACGCGCCGATGGACTACCTGCGGAAGCGGGGTTTCACCGCACCAGTCATAGAGGCGCTGGTGCAGGAAATGCGGATGGCGGGCTTCCCGCGTCCCGTTCGGGAAGCTCGCGTCTAGGTTGCCGATCCTCTCGCTGGGGCAGATGTAACCGTCATTTTACCGTTACAACCTGAATCTTCCGTCACGTTTCATTCAATTTCTTGAATACAGCCGCCGGCGATTCCGTTCGACCGTCCTTCTGGTCGCGGACGTCGGCTTGTTTTTTGGGAAACTGAAGATCGAGGTGACCGGAATGGGTCAAAGTGCAAAGTCGCGGTTGGAAGACCGCATCTACCAGATCGGCGAGGTCGCAGAGATGTTTGGTCTCACGACTCGCGCCATCCGCTTCTACGAAGAAGAAGGCCTCCTGAAGCCGATCCGCATCGGCCGCGGTCGCCGCAAGTTCGGCCTTGAGCAGATCGCACGTATCGAGATGATCGTGAACTGCCGCAAGGTTGGCATCGGCATGGAAACGATCACCCGACTTGCCAAGGTGCGCGACACCGAGGGCGACGAGATGTTCGACCGGATGCTGTGCGAAGTGCTGCGCAAGCGCCTGCGCGACATCCGCCAGCAGCGCGCCGAACTGGACGTGCAGTTCAACGCCGTCAACGAATGGGTGTCGGAAAAGAACTGCTGCCCGACCTCCACCGAAGAAGCGGCCTGACGCAGGCCGCCCACCCGGCGGGACGGCTCAGCGCGCAGCTTGGGGGGCTGACGCAAGCTCATCGGCGAGGCGCTTTTCGATGGCGCCTCGCGGACGGGTGTACCGGGCGAGCAGGTCGTACAGGACCGGCGTGAGGAACAATGTCATCACGCTGGCGACCGCCAACCCGCCGATGATCACGATACCGATGGCCTGACGGCTTTCCGCTCCCGCACCGCTTGCGAAGGCCAGCGGAATGGCGCCGAAGACGGTCGACACGATCGTCATCACGATGGGCCGCAGGCGAATGATCGACCCCTCGATCACCGCTTCGCGCACCGGCATGCCCTCATCGCGCAACTGGTTGGCGAACTCCACGATCAGGATGCCGTTCTTCGCCATCAGCCCGATGAGCAGGATGATGCCGATCTGGCTGTAGATGTTCAGCGTCAGGCCGGTGAGGTACAGCGCGATAACGGCGGCAGCGATGGCCAGCGGCACCGACAGCATGATGACCAGCGGCTGGATGAAACTCTCGAACTGACCGGCCAGCACAAGAAACACGATCAGAATCGCCAGCATGAAGGTGACCGCCACGCCGCTGGAGGTTTCCTGGTATTGCTGGGACTGGCCGGAGAAGCTGATATTGGCTTCCGGCGGCAGTTCGGTCGCAGCGGTTTCCAGGATGAAATCGATGGCTTGCCCGAGCGTGTAGCCATCCGACAGCGCTGCCTGCAGCGTGATTGAGGGCAGGCGGTTGTAGCGCCGCAGTGACGGCGCTTCCGTCGTCTCGTTGAGTTCCATGAGGGCCGAAAGCGGCACCAGCGTTTCGCCGTCGCCACTGCGCACGAAGACATTGCCGATGTCGTTGGGCGTGCGCCGGTCGTCGGCACCGGCCTGCACGATGACGGGATACTCGCGCCCGCGATCGACATAGGTCGAAACTTCGCGCGAGGCGAACATCGCCTGCAACGTCCCCGCCAGCGTTTCCACTCCGATGTTCAGATCGTCCACCTTCTCGCGGTTGAGGCTGAGGCTGATCTGCGGCTGGCTTTCCTCGAAGTCGATTTCGATGTTGCTGAGGCCGGGGTTTTCCTGTGCCTTCGCCAGCATGATCTGCGACCACGCCTTCACGTCCTCGAAGTCCGCCCCGCCGATGACGGCGCGAAGCGGCGAGGAGTTGCCGCGCAGGCCAAGACCCGACGGGCTGACGGGGAAGCCGCGTGCACCCGCCATTTCGCGGGTGAAGGGGATGAGCCGGGTGATCACGTCGCGGTGCGACAGCTCGCGCTCATCCCATGGCTTCAGCCGCAGCACGATGAACGATCGGAACGGCCGGCCCTGGCTTCCCGAGAATACGAAGACGGTGTCGATGCCCAGTTCCTCGCGCACCGCGTTGATCTTGTCTTCCAGCCGCTTCGCCTCCGCGTCGGTATAGGCAAGCGTGCTGCCCTGCGGCGCGGTGAGCGGAATGAACAGGACGCTGCGGTCCTCGCTGGGGGAGAGTTCGCGCGGGATCGCCTGGTAGGCGAAGAACCCGGTGACGGAGAACGCCCCGGCCAGGGCAATGACCACGAGCGGCATCCCGATAGCTCGCTCCAGCGCGGGCCGGTACCAGCGCCCTGCAAAGCTCTTCTTTGCAGCCTCGCGGGCTTCTTCCTCGGACTGCGTCGCACCGGATTTCAGGATCTTGGCGGCCAGCGCCGGGCAGGCGGTCAGGGCCACGAAGGTGGAGATGGCGACGGCTGCCGCCATGACGAACCCGAACTCGGTGAACAGGCGTCCCGCCGCACCCTTGAGGAACGAGATCGGGATGAACACTGCGATCAGCGTGATCGATGTGGCGATGACGGCGAACTGCACCTGCCGCGAACCCAGCACGGCGGCCTGCAGCTTGCTCTCGCCCATGGCGAGCCGGCGCTCGATATTTTCCAACAGCACGATGGCATCGTCGACGACGAGGCCGATGGCAAGGATCAGCGCCAGCAGCGTCAGCACGTTGATGGAGAAGCCCATCAGCCAGATCAGGAAGAAGCAGCCGAGCAGGGCGACAGGAATGGTGATGGCCGGGATCATGGTCGCGCGGAACGAGCGCAGGAAGAACAGGATCACCAGCACCACGAGGCCGAGCGAGATGGCGAGCGCAATGGCCACTTCGCGGATGGAGGCTGCCACGAAGATCGCGTCATCCGAGCCGACCGAGATATCCATGCCGCGCGGGAGCGTGTCGCGCATCCGATCGATTTCCTCGCGCACGGCGTTGGAAATCTCGATGGTATTGGACTGCGACTGGCGCTGAACGGCGATGCCGACGGCAACCTCGCCATTGGAGCGGACGATGGTCGAATCGTCCTGCACGCCGGCGCGCACGTCCGCCACAGCCTCAAGGCGAACAGGGAAGCCGGAGACGCGCTTCAGAACAATCTGGCGGAACTGCTCGATCTGGCGCAGTCGGCTGTCGAGGCGGATGGTGAAAAGCCGCGTGCTGGATTCGAGTTCGCCGGCCGGCAGTTCCACGTTGGCACGGCGCAGGGCGGCCTCGATGTCCGACACGGTGATATTGCGCGCAGCCATGGCGCGGCGGTTCAGCCAGATGCGGATCGCGGGCTTGCGCTCGCCGTAGATGCGTACGTTGGCGACACCGTCGATGGTGGTGATCCGGTCCTTGATGAAGCGGTCGATATAGTCGGTTATCTCCGCCGGGTTCATCTCGGTGGACGTGACGGCGAGGCGCATGACCGGGTCGGCATCCGCATCGTTCTTCACGACCTGCGGTTCCTCGGTGTCTTCCGGCAATTGCGCGCGAACCCGCGCCACCGCATCGCGAATGTCGCTGGCGGCGGAATCGATGTCGCGGCCGAGTTCGAAGTCGATGGTGGTGCGGCTGCGGCCGCGGCGGGATTCGGAGTTGATCGTCTTCACACCGCTGACGCCGGCGACAGCGGCGTCGATGATCTCGGTGATGTCGGTGTCGATGACGCCGGGGGCAGCGCCCGTGTAGTTGGTGGTGACGGTGACGACCGAGGCGTCGACGTCAGGCAGTTCGCGGATGGGAAGCTGCATCAACCCGGCGATGCCCAGCACAAGGATCATCATGCTGACGACACTCGCCAGCACGGGCCGGCGAACCGAGAGTTCCGACAGCGTCATCCGTTCTGGTCTCCGCTTTCGCCTTCAAGGCGCACCTGCATTCCGTCGCGCAGCTTCGCATTGCCGCGGGTGACGACCATGGCGTCGGCGTCGATGCCCTCGGTGATCTCGACGACGCCTGTGGCGCGGCGGCCGGTCTCGATGCGGATGCGACTGGCGACGCCATCCTTCACAACGAACAGAAACGCGTTGCCGGATTCAGCGATCACGGCTTCTTCGGGCACGACCGTCGCCTCGCCGCCGTCCAGCGACAGCGAGACCTGCATGAACATTCCGGCGGGAAGTGCACCGTCCTCGTTCGGCATGTCGGCGCGCACCTCGAAAGAGCGGCTGATGCCGTCGATGCGGCTGTCGATCTCGACCACCTTGCCGATGAAGGTGCGGCCCGGATAGGCGGCACTGCGGGCCTCGACTTCCTGACCAATGCGCGCTGCACCGTAGAGATTTTCCGGCACCGCGAATTCGACCGCGACGTGGGACAGGTCGTCCAGGGTGGTGATGACGGCGTTGTCGGTGATCCGCGCGCCGATATCGACGCGGTTCAGGCCAACGGTTCCGGCGAAGGGCGCACGGATCGTCCGGTCGGCAAGCTGGCGGCGGGCGCGCTTGAGATCCGCATCGGTGGAGGCTTGCGCCGCCGTCAGCTCCTCGATGCGCGCAGCCGTCACGATCTTGTTGCCGAACAGTTTCTGGGCACGTTCCAGTTCGCCGTCCGCACGAGTCTTGGCGGCCTCGGCCTCGGTCAGGTCGGCTTCCTGCATGTCACGGTCCAACTCGACGAGGATGTCACCTTCCTCGACCTTGTCACCGGACTGGAAATTCAATTGCGTGATGCGCCCATCGACGAGAGACACGACCTGGATCGAGCGGGCGGCGATGGTGGTGCCGACAGCCTCGATGGTGGTCGACATGCTGCGGCGCTCGGCGGGGACGGCTTCAACCAGCGTCGCGCCGCGTCCACCACGGCCACCTTCAGCAGCCTGCTCGCCCGTCGCGGCATAGCTCTGCCATGCGTAGTAGGTGCCGAACACCGCGACCGCGATCACGACCAGAACGGCAAGCTGCCGCAGGATGGACATATGGCAAGTTCCTCAGGCGCCGCGTCGGCGGATCGTCAATTCGGGAGAATGGCCAACCACGAAGCTAGCATGTGATTAGGGGCAGCATCATGGCCAGTGATGTCAAATTTAACGACAGCGCGGGACTTGCCAAGCGCTATTCGCGCGGGATGGTCATTTGCTCGCCGAGACCCTCAAGCATGTCGAGGCATTGCTGCAATTGTTCGAGAGCGACGTACTCGTCCGGCTTGTGGGCCTGGTTGATGGAGCCGGGACCGCAGACAACGACGGACATGCCGATTTCCTGGAACAGCCCGGCCTCGGTGCCAAAGGGCACCACGTCGGCAGTGTCGTCGCCCAGCAGCTTTGACAGGATGGCGCGGGCCTCGTTGTCGTCAGCCGGTTCCAGCCCGCAGACCTCGCCGATGACGTGGGTGAAGATGTCCGCGTCCGGGCAGACCTTGCGCATCTGGGGCAGCAACACCTCGTCGCGGAAGGCTTCGATAGAGGACTTCACGAACACCGCGTCATCGTTGCGCACCGGGCGCATTTCCCAGTCGACCGTGCAGACACCGGCGATGGTGTTGCGCGCGTTGCCGCCCTGGATGCGTCCGACCTGCAGCGTCGTCCACGGCGGATTGAAGCGGTTGGCCGGTGTCGTGTGCCGTTTCAGCTCGTCCTGCAGTTCCATCAGCCGGGCGATGTAGCGAACCGCGTATTCGACCGCGTTGACGCCGCGTTCGGGCGCCGAGCCGTGCCCTTCCAGCCCGGTGAAGATGGTCTCGTATTCGTAGCAGCCCTTGTGGCCCTCGATGATGCGCATGCCGGTCGGTTCGCCGACGATGGCCGTCGCCGGGCGGATCTCGCGCTCCTGCAATTCGCGCACGAGGTGCTGGCCGCCTAGGCAGCCGGTTTCCTCGTCATAGGTGAAGGCAAAGTGGATCGGACGCTTGAGATCGAGTTCGGCGAAGGACGGTGCCATGGCGAGCGCTGCGGCGATGAAGCCCTTCATGTCGCAGGTGCCGCGCCCGTACAGCCGCCCCCGGTCCTCGCGCATGGTGAAGGGATCGGACGACCATTCCTGGTCCTCGACTGGGACCACGTCGGTATGGCCGGAGAGCACGATGCCGCCTTCTCCGTCTCCGCCAATCGTGGCGAAGAGGTTCGCCTTGCGCCCGGTCGGGTCGGTCATCCACGTGACTTCCGCACCGGCCTGCCCGAGCTGCTCGGAGAGATAGGCGATCATCTCTAGGTTGCCGTCGCTGGAGACGGTCGGAAATCCGATGAGTTCGCCGAGAATGTCCCGGGTTCGCTCCAGTGTCGTCATGCAGCCAGTCTCCCCACGCAATTTTAGGACTGTGCGTGAGGGAACCGGCCCGTTCAAGGCCCTGTGGCCTATTCGGCGGTGATGCGACCGAGAACTTCGAAATCTCCTTCCTGGGGGCGCAGGACGATGATCTCGCCGGAGCGGGGGAAGACGTCCGTCAGCGCGGTGATGTTCACCTGGTGCGTGACGAGGACGAGCGTGTCCGGACCATCCCAGTTGGTGACCAGTTCGCGCACTGCGTCGGTCTGGTCCTCGGCGGTGGAGCGGTCGCCGAAGAACGAATTGAGGGCGGGTTCCGGCTCGCCCTTGTCCGGAAAGGCCAGTTCCGCCGTCTCCCGCGTGCGGCACCACTGGGAGTAGGCGACGCGGGCGACGATCACGGAATTTTCCTCGAAGGCCTCGCCGACGCGCCGCGCCTGTTCGCGCCCCTCGTCGGACAGGTTTCGCTGGGTGGAGCAATCGTCGAGCTTGAACGTGCCCGGATCGCCCGTGCCCGGTGCAAGCGAATGGCGGATCAGAGCAACGCCGCCATCGCGCAGCGCCACCCACAATTCGTCATCGTCGGGCGGCGTGGCACTCGGGTCGGCGATCTGGTCGGTGTTGGGCTGCGGCGGGGGCGTCGTCTGTGCATGGGCCGGCATGCGAAATGCCATGAGAGCGACAATGAACATCGCGGCAAGCGCGGTGACGATGGGCCAGACCCGTTTCGGCCTTGCGGCAAGCGTGTGCGGCATTGTCGGCGTCTCCAGTTCACGGCGGCCGTTACTGCGCGCCGTTGGCAAACCCTGCCATAACCTGTCGCGCGATGGAGCGGTCTCGAGCGGCAGTCAGGGCAGCGAATGCAGGTTCTCGAATGGTCAAAACGCACCGCGGACCCATTGGTTGCTGCGACATCCTGCCCGCACCGCGGCCAATGTCTGAATTTCCATCCTTGCGTGGCGGCGGCTGATCGCTTTCTCATGAGGCGAGAGAAGGAGACCCGCCATGACCAAACCCGTCGCACTCATCACCGGGGCCGGAGACGGCCTTTCCGCTTCTCTTGCGCGCCTCTTCGCCAGGGAAGGCTACAAGGTCGCGCTGGCTGCGCGAAACGTGGACAAGCTGTCGGATCTGGCGAAGGAAACCGGCGCGAGCGTCCACACCTGCGACGTGACCTATGCGTCCGACGTGGAAGACCTTTTCGCGGACATAGACGGGCCGGTCCGCGTGTGCATCTGCCATCCGTCATCGCGGGTGCGCGCGCCGCTGATCGAGCTCGACCCCGAAGATGTTCGCCAGACGCTGATGGTCACCGCCTACGGTTCGTTCCTCGTGGCGCAGGAAGCTACACGCGTGATGCTGACGCAGGACGACGACGAAGCCGGCGCGAAAGGTACGGTGCTGTTCACCGGTGCCTCCGCCGGGGTGAAGGGCTTCCCGCAATCGGCACCGTTCGCCATGGGCAAGTTCGCCCAGCGTGGGCTTGCGCAGTCCATGTCACGGGAGCTTCACCCAAAGGGGATACACGTCGCATGGATCAACATCGACGGTGCGATCCTCAACCCCGGCCGCACCGAACCTGCCGACAAGCCGGACTCCATGCTCGACCCCGATGCCATCGCCCAGACCTACCTCGCGCTCGTGCGGCAGGGACGCTCGGCATGGTCTGAGGAGATCGCCGTACGTCCCTGGGTTGAGAGCTTCTGATGAGCGAGCAAGACTTCAGCGGCACGAAGGGGGGCGTGCGCATCGCGCTCATCGCCCACGACGCCAAGAAGGACGACATGGTTGCCTGGGCCGGGCGGCATCGCGGCGTGCTGGAAGGCGCGCGGATCGTCGCCACGGGAACCACGGGCGGCGAGTTGCTCAACGCATATCCGGGCCTCTCCGTCACCCGCATGAAGAGCGGCCCACTTGGCGGCGACCAGCAGATCGGCGCGATGATCGCCGACGGCAAGCTCGACGCACTCATCTTCTTCACCGATCCGCTTTCGCCGCTGCCGCACGACGTCGACGTCAAGGCGCTGACGCGGCTTGCCGTCGTCTACGATCTGCCGATGGCGTGCAGCCCGGCGACGGCCAACATCATCCTCGACGCGCTGGCGCGCGGATAGCCGCCATGCGGGCAAGCTGCTTGCAGAGGCTCCAAATTCCTGTCCTCATCTGTGAAAACACAAAACGGGAGGACACAAGCCATGAACGTGAAGCCGGATATTCGCGTCACCACCTATGACGGGCCCGGAGCCGAGCCGGAAATGCGGACGGTTCCCTGGCCGAAGGTTCCGCGCAAGGGCGCGCTCATCAAGATCGGCGCCTGCGGCGTCTGCGGCACCGACCAGCACATCCTGAAAGGCCACTGGCCCAAGCCGCTGCCGTGGCCCTTCACGCTGGGCCACGAGCTTGCCGGCGAGATCGTCGAGATCGGCCCGGACCTGAAGACCGACTATTCGGGCAAGCCCATCGGCGTCGGTTCCAAGCTGATGCTGCCGCCGCTGATGCCATGCGGCTTCTGCGACTGGTGCAAGAAATATCCCGAGAGCGCCAACAAGTGCCTGACGCCGGTCTATTACGGGCGTTATCTCGGCTTCGACAAGCCGCCGCACCTGTGGGGCGGATGGGCGGAATACGTCTTCGTGGATCTCGAAGAACTGCCAGGCACGAAGATCTACAAGCTGCCCGACGACATGTCGCTGCTGCTGGGCGCGCTGTCGGAACCGCTGACCTCGTGCATCCGCGCATTCAACCGCGCCAAGAAGGCCGGTGGGTTCAACTGGAACGACACCGTGGTCATCCAGGGGACAGGTCCGATCGGCATTCTCGCGGTGGCGGCTGCGCAGGAAATGGGCGCCGGCCGTGTCATCGCCGTTGGTGCGCCGGAAGAGCCGAGGCTGGCGCTGGCGCGCAAGTTCGGTGCGGAGGCGACCGTCAACATAGAGGAAGTCACCACGCCGGAAGACCGGATCGCGGCCGTGCGCGAGATCGCCGGCGGGTATGGCGCGGACCTCGTCATGGATTGCTCCGGCCACCCGACAGCCGGGCCGGAAGGCATCGAGTTCCTGCGCGACGGCGGCACCTACGTGGAGATGGGGCAGTTCACCGATGCCGGGTCGATCATGACCAACTGGCACCGTATCTGCACCAAGGACCTGAACGTGCTCGGCTCGTGGGCCTTCACCGCCAACGACCTGCCGCTCGGCGTCGACATGCTCTATCAGGCCCGCGACAAGTACCCGTGGCACGACATGCAGACGATCTTCCCGTTCACAACCGAGGGCTTGAAGGACGCGGTGGCGCAGGCCATGGCCATGAAAACGGTGAAGTCGACAATCGTGCCGTTCCCCGACATGATCTGAGGCATCATTCGCCCGATCTTTGGGGGGCACGGTGCCGGAGTTTTTAGGCTGGCCACAGATCGCCGCACTGCTGGTGCTTGCGCAGCGCGGGCTGGAAGAACTGCACTCGGCGCGCAACACGCGCCGCCTGAAGGCCGAGGGTGCGCGCGAGGCGGGGGCCGACTATTACCCCGTCGTCGCGGCGACGCATCTGGGGTGGATCGCCGCGATCTTCCTGCTGATTCCGGCGACGGCCACCGTGCAGCCGGTGCTGGCTGCGGTGTATCTGCTGCTTCAAGGCGTGCGTTGCTGGGTCATCGGCACGCTTGGGCGCTTCTGGACGCATCGGATCTACACGCTCGACGCGGCGCCAATCGAGCGGCGCGGGCCCTATGCCCATATACGCCATCCCAATTACTGGGTGACCAATTGCGAAACGGCGCTGCTGCCCCTGGTTTTCGGCGCGGTCTGGGTGGCACTCATCTTCACCGCGATCTGGGTTGCGGTTATCCGCTACAAGATCGTTCTGGAAGACGCAGCGCTTGCCGAGCGCAGGGCTGCCGCAGCCGCACCATGAGCGCGGCCTACGACGCAGTGGTCGCAGGGGGCGGACTTGCCGGAAGCGCGTTCGCCTTGCGGCTGGCGCGGGCAGGGCGGCGCGTCGCGCTGATCGAGCGAACCCGGACACCGAAGCCCAAGGTCTGCGGCGACTTCCTCAGCGCGGAAGCTCTCACGCTGTTGCAGCGACTCGATGTCGATCTGGCCAAACCCGGTGGCCACCGGATCGAAACCTTTCGGATCGCCTGCGGCACGGCGCAAGCTGATGCGCCGCTTGGCTTTGCCGGTCTGGGATTTACGCGCCTGCGGCTGGATGAAATCCTGTTGTCGGCCTGCGTACGAGAAGGCGTCGAACTGCTGCGCGGGCTTACGGTCAGCGGTCTTGATACAGCCGGTGCACCGGTGCGGATCCGGGCCGGACGCCGTAAACTGGACGCAGATTGCGCGGCTCTGGCCAGCGGCAAGCTCAATGTGCGCGGGCTGCCGCGGCACTCCAATGGTCCGGCGGCATACAAGATGACTTTCGTGCCAGGTGAGCACGTGCAAGCGGCACTTGGCGGGGTCGTTCAACTTGCGCTCTATAGTGGTGGTTATCTCGGGGCCTGCCTTGTGGAAGAAGGCGGCATGACGCTGTGTTGGATTGCGGATGGCAATTTGGTCCGCGCCACTGATGGTGACTGGCGCAGGCAGCTCGATGTGTTGGCGCGGGGTTCAGACGCGATTGCAAACCTGCTCGAAGGCGCGTCCCCCAATTTCGACCGGCCCGCGACGGTGGCGGGCCTGCCCTTCGGCTACATGCGGCGTGACGTGATCGCACCGGACGTCTATCCGGTTGGCGACCAACTCGCAGTGATCCCGCCGCTTGCCGGGGACGGGACGTCGATTGCGCTCAAGTCCGGACTGGATGCGGCCGATGCGATGCTGCGGGGCGAAACTGCGGGCACATTCCAGCGGCGCTTTCTGAAAGGCCTGCGCAGCCAATTCGGGTGGGCGGTCATCGTGCAGTCTGTTTTTTCCAGCGAGTTTGGTCGCAGGCTGGCGCCGCGCAGCGTTGGCGCATTGCCGGGACTTGCGACGTGGCTTTCGCGGCGCACGCGGTTGGCGGGCGTCTGAGGCCTTGGCTCGAGCGTCGGTTCAGCCGAGGTCCAGCAGCATGAAATAGGCGCTGAAGCCGGGTCCGAACGCGGCCAGCAAATGACGTCCGCTGGCGCCGGATGCCAGCGCGGATTTCAGCACGAAGAGCACGGTCGCGGACGACATGTTGCCGTAAGCGCGCAGGGTGTCGCGCGAATGGAAGAGGTCCTCGTCGGACAGGTCGAGAATCTCTTGCAAGGCATCCAGAACGCGGCTTCCCCCGGGATGGAACAGGTAGCCATCGAGGTCGGCGGCGGATATGTCGCTGCGGGCCAGAAAGTCGGTCAGGGGTTCTTCAAGCGATGCGGTCAGATGGGCTGGAAGGTCCGGGCTGAGAACAAGGGCGAAGCCGTCGTCGGCAACGTCCCAGCCCATCAGGTGCTGCGTGCCGGGCCACATGTGTTCGCCGGTCGCAATCACCTCCGCCTTGCCGGTGGTCGACCCACCCGCTTCGATGACCACTGCCGCAGCCCCGTCGCCGAACAGCGCGCAGGCAACGAACATCTCGATTGTCGGCGCGTTGACGCGCAGCGTCAGGGTGCAGAGGTCCACTGTGAGGAACAGGACCTTTCGGTCGCCATGTGCCAGCTGCGCCGCGCGGGACAAGCCGGCGGCCCCGCCGCCGCAGCCGAAGCCGAAGATCGGGAGTCGCTCGATGTCGGGGCGAAAGCCCATGCGATTGGCCAACAGAGCGTCAAGGCTGGGGACGGCCAGCCCGGTCACGGTGTTGACTACGATGCAGTCGATGTCTGCGGCTTCGAGGCTGGCATCATCGAGCGCTGCACGCGCCGCCTCTTCGAGGAGGTTCAACCCGTGTTCCTGGAAGGCGGCAGTGCGTTCTTTCCAGCCACGAGGCTGGAGATACCAGTCCCACGGCATGCAGATGTGGCGGGCCTCTATGCCGGTATTGGCATAGAGCTTGTCGAAGCGCCGGAACTTCGGAAAGACATCGATCGCGGCCTGCGCAATGTCGTCTTGCAAGACGCGGTTCTGCGGGAGAGCCGTCGCAATGCCGGTTATCCTGACCCGATCGGGCAACGCGGATTTTGCGAATGCGTGTGTCTGGGTGCGGGTAAGCATCGCATGATAGTCGCCCAACCGTCTGGCGAATGAAAGGGAGTCACGCAGCCCAGAGCTGGAAGGCGATGCCGGACAGTATCGCGCCGGTCAGCGAGCACGCGATGTAGAGCGCGAAAGTGGGCTTCTTTGCCAGCGCCCACACGGCAATCGCGGCGGGGATCGACGTGACCCCGCCGGCGATGAGGAAGGCCATCGCCGCTCCCGGCGCCATGCCCTGTTCGACCAGCCCGCCCACCAGAGGCAGGGCGGCATAGCCGTTGAGGTATGCCGGGACGCCGACGAGGCTTGCGGTGAAGATGGTGCCGAAGCCGCCGTCTCCGACGAAGCGCTGCACCATCTCGCCCGGCACGTAGGCCAGCATCAGCGATTCCAGCAGGTAGGCGAGAAACAGCCACTTGCCGAGGAAGAACATGGTGGAGCCCGCGTTGGCGGTGAACTTCGAGACACGTTCGGGGTCGCTCCAGAATTTCCAGACGATGTCCTTCTTCGTGCGCACCGATGACGCGCCGCAGCCGCCGTTTCCGACGCCCTCGCGCAGTGGGTCCGCGAGCAGGCCCGAGCGGGTGATGGCGAAGGTCGCATAGCCGCCGAGCAGGCCGACGCTGACGGCGGCGAGCGCCTTGGCAATGGCGAAATCGAGACCGAGCGTGCCGATGGTGAGCGCGAACATGCTCGGGTCCATCAGAGGGGAGGCGAGCCAGAAGGCCATGACCGGGGCCAGCGGCACGCCCATGGACAGTAGCGCCGCGATGATCGGGATGACGCCGCAGGAGCAGAACGGCGACATCGCGCCGAACAGGCTCGCGACCGCAACCATGCGCGCCTCGCGGCCAATGAAGGCGCGCGCGATCATCGCGTCCGCGCCGGATGCCTTCGCGTAGGCCGCAAGCAGCACCGACAGCAGCAGGAAAGGCAGTACGTCGATGAAGGCGCGCAGGGCAAAGCCGATGCTTGGGCCGAACTGGCCGGGAGCGAGAACGGCGAGCGCCACGAGAACAAGCACGATGGCCGCGATGGCAGCGTCCAGCGGCGGCAACTTGCGGGTGCGGATGGCTTCCACGAAGGACATTTACGTCACGCTCCGGTCTTGCGCGCAGGCGCGGCATCTTCAGCGCAGGTTGCGTCCGCGCAGCATTCATCGACGAGGAACCCGACGAGGCCGTGCATCGCGGAATAGCTTGCGGTGCAGACCAGCGTGGTGCCGCGCCGCTCCTGCTCCACCAGGCCGGCGATCAGCAGCCGGTGCAGGTGGTGGGAGAGGGTGGAGGCCGCGATTGCGAGCCGCTCCTGCACTTGGCCGACGGCCAGGCCTTCCTCGCCGGCGCGCACCAGCGTGCGGTAGATGCGCAGGCGCGTCGGGTTGCCAAGGGCTTCGAGGCGGGCGGCGGCTGTGTCGAGGTCTGTCATGAGGACACAATGAGCGCAGTCGGGTGATGCGTCAACGGTAATTCCAGAAATATTGAAATATGGAATGAAAAGGCGAAACGTTATGGTGGATTTCTACCGCAGCGGGAGAACGGCCTTGCCTCCGGCGCATCACCTTGCCCAATATGGCGGGCAGGTTCCGAGAGCTTTCACGAAAGGGTCGCGCCATGCGCCGTCTGAAACTGCTGTTCACCGCCTTCGCCTTCCTCGCCCCCGTCCATGCAGCGCAAGCGCAGGATTTTTCCGGCCAGTGGACGTGCAGCTACGTCTCGTTCGACGGTGCCAGCCAGAACCGGATCGAACGGTCCTACACGATGGTGCTCTACCCCAATTACAGCTACGAGCTGCAGGGCACGCACGTGTCATCGCTGATCGGGCGATACGAGCGCTTCATCTCGCGCGGCGAGTGGCGGATCGGCGGCACGAGCGAAAACACGCCCTACGTGCAGGCCGGCGGCCCGGCGCAGTTCGATTCAGGCCGCAACGAGCATTTCGTGTTCTGGGGCTGGATCCGGGGTGCGAACGTGCTGGCGAGCGAATACCGCGAAGGCGCATACCAGAACCAGACCTCCTGCGCGCGGTAGGCTGAACCGCGATTTTTCGCGCCCTCGGTTCTACTGCGCCAGCGCGATCGAACCGGTTTCTTCGGCAATCGTCTCGCCCTCGCGAATGACCTCGTAGGATGCCGCGTAGACGCCGGGCTGCCAGCCTGATGCGGGACGCTTCTTGCCGACAAAGGCCATGGCCTGGGCGCGGTTCGTCTGCTCCGGGTCGGTCGAGTTCGTCACCAGCGTCGAGCCATCCGGCGACGTGATGGTGATACGCTGGGTGTCGCCGGGCTTCAGGCCCACGGCGCGGCCGAAGAAGACGAGCGCCGGCGTACTGGCGTCCAGACGCAGAAGGTTCTTCTCGCGGCTGTCCACGTCCTTCATCTCGACGCCGCCGTCCGTAAAGCCGGTGTTGAGGATGGCGGGGTAGCGATATTCGAGCTGCTCGGCAGCGGCTTCTTCCCACATGCCGCCATGGCTCTCGCCGCAACTCGTCTCGCCCGACATGCCGGTTTCGGCGCTGGCGAACGGGTCCACGACCTTGCCCTCGTACATGACCTGAAGATGCACGTGCGGGAACTCTGTCCAGCCGGACTGGCCGACCTGCCCGATGATGGAACCGCGCTGCACCATGTCGCCCTTTTCGACCGACACGGAGCCTTTCTTGAGGTGGCAATATTGCGTGGTCCAGCCATTTCCATGGTCGATGAGCAGGCCATTGCCGCAGGCCCGATCGGCGGGAATGTCATCCTCGCCGCGCTTGTACTGGAAGTCGTCCATCCCGTCGCGAACCGCCTTCACCTCGCCGTCGGATGCGGCCATGACGGTGACGCCCTGGGCCATCATGTCGAGATCGGCAATGCGGAAGTCGGTGCCCTTGTGGCCGTCATAAGTCATGTCGCCGCAAGTGTGGTCCTTTGCGCCGGGGCCGGGATCGGTGTCGACATATTGCTGGATGACGCAGTCCTCACCCAACGCGCAGGCGATGGGGAGGCCAAGGGTCGGCGGTTCGATCTGCGCGGCTGCAGGGCTGGCGGCGAGAGCGACAAAGGCGGCAAGAACGAGCTGTTTCATGCCGCCAATATCGGGCGGAGGACGGTGCGCCTCAAGCTTTGTCAGAAATTCTTTGCAAGACGCAGCGCGTCATAGATCGCGGCGTGGATGTTGCGGGAGGCCACCGCGTCACCGATCCGGAACAGCTGGAAGGTGCCATCGGGGTTTGATGCGACCGCCTGCTGTTGCCCCGCGACAAGCGACGAATAGTCCATCTCGCCGAGGTTTTTCGACGCCGGTTTCAGCGCGAAATAGATCTCGTCCAGCGGCAGGGTGCCATGTTCGACCACGATCTGGTCGACCTCGCGCTCGCGCACGGCATCGGAATAGTCCGAGCCGACGAGCGCGGTCAGCCCGTTGCCGCTGCGCCGCGCGCCCAACAGGCGGGAATTGATGGTGATGCGGGCACCGGCCCGGTCGAGGATTTCGGCATAGGCGACGTGGTTCAGCCCGCCGATTTCCGGCGCGAAGAACCGCTCCGGCGTGACCAGTTCCAGTTGCGCGCCCGAACGCGCGATGACGCTTGCCGCCTGCATGCCGGGATGCGCGCCGTTGTCGTCATACAGCAGCACGCGGGATGCAGGCTTCACATCGCCCGACAGGATATCCCAGCTTGAGACGACGAGATCGTTGCCGTCCTCAAGCACCTCGGCATCCGGGTAGCCGCCGGTCGCGACGATGACGATGTCCGGGTCGAGTGCGGTGATTTCGTCAGCTTCCGCATAGGTGTTGAAGTGGAAGCTCACGCCCTTCGCCTCGCAGCGGGCCATGCGCCAGTCGACGATGCCGATCAGTTCCTTGCGGCGCGGGTCCTGCGCTGCCAGTCGCACTTGGCCGCCCGCATGGGGCGCTGCCTCGAAGACGGTGACGGCGTGGCCGCGCTCGGCGCTGACACGGGCGGCCTCCAGCCCGGCCGGTCCGGCACCGACAATGACGATATTGCGCCGCGGCCCTTCGCTCGCCCGCACCACGTGCGGCATGGTCGCCTCGCGCCCGGTGGCGGCGTTGTGGACGCAAAGCGCCTCATGGCCTTCGTAGATGCGGTCCAGGCAGTAGGTTGCGCCGACGCAGGGGCGGATTTCCGCCTCGCGGCCTTCGGCGACCTTCAACGCGATGTGCGGGTCGGCAATGTGGGCGCGCGTCATCCCGACCATATCGAGCTTGCCCTCGGCAATCGCGTGGCGGGCGGTCGCAACGTCGGAAATCCGCGCGGCGTGGAAGACCGGGAACTTCGTCGCCTGCCGAACCTCGCCCGCGAAATCGAGATGCGGCGAAGCGGGCGTTCCGTGAACGGGAATGACCTTCGAGAGTGCGGCGTCTGAATCGATATGCCCGCGAATGACGTTGAGAAAGTCGACCTTGCCGGATGATGCCAGCCGCTGCGCGATCTCCACGCCCTCGGCGCGGCTGAGGCCCTTCTCCCAATCCTCGTCCGCAACCAGCCGCAGGCCGACGATGAAGTCTGGTCCCGTCGCCGCGCGGATGGCGTCGATCACGCCCCAGGTGAAGCGCAGGCGGTTGTCGAGCGAGCCGCCATATGCGTCGTCGCGCCGGTTGGTGGCCGGTGACCAGAACCCGTCCAGCAGGTGCCCGTAGGCCTCGATCTCGATGCCGTCCATGCCGCCTGCCTGCATCCGTTGCGCTGCTGCGGCATAGTCGCGGATGATGCGGGCGATGTCCCAGTCCTCTGCTTCCTTGGGGAAGGCGCGGTGGGCCGGTTCGCGAACCGGCGAGGGCGCGAGGACAGGCAGCCAGTCGGCTTTGTTCCAGTTGGTGCGGCGGCCAAGGTGGGTGATCTGGATCATCACCGCCGCGCCATGCTCGTGGCACGCGTCGGTCAGTTCGCGCATCCACGGCACGATGGCATCGTCATAGGCATGCAGGTTGCCGAAGGCTGCGGGACTGTCTGGCGAGACGATGGCCGAACCCGCCGTCATGGTCAGCGCGATGCCGCCCTTCGCCTTCTCCGCGTGGTAGAGGCGGTAGCGCTCCTTGGGCATGCCGTCGACGGAATAGGCCGGTTCGTGCGCGGTCGACATGATCCGGTTGCGCAGGGTCAGGTACTTGAGCGTGTAGGGCTGAAGCAGCGGGTCCCTTGTCGACTGTATATTGGAAGTCATGCTATCGCCTCGCGCGCCGCGGCCACGGAGTACATGCCATGACGGACACCGAAAACCTGACACTTCTCGGCGCCAAGGTCGATGCGCCCAAATCGCCGGAAGAGGCGGTGCTGGAAACGGTGCCCTTCACGCAGCCCGAAGGCACGCCGGCCATCGTGCGTTTCACCTGCCCGGAGTTCACGTCCGTCTGTCCGATGACGGGCCAGCCCGACTTCGCGCATATCGTGATTGACTATGCGCCCGACAGGCTGCTGGTTGAATCCAAGGCGCTGAAGCTGTTCCTCACGTCGTTTCGCAACCACGGCGCCTTCCACGAGGACTGCACCATCATGATCGGTCGGCGCATCGTGGAGGCAACGAAGCCGCTGTGGCTGCGCATCGGCGGCTACTGGTATCCGCGCGGCGGCATTCCGATCGACGTCTTCTGGCAGACGGGCGCGCCGCCCAAGGACGCGTGGATCCCGGATACCGGCGTGCCGCCCTATCGCGGGCGCGGCTAGCAACGCGCAAACCAACTCAGTGCCAGGCATCGTCCATCGATGCCTTCTTGCGCGCGACGAATTCCGCGAGGCCCTCGGCAATGCCTTCGTCGATGGGTGGCGGCTGGTACTGGCTGAGCATCTTCTTCCACTTGGCATTGGCGCGGGTCGCCATGTCGAGCGACCCATTCTCTTCCCATGTCTCGAACGGGTCGTTGTCGGACAGCTCCGTGTCCCAGAAGGCGCTCTCGTAGTTCGCCAGCGTGTGGGCGCAGCCGAAGAAGTGGTTGCCGGGGCCGACCTCGGCAAAGGCATCGAGCGCCAGCGCATTGTCGTCTACCGCCATGCCGCCGAGATAGGTGTGCATGGCCGAGCAGATGTCGGCGTCGATGACGAATTTCTCGTAGGACATGGACAGCAGTCCGTCGAGGAAGCCCGCCGCGTGCAGCACGAAATGCGCGCCGCACTGCACGGCGGCCAGCATCGACATCATGCTCTCGGCGGTCGACTGCGCATCCGGCAGTTTCGACGTGGTGAAGGAGCCGGAGCAGCGCAGCGGCAGGTTCAGCCGCCGGGCCAGTTGGCCGACCACCAGCGACCCGATGGCCGGTTCCGGAGTGCCGAAGGTCGGTGAGCCGGACCGCAGCGCCATGGACGACAGGAAATTGCCGAAGATGACCGGCGCGCCGGGGCGCACCAGCTGCGTCAGCGCGCAACCGGCCATGGTTTCCGCCAGTGCCTGCGCGATGGCACCGGCATTGGTCACCGGCCCCATGGCGCCGCCGAGGATGAATGGGACGATGACGTTGCCTTGTCCCGCAGCTGCATAGGCGCGGATGCCGCCGGTCATCGTGCCATCCCACACCAGCGGTGAGTTGACGTTGAAGTTGCCCATGATGACGCAGTTGCTGTCGGTGAAGGCGTCACCGAAGACGATGCGCGCCATGTCGACCGAATCCTGCGCGCGGGAGGGTTCGGTCACCGAGCCGAGCAGCGCCTTGTCGGAATTGAGGAAGTGCGCGAGCACCATGTCGAGGTGGCGCTTGTTGACCGGCACGTCGACCGGCTCGCAGACCGTGCCGCCGGAATGGTGCATGGAAGGGGACATGTAGGCGAGCTTCACGAAGTTCTGGAAGTCCTCGAGCGTTCCGTAGCGGCGGCCCCGGTCGAGGTCCATGACGAAGGGCGAACCATAGGCCGGCGCGAAGACGATGCCGTCGCCGCCGATCTTCACCGAGCGGGCAGGATTGCGGGCGTGCTGGATGAATTCGCTCGGCGCGGTCTTGAGAATCTCGCGCAGCATCCCCGGTTCGAACGTGCCGCGCACGCCGTCGAACTTCGCGCCGGCCTCGCGGAACAGCCGCACGGTTTCCGGGTCACCGCGAAACTCGATGCCGATTTCTGCAAGGATGCGGTCTGCGGCCAGTTCGATGCGTTGCAGGCCTTCTTCCCCGATCAGGTCAAAAGTCGGGATCTGCCGCGTGATGTAGGCGGGAGCCGAGCGGGTATGCGCCTGCGCGCGGCGGGTGTGGCGGGCGGCCCGTCCGGCGCGGGCGGACCCGACCGGCTTGAGGGCCTCGTCGCTTGTCGTTGCTGTTTCGATCGTCATCGCGTCCCCTCCCGAAAGCTGCAACCGGGATCAGTCTGGATGCGACGCACGCATTTGTGACGTTTGAAAAATCTTCTCCGAGAGATAAGCTCAGCTTATGCAAAACCTGCGCCGCCTCGTTCCCGCCGTCGGCAGCCTCGTGGTCTTCGAGGCGGCGGGACGGCTTGGCAGCTTCACGCTGGCGGGCAAGGAACTCGGCATGTCGCAGGCTGCCGTCTCCTATGCCATCAAGCAGCTGGAGGCAGCGCTTGGTGCGAACCTGTTCGCCCGCCAGCACCGTCGCGTGGAACTGACCTCGACGGGGGAGCGCTTCCACCGCGATGTCTCGATGGGGCTTTCCTACATCACGCAGTCCGCCGAAACGCTGGCGCGCGCCGGGCGCGACCGGCACGTTACCCTGTCGGTGTCCACGGCCTTTGCGACCTACTGGATGCTGCCGCGGCTTGCCGCCTTCCGCGAAGCGCATCCGGGTATCGACCTGCGCCTACAGACAACCGACCGCGACGTCGACCTCGCCGCCGAGCGGATCACGCTGGGAGTGCGGCGCGGCTTTGGCGACTGGCAGGCCTATGACTGCGCGCTGCTGGCCGAAGAGCGCATCTCGGCCATTGCTAGCCCGGCCTACCTGGAGCAGCGCGGACGCCCGCGTTCACCGACCGAGCTTCGCGCGCACCGGCTGATTCACCTTGAAGAACCGTTCCGGCCCACCCCGGACTGGCGGCAATGGTTTGCCAGTTGCGATCCGGCGCCCTTCACCGACAATGGCGAGGGGCTGCGCCTCAATGATTATGCGCTGGTGGTGCAGGCGGTTCTGGAGGGGCAGGGCGTCGCGCTCGGCTGGGACTACCTCACCGGCCGCTACTTCGAGAGCGGGCTGGTGGAACGGGCTGTGGACCATGTCTTTGCGACCGATGCCGGGTTCTACGTGGTCTGGCCGCGCGGGGCGGTGCTGAACGAGGATGCAGAATCTGTGCGCGACTGGATGATCGCGCAAGGCGAGAGGAAGAAGCGGCGGGCGGCGCGGCCCGCAGCACTGGCACAGGCGCGGGGCGTGTAGGAACATGAAGGCGGTATCGAACGCGGTGGACAGCGAGCGGCTCTGGGACGACCTGATGGCGCTGGCGGGCTTTGGCGCGCGCGAAGATGGCGGGGTATGCCGCCACGCCTTGTCGTCAGAAGACATCGCGGCGCGAAGCTGGCTGATCGGCAAGGCGCGGGAACGCGATTACTCCATCGCGGCGGACGATGCGGCGAACCTCTTCATCACGCGGGCAGGGCGGGACAACGCGCTGCCGCCCGTTCTGGCCGGCAGCCACATGGACAGCCAGCCGGCGGGCGGCAAGTTCGACGGGGCTTACGGCGTGCTGGCGGCGTTCGAGGCGTTGCGGGCGCTGGATGACGCCGGGATCGAGACAGCGCGTCCGGTGACCTGCGTGGCATGGACCAACGAGGAGGGCGGGCGCTTCCATGTTCCCTGCACGGGGTCGCGTGCTTTTGTCAGCGGGGCCGTGTCCGACCCCGCCCAGACAGACGATGCCGGCATTTCGCTTGAGAGCGCTCTGCGATCCACCCTCGATGCCGCGCCGGATATCGAGCGGATCGCGCCGGGCTTTCCGGTTCATGCTTATGTGGAGCCTCATATCGAGCAGGGACCGGTGCTGGAACGCGAGGAACTGCCCATCGGTGTCGTCACCGGCATACAGGGCGTGCGCTGGTTCACCGTTCGCGTCGAGGGCGAGCCCGGCCACGCGGGAACCGTTCCGCAGGCAAGCAGGAAGGATGCGTTTCAGGCGGCGATGCGCGCGATTGCCGCGCTGAACACGCTCATGGCGGACACGGATGATATCGTCCGCTTCACCGTCGGGCACCTTTCCATCGAGCCGAATTCGCCCAACACCATTCCCGCTGCGGTGCGGTTTTCCATCGACTTCCGGCACCCGGATGCGGCGGTGCTCGACGAGCGGGGAGGCAAGGTCGCTGACATCATCGCCGAGGCCGTGCAGCCATGCACAGCCGACACGCAGCTGACGACGTCGCTTGAACCGGTCGCATTTCCCGATCCGGTCACGTCCGCGATTTCACAGGCAGCCGATGGGGCCGGGCTTGCCCACAAGCCACTGGCTTCGGGGGCGTTCCACGATGCGGCACACATCGCGTCGGCCTGTCCGTCGGGGATGATCTTCATTCCCTGCCGGGGCGGGCTGTCCCACCATCCCGACGAGTGGGCCGAGCCGGAGGCCTGCACGGCAGGTGCGAGGGTTCTGGCAGGTGCGCTGGCGCAGCTTGCGGAAACGAACTGAAATGCACAGGATTTAAATGCAATATTCCGGGATCTACCCGGATGATATGGTGATTATATCGCAGCCCAGTACAACCACGGGGAGGGACCCGCCATGAGACTGATTTTTGCAATCGCCGCATTCGCCGTCACCCTGATCTCGCTCAACACCGCGCAGGCGGTTGCCGATGACCGGTATGGCAAGCAGAAGGTCGTCTATCACATCAATTACGAGGGCGGCGAAGACGCGAAGGCCTATCGCGGCGCACTGCGTAACATCCAGAACCACATCAACGCGGTCGGTCGCGACAATATCGAGGTGAAGGTCGTCCTGCACGGCAACGGCGTGTCGCTGCTCCAGGATGCCAAGACCAACGAAAAGCTGCAGTCCGACGTCACCAGCCTGAAGTCCCAGCAGGTTGCGTTCAGCGTCTGCAAGAACACGCTGGTCGGCCGGAACATCTCCTACGAAAACGACCTGTTCGAGGTCTTCGAGGAAGACATCGTGCCGTCCGGCGTCGCGGAGCTCTCCTACCTGCAGCAGCAGGGCTACACCTACATCAAGCCCTGATTGTCACCCTAACCTGTTTGAAGGGCCGGCCATCGCGCCGGCCCTTTTTCGTTCGGGGCTCTCAGGCGGGCAAGATCTCGTAGTGCGCCTCGACAGGCTTCTGGCTGTTGATCTTCAGGATGTCCTGCGGGCACGCGGACATCACCGCGATGCAGTCGACCTCGGCGCGGATGGTGACGTAGTCGCCGGGATTGCTGAGCGCCGGGGCGAATTCCAGGTTGCCCTCGTCATCCCACGGGATGTTCATGAACAGGTTGATCGACCCCGGCGTGAAGGGGACGGTGAGGCCCAGCCCCAGCAGGCCTGCGTGGTGATTGTCCTTGCAGTTGTCGTGGTACTCGTTGCAGCCGAGCAAGCCGTAGCGCTCGTTGTCGCAAGGCGCCATCACGGTGTCGTGGCGGCCCGGCGAGGTATCCTCCGTCAGGGTCATGATCGCGCGGCGGCGGTTCGAATACAGGCCGTCGCCGGTTTTGGGGTAGAGCCGCGTCCAGGTGGCGCGCGACTGCTCGACGCCGATGAACTCGCTCATGTGGCCGGCGACATAGGCCCAGAAGTCGACGACCTGCGTGCCGTGGGTGTTGATGATGCGGATGGACTGGCCTGCATTGACCGCAATGGCCTTGCCCCGGCGGGCAGGCAGGGTGTGACGCGTGATTTCCGGCATGATGGCTCACATTTGGCTGTTTTCAGGTCGATGCTGACAGATTGTTCCAGCAAATCCCTCTCGTCCAGCGCCAAGCGGCGGATTCACATTCCCGTCAATGTTGCTGGCTTGCAATATCGCTCCGGCGGCCATGCTGGTAGTGAGGGGGCATGCTTGCAATCGCACGACTCATGCACGGGTTTGCAAAGAGGGGGCTGGCGGCCTTGATGGTCGTCGCCGTTCTCGGCCTCGGCATGCCCGGCGTTGCAGGCAATGCAGCGGCATCGGCGGCCGAGAGCGCCAAGGATGGCAAGCCCTGCGACGTGGAGCGCGCGCTGATCGCCGCCCACGGCAACGAGTTCTCCCTTGCGCTCGAAAGCGTGCCGCTCGCGCCCGTCGAGGATGACAGCAAGCACCAGTTGCGCTCCGGCAAGGCGCATTGTTCCAGCCATTGCACCGTGGATGCACCGGCCATCGTGGCGTTCGTCTCCAGCATCATGTTTGGCGGCTGGGACTTCGTGTCTCACGAGGTACGCCTGCCGGACGGCATCTCTCACGCCCAGCAACCGAAACCGCCACGGGTCGCGGCCTGACGGTCCGCGCCGCGCGTCTTTATGAGACGCGCAAACAAGATTTCCCCCCGGTTTTGGAGCCTGAAAATGAAACGTCGTGAATTCCTCCTCGGCCTCGGTGCCAGCGCTGCGGCGCTGTCGGCATCGTCGGCCATCGCCTCGCCGTTCGGCGAACACGGTGGCATGAGCGTGTATGTCGACCCGCCGAGCTACCGCGGCAGCCCCAACTACAAGCTGCCCAAGCAGTATCGCCGCCAACTGGTGAAATACGAGACCAAGGAGCGGCCGGGCACGATCGTCATCGATCCGTCCAGCAAATATCTCTACCTGGTGATGAAGGATGGCGAAGCCATGCGCTACGGCGTCGGCGTCGGCCGCGAAGGCTTCGCATGGTCGGGCCGCGCGAACATCCGCCGCAAGGCGGAGTGGCCGGACTGGACGCCGCCTGCGGAAATGATCAAGCGCCGCCCGGACCTTGCCAAGTATCGCAACGGCATGCCTGGCGGCCCGGAGAACCCCTTGGGTGCGCGCGCCATGTATCTCTACAAGGGCGGGCGGGACACGCTGTATCGCATCCACGGCACCAACGAGCCGTGGACCATCGGCCAGGCCATGTCGTCTGGCTGCATTCGTCTCGTCAACGACGACATCGAGGATCTCTACGAACGCGTGCCGATGGGCACCCGCGTGGTGGTTCTGGGCACGCCCGTCTGAGAAAATTAACGACCTGTTAAGACAGCAAACCCGCGGGGGCCTCCTCCGCGGGTTTTTCTTTGTGTTTCAGCCATTTGGTCAATTGTCGTCGATTTGCGCCGAACGCGGTCACGCCGCGTTCGCACTACCGCTTCGTGGATGCTTGTGAGCAGCAATGTGGGAACCCAACTCGAGGGTACGGCATTGAGTAGGCAAGCCGGACGGGTCCGGCAACGAGGAGATTACCGAAAATGCACAGGCGTCAATTGCTCACAGGTTTGGCCGCAACGGCAGCTGTCTTTGCCGCAGATGCGGTCTCGGCTTCCCCCTACAAGAAACACGGCGGTGTCCGCGTTCTCGTCGAACCGCCGGTCTACGGTGGACGCTCGGACTACACCGTTCCGGAACGCTTCAAGCGTCAGCTTGTCCCGTACTACACGAACGAGCGTCCCGGCACGATCGTCATCGATCCCTCGCAGCGCTTTCTCTACCTGACGCTCGAGAACAATTCCGCGATCCGCTACGGCGTCGGCGTTGGCCGCGAAGGCTTTGGCTGGGCCGGCAATGCGCAGGTCAAGCGCAAGCAGGAATGGCCCACCTGGACGCCGCCTGCCGAGATGATCGCCCGCCAGCCGGAACTGGCCAAGTACGCCAGCGGCATGCCGGGTGGACGCGACAACCCGCTGGGTGCACGTGCGCTGTACCTCTACCAGGGCAACCGCGACACCATGTACCGCATCCACGGCACCAACGAGCCGTGGACCATCGGCCAAGCCATGTCTTCGGGCTGCATCCGGATGACCAACGAGAACATCGAGGACCTCTACCTTCGTGTTCCGCTCAACACCAATGTCGTCGTTCTCGGCCAGGCGGTCTAAGAGAACGAACCGATTTCGAGAGAAGACCTGTTCGACCCGCGAAGCGTTCGTGCTTCGCGGGTTCTTTTTTGCGTGTTCGCGGTGTCAGACAGCGATGCGGGAGCGCCGGTCGGTGCGGATGCTCCAGAACAGTATCCCCAGCACAACGATGCCGCCGGCGATTTCCAGCAGTGGCGTGTTGGGCCAGATCAGCGCCACGCCTGCCGCCGCGGTCAATATTCGCAGCGGCCAGTTGAGCGGAGCTTCCATGTGCCCCTCGATCGCCGCGCCGAGCGCGTAGACGCCGAGGGTTGCCGCGACAAAGATCGCCAGCACTTCCGGCAGCGTTCCCCCAACGAAGTTGGTGTAGGCGAAGAGCACGGGCACCAGGTACATGCCCTTGGCGAGCTTCCACGACATGAGCCCTGTTGCCATCGGCGGTGTCTTGGCGATGGCTGCCGCGGCAAAGGCCGTCAGGCAGACCGGTGGGGTAACGTTTGAATCCTGGCTCAGCCAGAAGATGATGAGATGCGCCGAGAGCAGGGCTGCCGTGACGACAGCCGGATCCAGCACTTGGTCATAGGTGATGGAGAGGATCTCGGGCGGGGTTTCCGCAACCAACGCCCGGGCGGCTTCGAGCGACATCGGCTCGGCCAACTGGGCCACCGCGTCCGGGTTGACCAGCATGAAGGCCATGCGGGCCGCTTCCGGCACCGAGCCCGCGACCATGGCATCCACCAGCGCATTGTTCTGGATGAGTGCGTGAAGGGCCGGAGCCGAAAGCGTCGCCAGCACTATATAGGCGGCCGTCACCGGCAGGCCCATGCCGAGCACCAGCGAGGCCAGCGCGATCAGCACGATGGCGACGAGCAGGTTGCCGCCCGCCCATTCAGCCACCATGAGCGAGAACGTGTTGCCGATGCCGGTCATGGCGATGACGTTGACGATCAGCCCAACCGTAATGAGCAGCACGCCGGTCATGATCATGTTGCGTGCACCCAGTGCCAGAGCCTCCAGAACCGCACGCGGTCCCATCCGGTTCGGCGTCAGCCAGCTTGCGGCGATCACCGCCAAGATCGCCCAGCAGGCGGCGTAGGTCGGTGTAAAGCCGTAGATCAGCAACCCGATCAGAAGGCCGATGGGAAACAGGAAGGCCGGCCCGCCGCGCTTCAGCACGTCGAGCGCCTTGGGTGTGTCGTGATCGAGGACGCTCAGGTTCTGGCGCTTGGCCTCGATGCGCACGAAGAAGCCGACTGACAGAAAGTAGACGACGGCCGGCAGAAAGCTGACGGCGACAATGTCGAGATAGGGGATCTGGGTGTAGCTCGACATGACGAAGGCGCCGGCGCCCATGATCGGCGGCATCAACTGGCCACCGGTGGAGGAGGCTGCCTCGACGCCGGCTGCAAAACGTGGCGGAAAGCCGGAGCGCTTCATCAATGGAATGGTGATGACGCCGGTGGACACGGTGTTGGCGACCGCAGAGCCGGAGATCGTGCCGGTCAGCCCGGATGACATGACCGCGACGAAGCCCGGCCCGCCGACGAAGCGGCCGGCCAGCGCGCGGGCAAGGTCGATGATGAATTCGCCCGCCCCGGAGCGCACCAGAAACGCGCCGAACAGGATGAACAGGAACACGAAGCTCGCCGAGATGTTGCCGATGATCCCGAACATGCCCTCGTCGGAGAAGATCGAGCGAAATATGACCGTTTCGAACGACAGACCCGCAAAGCGGAAGACGCCGGAGATCATGCCGCCCCACCAGCTCACATAGGTGAGGGCGATGAGCGCGATGGCCGGGATGATCCAGCCCGTCGCACGGCGGGTGAGTTCCAGTGCGGAGAAGATCACGAACAGCGCCATCGCCCATTCGTGTGGGGCGAGATGGACGCCGCGCGCGTAGATCGCGTTTTCGGACGCCAGTATGCCGATCGTTGCCAGCGCTGCGGCGGTGCCGAAGGCGAGGTCGAACCACAGGACCATGCGCGCCACGCCCGGCGAACGGGCCGCAAAGAGCGGGTAGCGAAGCGCGCAGAGAAAGGCGAAGCCCGCGAAGTGCACGGCGATGAACTTCATGCCCGTCAGCCACTGGGACAGGGCCGGGCCGAAGAGGTTCGCTGTGACGTGAAGCAGGGAGATGCCGATGCACACTGCAAAGAACAGTGTGCCCAGTGCGCCGCTGAATTCGCGCACTTCACCGCCGGTATAGGCGCCGGCTTCCTCGTCCGCGTCATGGGTTGAGGGTGCGCTCATGCTGCCTCGCACGGATGCAATGGTGGCGATGGCGGACCGGCGCCCAGGCCGGTCCGCGTTGCGTGCGTTTCCGTCCGCTTACTTCAGGCGGTCGGGGATCGTGACGCCGGCTTCCTCGTAATAGCGGATCGCGCCGGGGTGAAGCTTCACCGGCAGGCCGGCAATTGCGGCTTCAAGGCTCATGTTGGCGGTTGCCTTGTGGATGCCCTGAAGGAAGGTGAGGTTCTCGTAGATCGTCTTGGTGATCTGGTAGACCGTCTCTTCCGGAACGCTGTCGCGCACGCCAAGGAAGTTCGGCTGGGCGATCGTCTTGATGTCCTTGTCGATGCCCGGATAGGTGCCGGCCTTGATGGTGAACGGGGTCCACAGTTCTTCGAACTCGCCGTTGGCCTTCTTCACCTGCTCATCGTTGAATTCCAGAATGGCGAGGTCATCGGCCATGGTGGCGAAGAGCTTGGAGACCGCGCCGACCGGCGGGCCTGCGGGCGTGGAGACGAGATCGACCTGGCCGTTCTGCATGGCGTCCGCCGAAGGGCCGTAGCCGGCATAGACCAGGTTCAGGTCTTCCTCGATGTTGAGGCCGAGATTGCCGAGGATCGTGCGATTGGAGCCGAGCGTGCCGGAATTCTGGCTGCCGAGGGCTGCCGACTTGCCCTTGAGCGCCATGACATCGTCGATGGTGCCAGTGGTGGCGGCGCTCTTCTTCACGATGAAGTGCTCGACGTTGGGCCACAGCATGGTGATGGAGCGCAGGTGCTCCTGCGGGCCATCGGCTTCCAGCGGGCCGGTGCCTTTAGCGGCATAGGCGCCGTAAAGGCCCTGCAGGATGGCGAACTGAACCTCGTCCTCGCGGATCAGCTTCACGTTCTCGCCGGACCCGGCGGAGTTGATCGCCGACATGTTGATCTTCTGCGAGGGCTGCAGCTTGACCTTGACCAGCGTGGCGAGCGCCACGCCGACCGGATAGTAGGTGCCGCCGGTGGATGCGGTGGCCAGCAGGTAGTCCTGCGCTTCCTGGGCGCGTACAGGCGCCGACATGGTGCCGGCAGCCATCGCCACGCCGACAATCGCGGCAGCAGCGCGCGTCACAAATCGATTTGCAGTCATGAAAGAGGTCTCCCCTTGGCTTGCGGTTGGCTCTCGTAACGGAGCCTTGGTTCCGTGGCCCGTGCGGGCGCGCGCTTAAGTTCGCACAGTTCCCGACCAATGCAACCCGACAATGGATTCAACGCCGGATTCAATCGGGAACCCCATCCCTCTTCAGCCGTTGTTGTACCCGAGCAGGGAACTGGAATTGACCCTGCGGTTGTAACAGCCCGGCCGGGAGTGTTCCCGCCGACAATTGAACGGACGGGCAAGTCGAAGACAGCCGCACGAGTGAACGCCTGCCGAAAAGGCAAATGCCGGCGTTCGAGAGGAGTATGTGATGAATAAGTACATGAAAGCACTTGGTGTCTTCGGTCTTGCCGCAGCACTTTCCGCCGGCTCGATCGCAGTTGCCCCGACCGAGGCGAAGGCCGACAGCGGCAAGTTCGTGACCGGTCTCATCATTGGTGGTGCCGCTGGTGCCATCCTGAACGAGCACCACCGCGACTACCGTCAGCGTCGCCACTACCGTGCCCGCGCGCACCGTGGCCATGGCAGCCGTCACGTGAACTGGTGCCACAGCCGCTACCGTTCGTATGACGCGCGTTCCAACACGTGGGTCAGCTATTCTGGCGACGTTCGCCAGTGCCGTTCGCCCTACTGGGGCTAACACCGGCGGCGAAACCGCCAAACATTGACACGCAAAGCCGGGTGGTTCCGCCATCCGGCTTTCGTGCGTCTGGAGGGCGCGAGGCGTTAAGGCGGCGTTAACCGGACCGGCGACGATGGCAGAGGCGCGCATTGTGGAATGTGGCTGCCGCCACGATATCGTCACTGCACCGCCGCATTTCGGTGGACAAACTTGAACCGCTGGGGGCGGGAACGCTCCCCCTGTCGTACTGCCGCACATCCCCCTCAACGCGGCAGAAAACCAAGGGAGACAGACATGAAAACCTTGACCGCCCTCGCCATGGCCGGTGCGCTCGTCGCAGGCCTTGCCGTCACCAATCCCGCGCCGGCGAAAGCCGATGGCGGCCTCGTGACCGGCCTCATCATCGGCGGCATCGCCGGGCACGTGATCACGCGCCATCACGATGGCTACTACGACCGTCGCTACTATGCCCGCCGCCACCACCACCGGTCCGGCAGCTGGCGCACCCGTCGTCACGTGAACTGGTGCCACAGCCAGTACCGCTCGTACGACGCGTACGACAACACCTGGGTCAGCTATTCCGGCAACGTGCGCCAATGCCGTTCGCCCTACTGGCGCTAAGGGCACGGTCCGCATTGCGGGCAACATGAACTGAATTCGTCGGGCCGGTGGCGACAGCTTCCGGCCCGTCTTGCGTCAGGAGGGATCGTCGAGGATCTGCAGCGCGGTGGTGCGCGCAAGGCCGATGACGCCGGCGCACTCCACGATTGTGTCGCGCTCGGCCTCGTCCATCTTGCCATCGGCATTGGCGACGAGCGCCATGGAGCGGATCACCAATCGCTTGCCGTCATCATTCAGGACATCGGCGATAGACTGGAGATAGTCGCTGAGGTTGTGGCCGGCCTCGTGGGCATGTTCGGCGGCGGCCAGCAATTCGTCCTTGGTCAGCTGCTTGTCGGTCAGCTTGGCGTAGACCGCGATCACGGCCTCGACCTCCGCATCGTCGATGTGCCCATCCGACATCATCAGCAGCAGCATGGCGTGCAGGATCGCCTGCTCGAAGTTTTCGAGGAAGGCCTCCTCGTCGTCATTGAGGGTCGCGTCGAGGACGTTGAGTTCGTAGGTGCCGTTGCAGATCGTGCACTCGACCACGCCCTCGGGGTGGGCCATCGGCAGCAGCGGTACGTTGAGTAACGAAAACCACCGGCGCACTTCCTTGGCCTGATAGCTCGTCTGGTCATTGCACTTGGGGCAGAAGAAGTCGCCTTCATCCAGCGGCTTGATGCGGTTCATCGGTCCGAGGATGGCCATGGTGGTTTCGCCTGTTTCCAGTCAGTTTCCGCTACGCGAGGAAGATACTAGTCGCGGGTTGCGTGAATTCCCAACGGTTATCACTGGCTTGCGTTCCGAACCGGCAGCCTGGCGAGTTCCGCGCGCACGATTTCTGCCCATTGCTCGCCCGCACCCGCCAATGGCCCGTCGCCGGCCCAGTCCGCCGCGATTGCTCGCGCTTCTTCCAGCGCGGACAGCCGCATGTCCGCATTCTCTGCGTAGCGGCCAACCCGGACGAGGGCTTCCAGCAGATCGATGCGCGCCTGCGTGTTCTGCGGTTCGGCCTCTGCAAGCTTGCGCTGCAGTTCAAGCGCGCGGGTGACGCTTTTTGAAGCCGCTTCCGTGTCTGCAAGGCCGTGCTGCACCTCGCCAAGCGCCGCGAGGCTCGCCGCCAGATCGCCCTGCCATTTCTCGTTGCCAGGATTGTGCGCGACCAGCGCTTCCTCGATTGCGACGGCCTCGGACAGCGCTGCGCGCGCAGGCTCCGGCTCGTTGTCTAGACGGTGCAGGTTGGCCGCTTCCGTCAGGCTCACGGCGAGGTCGCGTTGCCAGCGGTAATTTCCGCGGTCCCGCTCGGCCAGCGCGCGGCGAATTTTCAGGCTCTCGGCATATGCGATCAGTGCCGCCTTCGGGCTGCCGCCATCGCGTCGGACTTCGCCGATGGCCTCCAGAACCCACGCCACGTCGCGCCGCCACTGGGTGTTCTCGCTGTCGCGGTTGGAGAGCAGGCGGGCGATTCGCAAGCTTGCCTCGAAGGAGGCCAGCGCGCTCGCATTGTCGCCGGAGGCGAGCATCAGGGTACCGATCTTGTTGTGGCTGTAGGATACGTCGCGCTGGAAGCGGGTGTTGTCCGGGTTGGCCTCTGCCAGCGCGCCGGCAATGCCGAGACTGCGGTCGTAGGAGGCGAGCGCCGCCTTCGCGTCCCCGGTCCGGCGCAGGACGTCGCCCATCTTGTTGAGGCTGACGGCGACATCGCGCTGCCAGCCTTCGTTTTCCGGTTCGATGTCGACGAGCGTCCGGCGAATGTCGAGGGACTCCGTCAGCGTTGCCAGCGCGGCCTGCGTGTCCGCGGCGTAGAGATGCAAATCACCGAGGGCTTCAAGCAATTCGGCGACGTCCTGCTGCCACTGGGTCTTGCCGGGGTCCTTCGCCGCAATCGCGCGGGCGATGGTGAGGCTCTCCTCGTAGGCGGCCAGCGCATCGCGCGCGTTGCCCGCGTAGAGCCGCACATCGCCGATCTTGCTCAGGCTGTAAGAAACATCGCGCTGCCATTGCAGGTTGGCGGCATCGCGCGCTGCCAGAACGCGGGCGAGCTTCAGGCTCTCCTCGTAGGCCGCCGATGCCTCACCGAGATTGCCGATGCGCGTGTAGATGTCGCCAAGTTCGACAAGTGCGGCAGCCTCGCTCTGCTGCAGGCGCGGATCATCGGGGAAATTCTCCGAAAGCGCTTCCTGCAGCCCGTGGGCCTCTTCCAGGATCGACTTGATGATCTGGCCGGGCACCGGCGCGTTCTTGAATTTCTGCGCCAGACCGAAGACCAGCCTGTTGGCACCGTCCGTCGCGGTGCGCAGGGCCGCCTCGGCGCGGTCGCGCTCGGCTGTTGCCAGTTGTTCGCTGCGCAATGCCGCCTGCTGCTGCACGAACGCAAATCCCGCGAGAACCACGGCAACCACCGCTGCGGCGACCGAGCTTCCCAGCACGATGCGCTGGCGCTTGGTGTGGGCGCGGCGGCTCGCCTGGATAAACGCGTGGTGCAGTTCGGTCGGGTCCGGGGCGTTTCGCGGATGGGAGGCGAGCCAGTCTTCGGCCGCCGTCAGGTCGTTGCCGCGCATGAGGTTCAGAACCGGGCGCGAGCGCATGTCCCACCGGCGCGCCTGCGTGCCGAGCCGCGTGTGTTCGCGGATCCAGCCGATATCGGTATTCAACGCCGCGACGAGGTTGCCAATGGATCGGTCGAACTCGCGGTCGTTGGTGAAGAAGATGTAGTTGAGCTTCGACAGGGACGGGGGAATATCCGTGCCCTCGACATCGCGGATCACGATGGGCGCGATGCGCTTGTTCAGGGTTTCGGCCAGTTCCACTTCCCACGCGCAGACGCTGGAGGTTGCTGAATCCGGGCTGAGCGCAAAGACGATGGTGTCGCAAGTGCGGATGAGGTGTTCCAGCCGCCCGCGCCATTCCTCGGTGGGGAGGATGTCGTCGGTGTCGCGGAATACCTCGATGTCCTCGACCTCCTTCAGCGCATCGATCAGGCGGGAGACAAATTCCCGGTCACGGCGCGAATAGGAAATGAAGACCTTGGTCTTTGCGGCACTGCTACTCATGCGGTCGGGAACGTCTCTCGGATTGGCGTTGCGTGTGGGCAGGGAAGACTAATGTTGAACCTGTCGCTGCGGCAACATTCGGGCCGGGCGATCAATCAGCCGGTTCGCTCGACGTCGGGGTCGCTGCTGTCACCGGCAGAGCCTGCAATTCACCGCGCGCAAGGTCGGGCCAATTGGCGAAATCGGGCGGGATCATACCCGCCGTTTCCAGCGGTTCCAGAACGGCCAGCATGTCTTCCAGCAGCGCGCGCTTTTCTGCCGGTGCCTCGGTCGAAACGTAGATGGAAAACAGGTGATAGGCGATGGAAGTCTGCAGCGAGACGTCTTCGGGCTTTTGCGATACCAGTTCACGCAGGATGGCGAGGCTGTCGCGATAGGTCGCACGCGCGGTGGCGAAAGCCTCGCGCCGCATCTGCATGTCGGCGGCGCGGTTCAGCGCGTCCGACAGTTCCCGACGCAATACGGGGTCACCGGCGCTTTCCGCCACCAGGCGGCGGCGCAACGCTGCGCTTTCGGTGAATGAGCGTTCAGCGCCTGCAAGATCGTTCTGCAGTTCGCGCGCGTTGCCGAGCTTGTCGAGGACGTAGGACAACTGGCGCGACAGGAGCGGGTTTTCAGGGTCGCGCTCCAGAAGCTGGCGCCGAGCGCTTTCCGCCTTGCGGAACGAGGCGGCTGCCTCGCCGGGGCTTTCCGTCTTGAGGAAGGTGTCACCCAGCCTTTCGTGGCCGATGGCAATGTCGTCGAGCCAAAGCGCATTGGATGGATCGCGGGATGCGAGGTCCAGCGATGTGCGCAGGCTCCGGGTGTAGGCATCACGGGCAGCCGCCACGTCGCCGCGTTCCATGTGCACGTCGCCGAGGCGATGAAGGCCCATCGAGATATCGCGCTGCCACTCGGTGTTGTCCGGGTCGGTCGCCGCGACGGTGCGCATCAGTTCCAGGCTCTCGGTGTGCGCGTCGCGCGATGCTGCAAGGTCGCCGGAAAGCTGGCTGGCGCGTCCCAGATTGTTGAGCGCGATGACGAGCGCGCGCCGGTACGTGGTATTGTCCGGGTCGCTTGCGGACAGTTCGCGCGCAAGCGCTTCTTCCTCGGTGAAGCTTGCCAGCGCGCCTTGCCGGTCGCCGGTCTCCAGCTTCATCCGGCCAACCTTGTCGAGCGTCACGGTCAGGTCATAGCGGAAGTCCGCGGTGTCGGCATTCGCCTGCGCCAGCGCGCGGCCCAGCGCGATGCTTTCCTCGTAGCGTTTCAGCGCGCCGGAATAATCGCCAGCCTCGCGCCGCAGGTTACCCAGCTTTTCCAGCCCGATGGACACGTCGCGCTGATAAAGGCCGCTATCGGGGTTCGCCTGCGAAACGTTGCGGGCAATCTCCAGCGCCTCGGCGAAAAAGACTTCGGCGGCGACCGTATCGCCTTCGCGGAGGCGCACGTCGCCGAGCCGGTTGAGACCAAGCAGCACGTCGCGCTTCCAGATGGTCTTGGCGTCATCAAGGCGTGCCACGTTGCGCGACGTGTCCAGCGCCTCGCCATAGGCTGCTTCCGCCTTCGCGAGATCATCGAGGTTGCGGTAGACGTCGCCAAGCTGGATCAGCGCGAAGGCACGGCTGCGCTGAAGCTCCGGGTCATCGGGGAAGTTCGCGGAGAGTTCGTCCTGCAGCGTGCGGGCCTCGTCGAGAATCTGCTGGATCACCCGCCCGGGCACGGAGGAATCGCGGAAGCGCTCGGCAAGCTTGAACACCATGCGGTTGGCGCTGTCGGTCGCGGTGCGCAGGGCGGTTTCCGCCTCGTCGCGCGCCTTGCGCTCGGCAACGGCCCGGGTCTCCGCCAGTCCTTCCGCGATCACGGCGCGGTCGCGTTCTGCGGTTGCCACCCGCTGCTGCACGAGCGCGTAGCCCGCCAGCGCGATGGCGATGACTGCTGCGGCCAGCGACCCGCCAACGGTCATGCGCTGGCGTTTGGTGGCGGCTGCGCGGCTCGCCTGGATGAAGGCGTGGTGCAGGTCGGTCGGCTGCGGCGCGTTGCCGGGGTGGGTCGCGATCCATTCTTCCGCGGACTTCAGGTCGCTGCCGCGCAAGGTGTTGATCGCAGGTCGGCCGCGCAGGTCCCAGCGGCGCGCCACGTTGGCGAGGCGGGTGTGTTCGCGGATCCAGTCGATATCGGTGTTCAGCGCCGCGACGAGATTGCCGATGGACCGGTCGAACTCGGCATCTGTCGTGAAGAAGATGTAGTTGAGCTTGGCCAGCGCGGGCGGGATCGCTTCGCCTTCCACATCGCGGATGACGATGGGCGCGAAGCGCTTGTTCAGGCTTTCAGCGAGGTCCACCTCCCAGCGGCAGACTTCGGATTTTGCCGAGTGCGGGCTGAGCGCGAAGACGATGGTATCGGCCTCGCGCACGAGTTGTTCGAGCCGGTCCTGCCATTCCTCGGTGGGGAGAATGTCGTCGGTGTCGCGGAAGACCTCGATGCCGTCCTCGGCCTCCAGCGCATCGACCACGCGTGCGACGAATTCGCGATCCTTGCGCGAATAGGAGATGAAGACCTTCATTGCCGCTGCGTCAGCCATGCGCCCTTCATATCACGGTGATTGTGGCGGCGGGATGGGGGTCATGCGCCGCGCAGAAGGTCATTTCGGGGACAAGTTCGGCGGGGGCTGATTGTTTTCGCCGCCGCGAAACGCTACATCGCGTGCAACGCATTGAAAGGCGGCGCGCAGGCCGCCGCACCCCCAATCAAAGCTCAAGAGGCACGCGCGGCATGGCACGCCAGTTCATCTATCACATGTCCGGCCTGACCAAGGCCTACGGCAACAAGAAGATCCTCGAGAACGTCCACCTGTCCTTCTACCCCGACGCCAAGATCGGCGTGCTGGGGCCGAACGGCGCGGGCAAGTCGACGCTGCTGAAGATCATGGCCGGCCTCGACAAGGAATATAACGGCGAGGCGTGGGTCGCGGATGGTGCCAAGGTCGGCTATCTGCCGCAGGAGCCGCAGCTCGACGAAACCAAGGACGTGCGCGGCAACGTCATGGAAGGCGTCGCCGAGCAACAGGCGATCCTCGACCAGTACAACGAGCTGATGATGGACTACTCCGACGAGAACGCGGAGAAGGCCGCCAAGCTGCAGGACGTGATCGACGCGCAGAACCTGTGGGACCTCGACAGCAAGGTGGAGCAGGCAATGGACGCGCTGCGCTGCCCGCCGGCGGATTCGCCCGTCGACAACCTGTCGGGCGGTGAGCGCCGCCGCGTCGCGCTGTGCAAGCTGCTGCTGTCGCAGCCCGACCTGCTGCTGCTCGACGAACCGACCAACCATCTCGATGCCGAAACCGTCGCGTGGCTTGAAAACCACCTGCGCGAGTTCCCCGGCGCCGTGCTCATCATCACCCACGATCGCTACTTCCTCGATAACGTGACGGGCTGGATTCTCGAACTCGACCGTGGCCGCGGCATCCCCTACGAGGGCAATTACTCGGCCTATCTCGAGCAGAAGGCCAAGCGCATGCAGCAGGAAGGCCGCGAGGAAGCCTCGCGCCAGCGCGCCATCGAGCGCGAACGCGAGTGGATTTCCCAGAGCCCGCGCGCCCGGCAGGCCAAGTCCAAGGCGCGCCTCAACGCCTATGACGAACTGCTGAAGCGCAACCAGGAGCGCGCACCGGGCACCGCCCAGATCATCATCCCGCCGGGCGAGCGCCTCGGTGATGTCGTGATCGAGGTGAAGGACCTGAAGAAGAGCTACGGCGACAAGCTGCTGATCGACGACCTTGAGTTCAAGCTGCCGCCCGGCGGCATCGTCGGCATCATCGGGCCGAACGGCGCGGGCAAGACGACGCTGTTCCGCATGCTGACGGGCCAGGAAGAGCCGGACGAGGGGTCGGTTCGCCTCGGCGACACGGTGCAGCTTGGATATGTCGACCAGTCACGCGACACGCTGGAAGCCGGCAAGACCGTCTGGGAGGAAATCTCCGGCGGTGACGAAGTCATCTGGCTTGGCAAGAAGGACGTGAACAGCCGCGCCTATACCAGCGCCTTCAACTTCAAGGGCGGCGACCAGCAGAAGAAGGTCGGCGGGCTTTCGGGGGGTGAGCGCAACCGCGTCCACCTCGCCAAGATGCTGAAGTCCGGCGCCAACGTCCTGCTGCTCGATGAGCCGACCAACGACCTCGACACCGAGACGCTGGCAGCCTTGGAAGACGCGCTGGAGGATTTCGCCGGCTGCGTGCTGGTCATCAGCCACGACCGGATGTTCCTCGACCGCCTCGCCACGCATATCCTTGCTTTCGAAGGCGACAGCCACGTGGAGTGGTTCGAGGGCAACTTCGAGGCCTACGAGGAAGACAAGAAGCGCCGTCTGGGCGCGGATTCGCTGATCCCCAAGCGCATCAAGTACAAGCGGCTGACAAGGTAGCGAAGAAACAAGCCATGACCGGCAAGGCGCGACTTATTTTTCCCATCGTGATGGCGTTCATCATGAGCTTCCTGATGTCGGGAATCGTGACGGCGACAAATATCGGGTTGCCGCCGGACTTCCTTTCGCGCTGGATGAGCGCATGGGCGTTCGCGTTTCCGCCGGCCGTCGTCGCGACCCTGCTTGCGCAGGCACCGGCGCGCTACGTGACCGAGCGCATCATCCGGCTCATCGACGGTCCGCGCGAAACCTGACCGTCCGACCTTTGCAACGCGAGGAATGGCGCAATGACACTGGCCGCAAGTCCCACCGAGGCGATCAGCGACTACGAGGAACTCGACATCCTGCCGGCCCGCAACATCGAGGGCCGTCTTGAGGCGGTCTATGCCGCGCTTGCGGACGGATTCGAGACCGGCAGCGTCGACCAGCTCGACCTGACCTACGAGGGCATTCCGAGCGACCGCCACGCGGGCATCACGCGGCCATCCGGCGCACGCGAGCCGTGGTACAAGCGCGGGACCGAGATGCGCAACGAGCGCCAGCTGACGCTGGTTGCCGGCGATGAACTCGACCGCATCGCGGCGGGCATGGGCATCGAGCAGGTGAACCCGCGCTGGATCGGCGCGAACATGGTGATATCCGGCGTCGAGCGACTTTCGATGCTGCCGCCCGGCACGCTGATGTTTTTCGAAGGTGGCGTCACGCTGAAGATCGACGGGCAGAACGCGCCCTGCCGCCTCGCCGGCGGTGCGGTGGCCAAGCGCTATCCCGACCGTGACGGGCTGGGCCTGCTGTTTCCGAAGGTCGCCAAGCGGCTGCGCGGGTTGCTCGCCTGGGTGGAGAAGCCCGGCACGGTGAAGCCCGGCGAAGCCATCAAGATTCGTCTGCCCGAACAGTGGCTCTATCGCTGATATCGCGCCGGAGTCTTGCCCCGCCGAGGCCATGCTGACGCCGGATTGAGCTGATCTTGTGCCGTGCATGGTTGCGCGGTTTTCAGTTCAGGCAGGCCGATCTGCGCGTCTCGCGTTCGCCCTTCTTTGCGTGCTTTTAGGCGCGACCCCGGCCTATGCGGCCTGGTGGGGTGAGCAGTACAGCTGCATATATGTCGGCGATCCGGACTACCTGCCGCGCCGATATGTGCCGTGGCCGTTCTATATTGACGCCCATGTCCTGTGGTCGCCCGAGGGGGCTCTGTGTCATCTGACGCGCGCTGATCGTGGGGATAGCCTTTCTGGCACCTACGACGCGGTCTGCGGTCGGGACGAGGAAGGCGCGCCGCGGCGGCTCAGCCTCGTCCTGAGCGAAGCCGAGCGCGAGCTAACCATGTTGTGGACACCGCTCGCAGAAGGCGGTGACAGCAAGCCCGTCAGGATCGGGCCGCTGCGGCGATGCTTGCTGCAGGGGACGCGTCCATGAAGTTGGTGCGCAGCGCTCTTTCAGTTCTCTTGGCCGTCATGACGGCGACGCCATCCGCTGCGCAAACCGATCTGAACGGTCGCTTCCAGCTGCGCGACATCTACGTGAGGCCTGGAACGGTTGCGTGGGGCAGTGATCACGCTTGCATCGGCCCGTATCTGAACAGCTTGAGCGAGCCACCTCGCAACCGGGTACCAAACCCGTACTATTTCGAGACGGGCTGGATCCACCATGGCAGCGAATCCTGCAAGCTGATCGATATCGAGCCACTCGACCTGCGGACGAGACAAGGCGAATACCTTGCAAACTGCACGTCCGGACCCAATCCGGACTGGGCGCGCCAGTACACGATCCGCATCACGCTTGACGGGGACCAACTGTCGATGATCTGGAAGTCGACGGCCTACAAGGATACCTACCGGGTACGGATCGTGCCGATGAGCCGGTGCAGCCTGAAAGCGGGCGAGGGGAAATTGCCGTGGGAAGCGGACTGAACGAGGGACTGATCGAAGGCCCGGATGGCAAGGCGCGGTGCTTCTGGCACGGCAACCTGCCGGACTATCTCGCCTACCACGACAGCGAGTGGGGCTATCCGGTCGGTGACGACACGCGGCTGTTCGAGAAGATGTGTCTCGAAGGTTTCCAGTCCGGCCTTTCGTGGCTGACAATCCTGCGCAAGCGCGAGAATTTCCGAAAGGCCTTCGCAGGCTTCGACATCTCAAAGGTTGCGGCGTTTGATGAGACAGACATGGCGCGGCTGCTGGATGATGCGGGAATCGTGCGCCATCGCGGCAAAATCGAAGCGGCGATCAACAATGCGCAGGTGGCGCGCGGTGTTCTCGACGAGTACGGATCGTTTGCCGCGTTTCTGTGGCAGTACGAACCATCAGATGCGGACCGCCCCAAGCGCGTCGACAAGGCGACATTGATGGCGAACCCGACGGCCCCGGCCTCTGTCGCCATGAGCAAGGCGTTGAAAAAGCGCGGGTTCCGGTTCGTGGGGCCGACGACCATGTATGCCCTCATGCAGGCCATGGGGATGGTCAACGATCACATCGAGGGATGCTGCGTCCGCGATGATTGCGAGGCCGCGCGCGCGGCTTTCAAGCGTCCGACGAAACGGTAACTTGATTTAAACATAACGATATCTTTATATAGGCATATTCCATGCTGGAGCATGCCCATGGCTTTTGCCGACGACTTGTCCGATGCGCCCCTGAACGAGCCGGTTCTCGCGACCGTGCTCATCGCGCAGGACGGTTCACTGACGAACCTGACCCAGACGCTGAAGGCGGCGGGCGAGGAAACGCGCCTGCGCATCCTGTCGTTGCTGGCAGCGGGCGAGCGCAGCGTCAAGGACCTGACGGACATTCTCAGCCAGAGCCAGCCGCGCATCAGCCGGCATCTCAAGCTGCTGCTGGAAGCCGGTCTCATCGAAAGGCACCGGGAAGGTACATGGGCGTTTTTCCGGCTGTCTGACGGGCAGGGCGGTTCGCTGGCGCGCTCGCTGGTTTCCCGACTCGATGCGAACGACCCTGTCATCGCGCGGGACCGCGTGCGTCTCGACACGGTGCGTTCTTCAAACGGCCAGGTGGCGGCGGAGTATTTCGCAGAGCACGCGGCCGAATGGGATTCGATCCGTTCGCTGCATGCCGACGATGCAGAGATCGAGGCCGCGATGCTGGCGCTGGCGCCGGCGAGCATGGACCTGATGGTTGATCTTGGCACCGGCACCGCGCGGATGCTGGAGCTGTTTTCACGCAAGTACCGCCGCGCCATCGGCATCGACCAGTCGCCGGATATGCTGGCCTATGCACGCAACCGGCTGGACCGGGCCGGCCTTTCGGCAGCGCAGGTGCGGCGCGGTGACATGCTCGATCTTGGATCGGAATTGCGCGGTGCGGATTTCGTCGTCATGCACCAGGTGCTACATTTCCTGGACGATCCGGCAGCCGCCATTCGCGGTGCGATAGACATCCTCGTGCCCGGCGGCATGCTGATGATCGTGGATTTCAAACCGCACGAGCTGGAATTCCTGCGCACCGAGCAGGCGCATCGCCGCCTCGGTTTCTCGACCGCGCAGCTTTCCGGCTGGATCTCGGAGGCCGGCGGCAAGCTGACCGGCTCGGTATCCATCGGTGCGCCCGCGCGCTCGCCCGACCGCAGGCTGAGCGTTGGATTGTGGACCGGCCAGGTGGCCGGCGGAGAGGTTCGCCCGTGAGTGCGTCATCCATTTCGTTCGAGATTTTTCCCCCGCGTGACGACAAGGCGTGGAAGACGCTGCGTCCGGCGATGAAGGAACTGGCCGACTACAACCCGGCCTTCGTGTCCGTCACCTATGGCGCGGGCGGCTCGTCGCGGCCCGCGACTCTGGAAACGTTGAAGTGGCTGACCGGCGAGTCGCGGCTCACCGCCGGCGGGCACCTGACCTGCGTCGGGGCGCCGCGTTCGGAAATCGATGCGGTGGTGAAGGCCTACCGCGAGCTCGACGTGCATCACGTCGTTGCGTTGCGCGGTGACATGCCCGGCGGGCCGGAAGAGGCCTACGTGCCGCATCCGGAGGGCTACGGCTCGACGGCGGACCTCATCCGCGGCATTCGCGAGATCGGCGAATTTGATATCTCCGTTTCGGCCTACCCGGAGAAGCACCCGCATTCGCCGGATTTCGAGACCGATCTCGATGTGCTGGCCGCCAAGGCCGACGCCGGGGCGAATCGCGCCATCACGCAGTTCTTCTTCGACAATGACTATTTCTACCGCTTCCGCGACCGTGTCGCGGCGCGCGGCATCGACATCAATCTCGTGCCGGGCGTGTTGCCCATCGGTGCGTTTCCGCAGGTTTCCAAGTTCGCGGCGCGTTGCCAGTCAACGATCCCGCAACGGGTGGCCGACAAGTTCGACGGGCTGGACCCGAAGTCGGAGATGCACCGCCTCGTGGCGGCAGCCGTCGCGGCGGAACAGGTGGACGACTTGTCGGCCAACGGTGTCGAGGAGTTCCACTTCTACACGCTGAACCAGGCACCGCTGACGATTGCCTGCTGCCGGATGCTGGGTCGACTGCCGAGCCGCGTCACCACGCCGCCGGCGTCGGCGGGGCAGGGTGGCGGGGAACAACTCGCAAGCGCCGGCAACGGCTGACAGGTCCGCCGAGCGCTCATACGACCTCACGAGACTGAACATGACGTCAGAACGGCGGGTGCATGACGCCTGTGTGATTCGTGAGACGCGAGCGGAAGCGCACAGCGCTGTTCGCGCTCGTCTGTTCCGTCGATGGAAATGAGGGTATCGTGTTCCGTCGGCAGGGCCGCGGAGATGAAGAGGTCTGTTGCAGATCGGCGCGTGGCACTCGGAGCCGCTCCCCGGGCGTCACATGCCGTTCATGCGATGCGCTTACAAGGCGCCAACCGCGAATGCTGCAACAATCGCGAACGCGGCGGTCAGGAACATCATGTTCAGGGTCTTGCCGGTTCTCATATGGGCCTCCTGTGGGCGCAGCCCCGGTCGGCTCTAAAGGCCGGACTCTTGTCGCGCGCATTAACGAGTTTACCCGCGAGTTAAGCCTTTCCCAACAAGTTTTGTTCTTGCGCTGCAGCAAACTGTGGACTGCACGCAGGGGCAGGCTCGACGGCTCAGGCGGCCAGCGCGTTCTGCAAAAACTGTGCGGCGGCAAGCGTCTGGCGGTCGCCCAAGGCGGGTCCGACAACCTGCACGCCGAGCGGCAAGGCTTCGCTGGAAAATATCCCCGGCACATTCACGCAGGGCACGCCCATCAGCGTCCACAGCTTGTTGAACGTGGGCGAACCGGTGCTGTTGAGGTCCTTCGGCGCGATGCTGGCCGCACTGGGCGTCAGCAGGACGTCGATGTCGGCCATAGCCGTCATCAGCGCAAGCCGTGCGGCTTTGGCCACGCGGCGGGCGGCATCGTAGCCCTCGGCGGAAATGCCTTCGCCCTCTTCGAGCGTCTCCACCAGCTTCGGGCTGAGCTCATCGCGGCGGTTCATCCACTCCCAAGCGAGCAGGCGAACGGCCTCGTAGTTCTGGATGATGGCGTGGGCATCCGCGGCGCGGGCAAAGATCGACGGCAGGTCGCGTTCCACGACGCGCGCACCGGCTGCAGTGGCGCGCTCGACCGCGAGGTCGATGGCATCCTGCATCTCCGCACAGGCATGTTCCCATTGCGAGGTTCGGCAGACGCCGTAGACCGGCGGCTTCACCTCCGATGGCACGTCGAGCGGGCGGCCGCACAGCTGGCCGGCGAAGAACGCACAGTCAGCCGCCGTGGCGCCGAAGACGCCGACCGTATCCAGCGAGGACGAAAACGGCTTCACGCCGTGAGAGGGGATGAGGCCGAAGGTCGGCTTGTAGCCGCTGATGCCGCAATAGGATGCCGGGCGCACGACCGAGCCTCCCGTCTGCGTGCCGATGGCGAAGGCCAGCATCCCGGAGGCAACCCCGGCCGCGGAACCCGACGAGGAGCCACCCGGCGAGTAGTCCTGGTTCCAGGGGTTTTTCGTGCCGCGCGGCGTGAAATAGGCGAATTCCGTGGTGACCGTCTTGCCGACGACAGCGCCGCCGGCATTGCGCGTCATGGTCACGCAAGGGGCGTCCGCCAGTGTCTGGTTGTCCTGGTAGATCGGCGAGCCGTGGCGGGTCGGGAAGTCCGCTGTGTCGATGATGTCCTTGATGCCGACGGGCAGACCCATCAATGGGCCGTCGGTGCGATGGCCGGTGGTTCTGAAGTCCGCCTCCACGAAGCACTTGAGTGCATCTTCCTTCGCCGCGTGATTTTCGGCGAATTCGGCGAATGCCTCGTGCGGACACTGGTTACCGAGCTTGATGGCTTCCAGCTTTTCCAGCCCGGAAATCGGGGCCGCGAGCGAATCAGGTGCGGTCGTCGTAACCAAGTCAGTCTCCGTCAAAGCGGCCGGGCGAGGGCCAGAGGTCATGCATACAGGCGCAACCGGACGTTACCGTGCGCAAAATCTTACTCCAGCGGGCATTACGTCACGGGTTTTGACATGGCGATAGACCCGGTGCCCTGAAGTGTCAGAACATAGTGAAGTGCATATATATCATTCTTTTCCTGTCTTATCATTTGACATGTCGAATGTCCGCAAACTGCGGGTATGGTTCTTGCGGGGTTGTTGTTTCAATCCCGGAGACCATTTCGTAGAAAAGCGCGCAGCGGGAAACGGTCCGGTCGGGCTTTGCTGCCAGCCTTGTCCGCTGAACGAGGCGCCACATTGGGCGCTCGGCGTCACCCATTGCCGGGCCGCCTGAAAGCCTGAATGGCCGCGATCGAATTGCGGCCCATGCCACGGGATAGACTCACTTCATGCAGCGATATGCGAATGCTCGGGACGCGGTCGACGATTTGCGGCCCGATGTGCCCGTCTACGGGTTCCGGCCCGCCGTCCTGAAACAGGATGCGCAGCGGTTCCTGAAGGCCTTTCCGGGCCGCACGGCCTACGCCGTGAAGACCAATGGCGAGCAGTTCCTGCTGGATTGCCTCGCGGAAGCCGGCATTGAGGCATTCGACGTGGCATCGCCCGCGGAGTTCGCCGCGGCCCGCACGGCCAAGCGAGACGCCGAGCTTCTCTACATGCATCCGGTCAAGGCGCAGTCGGATATCCGGCTGGCGCTGGAGGACTACCGGATCCGGGCCATTGCGCTCGATCACGAAGACGAGGTTGCCAAGGTCCTGCGGATCGTGCGCGCGCTGGATATCGACCCGGCGACGATCACCGTCTTCGTGCGGCTGGCAACGAAGGGGCATGCGGCCTACGAATTGTCGAAGAAGTTCGGCGCGGCACCGGGCCACGCCGCCGAACTCGTCCAGCGCATTTCCAACATCGGTTTCCAGACAGGCCTGTGCTTCCATGTTGGCAGCCAGGTGGCGGATATCGAGAGCTACCGCGACGCGCTGGGCGTGGCGGCGCAGGTGCGCAAGGATGCGGGCGTCGAACTGGCCGCGCTGGATATCGGCGGTGGATTTCCCGCGCCCTATCGCGACGAAGGCAACCGCCGCTCGGCCATCCCCGAGATCGAGACCATGATGCGGCGCATCCTGAAGGCTGTGGACGCGGCGGGCTTTTCCGACGTGCCGCTGATCGCAGAACCCGGTCGCGTCATCGTCGCGCGCTGCCTGTCGGTCATCGTGCGCGTGCTGCTGCGCAAGGGGCGGCGCATCTACATCAATGACGGCATCTGGTCGTCGCTGTCGGATTCGTGGACCGGCAAGATCACGCTGCCGGCGCGGTTCCTTCCGGACCCGGCGCGCAAGCGCCGCCACGGCAAGGATGAACTGGTGCCATTCCGGGTCTGCGGCGCGACCTGCGACAGCGTCGATATCCTGTCGCGCCCCTTCCACCTGCCCGACACCATCGACACCGGCGACTGGATCGAGATCGGCCATATCGGCGCTTACTCGCTGTCGCTGCGCAGCCGTTTCAACGGCTTCTATCCCGACACCTTCGTCGAGATCGAGACGCCGTTCGAGGAGCCACCGGGCGAACGCGGATACGCGACCATCGAGACGATGGGCGACAGCCCGCAGGACCTGCCGGAATTTGACCGGTCTTAATCACGCATTCACCATGTCGAAAGACGGATTGCGGGTGTTGCCGCGCTCTGGAGCGTCGTTAACGCGCGGTTAGTGCGTCCGGTACAAATGCTGGTTTCATGATGCAGCCAGTTCTCCGCAAGTTCGTCGTCGTGCTCACCGCACTGATGGTCACCGCCTGTTCCGGGCCGGGGGTCCATTTCGTGGACACCTACGCGCCATGGCGCAAGGACACCGAGCTTGCCTGCCTGCGGGCGGGGCTTTCCTACACCACGGCCTACGGCACCATGGAGCCGGAACTCGACGGGCCGAAGTCGTGCGGCTCTATCCGCCCGGTGAAGGTGACCCATGCCGGGTTCGGCATCGTTGAGATGAAGCCTGCCGCACTGGTGCGTTGCCCGATGGTTCCGGCAATCGACGACTGGGTGCGCCTGAGCGTGCTGCCGGCGGCGCGCCGCTACTTCGGGCAGGATGTTGTCGCCGTTGACAATTACGGCACCTATTCCTGCCGCCCGCGCAACAACCGGCGTGGCGGCAAGCTGTCCGAACATGGCTTTGCAAACGCCATCGACATTTCCGGCTTCCGACTTGCCGATGGAACGCGCATCAACGTGAAGAATGACTGGAAAGGCGGTTCGCGCGAGCGCGAGTTCCTGCGCGCCGTCTATGGCGACGCCTGCAACCACTTCTCCACGACGCTGGGGCCGGACACCAATGCCGCCCACCGCGACCATTTCCATTTCGACCTCGCCCGATACGGCAAGGACGGACTTGGCAAGGTCTGCCGCTAGGTCGCGGTTTCCGTCGGCTTTCGGGATTTCTTCCGTTTCGGGACCTTGTCGGCCTTGCGCGCTGCGGCGTCGTCGCCGGGCAATGCCAGCTTCAATGCCCGTTCGAAGGAATAGACGCGCACTGGCTCCGCCTTGCCGCGCAACGACACCTCGCGTGCGTGCTCGTCTCCCACGGTCAATCCAGCTGCCTGGCGTGTCGCCTCGGTGAAGACGAGCTGTGCGGCGAGTTCCTTGCTTGCAGATTCCACGCGGCTGGCGGTGTTCACCGTGTCGCCGAGCGCTGAAATGCGGTTGCCCGCGTCGTGGTTGCGGGCAGCGCCGATGCGGCCCAGCACGGCAGGACCGGTGTCGAGCCCGATGCCGATGCGCAAGGGCTCGTCGAGCTGGCCGCTCAGCGAATGGTTCAGGCCTTCCAGAATGCCGCTCATGGCGCGCGCCGCCTTCAGGGCCTCCAATGCGCCACTGCCGGGCTCGCCATTCATGCCGAAGATCGCCATCAACCCGTCGCCCATGAACTTGTCGACATAGCCGCCCTCATCGATCACCGCCTCGCTCATGCGCCCGAGATACATGTTGAGGATAAAGACGATGTCGTAGGCGAGGCTGTGCTCGGTTAGCTTGGTGAAGCCGCGAATGTCGGTGAACATGATGGTGACGTTGCGCTCCACGCCCCAGCGGAACGCATCTGGCCGGGCTGCCTCGTCAACGAGCGCGCGCTGAGCCGGCAGCAAGGGCGCGACTGTCAGGTCGCTCGCCGGGCGAAGCTGACAGGCGAGGCGCACGTTGCCCGCAGCGCCAACGCGGCGCAGCACGCGGGCCTCCGTCTCGCCGGGCGGGGGCAGGGAATCCGCGCCCTCGACGATGCGCACGCGGCAAGTGGAGCAGCGCCCGCGCCCGCCGCAGATGGAGGCGTGGGGGATGCCGTAGGCGTGGCTCATTTCCAGCAATGTCGGGCCGTGGTGGCAGGTGACCGTCGGACCGTCGACATAGGAAATGCGCACACGCGGATGGAAGCGCCCGTACCAGTCGCGCGCCATGCGGAAGGCGACGAGCGCCAGCAGCAGGCCTGCGTAGCTCCACAGCGCCACGTCCATCAGCACGTAGGCGTCGGCGACGTTCGCCTGCGTCATGGGTGATGAGAACGTGTAGTGCTGGCGCACCTCGCGCCCGCCGACCGCAAAGCCCGCGAAGGACAGCACCGGAAGCATGGCCGCCGACATGCCCAGCACCGGTTGCCAGCGCGGGTACCACGGCTTCATCCGCAGCCAGACGTGCATCCCAATGATGCCGTGCACCCAGACGAGCAGGATCAGCAGCGCCTGCCGCAACGCTTCCCCCGGCCACATGGCGAAGAGCGCGTAGATGTAGTCGTCATCGACGCCGTAGAGCTCGTGAACGATGCGCGTGCCGATGACGTGGCGAAACAGCAGCAGCGGGATCAGCAGGCCGAAGGCCAGTTGCAGCAACTCGCCGAAGCGGATGCGCCATGTCTGCCGCTGCAGGAACTTGGTGATGCCGAGCACCATGTGGATGAGCGCGGAGGCCAGCAGGATGCCGGTGCCGAGCCACGAGCGCGTGAACCAGATGCGCACGTCGCGTACCTCTTCCATCGTCGCGATGGAGACGAGACCGAGCGCGTGGTTGGCCAGATGCGTGGCGACAAAGGCAAACAGCACCAGCCCGGTTGCGATGCGCAGGCGCTGTTTCGAGATGCCGGAAAACCAACGCCTTATGCGTTGAGGGGGCGTGGTGGTTGGGCTTGCTGCGTCCATTGGCGGGACACTAGCGCAAGGGTTTGCCGGCGGGTAGCAGCAAGACAGTCAGGTGCTTCACGGTTTCGCGCGCCGACCGTTATTGACACGGGCATGCAATCGGCTCGACGATGGCGGTGCGGGGATCGACGCGGTCTCCCCAACACAGGCTTTATGCCCAAGCATCGCGCAGGCTCCTGATTGACGGGAGATGCGGTCGCATGCCTGAGGTTCTGCCGACCTCCACATCCATTTCTGCCGATGACCTGTTCCGATTGATCGGGACGGGACATGCCCCTCTGGTGATCGACGTCTGCTTGCCAGACGATTTCGCCGAGGACCCGCGACGGATCCCCTCCAGCATTACCATTCCTTTCGCGGACGCTGCGGACGGCCACATCCATGATCCGGGAGGCCGCCGCGTGGTCGTTGCCTGCCACAAGGGAAAGAAGCTGAGCGAGGGCGTCGCCGCGCATCTGCGGCATCGCGGCATTCCGGCATGCACGCTGCAGGGCGGGCGGGTCGGCTGGGCGGCGGCTGACCTGCCGATGGTCCCGGCCGGCATCGTTCCGCCGCCCCGGGCCGATGGATCAACGCTGTGGGTCACGCGGGCCCGGCCGAAGATCGACGGCGTGGCTTGTCCCTGGCTGATCCGCAGGTTTGTCGACCCGCATGCTGTCGTCCTCTTCGTTGCGCCCGAAGAGGTGCTCGGCGTCGCCGAACGGTTCGGCGCAACGCCCTTCGACATAGAGAACGTGGCCTTCAGCCGTCGCGGCGAGGGCTCCACCTTCGACACGATGATCGATGCGTTCGCTCTCACGACGCCGGCGCTGCGTTGTCTCGCCCGTATCGTGCGCGGTGCAGACACCGCACGGCTGGAGACGGTACCGGAAGCAGCCGGGCTGCTGGCGTTTTCACTCGGCCTGTCGCACAGGTTTCACGACGATATCGAACAGACGGAAAGCGGGTTGGCGTTGTATGATGCGCTCTACCTGTGGTGCCGCGATGGTCGCGGTGAAACGCACAACTGGCCATCCAAGGCGGCAGGCGCATGACCGACACGACACAACGGAGCGTTCCCGCCCCGAGCTTCTCCGAGGCGCTCGCGGCCTGGGCGAAGATCGGTCTGCTATCCTTCGGCGGACCGGCGGGACAGATCGCGCTCATGCACCGGGTGGTGGTGGACGAGAAGCGCTGGATTTCCGAGCCGCGATTCCTGCATGCGCTCAACTTCTGCATGCTGCTGCCCGGGCCGGAAGCGATGCAGCTTGCGACTTATGTCGGCTGGCTGCTGCATGGCTGGCGCGGCGGCATCGCGGCGGGCGCGCTGTTCATTATCCCCGGCTTCTTCGTGATCCTCGCGCTGGCGCTCGCCTACGCGCTGTTTCAGGACACCGCCTTCATTCCCGTACTGTTCTTCGGGCTGAAGGCTGCGGTTCTGGCGATTGTCGTGCAGGCGCTGATGAAGATTGCCTCGCGCGCGCTGAAGATCCCGCTGTCGTGGCTTCTGGCCGGGGCGGCCTTCATCGCCATCTACGTCTTCTCGGTGCCGTTCCCGCTCATTGTTCTGGCGGCGGCGCTTATCGGGTTCTTCCTGTCGGACCTGTTTCCGAAAAAGCCGGTGGACGAGGATGAGCAGGCATCCCCCGTGCAACCAAGCTTCGCGCGCGGCGTGCGGTTGATCGTCCTGTTCGGCGCGCTGTGGGCTGCTCCCGTCCTGCTGGCGGGGCTGGCGCTCGGCTTCGACAGCGTCTTCGTGCCGCTGTCGGCCTTCATGTCGAAGATGGCGGTGGTCACCTTCGGCGGTGCCTATGCCGTGCTTGCCTACGTGGCGCAGCAGGCGGTGGAAACCTACGCCTGGCTCAACCCCGGCGAGATGCTGGACGGGCTGGCGCTTGCCGAGACCACGCCGGGTCCGCTGGTGCTGGTGCTGACCTTCGTCGGGTCGCTGGCTGGCTTCCGCGATGCCGGGGCGTTGCCTCCTGTCGGCGGGGCGGTGCTTGGCGCATTCCTCACCACGTGGGTCACGTTCATTCCCTGCTTCCTGTGGATATTCCTCGGCGCGCCGTACATGGAGCGACTGCGCGCCAACCAACGCCTGTCGGCGGCACTGTCCGCGATCACCGCCGCCGTGGTCGGCGTGGTCCTGAACCTTGCCGTCTGGTTCGCGGTCCACGCGCTGTTCGCCCGCGTCGGCACGATGGAGGCCGGGCCTGTCGACATGTCGTGGCCGGACCTTTCAAGCCTCAATGTGTGGATGCTGGCGCTTTCGGTATTCGCCTTCGTGCTCGTCTTCTGGCTGCGCACCGGCATGGCGGTCACGTTGCTGGTCTGCGGGGTGGCCGGTGTCGTGGTAAAGCTGTCGGGCCTTGCCTGACAGGGGCGAAACGCAATCACGAAGCCGTGAGTCCGGGCTTACATGCCGGCTGCGCGCCATATTTATCGGTGCATATCGAACAGCATGATTGCGAGCGCCGATGCCACTCAAGTGCATCCGGCGACCGACCGACAGGACAAGTGAAATGAACCGCACGCTCAAGACACGCCGACATGTCCTCGCCACAGGCGCGACTGCTGTCGGTGCGCTGCTCACGGCCCGCACCGGCCTGCTGCTGCCCGCGCAGGCAGCCGGACTAGCGCCCACCCCGACCATGCGCGGCGGTGCCAACAACTACCATCCCGGCGCGCCGGTCATGGAGCGCATCGGTGGTGGCGGCTTCATGATGACGGGCACCGTGCGCCGTGCTGGCGATGGCGCGCCGCTTCCCGGCATGCGCATCCAGATCTGGGCCCACACGACCGAGGGCAACGAGCGCGACCAGCGCAGCCACGGCGCGACGCTGACGGCTGCGGACGGCACCTTCCAGATGGACATGCCGCAGATCGTTCCGACCTTCGGCCAGCCGCACGGTCATCTGGCATATGACGCCGAACAGGACGAAGCGTTTGGCGGGGGAACGTTTGAGACCGTTTTCCTTCGCCCGGTCATGTCCAGTGCCAGCGAAACGACGCTGCACGCGGACTTCGTCCTTCAGCCCGCCTGAGCATCGTGGAGATATCGTCCGGCAGTCGATGGCGCGGCCTGCTGATCTGGGCCGCGCTGGCGCTTGTCATCGGCGTGCCGTTCGTCATCGCGGCGGCCAGCCCGCTGATGGCGTGGCGGCAGCCTGTCTATATCGCGGCCAGCCTTGCGGGCGTTGTCGCCATCTCGCTCGTACTCGTCCAGCCGCTTCTTGCCGGTGGGTATCTTCCCGGCCTGCCGCTGCTCAAGGGGCGGCGCGTTCATCGTTTCGTCGGCGCAGGCCTCGTGACTGCCGTCTTTGTGCATGTCGCGGGGCTCTGGATCACCAGCCCGCCTGACGTCATCGACGCGCTGACCTTCACCTCGCCGACGCCGTTCTCCGCATGGGGCGTCATCGCCATGTGGGCGGTGTTCGCTGCCGCCGCGCTCGCGGCACTGCGCCAACGGCTGCGGATCCGCCCCGGTATCTGGCGGCTCGCGCATACGGCTTTCGCGATTATCATCGCGGTCGGCAGTGTCATCCATGCCTGGCTGATCCAGGGCACGATGGGCACCATTTCCAAGGCGGTGATCTGTGCTGCCGTCATCGCGGCAATGGCCAGGGCGGTGCTCGATCTGCGCCGTTGGGCCGTCCCGACACGGCGTCGACAGCCCGCCCGTCGCTGACGGGCCGGATCACCGAAGCAACCTGAAAAATACGCCATGGCCGACCCGGAACCTTGGTCACGGATTCCCGTTCATCGATGCGTCGACCTTTGCGGCGTGACTCAAGGCATCGGCACTTGGCCGGGGGAGTTCGTCGGTGGCAGACATCGTCGGGTCGCACGCGCCCATCATCGCGCTGGGCATTCTCGCAATCCTCTTCGTCGCATTCGCATGGGAACGCTACCCGCCGGAGGTGGTGGCGGCAGGCGCCGCAGCGCTCTTCATCGTTCTCGGACTGATCCCGAGCGAGGAGGTCATGGCCTCGTTCTCCAACCCGGCCCCGATCACCATCGGCGCGATGTTTGTCGTCTCCGGCGCGCTGGTGCGCACCGGCCTGCTGGATGCGTTGGCGAACTTCATCGTGGAGCAGGCGACCAACCGCCCGGTTCTCGCGGTGTCAGTCTTCCTGCTGGCGACGATCACCGCCTCGGCATTCATGAACAACACGCCGGTGGTGCTGGTTCTCATCCCCATCATCATCAAGCTGGCGCAGAACCTCGACATCGCGCCGACGCGGATGCTGATCCCGCTCTCCTATCTCTCCATCCTCGGCGGTACTTGCACGCTGATCGGCACGTCGACCAACATCCTCGTCGACGGTATCGCCCGGCAGAACGGGCTCGAGGCCTTCTCGATCTTCGAGATCGCGCCGGTCGGCATCTTTACCGTGGTGGTCGGCGGGCTGACCTTGCTGCTGCTCGGACGCTTTCTGCTGCCCGACCGCCGGCAGGAAGGTGTGGGCACCGACAACGGCGACAGCGACTACCTGTCGGAGGTTCTGGTGCGCCCGTCTTTCAAGGGCGTGGACCAGCCTCTGGGCGAACTGTCTGAATTCCAGCAGCCGGGACTGCGCGTCACCGGCGTGCGGCGCGGCGGCGTCATCGAGCGCAGCGAACTGGACGAACGGGTGCTTGCCAAGGGCGACGTGCTGATCGTACTGGCGACAACGTCGGAACTGCTGACGCTAGCCGAGATTCCCGGATTGCGTGTCGGCCTGCGACAGGTCATGGAGCCGGACCCGGAAGCCGACCTGCGCATCGCGGAGGCGATCGTCACCCCGTCACGCAACCACACCGGCACGCGCATCGCCGACCTCGCGCTTGGACGTCGTGCCGGGGTTCGGGTGCTCGGTGCGCACCGTGCCAACCACATCGCGGGATCGGACCTGTCGAGCGTGCGGCTGCGCCCGTCCGACAAGCTGCTGCTGGAAGGGACGTCCGAAGGGTTCGAAGAGCTGGCGCGGTCCGGCGACGTGGTTTCGATCACCCAACCGGTGGCGCGCGCCTATCGCCGTCACCACGCGCCGTTGGCCGTTGGCGTGCTCATCGGCATCGTTGCACTCGCCGCCCTTGATGTGATGCCCGTCGGATTGCTGGCGCTGGTCGGCGTTGCGCTGATCCTGCTGACGCGCTGCATCGACAGCGACGAGGCGTGGCAGTCCATCGACGGATCGATTCTTGTGCTGATCTTCTCGATGCTCATCATCGGGGCCGGGCTGCAGGCGACGGGCGCGGTGGAACTGCTGGTGACGGCAATCGCACCGTACTTCCAGGGCATGCCGCCCTTCGTCACGCTGCTGGTGGTCTATTTCATCGCGTCGGTGCTGACCGAGATCGTCACCAACAACGCAGTGGCCGTCGTGCTGACCCCCGTCGTCATCTCGCTTGCAACGCAAATCGGAGTAGATCCGCGGCCCTTCGCGGTTGCCGTGATGTTTGCCGCGAGCGCCAGCTTCGCCACCCCAATTGGCTACCAGACCAACACGCTGGTCTATGGCGCGGGCAACTACCGCTTCACGGACTTCTTGAAGATCGGCATCCCGATGAACGTTATCGTCGGACTGGCCTCGGTCTTCGCGATCAGCTGGTTCTTCCCGCTGTGAGGCGCGGTGCGTCAGATCATTCCGGCGGCAGGCAGACGCCCTCGTAACCACGACCGATCGTGGTGCCCATGCGCGAGGGGCGCGTGGGCGGTCGGCAGGCGACCACCGTCAATCCGTTGAGGTTGGAGGGCAGGGACGACAGCCGCGCGTCGCCGGGTTCGAACGCGGCGGTTTCGCCGGGTGCAATCGTCTTCGTCTGCGAACAAACCGCAGGGTTCACCTCGCCGGGCAAACACATCCCGACCGTGATCGGCTCATCGCAGGTGTTGGTGACCGAGCGCGGCTGTACCTCGCCCAGCATGCCGCTGGTGCACTGGTTCACGTCGGGCCGCAGCGACGAGCGCTGGTACGCGCCGGTCGCATAAAAGAGCGCACTCGGCAGAAGGGCTGCGATGAAGACGCCCGCTGCCAGCCCGGTCCACCATTTGACGCGCGGCTTGCCGCTTGGCTTGTTGCCGAGCGCCAGCAGGAAAATGACGATCAGCGCGCCGATGAATACCTGGTCGAACGAGATGAAAGGCAGGGCAGGCAGACCCGGCGTCGCGCCCCATGCGGTTGCGAATATTCGGATTGTCCACGGGACGACAAATGCGCCGGCGACGCCTGCCAGGAACAGCTTCCACAGCGCCAGCCGCGGCATGCCGGCGCGCGCGCGCAGCACGATGACGAGCGTTGCGGTCACGATGCCGCTGAACACGGCACCGGGAAGAAACTCTGGCATATGCATCAGGTCATTCATTCTTGCGGGGTTTCTCCCGAAGGCTTCGACGTCAGCAGGTTCTCTTTTTCATCCGGGCTGGCGGTCGCTTCCGCCTCGCGCAAGGCGGCTTCGTCCTCGTTCTCAAGCCCGCCCTCGGCATCCAAGACGCTGGCTTCTTCCTTGTCGAGGGTTTCCGGCTTCTCCGGGGATGCAGATTTGTCCGGGAGGCTCTTTGGTTCGCCCACGATGGGGACGCCTTGCGGGAAAATGACCTCGCGCGCCTCGTCGGGCAGCGATATCCCGCCATTGAGCAGCGCCTGCTTCGTCTGCCGCATGAGGGCGGATTTCAGCTTCACCGGCGAATAGATCTCGCTGTCAAACCAGAAGAACACCCGCAGATTGACGGTCGAGGCCGCGAGTTGGTCGACGACCACGAAAGGGGCGGGTTCGTCGCGCACGGCGGGATGCTCGCTCAGCGTCTGTTCGATGATCTTCTGCGCCTGGCCGGTCGGATCATCGTAACCGATGCCGACGATGAAATCCGTGCGCCGGCTTGGATTCGTGCTGTAGTTGGTGATGACGCTCTTGAAGACGGTGGCATTGGGAATCTGGATGTGGTTGCCGTCAACGGTCAGCAGCACGGTTGTGCGCGTGTTGAGGTTCTTGACGATGCCCTCGTATTCGCCGAGCCGGATGAGATCGCCCGCGCGGAACGGGTTGCGCGCGCTCAGCAGCAGGCTTGCAAGGAAGTTCTCCGCGATGTCGCGGAAGGCAAAGCCCAGCGCGATGCCGATGAGGCCGGTGCCGCCCAGCAGCGTCAGCGCCAGCCGCGTCAGCCCGGATATCTGCAGGATGAGGTAAAGCCCGAGGATGAAGACCGGGACCGCGAAGGCGCGCGCCACGACCGTAAGCAGCAGCGGCGAGGAAATGCGGTCCTTGAGCGACCACCGCGCCACGTAGGACACCAGCCGGGCGAACTGCCACGCGGCGACGAGAATGACGATCGACAGCAGAAGCGTCGGCAGTGCGCGCTGAACGCGCGTGGCGAAACTCGAGAACTCCTCCCAGGCGGGTGTGAAGTCCCAGTTCACGTCCGGGTCGATGGTGATGCGATTGACGACCGCGATCACGCCCTCGGTCTTGGCCGCGACGCTGCCGGCCCATTCGCGGTAGCGCTCGGTCTGCGCGGAGCCGTCCAGCAGGGCGATGCCTTCGGTGACCTCGACGGACAGGTTTCGGAACCAGCCGCTGGCCCGGAAAATCCGCCGCAGCCGCGCTGCAATCTCTTCGTCGCCCGCGCTCTGGCGAAGCTCGACCTTCTCCGCAGGCGTCGAGACAGCCTCCTCCGCCGAACCGTTCGCGGTCTGGGCGGTGGCCTTCGATACCGGCAACAGGCAGGCAAAGCCGACCGCCAGCGCAACACCAGGGGGGCGAACGTCACCTGCCTCGACCTGAACTCACCGGCCATACGATTCATGACTGTTCCTCAAGCATTTGCGCGCGAGGATGGGTCATACATCGGATTTGGCCGCGCCGGAAACGAACAAAGCAAAGCGCGCCCTGGGAAACGGGCGCGCCGGCTGCCGGATCGTGCGGTCTTACTTGATGTCGACGAGTTCGACGTCGAAATTCAGCGCCTTGCCGGCCAGCGGGTGGTTGGCATCGAGGACGACCTTCTCGTCGGTCGATTCCACGACGACGACCGTCAGCGGCTCGCCTTTCTGCGTCTGCACCTGAAGCTGGGTGCCCGGATCTGTGGAGATGTGATCGGGGATGTTGGCGCGGTCGATGGCCTGCACGCGCTCGGGTACATGCTGGCCGTAGGCGGCATCCGGCTCGACGCGCACGGAGCGCTTTTCGCCGACTTCCATGCCGGTTACGCCTTCATCGAGCCCGGGGATGATCTGGCCCGCGCCAAGCTCGAAGGTCAGCGGGTCGCGCCCTTCGGAACTGTCGAATACGGTGCCGTCGTCCAGCGAGCCCTTGTAGTGAAGATGCAGCGTGTCGCCCGGTTTTGCCTGGGTCAAGGGAATGTCCTTTCGGGGAGGAATGACTTTCGCCGGGCGCGCTATCGACGCGCGAACAAGCCCGGCGGCTCAGCGACAAGGCTTGCAAGGATGGGCGGGGATGTCAAAGAGGGGTGGGAATTTCGCGTGGCTTTTGGCTGCGATCGCAACCATGCAGCCCTCGTGATCTCACGCGCTCAGAGCGTGTGGATGACAAATTTCGCGTCGACGAGACCTGCGAGGCTTGCTCGCTGACGGACTAGCCGGCCTTCTTGGCGGCGGCCTTCTTTGCCGGGGCCTTGGGCTTGGCAGCAGCCTTGGGCTTGGCAGCGGCCTTGGCGGGTGCAGCCTTGGCCGTCGCGGCCTTCTTGCGGGACTTGACCGTCTTGGTGGCGGCAGCGGCGATTTGCGCCGCGCGCTCTTCCTGTGCCTCGCGCTTCTCGCGGGCAATGCGCAGCCGCTCGGTCTTCGCTTCGCGGCTGCCGGTTTCGGCGTCGATGATGGCCTGGGACGTGCGGTCGGTAATATCCAGCTTGGTTTCGGCCCGTGATTTGCCGGGTCCCGGGGTGATCGTGGACATCTTCCTCTCCTTCACGCTTCAGTCAGTTAAAGCGGTGCCGGGCGAATACCCGGCGCCAGGTCAGCGACCGACGCGCGGCTTGCGCTTGGGTCCGGGCAGCAGGCCTTCGCGCTGCGCCATCTTGCGGGCAGCCTTGCGGTTGCGGCGGACGGCCTCGGCCTTCTGGCGCGCACGCTTTTCGGACGGCTTCTCGTAGGCGCGGCGCGCCTTCATCTCGCGGAACACACCTTCGCGCTGAAGCTTCTTCTTCAGGACGCGCATGGCCTGATCGATATTGTTGTCGCGGACGATGACCTGCATCTTCTCTCCTAGTTCGTATGGCCCGCCTTCGGCGGGTTCAGGCCGTCTTGGCCCTGTGATTGTCGTGCCAGCGAGAGGCTGGCGTGTTCGGCGCGGCGCCCGTTGCCGGTTCCCAAGATCGGGTCCGAGCATCTGTTCGCTTGAGCAAGCTGCAGAGCTGACGCGGTCCGTAGCCTTGCGACCATGATTCTCTCCGGTTTGGCGCAGCTGCGCCGGTGCCGGAGGGCCGCAAAGTCTGGAAATCGACAGGCGTCAGTCGTGAAAAAGGCGCCAAACATGCCGAAACGGCTAAAAAGGCAGTGCTCTGAACATAGCGGGCCGGGCGGCAATAAACAAGGCAGGCCGGGCGAGAGCCGCCCTGCCGCTTGTCTGCCAGCCGTCGAAGTCCTCAGGCCTTGCCGTATCCGCCGCCCGTCGGCGTGATGACCGTGACGGCCTCACCGGCTTCCAGAACCGTCTGGTTGCAGCCGCCGAAATCTTCCTCTGTCCCGTCCTTGCGGCGCAGGAGCGTGCGGCCCGTCAGGCCGTTTTCGCCGCCTTCCAGCCCCGGCGGGGGCACGTGGCGGTGGGAGGAGAGGATGGCGCAGTCCATGGTCTCGCGGAACCGGAGCGTACGGATCGTGCCGTCTCCCGCGTGCCACTTCCCCTTGCCGCCGGTGCCCTCGCGGATGTGGAAATCCTCCAGCACGACGGGGAAGCGGAATTCCAGCACTTCCGGGTCGGTCAGGCGGGCATTGGTCATGTGGGTGTGGACACCGTCCGTGCCGTTGAAGCCGGGGCCGGCCGACGAGCCGGAACAGATCGTCTCGTAGTACTGGTACTCGTCGTTGCCGAAGGTCAGGTTGTTCATGGTCCCCTGTGCCGCCGACATGGCGCCCAGCGCGCACAGCAGACAGTTGGTGACGTGCTGGCTTGTCTCGACGTTGCCGGCGACGACGGCGGCCGGGTAGGTGGGCTTCAGCATCGTGCCTTCGGGGATGATGATCTTGATGGGGCGCAGGCACCCGGCGTTCATCGGGATATCGCCGTCGACCATCACGCGGAAGCAATAGAGCACGGCTGCGCGGGCGACCGGCTCGGGAGCATTGAAGTTCGTCGGTTGCACCTCGCTGGTGCCGGTGAAGTCGACGGTTGCCTCGCGCTTTTCCTTGTTCACGGTGATCTTCACCTTGATGACCGCGCCCTGGTCCGTCGGGTACTCGAACTCAGAGTCCGAGAGGGCCTCGATCACCCGGCGCACGCTTTCGGCCGCGTTGTCCTGCACGTGGCCCATATAGGCCTTCACGACGTCCAGCCCGAAGAGCTTCACCATTTTGCGCAACTCCTGCACGCCCTTGGAGTTGGCGGCGAGCTGGGCCTTCAGGTCGGCGACGTTCTGGTGGACATTGCGCACCGGGTAGGGGTGGTCGGTCACCAGTTCAACGAGGGCCTCCTCGCGGAAGTCACCCTTGTCGACGAGCTTGAAGTTGTCGATGAGCACGCCTTCTTCGTCCACCGTGGTGGCAAGTGGCGTCATCGAGCCGGGGGCGGACCCGCCAACGTCGGCATGGTGGCCGCGCGATGCGACCCAGAACAGGATCTCCTTTTCGGCATCATCAAATACCGGCGTGCAGACGGTGATGTCCGGCAGGTGCGTGCCGCCGTTGTAGGGCGCGTTCAGCATGAACGAGTCACCCGGCGATATCGCGCCTTCGTTGAGGCGGATGATCGTCTCCACCGAGCGGTCCATGGAACCGAGGTGCACCGGCATGTGCGGCGCGTTGGCAACCAGCGATGAATCCGCCTGGAAGACGGCGCAGGAGAAGTCCAGCCGCTCCTTGATGTTGACGGAGTAGGCGGTGTTCTGGAGCGCGACGCCCATCTGCTCGGCGATGGACATGAAGAGGTTGTTGAACACCTCCAGCATGACCGGGTCGGCGTAGGTGCCCAGCGCGTCCTCGCGGGACTTCTTCTCCACGCGGCGAATGACGAGATGGTCCTTCGGCGTGATCTGCGCCTGCCAGCCCGGTTCGATGACGACGGTCTGGTGATCTTCCACGAGGATGGCAGGACCGTTCAGCGTCTGGCCCGGAGAAACATCGGCGCGGCGGTAGATATCGGCCTCGTGCCACGCACCATCGGAGAAGAAGCGCGTCGTGTCGGCGGGTTTGGCCTCGGCATCGGTGGTATCCATGTCGCGCTCGTCGCGCCCCGAAACGCTTGAATCCCAGCCTTCGACCTCGACGGTTTCGACGACGACGTCGCGTTCCGGCGAGGTGAAGCCGAACAGCGTCTTGTGCTCATGTTCGAAGTCGGCGCGCGCTTCGTCCATGTCGCGGGTCGCGAAGCGCACCGGAATGGTGGTGTCGGTGCCGTCGTAGCGCAGGTGCAGGACGGGGCAGTGGGCAGTGTTGTCGTCGCTCACGCCCTGCGCGGCCAGCAGGTCGAAGACTTCGCCCTGCAACTCGTCGATCAGCGCGTTGAGCTCGGCCTCGTTCTCTGTCCCGAGCGGCTTGGTCATCGCCTTGGATCGCGAGGCATAGATTGTCGCCAGCCCCATGCCGTAGGCCGAAAGCAGGCCCGAGAAGGGGTGGATGTGGATCGTCTCCATGCCGAGCGTGTCGGCGATGGCGCAGGCGTGCTGGCCGCCCGCTCCGCCGAAGGAGGAGAGTGCGTAGCGCGTCACGTCATAGCCGCGCTGGACGGAGATCTTCTTGATGGCGTTCGCCATGTTCTCCACCGCGATGCGCAGGTAGCCGTCGGCGATCTCCTCGACGCTGCGGTCATCGCCGATGCGCTGGCGTAGCTCCTCGAACTTCTCGCGCACGATTGCTTCGTCCAGCGCCTCGTCCTGTCCGGGGCCGAAGATCGCGGGGAAGAACGCGGACTTGAGCTTGCCGGTCATCACGTTGGCGTCGGTCACGGTCAGCGGTCCGCCGCGCCGGTAGCAGGCCGGACCGGGATCTGCGCCCGCCGACTGCGGACCTGCCTGGAAGCGGTCCTGGTCGTAGCGCAGGATCGAGCCGCCGCCGGCTGCGACCGTGTGAATGCGCATCATGGGCGCACGCACGCGCACGCCCGCGACCTCGGTGTCGAAGGCGCGTTCATAGTCGCCGTCATAGTGGGAGACGTCGGTGGACGTGCCGCCCATGTCGAAGCCGATGATCTTCTGGAACCCGGCCATGTTGGCGGTTTCCGCCGCGCCGACCACGCCGCCTGCTGGGCCGGACAGGATCGCGTCCTTGCCTTGGAACAGGTCGGCCGCCGTCAGCCCGCCCGACGACATCATGAACATCAGGCGCGGCCGCTCGGAGGCATCATCCGCATCGGCGTTCAGTTCGCCCGCGATGCGCTCCACGTAGCGGCGCAGGATCGGCGAGAGATAGGCATCGACCACGGTCGTGTCGCCGCGCCCGACGAGCTTCATCAGCGGGGAGACCTCGTGGGAGACGGAGACCTGCGTGAAGCCGATCTTGCGGGCGATCTCCGCAACGGCCTTTTCGTGCTCGGTGTAGCGATAGGCGTGCATGAAGACGATGGCGACGGCGCGAATGCCGTCATCGAAGGCGGCCCGCATTCCGGCTTCCGCCTGCGCACGGTCGAGGTCCTTCTCGACCGTGCCATCGGCCAGCACGCGCTCGTCGACCTCGTGCACGGTCTCGAACAGCATGTCCGGCTTGATGATTTCCTTGGCGAAGATATGCGGGCGGGCCTGGTAGCCGATCTTCAGCGCATCGCGGAAACCGCGCGTGGTGACCAGAAGCGTGCGGTCGCCCTTGCGCTCCAGCAGCGCGTTGGTGGCAACCGTGGTGCCCATCTTCACCGCGCCGATGGAGCCGGACGGTATCTTCTCACCATCCTTTGCGCCGATCAGCCGGCGGATGCCTTCGATGGCCGCGTCGTCATAGGCGCCGGGGTTCTCGGACAGCAGCTTGGCGGCATGAAGCGCACCATCGGGGTCGCGTGCCACGATGTCGGTGAACGTGCCGCCACGGTCGATCCAGAAATCCCATTTGCCGGTCATGTCGTCTTCTTGTCCTTGTCTTTTCAGGGCGTGTTGCCGCCGACACTAAGGCCTGTGCGTTTCGGCGGGCAAGGTGGGGGAGGCGGCGTCACACCGACGCGGGCGCGCCGCCCGAGAAACACGATGACGACAACAGCACTGGCGAACAGCAGCGTCTCGGCATCGAGCGGCTCGCCGAGCAGCAGTGCCGCAACGGCGAGGCTGACGAAGGTCTGCAGCAATTGCACCTGCGAGACGCGCGAAACGCCGCCCATCGCAAGGCCGGCATTCCAGGCGAAGAAGCCCAGGAACATCGAGAACAGCGAAACGTATCCAAAGCCGGTCCACGCAGAGAGCGGGACGGACGAGAGATCGGCGGGTGCATTGAAGAGCGCGACCGGCAGCGTCACCGGAAACAGGAAGACAAGCTGCCACGAGATGACTTGCCAGCCGCGCATGTGGCGACTGAGGCGGCCAGCGATGGTGTATCCGGTGGACGCGCAGGCCACCGCTGCAAGCAGCAGCATGTCGTGCAGGTGCGGCGTGAACCCGCCCTTGCGGACGGCGTAGCCGACGACGGCCAGCGCGCCGAGGGCTGCCCAGAACCAGAATGCCGGGCTTGGGCGCTCGCGCAGGATGATGGCGGCTGCCACGACCGTTGCCAGCGGCAGGATGCCGATGACGATGGCCCCGTGGATGGCAGGGACATATTCCAATGCCATCGTGATGAAGAGGGGGAAGCCCAGCACCAGCAGCACGCCGGAGGCGAGCAGGGGCACGATGTCCTCGCGGCGCGGGCGCGGGGACCGGGTGACGAGCAGCGTCGCGGTGGCAAGACAGGCTGCGACGGATGCCCGCCCGAGCGCCAGGAACCAGGGCGACAGGTCGTGGATCGCGAGTTTGGTGAAGGGAATCGTCCCACCGAAGATGACGACGCCGAGGAAGCCCAGGGCATAGCCTGCCAGTTCGCGCCTGCGCGCCGGGTCCGCGCCTTCCGCGCTGCTGAAACGGGCTTGTGTCATGGCTGGGTTGCCTTGAGCGAAAACGGGCCGTGGGGCGCTGGTCGCGGCGCGGATTGGCGGTTATGTTCGCGACATGACCCCTTCCCGAACCGTTTCGCAAGGCGATCCGTCTTCGCGACCGGCTGCATTGCGTTTGCTGCATTTCATCGGCTCGCCGTTCGTCGCGGCGTGGCGCGCCGTGACGCGGCTGTTTGCCGGGAGTGCGGAGGAACGCTTCTCGTCCGCCGTCATCGCGCTGTCGGCCAAGATGGCCAAGGCCGATGGCGTCGCCACGCAGGGCGAGTTCAACGCATTCCGGCAGGTCTTCGCCTTCAGCGAGGACCAGTTGCCGCGCGTGCGCGCGCTTTATGACCTGGCGAAGAAGGATGCCGCCGGGTTTGACGCCTATGCGCGCCGCATCGCGACCGACTTCAAGGGTCAGGAGGACCTGCTGGAAGACGTGCTGGACGGTCTGTTCCATGTCGCAAAGGCGGACGGTGCCGTGCATGAAGACGAGCGGCTTCAGCTGGAAGTCATCTCGGAGATTTTCGGCTTCAGCGACCAGCAGTTCGAGGCGATCCTCGCGCGGCACGTCGATGATGGAAAGCGCGACCCTTACCGCGCGCTCGGCGTCAGCCGCGATGCGAGCGACGCGGAGATCAAGTCGCACTATCGCAAGCTCGTCGCGCAGAACCATCCCGACAAGCTGATCGCGCGCGGCCTGCCGGAGGAGATGATCGCCATCGCCAATGACCGGCTGGCCGCCATCAATGCGGCCTACGAGCGCGTGTCGCGGGCGCGCGGGCTTTAGGGGCAGGCGGCACACATGGCGCGCTACCGGATCACGCCGTCCCCCAATCACGGCGAGCGTCGCGAGGGGCCGGTGGACATGCTCATCCTGCACTATACCGGGATGGAGACGGCCAAGGCCGCGCATGACTGGCTCTGCGACAAGGCCTCGCAAGTTTCGTCCCACTACTTCGTCTACGAGGATGGCACCGTGTGCCAGCTTGTGCCCGAAGACCGGCGGGCCTGGCATGCGGGCGTCAGCCACTGGGCGGGCGTCAGCGATATCAACTCGCGCTCCATTGGCATCGAGATCGCCAATCCCGGCCACGCGGGCGGATACCCGGATTTCCCCGAACCGCAGATGGAAGCGGTGACGGCGCTGTGCGCGGATATCTGCGGACGTTTGTCGATTCCCGCTAAACGTGTGCTCGCCCACTCCGACATTGCTCCCGCGCGCAAGCTCGATCCCGGCGAAAAGTTCGACTGGGCGCGGCTTGCCGGCCACGGCGTGGGGCATTGGATCGAGCCGTCGCCCATCCGCAGCGGTCGGTTTTTCCAGCGCGGCGACAGCGGACAGCCGGTTGCGGCGTTGCAGGCCATGCTCGCCCACTATGGCTACGGCATCGAAATTGACGGTACGTACGATTTGGCGACGGAACAGGTGGTTGCGGCGTTTCAGCGGCATTTTCGGACGGCCAAGGTGGACGGCATCGCCGATGCGTCCACGATCGAAACATTGCACCGACTGTCATAGTTTATCGTTGCGCCGGATTTCCGCCGTTAACCAAGACACACTGTCAGGTGCACATTGCCTTTTAAGCAAACTGAGTCAGACGTATACTGAAAGTTGAATTGTTACTGGGGGCCAGTTGAATGGTGAGTACAGGCTTCGCTTCGGGAGGCCGCAGCGACGACCGGACCGTGCACCGCACCTTGGCGGTGGGCCGGTACATGCTGGATATGGGCTACCGGAGCATGGTGCTGGCCAATGTCGCCTCCATCATCATCTACCGGCCTCCGCGTGTCACGGTTGGCAAGCTGTTCTTCGTGCTGTTCGCCATCATCTTCGGTGGCGTGGCCGGCGCGCTGTATCTTGTCTCGCCGGTGACCATCGCCATTGGCATGGCCGTGGGCCTTGTCATCGGCTTCATTCCGTTCATTCCCTCGCCGCCCATCAGCCTGATGATCACCGGCTGCGATGGCGGAGCCGCGATCTTCGAGAGCAGCGATCTCAAGTTCCTGCAGCGGGTGAAGTCCTTCCTCGATGCGCGCATCAACCAGGACGACCTGGCGATGACGGGCTTCTTCGATTTCGCCAATTCCCGATTTGCGCCGCTGCGCAACGAGGGCAGCTACGAGCCCCCGCAGCAGGACGACGCATTCGAACTGAACCTCGACGAGGAAGAACCTGCGCCGCCGCCTCCGCCGCGCGCGCGGCGCGAGGAACCTGTTCGCAGGCCCGAGCCGGCACCGCGCGCACCAACCCCGCCGCCGCCGCCGCGCAAGGCGCCCGAGCCGGCAGAAGAGACGGTCGGCCCGATCGACTATGACGACGGCTTTGGTCTTGATGACCTCGACCTGTCGGCCGATAACATCCGCTCCAGACCCGCACCGGCTGCGCCTGCCGCGCCCAAGGCGCCGGAACCGAAACCCGCTGCGCCGAAGGAACGCGACCTGCACGACACCACTGCCAGCGGTGTGCGGGATGCCCATTTCGAGGATCTCGGCCGCAGCGAGGAAGCGCGCGCGTCCGACATTCCCGCAGCGGACGGTGAGCCTGATCCGCGGGCGGAGACCCTTTCGCCGATCGATTTCAGCCGCGTGATGCCGCAGCTTGCCCATGTCCGCCGCTTCTACGACGAGACGCTGCAGGATGCCGACGCCGTCGACCAGCTCGACACGATGATCGTGCTGATGGAGGAGGGCGCGGTTTCCAAGCATTCGCGCCAGCGCATCCTGGAGATTGCATCCACCATGCAGGAGCAGGTGGAGACCTATCCATCCATTGCTTCCATCTTCGCCGGCATCGCGTCGCGGGTGCGTATCTAGCGCACCGGCTCCACGCTCTGTCCGGCGTGGTTGTTTCGCCACTACTCCGAGCTTATCTTGCGCGCGGCCAGTCGACCGGGCGGCCGCTCCGCTTGCGGAGAGGAAAGTCCGGGCTCCATGGAAACACGGTGCCGGGTAACGCCCGGCGAGGGCGACCTCAGGGAAAGTGCCACAGAAAGCAAACCGCCGCGGTTCGCCGCGGCAAGGGTGAAAGGGTGCGGTAAGAGCGCACCGCGCCGGCGGTAACGTCGGTGGCAGGGCAAACCCCACCGGGAGCAAAACCGAATAGGGATGGCGCGGGCCTTCGTGCCCAGGCGTGTTTCCACGCTGCCATCCGGGTTGGTTGCATGAGGCCGCCGGCAACGGCGGTCCCAGATGAATGGCTGTCACGCGGAAATCTTCCGCCATACAGAACCCGGCTTACAGGTCGGCTGGCCACCTTTTGAATTGCGCAGGGCAATCGCGCAGGAGAGACGACAGCTTGGAAGCACCCCACATTCCCGTACTGCTCGACGAGGTCGTCGAGGCGCTCCAGCCCGCCGACGGTGATGTCATCATCGATGGCACGTTCGGGGCGGGCGGGTATTCGCGCGCGATCCTCGATGCCGCCAGCACGCACGTCATCGGCATCGACCGCGACCCGGACGCGGTCGCCGGGGCAGCGGACATGGTCGCGCGCTATGACGGGCGGCTGCAGGTGGTGCGCGGTGTCTTTTCGCAGATGGTGGAGATTGCCGAAGACCTCGGCCACGAGTCGGTGGACGGCGTGGTGCTGGATATCGGCGTCTCCTCGATGCAACTCGACCAGGCCGAGCGCGGCTTTTCCTTCCAAAACGACGGGCCGCTCGACATGCGCATGGGGCAGGACGGCGACAGCGCGGCGGACCTCGTCAACACGCTGCCGGAGGAAGAGCTTGCCGACGTCATCTTTCGCTACGGCGAGGAGCGCGCCTCGCGCCGCATCGCCAAGGCCATCGTGAAACGCAGGGCAGAGATGCCGTTCACGCGCACCCTCGACCTCGCCGACTGCGTGTCGAAATGCCTTCCGCCGCGCCGGTTCGGCGAAAAACACCCGGCAACCCGGACGTTTCAGGGGTTGCGGATCGCGGTGAACGACGAGCTTGGCGAGATTGGTCGGGCGATGGAGGAGGCAGAAAAAATCCTCAAACCCGGTGGCCGGCTCGCGATCGTAACCTTTCATTCGCTCGAGGACCGTATGGTGAAGAAATTCTTCGCCGAGCGAAGCGGGCGGACCGGAGGCGGTTCGCGCCACCTGCCGCAGGCCGACCTTCCGGAGCCGACATTCCGGATGGAAAGCGGCGACAAGCGGACCGCTGGCAAGGCCGAACTCGAAGCCAATCCTCGCGCGCGTTCCGCAAGGCTGCGCGCTGCGACCAGAACGGGAGCGCCGGCGCGATCCCGTTAAGACACGGGACCCGGCCGTACCGGCCGGAGGGATCGATGCAGGATTTCGACGACTACGACGCGCAGGACGCCTATTCCCCGCAAGGGCAGCAAGAAGACACCGGTCCAACAGGCCCGGCGCGGCGGCAGCTGCGCCATCTCGGCATGTTGCGTGTGGCCGGGCTTTTCGCCTGCGCCGCGATGGTCGTCTCGGCGATTGCGCTATTCCAGTACAAGCACGAGGCGCAGGAGCGGCGTACCAACATCGCGCGGCTGAAATCGGAGATTTCCAAGGAGCGCGCGGCGATCGACCTGCTGCAGGCGGAATGGACCTATCTCAACCGCCCGGAGCGCATCCAGGCGCTTGCTGAACGATTTCTAAATCTTCAGCCCTTCAAGATGGAACAGGTCGTTGCGCTGGATGATATCGCGATCCGCGAGGACCCGGCGCCGACGAGTATCGAGGACATTCTCGCAGCGCAGGGACAGCGTTGACGGACGCCGCCTGAGTACCGGGCGGCAGGGGAGGAACGCCGGGGGGCGGTTCCGATCAGGGTGAGTGTGGCGTTTGCGTATCGATCTCTTCAAGCGTGAAGGCGGCTTCGCGATTCCGCGACCGGCCTTCGGTTCCAGAAACAAGACAACCCGCAAGCCGGTGAATGCGACCCGTCGCAGCCGTTCGCGCGTGCTGCTGACGACGCTCGTCTTCGCGGTCGGCTATGCCACCATCATCGGGCGGCTGGTGACGCTAGGCATGGCGGAAACCGCGCCGTCCACCGTCTATGCCACTGCCGCCGACGGCGTCTCGCAGGCCCGTCCGGACATTCGCGACCGCAACGGCGTGCTGCTGGCGACCGACGTGCGCACGCCCTCACTCTATGCCGAGCCGCACCGCATTCTCGACGTTGACGAGGCCATCGAGCTTCTCACCGCCGCCGTGCCGGAGTTCGACACTGGCGGTCTGCGCGCCAAGCTGAAATCCGACAAAAGGTTCGTCTGGCTCAAGCGCGAGCTGACGCCCGAGCAGCGCGATACGATCCACAATTTCGGCATTCCCGGCATCGGCTTCATCGAGGAAAACCGCCGCTTCTATCCGAGCGGGCGCCTGACCTCCCATGTCGTCGGCCACGTGAACATCGACAATGCCGGTATCGCGGGCATCGAGAAGCACATCGACAGCCTCGGCCTTGCCGACCTGCATGACGCGGGCTTTGCACGCAGCGACGAGCAGGCCCCGGTGACGCTGTCTCTCGACGTGCGCGTCCAGCACGCGCTGCGTGATGAAATCCTCAATGCGATGGAGACCTTCAGCGCCAAGGCCGGTGCAGGCGTCGTCCTCAACGTGCGCAACGGCGAGGTTCTCGCGCTCGTCTCGATGCCGGACTACGATCCGAACCAGCCGGAAACCGCGCTGGAGAAGGATGCGATCAATCGCATCACGGCAGGTGTCTACGAGCTGGGTTCCACCTTCAAGGCGTTCACGGTCGCCATGGCACTCGACAGCGGCGAGGCGGATTTCTCCACCACCTATGACGCCCGCAGCCCGATCCGTGTCGCGTCGTTCACGATCAACGATTTCCACGCCGAGCGCCGCATCCTGACGCTGCCGGAAGTATTCGTGCACTCCTCTAATATCGGCACCGCGAAGATGGCGCTTGCCGCCGGGATCGAGCGGCACAAGGAATTTATGGAGCGGTTCGGCTTCTTCCAGCGCCCGCATACCGAACTGCCCGAATCGGCCCTGCCGCTGACGCCGCAGCGCTGGACCGACCTCGCCAGCATGACGATTTCCTTCGGCCATGGTTTCTCGGTCGCGCCGATCCAGGCAGCGGCAGGCGGCGCGGCGCTGATGAACGGCGGGTTGCTGATCCCGCCGACGTTCTTCCAGCGCTCGGAGCGCCAGGCCAAGGCGCTCGCCAAGCAGGTCATCCAGCCTTCGACCAGCGACATGATGCGCGAACTGTTCCGGATGAACGTGGACGAGGGCACGGCCAAGAAGGCCGGTGTTCTGGGCTACCGCGTCGGTGGCAAGACCGGCACGGCGGAAAAGGTGGTCGATGGCCGCTATTCCAACACCAAGCTGCTGACGAGCTTCATTTCCGCTTTTCCGACCGACAATCCGGAATACCTGATGCTGCTCATGCTGGACGAGCCACAGGGCATAAAGGAGACCCACGGCTACCGCACGTCGGGCTGGAACGCGGTTCCCACGTCCGGCAAGGTCATCACCCGCATCGCGCCACTCCTTGGCGTCACGCCCGTTCTGGACTAGACAGATTCGTCAGATGCCGGCGCATGCGCCGGCTCAGCGTCTCGCTTTCCGGAAGGGCAATCGCCCATGCTGCTTTCCAGACTTCTGGCCGATACGCCCGGCATTCGCCTGCTGGGGGCGGATCGTGACATCACCGCGCTTGCGCTCGACAGCCGCAAGGCGCGCGCCGGCTCCGCCTTCTTCGCGCTGCCCGGTGTGGCCGTCGACGGTGCACGCTTTGCCGGTGCCGCCGTGCAGGCTGGTGCTGCCGCCGTCATTGCGGGGCGCGAGGCGGAACTCGACGAATCGGTTCTCGGTGATGCGACCATCGTGCGCGTCGATGATCCGCGACGCGTCACCGCGCTTGCCGCGGCGCGCTTTGCCGGACGCCAGCCCGAAACGATGGCCGCCGTCACCGGCACCAGCGGCAAGACATCCATCGTCACCTTCCTGCGCCAGCTCTGGGCGGCAGGCGGACACAATGCCGCCAGCATCGGCACGGTCGGGATCGTCGCGCCGGGCATCAGTGACTACGGCAGCCTGACGACGCCTGATTCCATTACGCTTCACGAAACGCTCGCGTCTCTCGCAGGCCAAGGGGTGACCCATGCCGCGATGGAAGCCTCCAGCCACGGCATCGAGCAGCGCCGCCTCGACGGCGTGAAGCTGAAGGCAGCCGCCTTCACGAATCTCAGCCGCGACCACCTCGACTACCATCCGACGATGGAAGACTACCTCGCCGCCAAGCTGCGGCTGGTCGATACGCTGCTGCCCGACGACGGGATCGTCGTGGTCGATGCCGACGAGCCGACCGCCGAACCTGCCGCAAAGGCCGCGCGTGATCGCGGGCTGAAGCTGCTGACCGTCGGGCGCGCGGGCGATGCGATCCGGCTTGAGCGTGTCGAGACGGCACGCCTTTCCCAGACGCTGACAGTCGATTGCGGCGACGGGCGCGTGGAAGTCACGCTGCCGATGGCCGGTGTCTTCCAGGTGTCGAACGCGCTGGTTTCAGCCGGGCTTGCGATTGCCACGGGCATGAGCCCGCGTGCCGCCGTGGAAGCCATCGCCACGCTTGAAGGCGCGGAAGGCCGCCTGCAGCCCGCTGCTGCGGAGGGGAAGGGCGCGTCGGTCTTCATCGACTACGCGCACAAGCCCGGCGCGATCCGCTCGACGCTTCAATCTCTGCGGCCCTTCACGACCGGCAAGCTGATCGCGGTCATCGGGGCGGGCGGCGATCGCGATCCGGGCAAGCGCGAACTGATGGGCGAAGCCGCCGCCGAGATGGCCGACGTCGTCATCGTTACCGACGACAACCCGCGTAGCGAGGACCCGGCGGAAATCCGCAAGGCGGTCCTCAAGGGCGCGCCGAACGCAACCGAGATCGGCGACCGGCGCGAGGCGATCCACGCCGCCATCGCCATGATGGAAAAGGGCGATGTCGTCATCATCGCGGGCAAGGGCCACGAGAACGGCCAGTTGGTGGCCGGCGTGATGCACCCGTTTTCCGATCTCGAAACCGCGCGTGACGCGCTGAACGGAGCCTGAGCATGGCAGCTGCGCCCCTCTGGACGGCAGCGGATTTCCTCGCAGCAACGGGCGGGGAAGCCAGTGGCGACCTGCCGGACGTGACCGGTATTTCCATCGACACCCGCACGCTGGAAAAGGGCGACGCGTTCTTTGCGATCCTCGGTGACCGTTTCGACGGGCACGACTTCGCGAAGGCGGCTCTGGAGAAGGGGGCTTCCTGCGCCGTGGTCGTCGACAGCCGTGCCGCCGAGTTTTCAGATGCAGGTTGCGTCATCGGCGTCGCCAATGTGCTGCGGGCGCTGGAAGATGTCGGCAAGGCCGCGCGGGCGCGGTCCTCTGCCAGGGTGATTGGCGTCACCGGCAGCGTCGGCAAGACCGGCACCAAGGAAGCCCTGAAGCTGGTGCTTGCGCCGTCGGGCGAGACCTACGCTTCGGCTGCGTCCCACAACAACCATTGGGGCGTGCCGCTGTCGCTGTCGCGGTTTCCGCGCTCGGCTGACTTTGGCATTTTCGAGATGGGCATGAACGCGCCGGGCGAGATCGGCCCGCTGAGCCGCATGGTGCGTCCGCACATCTCCATCATCACAACCGTGGAACCGGTGCATATCGAGTTCTTCAAGTCGGTCGAGGCGATTGCCGATGCCAAGGCGGAAATCTTCGAGGGCACCGAGCCGGGCGGCACCGTGCTGCTCAACCGCGACAACCTGCAATACAAGCGGCTGGCGGCCGCCGCGAAAGAGCGCGGGCTGACGGTCGTCGGCTTCGGAGAGCACGGCCTTGCGGAAATCAAGCTGCTGAACAGCGTGTGCGAGCCGGGTTATTCCGCCGTGACAGCCAGCATCATGGGCGACGAAGTCACCTACAAGATCGGTGCGCCGGGACGGCATCTCGTCCAGAATTCGCTCGCGGTGATGGGGGCGGTGAAGCTTGCCGGTGGCGACCTTGCCCGTGCCGGCATGGCCTACGGGCAGTTGCACGCACCCAAGGGGCGCGGCGAGCGCACGCTGATCGGCGAGATCGACCACACCGCGCTGCTGATCGACGAGAGCTACAATGCCAACCCGGCGTCCATGCGCGCGGCCATCGCCAACCTCGCGCTGACGCCGGTGCAGGCGGGCGGGCGGCGCATCGCGGTACTGGGCGACATGCTGGAGCTGGGCGACAGTTCCCGCGACCTGCATGCGCAGGTGGCCAAGGAAATAAACCGCGTCGGGCTTGACCTTGTCTTCGCCTGCGGCTCAAACATGGCCGCACTCTACGAGGCGCTTCCGCCGGAGCGTCAGGGTGGATATGCCGGTGCGGCAGAAGACCTGAAGGATTCGGTCGTCGGTGCCGTTCGGCCCGGTGATGCGGTCATGGTCAAGGGATCGCTTGGTTCGCGCATGGGCCCCATCGTGGAAGCCTTGAAAACGCGCCACGGCGTGCTGGATGAAGCCAGCTAGGAGATAAAGCGACCATGCTGGTCTTTCTCGAGACGTTCAGCGAAGCCCTGCCGTTTCTCAACCTGTTCCGTTACCTGACATTTCGAACCGGCGGCGCCGTGCTGACGGCGATGCTGTTCGTGTTCCTGTTCGGTCCGGCGATCATCCGCTCGCTGCGCCTGCGGCAGGGCAAGGGCCAGCCGATCCGCACCGACGGGCCGGAGAGCCATTTCGCCAAGGCCGGCACGCCGACCATGGGCGGGCTGATGATCCTCACCGGCATGCTGGTCACAACGCTCATCTGGGCGGACCTGTCCAACGCTTATGTCTGGATCGTGCTGGGGGTGACGCTGTCCTTCGGGCTGATCGGCTTCTATGACGACTTCCTGAAGGTGACGAAGCAGTCCCACATGGGCTTTTCGGGCAAGCAGCGGCTGGCGCTGGAGATCATCGTGGCGGGTATCGCGTCGTATCTCGTGGGCGTGTTCTCGCCGGACAATCTCGCCTTCGGGGTCGCGGTGCCGTTCTTCAAGGATTTCCTGATCTATCTCGGGCTGTTCTTCATCCCGTTCGGCGTGCTGGTGATCGTGGGCGCGGGCAACGCGGTGAACCTCACCGACGGTCTCGACGGGCTGGCCATCGTGCCGGTGATGATCGCGGCGGCCACCTTCGGCCTCATCGCCTATGTCTCGGGCAATGCGGTCTTCTCCAACTACCTGCAGATCAATTTCGTGCCGGGCACCGGTGAACTCGCCGTCGTCTGCGGCGCGATCATCGGCGCGGGACTCGGCTTCCTGTGGTTCAACGCGCCGCCTGCGCAGATCTTCATGGGCGATACCGGCTCGCTGGCGCTGGGTGGCGGGCTTGGCGCCATCGCGGTCGCGGCCAAGCACGAGATCGTTCTCGCCATCGTCGGCGGGCTATTCGTGCTGGAGGCGGTCTCGGTGATCGTGCAGGTCGTCTCGTTCAAGCTGACGGGCAAGCGCGTGTTCAAGATGGCGCCGATCCATCATCACTTCGAGCATCTTGGCTGGAAGGAACCGCAGATCGTGATCCGCTTCTGGATCATCTCCTTCGTGCTCGCGCTTGTCGGCCTGTCCACGCTGAAGCTGAGGTAGTGGCGCCATGCTGCCGGTTCCCGGTTACCAGGGAAAACGCGTCGGTGTGCTGGGGCTTGCCCGCTCCGGGCTGGCGGTCGCCGCCGCGCTGAAGGCCGGCGGTGCGATCCCCGTCCTTGCCGACGACAAGGAGGCCGCGCTGGAAAAGGCGCGCGCGCAGGGCTACGAGACGGCGGACCTGGCGAACGGCGAATGGCCGGCGCTTGAAAAGCTGATCGTCAGTCCCGGCGTTCCGCACATCTACCCGCAAGCCAACAAGGTCATCCAGCGCGCCTGGGGCGAGGGCGTGCCCATCGACAACGATATCGGCCTGTTCTTCGAGGCGGTTGCGGGCCGGGACGTGCGCGTCGTCGCGGTCACCGGCACCAACGGCAAGTCGACCACGACAGCGCTGATCGGGCACGTTCTGTCGGAAGCCGGGATGGCCGCCCAGATCGGTGGCAATATCGGCCGCGCCGTCTTCGATCTCGACAAGCCGGAAGACGGCTCCTCAGTCGTGCTGGAACTCTCCTCCTACCAGACCGACGTTGCGCGCACGCTCAAGCCCGACGTTGCGGTGTTCCTGAACCTGACGCCGGATCATCTCGACCGGCATGGCGGCATCGGCGGGTACTTCGCCGCCAAGGCGCGCCTCTTCGAAGTCGGCCAGCCGCGCGTCAGCGTGATCGGGGTCGATGAACCCGAGGGCCGGTTGCTCGCCAACCGGCTGCGCGCCGGGCGCGAACCCGGCGACAAGATCATTGCCATCTCGGGCAAGCGCGATCTCGGCGGGCGCGGCGTCAGTGTCAGCGCGACCGATCTCGTCATTTCCGAATGGCACGATGGCAGCAAGACAGCTGAGGCGAGCCTGACCGAAGCCCCGGCGCTGCAGGGCGCGCATAATGGTCAGAACGCGGCAGCCGCATGGGCTGCGGCGCGTGCGCTCGGCGTCGCGCCGGAGCAGATCGCCGCCTCGCTGCGCAGCTTTCCCGGCCTTGCCCACCGCATGGAGCCGCTTGGAAATGCGAAACGTGTACGGTTCGTCAACGATTCCAAGGCTACCAATGCAGATGCGGCAGCCCGCGCGCTCGACACGTTCGAGCAGATCTACTGGATCGCGGGCGGTATTGCGAAGGACGGCGGCATCGACTCGCTTCGGCCATACTTCGCGCGTATCCGCAAGGCGTACCTGATCGGACGGGATGCGGAGCGATTCGCGAAATCGCTCTCGGGGGAAGTCGAGTTCGAGATGTGTGGCGAGCTGGAAAACGCGACCCGGAAGGCAGCAGCGGATGCTGCCGCGTCCGGCGATGCGGACCCGGTCGTGCTGCTCTCTCCGGCGTGCGCTTCGTTCGATCAATTTGCCGATTTCGAGGTTCGCGGGGATGCTTTCCGCGCGGCCGTGGCAGGGATCGAGGGATTTACGCCGCGCACCTAGCGCGGCCAATCCGGGGGAACTGAGCGATGTTTGCGCGTACTGACCGCGGACCGCTCGCGAACTGGTGGTGGACGGTCGACAAGCCCATGCTGTCGGCCATCGTGGCGCTCATGTTCGGCGGGCTTGTGCTGTCTCTGGCGGGCAGTCCGCCAGTTGCCGACAAGCTGGGTCTCGACCCATTCCATTTCGTCTATCGCCATGCCCTGTTCATGTGCGTCGCGCTCGCGGTCCTCTTCGGGGTCTCTCTGATGGACACGCGCACCATCCGCCGCATGGCGATCGCCGTGTTCACCATCGGCGTGGTGCTGATGATCGTGACGCTGTTCGCGGGGTTCGAGATCAAGGGCGCGCGCCGCTGGCTAAATCTCGGCGTCTTCGCGCTGCAGCCGTCCGAATTCGTGAAGCCCGCCTTCGCCGTCATCGTGGCGTGGCTGTTTTCCGAAGCCGACCGCCGCCCGGACATGCCTGCCCACATCATCGCGGTGGGTCTCGTCGGTCTCGTCGTTGGCCTGCTCGTTCTGCAGCCGGACTTCGGCCAGACCATGCTGATTGTGCTCGTGTGGGGTGCGATCTTCTTTGCCGCCGGGATGTCGTGGCTGTGGATCATCGGGCTGGGTGCCGTCGGCATCGGCGGGATCGTTTCTGCTTACGCGCTGGTGCCGCACGTGCGCGGGCGTATCGACCGCTTCCTCAATCCGGAACATCACGACACCTACCAGACGGACACGGCCATCGAGGCCTTCATCCGGGGCGGCTGGCTCGGGCAGGGACCGGGCGAGGGCACTGTGAAGCGCGCGCTGCCGGATTCCCACACCGACTTCGTCTTCGCGGTGGCAGCTGAGGAATTCGGCATCATCGTGTGCCTGATCCTCGTCGCGCTTTTCGGCTTCATCGTGCTGCGCGGCCTGACGCGGGCGATGAGCGAGGACGACGACTTCGTGCGTCTCGCCATCACCGGGCTGATCGCGCTGTTCGGCATCCAGTCGCTCATCAACATGGCCGTCAACCTCAGCCTGATGCCCGCCAAGGGCATGACGCTGCCGTTCATTTCCTACGGCGGCTCGTCGCTACTGTCGCTCGCCTTCGGCATGGGCATGGTGCTGGCGCTGTCGCGGCGCAAGCCGCGCGGTGAAGCGCGCCACTCGCCCGCAGGCCGCGTGATGCAGGCACAGCCTCGCTGATGCCGGGCGCGGCGACCCAGACGAAGAGCGCGCCGCGCCGGGTTTCCGGCGTGCCGGTCGCGCTGCTGGCAGCCGGCGGAACCGGCGGGCACCTTTTCCCGGCAGAGGCGCTGGCAAGCGTGCTGCAGGCGCGCGGCTGGCGCGTTGAACTCGTCACCGATACGCGGGTCTCCGGCATGGGCGAGCGGTTCCCGGCGCGCGCCATGCATGTGGTGCCGTCGGGCACGCTTCCGCTGCGCGATCCGCTCAAGGCAATCAAAGGCGTGTACCGGCTGGCGCAGGGCTACATCGCCGCGCGCAATCTTGTTGCCTCCATCGCGCCGCGCATCGTCGTCGGTTTCGGCGGTTACCCGACCTTGCCGCCGGTGTTTGCCGCCGCCCACAAGGGCGTGGCGACGATCATCCATGACCAGAACGCCGTGATGGGCCGCGCCAACCGGCTGCTGGCTCCGCACGTCACGGCCATAGCGACCGCCTTTGACGAGGTGCGCCACCTGCCGGAGAAGCACGCGGGCAAGGCCAAGCGCGTCGGCGTTCCGGTTCGCAAGGCGGTGCTGGCGGCAGCCCAGCGCCAGTTCGACATTCCGGAAGCAGGCGGTGCGCTGAACCTGCTCGTCTTCGGCGGCAGCCAGGGCGCGCGCGTGATGAGCGAGATCGTTCCGCCGGGGCTGGCGCAGCTCCCGGAGGATATTCGCAGCCGCCTCCACGTCGTGCAGCAGTGCCGCCCGGAAGATGTCGCCGGCGTGCAGGCGCTCTATGCGCAGGCCGGCATCTCTGCTGACCTGCAGCCGTTCTTCTCCGACCTGCCGCAGCGCATGGCGGCTTCGCACCTGGTGATTTCGCGCAGCGGCGCATCGACGGTTGCCGAGCTTGGCGTGATCGGGCGACCCGCCATCATGGTGCCGCTGCCGCATGCGCTCGACAACGACCAGCTCTACAATGGCCGCGCGCTGCAGGAAGCTGGCGGCGGGCACGTGATCGAGCAGGACCAGTTCACCCCGCAGGCGGTCGCCGGGATCATCGCGGAAACCGCGCGCGACCCCTCGCGTCTGGCGGAAGGTGCGGCTGCGGCGAAGCGCTTCGGCACGCCGCGCGCAGCCGAGGCACTCGCTGACTACGTGGCCGAGATTGCCGAGACCGACCCGCTTGGGGTATCTCCCGCCTGACGAACACGGCCCGACGCATTCCGACCTTGCGGGCCGGACAGACAAGAAAAGGCATCCATCCATGCGCACGCCGCAGGAAACCGGGATCATCCACTTCATCGGCATCGGTGGCATCGGCATGAGCGGCATCGCCCGCGTGCTCGCCAATCTCGACTACCAGGTGCAGGGCAGCGACCTGTCCGAAAACGCCAATGTCGACAAGCTGCGCGAGAAGGGCATCGAGGTCTTCATCGGCCACAAGGCCGAAAATGTCGGCAATGCCAGCGTCGTGGTCTATTCCTCCGCCGTGAAGCGCGACAACCCGGAAATGATGGCGGCGCGTGCCGCGCGCATTCCGGTGGTGCGCCGCGCGGAGATGCTCGCCGAGCTGATGCGGCTGAAGTCCTGCGTCGCGATTGGCGGCACCCACGGCAAGACGACGACCACCTCGCTGGTCGCGCAATTGCTGGATGCCGGCGATCTCGATCCCACCGTCATCAACGGTGGCATCATCAATGCTTATGGCTCCAATGCGCGGCTTGGCGGCGGCGAATGGATGGTGGTCGAGGCGGACGAATCCGACGGCACCTTCGTGAAGCTTCCGGCAGAGGTCGCCATCGTCACCAATGTCGATCCCGAGCACCTCGACCACTACGGCTCGTTCGACGCGGTGAAATCCGCCTTTGCGCAGTTCGTCGAGAACGTGCCGTTCTACGGCTTTGCCGTGATGTGCACCGACGACCCGGACGTGCGCGCGCTGGTGGGCCGGATCGAGGACCGCCAGATCATCACCTACGGCCAGAACCCGCAGGCGGATGTTCGCCTCGCCAACCTGTCCAGCGAGCCGGACGGGATGCACTTTGATATCGAGATGCGCGTGCGCAGCGGTGCCACCGCGCGCCGCCTCGAAGGGTTGCACCTGCCGATGCACGGGCTGCACAACGCGCTGAACGCGACGGCCGCCATTGCGGTCGCCTACCGGCTAGGCGTTGCCGAAGACCTGATCCGCTCCGGCCTCAATTCGTTTTCCGGCGTGAAGCGGCGCTTTACCCATGTGGGCACCTGGAACGACGTGCCGATCTACGACGATTACGGCCACCACCCGGTCGAGATTTCTGCCGTGCTGAAGGCCGCGCGCGGGGCGAGCCGGGGGCGTGTGGTCGCCGTCATGCAGCCGCACCGCTACACGCGCCTTTCGAGCCTGTTCGAGGAATTCTGCGCCTGTTTCGATGATGCCGACACGGTGTTCATCGCAGATGTCTACGAGGCGGGCGAGAAGCCCATCGAGGGCGCCAACCGCGACAGCCTCGTGGAAGGCCTGCGCACGCGTGGCCACCGCGATGCGCGCGCGCTGGAAAGCCGCGATGAGCTGGCGAAGGTCATCTCCGAAGCGACCGAACCGGGCGACATGGTCATCATGCTCGGCGCGGGCAACATTACGCAGTGGGCGCAGGTGCTGCCCGCTGAACTCGCCGGACTGACCGGCAAGCCGGTGAACGCCTGATGCACGCCGATATCGTTCCGGACCTGAAGGCGGCGATGCCGGAGCTTCGCGGCCGGTTGGAAGCCAATGCCGATCTTGCACCGCTGACGTGGTTTCGTGTCGGCGGGCCGGCGCAGGTTCTCTACGTGCCGGCTGACGTGGACGATCTCGCCTATTTCCGCGCCAATCTCAATTCCTCGATTCCGCTGACGGTGGTCGGCGTCGGTTCCAACCTGCTGGTACGCGACGGCGGCATCGGCGGCGTGGTGGTCCGGCTGACGCGCGGCTTCAATCAGGTCGAGGTACTCGATAATGCACGGCTGCGCGCCGGTGCTGCCGTTCCCGACCTGCGCGTTGCCAAGGCTGCCGCCGAGGCCGGCATTTCCGGGCTGTCTTTCTTCAGCGGCATCCCCGGTGCGATCGGCGGCGCGCTTCGCATGAATGCCGGTGCCTATGGCGGCGAGACGGTTGATGTCCTCGTCCATGCGGAGGCCGTGGACGGCAAAGGCAACAAGGTGAGGCTCACCCCGCAGGAAATGGGCATGAGCTACCGCCACACCGAGGCGCCCGCCGACCTGATCTTCACCCATGCGGTGTTGCAGGGTGAGCCGGGCGAGCCGGAGACCATCACCGCCGAGATCGCCGAGATTTCAGAACGCCGCGCCGGAAGCCAGCCAATCAAGGAACGCACGGGCGGCTCGACATTCGCCAACCCGGACCCGCCCGGTACGCCGGACCAGCGCAAGTCCTGGCAACTGATCGACAAGGCCGGCTGCCGCGGTCTTGTCGTCGGCGACGCGATGGTCTCGGAGATGCACTGCAACTTCCTCATCAATCGCGGCTCGGCCAGTGCCCTCGATATCGAGCGGCTCGGTGAATCCGTGCGCAAGCGCGTGCGCGAAACATCCGGCGTGGAGCTGCGCTGGGAAATCCGCCGCATCGGCAAACTTGCCGACGGGCAGGACCTGTCCGTCTGAGGCCATAGGAGGGCCGAACATGAACCCGCAAGACGTTCACGTCGCCGTCCTGATGGGCGGCTGGTCCGCCGAACGGCCCGTCAGCCTCAATTCCGGCAACGGCTGTGCCGATGCGCTGGAAAGCGTCGGCTTCCGCGTTACCCGCGTCGATGTTGATCGCGAAATTGCCGCAACGCTCAAGGCTCTGAAGCCGGACGTCGCCTTCAACGCCCTGCACGGTCCCTTCGGCGAGGACGGGCGCATCCAGGGCCTGCTGGAAATCCTCGACATTCCCTACACCCATTCCGGCGTGCTGGCCTCGGCCGTCGGCATGGACAAGGTGAAGTCGCGCGCCGTTTTCGAATCCGTCGGCATTCCGGTGGCAAAGGGCTTCGTCGCCAACCGTCTGGACGTGGCCCGCGAGCACCCGATGGAGCCGCCCTACGTGGTGAAGCCGATCAGCGAAGGATCGAGCTTCGGCGTCTTCATCGTGCGCGAGGATCAGGCCCATCCGCCGCAGGAACTGTTCGCGGAAGACTGGTCGTTCGGGGAGCAGGTGCTGGTGGAATCCTTCGTCCACGGGCGCGAACTCACCTGCGCCGTCATGGGCGACCAGGCGCTCGACATCGTCGAGGTTCAGCCGCAGACGCAATTTTACGACTATGAGGCAAAGTACGCTCCTGGCGGATCAATTCACGTCCTGCCCGCAATTCTTAAACCAAATATTTACCGAAATATTCAGAAGATCAGCCTTGAGGCGCACCACGCGCTCGGTTGTCGAGGCGTGAGTCGGGCGGACTTCCGCCTCGACGATCGACCGGAAGGCACGGGAGCCCTGGTCTGCCTCGAAGTGAACACGCAGCCGGGCATGACAGCGACCTCTCTCGTTCCTGAGATTGCAGCCCATGCCGGCATAGATTTTGGAGCCTTGGTCAAGTGGATGGTAGAAGACGCATCCTGCGGCAGGTAGCGCGGCCCTTCGGCAAGCGCACGGCGGAGCTGTCTTCATTTCTGGCCAATATCCCGGCCCAGTTTTCCCAAGATCTCAAACACGTTTCAGAACGCTCGTCTCCGACGCGGCGGGTCCGCTCGAGGATGCGCCGGAACGTGGCCGGCGTCTGGCTCGACCGCGCGACGGAGCGCCTGTCGCGCCCCAACGCCACCGAGGCCATTGGCCAGGTGTGCGGCGTCGTGGTGCTGGCGGGATCGGTCATTTTCGGCATCGTCACCGGCGGCCACGCCGAAGCCTTCGGGCAGGGGCTGCTGCGGGTGGTGGATGGCGCGGCTGCTTCCAGCGGCCTTCGCATCACGTCCGTCGAGATTTCCGGCAACGAGGTTCTCGACGATGAAGCCATCGTCGACACGGCGGGGCTGCTGCCGGGCGTTTCGCTGATCGGCATCGATGCCAACCGCGCACGCGACCGCCTGCAGGCGCTGCCGTGGGTCGCGTCCGCGCGCGTCCAGAAGTTCTTTCCCGATACGCTGTCCATCGACGTTGTCGAGCGCGTGCCGTTCGCGGTCTGGCAGCATGACGGGCAGTTTCACATCATCGACCGCACCGGCGTGCTGCTGCGCCCGGCCAGCGTCGACCAGCTTCCCGAGCTTCCGGTTGTCGTCGGCGCAGGCGCCGCCGACAGCGCCGCCAACCTGATTGCCGAACTGCTGCGGCACCCGGCCGTTGCCCGGCACGTCATCGCCGGCGTCCGCATCGCCGACCGCCGCTGGTCACTGCATCTGGATAACGGCATCGAGATCAAGCTGCCGGAGCAGGGCATGGAGCATGCACTGAGCCGGTTGTCGAAGCTTGCCAACGAGGGCGACATCCTGCGCCGCGACCTGAAGACGATCGACCTGCGCATCGCCGGCCGCGTCTTCGTGCTGCCGCGCGAGGAGACGGGCGACAAGACTTCGGCCAAGGAGGCGCGGTCATGAACGGTCGCATCCTCAACGTCCCGCGCCTTGAGCCGCTCAAGCCCCAGCGTTCGCACACGCTGGCCGTGCTCGACGTGGGCTCTTCCAAGATTTGCTGCCTGATCGCCAAGCTGCGCCCCTACGCAGCCGGTGAAGGCTTCGGCGCGCGCACGCACCAGGTCGAGATCCTCGGCTTCGGTCTTCAGCGTTCACGCGGCGTGAAGCGCGGCGTCATCGTCGACATGGAACTGGCCGAGCGCGGCATTCGCCTCGCGGTGGAAGCTGCCGAGAAGATGGCGGGCGTGACGGTGGAGAGCGTGATCGTGGCGACCGCCGCCGGTCGCATCACCAGCGATGCCTACCAGGCCTCGGTTCCGATCCCGAGCCGCGAAGTCGGTGAATACGACGTATCACGCGTCATGGGCGCTTGCGCCAGCCAGGCGGACGATATCGACCGCACCGCGCTGCATGTCCTGCCCGTTGGCTACAACATCGACGGCACCGAGACGGTGCGCGACCCGCGCGGCATGGTCGGCAGCAAGCTGTCGGTCGACATGCACGTGGTCAGCGCGCAGGCGGCAGCGCTGCGCAACGTCCTCATCTGCGTGGAACGCTGCCATCTCGGCGTCGAGACAATCGTTGCCACGCCCTATGCCAGCGGCCTTGCCGCCCTGGTGCCCGACGAGATCGAGCTGGGTGCGGCCATGATCGACATGGGCGCGGGAACGACCTCCATCGGCATCTTCTGCGACGGGCGCTTCCATTTTGCCGACGTCATCGCGGTGGGCGGACATCACGTCACGCTCGACCTTGCTCGCGGCCTTGGCACGACGGTTGAAGCCGCCGAACGCATCAAGGCGCTCTACGGCAGCGTCATCTCCACCCCGTCGGACACGCGCGACCTGATCACGGTGCCACCGATGGACGGGCGCGAGGGTCACGACATCCCGGCCCAGGTGCCACGCTCTTTCGTCACCGAGATCATCCGCGCCCGCGTCGAGGAAATTCTCGAGTTGACGCGCGACCGCTTCGCGGCCAACGGCTTTTCCGGCATCGCCTCGCACCGCCTCGTTCTGACTGGCGGCGGCAGCAGCCTCGCCGGTCTCGCCGAAACGGCGGAGCGGGTGCTGGATTCGCGGGTCCGGCTGGGTCGCCCGCTTGGCATTCACGGTTTGCCCGAGTCCGCCAGGGGACCGGGTTTCGCGGCCGCTTGCGGCCTTCTCGTCTATCCCCAGGTCGCTGCGGAAGAAGACCACCGCCGCGCTCCGGGACTTTTCGGCCTGACCGGCACGGATGGGTACTTCTCCCGCGTCGGCCAGTGGATCAGGGAAAGCTTCTGATCTTTTTGTAACCGGCCAAGCGCATCCAGGGCGCGCTAGCCAACAGTTCATCCGCCGTTTTCGGCGGGGTTTGAGGTAAGGACAAGACCATGACGATCAACCTGAACGTGCCGGACATCACCGAGCTGAAGCCGAGGATCACCGTGTTCGGCGTCGGGGGTGCTGGCGGCAATGCCGTCAACAACATGATCAATTCGAACCTCGAAGGGGTCGATTTCGTCGTTGCCAACACCGATGCGCAGGCCTTGAAGACCTCGCGCGCGGAACGCGTCATCCAGATGGGTATCGCGGCAACCGAAGGCCTTGGCGCCGGCTCCCACCCGGAAGTGGGTGCGGCGGCCGCCGAAGAGGTCATGGACGAAATCAAGGATCACCTGCAGGGCATCCACATGGCCTTCGTGACCGCCGGCATGGGCGGTGGCACGGGCACCGGTGCTGCTCCGGTCATCGCACGCACTGCGCGCGAGATGGGCATCCTCACCGTCGGCGTCGTGACGAAGCCGTTCCTGTTTGAAGGCCCGCGCCGCATGCGTATCGCCGAATCCGGCATCGAGGACCTTCAGGAGCAGGTGGACACGCTGATCGTGATCCCGAACCAGAACCTGTTCCGCATCGCCAATGAGAAGACGACCTTCTCCGAAGCCTTCTCGCGGGCTGATGAAGTGCTGCGTTCCGGCGTTGCCTGCATCACCGATCTGATGGTCAAGGAAGGTCTCATCAACCTCGACTTTGCCGACGTTCGCGCCGTCATGCGCGGCATGGGCCGTGCGATGATGGGCACGGGCGAGGCGACCGGTGAATCCCGCGCCATGCAGGCGGCGGAAGCAGCCATTGCCAACCCGCTGCTGGACGAAACGTCCATGCAGGGCGCCAAGGGCCTGCTGATTTCCATCACCGGCGGCAACGACCTGACGCTCTACGAAGTGGATGCCGCTGCCACGCGCATTCGCGACGAAGTCGATCCGGATGCCAACATCATCCTCGGCGCGACGTTCGACGAGGCACTTGAAGGCGTCATCCGCGTGTCGGTGGTTGCCACCGGCATCACGCCGGAGGAAAGCCAGGTTCCGGCCGCCGAGCGCAAGCCGATGATGACCCAGGCCAAGTCTTCGGTTCCCTCCATCTCGGCTGCGCCGCAGCCGGTGAAGGTGCCCGAGGCCCGGCCCGTTGCCACGACGCCGGCGGCGCCGACTCCGGTTGCGCGCGAGGAAGCCCCGAAGCCTGCTCCGCGTGACTTCAGCCAGCTTGCCCAGGAAATCCGCCAGGCGGTTGCCGAGGCTCCGCAGGAAGAAGCGCCAGCCGAACCGGCCATGCCCAAGGCCCCGGTCGACATGGGTGGCGTGACGGTGGAACGCCGGGTGCCGCAGCATGCGACGCCGGCCATGCCGGCACCGCGTGCGGAAGCCGCGCCGCAGCCTTTCGAACTGGAGCTCGACGAAACGCCGTTCGTTCCCGAAGCCGCCGACCTGCCGGTGTCCGCACCGCGCATGCCGAGCATCGAGGACTTCCCGGCACCAGCGCAGGCGGAATTCCGCGCCCACCAGGCCGAGCAGCACGGTGAGCCGGGCGAACGCAATCGCAAGCCGGGATTCTTCGGTCGGATCGCCAGCGGACTTGGCCGCCGCGAGGATGACGACGGTCTCGATCACATCGGTGAGGGCGATCACACCCACGCCGCGGCCCCGGCACCCGCGCCGCAGGCCCCGCGACCGGCACAGTACGAGTCCCAGGTGGCCCATGCGCCGCGTCGTGCACCGGCTGGTACCGCGCCTGCTCCGGCACGGGCGGAAGCCGATGATGAGTATGAAATCCCTGCGTTTCTGCGCCGCCAGTCAAACTAAGGCGGTCGCCCTGTAACAAAGGGTGAGACACAAGCTCTGGACAGGGGCGTCGGATTGCGCGATTTGCTTTGCAGATCATGGCAATCGGCGCCCCTGCCGCATTTCGGTCACAAGGTCGCCTCGTTACACAGCGTAAGAAACCGTGATTTTGCCCCTTAGCGCACTTTGGCTATTACATTTTTCGTAACCATAGGGGTTGAGAATCGGTCGACGCGCCTTCTGCCTTATTTGGCGGCGCAGCATCGAAAGCCACTCGAGGGGGGCTGTGTCAGGTTCCGGAACGTTCGGGACACACAGCCAGAGTGCAGACGGTGCAACCGAATGGGGATGGGGTCCAGCTCGAGCGCCAGTCGCTCCCGGACGTTTCTCAAGCGGTAATCGATGATTTCCCTGCGGGCAGGCATTGCAGTCAGCCGAACCGCGCCATTGGAGCGTGTCGGTGACGAAAGCTAGGAAGCGGGTTCGAATGAGACGGGAAGCTGGTCTTCAGAAGACGATCGCAGCGAGCGCCAACCTTTCGGGGATCGGCGTGCATAGCGGTCTTGGCACCTGCCTCACCCTGCATCCGGCCGAACCCGACACCGGCATCGTGTTCCTGCTCACCGACGAGCGTGGCAACGAAGTCGAAGTTCCCGCCACCCACGACAATGTCTGCTGCACCGAGCTGTGCACCCGCCTTGGCGACAAGGACGGCGTTGCGGTGGCAACCGTCGAACACCTCATGGCCGCGATCAGCGCGCTGGGCATCGACAACCTCGTGATCGAGGTGGACGGCCAGGAAGTGCCGATCATGGATGGCTCGGCTGCCGACTTCGTGGCCGCCATCGACCAGGCCGGCCTCGTGCCTCAGGGCGCACCGCGCAAGTTCATCAAGGTCCTCAAGCCGGTCCGCGTCGAGCATGGCTCCGCGTTCGGCGAGCTGACCCCGGCGGAAGCGCCGACCTTCTCCATCGCCATCGACTTCGCCGACGAGACCATCGGCTATCAGGAAGTCACCTTCGAAGTTTCTCCCGATCATTTCCGCAACGAGATCTCGCGTGCCCGCACCTTCGGGTTCATGCGCGATGTCGAGGCGCTGTGGTCGGCCGGTTTCGCGCTGGGCGCATCGCTCGACAACACTGTCGTCGTCGGCGAGGACCGCATCGTGAACCCGGAAGGCCTGCGCTACACGGACGAGTTCGTGCGGCACAAGGCACTGGACGCCGTTGGCGACCTGGCGCTGGCCGGCGCACCGATTCTCGGCTGCTACCGTTCGCTGCGTGGCGGTCATCGCCTGAACGTCGCGATGGTGAAGGCCCTGCTGGCCGATCCCGATGCATGGACCATTGTCGAAGCTCCGGTGCACCGCGCACCGAAGACGGCCGGTCGCGTTGAAGCCGAAACCTTCGCGCCCGCCGCGGCCTACGGGCCGGAAGTTTCCTGAGGGCAGGCTGGCGCCGCGCATCAATCGTCCGCGGCATTAACGCTTGCCCCAAAATAGTTCCAATTCTCCCGCACTAGGTTTGCCGCGCACGGCCCGGATGGGGTATCTGTCTGGCGGTGTGATCGGGGTGATTTGTTTACAGGGCGCCAAGCCGGTCGGCGACATCATGCGCAGAGGCGCAGTGGTCGCCACGCCGGCGATGCTTGAAAGCGCGCCTTGCCTTCGTGACGGAGTCTAAGTCGGGGATGATCTGCTTGCCTGAAGCCACCGGACGCAGGGGCCGCGCCATGCGCGTTGCCGCACTCCTCGTTGCCGCGAGCATTGTCTCGGCCTGTTCGACGTTCCCCTCGATGCCGCGCCTGCCGCGTCTTGGCGCAGGCGAGAAGGTGGAAGAGGTCGTGGAGACCGTGCCCGCCGACCGCCTCTACAACGAAGGCGTCGCGCTCGCCAATGCCGGCCAGTTCCGCCAGGCCGCCGGCAAGTTCGAGGATGTCGACCGCCAGCACCCCTATTCCGATCTTGCCCGCCGCTCGATCCTGATGACGGCCTACGCCAAGTTCGAGGCCCGCGACTATGACGGCGCGGTGACCGCCGCCCAGCGCTACGTGACGCTGCATCCTGGCAGCGAGGACGCGGCCTACGCGCAGTACATCATCGGCGAATCCTACTATCGCCAGCTCCCCACCGTGGAGCGCGACCAGAAGGCGACCGAACGGGCCCTGTCGGCGCTGAACGACGTCGTCCAGAAATATCCCGAGAGCGAGTACGCCCAGCAGGCGCGCGAAAAGGTGCAGGTTGCCGAGGACCAGCTCGCCGGCAAGGAAATGGACGTTGGCCGCTACTACATGAAGCAGGCCCGCTTCCTCGCCGCCGTGAATCGCTTCCGCACCGTGGTCGAGGATTACCAGACCACCCGCCACATCGAGGAAGCGCTGCACCGCCTGACGGAGTGCTACATGGCGCTCGGCGTCGTCAACGAGGCGCAGACGGCGGCCGCCGTTCTCGGCCACAACTACCCCAACAGCCCGTGGTACAAGGACTCCTACACGCTGCTGGAAAAGGGTGGCTACAAGCCCGAGATCAATTCCGGTTCGTGGTTGAGCCGCATTATTCGCCGCGACCAGGCGTGAGGCTTGCGCGGTTCGCCGCGCACGCCTGAATCGTGGGTCTCCGGCATGATGGATTTGCAGCCCGCTTTGCGCCTATTTTGACACCGTCATGCTTGCGCGCCTTTCGATTCGAGACATCGTCCTGATCGACACAATCGACCTCGATTTCGGGGCCGGCTTCACCGTGCTGACCGGTGAAACGGGCGCGGGCAAATCCATCCTTCTCGATGCCTTCGCGCTGGCGCTTGGCGGGCGCGGCGATGCGGGCCTCGTTCGCTCCGGTTGCGAGCAGGGGCAGGTGTCTGCCGTGTTTGATCTGCCGGGCGAGCATCCAGCACTCGCGCGTGCCAAGGAAGCTGGTCTCGACACCGACGGCGCGTTCATCCTGCGCCGGGTGCAGAGCGGCGACGGACGCTCGCGCGCCTTCATCAACGACCAGCCGGTGTCGGTCCAGCTTCTGCGCGACGTGGGTGCGCTGCTGGTGGAAATTCACGGCCAGCACGATGAACGCGCGCTGGTCGATGCGGCGATCCACCGCGATATCGTCGATTCGTTTGGCGGGCTCGCAAAGCAGGCAGCCTCGGTGCGTGCCGCGCACGCCAAGATGATCGACGCGCGCGACGCCTATGAAACAGCCAGGGCCGAACTGGAAGAGGCCCGCCGCGACGCGGATTTCCTGACCCACGCCTGCGAGGAGATCGACGCGCTGGCGCCGCAAGCCGGCGAAGAGGAAGCGCTGGCCGAGCGCCGCCAGCAGATGATGGCGGCGGAGAAAATTGCCGGCGATCTCAACGAGGCGCTGGATGCCGTCAGCGGTTCGACGTCACCGACTGCACACATCGCGTCCGTCCTGCGCAAGTTGGAGCGCCGGTCGGGCAGCGAGGAAGCCATCCTCGCGCCGGTGGTCGAAGGGCTGTCGCAAGCCTTGCAGGCCATCGAAGTCGCCCGCGAGGCGGCGGAAGGCGCGATCCGCGACAGCGCATTCGACGCGCGAGAACTGGAAGAGATCGAGGAACGGCTCTTCGCGCTGCGTGGACTCGCCCGCAAGCACAACGTGCAGGTTGCCGATCTGCCGGGCCTGCGCGAGGGACTGCACGGCAAGGTCGCGGCGCTGGAGGCCGGCGAAGCGCGACTGGTCGAACTCGACAAGGCGCGCAGCACGACCGTCGAGGCCTACACGAAGGCCGCGACCGCGCTGAGCGAAGCCCGCGGCAAGGCGGCTGCGAAGCTCGACCAGGCTGTGAACACGGAACTTCCCGCCCTGAAGCTGGAGCGCGCGCGGTTCTTCACAGAGATCGAGACCGTCTCGCCGGAGCGGGGCGGACCGTCCGGCATCGACCAGCTGACCTTCCACGTGCAGACCAACCCCGGCTCGCAGCCGGGACCGCTGATGAAGATCGCCTCGGGCGGTGAACTGTCCCGTTTCCTGCTGGCGCTGAAGGTTGCGCTGGCCGGGCGCGGTGGCGCGCCGACGCTAGTTTTCGACGAGATCGACACCGCCGTGTCCGGTGCCGTGTCGCAGGCCATCGGCGAACGGCTGAAGAAGCTCGCAGGCGACGTGCAGGTGCTCTCCGTCACCCACGCGCCGCAGGTTGCCGCGCGCGCCGACAGCCATTTCCTGATCGGCAAGCGCGAGGCCGACGGCGGGAAGCGGGTGGTCACCAATGTCTCGCGGCTGGAAGATGCCGCACGCGGCGAAGAGGTCGCGCGGATGCTCGCCGGTGCGACCGTGACCGAGGAGGCGCGTGCCGCCGCGCAACGGCTGATGCACGAGACCGGGCAGGGCGCTTGACGTGACAGCCGAGGACATTGCGACCAAGCCCGTCCGCAAGCTGGACGAGGCCGAGGCAGCCATCGAGCTGGAGCGGCTGGCAACCGAAATCGCCGGGCACGACAAGCGCTACTATGAAAAGGACGCGCCGACCGTCACCGACGCCGAGTATGACCGGCTGCGCAAGCGCAACACCGATATCGAGGCGCGCTTTCCGACCCTCAAGCGCCCCGACAGCCCGTCCGACCGGGTGGGCGCCGCGCCTTCGGAGAAATTCGAGAAGGTTCGGCACGCGGTGCCGATGCTGTCGCTCGACAACGCCTTCGACGAGGAGGACGTCGCCGACTTCCTGGCCCGCGTGCGGCGCTTCGCGAAACTGGAGGATGATGCGGACCTCGCGATCTTCGGCGAACCGAAGATCGACGGGCTGTCCGCCTCGCTGCGCTACGAGAAGGGCGTCTTCGTGCAAGGCGCAACGCGCGGCGACGGCTACGAGGGCGAGGATGTTACCCGCAACCTGAACACCATCGATGACCTGCCGGAAAAGCTGACCGGCAAGGTTCCCGATATCTTCGAGGTGCGCGGCGAGGTCTACATGAGCCGCGCGGACTTCACCGCGCTGAACGAGCGGCAGGCGGAAGACGGCAAGCCGGTCTTTGCCAATCCGCGCAACGCGGCCGCCGGATCATTGCGCCAGCTCGACCCGCGCATCACCGCGCGCCGCCCGCTGAAGTTCTTCGCCTATAGCTGGGGCGAGGTGTCCGAGATGCCGGCCGACACGCAGTCCGGCATGATCGAGAAGCTGGAGAAATTCGGCTTCTCGACCAACCCTTTGTCCCGCTGCCTCAACGGGGTTGAGGAGATCATCGCCTTCCACGCGGAGGTGGAGAAGCAGCGCGCGAGCCTCGGCTACGATATCGACGGCGTCGTCTACAAGGTCGACAGCCTCGCGCTGCAGGAGCAGCTCGGCTTCGTGTCGCGCAGCCCGCGCTGGGCCATCGCCCACAAGTTCCCGGCTGAGCAGGCAACCACCATCCTCGACGGCATCGAGATCCAGGTGGGGCGCACCGGCGCGCTGACGCCGGTTGCCCGCCTGCGGCCCGTCACGGTCGGCGGTGTCGTCGTCTCCAACGCGACGCTGCACAATGCCGACTACATTGCCGGCATCGGCAATGACGGCGAACCGATCCGCGAGGGGCGCGACATTCGCGAAGGCGACACGGTCATCATACAGCGGGCGGGCGACGTCATCCCTCAAGTGGTGGACGTGTTGCTTGACCAGCGACCGAAGGACTCAAAGCCCTACCAGTTTCCCGACAAGTGCCCAGTCTGCGGCAGCCACGCCGTGCGCGAACCGGACGAAAAGACCGGGCGGCTCGGCTCCGTCACTCGCTGTACTGGCGGCCTTGTCTGCGCCGCGCAGGCCGTGGAGCGGCTGAAGCATTTCGCCTCGCGCATGGCCTTCGACATAGAGGGGCTAGGCGACAAGCAGATCGAGGCGTTTCACGCCGACGGACTGATCGCCCAGCCGGCAGACATCTTCCGCCTCAAGGACCACGAAGGCGCGCTGAAGACGCGCGAGGGCTTCGGCGAGAAGTCCGTCGCCAACCTGCTGGCCAGCATCGAGGTGCGCCGCGACATCGCGCTCGACCGATTCATCTACGGTCTCGGCATCCGCCACGTGGGCGAGACGACGGCGCGCCTTATCGCCCGGCACTTCGGAACCTTCGCCGCCTTCCGTGAGGCAGCTCAAGGCATCGGCGGGGACGCGGACGACCTCTCCGCGCTGACGGATATCGATGGCATCGGGCCAATCGTGGCGCGCGCCATCGCCGAGTTCTTCGCCGAAGGCCACAACCGCGATGCGGTCGATGCGCTGCTTGCGGAAGTGACCCCGCAGGAGATGGAACGTCCCGGCGCGGATGGGGCTGAGTTGCCGCTGGCCGGCCAGATCATCGTCTTCACCGGCGCGCTGGAAGTGATGACGCGGCCGGATGCCGAGAAGCTTGCGGAATCGCTCGGTGCGAAGACGGCGGGCTCTGTGTCGAAGAAGACCACGCTGGTGGTCGCCGGTCCGGGTGCCGGGTCGAAGCTCAAGAAGGCGAGCGAACTCGGCATCGAGGTGATCGACGAACAGGCGTGGCTGGAACGCGCAGGGCAGTGATTGCTGCCAGCGAGGCATCACCCGCGAATTGAAGAAGGATGGCCGGACATGAAGACGATCAACATTGGCGAAAAGCTCGAGCAGTTTTCCAGTCACTGGGACCCGCACGTTGTCGCGGACTACAACGACAACGATGTCATGGTCGTCAAGTTCAAGGGCGAATTTCCCTTCCACAAGCACGACGCCACGGACGACTTCTTCCTGGTTCTGGAGGGAGAGATGGAGATGGATATCGAGGGTGAAGAACCACGCACGGTCCGGGCCGGCGAGATGTTCGTGGTGCCCAAGGGCGTGGTGCACCGTCCGCGCGCGAAGGATGAGGTCAAGGTTCTGCTGATCGAACCGAAGGGCGAGCCGAATTCCGGCGATGCTGACCGGGTGCCGGCACCGAAGCCGCGAATCTGACGTGCGAAACCGCTGTCGCGCTATCGTTCCAGCGGCGCGGTTGCGGCTTCCAGCCATTGCCGGTCGGCGTCGTCCAGATCGCCTGCAAACATCTCCCGCGTCGTGGCGTGATACTCATCGATCCAGCCGATTTCGTCCTCGCTCAACAGGGCGGTATCGATCAGCCTGCGGTCGAACGGCGTGAAGGTCAGCGTCTCGAAATCGTAGAGGGTGCGCTCCGCGCCGGGCACTTCGTCCGCCTCGCGCACGAGGATGAGGTTTTCCAGCCGGATGCCGAACGCGCCTTCGCGGTAGTAGCCCGGTTCGTTGGACAGGATCATGCCGGGTTCCAGCGCAACCGAGCCAAGCTTGGAGATGCGCTGCGGGCCTTCGTGCACCGAGAGATAGCTGCCGATGCCGTGGCCGGTGCCGTGGTCGAAATCGAGGCCCTCCTGCCAGAGATGGTAGCGGGCGAGCGTATCGAGCTGCGCGCCGGAGGTGCCTTTCGGAAATTTCACCGTGTCGATGGCGATGTGGCCCTTCAGCACCAGCGTGTAGGTGCGGCGCATGTCGGCATCGGCCATGCCAAAGACGATGGTGCGGGTGATGTCGGTCGTTCCGTCGCGGTATTGCGCGCCGGAATCCACAAGGTAGATGGCGTTCGCCTCAAACTCGAGATTCGAAGCCGAGTTGACCCGGTAATGGGGCAGGGCGGCATGCGGGCCGAAGGCCGAGATCGTGTCGAAGGAGATGTCGCGCAGTTCACCTGTCTCGGTGCGAAGTTCCTCCAGCTTTCGGGCAGCGGAAATCTCGTCGTGGCCGCCGGACAGCGCCTCGCGGTCGAGCCAGGCGAGGAAGCGGATCATGGCAAGCCCATCGCGCTTGTGCGCGGCGCGGGAGCCTTGCTGCTCGGCCTCGTTCTTCACTGCGCGCAGCTTCTCGACCGGGTCGCCTTCCTCCACCAGCGTGCCGCCGGCTTCGGTGATCGCCATGGCGATGGCGCTCGCCGCGCGCGACGGGTTGATGAGGACAGCCTTGCCGTCTTTCCCCAGTGCCGTGAGATGGTTCTCGAAGGCATCGACCGGGAACAGGTCGGCGGAACCAGCGAGCGTCTCGCGCACATCGTCGCCGAGCTTTGCCGCATCGATGAAGATTTCCGCGCGCGCATCGGAATGGACGATGGCGAAGGACAGCGCCACCGGCAGGTGCGGCAGGTCATGGCCGCGAATGTTGAAGGTCCAGGCGACTGCTTCCGGCTCGGTCAGGATGCAGGCATCGGCGCCGGCCTTCACCAGCTTGCCGGCGATTTCCATCAGCTTTTCCGAGCTGGGCTTTCCGGCGAGTTCGGCCGGGTGCAGCTCGACCGGCTCGCTGGGGCCATCGGGCTGGTCGTCCCAGACGGCGTCGAGCGGGTTGGTGTCGACCGCGACGAGCATCGCGCCGGCCCGCTTGCAGAGCTTCTCAAGCTGCCGCTTCTCGCGCAGCGTGTGCAGCCACGGGTCGAAGCCGAGCTTCTGTCCGCTTTGGAGGTTTTCCTCCAGCCAGCCGGACAGGCCCGGATCGGGATAAGACAGGTGGTCGAAGGCGCCCACGTCGACCTGCTCGCGAGCCTGGATGGTGTAGCGTCCGTCGACGAAGATCGCGGCCTTGTCGCCAAGCGTTGCTGCAAAGCCAGCAGAGCCGGTGAAGCCGGTCAGCCACGCGAGGCGATCGTCGCGGGCAGCCACATACTCACCCTGGTGCACGTCGGCGCGGGGAATCAGGAATCCGTCCAGATCGCGCCGCTTCAACTCCGCGCGAAGCGCTTCAAGGCGCGGTTTTCCGTTCGCCGGATCGGTGACGACCTCGAAACTCTGAAACATGGAAACGCGCTCCGTATACGCAGATTTGGGCGGGGCCTGCGAATTGATGCCGCCTTATGCAGGAACAGGCAACAGAGGCGGTTTGATGCACCGAATTTGTGCAGTGCAGTACGTTTCTTTTCGCACATGCAAAAACTTCGCAGAAGCCATGCGTTCTCAAGGGTACTTGGATTGGTATACCAGCATTATCTTCATGTTCACGAACGATTTGATGAATTCGCTGTGTGTGCAAAGCAGCAAATTCCCAGCCAGTGAATGGAGAGAATCATGGCTACAACCACCTTTGACACCGTTGCCACACCGACCGCCGACCGCGCCACCGGCACCACGAAGCGCCCGCTGCTGGCCCGCTTCTTCGACCGTGTTGTCGATGCCCGCACGCAGGAAGCCCGTCGCCAGATCGAGCGCATGGACCCGTTCTATGCCCGACTGATGAATGCGCCGGAGCATGTTCGTGAGGCGTACATCAACAGCGGCCGCTGGCACGAGCAGGGCTAAGCCCGCTTTCAGCCACGCCTGAAACAATCGAACATGAGAAAGCCCGGAGTTTCCTCCGGGCTTTTTCTTTGTGCGCGCAGAAACCGAAGCTTCAGTGCTTTTCCATTTCCAGCGTCAGCCATCCGTCGAGCGCGTAGCGGCGCACGAGCACGAAACCCCGGTTGCGATAGGCGGCGATGACCTGCCGCCCCTGCCATGTCAGCAGGCCGGACAGGATGAGCCGGGTTCCGGGGACCGAGAGGTTGGCGATGCCGGTGGCCATGGCGACCAGCGGATTCGCGAGGATGTTGGCGACGATCAGGTCGTAGGGGCCGCGCGAGACAACGTTGTCCATCTTCACGCCGTCGGCCTGAACCACGTCGACATAGGATGCGGCGGCATTGGCGCGGACGTTTTCCAGCGAGACGGTAACGGCGTCGCGGTCGATATCGGTCGCGAGCACCGGTGCGTGCGCGGCGCGAGCAATCGCAATGGCAAGAATGCCCGTGCCGGTGCCCACATCGAGCGCATTAGCCGGAGTGCCGCGCTTCAAAACCTCGCTAATCGCCAGCAGGCAGCCCTTGGTGGTGCCGTGGTGGCCGGTGCCGAAGGCGAGGCCCGCCTCGATCTCGATCCCGATCTGGTTCGGCTTCACGCGGTCGCGGTCGTGGCGCCCATGGACAATGAAGCGGCCTGCTGCAACCGGCGGCAGGGCCTCGAGGCTGGAAAGGACCCAGTCCTGGTCGGCCAGCGCGATGATCTCCGTGGTGCGCTCGAAGCCCTCCGGCGTGTCGATGAGGTTGAGGATGCGCGCGATGTCGTCTTCGCCGGGTTCCTCGGTGTAATAGGCATCGACGCGCCACGCATTCTCGATTTCCAGCGCGGCGGCTGCGCTCGTGTCCGGGTCGGGCAGGGCCAGCAGCAAGTCGACGATTGAATCAGCGTCGGCGGCGCCGGTCGCGGGCATGCGGAGCAGGTACATCGGTCGTCTTCTTCGGTGAGCGTCAGGTCAGAGCCAGGGCGCAGGCGCGGTTCCCGCACCTGTCAGGCGGCGAAGCGCCATCTTCTGGACCGGCGCGAGCGAGAAGGCAACGCGCAGAAGCGACTTGAACGCGAACCGGACGAACGGATTGCGCGAGGTTATGGTGTCGGTCAGCCCACGCGTCAGGCCGACGACGCCCTCTGCGGCTTCTTTCCGGGTGGCGGAATACTCGTCCAGCCGGTCCTGTTCCAGCAGCCACGCGAACCAGCAGGCATCCTCGATGCCGAGATTCATGCCGCGTCCGCCAACCGGGGAATGGATGTGGGCGGCATCGCCTGCAAGATACACCGGCGGCTTCGCGAAGGTTTCGGCCACGTGGTAGGAAATGTGGAAAGTCGACTGCCAGATGGTGTCGCCGCCGCGCGCATCTTCCGGCAGTCGCGCCTCGATATCCGGGCCGTCGGCAACATAGCGGATGGTCTTCTCGTCGAGGGGGATGGCGCCGAGAATGCCATGCTCGGTTATGCGGGCGATTGCCTCGTGCGGATCAACTCCGCCGGGCGGGCGCACGTCGATGAGCGAGAATTCCTCCTCCATCCTGTCGCCCGCGAATCCGATGCCGGCGGCTTCCCGCACGGCGGAGCGTGACCCGTCTGCTCCCAGCACGAGGCCGAAACTCTCGTTGTGGGTGCGCCCTTCATGGAGCAATTCGACCTGTGCGGTGCCGTTGGCGATGTTGAGGCTGGTCAGCGAGCAGTTCCACTCGACGGCAATGCCGCGCTCGGCCAGCCAGTCGATGAAGAGATGCTCGGTTTGCGATTGCGGCAGCGACAGCAGGAAGCTGTACCTGTGGCCGAGATTGGAGAGTTCCAGCGAGGTGAGCTGCGAATCCTCCGCGTAGATCTTCATGCGGCGGATCTTGTTGCCCGCTTCAAGGAAGCGTTCGGTCAGGCCGGAGGGCTCCATCATCGTCAGCGTCGTTGGCTGGACCGCGAGCGCGCGCGACTGTGTGCGCGGGCCAGCCGAGCGGTCGATGATGCGGAAGCTGAAACCCCGGCGGTGAAGTTCCACGGCCGCTGCCAGCCCGACCGGGCCAGCGCCGACGATCAGGATGTGCGGGGCCTCGCTCACGGGGTGTTCCCTATTGCTTCTCGAGGAAGGAATCGATGACGCGCTTGGAGCCGGCCTTCTCGAAATCGACGGTCATCTTGTTCCCGTCGATGGACATGATCTTGCCGTAGCCGAACTTCTGGTGGAACACGCGCTCGCCCTTCTCGAAGGCCGAGGCGCCGCCGGACGACCGGGCGATGATCTCGCCCTCGATCATCCGCGGCTGGGACGTGCGATAGCCCGATGCCTTGCGGCTCTGGGCGCGCTGCCAGCCCGGCGTGTCATAGGGGCTGGAGAAACTCTCGCGATTGTCGAAGCGGCTCGCGCCATAACCCCAGTTGCCGGAGACCGAACCGGTTTCGGCGACTTCCACGGCAGACGCCGGGAGTTCATCGAGGAAGCGCGAGGGGATGGACGACTGCCACAGCCCGTGAATGCGGCGATTGGAGGCGAAGTAGAGCCGTGCGCGCTCCTTGGCCCGCGTGATGCCGACATAGGCGAGGCGGCGTTCCTCCTCCAGGCCAGACTTGCCGCTTTCATCCAGCGCGCGCTGGTGCGGGAACAGGCCTTCTTCCCAGCCGGGAAGGAAGACGGTGTCGAACTCCAGCCCCTTGGCGGAGTGAAGCGTCATCAGCGAGACCTTCTCCTCCTGCTCGGCACCGGTTTCGGCATCCATCACCAGCGAGACGTGTTCGAGGAAGCCGGCCATGGATTCATACGGCTCCATGGAGCGCACGAGTTCCTTCAGGTTTTCCAGCCGTCCCGGCGCATCCGGCGACTTGTCGTCGAGCCACATCTGCGTGTAGCCGGACTCATCGAGGATGATTGGCGCGAGCTCGGTATGGGCGGTGGAATCCAGTTCGTTGCGCCAGCGTTCGAACATGTCGAGCACGTCGCGCAGCGACTTGCGCGGCTTGGGCTTCAGCTCTTCCGTTTCGATGATGACCGCGGCGGCCTGTATCAGCGGTACCGAGTTGGCGCGCGCATAGGCATGCAGGATCTTCAGCGTCGCATCGCCAAGACCGCGGCGCGGCGTGTTGACGATGCGCTCGAAGGCGAGATCGTCGGCGGGCTGCACCAGCACGCGGAAGTAGGCCATCGCATCGCGAATTTCGGCGCGCTCATAAAAGCGCGGACCGCCGATGACGCGATAGGGGAGGCCGAGCGTCACGAAGCGGTCTTCGAACTCGCGCATCTGGAACGACGCGCGCACGAGAATGGCGATCTCGTTCAGGCTTTCTCCACCGCGCTGGAGACGCTCGATCTCCTCGCCGATGAGACGGGCCTCTTCCTCGCTGTCCCACGCGCAGGCGACCATGACCTTCTCGCCATCGTCGTCGTCGGTGTGCAGGGTCTTGCCGAGGCGGCCCTCGTTGTGGGCGATCAGATGCGACGCGGCGGTCAGGATATGCGCCTTGGAGCGGTAGTTGCGCTCCAGCCGCACGACCTTGGCACCCGGAAAATCCTTCTCGAAGCGCAGGATGTTGTCGACGTCGGCCCCGCGCCAGCCGTAGATCGACTGGTCGTCGTCGCCCACGCAGGCAATGTTGCCGGGGTTGCCGTCCTCGCGCCGGGCGAGCAGCTTAAGCCAGAGATACTGGACGACGTTGGTGTCCTGGTACTCGTCGACCAGCACGTAGCGAAAGCGGCGCTGGTACTCGGCCAGCACGTCCGGGTGCTTGTGCAGGATATCGAGGGTCTCCAGCAGAAGGTCGCCGAAATCGACCGCGTTCAGCACGCGCAGCCGGTCCTGGTACATCTGGTAGAGTTCCGCGCCACGCCCGTTGGCAAAGGCGAAGGCCTCGCCCTGCGGCACCTTGTCCGGCGTCATGCCGCGGTTCTTCCAGCCATCAATATGCGAGGCGAGTTGCCGGGCGGGCCAGCGCTTGTCGTCGATGTTCTCGGCCTGGATGATCTGCTTCAGCAGGCGGATCTGGTCGTCGGTGTCGAGGATCGTGAAGTTGCGCTTGAGGCCGGCGAGTTCGGCATGGGTGCGCAGGATCTTCACGCCGATGGCGTGGAACGTGCCAAGCCAGGCCATGCCCTCCACCGACTGGCCGATCAGCGAGCCGATGCGATGCTTCATCTCGCGCGCGGCCTTGTTGGTGAAAGTCACCGCGAGGATCTGGCCGGGACGTGCGCGCCCGGTCGCCAGAATGTGGGCGATACGCGTCGTCAGCACCCGCGTCTTGCCGGTGCCTGCACCGGCCAGAACGAGGACCGGACCGTCCGTCGTTTCCACCGCCTCGCGCTGCTCCGGGTTCAGCCCGTCGAGATAGGGCGGGGCAGCTGCGGCGCGTGCGCGCGCGGCGATGCCGCCCTGTGGGGGGGCGGGTGGTTCAAGCGGTGCGTTGCGCGCTGACATACGGTGGCGGAGGTCCAATCGTCCTGATTCGTGTTCGCGTTTCGTGCTGCAATATGGACATATGCGAGGCGGATCGCCAGTTTCCAGCGGCGCGACCTGTTGTGCGTCGTCGATCCACCAATTCCGAGCACCCAACATGACGAGAAAAGAGGGCGGCAGTGTGTGTGCTGCCGCCCCGTCTTGTTTCACCGTTTCAGTCATCCGATGGCCGGATCACCGGGTCAGAGCGAAGCGATGACCTTGCAGACCTTGAGCGTATTTGCCGAATATCCGGCGGGTGCTGCAAGCACGTCGCGGCAGGTCTTGCGCAGTTCGGCAACTTCCCCGGAGCCAAGTGCACCGAAGGCGGCGCTGAGTTCGCCGCGGCTCATGCCGGCAAGCGAACCGATCTGGCCGGTATCGCCCGTGGAGAGGCCGGCACTGGCACTCGCTGTCGTGTCGCCGCCGACCGAAACGGACGCGTCACCCTGCGTGCCGAGCGTTCCGACGCTGACATCCGCATCCGTGCTGGTGCGGCCGACGCTGATGGAGGCCGTACCCTGCGTGCCGCCCGTGCTGACGCTAGCATCCGCGTCCGCACTGCCGCTGCCGATACTGGCGGAAGCGGACCCATCGACGCCGCCGACACTGGCACCGATGCCTGCATCCGCACCGTCGCCACCGATGCCGGCACCTGCACCGGCGCCAATGCCGCCTCCACCGATGCCTGCACCGGCACCTGCGCCACCACCGCCGATGCCGCCACCAATGCCACCGCCGATACCGCCGGCGTCCTGTGCAAGAGCACTGAAACTGACGCTCGCCATAAGAGCCAACCCAACGGCGGGAGCAACCAGGCGAGTCTTGTTCAGAGCTGTGCGAATTGTCTTGTTCTGAAGTCTCATCGTCTTTCCTTTCGCGTTGGTTTGATTGGTTTTGCGAAAGGACAAATGCTTCAGGCGCGTATCGTTCCGAATACTGGAGAGTCTTGCTTAAATGAAGGTATCGGCGACAACTACAAATAAAATAAACAAAGTGGAATTGCTGTGCAGGCGAGGTGCTCCGGCGACGTTATGTGTTGATGCTTATAGTTTTGTCTACTGCGCTGCACAATTGTTTCTCTTCTCCTCGCACCTGTTGTGATCCTCGGCTCAGCGACGTGCTGTGCCGCCCGCCCCGGCATCGCGTTGACGGTTGGACGCGTCGCGTGCAGACAGGTCGCGAAAAGGCGCGCGCCCGCACCGGATACGAGGACGTCTGGATGAGATTGATAGAAATGGGTCGTGAGCCTCTGGTGAAGGTCGTCTATCCCGATCAGACCACGTTCATCTCGACGGATCCCGATCCGCTCGATGAAGAGGATGACGGCACCTTCAGCTTCACGACCGCGCGGTTGCCGAAGATCATATCGCTGGTTCGCGACCCAAATATCGACGGCATATTCCTGTCACGCGGAACGGAGCGCGCCAGCGAGGGGTTCGGCGCGCTGGCCCGGCTCGTTGCCAACCGTCGCGTGGTCAAGCGGGGCGTGCCGCTGGCCCGCGTTTTCGGTGACAGGGTGCTGCGGTGGTCAGCCGATGTTCCGTTTGTCCTGCACGATCCGTCGGACTCAACCTTCATCACGCGGCCGCTGCTGCCGATGTGGGAGCGGGCCGACATCGTCTACAAGCGTGAGATACCGCTCGATCGCTGGCAGATATTCATGCGGTCCATCCACAACGACATGCCCACGGCGCGGTTTCGCAAGAAGGAACGCTACCGGCGCTTGATCGACAAGATGCACCCGATCTCGCTCGGGCTTCGTCCGTGGAACGAGAAGCTTCTGCCCGAACCGATGGAAAAGACCACGGACGTATTCTTCGCGGGCATGGGCGCCAACAATTCCTCCATCCGCGACACCGGACAGAAGGAACTGGAAGCGCTGAGAGAGCAGGGCCTCGACATCGTATCGCCGAGCGGGCGGCTGCCGCTGGAGGACTTCTACAAGCAGTGCGCGCAGGCGCGGCTGGTGTGGTCACCGCACGGGTTCGGTCACGACTGCTTCCGCCATTACGAGGTGGCAGGCGTGGGGTCGGTGCCGCTCATCAACCGGGCCCCGGTGGAGCAATACGCGCCGTTCCGCCACGGCGAGACGGGTGTCATCTACGATCCGGAACGCGGTGGGTTGACGGCGGCGATCCGGGAAGCGCTCATCCAGCGCGACAAGCTTACCGACATGGGGCTGGCCGCGCGCGCGCATTTCCGCGCCCATCATTCGGCGAAGGCGCGCGTTGATCACATGCTGGGCGGAGTCGGCATCACGGTCGGCTGAGGCGCGCGCCTAGCGGTGTTCTTCCTTGTCCGCCTCTATCAGTTCTTCGGTAAAGCGACGCAGCACATCGACCTGGTAGATGAAGCCGACGACACGGGTCATCTCGCTTTCATCGACGACCGTGACGCGCGTCTTGCCGGCCTCGTCGAACCGGCGCAACGCTGATTCCAGCGTGTCTTCCGGCGTCAGCCAGGCTTCCAGCTCTTCCACGTCGACCGGGTCCTGCTCCTCGCCTTCGCCAAGATGGCGCATGACGTCGCGAACGCGGAACTGCCGCCCGATGCGCTTGTGCGCGCCCTGGCCGAGGAACAGGCCACGGCTTTCCAGCTGCCAGTGGAAGTAGCTGCGGCCATGCACGGCCTGCGTCAGCCCGATGGAGATTGAGACAGTCAACAGCAGCGCCAGCGTCATGGCGTAGCCGCCGGTCAGCTCGAACACGATGACAATGGTGGAAACCGGCGCACCGAGGACAGAGGCCGCCACCGCACCCATCCCGAGAATGGAGTAGAGCCCCGCGCTCGAAGCCATGTCGGGGAAGACGGACGCGGCCATCAGCCCGAACGCGCCGCCTGTCATCGCGCCGAGATATAGCGAGGGCGAGAAGATGCCGCCGCCGAATCGACTGGCGAGCGTGATGGCGGTTGCCGCCGTCTTGGCGACGAGCAGCGTCAGCATCAGTTCCAGCGGCAGCATCTGGCGCATGGCAAGGTCGGTCGTCTCGTAGCCGACGCCGAGAATCTCGGGAAAGATCAGCCCGATTGCGCCGACCAACAACCCGCCGATCATCGGGCGAAACATGAGCCGTATCTTCACGTTGCGGGCTAGGTAGTCGGTCCCGATCAGCGCGAACTGGAAAACGATGGCGACGACCGCGCAGGTGAGGCCGAGCAGCACGAAGGCCGGGACCTCCCAGTAGGAGGTGATCTGGTATTCCGGGACGAAGAAGGCCGGATAGTCGCCAAACCATACCCGCGTCACGACGGTCGCCAGCACCGAGGAAATGACGATGGGCACCAGTGCCGACATGGCGTAGTGGCCGAGGATCACCTCGTGGGCGAACAGGACGCCGGCGATGGGCGCATTGAACGATGCCGAGACGGCGGCGGAGACACCGGCTGCCAGCAACATGCGGCTGGAGCCTTCGGGGAGCTGGAAGCCGCGCGTCAGCGTCGTGGCGATGACGCCGCCCAGATGCACGACCGGGCCTTCACGGCCAGCACTTGCGCCTGAGCCGATGGATATCGCCGATATGAGTGCGGTCGTCACGCCGGAGCGCAGGCCCAGCCGACGGGTGGCAAAGGCGCGCGCCTCGATCACGTCGGCGACGCCCTCGGCGCGCTTGCCGGGCATGAGCTTCTCGATCAGCACGCCGACGATCAACCCGCCCACCGCCGGCGCGAGCAGGACATAGTACCACGGCACGTTGCGCGCGGCAGAGGCGACGAACTCCGTCATGTCGCCGAGCCATGGCCATTGCAGGACGCCGATCAGCAGGCGGAAGCCGATGGCAGCAACCGAGACGCCGATGCCGACGATGATGGCCAGCGTCCAGACAGCGGGCATCTTCGAGCGCAGGAATTCGCGCACGTTCGGCGATGCCCACACGACGACCCGCCGCCAGGCTTCCGCCAGCAGGTCGAGCAATGGTCTGAACGGGTTGGCCATGATGGCTGCGCGGCGTCCTTAGCGGGGCTTGCGGCGGATGCCGATGACGTGGCCGACCTGCGGCTTGTTGGGCAGTTCGCCGTGCGCGCGGCGCATGGCGGTGAGGCGATCCGTGATCTCCGGCGGGTATGCCGCGACCTTCTTGGCCGACATGTCCACATGCAGCGACATCTGTTCTGACGTCGCAACCAGTGTGCCGTCGGCGAGGTACATTTCCTGGAAGGTGTGCATCCGCTTCTCGTCGAAATCCAGCAACTGGAGCGTGACGGTCACCTCGTCGCCGGACCCGATTTCCTGGATGTAGGTGACGTGCGCCTCGGCGGTGAAGGTCGAGTGGTTGGAGGCCGACAGGTATTCCGGCCCGAGGCCGACAGCGAGCAGCACCTCGTCGAAGGCGCGGTCGAACAGCACGTTGTAGAAGGCCATGTTGAGGTGGCCGTTATAGTCGATCCATTGTGGCTCGACCGCCTGCACGCAGCAGCGGAACGGGGCGGGGTATTTGGCGGGGTCCGTCATGGAATCGACCGTGGTCTGGGACATGTATGATTTCTTCCTCCGGGCGAAACGCGCGCGCAGTGCGCAAAGGTCTGTAAAATCGCCCGATTCCTTGGTTTGACTGCTTGGACCCACCAGCGCCGATCTGATAGCGTTACGGGTAATTCGGCGATCATCCGGCGTATTCGAGGTGAGTTCAAGAATGGCAACGCCCAACGGCCAGACCGGCAGTGACACATCGGCACGTGAAGCCGGCCTGAAGCAGCTGCAGGAGCGGTTTCACAACCGCGTCTCGCAGGCCGATGCCGTGCGCGAGCAGCACGCCCACACCACCACGTGGCATCCCAACCAGCCGCCGGACGCTGTCGTCTTCGCGCAGGGCGAGGACGAGGTCGTCGACGTGGTGAAGATCTGCGCCGCCCACGGATTGCCGATCATTCCATTTGGCGCGGGCACCTCGCTGGAAGGCCAGGTCAACGCACCGATGGGTGGCGTCTCCGTCGACACCTCGGCGATGAATGCGGTTGTCTCGGTTTCGCCCGAAGACCTCGATTGCACTGTCCAGCCCGGCGTGACGCGCAAGGCGCTGAACACCCACCTGCGCGACACCGGCCTGTTCTTTCCCATCGATCCGGGCGCGGATGCCAGCATCGGCGGCATGGCTGCGACGCGCGCGTCCGGCACCAACGCGGTGCGCTACGGCACGATGAAGGACAACGTGCTGAGTCTGCGCGCGGTGATGGCGGATGGACGCGTGATGACGACCGCGCGGCGCGCGCGCAAGACGTCTGCCGGTTACGACCTGACCCGGCTGATGATCGGTTCGGAAGGCACGCTCGGCATCATCACCGAACTGACGCTCAAGCTGCACGGTATCCCGGAGACGATTGCCGGCGGCGTGTGCTGCTTTTCGTCCATCGAGGATGCCTGCAACGCGACCATCGCGACGATCCAGTGCGGCATTCCGATTGCCCGCATCGAGTTACTGGATACCGCGCAGGTCATCGCCTGCAACGCCTATTCCAAGCTGAACCTCGAGGAAGCGCCGACATTGTTCGTCGAGTTCCACGGATCGCAGGCGCACGTTGAGGACCAGGTTCGCCAGTTCGGCGAGATCGCGGACTCCTTCGGAGCGGGCGAGTTCAAGTGGGAGAGCGAGCCGGAAAAGCGCAACGCGCTCTGGCAGGCCCGCCACGATGCGTACTGGGCTGCGCTCCAGATGCGCCCCGGCGCGAAGGGAATCGCGACGGACGTCTGCGTGCCTGTCTCGCGGCTGGCCGAATGTCTTGCCGAAACCATCGCCGACATCGAGGAGAGCGGCTTCATCGCCCCCATCGTCGGCCACGTGGGAGACGGCAATTTCCACGTCCTGCCGCTGGTCGACATGGACAGCGCGAATGAAGTCGCGCGCGCCGAACGGTTCCTGCAGCGGCTTGCCGAGCGCGCGCTGGACATGGACGGCACCTGCACCGGGGAACATGGCGTTGGGCAGGGCAAGACGAAATACCTGGTTCGGGAGCTTGGCGATCCGGCGGTCGAGGCCATGGCCGCCATCAAGCTGGCGCTCGATCCATCCAACATGTTCAACCCGGGCAAGCTGTTTCCCTTCGGCAAGATCCCGGGAACCGTGCCGGACGGACGCACAACCAAGTAGCCCCGAAGCGGGAAGGACGGCGACAGCTCCATGAACTCTGCTCTGCTGAGCATCGGGATCGCGATTGCGGCGGCATTGATCGCAGCGCTGGTAGCGCCTTTCTTCATCGACTGGGGCTCGTATCGCAGCTTCTTCGAGGATCGCGCCTCCGCCATTCTCGGTCAGCCGGTTTCCATCGAAGGCGACCTCTCGGCCCGGCTTCTGCCGCGCCCGAAGGTCGAGGCGAGCAACGTCACGGTCGGGTCCGGTGGGCGCTTCAAGGCAGACGGGCTGGTGCTGCGGCTGGACCTGACGCCGCTGATGTCCGGCAACATCAAGGTCGAGCACGTGCGGCTCGAAGGCGCGGAGCTGCGCATTGCAGCCGGCGAGGACGGCACGTTCACCGGTTTCGCCGCACCGCGTCCGCAGAAGGACGACGACGATTTCACGCTGGAATCCATCGAGGTCGCCGACAGCCGCATCACCGTGGAAGGCCCCGGTGGCGAGCAGGTGCTCGACCAGGTCGATTTCACCGCCAGCGCCACCAATCTCGATGGCCCCTACAAGGGGGACGGGTCCTTTCAGTACCAGGGCGAGCAGGTCGACTTCACGCTCGCGACCGGTCGCTGGTCTTCGGACGGGCAGCTTCGCACCAAGCTGGGCCTGACGCCGCGCGGCTACCCGGTCGCGTTCGATGCCGACGGCATGTCGAGCATCGAGGATGGCATCGCCCAGTTCGCCGGCCGCATCCGCATGGAACGGATCGCGGACGACAACGCACCGGGGCGGCGCTGGGTCTTTCGCGCCGATACCGAAGCGACCCCGACGCAGGTGCGCTTCTCTGCGCTGACACTCGGCTTCGGTGCCGACGACAAGCAGTTCACGATGGAAGGTGCAGGCTCGCTGAGCCTTGGGGAACGCCCGCGCTTCGACGCGGTACTGGGCGCGCGGCAGGCCGATCTCGACCGGGCGCTCGGCGGGCAGGGCGAGGGCGAGACGACCGCCACGGCGAACCTGACGGATGTGCTGTCGCGCATTGGCGCGCTGTCGCAGAACCCGCCGCCGATCCCCGGGCGCATCGGGGTGGACCTCACCCGCGTCGTCCTGTCAGGCAATCTCATCGACGATGTGTCGCTGGAAGTCGCGTGGACCGGCGAGCAGTGGCAGGTGTCGCAGGCAAGCGCATCCTTCCCCGGTTCCACGACCATCGGGCTTGCGGGTGACCTTGTGCCCGGCACGGACGGCGAGGATGCGCTGATATTCGACGGCGCGGTGCGGATCGCTGCGGAACGCGGGCAGGCATTCGCAGACTGGCTTGGCGAGGACCTGCGCCCTTATACCGGGTGGCTTGCGGGCAGCATCGACGGGCGCTCCGACATCATGGTGTCGCAGGGCAAGCTGTCGCTCGACAACATGTCGCTGACACTCGACGGCAAGCCGATGCGCGGTTCGGTGGCGGTGGCGCTCGCGGATGCGCAGGAGCCGGGCTACGCCGACATATCGCTCGACGGCGAGCGGTTGCGGTTCGAGGCGCTCAAGGCGCTGTGGTCAGGTATCCAGGCGGATGCCGGGGAAGATTCCAAGCGCATTTCCGATGTCTCGCTGAAACTGAAAAGCGATCTCATCACCGCGCCGTCCTTCGAGGCGCGGGGCGTGGAAATCGACGCGCACGTGGTCGATGGCGAACTCGACCTGAAGACGTTACAGATTGCGGACCTCGGCGGCGCGCGGCTATCGGCGAAAGGCGCGCTTTCGCTGGCCGGCGGCACGCAGGACGGGGTGCTGGATTTCAACTTCGATGCGCAGGCGCTCGACGGCGCCGCCACCATGCTCGGCCTGCTCGAACTGGACCGGCTGTCGGAACTTGTCGCCGCGCGGGCCGAGGCGCTCAGCCCGCTCAAGCTGACCGGGCAGATGCGCAACGGCGATGCCGCGGACGGGCGCATGGCGGTTTCCCTGACCGGTACGGCAGCAGGCTCTGCACTCGACGTCACCGGCTCCATCGACGGTTCGCCGCTCGATCCGCTTCAGGCGAATTTCGACGCGACGATCGAGGTGCAGGCCGAAACCGCAGCCGCCCTGATGGCGCAACTCGGGTTCGAGGCGGGACTTCTCGCGCAGGACCCGGCGCGCATCGCGCTGACGCTGAACGGCATCCCCACTGAGGCGCTCTTCGTCGACGGTACCGTGACGGGGCTTGAGTCCAACTCGGCCGTGGAAGGCACGATACGGTTCGACAGCGGCGGGTCGCACACGCTGGATCTCGCGATCCGCACGCAGACGCAGGACGTCGCCGAACTTCTCGCAGGTCTGGACCTGGCTTCGGCGCGCGTTGGCACTGCGCCGGTTTCCGGGCAGCTTTCCATGGAAGTGACGGGCCGCAATCCGTTCGCGCTCCGCGAGATCGTTCTCGACGTCGAGGATGGTGCACGCACGTCACGGCTCAGCGGCGAGGGCACTTTCGCGCGCGGGAACGAGGGGCGTCCGCACCACATCGAGACGGAGCTTTCCGGAGACACGCTATCGCTGCCCGGTGTGCTGGCGCTGATTTACGGATCGGACCGGTTCAGCCACGACGACGAGGACGGTTTCAGCGCGACGCCGTTCGCGGTCGTGCTACCCGAACACGTGGAACTGACGACCAAGCTGCGCAGCGAGCGGCTGGAACTTGCGCCCGGCCTGACGCTGAGCGGCGCGACGTCGTCGCTTTCGGTACGCGGTGACGGCCTGCGCCTCGACAACATCGAAGGCGGGGTATTCGGCGGCTCGGCACGCGGTTCGCTGGCGCTGGTCTCCCAGTCCGGGATGTTGTCGGCAGACGGGCGGCTGCGCATCGAAGGCGGCCGTCTTGGCGAGATCGTTTGGAAGCGCAACGGACGACCGGTCGCATCTGGCGCGTTCGATGCCGACCTGACATTCGGCGGCACCGGCCGGTCGCTCTCGGCCATCGTCGCAAGCCTTGGCGGCGAGGGTGCGGTCAGCGTCACCGATGGCAGCCTCTCGGGTCTCTCGCCGGTTGCCTTCAACCGGATCGTGGATGCGGCGGACCGGGGTGCGGAGATCGACGCCGCGCGTGCCGAAGAACTGCTCGCTGCCTATCTCGATCTCGGCTCGCTTGATTTCGAGCGCGCCGACATGACGTTTTCGGTCGCCGGCGGGGTTGCGCGTGCGACGCGCTTTGCCATCGACGGCGACGGGCTGTCCTCCTTCGTGACGGGCCAGATCAATCTCAACCAGATGACGGTGAACTCGGCCTGGAGCGTGCGCGCGCCGCCGGACCCGGACGCGCCGGACCAGGTGCGCGAATTCGGCATCGTTTTCGAAGGACCGCTGGACGACCCGCAGCGCAGTTTCGACGTCTCGCCGCTGATCGGCTATCTCACCATCCGCGCCTTCGAGCAGGAAGTGACGCGGCTGGAAGAACTGCAACTCGATATCCACGACCGGGGACGCATCCAGCGCGAACTGGACGTGCTCATCAAGCGGCGGCTGGAAACGCGCCAGAGTGTCGAGCAGGCGGAGCAGGACCGCCAGCGCAGGGAGGCCGTCGAACGCAGACGCCGTCAGCGTGAAGCAGAGGCCGCCCGCCGCGCCGAGGAACAGCGCAGATCCGAGGAAGAAGCGCGTGCACGCGAGGCCGCTGCCGCCGCAGAGGCAGCAGCGCAGGCTGCCGCGCGGGACGCGTTGTCCCAGCGGGCGCCGGCCTCGCCGCCTTCGCCGCCGCCACCGACAACGCTGAACACGAGCCCGCCCGCGCTGAACCAGCCCATCGAGATTGCGCCGCCGCCGGGCGGCAATGCCAGCTTCCAGCCGCCACCGTTCCCGGAGAGCGGCGACCCGCAACTTCCGCAAAACTCGCTGGCGCTCGAGCCACCGTTGGCGTCCGTTCCGCAATTGCAGGAGCCGCTGCCGCTCGGTCCGCCGCCCATCACCAGTTCGCAGACACGCCGCAGGCCGCGCACCGACCCGATGGCCGGGTTCGACCGCTAGGCGCGCGCCTTGCCGCGGTACCAGTTGAGCGCATAGGCGCGCAGGGACTGCGACAACGCGGTGATGCCGCGCGCCTCGTCGATCTCGCGAATGAGTGCGGTGATGGTGATGTCGCGCTCGGTGGCGATGTCCTGCAGCGCGTCCCAGAACACGTCTTCAAGTGAAATGCTGGTGCGATGGCCCGCGAGGGTCATCGAGCGCTTGCGAACGGGATCTGCGTCCATCGTGGCGCGTCAGGCCGGCTGGGGTTCGTCGTCACCGCTGTCATCGTCGGCGTCGCGGCGATGGGCCGAGAGGCGGCGGGCGGCAATATCATCTTCCGCCCGTGCCTGTTCCTTCTCGTCCCTCGTGCGCCCGAACTTCACGCGGTTTTGCTCGGCCTTCGCGTCTTTCTCGGCGCGGGCCTTCTGCTTGCGGAAGCGATTCAAATTGACGATCTCGGCCATGAGGTCGCACTCGTTGCTGCAAGGATGAACCGTCAGTCTAACCCCAAATGGTTCAGCTCGGCGAGATCATCTTCGAGGGAACCACGATTGCGTCGAAATCTTCCGCCGGGATGCCGTCGGCAATCGCTTCCTCGCGCAAGGTCGTGCCGTTCTTGTGCGCGGTCTTGGCGATCTTGGCGGCGCGGTCGTAGCCGTATTTTTCCTTCAGCGGCGTCACCAGCATCAGCGAGTTCTTCAGGCCGGCCTCGATGTTTTCAAGACGCGGCTCGATGCCGACGACGCAATTTTCGGTGAAGGAGACGGCGGCGTCCGCCAGCAGGCGGACCGACTGCAGGAAGTTGTAGGCCATCATCGGGTTGAAGACGTTCAGCTCGAAATGCCCCTGGCTGCCGGCCATGGAGATGGCGGCATTGTTGCCGTGAATGTGAGCGCAGACCTGCGTCAGCGCCTCGCACTGGGTCGGATTCACCTTGCCCGGCATGATCGACGAGCCCGGCTCGTTTTCCGGCAGGGCCAGTTCGCCGAGACCCGCGCGCGGGCCGGAGCCGAGGAAGCGAATGTCGTTGGCGATCTTGAAGCATGACATGGCGACGGTGTGTATCGCGCCATGGGTGAAGACCATCGCGTCGTGGGCGGCGAGCGCCTCGAACTTGTTGGGCGCGGTGGTGAAAGGCAGCTGCGTGATCTGGGCGATCTTGTCGGCGACGGCTTCCGCAAAGCCTTTCGGCGAGGCAAGCCCGGTGCCGACCGCGGTGCCGCCCTGGGCCAGTTCCATCAGCGCGGGCAGGGTGTCCTCTATGCGCGCGATACCGTTGGTCAGCTGCTGGGTGTAGCCAGAAAATTCCTGGCCGAGCGTCAGCGGGGTCGCGTCCTGGGTGTGGGTGCGGCCGATCTTGATGATGTCCTTCCACGCCTGCGCCTTGTCGTTCAGCGCATTGCGCAGCGTCTGCAGCGCGGGGATCAGCCGGTGCACCACTTCCTCGGCGCAGGCGATGTGCATGGCGGTCGGGAAGGTGTCGTTGGACGACTGGCTCATGTTGACGTGGTCGTTGGGATGGACCGGCGACTTGGAGCCCATCTCGCCGCCCATCATCTCGATGGCGCGGTTGGAGATCACCTCGTTGGCATTCATGTTGGACTGAGTGCCGGAACCGGTCTGCCAGACGACGAGCGGGAAGTGCTCGTCCAGCTTGCCCTCGATGACCTCCTGCGCAGCGGCGACGATGGTGTTGCCCATGTCTGGCTCCATCTTGCCGAGCGCCATGTTGGCTTCGGCTGCCGCGCGCTTGACGATGCCAAGCGCACGCACGACGGGGGCGGGCTGCTTTTCCCAGCCGATCTTGAAGTTGCCGAGCGAACGCTGCGCCTGTGCGCCCCAGTAGCGCGAGGCATCAACCTCAATCGGGCCAAACGTGTCGGATTCGGTGCGGGTCTTGGTCATGGCTGGCTGGCCCCCAGGCTGGTTGGCGTATCGGTTGGCAAAATGTGCGCGCAACCTATCACGCGGACAAGCGCGGGCAAGCAGGCGGAAAGCCCAAGACCGGCAGGTGGGGAGAGCGGGCGTCAGCCCTTCTTGCGGAATGCGTCGAGCGAGACGACGGTCGCGCCTTCCTCGTCGCTCGTTTCCGCGTCGGGATCGCGTGGCTCGGCCGAATCGCCGGCAAGATCATCGATCGCCAGTGCCGCCGTAGCGGGCATGTCCTCGGCTGCCGGGTCGACGGCGGCATCGGGATCCTCGTTCACGAATTCCAGACCGAACTGGACGCTCGGGTCGAAGAAGCCCTTGATCGAGGAATAGGGGATGACAAGTCGTTCCGGGTTGCCGCCGAAGGAGAGCGTCACCGAGAAGCCGGTGTCATCGACTTCGAGGTCCCAGAACTGGTGCTGCAGGATAACGGTCATTTCCTGCGGGTAATCGCCGCGCAGCTTTTCCGACAGGATGACGCCGGGCGCGGTGGTGTCGATGGAAATGTAGAAATGATGGTCGCCGGGGAGCCCTTGCTGGGCAGCGGACGCGAGGACCTGTCGCACGACGCCGCGCAGGGCTTCCTGCGCCAGGAGATCGTAGCGGATGTAGTCCTTGTTCATTTCCGTCATTCGCTGGGACCTGAAATAAGGAGCGGCGGCGACGCACCGGCGCGACGCCCAAGGGTTACCCCGCACGGGGACCGCGTCAAGGGCGCGGAGGTGGCAGAAGAGCACTTTCACCGACAATGCGCGCACGCAATGAAAATCGTGATCGGATGTGCGTCAACGAATGCGCGGCAGTGACGGTCTTCGAATCAGGAAGAAAGTCGGGGCTTCTGTTGCCAGGTGCCCCGGAACCCCGCCTGACGGGGCTAACCGTCAGGGCTTAATTTCGGTGTTTCAAACTGCGTTACGCAGCCTGAGCAACCGGAGCATAGTTGTCATTCGCAACTATAGATTTGGCCCGATAACGGTGGGTACCATGCCGAGCGAAGAGCTAGCCCTTTACACCCTCGTCGATCCTATTTCGCCCCCGCCGAAGCCCAGCCGCCGACCAGAGGTCAGACTGGGTTTTGGTGGAGGCGCCGGGTACCGCCCCCGGGTCCGAAAGGTTTATTCCGACTGTCCTGTATCGCCATAGCCGGCCAAAACCGGCACCATGGAATATAGTGCGGAAATCAGGCTGCGCAAAGGCACCTGGTGTTCGGCAACTGGAAAAGGGAGACAAACGCGATGGGTTTCAAGGTTTTCAACCCCGACGGGATGCCGCCTCCTGCGGCGAATTATAGCCACGCAGCGATGATCGAGGGCGGGCGCATCCTGCTCGTTTCCGGCCAGGTCGGCGTGCGCGGCGACGGGACGATGCCGGACGATTTCGCCGAGCAGTGCGAAATCGCGTGGGGCAATGTGGAGCACATCCTCAAGAGCCAGGGCGGCGGCTTGCAGAATATAGCGCGCGTGAACGCCTTCATCGACAGCAATGCCAACACGGCGATCTTCCGCGAAATCCGCGACAAGTACGTGCCGCACAACCCGGCCTCCACCGTGGTGGTTGCCGCGCTGATGCAGCCGGAATGGCGGGTGGAAATCGAGGTGACCGCCGTCTTCGACTGAGGTCGATCTTGCGCGAACAGTTTCAAGCGCCGGATACATTGGTGTAGAAAGATCGGACCGGCTGCCGTTGCGGCAGCGGACGCAACGCCAAGGTGCGGCAACGCACCGGAGACGAGCCTCAGGGGGCATGCAAATGGCTGACAACAGCAAGTACTATGAAGACGTCAAGAACTACGCCGGCAGCTGCGACGAAGCGGCGGTCGACAAGATCGTGAAGCACCTGGGTATCGCCCTGCGCAACCGCGATTCGGCGCTTGTCTCGGCGTCTGATCCAAAGGAACTGGAGCGGGTGCGCGAGAGCTGGCTGAAAAAGAAGCTCGGCCTGAGCGGTGATGCGGAACTGGATGCAGCGATCCAGACCGTCGTCGGCAAGATGAAGGGCGACCGCTCCAAGGAGCGCGTGACCGTCTATTACATGCTGGCCGAACACTTCAACAAGCTGGGCGCGCTCTAGGCGCCTACAGCATCCGAGAATTCAGGGCGGCCCGCGCTACACCGGCGCGGGCCGCTTTTCGTTCAGGCTCCCTTCGCACGGGCGGTGCCACACGCGCTCACGGCCATGTGTGCGCGTGTCAACGTGAGTTGTGTGGCCGGCAGCGTGGCGAAGCGCGCATGTTGGCTCGCAAGCTTTGCCTGCCCGAATGGAGAGACACATGATCGCCAATTGCCGGATGTCCCGCTTCGCCTTTCTCGGAGTGCTCGTCGCCACGATGCTCGCGGCGTTCAGTGCAGTTGCGCCGGTGCAGGCCGGGCCGGTCTATACCGGCTTTTCCTCCGGCATCGCGCTCGATGGGCATGACGCGGGTTCATATTTCGAGGCCGGCGAACCGGTGAAAGGCTCGGCGGAATTCACCGCCAAGCACAATGGCGCGACATGGCATTTCGCCAGCGCTGCCAACCGGGACGCCTTCGCGGCGAACCCGGAGAAGTACGCCCCGCAATATGGTGGGCACTGCGCATGGGCGGCCTCCAAGGGTTATGTCGCCAAGGGCAGCCCGGATGCGTGGAAGATCGTCGACGGCAAGCTGTACCTGAACTACGACCAGGCGGTGCAGCAGCGCTGGGCCAGCGACATCCCCGGCAACATCTCCAAGGCCGACAAGACCTGGCCGACGGTCAAGACGGACTGAGGCGCGCTTAGTCCGCAGTTTTCCACGCGCAGCGAAAACCGGTTTCGCGGGTGGTGGTACGCGCGGTGCGGCCTGCATAGACTCGCGCGCAGAAGCGACGTGTGATTCTGCAGGACCCAACCATGCAAGCCTATCTCGACCTGCTGCAACGCATCCTGAACGAGGGTGTCGATCGCGGCGACCGCACCGGCACCGGCACGCGGTCCGTCTTCGGGCACCAGATGCGGTTCGATCTTGGTGACGGCTTTCCGATTGTCACGACGAAGAAGCTGCACCTGAAATCCATCGTGCACGAATTGCTGTGGTTCCTGGAGGGCGACACCAACATCGCCTACCTGCGCGACAAGGGCGTGCGCATCTGGGACGAGTGGGCCGACGAAAACGGCGACCTCGGCCCCGTCTACGGCAAGCAGTGGCGCTCCTGGGCGACGCCGGACGGGCGGGCGATCGACCAGATTTCCGATGTCGTCAGCGAGATACGCACCAACCCGAATTCGCGCCGGCTGATCGTGACCGCGTGGAACCCGGCGGACCTGCCGGCCATGGCGCTCAGCCCGTGCCACTGCATGTTCCAGTTCTACGTTGCGGAGGGGAAGCTCTCCTGCCAGCTCTACCAGCGTTCGGCGGATGTGTTCCTGGGCGTGCCGTTCAACATCGCCTCCTACGCGCTGCTGACGATGATGATGGCGCAGGTGACGGGGCTGAAGCCCGGCGACTTCGTGCATACCTTCGGCGACGCGCATCTCTACTCGAACCATTTCGAGCAGGCGCGCGAGCAACTCTCGCGCACGCCGCGCGCGCTGCCGCGCATGGAGATCAATCCGTCGGTGACGGACATCTTCGGCTTCAGCTACGACGACTTCACCCTGAAGGGCTACGACCCGCATCCGCACATCGCGGCGGAGGTTTCGGTTTGACCGAATGGGGGCAGCCAGCATAAAGGATGGCCCTCATTTCAAATGTCGGAGAGTCTGTTGGCGTACATCCCAAAAATTCAATTGCCGTGGGTCACGTTTATCGTAGCGCGCAGTTATCCAGGCAACGTTATCGGCTGCGAAAATGAGCTCCCTTGGCATCTGCGCACTGACCTCCAACTGTTCAAAAATAAGACGCTCCATAACGCGGTAATCATGGGCCGAAAGACGCTCGAGTCCATCGGGAGGCCCCTTCCCAATCGCCTGAACATCATCTTAAGCACCACGCGAAATAAATCTGATATTAAAAACGTAGTGTGGGAAACTTCCAAAGAAGAAGCCTTATATACGGCAGATGTTTTTAGCATCCAGAACTACCGTAAGGAGCTTTATATAATTGGCGGCGCGAGAATATATAAACTTTATGAAGACATAGTTCAGAAAGTTATAGTCACTGAAGTATTCGCCCCAAATATTAAAGGTGATGCGCATTTTAATGTTGATTTTACGGACAGATCAAAGTGGGTTATGAAATATGAAAGCGAAGATTTTCCAAAAACAGAATATGATGAATATCCATTCAGATTCTATGTTTATCATAAAAGGCAATTGAATCGAAGATTCGTCAACATTCGGGATTACTTCAGGAATCCTGAAGTGGTTAGCGGATCACTTGACGCATACTCTAGACTTCCTGATCCACCAGATAATTTGGATCATCCCGTTCCAGAGCAACAGCTTCACCTGTCCCTGTAACCTCTACTGATAGCTTTGAGCTTGGACCAGCTTGCGGCATTTTCGTCGCTGACTTACGTGCGGCGTTGACACATTCGCGCGTGAACACCAATTCCCAACGGTCGGGGGCGCGTTGAAAGGCCGTTTTGCCTATCCTATAACCGCGCGCAAAGAATGGACCGGGCGCATTCGCGTCCGCATATCCCACAGGAACGAGGAAAACATATGCCTTGGAGCAATCAGGGTGGCGGCTGGAAGGGGAACAATGGTGGCCCCTGGGGCAGCCCGCCACCGGGACAGGGCGGCGGTGGGTCGCCCGGCGGTCCGTCACCGGACCTGGAAGAAATTCTTCGCAAGAGCCAGGAACGCGTTCGTGACATGATGCCGGGAGGCAGCGGTTTCGGCGGCAAGGGGTTCCTGCTGATCGTGCTCGTCGTTCTTGGCGCATGGGTGCTGCTGTCCAGCGTTTATCGCGTGCAGCCGGACGAACAGGGCGTGGTTCTGCGCTTTGGCGAATATGTCGAACAGACACCGCCGGGACTTCACTTCCACCTGCCGTGGCCGATTGAAACCGCGCTGACGCCGAAGGTAACGCGCGTCAATCGCATTGAGGTCGGCATGCGTGGCTTCGAGGACCGCGGCAGCAATTCGCGCATCCAGGACGTGCCGGAAGAAAGCCTGATGCTGACGGGCGACGAGAACATCGTCGACGTCGACTTCACCGTTTTCTGGGTCATCTCCAGCGCCGGCGATTTCCTATTCAACATCCAGAACCCGGAATCGACCGTGAAGGCCGTGGCCGAAAGCGCCATGCGTGAAGTGATCGGCAAGAGCGAGCTTGAACCCGTCCTGACCGACCGTCGCCAGACGGAAGTCGCGGTGCAGGAATTGATGCAGTCGACGCTCGACGATTACGGCGCAGGAATTTCCGTGACCCAGGTGCAGATGCAGTCGGTTGATCCGCCCAACCAAGTCATCGACGCATTCCGTGACGTTCAGGCCGCGCGCGCCGACCAGGAGCGCCTGCAGAACGAAGCCCAGACCTACGCCAACCGGGTCGTTCCGGAAGCGCGCGGTGAAGCCGCCCGCATTCTGGAAGCCGCAAACGGCTACCGGGACCGTACGGTTGCGGAAGCGCGCGGTCAGGCCGACCGCTTCTCCAAGGTCTACGGCGAATATCAGAAGGCGCCGCAGGTCACCCGCGAGCGCATGTACCTGGAAACGATGGAGCGCATCTTCGGCGGTACGGAGAAGATCATCATTGATGACAACGTCGGCGGCGAAGGCGGGGTCCTTCCCTACCTGCCGCTCAACGAACTGTCTCGCGGAAGGAACTCCCAATGAACAAGCCAGTCTTTGGCGGGATCCTGCTGCTGATCGCAGTCGGCATCTTCGTCGCCTACAACGCGCTCTTCACGGTGCACCAGACCCAGCAGGCGCTGGTGCTCCAGTTCGGCGCGACCAAGCGGCAGATCACCGAGCCGGGCCTCGCCTGGAAGGTGCCGTTCGTCCAGAACGTCGTCTTCTTCGACAAGCGCATCCTCGACCTGGATTCGCCCGCACAGGAAGTCATCGCCTCGGACCAGAAGCGCCTCGTGGTGGACGCCTTCGCGCGCTACCGCATCAACAATGCGCTGCGCTTCTACCAGTCGGTCGGCACGATCAACATCGCCAACTCGCGCCTTGCGACGGTCCTCAACTCCGCCGTGCGTCGTGTGCTGGGCGAAGCGAGCTTCACCGCGGTCGTGCGTGATGATCGTCCGCAGTTGATGAACCGTATTCGCGAGCAGATGGACGAAGAGGCCGACAAGTTCGGAATCGACGTTGTTGACGTGCGCATCCGCCGCGCCGACCTGCCCGAGGCCAACAGCCAGGCGATCTTCTCGCGGATGCAGACCGCGCGTCAGCGCGAAGCTGCAGAAATCCGCGCTGAAGGTGAGGAAGCCGCGCGGCGTATCCGCTCGCGTGCCGACCGCACCGCGACCGTCATCATCGCCGAGGCCAGCCGTGAATCCGAACAGGTTCGTGGTGACGGCGATGCCGCGCGCGCCAACATCTTCGCCGAAGCGTTCGGCCAGGACCCGGAGTTCTTCAGCTTCTACCGGTCGATGCAGGCTTATGAAGCGGGCATTGCCTCCGGCGACACGCGCATGGTGCTCAGCCCGAAGAGCGAGTTCTTCCGCTACTTCGGCAATTCGCGCGCCGGCACCGACGCCAACCTGCCGCGTGCTCCCGGTGCGGGTGCACCGGCAGACGGAGCCTCTGAAGACGATGCACAGCCAAACGCGGACAGTGCCGTCGCACCAAACGGTGATGAACCGGCGGGCGCGGATGCCGGGGCCGGTGACGTGCTGACCGGGGGTGACGCGAGCGCACCTGCCGACCAGCCGCCGCTGCCGGAATCCGGCGACGGCGCGTTGCAGCAATAAGGTTCAAACGGGCTGTCGGGAAACCGGCAGCCCGTTTCCACTTGGTATGACCGACTTTCTGTCCGCCATCGGCCTCGTCCTTTGCATTGAAGGCGCGCTCTATGCCCTCGCGCCCGGCACGGTTCGGCGCATGGTCGAGCAATTGCCGATGCTGTCGGACGGCGCGCTGCGGATGGGCGGCCTTGCGGCTGCCACGATCGGCGTGATCCTTGTTTACATGGTGCGCGGTTGAGCCTCGGGCCGAGGCTGAATGCCGCGCAAATCGAAGACTTGCCCTGAACCCAAAGGGCATTGGAGCCTGAGACGCGATGATGCTGAACCTGACCTTCCCGACCGCCCGCACGATGCGCGCCCTGATGCTGGGCGCCTGCGTTGCCCTTGCCGGACTTGCCGCCAACACGGCGCAGGCGCGCGGGCCTGAGTCGGTTGCCGATGTCGCGGAAGGCCTGCTCGATGCGGTGGTCAACATCTCGACGTCACAGACGGTTCAGAACAGCGGCAACGTGCCGATGCCGGACCTGCCGCCCGGCTCGCCCTTCGAGGAGTTCTTCAAGGAGTTCTTCGATCGTGAAGGCAGCCAAGGCCGCCCGCGCAAGGTGAACTCGCTCGGCTCCGGTTTCGTCATCGACAAGAGCGGCATCATCGTCACCAACAACCACGTCATCGCCGATGCGGACGAGATCGTCGCCAACTTTGCCGACGGTTCCAAGTTGCAGGCCGAACTGATCGGACGTGACGAGAAGACCGACCTCGCCGTGCTGCGCGTGAAGCCGCCGAAGGACCTGCCTTTCGTGGAGTTCGGGGATTCGCAGGTGCTGCGCATCGGTGACTGGGTGCTGGCCATCGGCAACCCGTTCGGCCTTGGCGGTTCGGTCACGACGGGCATCGTGTCGGCGGTCAACCGCAACATCAACGCCGGTCCCTACGACAGCTTCATCCAGACCGATGCCGCCATCAACCGGGGCAACTCGGGCGGGCCGCTGTTCAACATGGATGGCAAGGTCGTGGGCATCAACACGGCGATCATCTCACCGTCCGGCGGCTCCATCGGTATCGGGTTCGCCATCCCCTCCAAGCTTGCCAAGCGCGTGATCGACCAGCTCGTGGAGTTCGGAGAGACGCGGCGCGGCTACATTGGCGTGCGCATCCAGGCGGTGACCGACGAGATCGCCGAAAGCCTCGGGATGAATGCCGCGACCGGCGCGCTCATTGCCGGCATCACGCCGGGCGGACCGGCAGACGAGGCGGGCCTCCAGACCGGTGACATCATCCTGGAATTCGACGGGCAGGCGATCACGGCCTACCGCGACCTGTCGCGGATCGTGGCCGATACGCTGGTGGGTGCGGAAACCAGCGTGACCGTTCTGCGGGACGGCGCGCAGATCGAACTGCCCATCACGCTTGGCCGACTGAACGAATCCGAAGGCGGGAACAGTGATGAACCCGCCGACGCAGAAGAAGGCGACGATGCCACAGCCGCGACGGTTCTCGGCATGGTGCTGGGCGAACTCAACGATTCCGCGCGCGAGAAGTACGGCATCGCGGCCGACGTTGAAGGCGTGATCGTGCAATCGGTGCGCGAGGACAGCCCGGCGGCGGAACGCCAGATCAAGGAAGGCGACGTCATCATGCGCGTCGGCCAGGAGCAGGTGATCGCGCCCGCAGACGTGGTGGCGCAGGTCAACGCAATGCGCGACCGTGGCGCTAATTCCGCGCTGGTCTTCGTGGGTGACAGCAAGGGCGACGGCCGCTTCGTGGTGCTGCCGCTAAACGAGTAGCGTTTCGATCAGCCGCGGACGAAATCGGCTTCCCTGTAACCTTGCGCATAGAGCAGGGAGGTGAGGTCCGTGTGGTTGACCGCGGCATCGGCTGCAATCGCCACGAGGGGCTTGGCGCGGTAGGCGACGCCAAGTCCGGCGGTCTCGATCATGGCGAGGTCGTTGGCCCCGTCGCCGACCGCCAGGGTCAGTTCCATCGGGATGTCCCGGGCCGCCGCCATCCCGTCCAGCGCCTCGCGCTTGGCCTCGCGGCCGAGCACTGGTTCCTCCACGGTCCCGTCCAGCGTATCGCCCGCCATCCCCAGCACGTTCGCGCGGTTCTCCGCAAAGCCCGCGCGCTCCGCCACGACCTGCGTGAACAGCGAGAACCCGCCCGACACGAGGGCGGTGTGCGCGCCCCTTGCGGCCATGGTGCGCACCAGCGTGCGCGCGCCAGGGTTGAGCGTCACAACGTCGCGCAGCAGCCGGTCGATGTCCGCGCGCTTCACGCCTTTCAACAAGGCGACGCGCTCGCGCAGTGCGGGTTCGAACGCGATCTCGCCGCGCATGGCGCGTTCGGTGATCGCTGAAATTTCCGCGCGGATGCCGACGAGTTCCGCCAACTCGTCGATGCACTCCTGCCCGATGATCGTTGAATCCATGTCGGCGATGAGCAGCTTCTTGGCGCGTGCGGCCGCGGGTTGCAGCACGATATCGACAGGCAGGTGCTGCAACATTTCCAGCATGGCCGCGCGCAGCGTCGTCAGGTTTCCCTCGCCAAAGGGCAGGTCGATTGCTTCGGAGCCCAGCGGCGAGGGCTCTTCCGGCGCGGGCAACAGGCCGGTTGCCTTGCGCAAACCGTCGGCGAGCGCGAACTCCTCACCGGGCAGGGAGACGAGTGTTGCGACGTTGGGCGCGGGGGAGGCTTGCATAGGCGGTCGCTTTGCTGGTTCTTGCTGAAACAATGAAGACGACAGACGACAGGAAAGCGGCGCCAGCCGCGGTTTTGATAGCCGGGCCGACCGCGAGCGGCAAGTCGGCGCTGGCGCTCGAACTGGCCGAGCGGATCGGTGGCGCCGTCATCAACACCGACTCTATGCAGGTCTATGGCGACCTTCACGTGCTGAGCGCGCGGCCTTCCGCCGATGAGGTCAGCCGCGCGCCACACATGCTCTACGGCAACGTGGATGCGCGTGAACGCTACTCCGCCGGGCGTTTTGCAGAAGACGCGCAGGCAGCACTCGAGCAGTGCCGGGAGAAGGGTCTGGTCCCGATCTTCACCGGCGGGACCGGGCTTTATTTCAAGACACTGGTCGAAGGTCTTTCGCCGATACCGCACGTGCCTGACACGGTTCGCGCGCGGGTCGAGGCGCGCATCGAGGCAGACGGGCTGGAGGCGGCGCAGGCAGCGCTCAGCGTTTGCGACCCGGTGCTGTCGCGCAAGTTCCCCGCACTCGACCGGCAAAGGCTGGTGCGTGCACTCAGTGTCTTCGAGTCGACCGGGCGTGCATTAGGCGCGTGGCAGGAAGAAAAGGGCGTGCCGATCCTCGATCCGGCGCGCACCGTTCGCGTCTTTCTGGATGCGGACCGTGATTGGCTGTACAGCCGCATCGATGCCCGCTTCGAACAGATGGTCGCGGCCGGTGCGCTGGACGAGGTGTCCGCGCTTGTTGCCAGGGTCGAAGACGCGACACTCCCGGCCATGCGGGCACACGGGGTGCCGCACCTTGCCGCGCATCTAGCCGGGCATATGGCGTTGGACGAGGCCATTGCGCGCTCGCAAGCCGACACGCGGCACTACGCCAAGCGCCAGAAGACATGGTTCCGCCACCAGATGAGCGGATGGGACAGTCTCGACCCGGCAGACAAAAAAGCCCGCGCAAGCTGGTTGCAGCTGGCGCGGGGGGAGTGTGAGGCACACCGAAAGGAGACTGCCGCGCGCGCTGCCAAGGGGTGACGCGCGCGCAGCAGGTCGTTTGCTGTCGGCTTACGAAGCCGGCAGGAGGACCGTGTCGATGACGTGGATCACGCCGTTGGACTGGTCGACGTCGGCAATCGTCACGGTCGCGACATTGCCCTGGCCGTCCTTGAGCATGATCTTGCCGTCCTTCTGCATGGCCGTGAACGTGCACCCACCAACGGTCTTGACCGGGTGCTCGCCGCCATCGTCGGCAATCATCTTGGAGATGGCGTCGGACATCGCGTCAGCCGCGACGACGTGGCAGGTCAGGATCTTCGTGAGCTGATCCTTGTTTTCCGGCTTCAGCAGCGTCTCGACAGTGCCGTCGGGCAGCTTGTCGAACGCGGCGTTGGTCGGCGCGAAGACGGTGAACGGACCCGGACCCTGGAGGGTTTCGACCAGGTCGGCAGCCTTCACCGCGGCAACGAGCGTGGTGTGATCCTTCGAGTTGACGGCGTTTTCGACGATGTTCTTGTCAGCATACATCGCCGCGCCACCAACCATCGGGTTTTCGGCGAAAGCAGAAACGGCAGTCGCACTAACAATAGCGGTGGTCAGTGCAAGGGTACGGATGTTCTTAAACATGGGGGACCTCCCTTAAAATTTTCAGATAACTTCTCCTATTTCAGCCACGGTGGCGGAATTATTTCGAAGTCACTGGGATATACGGGGCGGTCTCGGAAATGGTTTCGAATTAATTATATTTTTTTTGCCGGCCCTGCCGCGACCACCGGTCCGGTGGGTGCGCCGGTCTGCGATCCGCCTTGCGGCTCAAGGCTGACAGCGATTGTCATGCCATCGGCAAACTTTCGGTCGAGGTCCTCTGGAACGTGCGGCGCGCGGGCGCCGGTGCCGCCGATAAGACCAAGCGAGATGGGGCCGCCGCCGCCTTCGGCCGGCACGTACCACAGTTCGTAGTCACGCCCGTCCGGCGTCTCGCCATCCAGCAGGCTGGCGCGGATCGTCAGGTCGCGCGGATCGTAGAGCACGAGGAAGCGGGTATCCCCGGCTTCTGTCTCCAGCGAGGCGACGAGCGTGTCACCGGCCACCGGCGGCACGATCGGCTCGCGCAGGGTCACGAAGGCGAGGATCGCCAGCGCCGTGGTGGCGGCGAGCGTCGTCATGCGCCAGAAGGCTGCATTGCTCCAGAAGCCGCCGGAGGATTTGGCATCAGTTGCACCGAACAGGCGCGTGTTGATCGCCGACTTGACGTGGGCAGGCGGGGGCAACTCGTCGAAGCCGCCGTTCAGGCCGGAGAAGTGCTGCTCCCACGTGGCCACGAGGTTTGCGAACGCACCGTCGCGGGCGACGCGTGCTTCCATGGCGGCGCGCTCCTGTGCGTCGAGCACGCCGAGCGCGTATTCGGCGGCCAGCAGGTTCGCGTCTTCGGGCGGGGTCGGATAGGCAAGGCTGTCCGTCATGCTTCAAGACACTCCCGAAGCTTGAGGAGCGACCGGCGCAGCCACGTGCGCATGGTGTTGAGGGGCACGGCGAACCGGTCCGCCAGCTCCTGGTAGGACTGGCCGTCGAGATAGGCACCCTGCACGGCAAGCGACCGGTCCTCGGGAAGTTCACCCAGGCAGGTGCGCATGCGATCGAACTCGTCGGACGCGATGGCGGCCTTTTCCGGCCCCGGGGCAGCGTCAGCCAGCGTGTGGTTGTCGTCGATATCCTCGTGCGGCCGCTTCTTCACGCGCAGCTTGTCGATCGCGTGGTTGCGCGCGATCGCGATCAGCCACGTCATCGGGCTGGCCTGCTGAGCTGAGAAACTGGACGCGCGTTGCCACACCTTGACGTAAACCTCCTGTATGACGTCTTCGGCTTCATGCCGGTCTCGTAACAGACGGATGACAACGCCGAAAAGTTTCGCCGAGGTGCGGTCGTAGAGCGTCTCAAATGCGGTGCGATCCGACAGCGCGACGCGCGACAGCAGCACTCTCAGTTCTTCTCTGGGATCCATTCGCCCGCCCGGTATCGTTTCCTCGCTGAACACATTACGCTATCGCGAGTGGATTGGTTTTATCTTTTTGCCGCCAATCGTTACGTATTGACCGCAGCGTCAATTCGGCCCCACGCTGGACCAGTAGCGGGGCCGCCGCGTCCGGTCGGACCAACCCGCAAACACTTGGGAGGCCGATATGCCGCATATTCCTTTTTGCAAGCCGCTCGCCGTCCTTGCGGGCATTGCCGCGTTGACCGCCATTGGCGGGCAGGCATCCGCGCAGACCCTGCTCGACCAGTACACCGCGCGCCTGTCGGACCAGGATCACTACAACTCCAACGGAAAGCGGCTGGACACGCCGGCGCAGATCATCCGGCAGGACCGCGCCAACTTCCACAAATTCGGCAGGCGCGATGCCGACGATACGACGGACCAGTACTTCTCCAGCGCCAAGAACCGCGAGTGGCTGGAAAACATGTTGAGCGGCTCCAAGCCGCCTGCCGCCGTCATGGATGAGATCCTCAACGGTGCGCCGCTGGTGCAGGTCACCATCTACGAAGGCAAGGTGCAGGTCACGCTGATGGACGGTGCCGGCGGCCAGCAAGGTGGCGGTCAGCAAGGCGGCCAGCAGGGTGGTGACGGCGGTGATCAGTTCCGGCCGGGCACCATGCCGACCTTCGGCACCGAAGAGGGCCAGGGCGGCGGGCTGACGCTGGAGAAGTAGGTCGCCTTTCGCCGAAACGTCTTACTGTTCGCTTCGGGGCTGCGCGCAGGCTTCCTCGGTTTCGAGGAAGTACGCGCATCGCTCGAGGCGCGTTAGCGGATCGAGTTCGGCGATGATGCGGTCGGCGGTGACGATTGCCGATTGGCCCGACAAGTGCACGTTTTCTGCACGGATCGCCCAGAGCTTGACCTTGGCCTCGTGGGCCCAGGTTGCCACCCAGCGTCCGTCTGGGCTGAAGCGTGCTCCGATGAACGGTTTTCCCGAGTGCCGAAGAACCCGAACAGGCGCATAGGTCTCGGTTTCGCGCAGGACGGCATCACCATTCCCGTCGATGACGAGCAAGTAGCGACCGTCGGTGCTGTAGGACGGGGGGACGACACTTTCGCTGTGATGAATGATCTGCGGAATGTCGAGGTTGTTTCCCGACAGGATTTCACCGTCCGCACGCCAGACGACAACGCCCGCGCCGATGGCCAGGGCGGCGATATCGCCGGTGACGTGATTGACACTCGCCGACAGGAGATCGTCGGGAGGATCATCGCTCAGGGTTCGCAGCAAGGTGCCATCGGCTGCATCCCAGATTCGGACCGTTCCGTCGCTGGTGAAGATGCCACCGCTCCACGTCACGACACGATTGCCTTCGTCGGTGAACACGGCCCCTGCGACCTGCCCCTCGTGACCGGTCAACTGCAAAATCTCTCGACCGGTCCGGGTGTCCCAGACGTGGGCGACATTTGAATTCGGGCCGGCGAATGGGCCGATCATCTCCGTGGCGCTCCATGTCACGAGCCGGCCGGCATCCGGTGAGAAGGTGGCGCCGGTCACTGCTGTTCCTTCATTGTCGAGCAAGATCGAAGAACCCTGCGCACCCGTTTCAATGACTTGGACGCGAGCAGAACCCGCCCACGCGGCGAGCCGTTTGCCGTCGGCACTCAGCGCCATGCCATCCACGTGCGGCGCGCGCTGTGACAGTGTTTCGCTTTGCAGGCCGTCGTGCTCCAGCAAGCGATGAACGCGCAGGCCCGCGTTGGCTGACCAGGTGCCGGCGAGTGCGGCAGCCGGTGCCGCACTGTATCCGTCAAACGAGCCTTCCAGCGTCCTGACAGAGGAGCCTTCCGCCTCGATCGGCCAGACGCGGATGTCCGAAAGGTCGCCCACAACATTGCCAAGCCCACTGGTGAAGAGCTTGCCGGAGGCGGTGACAAGGGCTCGACCATTCGCCGCGAATTCCGCCATGGCGACTGGGGCTCCAGTGGACGACAGGGAAACTCGGGGGGAACTGGAATCGACGCCGATGTCCCAAAGTCGCGCGGTACCGTTCCAGTCGAGCGTCCAAAGCCTTCGCGACTTCTCCAGGACTTCACCGAACATGAGCGTGGTTTCATTCCCGCCTAGTGTGGCGACAGGCGACCCGTCAGTAGTGCGCCACAGACGGATGCTGTCATCGAGACCGTGACCGTCTCCATGCCAGATCTTGTCCAGAAGCCGGTATCCGCTGGCGGTCAGTATGGCGGTGCCGCCTTCATGAAAACGTGCGTAGGTGATCTTGCCTTTGTGTCCGCGAAGGGTTGCGAGGAGTTGACCGGTTCGGCCATCCCGCAGGCGAGCAAGGCGATCCACTCCCCACGTGAGCAGCAGATCGCCTTCGGGACTGAACGTGGCGCCCAGTGTGCCAATGCTGAACAGGCCGGAGGACGCGGAGACATCCTCGGCATGGCCGGGCATCTCTGCAATCAGCCGTCCGCTTGCTGCCTCCCAAAGATGCAGGTTGCCACCTTGGCTCCAGGTGAGAATCCGCTCGCCGTCGGGGCTGAACGCTGCCGAGGACATGTCGCCGACATTGCCGCGCAATTGGGCGACGACGGAGCCGGAATGCATGCTGCGAACAGTTGCGCGGGAACCGGTGATGGTCAGGACGCGGTCTGCCTGCTCAGATACGATGACAACGAAGGTCTCGTTCTGCGTACCGGCTTCAATGCGAACCAAGGGCTCGCCGCTGCTGGCATCACGCAGGACAGCTGCTGGCGGGGCGGCGCTTTCTTCGCCGTCGGCCTTTCCGCTGACCGTCAGAAGACGTTCACCACTTGCGTCGAAATGGACCCGCTGGAGCGGGCGCTGCGCGGTTTCAATGGGCTGACCCGGCGTGGCGGTGGCGGCATTCCATATCCGTATGTCGCCAAGTTCGGTCCAACTCGCAAAATGCCCGGCCCCATGATCCGACCACGCAAGGGAAACCGACTCGGCGTGGCCCTCCATCGTGGCCAGCAAACGGCCATCGGACGCGCGCCACCGCCGAGCCGTTCCATCAGCGCCGAATGACAGGATTTCTCCTTCCAGAAAAACTGCCCGTGACACCGGCCCATCGTGTCCGCGCAGGACCTGCTCTTCGCTGCCGGTACGCGCATTCCAAAGCCGCAGCGTGGCGTCGTCGCTCCATGACAGCAAATGTTCGCCGTCCGCGGAGTATCTCAAGCCTTTGATCGCTTCGTCGTGACCTGTCAGCGTCGCCGCAAGCTTCAGATCAACGAGGCCCCAGAGATAGATTTCCGGCCCGTCAGAGCTGGTTGAGGCTGCGGTCGCCTCGCGGGGGCCGACAAGCGTGAACCCGGTGAACTTCAGCACTTGTCCACGTTGGACGCGGAGTTCGCGACGGTCGGCGGACACGGCGTTCTCCAGCGCGCTCAGGGCGGCATCGGCTATCGGGCGGTTCGGATTGTCCGGGTCTTCGGGCAAGGCAGCCCGCGCAAGCGCCACTGCGTTTCCGTAGTCGCCCGCTGCAAGGGCCTCCCTGCTGGCGCGCGCAAGGAAACGTGACTGTGTGAGGAGCGCGGCATCACGCTGTTGCTCGGCGCGCTCGGCTTCTGCCGTTGCCAAGTCGCTCTGGCGTTCGGCTTCGCGCGCGTTCTCCTCGGCTAGGCTTCGCTGCTGTTCGGCAACCTGCCGCTCGCTCCGGGCAACCCGGCTCTGGTTGAAGGCGTAGATCGCTAGAACGGATGTGACCGCGGCGACAACCAGCGTGACCGCGATGGTCAGCCGCTGGCGGCGTACCTGACGCGCGCGACTGCGGGTGATGAAGTCCAGCTGCAGTTCGGTTGGCGGCGGCGAGGTGTCCGGGTGACGGTCACGCCAGCTTTCCGCCGCACGGATCGCATCATCGGCAAACATGAGCAGGCGAGTGGGGCGGCCCGCCTTGTCCCAGTTGCCGGCAAGGTCACTGATCCGCGATTTCTCCCGTTCCCATGCGAGGTCGGTATCGAGCGCTTCGCAAATGTCGGCATGGGCTGCGGCGCGTGCGGCCCTGGTCTTGTAGTCGATGAAGTTGAGCCGCCTGAGCCTTGCGGGGATCAGATCATGGTCGGTCTTGCGGGCCACCACCGGCAGAATGCTCTTGCCGAGATCTTCTGCGTGGGAAACCTCCCACTCGCAGACCTCAGACACGACGGAATGCGGGCTGATGAGGAAAATGACCTTCTCGGCCGAGGCGATAAGTGCGCCAAGGCGGTCGCGCCATGGTTCGCCGGGCTTGATGTCATGCAGGTCGAGAAACGCATCGAACCCGTCTGCTTCGAGCGCGTGCAGCAACCGCTCGGCGACGGTCTGGTCCTTGCGTGAATAAGATATGAAGACGCGGGCGCGAGTGGTGGCGCTTTCCTTGCCGGTTTTGACAGCTGCGGTCATGTCATCAGCGTTTACCCATATGGTTGCCGCAAGGGCAGGCTAGCGCCGCGCCCCGGGCTTGGCCATAGCTTGCGCGGGGCCGTGGTATGCCAAGCGGCTTGACCGCTTCACGAAGCGGGGCTACCGTCCCGCTCGCTCCGCTTCGTGCGGGGCTGTGACTCTTGAATGGAATTCGAACGGATCATGTCGATCTATCGCACCGAAATTCTTGTACGCTTGCGCGTTGCCGGGGTGGCCTGACGGTCACCACGATAAGGCAGCGCGCGTTTCAGGCCCCCACCGGGGCCTTTTTTATTGCCGAAACCGGTTGAGCACCCGGCGGCAAACTGGAATGAACCAATCCCGGATCCCGGGGCAAGACGAGGCGGCAGGGCCGCCATGAGGAGTTGGAACGATGGCCGAGCAGATGACGGGCGCGGAAATGGTTGTCAGGGCACTGGCAGACCAGGGTGTCGAACACGTTTTCGGATATCCGGGCGGCGCCGTACTGCCGATCTATGACGAGCTTTTCATGCAGGAGAAGGTGAAGCACGTGCTCGTTCGCCACGAGCAGGGCGCGACCCACTCCGCGGAAGGCTATGCTCGCTCCACCGGCAAGCCCGGCGTCGTTCTCGTCACCTCCGGCCCCGGCGCGACGAACGCGGTGACCGGCCTCACCGATGCGCTGATGGATTCCATCCCGATGGTCTGCATCACGGGGCAGGTCCCCACGCACCTGATCGGATCGGACGCGTTCCAGGAATGCGACACGGTCGGCATCACGCGCTCTTGCACGAAGCACAACTACCTTGTGAAGCGCATCGAGGATCTGCCGCGCGTCCTGCACGAGGCATTCGTGGTTGCGACCACGGGCCGTCCCGGACCGGTCGTCGTCGACATCCCGAAGGACGTCCAGTTCGCCACCGGCGATTATGTCGGCCCGGAAAACATCGTCCACCAGACCTACCAGCCCAAGACCAAGGGCGACGAGGGCAAGGTGCAGGCGGCCGTCGAGCTGATGATGGCGGCGAAGAAGCCGGTCTTCTACACCGGCGGCGGCGTTATCAATTCGGGGCCTGAAGCTTCCCGCGCGTTGCGCGAACTGGTGAAGCTGACGGGCTTCCCGATCACCTCCACGCTGATGGGGCTGGGCGCGTTTCCCGCTGCCGATCCGCAGTGGCTCGGGATGCTCGGCATGCACGGCACCTACGAAGCCAACATGGCGATGCACGACTGCGACCTGATGATCAATATTGGGGCGCGCTTCGATGATCGCATCACCGGGCGGCTGGACGCCTTCTCGCCGGGTTCGCGCAAGATCCACGTCGATATCGATCCGTCCTCGCTGAACAAGAACGTCAAGGTCGACTTGCCGATCCTCGGCGATTGCGGCAGTGTGCTCGACGACATGGTCCGGCTGGTGCGCGCCTCCAAGACGAAGCCGGATTCGGCTGCGCTCAAGAGTTGGTGGGACGAGATCGACGGCTGGCGCGCGAAGAAGTCGCTCAGCTATCGCAAGTCGGATTCCGTCATCATGCCGCAGTTCGCGATCGAGCGACTGTATGAAGCCTGCAAGGATCGCAACACCTACATCTCGACCGAGGTCGGCCAGCACCAGATGTGGGCTGCGCAGTACTTCCACTTCGAGGAGCCGAACCGCTGGATGACGTCCGGCGGGCTGGGCACGATGGGCTACGGGTTCCCGGCGGCGATCGGCGCGCAGATGGCGCATCCCGATGCGCTGGTCATCGACATCGCCGGAGATGCCTCGATCCAGATGAACATCCAGGAGCTGTCGACGGCGGTTCAGTACCGCCTGCCGGTCAAGGTTTTCATCCTCAACAACCAGTACATGGGCATGGTGCGCCAGTGGCAGCAGCTGCTGCACGGCAACCGCTACTCGGAGAGCTACACCGAGGCGCTGCCGGACTTCGTGAAGCTGGCGGAAGCCTACGGCGCGACCGGCATCCGTGCCGAGAAGCCGCAGGAACTGGATGACGCCATCAAGCAGATGATCGAGACCGACGGGCCGGTCATCTTCGATTGCGTCGTCTCGCCGCTCGCCAACTGCTTCCCGATGATCCCGTCGGGCAAGGCGCACAACGAGATGCTGCTGGGCGACGACGTGCCGGACGAGGAGATCGAGAAGGCCATCCAGGGAAGCGGCAAGGCGCTGGTCTGAGGGCGCGGCCATGCGGGGCTTTGGCGGAGTAAAGGCTGCGGTCGGCGCATCAGTGCCGACCGGCACGCCGGGCGGGGTGGACTACGTCCTGCTGCTGGTGCTCGCCGCCATCTGGGGCTCGTCCTTCCTGTTCATCAAGATGTCGGTGGACGTGGTGCCGCCGGCGACCATGACCGCGATCCGTGTCTCTGTGGCGACGCTCATCATCCTGCCGTTCGCAATCGCCGGCGGGCGCGCGCTGACGAAAGGCTGGCGCATGATCGGGCTGGTGGCGCTCGCCGGCCTGTTCGGCAATGCGCTGCCGTTCACTCTGATTGCTTGGGGCCAGCAGGAGATCGACGCCGGTCTCGCGGCGATCCTCATGGGCACGATGCCGCTGTTTACGCTGCTGCTGGCGCATTTCTTCACCCACGACGAGAAGCTCAACCGATTGAAGGTTCTCGCCGTCATCCTCGGCTTTGCGGGGATTGCAATCCTGATCGGCCCGCACAAGCTGGTGCAACTCGGCTCGCAGGTCATCGCGCAGCTTTCGGTTGCCTGCGGCGCGCTGTGCTACGCGGTCAACGCGATCATCTCCAAGAGGCTGACGGGTGAGCCGCGCATGGCGGTTGCAGCCAGCCTGATGTTTGCCGCGACGCTGATGATGTGGCCGCTGGCGTGGGTGACCGAATTTTCCGGCGCAAGCGAACCGGTGCTGGGCAACGCCACGTGGTTCGATATCGCGACCGTGATCCTGCTCGGCGCAGTGCACACCGGGCTTGCCACGCTCATCATGTTCCGGCTCATCACCAGTGCCGGTGCGACCTTCTTCAGCCAGATCAACTTCCTGGTGCCGGTCTTCGGCGTGGTGTGGGGCGCGACGTTCCTCGGCGAGCGCCCCGGCATCAATGCAATTCTGGCGCTGTCGCTCATTCTCGCCGGCATCGCGCTGGCCCGGCGCGGCCAGCGCCGACCCCCTACCGCGCGGGGCCAAGAGCCGGTATCGTCCGCCCCGCGTGCTGCGCTGCAAACAAGGGAAGACGCATGACGACGCTGGTTATCGGAAACAAGAATTATTCCTCGTGGTCGCTGCGGCCCTGGCTTGCGCTCAAGGCTGCGGAAATCCCGTTCGAGGAAAAGCTGATCGTGCTCAACCAGCCCGATACCAGAGATCAGCTTCTGCAAGCCTCGAGGGCCGGGCTCGTGCCGGTGCTGGTGGACCCGGACGGCATGACGATCTGGGACTCGCTTGCCATCATCGAGTGGGCGGCGGAACGCGCCAAGGTGCCGCTGTGGCCGGAAGATCCGAAGGCGCGCGCCATTGCGCGCTCGGTTTCCGCAGAGATGCATTCGGGCTTTTTCCACCTGCGCAAGCAGTGCCCGATGAACATTCGCCGCATCAACCCGCCGAAGGAACGCGATGACGCCGTCATCAAGGACGTCATCCGCATCGACGAGATGTGGCGCGATTGCCGCCAGCGCTTCGGCGAGGGCGGACCGTTCCTGTTCGGCGCGTTCTCCGGGGCCGACTGCATGTATGCCCCGGTGGTGACGCGCTTCCGCTCCTTCTCGCTGCCTGTGTCGGACGAGAGCAAGGCCTACATGGATGCCGTGCTGAACCACCCGGCCTTCCTGGAGTGGGAAGAGGCGTCCAAGAACGAGCCGTGGACGAACCCCAACAGCGAAGTCGACTGATCCGATCTGAACCCGCCGGGGCGGCACGCGCACCGGCTGAAACCTTGAAGTGAACGCAGACATGAACGCCCAGCCCGCATCCGCCTATTTCATCGAAGAGCGCGAGGAGCCGCTCGTCACGCACACGCTTTCGGTTCTCGTGGACAACGAACCGGGCGTACTGGCGCGCGTAATCGGCCTGTTCTCCGCGCGCGGCTACAACATCGACTCCCTCACAGTGTCGGAAGTCAGCCACGAGCGGCACGTCTCCCGCATCACCATCGTCACCACGGCGCTGGCGGGTGTGATCGTTCAGATCAAATCGCAGCTCGAGCGTCTCGTTCCGGTTCACCGGGTGATCGACCTGACGGAGATTGCCCAGCAAAACAATCAGGACAAGCCGCTGGAGCGTGAGCTGGCGCTGGTGAAGGTGACGGGCAAGGGCGAGGCCCGGCTGGAGGCGCTTCGCCTGGCCGATGCCTTCAAGGCAACCGTCATCGACGCGACCACCGGGCATTTCGTGTTCGAAATCACCGGGCGCGGCAGCAAGATCGAGCAGTTCATCGAGATCCTGCAGCCTCTCGGTCTCGTCGAGGTCTGCCGCACCGGTGTTGCCGCGCTCAATCGCGGCGCGGAGGGCATGTGAGCGAGCAGGTCACGTCCCCGACTGAAGCCTACCCGCCCGGCGCCGCGTTCATCGACGGCCGGTTCGCCGAAATCGCGGACGCGAAGATTTCCGTCCTCGACTGGGGCTTCCTGCGCTCGGACGCGACCTACGACGTCGTGCATGTCTGGAAGGGCCGGTTCTTCCGGCTCGATTCCCATCTCGACCGTTTCATGGCGTCGGCTGAAAAGCTGCGGATGAACCTGCCATACGGCCGCGCGCAGATCGCAGAGATCCTCGCGCAGTTGGTCGAGCGCACCGGATTCGAGGATGCCTATGTGGAGATGATCGTCACGCGCGGCGTGTCGCCCACGTTCAGCCGCGACCCGCGCGACGCCATCAACCGCTTCATCGCGTTTGCCATTCCGTTCGGCTGGATTCTCAAGCCCGAGGAACGCGAGAAGGGGCTGGCCATCGCGGTGTCGGAAATCCCGCGCATCCAGCCGGAATCCGTCGACCCGACCGTGAAGAACTATCACTGGCTCGACCTCGTGATGGGCATGTTCGACGCCTATGAGCAGGGCGCGCGCACCTGCCTGCTGAGCGATGGGCAGGGCAATGTCACCGAGGGGCCGGGCTTCAACATCTTCGTGGTCAAGGACGGCAAGGTCTCGACGCCCCAGCGCGGCGTGCTGCACGGGATCACACGACAGGCTTCCATGCTGCTGCTGGAAGAATTGCAGGTGCCGATCAGCGAACGCCCGGTGTCGCTGGCCGAGCTGCACGACGCCGACGAAGTCTTCGCGACTTCGACGGCAGGCGGTGTGATGCCGGTGACGAGCATTGGCGCGCATACGGTGGCGACGGGTAAGCCCGGCGCAATCACCAATCGGCTGATCGAGGCCTACTGGGCCGCGCACACGCGCGGCGACGGCTGGTCGGTGCCGGTTGCTGACGTGTCGCGCGGCCAACTGGACTTGGCCTGACAGCGCTGCCTGCCATTCGCTCAGTCGCTGACAGCCATTCGCAGAATTCGTTTTAGCTTTGAAACCTAACAGGTCAGTATCCCTGCCATAAAACCCGTGGGAGGGAACCGATGCCGGGAGATGTGCTGCTCGCGCTCGTTCTGTTCGCGGCTGCGGCGGCAGGAACGCCCGGCCCCAACAACATCATGCTGCTCGCCTCGGGCGTGAACTTCGGGTTCATGCGCACGGTGCCGCACATGATCGGCATATTCGTCGGATTCGTGGTCCTGATCGCGGCGGTGGGTATCGGGCTTGGCGTGCTGTTCAAGGCCTTCCCGATCCTGCACACGGCGCTGAAGGTGCTCGGCGCTGTATACCTGCTCTATCTCGCCTGGCGCATCGCCACGTCGCGCGGAATGTCGGATGCCGGCACGAAAGGCCACCCGATGACGACGCTGGAGGCCGCGCTATTCCAGTGGGTCAACCCGAAGGGCTGGACGATGGCAATTTCCGCCATGGCGTTCTACACCCAGCCGGACGCCCCAATGCTATCGGTTGCCATCATCGTCGCCGTCTTTTCCATCGCGACGGTGTTCTCGGTGACGCTGTGGACCAGCGTCGGCACCACGCTGCGCGGGTTCCTGTCCGATCCCGTCCGGCTGAAATGGTTCAATATCGGCATGGCGCTGCTGCTGGTTGCGTCCATCCTGCTGATCGTGCGCTAGGACAGCCTGCGGGTCACTCGTCGGTCGGGCGCTCCGCAAGTGTTCGCGACACTTCAACGAGCCGCCACGCATCGTCCTTGCTGGCCAGCGCCTCGCGTTCCTTCATGGGCAATTCGTCGAGCAGATTCCCGGTGACGACGGCGCGAATGTAGCGGCCCGTCTCCCGAGCGCGGATTTCCGAACCGGGATAGCGTGCCTTGAGGTTTTCAGAGATCGCCGGGACGGCCGGATGAATGTCCGCGCTCGTCAGCTTGCGCGGCGCGCCGTCCATCAGTTCGGCAAACGCGATGCGGCAGTTGGTCAGTCCGTCCCACAGGATGGAGAACGAGATCAGCCCGGCGGCCGCGGCATCGGCCCACCACCACCCGAGGGCGATGCCGGCAATGCCGAGAATGCCGGCGGCGCCTGTCTGCCAGTCGGCGGCGTTCATGTCGGCATCGGTGATGAGGATCTTGTCGGCGAGCTGGTGCGCGGGCTTCTTCTTCATGCGCCCGAGGATGACCGGCGGGATGCAGGAATAGGCGAGCGCGCCCATCATCAGCCAGCCGAGCCAGATGTTTTCGCCGAAGATTTCGACCGTGCCGATGGTCGGGTGTTCCTGGGTGATGAGCGTCTTCACCGCCTCGTAGAGCAGGAAGGCACCCATCGCCAGCAGCGCGCAGGCGGCGGCGAAGAAGGCGAGTGACCCGAAGCGGTGGAAGCCGTAGGGGTATTTGCGCGAGGGCGGCCGGTTTTCGATTTTCGTGGTGAGGATGAACAGGATCGGCGGAAGGAAGCTAAGCAGGTCCTCGATCCAGGCCGACTTCATTGCCTGGCTGGACCCCATGACGAAATACATGAGCGCCACGATCGTCGCGAGCCAGAAGAGCGTCCACCATTCGAGCCGCACGGCGCGGCGCATCTCCTCGCGCTTGTCCTCCGGAAGCTGGGGGTAGATCCGTTGCGTCATGGCTGGCTCCGCAGCGCGCGCTCGACAGCGGCCAGGAAGCCGTTCTCGCCCTTGCGGACCGCGAAGACAGTCTCGACGCGTTCGCCCTCGATGACGGTTGAGGAAACCGGGGCGGTGAGGCCGGTCTCGGATTTGAACGGGGTGTTTTTCGGGATGCCGCCGGCCAGCAGGTGCACGTGGCCGGTGTTGAGGTCGGCGACGAGCTTGTGCGGTTCGCCGGGTTGCAGGACGGCCTCGGCTTCGAGCCGCTGTGCCACGCGCTCGATGGCCGCTGTTTCCCGGTCATCCAGTCCGCTGACATTCATCACGCCGACGATCAGTTCCTTGCCGCGCACCTTGTCCAGCGTGCCTTCGGGATCGCGCGGCATGTCGCAAGCGCCCAAGGCGAGCAGGAAAGGGAGGATCACGAGCAATCGGGCGATGGGCATGGCGGGCAACTTCTAACGGGTATGCACGGCAGATGCGCCGACAACGAATTGTCGGTACTCCGGTTCCAGCAGGGCGGCAATGCGCCGTTTTCGTCTGCATGGCGCGTGCGAATCTGTAAACAGTCTCGCATGGCACTCACAGATCAACAGGCAAACGCGCTGAAGTCCGTCGCGGACTGGCTGAAGGAGCGCAACCGGCAGCAGATTTTCCGGCTGTTCGGCTATGCGGGCACCGGCAAGACGACGCTGGCCCGCACCATCGCCGAGGAGATCGGCGGCAACGTGCTGTTTGCCGCCTTCACCGGCAAGGCGGCGCAAGTGCTTCGTTCGCGCGGCGCATCGAACGCGCGCACCATCCATTCGCTGATCTACCGTCCGCGCGGGGAGGAAGTGCAGGAGGAAACCGGCACGGTTTCCCCGACCTTTTCCATCAACCGCACGTCGCCGCTGTCGGATGCGTCGCTCGTCATCATCGACGAGTGCTCGATGGTGGACGAAGAACTGGGGCGCGACCTGCTGTCCTTCGGGACGCCGGTTCTGGTGCTGGGCGATCCGGGGCAGTTGCCGCCGGTCTCCGGCGGCGGGTTCTTCACCGACCATCCGCCCGACGTGATGCTAACGGAAATCCACCGGCAGGCGCGCGACAACCCGATCGTTGAACTGGCCCGGCAGGTGCGCGAAGGCGAGCGGCTCGACTATGGTACGTACGGTGAAAGCATGGTCGTGCGGCGAGGCGACATTCCAGAAGGCCGCGTGCCGGAGGCCGACCAGGTGCTCGTCGGCACCAACCGGACCCGCCACCGCTACAATCGCCGGCTGCGCGAGATCGCAGGCTTCGACGATCCGCTGCCGTGCGCGGGCGACAGGCTGGTCTGTCTGAGAAACGACCCGAAGAAGGGCCTGCTCAACGGCTCGCTGTGGACCGTGTCCAGTGCGCCGCGCACGACCAAGCCGGCGCAGACGATGATCGTGCAGTCCGACGATGACGGGCTCGACAAGGACATGGTCAAGATCAAGGTGCTGAAGCAGGCCTTCCTCGAACCGGATGCGGACATTCCGTGGCAGCTGCAGCGCCGCCACGATGCGTTCGATTTCGGCTACGCGCTGACGGTGCACAAGGCGCAGGGTTCGCAGTGGAGCGACGTGGTGGTCTTCGACGAGAGCTTCGCGTTCAAGGACCATCCCGACCGCTGGCTCTACACGGCGATTACCCGCGCCGCCGACCGGGTGACAATCGTACGTTAAGGCGCGCAGGCATTCGCTGTCGTTGCAAAGCCACACTCGTGCGCCAACCGTGACGGACCGGCTTGCGCGGCGCGCCGACGCACTTCACCTTCCGGCACATTCGCGGCCAACCGGCCGAGCGGGAGCGATCCTTGATAGACCATTCGACGCAAGCGCGCACTTGGGCGGCGAGGGAGCGCGCAGACGCGCAAGCCCCGTCGGCTCGTCGGCGGCTTGCATGGTTGCCGCAGGCAATTGCATTCGATCCGGACGCGCATGACCACCCCTCGCGTGAGCGGCTTCGGCACTTGCTCTTCGCGATCTTCCTTGCCTGCGCGTCGGCCTATTTCGCCTGGCGGCTGACGGTCTTCAACCCGGATGCACCGATCTATTCGACGGCGTTCTACATCTCCGAGTTCATCGGGTTCACCATCGGCGTCCTGTTCAACTATATCGGGCTGAAATGTCCGATACCGGCCTGGAAGCCCGCCCCGCCGGGGCTGAAGGTCGACGTGTTCGTCACGACCTACAACGAGCCGCTGGACGTGGTACGCTCGACGCTGAACGGTGTGCGCGCCATGCGCTACCCGCACCAGGCCTGGCTGCTGGACGACGGCAACCGCGCGGAAATGGCGGCGCTGGCCGCGGAGTTCGGTGCGAAATACCTGGCACGCGAGCACAACACCGGTGCCAAGGCCGGCAACCTCAACAACGCGCTGAAGCACGCGACAGGTGATTTCATCGCGGTGCTGGATGCCGACCACGTGCCGCAGGCCGATTTCCTCGACCGGCTGCTGGGGTATTTCGACGATACGCGGCTGGGTTTCGTCCAGACGCCGCAGGACTATTCGAATCCGGACGCCTTCCAGTACACGCGCGACAAGTTCTCGCCGTTCATCCTGCACGACCAGTCGCAGTTTCACTATGTCGGTCAGCCGGGCCGCAACGCAGTCGATGCAGCGGCCTTCTGCGGCTGCTCGGCGGTGCTGCGCCGCGCCGCGCTGGATGACGTGGGCGGCTTCCCGGAAGAGACGGTCACCGAGGACATGCACTGCGCGGTGCGGATGCAGAAGAAGGGCCATCCGGGTGTGTTCCACCGTGAACCGCTGGCCTTCGGCATCGCGCCCGTTCGCTACCGCGAGTTTCTTCGCCAAAGATTGCGCTGGGGGCAGGGCAACCTGCAGGTCTGCCGGGCAGAAGGATTGCCGTTCAGCCGTTCGCTGAGCTTCGGCCAGCAGATGAGTTACCTGTCGCTGGCGTGGCCCTATGTCGGGGCGGTTGCCAAGCTCTGCATGTATGGCGCGCCGCCGGCGCTGCTTCTGTCCGGGGTCGCGCCGATCATATCCGACCCGCGCGTCTTCGCGGCTTTCTTCCTGCCGTTATTGATCTCATCGCTCATCGTTCATGACGAGATCGGGCGAGGCTACGGCAACTTGCTCACCTCCGAGCACTTCCTCATGGCGCAGCTCGGTTCCGGGCTGCTGGCCCTGCGCGGGCTGTTTCGGCGCAACCTCAAGTTCGACGTATCATCCAAGCTGTTGCACGGCGGCGGCGACTGGCTGCTGCTCACGCCGCAAGCGGTGGTTTTCGCCATCAGCGCCTTTGCCGTCGGCGTCGGCCTGTTCCGATATGTGGACGGCGTCGATGGGGGGGAATTGCCGCCCTGGCTGTTTGCCTTTGCGGGGGGCGTTGCCTGCTTCAACATGTACATGGTGGTGAAGGTCGCATCGAACGTGCGCCGGGTCTCCAAGGTTCACGAGAACAGCTACCGGCACCCGGTCGCCCTACCGGTCACATCTGGCGATGCATTGTGCGAGACGCGATGGGTCTCGGCCAATGCGGCCTGTCTCGCAGGGCTGCCCGGCACCGAGACGCCGGCCATCGGCACGCGGCTGTCGCTGGCGCTGCACCTGCCGGGAGGCCCGCTGGGGGTCAGCGGGATCTTCGAGAAGGTCGACGCCGACGCGGCGACCGTCCGGTTCGAGTGGACGACGCCGGCTGACCGCGACCGGCTTGACCTCGCCTTGCGCGGATCGCGCTGGCACCGGTTCGTGGGGCGGCGGCGGGAATGCAATCGCTCGCCCTACGACGTGGCCTTCGACCTCGTCGTGCGCGGCCGGTTGCGCCGGCGCGATGAGGAGCCAATGGAGCCCGTCCTCATCGAGACGGATCATGGGTGGCAGGCCGGCTATCTCGGGACGCTCGAAGTGGCCGGGAACACCTTGCCCGCGCTCGTCGCATTCGGCCCGTCCGCGCCGAAGCCCGGCACGCTTCGCATCCGTTCGAAGGCCGGAGAGAGCGACATCGTGATCGGCAAACCGGTTGATGGGTCAGCGATCGCAGATGCGCGTGCGCTGAGCGTCGTTTACGGAAATATTTACCCTGTCACCTCAAGTAACTGACGCAGCGGTGTAATTAGAATCGCTGTTGTAAACCTGCACTATCTGCCGCCAGCCAAGGGCGTATGCTCACCTCAACGGATTCGTGGAGGCATTCATGCGGAAATCCCTGATTGGTTTGATGGTGGCCGGTGTGCTGCTTGGCGCGGCGCAGAGCGCGTACGCTGCGGACTACAACGCGGGCTATGATGGCGGCATCATGCCGAGCACCGGCCCGAAGATCGTGCTGTTCGGCGGTGTCGATGCGCGCGAGCGCTCGTTCTACGGCTATGGCGGTTTCGTCTGGGCGCCGATGGCCGACCTGTCGCAGGACACCTGGCTGGTGCGCGGCATGATCGGCGGCGGCTCCTACGAGTATGACAATCCCGGCGTTGTCGGTGGCGAGGTCGATGGCGATCACATCGAAGGCGACATCATGCTGGGCTACCAGTGGCACCTGCAGCCGGGCCGGTTCAGCCTGTATGCCGGTCTCAACGTGCAGGACCACGACCACAGCCCGAACGACCCGTCGAATTCGACTGCCGGGTCCGAGGCGGGCTTCAAGGTGCAGGCCGAACTGGAATCCACGTACGGCGCGCCGTTCTACTACAACCTGTCGGGCAACTACTCGACGGCGAACGACACCTACTGGACGCAGGCTCGTCTTGGCTGGAACATGCAGCAGTTCACGGTGGGTCCGGAAGTCAGCCTTGCCGGCAATGACGAATATGACTCCCAGCGGGTCGGCGTCTTCGCGCGCTATTCGATGGATGCCTTCTCGGTGACCGGCGCGGTCGGGTATGCCGATGTGTCCGGCACCCAGGGTGGCGACGGCGTCTATGGCAGCCTCGGCTTCAGCTACGCCTACTGACGCCTGAAACAGGTCCGAAAAATCAAAGGCCCGGCTGCTTCAGCCGGGCCTTTTGCTTGTCCGAAACAGTGCGGACCGCGCGCTACCTGTTGTAGCTGCTGAAGACGCTGGCTGAACCGTCGCGCGCGATGAGCAGGACGTCGTAGGGTTCGCGGTCGTCGCCGAAATCCATGCCCGGCGAGCCGATCGGCATTTCCGGCACGCTCAGGCCGGCGGCGTCGGGCCTTTCGGCCAGCAGCTTGCGGATGTCGGCGGCGGGCACATGCCCTTCCACGACATAGCCGTCGACCTTCGCCGTGTGGCAGGAGAAGTGCTCCGGCTTCAGACCGGCGGCCATCTTGCTCTGGGTCAGGGCGCCGCTGCTGACGTTCTTCGCCTCGACCGTGAAGCCGTTCTCTTCCAGGTGCTCGATCCAGGCGATGCAGCAGCCGCAGGTCGCGGATTTTTCAACCGTCACGACCGGCGTCGACTGGGCTGCGACGAACCGGAAGGGCACGGTGCTGGCAAGTGCGGTGACGGCAAGGCCGGTCACGAGGGTACGGCGGGTCATGGTCATGTGTGGCGTCTCCCAACTGTGCGGAGTGCAATCTGGATCCTGATAGCTGTCACACGATTGCCGCACGTCAATAGCCGGGGCATCCTGTGCGACACTTGGGCAGACAGGGAGCGCGATCCATGCCGGACCAGTCGAAGGGCGTCGCAGTCATCACCGGGGCATCACGCGGCATCGGGGCTGCCTGTGCGCGGTTGGCCGCGCGCGACGGCTGGGATGTGTGCGTCAACTACGCCGGAAATGCCGAGGCGGCCGCGCGCGTGTGCGCCGAGGTTGAAGCCGCCGGGCGCCGCGCGCTCGCCGTGCAGGGTGACGTCTCGAAGGAAGGCGACGTGCTGAACCTGTTTGCCGAGGCGGGCGACATGGGGCCGGTGACGGCTTTCGTGAACAATGCCGGCATCCTCGACATGCGGATGCCTTTGGCCGAAATGGACACCGCGCGCATCGCGCGGCTGGTTGCGGTGAACGTCACCGGCGCGCTGATCTGCGCGCGCGAGGCGGTTCGCGCCATGTCGAAATCGCGCGGCGGGCAGGGTGGTGCGATCGTCAACGTGTCGTCTCGTGCGTCGGCCATCGGCGGGGCGGGGGAGTATGTAGATTATGCTGCCACCAAGGGTGCCATCGACACGCTGACGCTCGGGCTTTCGAAAGAGGTCGGGGGTGACGGGATTCGCGTCAACGCGGTTCGGCCCGGCCTGATCGAGACAGAAATCCACGCCACAGGCGGTGCGCCGAACCGTGCGCATGATCTCGCCGGCGGTGTTCCCATGAAGCGACCCGGTACGGCGGAGGAGGTTGCCGAAACAATCGTCTGGCTCATGGGAGACAAGAGTTCCTATGTGAACGGCGCCCTTCTGGACGTCGGAGGCGGGCGTTAGGGCGAGACAATTTTAACGCCAATGCAGAAGGGGTCTTGATTTAAACACAGTTTGACCCGATACACGCGGCATCGACATTTTCGGCCGAACGACAAGGCTAGCTCTTATCTACGCTCGCTGACGCTCATTCTTCCAAAATATCGTGAAAATCGCTCGTCGCGTTCTATATGCGTACGGGCAACAGTCAGCTAGAAGCGAAAGACAAGAGGCAAGATATGGCTACCGGTACTGTCAAATGGTTCAACGCCACCAAGGGTTATGGCTTCATCGAGCCGGAATCTGGCGGCAGCGACGTTTTCGTTCACATTTCCGCCGTTGAGCGCGCGGGCATGGGTTCGCTGAACGAAGGCCAGAAGATCAACTACGAAGTCACGCAGGACAGCCGTTCCGGCAAGTCCTCTGCGGACAACCTGAGCGCCGCCGACTAATCACGGCGCGCCTCATGGCGTAGAGACACGAAGGGCGGGGCCTATGGCTCCGCCCTTTTTCTTTGGCGTCTTGCCGATTTCTTTGGCGTCTTGCCGAAGGCGGGACGCGCGCGCGGAACCGCCATGTCGCGCTGACGTTGGCTTCTCATTCAATCGAGGATGGGAGGCTGGAAGAATGTTTGTTTCCGAACCGATGATCGACGCCGTGCTGCGCGGTGCGATCCTGTCGTTGGTGGGCCTGGGGTGGATCATCCTGCTGGTGCGCGTCAACGGACTGCGCTCGTTTTCCAAGATGACCAGTTTCGACTTCGTCACCACTGTCGCGATGGGCTCGCTGCTGGCCGGCTGCTCGCAGGTGACGGAGGCCAGTGACCTGGTGCAGGTGCTGGTTGCCATGGCCGCGCTGTTCGCGGCGCAGTTCACCGTCGCAAAGCTTCGCAAGTCCTCGAACGAGGTCGACCGGATCGTCCAGAACCGGCCCACATTGCTGGTTCGTGATGGGGTGATCGACGAGGCGGCACTGAAATCGACCCGCGTGCGCAAGGACGATCTCTACGCCAAGCTGCGCGAAGCCAATGTCCACCGGCTGGAAGACGTGAGCGCGGTGGTGCTGGAGACAACCGGCAGCATCTCGGTGCTTCACGGTGAGAGGCTCGATCCCGATCTGCTGACCGGGATCGACATGGCAAGCTTCGCTCAGGCCGAGGCGAAATAGCTCGCCAGCATCCAGATGCCCATCGTCATCATCACGAGGTTTTCTGTCAGCGAGATGAATCCGAGGGGCACGTTCGAGCCACCGCCGACGCAGGCGCAGGTCAATTCGCGCTTGTCGATATAGACCGCCTTGATGACGGACACCGCGCCGATTGTCCCGATGAACAGGCTGATCGGTGCGATAAGCAAAACAAGCGGGTTGCCGGTCCCGATCAGGGCCATCATGCCGACGCCGGCAATCAGTTCCAGGAACGGATAGGCAAAGCCATAGGGCACGAACCGGCGCGACAGCAGATCGTAGCCGAGGAAGCCGTTCACGAAGCCTTCGAGGTCCTGCAGCTTCTGGATCGCCAGCACGACCATGGAGGTCGCGAAGAACCACTTCAGCCACGTCAGGACCGGGAATCCCTCGTAGAGGTTTGCCACGATCGCCAGCGACATCAGCGCCGTGCTGGCGAAGATCGCGATGACCGGCTGGTAGGTCGTCTCGCCTTCCTTGGTGATCGGCAGTCCGAAGTGCTTCTTGAGGTCCGAATAGCCGCCGATCCGCGTGCCTTCGATGAAGGTCTGCGGGGTGGTTTCCACGCCTTGTTCGGCCATGAAGGCATCAGTCTCTTCGCGCGTTTCCAGAAGATGGTCCTCGACCTCGTAGCGCTTCAGCTTCAGCAGCGCCTTCGACTTGAGGCCGAACGGGCACAGGTGCCCCGGCATCGCCATGCGGTAGAGCACGGCGGTCTTGCTGTCCTCGGCGCTGGTGGCGCCGATGCGGTCGGTGGAATCCACGGTTAGTTGGCTTGGCATGGTCTGAAAATCCCTTGTGTCCGTCACTCGGCCTTGTCGCGCGGCGTGCCGGCCGGCGCGTCGCCATTGGCTTCGATGTCGGTGATGTAACCCTTCATTTCCTCGATCTCGCTGCGCTGTGCCTCGATGATCGCATCGGCGAGCGCGCGCACGCGCGGATCGGAAATGTTGGCGCGTTCACTGGTCAGAACCGCAATCGAGTGGTGCGGGATCATGGCCTTCATCCACGCAACGTCGCCGACGGTGTCTTGGCTGCGCACGAGGTAGAGCGATACGGCGAAGGCAAGTGCCGCGCCGATGAAGATCGCCATGTTGGCCTTGGCGTTGGAGTACATGCCGAGCATGAAGGCCAGCATGACGATGGCCATGATGGCGCCCATGTAGAGCGCCATCCACATCCGCGTCTGCGAGAAGAAGACGTGATCGAGCGCGTAGGTGTTCAGGTACATCAGCCCGTACATGACGATGGTCGAGGTCGCGATCATCGCGAAGAAGCGCAGGTAATTGCCGCCGTGGCCGGAAGACTGATGGCCGTTGGAATGGTCGTGGTCGTGGTCGTGATGTTCAGTGTGCGTCATATCCAAATAACCCGTTTTCCTGCCAACGGGATTGCCCGGGTTTCGTTCCGATTTGGCCCATCTCGAACTGTCGCCACCACGGAACCCGGCTTGACGCGCCAACGGCCCTCGACTAGAAACCCGGTACGTACCGAACGGTACGGTACGGCCACGGGGCCGATGGCAGTGGGGCGGCATGACGGTGACGACAGAGCAGGGCAGGGTTGGCGGGCGCGGTGACGACATGTCGTCCGGCGGAGCCATGTCTGCCTTGCCCGATGCCACCTTCTCCGACCGCCAGAACGAGGTGTTGCAGACGGCTTTGCGACTGCTCGTCGAAGGCGGGGAAAAGGCCCTGACGACGGCGGCGCTGGCGCGGACCGCGAACTGCTCCAAGGAAAGCATCTACAAGTGGTTCGGCGACCGTGACGGGCTGCTGGCCTCCATCGTCACCTACCAGGCGAGCCGTGTGCGCGTGATCGATGCCGCAGCCCTGCCGAAGACGCGGGAGCAGTTCGCCGAGGCGCTGGAGCTGTTTGCACGCGATCTGTTGGACGTGCTGCTGTCGGAAAGCTCTCTGGCGCTGAACCGGCTCTGCGTCGGCACGGTGCGCGGCGATGAGCCCGGTGTCGGTGCCGTGCTGCTGGATCGCGGCAAGCGGCGCATCGAGGACCGTGCACGCCGGCTGCTCGAAGCCGGTCGCAGCGGCGGGCACATCGCGTTCGATGATGCCGGTGCCGCCTACCGGGCGCTCTACGGCCTCATCATCGGCGACCTGCACATCCGCGCGATGCTCGGCGACGGCGATGCCGTCTCCGCGATTTCCATCACCGACCAGGCGCGTGCCGCGGTCGCCCAGTTTCTCACCCTCTATGCCCCGGCTGGTGCCGGCGGCTCCTCTCAGACGTAAAACCCCAAGGAAGGAACGCAATCATGCGCGTCTATTACGATCGCGATGCCGATCTCAATCTCATCAAGGGCAAGAAGGTCCTCGTCATCGGTTACGGCAGCCAGGGCCGCGCCCACGCGCTGAACCTGAAGGACTCCGGCGTTCAGGACGTGCGCGTTGCGCTGCGTTCGGGCTCCGCCACCGCCAAGAAGGCCGAGGCCGATGGCCTGCAGGTCATGAGCGTGCCGGAAGGCGCCAAGTGGGCCGACATGATGATGATGGCGACCCCGGACGAGCTCCAGGCCGACATCTACCGCGACGAGATCGCCCCGAATATCCGTGACGGTGCGGCGATTGCCTTCGCGCACGGCCTGAATGTGCACTTCAACCTGATCGAGCCGGAAGACACGATCGACGTCGTCATGATCGCGCCGAAGGGCCCGGGCCACACGGTGCGCAGCGAATACCAGCGCGGCGGCGGCGTGCCCTGTCTCATCGCCATCAACCACGACGCGTCGGGCAATGCTCACGACCTCGCGCTGTCCTACGCCTGCGGCGTCGGCGGCGGCCGTTCGGGCGTCATCGAGACGACCTTCAAGGAAGAGTGCGAAACCGACCTCTTCGGCGAGCAGGTCGTGCTCTGCGGCGGCCTGGTTGAGCTGATCCGCGCCGGTTTCGAGACGCTGGTGGAAGCCGGCTACGCGCCGGAAATGGCCTATTTCGAATGCCTGCACGAAGTGAAGCTGATCGTCGACCTCATCTACGAGGGCGGTATCGCCAACATGAACTACTCGATCTCCAACACCGCCGAGTGGGGCGAGTACGTCTCCGGCCCGCGCATCATCACCGAAGAGACCAAGGCCGAGATGAAGCGCGTCCTTAAGGACATCCAGACCGGCAAGTTCACGTCCGACTGGATGCAGGAGTACCGGGCCGGTGCCTCGCGATTCAAGGGCATCCGCCGCAACAATGATGCGCACCAGATCGAGGAAGTCGGCGAGAAGCTTCGCGGCATGATGCCGTGGATCAAGTCGAACGCTCTGGTCGACAAGGCCAAGAACTAGTCTGGGTTTCTGAAGCGGGAGCGCATCCCGCGAAAAAGAACATTGATCGGGGCGGTGCATGTGCGCCGCCCCGTTTCGTTCTGGCTACTGGCTGGCCTCGACTTCAATCAGGGCCACGTCGCCATCGGCACCCAGGATATGTGCCTGCGTGAACTCGCCGGTGCTCGGCGGGTCAAGGCGGACGGGCTTCCACGCGAGCGCTTGCGTCCACATGCCGGGCAACTGGCAGAGATAGAGATCGACATTCAGCACAAGCGGGTTTCTGCCTTGCTGTTCGCTGAGGCGTAGCAGCGGCTCGACGCCGGGATTGGGCACCTGGACTTCGCCAACAACCTCAACCCCATCGGAGCCGTCGGGCTGGCGCGTGGTCATCGCCTGCCAGTTGCGCGTCTCGACCTGACCGGTGGCACGGGTGCATTCGCCGGGCTGGGCAGCACTGGCGGCGGGGCTTTGGATGGCAAGCGCGGGCAGGGCCAGAAGGCAGGCCAACGCGGCCGTCTTGATCAATCCGTTCGGCATGGCGGGTGTCCTCGGAAGGTTTGCTTGTCGTCGACAACTCATCTGGCGGCAAAACGTTCGCGTGACCGCAAGCATCAGATTGACGCCGGATGGCGGCGCAATTTTGGCCCCCATTTCCGGTTGGCTGGCGCAGGACGCCGCCCTGGCCGCTGATGCAAAAGGCCGTTTGAAACCGTGTTCATGCCACGTTCAGGCTTCATTTACGATGCTTGGTGGATGATGACGCATCGCAATTCAGACAGGTTTGATATGGCCACCTGGCACGCGTTCCTCATCGAAGGACACAATTTCCGCAGCGAGCAGACGGACGGCGCAGTGCGCCCTGGTCGCGTCGGGTTCTACACGTGGCGCTTCATCGAAGCCGATGACGAGGAAACCGCACGCGACCTTGCGGAAGACGATGTGCGCTCCGCCGCGCATCGGCGCTTTCCCAATTCGCCGCGCGGACGCGTGTCTGTTCGTACCATGGGCCTGCGTGAAGCACCGGACCTGACAGAAAGCGCGCCGGGCATGCGCGGCTGCGGCTTCATCCTCTTTCCCGAAACGCCCGTCGTTTCGGAAATCGCGTCTGCCTTCGACGGTCTCGCCAGCTACTTCAAGCCGGCCATTCCGGACGCGGCAGAGCCAGTTCACGGCCAGGGCTGACCGGCTTCCACGCTCTCATTTGCCGGTTAGCTGTGGACGGAATCGTCGCCACGGCATAGACCTTGCCGCGCTGCGTTTTCCATGCCGCGACAAGAAGGTGTTCCCCCATGTCCGCTTCCTCCACGGCACGGCGCTATGCCGTTCTCGATGTCTTTACCGACAAGGCCCTGACCGGCAACCAGCTTGCCGTCGTCTTCGACAGCGAAGGGCTGGACGGCGAGCGGATGCAGGCTATCGCGGCAGAGTTCAACCTCTCCGAAACGGTGTTCGTGATGGAGCCGGAGCGTCCGGCCCACAGCGCCAAGGTTCGCATCTTCACGCCGGGCCGCGAGCTTCCCTTCGCCGGGCACCCGACCGTCGGCACGTCGATCATCCTTGCGCTGGAAAAGTACGGCGGCACGGGCATGAAGGACGGCATCATCGTCCTTGAGGAGCAGATCGGCTCGGTGCGCTGCGGCGTGAAGCTGCGCGAGAATGCCGGTTTCGCCGAGTTCGACATTCCAAAACTTCCCTCAGAACCGCAGCAGGCGGGCGACCGCGACCTGATTGCCGCAGGCATCGGGCTGGAGCCGAGCGAGATCGGCTTTGAAAACCACAAGCCGATGGTCTGCGATGCCGGTGTGACGTTCACCTTCGTGCCGGTACGCGACATGGCCCGCCTCAACCGGGCCAAGGCGTCCGGTCGTGCCTTCGAGGAAGCCTTCGGCAGCAACGGCGCGTTCATCTACACCCGTGACACCGCATCCGAGGCCAACGACTTCCAGGCGCGCATGTTCGCGCCACAGCACGGCATTCTCGAGGACCCGGCAACGGGTTCGGCTGCCGCGGCGCTCGCTGGGATCATCCACAAGTTCGACCAGCCGCGAAAAGGCATGACGCGCTACCGCATCGAGCAGGGCTACGCGATGGGCCGACCGAGCATCATCGAGCTGGAACTCGAGGTCGGGAACAATGCGCTGTCAGCGGTGCGCATCGGTGGCAATGCGGTCGTCATCGCGCGCGGTGAGCTGATCGCCTGAAGGTGATATTCTTCCCCGCCGCCATCACGGCGGTGACATATCCGGGAGGATATCCATGACAGGCGTTGCACGCGTCTTTTTCCTGAGTGCGCTGATCTACGGGCTTGCCGGCATGATGCTGGGGATCTCCATGGCAGCGAGCCACGACCACGGCCAGATGCCGACCCATGCGCATACCATGGTCATTGGCTGGCTGAGCTTCGCGGTGTTCGGGCTGTTCTACCACCACTTCCCGGCCGCCGCAGGGAGCACGCTCGCCAGGATGCACATGTGGGTCGCCGAGGTGAGCCTGCTGGTCCTGATCGTCGGGCTGTTCCTGCTCTACGGCGGCAACACGGCGCTCGCTCCGATGCTGGCCATCGCCTCCATCATCTACGCGGCGTCGTTCGCGATGTTCGCCTGGGTGGCCTATCGCGCCATCGGCAAGGCAGCCTGAAGAAACGGCGCGCAGGAGAGGTGTCGGTCCTGCGCGCCGTCCCGTCCCGGGCAGGGGGATGCCCGGCCCGTTACCCCAACGCACGCGGGGCATTCCGAAAGTTCATCGATTGTCGCTTCGGGGTGGAGGTGCAGCCGCCCGTTCAGGGGCCGCGTCCCGATTTCAGCGACAATGGATGCTTACGGCCTTGCGCCGCGATCTGCCGCTGGTCTTCCCCGTTTCCCAAGTGCCATTGACCGTCCCCGTTCGTTTGGTCGATGGCCCCCGCCCGAGACAGAGCCTAGTCAAGGTCGGCGCGACGTCCATTCAATTGCGGTCGCAGGTCTGCAACAGAATTTGGGTGAACGCGCCTCAAAATCGCCCCCATCCGGGGCCTTGCGGCGGGCGCGTTTCGGGATGGCATGACGGGCGACCGGGCAAACGCCTTGCGCAGCCGGGCGAATGGAGAGTACAACCCGGCAATCACGCGTTTACGATTTGTTAGGCCTGCGGGCCGACCATCCGTAGACGCAGGCGCTTCGAACAGGTTTCGATGCGCCCCAAGGTTTGGCAAGGCAGGCTCGAATTCGATGACGACCATTCGTCATGATGCTGCCCATGAGGCGAGGATGCGCGACACGCTTCGCGCGCCGCTTCTGCTCGACCTTCTCCTCCTTATCCGCCCCTGAGCTCCGGCGGTTCGCTTTCGCGCGAACGGGCTCTCAGGGGACCGAGTTCAAACCGACACCTCAATTCGATTTCAGTTTTCGCGTTCCCGTTGCGTCGTGCCAGGCTCCAGTTGCCGCCACCCGGGAACCATGACGAAGGATAAGGACCCATGAGCGACCAGGTCATCATTTTCGATACCACCTTGCGTGACGGCGAGCAGTGCCCCGGCGCAACCATGACGCTGGAAGAAAAGCTGCAGGTTGCCGACATGCTCGACGCAATGGGCGTCGATGTGATCGAGGCGGGCTTTCCCATCGCCTCCAACGGCGATTTCGAGGCCGTCAGCCTCATTGCCAAGCGCGTGCAGAACGCGGTGGTCGCGGGCCTGTCGCGCGCGGCACCCGGCGACATTGACCGGGCCGGTGAGGCAGTGAAACACGCCAAGCGTCCGCGCATCCACACCTTCATCTCCACCTCGCCGGTGCACATGAAGTACAAGCTCCAGAAGTCGCCGGAAGAAGTGCTGGAGATGGTGATCGCGCAGGTCACCCGCGCCCGCAACCTGGTGGACGATGTTGAGTGGTCCTGCGAGGACGGCACGCGCACCGAGCCGGATTTCCTCGTGCGCTGCGTGGAGGCCGCAATCAAGGCCGGTGCCACCACGATCAACATTCCCGACACGGTCGGCTACACCGTGCCGGAGGAGCATTACGAGCTGTTCAAGATGGTGCGCGAGCGCGTGCCGGACGCCGACAAGGCGATCTTCTCGGTCCATTGCCACAATGACCTGGGCATGGCGGTCGCCAACTCGATGGCCGGCGTGAAGGCCGGTGCGCGGCAGATCGAATGCACCATCAACGGCATCGGCGAGCGGGCCGGCAACACGGCGCTTGAAGAGGTCGTGATGGCCATGAAGACGCGTGAGGACGTGCTGCCCTTCGAGTGCAATATCGACACGACGATGCTGACGCGGGCCTCCAAGCTGGTGTCCGCCATCACGTCCTTCCCGGTGCAGTACAACAAGGCCATCGTCGGCCGGAACGCCTTCGCGCACGAGAGCGGCATTCACCAGGACGGGATGCTGAAGCACAGCCAGACCTACGAGATCATGACGCCGGAATCGGTGGGCGTCAGCAAGACTTCGCTGGTCATGGGCAAGCACTCGGGCCGCAATGCCTTCAAGGACAAGCTGAAGCAGCTGGGCTACCAGCTCACCGACAACCAGATGCAGGACGCGTTCACCCGCTTCAAGGATCTCGCCGACCGCAAGAAGGAAGTCTACGACGAGGATATCGAGGCGCTGGTGGACGAGAACATCGCCACCTCGCAGGACCGGATGAAGGTGCTCTCGCTGCTGGTGGTCGCCGGCACTATGGGGCCGCAGGTCTGCACCCTGTCGCTTGACATCGAGGGCGAGCACAAGACGGTCCAATCCGTGGGCAACGGCCCGGTGGACGCGACCTTCAACGCGATCCACATGCTGGTGCCGCATGAGGCTACGCTGGAGCTCTACCAGGTCCACGCGGTGACCGAGGGCACGGACGCGCAGGCGGAAGTCTCCGTGCGGCTTGGCCATGACGGCATGAGCGTCACCGGGCGCGCCGCGCACCCCGACACGCTGGTGGCGTCCGCCAAGGCGTACCTGACCGCGCTGAACAAGCTGATGGCGCGCCGCGACCGGGTACACGCGCAGGCGGCGGAGTAGACCGCGAGCCGTCACCGGCTGACACGTATTCAGGCCCGCGCATGGCATGTCCGTGCGCGGGCCTTTTCACGTCTGCGGTGTACAAGGGGCCGTGCGCTGCTTATCAGTCTTGCGCGTTCGAGCATGATTGGGGACGAAGATGGAAGCCAAAACCAAGAGCGGCCGCGGAGCGCTGTTCTTCAACTTTGGCACGGGCTATGCGCTGCGGCTGTTCGTGGCGCTGCACAGCCTGCGCAAATACTACGACGGCCCCATCACCCTGCTGCTGCTGGAGGATGATGCCGACGCGCCTGCGGTGGCTGAAACGGCGGCGAAACTGTCCGTCGATTGCATCTTCGTGAAGGACCTCAGCCGCTCGGAGTCCCGACACGAAATTCTCAAGGCCAGCCCCTATGCCACAACGCTGTCATTTGACAGCGACCTGCTCTTTCGCGGGCCCATTGACCCGCTCTGGGGACCTCTTGAGCGCGAAGGCCTGCTGGTGACCCGCGTCGAATTCCATTCGCTCGACGATGACGGATTGCCGACGAAGGAGGGGCCGAAAAAGCGCGCTGAATTCCTCCAGGAGGTCGAGCCGATCGTCGGCAAGGAGGCCGTGGCGGAAGCGGTGCGCAAGATCTACGAGGAATCCACCGATATCAATATCGGGGTGCTGGGCCTGTCGCTCCCCAAGGGGCAGGCGTTCTTCGACGACTATTCCCGGTGCATGGAACAGGGGCGGGGACAGGACATCGTGGTGCTGGACGAACTGCTCACCGTTGCTCTCGTCACGCGGCACGGTCACGCGCTCATGGACGAATCCTGGAATTGCCCGGCGGATGAGTATTTCAGGACCATCGGCCTGCTGGACGCCAAGGTGATCCACTATTTCATTGATGGCTGGCGCCTGTGCGGCGTGCGCCACGGGCGCAACCCGTCAAGCTGGAGCGGGCGCATGTGGTACCGGGCCTACGAGGAAGCGGCGCGTGATATCGACCTCAGGCGCTGGCGCCGGGCGGATGTGTCTTTTGCCAGTGCGACAGACCGGTACTTCGCCCACGGGTTCGACCACGGCATTTCGGAGACGTTCAAGCGTCTGGAACGAAAGGTTCGCCATGCCCGCTACCGGCTGACCGGTCAAACCCACAAGCTGCGGCCTCAGTAGTCGAGCTTGTGGCGATACACGAACCAGCCGAGCGCTGCAGCCGTCACCGCCGTGATGGCGGCACTCTCCACCGCCACGGACGGCAGGACTTCGAGGCCGAACCAAGGCCGGTACAGTCCCGTCACAAGGCACCAGATCGAGAAGCTGGTCGAGGCGAGATAGATCACGAAGGCATTGATCGTCGCCCGCATCCCCTGTTCCGCTTCGTTGCGATACCCCCACAGGCGCACTGCCTGAACGAGAGAAGCGAGCACGAAAAAGACCGGTGTGATGATGCTGAGCGTTGCAAGCGCCATTCCACCCGAAAAGACGAAGCTGCCCAGCGTCAGCATCCTGCGCTGCTCGACATCTTCCTCGCGCTCGGTTGGCTCGAGCGTGATCGCTTCCAGCGCCTGATCCAGGAGCCTGTCACGGGCCACCGCGTGGAAGATCATCAGCCCCGCGAACATGTAAAAACCACCGATCAGAATGGCTGAGATTGTCAATCGTCGAGGCCTCCGGTCAGCGCCGGAGACAGGCGGCAAACCAGCAACGGCTAGGCCGCATCATTGCGTCTGCCGGGCGCGGGCGTCCATCGCAATCGAAGATGTGAGAAAACGTGGGTCCAGCATATGGACAGGCTGCAACCTCGTTGATATACCGCCGCTTCCCGAAATTGGTGCGGGCGCATAGCTCAGTTGGTAGAGCAGCTGACTCTTAATCAGCGGGTCCAAGGTTCGAGTCCTTGTGCGCCCACCAATCTTTTCAATGACTTAGCGCCTTGAAACGGTTCGGCCATTCTTCTCCAGTAACCAAATAGTAACCGCTGCGTTTGCGTGCGGGATAGAGGCAGGGTGCTTGCACCGGTATAGTCACACGCGCGGAATTTTGATGCCGGTGACCGATGCCCCGTATACCAGTCCAGATCCACGAATGGCTTACGCTGAGCGATGCGCTTGCGGAGTTCACTGATCCGGCCCTCAACAAACTGATGGCGGAACTCGAAGCGGAGCTCGCGGTCTTGGCGAGAAAGTCGACCGTTGTCACCGGTCTAGCACGCGCGGCACGGCGGCTGAATGACACCCGCACGGTATCGCTCGACCAGATCAAATTCGACGAGCAGGAAAAAGCCCTCAAAGATCTGGATCGGCAGCGCAGAGTCGAATTGAAGCGTCATCTGCGATCCGGGGAGATAACGGCGTCTGCAAAAGCGGAGCTTGGCGATTCGCCGACAATTTTCATCTCTCCGGCCGATTGGAATTATCTCAATTTTTCTCAAAACGGCACTTTATCCACACGCGGCAAACGGCGGGCATTCTATTCGGCACGCTATGCCTGGCATGATCCAGCAACCATCGAGAAGCTCGAGGAAGCCGCGCGCACGGGGCAGCAGCCCGACATGCGTCCTGGTGAACTCACTAGGATTGCTGTCGCTCATGTGTTCAAAGGCGATGATAAAGTCGGGAAGCTTGACGAAGCGCAGAGACGTGTCTTGGCTGAGTTTGACCGCCAGCACTGGCGCCGTCCTTCCTTGAACACAATCACAAATGCACTGCAGGAAGCGGGCCTTTATGAGCCCAAACCTCATCGCAAAAATCGTTGAGAAAAATCGGCCGGATTTGAATTTGACCGGGCGATCCATTCGCCGCTCCCTCGAGGCAGCAACGCATCAATGCTTGCTGAAACCGATGGAGACGAACGGCTATGGAAACGGTCTATCTCAAGCCAGCTGACGCGGCCGACTACACCTGCCTTTCGGTGGCGACACTCGCCCGCATGCGCGTCACCGGCGATGGTCCGCCCTTCATGAAGCTCGGTCACCGATTGGTTGTTTATTCCAAGGGTGATCTTGATGCCTGGCTGACCGCGCGCAAGCGCCGTTCCACGGCTGACTGCGACGCATAGCGTCGCGCAAGCCACCGGAAACGGGAGAGCGACGTGGGAAGTTCACGTGTTTGGCAATGGCGACAGGCTTTGGCGAAGTCCGCGTTGCACGGGACGACCAAGAATGTCCTGAGGACTCTGTCAGAGTTCATGAACAAGGATGGAGGAAGTTGCTATCCGTCGATCAAAATATTGGCGGAGCGCTCGAGCCTTCAGAGGAAGACTGTACGCAAGCACCTCAGAATCGCTGTATGGAAGGGTTGGATCGAGATCTCCAGTGCCGAGTTTCGTGGCCGCGCGTGGCGACGGCAGCAATATCAGGCATGCTTCCCCGAAAGTACCGATGACCTTGGTAGATCCACGACGCAAAAACTGCGCAAGCCGCTGGCTGGCGTGGGGCATTTGGCAGCCAGTGGTGGGGTATCTGATGCCTTTGGGGTGGGGTACGAAGTGCCCCGCGTAATAACCTCTCCAAAGGAACTCCTCACGAACTCTCCAACTCCCGATGCAGGCCAAGACGGACGTCGGGCTGTGGAAGCAATGGGAGCAGAGCGAGAGAATCTGTTCAATAGATTCCGGGAGAAACATCCGACCAGTGCATTCGAAAGCTGTTCAAAAATGATGATTGCATTCGATGCATGCACTCCGGAGCAGCAGCGGGTTGGCGTTGAGCGCCACGGAGATTGGCTTCGCCAGCTGAAGGGTCTTGGCCGCGATTTTGTGCCAAACGGCGGTACGTATTGGCAGGAGCGTCTTTGGGAAGGATTGCCACCGCCAACCACCCCTCACGCCCAAGCATCTGAAACGCTCCACGCATCTCCCTGGAGCCGCGAATGGTGGGCTGCCATTCTCTCCGCCGCGGGGCAGGGCGATGACCGAAGGGTTTCGTATATCTCCATGATGCTTCGTGACCATGGTCGCGGCGTTCAATTGGATCTCAGCTCCGCACGGGACCAGTCGGTACTCGCCCTGAGCGAATGCCTGGACAAAGTCGGGGCAGGTGACAGGCGAATGATGGCAGCTGGGAAATGGTTTGCAGATCGGACCGTTCGGCCGCTGCCGGAAATCCCATTGAATGTGGATCATTGCTTCGTGCCGACCAAGCGGGGATGGGAGATCTTGGCCGGCAGCGAAGTGTCCGCCGACACCCGGGTTTAGGGACCGTATTCCGGGGCGTTCCAAGTACGGGCGGGCGAGCTCCCGACACTTCGCTAGTAGGTCACCTTGCAAGCGGTACACGATAGAACCGAGCCGCACGATACGACATGCACGTTTGACCTCGTCTCATGGCGCGGGCGGTAACCCTCGATAGGTGCGGCCACTCCCGGTCTGGAAATGCGCTCTAGGATCGAACTCACTTCATCACGGACGCTGGTTCAGCGTGTCGTGGCGCGCCTGTAGCTCGCTGCTCCAACGGCTCTTGATGTAGGAGAGCACGGCGATGATTTCGGCATCGCTCAGGACGCCCTCATAGGCCGGCATGTCGGAGCGGTAGTCCTCGCCTGCAAATCTCTGAACGCCGTACTTGGTGATCTCGAACAGCATCTGGTCGGGATGGTGCCAGGTGTGTCCCGACTCATCGTGTGGCGGTGCGGGGAGCATTCCATCGGGCTTGCGACTGCGCCAGTCGGCCTCCCCTTCCAGTGACGTGCCGTGACATGAGGCGCAATGGTCCGCATAGAGCGCCTCGCCCTGTGCGACGATGGCGTCGTCACCTGGTTCGAGCAGGCCTGCGGACTCGCCCGGCGAGATAAAGCGCCAACCGAGCCCGAGCACGACCATTGCGGCGACCAGCGCAGCGACAACCGCCACCACGCGATCGCCGCCGATCGAACCAAACATTGCCTAGCTCTTCTTCTGGCGGAACTGGGTGTGGCAATCCGAGCAGGTCTTGCCGATCATCCCGAAAACCGCGTCAGCGGGCATGGCGCCGATTTCTTCCGCCGACATCTGGCCCATTTCACTGACGTCCATCATCGCGTCGGCACCGGACTGGCTTTCATCGCCGGCGGCAAGTTCCAGACCGTGGGCAAAGAGTTCCAGCCGGTCAGCCAGTGCGGCGAACGTGTCCCAGTCCTCCCAGATGGCGGGAATGGCCTCGGACGGGCTGTCGAGGCTGCCCTCCGGGAAGACCTTCTTCAGGGTTTCCCCGGCGTGGCTGCGGATCATGGCGGCCTGCTTCTCGACAGTTTCCGCGTTAAGCGGCTGTGCGCCTTTCATCATCGGCCCCATGGTCTTCATGGCATCCGCCATCATCTTCATGTGGTGCATGCGCTCGGCGACAACGCCGGTCGCACCGCTATGGGCATAGACGGCACTAGCACCGGCAATAACGATGGCTGCTCCCAGTGTGAGCATTGAAAGATGTTTCATGGTCAGTCCTCTCGTGGATTGGCTGGAATTGGCTGGCCATCGCGTGGAGCAGCCCTGCGTGTGAAGGTGTCGGTGATGGAGCGGGCATTCTGCCGGAACTTTCCGGCCCAGTCGGCCAAGGCACCACGGCTTGTTTCCTCAGGTCGGCTGCCGAATGGCGGCTCTTTCCCGGTGAGGTCGTAGACGTGCGCTTCAACCGCGCCGATATGTTCGTGAACTTCACTGAGCGCTGCGCGCGACAGGTGCGCTGGCAGGCGGATCGCGTCGCGCGCGGCCTCCGTCACCATGACGTAGCGATGGCTGCCGACGCCGTTTTTCATCAGGCGGTGGATGATGATGACATCTGTGCCGAAGTGGTCGACCACGCCACGGTATTCGAACCGGGCGGCCTTGCCGCGATGCACGAAGACCTTGAGGTCGAGATCGGCGATCTGCGTGCAGGTGGAACAGGGACACTTGTTTGTGGCGACAAGGCGCGTCTGCTCGCGGAAGAATGCGTCCATGATGGCCAGCACCGTGTTGCCGGCCTGCTCGGGAGAAAGCTTGCCGGCGTCTGCGTAGAACAATGCTGCATCGCCTTCGAGCTTGGAGAGCTTCATCGTCCGACAGGCAGCATCGACCATGGCATCGATCAGCGAGAAGACGACGTAGCGCGCATGGCCAAGGGCAAACGTGTTGCCGGTCATGAAGCGGGTGTAGTTGCTGATATCCGGCAGGACGAAGATCGTGTCCTGGCTCGAGTCACCGGATTGGGCCGGCTTGGCGAATGGCAGATGCGCACCCCAGCCGTGGTTGCTGGGCGACAGGTCGCGCGAAAGCAGGCTCTGGTTGCGTGGCATCCGGAGGAAGAAGACCGCAGCGGCGACCACCACGGCCAGCAGCAGCACAAGCCCGAGCGTCATCGGGGCCATGTGCAGCCACCCGTCTGACATCATCTGTTCGTGCAATTGGGAACTCCTCGATGCGGCTCTATCGGCGGTGGCAAGGACCCGCGCGCCAGCAATCGCCGGCGCGCGGACCTGTTTGGTTACTCGGACCTTTCGAGCGCACGCACGCCGTACATGCCGTCGGGTCCCTTCTCGAGCATGATCATGACCTTGTCTCCTTCCGACACGCCGTCGATATCGGCGCCTTCGAGCAGCGGCAGATCCATGCGCATGGCCGGCCAGCCGATCGACGGAATCGGGTCATGGCTGACATTGACGGTCTTGTCGGTGATGGCGTGAACCTCGCCAGTGGCGTGCACGCCTTCGGCCATGTTGGCGTGGCCGCCATGCTCGTGGCCCGAGCCGGATGCAGCCGCGCTGGTGGCCATGGCGGTCGTGAATGCAAGGGACAGAAACAGCTTGCGCATGTGGTTTCCTTCTTTGGTGTGGGGGTGGCGGCGGATCATTCCGCGGGCACCGGGGGAGAAGCGGGAAAGTTGGAGATCGCGGCGTTGATGCGCGTGATCTCGAAACCTTTCCAGATGACGAAGATGGAGGGGATCACGAGGAGCGTGAGCAGCGTGGCCGTGGCCATTCCGCCGATCATCGGCGCTGCGATGCGCTGCATGATCTCCGAACCGGTCGCCGTGCCGAACATGATCGGAATCAGCCCGGCAAAGATGGTGGCGACCGTCATGATCTTGGGCCGAAGCCGCAGCAGCGCGCCCTCGAAGACAACTTCTTCGATATCGCTGCGCATCAGCAGCCGCATCTCGGTCTCGGCGGTTTCCAGCCGCCGGTTCCAGGCAATGTTGAGGTAGAGCAGCATGACAATGGCGGTCTCCACCGCGACACCGGCAAGCGCGATGAAGCCGACGAGCACCGCGACCGAGATGTCGAAGTCGAGATACCAGATGAGCCACACGCCGCCGGCCAGCGAGACCGGCAGCGCCAGCAGGATGATCGCGACTTCCGTCACCCGGTTGAACGCCATGAACAGCATCAGGGTGATGATCAGCAGCGTCGCGGGCGCCACGAGCACCAGCCGCTCCTGCACGCGCTGTATGTACTCGTACTGGCCCGACCAGGTCAGGGAATATCCCGGCGGCAGCGTGACGGTTTCCGCCACAACCCGGCGCGCTTCTTCCACGTAGCCGCCGAGATCGCGCCCGGCGATGTCGATGAAAACGAAGCCGGTGCGCCGCGCGTTTTCCGAGCGTATCATGCCGGGACCATCGACGATGCGCACCTCGGCGAGCGCCTCCAGCGGAAGATGCGCGCCGGACGGCGTGACGATGGGCAAGGCGCGCAGCCGCTCTGGGCTGTTGCGCCAGTCCTGCGGGTAGCGAAGATTGATCGGGAAGCGTTCCAGCCCTTCGACGCTCTCGGAGACCTGCATGCCGCCGATGGCCGTCTGCACGACTTCCTGCACGTCCCGGATCGACATCATGTAGCGGGCAGCCGCCTCGCGGTTCACGTCGATCTCGATGAACCGGCCGCCGACCGGGCGCTCGGCATAGGCCGAGGCCGTGCCCTCGATATCGCCAACAGCGCGTTCCACGTCGACGGCGATTTTCTCGATCACGTTGAGATCGGCCCCGGTGACCTTCACGCCGACAGGGGTCTTGATGCCGGTGGCCAGCATGTCGATCCGGTTCTTGATCGGCTGGATCCAGACATTGGTGACGCCGGGCACCTGAACGGCCTTGTCGAGCGCATTGCGGATACCCTCCATCGTCATGCCCTCGCGCCATTCCTCGCGCGGTTTGAGCTGGATCGTTGTCTCGATCATCGTCAGCGGTGCGGGGTCGGTGGCGGTATCGGCGCGGCCAAGTTTGCCGTGAACTGTCTTCACCTCCGGAACGGTTGCGATCATCCGGTCGGTCTGCTGCAACACCTCGCGCGCCTTGCCGATGGACACGCCCGGATAGAGTGAGGGCATGTAGAGGAAATCCCCTTCGTTCAGCTCCGGCATGAACTCGGTACCGATCCGCTGCATCGGCCACCACATGGACACGACGACAGCAGACGCCATCACAACCGTGGCCCAGGGCCATGCGACGGCTGCATCGAGAAACGGGCGATAGGCGGCGATGCACAGCCGGTTCAGCGGGTTGCGGCGCTCCGGCAGAATGCGCCCGCGCACAAAATAGCCCATCAGCACGGGCACGACCGTGATCGAGAGGATCGTTGCAGCCGCCATGGCGTACGTCTTGGTGAAGGCCAGCGGCTTGAACAGCCGGCCCTCCTGGCTCTCCAGCACGAAGACCGGCAGGAAGCTGACGGTGATGATCGCAAGCGCAAAGAAAAGCGACGGCCCGACCTCGGAGGTGCATTCCGCAACGATCCGCCAGCGGTTCTCCGGCGTGATCTTCTCCTTCTCCATGCGCCTGTGCATGGCCTCGATCATCACGATGGCCGCATCGACCATGGCCCCGATGGCAATCGCGATGCCGCCGAGGCTCATGATGTTGGCGTTCACGCCCTGCAGCTTCATGATGAGCACCGCGCCCAGCACGCCGAGCGGCAGGAAGAACAGGATCACCAGCGACGAGCGCAGGTGCAGCAGGAAGGCCGCGCAGACCAGCACGACGACGAGGAATTCCTCGCCAAGCTTGCCTTGAAGGTTCTCGATGGCCCGTTCGATGACGCCGGCGCGGTCATAGGTCGTGACGATCTGGACGCCCTCGGGCAGGTTCGGCTTCAATTCAGCGATCCGATCCTCGACCGCACGAATTGTGGAGAGTGCGTTGCCGCCCCAGCGCATGATGATGACGCCGCCGACGGCATCGCCTTCCCCGTTAAACTCGCCGACGCCGCGCCGCATTTCCGGCCCGAGGCGCAATTCTGCCACGTCGCCGAGCATCAGCGGCGCGCCGCGCTCGTTCACCACCAGCGGCACGCGCGCAAGGTCGGCAAGCTCGTCCACGTAACCGGTGGCGCGGACCATGTACTCCGCCTCGCCCATCTCGATGACGCTGCCGCCCGTCTCGCGGTTGGACGCCTCGATGGCTGCACGCACCTTCTGGAGCGGAATGCCGAAGGCGCGCAGCTTGTTGGGATCGACGACCACCTGGTACTGCTTGACCATGCCGCCGATGGTCGCGACCTCCGAAACGCCCTCGATGGTCTGCAACTCGTATTTCAGCCACCAGTCCTGGATCGTGCGAAGCTGCGCGAGGTCGTGTTTCCCGGTGCGATCGATGAGAAGGTACTGGTAGACCCAGCCCACACCGGTGGCGTCGGGTCCCAGTTCTGGTGAAACGCCGTCCGGCAGCCGCGACTGCACCTGTGCCAGGTATTCCAGCACCCGCGAGCGCGCCCAGTAGAGGTCGGTGCCGTCCTCGAACACGACATAGACGTAGGAATCCCCGAAGAAGGAGAAGCCGCGCACGTCCTTTGCGCCCGGCACGGCGAGCATCGCCGTGGTGATCGGATAGGTGACCTGGTCTTCAACCACCTGCGGTGCCTGGCCGGCATAGGGTGTCTTGATGATCACCTGGACGTCGGACAAGTCGGGAATGGCATCGATGGGAGTCTCGCGCGCAGCCCAGATGCCGGCGACCGCCAGCATCAGCGCCAGCGCGATCACGATGGCTCGGTTGGCGATGGACAGGCGGATGATTGCGGGGATCATGACCGGCCCTCCGCGTAGCCCGTCAGCATCAGCGAGAAGTCCGGGTTCTGCTGAAGGTGCAACTCGATCTCGACGTCGCGCGGCAAGGTTTCAACGTCGATGCCTTCGGCCACCGGGAAATCCATCGTCATTCCCGGCATCCCGATATCGGCCAGAGGTCCGTGGGTGATGTTGGCGGTGCGTGATTCCATATTGACGCTGTTGATGGTGCCGATGGTCTTCATGGGCGGCTTGGCGGCCTTAGCATCGGCGAGCACCATGCGACCGTCCGCCCTGAGACCGATGGTCACCGTTGCCGCTCCTTCCTTCAGCGTGTCCGCCTTCAGGCCCTCGGCCAGCGGGAAGTCCATCGTCATGCCGGGCATGCCGATGTCGGTCAGCGGTCCGTGAGTGACGTTGGCGGACCGTTTGGCGGCATCGACCGCATTGATCGTGCCCTCCGTCACCATCAGCCGCATGTCGGCAGGCATGGCGGTCTCCTTGTCCTGCGCGTCCTCGGCCATCTCGGGTTCGTCACCTGCGGCTCGGATAGCCGTCACGATGAAGGTGCCGCCTTCGCCCTTCACGAGGTCGAAGCGGATGGGTTCGTCGAGCGGAACGGAACCCAGTTCGACATCGCGAACCGGCATGTCCATCTGCATCGCCGGCCAGCCGAGCGCGGGAATCGGATCGTGGCTCAGGTTGATCTTCCCGTCGTCGGTGATCGCCTTGACGATGCCGGTGCCGACCGCATCGACACCGTCGTCGGGTCGCAGGTCGTGCAGCGCGAGAAGGTTGTCGGCGCCGCGAACGGCTGAAAACTTGACCTCCTGACCGTCTTCCAGCCGGTCGTAGGCGACGTCTGACGCCAGTGCGAACCGCGTCGTCATCGCCGGCCAGTCAAGGCTCGGCAGAGCCTCATGGGCGATTTCGGCGATGCGCCTGTCCTTGTCGAGATGAACCAGCGTACCCTTGCCCGCTGCCGGCTCCGACTTTGTCGGCGCCATGCGCAGGATCCCGGCATTCAGCGCGCTTTCGCTGTCGATGAGGAATTGCGCCGAGGCGACGACCTCCTCGCCGGCGGCCAGTCCCTGCACGATCTCGGTGCGCCCGCCACCGCCGAAACTGTCATTGAGACCGGTCGTAACCAGACGCGGCTTGAAGCTGCCATCCGGCTGCTTGATCACGACGCGCTCGGCCCGGCCGGTGCGGATGACGCTTTCCATCGGTACGGTCAGCGCCTCGCGCGTGCCTTCCGGCTCCAGCTTCACCTGCCCGTACATGTTCGGGCGCAGGTCGCCCTCGGCGTTGTCGAAGCTCAGCCGGATGGGCAGCGTTCGCGTGGTGCGGTCGAGTTCGGGATAAATGTAGTCGATGGTGCCCTCGAACACCTTTCCGGGCAGGTGCTCGAACTGCGCCGTCGCGGTCTTTCGCGACGACAGTCGGCCGATGTCGCGCTCGAAGACATCGACCAGGAGCCAGACTTCCGAAAGGTCGGAAATCGTCATGGCGCGCACGTCTGGCTTGAGGAACATGCCGTCTGCCGCTTCCAGCGCCGTCACCACGCCGTCGCGCGGCGCGAAGACATGGAATTCGTGTATCGGTACGTCGCTGGCGGCCATCCGGTCGATCTCGGATTCCGGTACGCCCAGGTTGCGCAATTTCTTGCGCGTGATCTCTATCTCCAGAGCGTTTCCGCGGCGCACGGCGCGCACGAGTTCCGAGCTCCCGATCGTCACGTCGGGGGCATACATCGTGAACAGGGTGTCGCCCTTGGCAACTCGGTCGCCGATCGCACGCACGCCGAGGCGCTCGATCCACCCTTCGACCCGCGTGTGGATGTGGCTGGTCAGGTGCTCGTTGTAGCGCACGAAGCCGACTGTCTCGATGGACCGGGCGACCTCTTCGACGCGCGCGACGGCGGTGCGCACACCGATGGCGTTGACCTCGGCACCGGACAACTCGACCGCCGCCGGGTCGCCACCGGCCTCCTCCCCCTCGTAGACGGGAACGAGATCCATGCCCATGGGGGATTTCCCGGGTTCATCCCGGCGGAAATTCGGGTCCATCGGCGCGACCCAATAGAGGACCTTCTGGCCGCCAGCGTCTTCGCCGGTCGAGCCAAGCTGGAAACGTTCAAGAGCGATGCCGGCCGCAAAGGCGACGACGACAAGGAGACTTGCCAGGGCAAGGTATCTGCCACGCATGGGACTTCATCCATCCGGATCGTGCCGGTCGGCATGCGGGTTCGGCCAGATGCCGAACCGGATTGCGACCGGTCGTCAGTTCAAGGGCGAAAAGACGGGATGGAATTTATCGAGGCGGCTGATCGATGCGGGCCTGCGAGAGAGGCTTCGGCATACGTGCCGTTGACAGGAGATGGACGGCACGCGGCAGCGCGGGCCGCTCGAACGACATGGCAATGGTCTGAAGTCCGGGACAGCACACTGTCATGTCACAGGATGCCGTCTTCGCGGGGCTGTCCTGATCGGGGGAATCGTGCTCGGGCGCTGCCCGCTCATGGCCCATCTGCTTGCCGTGGCAGTCATGACTCGCCTTGGCAGCCTTGTGGCCGGACCCAGCCGACATCATCAGATCGTGATGCATCATCTGCGGCATGCCGGACGCGGCGTGAGCCGGCTGCCCGAGCGGCGCAGTGACCGAGAGCAGTACCGCAAAAACGCTCAGCAGAGCGAGGACGCGGCGATGCATATGAGCACGAAAGTGGCGCATGAACCTCTGCTATCCGCTCTCAAGAGGTTTCTCAAGCACCGATTGGTGGCACTTGCCCAAGATGCATTCACAAATTCGTATGTGGTCCTCGCATCTGCAATCGCAAGGCCAGAGAACGCCAAACGGGAAAATATTTTTTCGGAACCTTCCAGCGCTGGAAAGTTATTTCACTTCAGAACTCGATAAAGATTAGGAAACATCCATGAAATACCGTCGATTCTTTGCGATGATCGGAACATCCACCCTTGTCATGTTCGGATTGATGTATCTGAACACCTACCTGATTTCTCATATATTCTTTTCCGAGACCCGCGCCTACATGGCGATCCTGATGGGTGCCGTTATGGCTTTCGTCATGCTGGCGTTCATGATTTCCATGTATCGCAGCCGGACGGCCAATATTGCGATTTTTGCCGGATCCATTGCCGTGTTCGCGCTGAGCCTGTGGCTGGTGCGCAGCCAGGTCACAGTCCAGGACCGAAGCTTCATGAGGGCGATGATCCCGCACCACTCGATTGCCATCATGACCTCCTCGCGCGCCGGGATCACGGATCAGCGCGTGCGAAAGCTGGCTGATGAAATCATCTATGCACAGGACAAGGAAATCGCAGAGATGCGCTACCTGATCGCCGACATCACTGCCAACGGCAAGCGTCCGCCGACGGGTGACAGCCCGGTTGCAGAACTGAAGGACGCGACGGAAGCTCTCCAGAGCGAAGTGGTCGGTAAGGTCGATCCGGAATTCCTGAGCCCGGACGAGATTGAACGCGTCTTTCCCGGCGGCGAGACCTGCCGCTTCACCTACACCACCGCAAGCCCACCGGTCTTTGTCGTGGGTGAAGATGCTGGGGAGCAGTCTGCGCTGGTGAAAATCAGTGGCGACCTGGTGCGTCTCAAAGCAGGCAATTCGGATGCGACGTTCGACGCCGAGCCGCTATCGGTCGATATTCGCCAGACGGATGATGACGAGTTGCACGACTTCGTTCTCAAGGCCGGCCTCGATTACAACGCAGGCTTCCGGGGCCAATACCGCTGCTTGACCCGATAGAACTGGTCCGCATTTCAGTCTGAGAACAGCACATATGGGAGACGATGTGCGGTCGGCGTGCCTTCAGCCCAGTGCGGATCACGCGCGCTGAGGTTATCGTGTGTATGCTCGATGATCCCATCGCTTTCGGGTGGCCACAACCAAAAGGCAGCCAGGCACCCCAGCAATGCCGGTGCCGACAGCAAAGTGAAGGTGAGAGAAATGCCCATCGAGCTGCCAAGCCAGCCTGCCAGAGGGTAGGCGATCAGCCAGCAGGCATGTGACAGGGCGAATTGCGCAGCGAACACCGCTGGACGATCTTCAGAATGGGTGGAGCGCTTCAACAGTCTCCCGCCGGGTGTCTGGATCATGGACGAGGACAGGCCCATCAGCGGCCATGCCAGCAGCAAACCCAGCCAAAGCCCAGCATCAAGCGTGGCGACCATGAGGGCGGTTACGACCATCAGGATGGCCAGCACCGCCGCTCCAGCGAGCATGATGGTTCGGTCGGCCACGCGTTGAAGCAGTCTCGGTACGGCCAATGCCGCAACGATTGAACCAGCGCCGAAGGTCGCCATCGCGAATCCAACATCGCTCTGCGATCCTGCCAGCAGGCTCCTGACGATCACGACGGTATTGACGATCACCATCGCGCCAGCGAATGCGACCGTGACATTGAGTGCTAGTAGCCCCCTGAGACGCGGTGTGGCGAGGTAGATACGAATGCCCCGCGTTGCCTTCTCCAGAAAGCTGGTCGGCTGCTTGTCGGAAACAGGTTCGGGAAGCGCGACAGTGAGAACGAGCATGGCGGATACGAGAAAGCCCAGCGCCGTTCCAGCAAAGAGCCAGTGGAAATTGATCGCCAGCAACAGGACAGCTGCAATCGTCGGACTCAGCAGGTTCTCAAGGTCGTAGGCCAGACGAGAGAGAGACAAGGCGCGCGTGTAATCGTTCTCGTCGGGTAGCACGTCCGGGATGATCGCCTGGAAGGTCGGCGTGAAAACTGCCGACGCTGACTGCAACGCGAAAATCAGGATGTACACCTGCCAGATTTCGGTCACGAACGGCAGCAGCAGCGCAATCGCCAGCCGCACGACGTCCATCGCGACGAGCAATGCCTTGCGGGGTACGAGCGTGACGATGACACCTGCGAACGGTGAGATGCCCACGTATGCGATCATCTTGATGAACAGGGCCGTACCCAGAACCGCCCCTGCATTCTCGCCAGCCAGGTCGTAGGCCAGCAATGCCAGCGCAACGGTTGCAAGACCGGTCCCGAACAAGGCAACGATCTGCGCGGTCAGCAGTCGTCGATAGGTGACGTTGGCAAGTACGGCTAACATGGAGCGCGCGCCTCGGGAGCTTGAAGCATCCCGCTCGACACTTCAGCGGGATTTCTTCAGGAAGGGGCCGCCACCCATCGCACGGGATGGATGGCGGCAATGGTCTTAGCTTGCGTCCTTGAACTCGGCGTACTCGCCTCGTACCTGCACGGTCACCTTGACGGGCTGACTGTCACGGTTGCGCCAGAACCAGCCATGCTCACCGTCGAAGTCTGCAACGATCTCGCCTTCCGAACCGGTCGAGCCGCGCCCCTTTTCATAGGTCACCGATTGGCCTGAACCGTGGCCGTGCAGGTCAAAGTTCACGCGTCCACCATCGACGATCATGCGGTACTGGGCGGTCTGGCCTTTGGTCATGACCAGCTTCCACTCGGCACTTGCGCCCGACTCAAGCGTGAAAGAAATCTCGTCACGCCATTCCTGCGCAGTCTGTGCATGTGCCTTGCTGACAAACACTCCCAACACACCATCGATGATGCTGGAATGGCCTGGCAACGTATTGCTCATCTGCCGGTCAGCCTCGGCTTCGTCGTGCAGCTGCGTTTTGATTTCGCCCATTTCGGTTAGGCCGATCAGGCGACCGACACGTGTGGGATCAATGCCGTATTCGGCTGGCAAAACGACGCACACAAGGACAATGACAGCCGCGATGGCTGCCAGAATGGTGGAACGCAACAGCTGCGCGGACGTCGGCAGCTCGTCGAGGCTAGGTCTATCGGAATTAAACATGTCGATCTCCGAGTGTTCAGGCGGCCACGAAGTAGCCAGCAATTTGGTAACCCATCAGCATGAAGCCCAAGGACATCATGATTACGTTGGCGGTGTAGGCTTGGCGGTAGAAGCTCGCAGATTTCCGCCAATACCCCATCACGATCAGGATAACGGCCAAAGCCATGATCTGGCCGACCTCAACACCAACATTGAAGGCGAGCAGGTTCGCGAGAAGGCCATCTGGTGCGATGTCATAATCGAGAATTTTGGTGGCCAGGCCGGTGCCGTGGAACAGGCCGAAGATGAGCGTGGCTGCCTTGGTGTTCGGCTGAAAGCCAAACCAGCGCTGGTACGCACCAAGGTTGTCCAAAGCCTTGTAGACCACTGACAGGCCGATAATGGTGTCAATGACGTAAGCGTTGATGCCCCAGCCGAACCAGACGCCAAGCAGCATCGTGGTTGAGTGCCCTAGAGCAAATAGGCTGACGTAGATCGCCACCTCTTTCATGCGGTACAGAAAGAACACCACGCCCAGCAGGAACAGGATGTGGTCGTATCCCGTCACCATGTGCTTGGCCCCGAGATAGACGAACGGGATGATGTTCACGCCCCAGATTTCCTGGATATAGCCAGCGTCACCCTCCGTGACGTTGTGGGCAAGCGCCTGGCTGGCATGCAGAGCCAGTGCCGCTATCGTCACGAACAAGACGACAGCGAGCCTGCTCAGGCCGGGGACGGAATTGTCCCGGATATTCAGATTCATCGATTGATCTCCACCTTGATTGAAACGACCGATTTTCAGGTTCGCTCAATCAGGCCCGTGGAGGCCGCTCGATGTTTGAAGCGTCAACGTTCACGCCGTGCACCCCACCCAAATTCCATGACTGGGAAAATTGAGACGGTTGCTGAAACTCCAGTGTCATCGGCATGAAGGCTTGAACGTGATCGTGATCGGCCACGTTATGATTGTGTCCGTGCAGCGCCCAGATCAAATCTTCTTCAAAGCCATGAGAATGGCCATGCTCTGCGATAATTTCCGCATGTTGCTGGACTGTATCGAATACCGCCGGAACATGGGCCTTCGCGGGAAAGACAGACCACACGGCCAGCGACAGGCACACCAGCGCAGCTATAGCTCGGGTTCTGACACACCTGGGCGAGTGCATAGCGTCGTTTGCCTGCTCTACGTTTGCCGTGACCGCATTGCGTAAGGGTCAAGTTTTGTCATGTCGTCGAGTTCTGGCCTTTGTATGACGAGGCAACGGCACGTCGCAAGTTTCGCGATTTGGGTCACGCGAATTCGCGCCCACCAACACTGACATGCGAAATGGGTCCAACTGCTGACATCCAACTGACAAAGCTTTGCGAGCAGATTCCGCAATTCAGCGAATTCATTGGAATGATTGGCGCGCCCGAAAGGATTCGAACCTCTGCCCCCAGATTCGTAGTCAATTCATGAGGTTGTGGATTGTCCCGCCAATTCTCTCATTCGCTTCCTTGAGAGGATCATCCGCAAGATGTGCGTATCGCTTCGTTGTCTGGGCTTGCGTATGGCCAAGCAGCGCACCGATCATGGGGAGGGACAGGCCAGAGGAGGCTGCAACGGCGGCATAGCTGTGACGGAGGTCGTGGATGCGGACATCATCGAGCTCTGCGATGGTCCTGATGTGTTGCCAGGGCTTTTGCAGATTGACGAGATGTTGCCCATTTCGCGTGCCGCAAACCACATACGGGTTTCCATCGATACGAGGGATTGACCTCAGTACATCGATTGCTGCGTCGTTGAGGTGGATGGTTCGGGCGCCTGTCTTTGAGCGAGGCAATCGCAACTGCCGATGCTCGAGATCGACGAACGACCACTCCATCGTCAATATCTCATTCAACCGGGCACCGGTCAGGCTGAGCAGCCTAATCGCTGCGACCACATAGACCGAGCACTTCCCTGTTACCGCTGGTGATTGCAGCACGACACCTAGCCGTGTCAATTCTGCGCTGGACAGGAACCGATTGCGCGCCTGTTCCCGGTACTTCTCGATATGCCGGCACGGATTGGAATGCTCGTTTCTCAATCCACGCACCTCACACCAGTTGAAGAACTTGGAGAGCACGGCAATTGCACGATTGGCAGCGTATGGCGTCTTCGACATCGCAGTGTGCAGTCGAGCCACGTCAGCATGCGTCACCGTGTTGACTGTTTTCGTACCGAGGACAACGCGAATGTCCTGATCAATCAGACGTCTGTACTCGGCCGCAGTTCGTGTGGCACGCTTAGGTTCGACGTGCTGTTCGAGAAACTGGTCGATTGCACCATTGAGTGTGAGCTTGCGTTTGCGCTCAGCACGTTTTTCCGTGGCCGGGTCTTTCCCCAGAGCCAATTCCGCCAGTAGCTTCTTCGCTTGACGACGTGCTTCCTCAACAGTCAGGTCGCCGTACTTCCCCAAGGTGATGCGCCGCGTTCGACCCGTTGCGTCTGGGGCACGATACTGAACCAGGAAAACCTTGCGTCCTTTTGGCGTGATCTTCAGCGCGAACCCTTTCAGACCCGCATCCCAGATGTAGCTTTCCTTGGCTTGTGGGCGGGCGCTTGCGGCGCTGCGTTGCGTGAGTACCATTCGGTTCAATTCCTATTGTCAGTAACCAAATAGTAACCGGATTGCCTGCCATTCACCAACGGCCTTTGATGCCGTCTGACGCCAATACCTGATGTAACTTATTGATATGACGCATATTTCAGTACTGACCGATACTCACGAAAAACGACTGGCTTCAAACTCTTAATCAGCGGGTCCAAGGTTCGAGTCCTTGTGCGCCCACCAATCCTTCCAGAAAATTCGACGTGAAGACCGGCCTCAGGCCGGGCGCATGCGATGTGCGCGCAAGGCCGCGCGGCGGCGCGTGACGGGGCGCCAGCGGCGCGCTGTGGCCCAGGTCACGATCGGAGAAGCGACGAGGCCGAGTGTCACGGGCAGCATCCAGGCCGCGATCTCGACCGAGATCAGCAGAGACACCACCGCGAGCAGCAACCCGATGACGACATGCGCCAGGTGGAAGCGTGCCGACTGTGCCAGCGTGATCTGGCGGGCATCGCGGACCTGAGCGGCCCAGCCGGAATCGTGGCCCGCGAGAATATCGAACAGTCCGCGCAGGTGGATCAGCATCATCACCGGGGCGATCAGCATGCTCAGCAGCGTTTCGCCGATGGCGGCAGCAACGGTCGCGACGGTTTCCAGCGCAGTTGCGCGCGTTGTCCACAGGTGCGCCAGCAGGCCGGAAATCTTGGGCAGGAACAGCACGGCCGCTGTGCCGCTCAGCACCGCGAGACCGGCTTCGGGGTCGAAGGTCGGCCAGCTGGGAAACAGCGTCTTGGTGTCGGTGAAGTAGCTGGTGACGCGGGTCTGCTCCTGCCACGACAGCCATGTGCCAAGCACAAGCATGGAAGCCCAAAGCGCGGAGGAAAGGTAGCCGAGAATGCCGAATGCCATGTGCATGCGGCTGATGGGGGCAAGACCGCGTGCCGTGAGCACGCGCAGGTGCTGCAGGTTGCCCTGCATCCAGCGGCGGTCGCGCACCGCCATGTCGACGACCGTGGTCGGGCCTTCCTCGGAGCTTCCCTTGGGGCTGGTCACGAGATCGACGCGCCAGCCGGCACGGCGGATGAGCGCTGCTTCCACGAAATCGTGGCTCTGGATGTGCCCGCCAAAGGGCGCCTTGCCCGGTAGCTCCGGCAAGCCGGCTGCCTGGGCGAAGGCGCGGGTGCGGATGATGGCGTTGTGGCCCCAGTAATTGCCCGACGCGCCCTGCCACGAGGCAAAGCCCGCGGCGAAGGCGGGGCCGTAGATGTTGTGCGCGAAGGCATTGAGCGCTGCGAAGACTGTACGCGGGTTCGCGAGGCGCGGCACCGTCTGGATGATGCCGCTGTCGTGGCTGCGCTCCATGGCCGCGACGAGGCGCGCCAGCAGGCTGCCGGTGATGCGGCTGTCGGCATCGAAGATCACGAAATGGCTGTAGCGTCCGCCGTGGCGCGTCACCCAGTCTGCAATGTTGCCGGCCTTCTTGCCGATGTTCTGGTCGCGGTTGCGATAAAGCACGGGCAGTGCAACGCCGCGCTCGGTGACGAGGCGGGCGAACACGTCGCGCTCCTGCGCGCGGGCTTCCTCGGACCGGCTGTCACTGAGGACGAAGACGTCGAAATGCTTCTCGTTGCCGCGCGCGCGCAGCTGGGCGTCGAGCTCGGCGATGCGCTGGGCAATCTCGTTGGGGTCTTCGTGGTAGATTGGGAAGAGCAGGGCGTTGCGGGTGGTGATCGGTTCACCGCTTGCCGGAAGCTTGATCGTGTCGCGACCGCGCCCGGCGACGATGGCGATCGCGCCTGCGGTCGCGTTCGCGCCGGCGAAGGCAATCCAGGCGAACAGCACAGAGGCGTTGGCCAGAAACAGGTAGTGCGCCAGCGAGCCGCCGTTCTGCAGCGACAGCGCGCCCCACAGCCCGCGCACAAAGATCGCGGTGGCGATGAACGTGGCAAGCAGTACCAGCGCAAGGATCAGCGTGGAGCCGGTCGACCGGCGTGTTGCAGCAGGCTTCAGCCGCTGCGCCGTCATGGGATGGCGGGCAAGGTTCTGTGCAGGCATGGCGAGAGGGCTGAAGCTGCGCGCTGACGCGCGCGTGATCAGGTCGGGGTCTTCAGACGCACGCCAGTCATTCATCTTGTCGGGGTCCACCGATAGAGCCAATTTTCTGCAGGAATGTCAGGAGAACTCGGAAGGGTGGCTCTTAGTTCCGCGACTTTGGCGCCTTCAGGCAGAAATTCAAACGTGACGCGCAATCCGCCCGTCACTTCGTTGTCCTGCACCGAGACGTGGCGCACGGTGCCCTTGGACGTAGTCACTTCCGCTTGGCGCATGGTGGCCGGGTCGCCGCTGGCCGCAGGCGAATAATCGATGATGAAGCGGTAGATTTCCTCGTCACCTGCTGCCGGAACGCCACCGGCCCGCGTCCACATCACGTGGGGGCCCATCTCCTGCGTCGGCGCATGCTTTCGCCACTGCAGGGTATAGGCGAAGCGGCGCGGGGTGCCCGGCACCAGCGGCTGGGCCGGTTGCCAGTAGCTGACGATGTTGTCGTGGATCTCTAGGTCGGTCGGGATCTCGACGAGCACCACGTTGCCGTCCTGGAAGCCTTCGCCGGCTTCCACCCAGGTGCTCGGACGCAGGTCGTACCTGGCTTCGAGGTCCTCGTAGCGCGGGAAGCGGCGCTCGCGCTGCATGAGGCCGAAGCCCTTCACGCCGGCATCCATGAACGAACTGATCTGAAGCGTGCGCGGATTGGCCAGCGGGCGCCAGATGCGCTCGTTGCTGCCGTTCAGGATCGCAAGACCATCCGAATCGTGGATTTCGGGCCGGAAGTCGTCGGCGCGACGCGGCGCAATCGGTCCGACGAGGAACATGCTGGTGAGGGGGGCGATGCCGAAATTTGCGATCTCGCGGCGCGGGTAAACCATGCTGTCGACATCGACCAGCGTGACCGCGCCCGGCGTCACGGTGAAGCGGTATGCGCCGGCAGCCGAAGGGCTGTCGAGCAGTGCGTAGATGGTGATGGACGTATCACCTTCGCGCGGCTGGACCAGCCAGAACTCGCGGAATTCGGGAAACTCCTCGCCGGACGGGCTGGCGGTGTCGATGGCGAGCGCGCGGGCAGACAGGCCGTAGTGCTGGCCCCGCGCCAGCGCGCGGAAATAGCTGGCGCCCTGGAAGACGATGACCTCATCGGCCTTGCCTTCCTCGTTGAGCGGCCAGTTGATGCGGAAGCCCGACAAGGGGATCGACTGCTCGACCATGTCGAGGCGGCCTTCGGCAGTCGAGCGGCCGTCGACGAAATCGTCCGGTCCGAGCGCGATCTGGCTTGGCTCGCCGTCTTCCACGGCCCAGATGTCCACCGCGTGCTTGAACAGCCAGCCGGCGGGCAGGAACTGGACCTGGAACCCCGTGGGCGAGGACTGCCACAGCGCGCGCTCGCGGTCGTAGGTCACACGGCGATACTCGTCGTAGCCCTGCGGCAGACCGGCCACATCCACCTCCTGGGGCGCGACATAGTCAGCGGCGGCGAGCGCCTCCGCCTTCTGTTTCACCATGTCGAACAGGGCTTCGCCCTCGGCCGCGTTTGCGGCGTTGCGGGCGGAATCGAAGGGCAGGACGAGGAGAGAGAGAAGCAGGAGGTGCGACAGGACGCGAGCGGCGGAATGCGACATGATCAGGATCGATTGAGACTCGTTTGTTGCGTGAAACGAACCTGCGGGCTGAAAGCGCGCAAGGCCCGGGAGACGGTTGTTCAAGGATCAAGGAATTGGCTGCCCCCGACGGACAAGTCGAGGACGCAAACACGGCTAACTTATGGCTTGACCGCGCTGCGGCGAGACGAAAATTTGAGCATGAGGGGAATGCGCGGAACGCCGGTCTCGCCCGGTTTCGGGTTGGCGTTGCGACAGGCTTTGATATGTAGCGGGAATGAGTCTCATGCCCCGCATCGACAACCGCACCGCGCGTGCCCATTTTTTGGACCGGCACGCGCTTGCAGGTACGCCTGCCGGCACCGCGAAAGGCGCGGACTTGCAGGGGCTGATCGACACGCTCGGATTCGTGCAGATCGATTCCATCAACACGGTTGCGCGCGCCCATCACATGATCCTGCATGCCCGCAGGCCCGCCTACAGGCCGCGTGCGCTGGAACTGCTGCACGACCGGGACCGCGGGGTTTTCGAGCACTGGACGCACGATGCCAGCATGATCTCCATGCAGCATTTCCCGCACTGGCGGCTGAAGTTTCGCCGCTATGAAGTGGCCTTGGCCGAGCGCTGGAAGAAGTGGGGCCGGTCGGGGTTTGAGGAAAAGTTCGACGACGTGTTGCGGCGGATATCCGATCACGGCCCGTGCTGCTCGGCGGATGTGGGCGAGGACGAAGCGCGCTCCTCCGGCGGGTGGTGGGACTGGCACCCTTCCAAGACCGCGCTCGAATATTTGTGGCGCACGGGCCAGCTTTCGGTCACGCGGCGTGAGGGCTTCCGCAAGGTCTACGACCTGACCGAGAACGTCATTCCGGACAAGCATCTCGACGCAATGCCGCACGAGGCGCAAACCATCGACTGGGCCTGCAACTCCGCGCTCGACAAACTCGGCTTCGCGACGTCCGGCGAGATCGCCGCATTCTGGGACCTGATCACGCCGTCGGAGGCCAAGGTCTGGTGCGCGGAGGCGCTGGCGCGCGGCGAGATCATCGAAATCGAGATCGAGCAGGTGGACGGGCGCTGGCGCAAGTCGTTCTGCCGGCCGGGACTCTTGGATGTCGAGCCGGAAGCCGCGCCCTCGCGGATGCGAATCCTCAGCCCGTTCGATCCGGCACTGCGAGACAGGAAGCGGGCCGAGCGGCTGTTCGGTTTTTTCTACCGCATCGAGATCTTCGTGCCCGAGCCGCAGCGCAAGTACGGCTACTACGTCTTCCCGATCATGGAAGGGGACCGCCTCGTCGGGCGCATCGACATGAAGGCCGAACGCGATGCCGACCGGCTGCACGTGCGCGCGCTATGGCCGGAGCCGGGCGTGGCATTCGGTAAGGGCCGGCTGGCAAAGCTGGCTGGCGCGCTGGAACGCTCGGCACGGCTGGCGAACGTCTCCGAGGTCAGCTTCGAACCGGACTGGCTGCGGTAGTCACGCGCCGGGGCGATCGGCGGTCACGACATTTTCTTTTGGAGCAGTTCCAGTGTCCGGTTGCCGATGGTCTGCAGGTCGTCGAGCGCCTCGATATAAGGACATGACTGGTCCAGCCGCTTGAGTGCATCCTTCGTCTTGAACTTCGAGGCCGCACGCAGCGACGACAGTTCATCCCAAGTGACCGGAACAGCCACCGGCGCGCCGGTGCGTGCCCGCACCGAGTATGGCGCAATCGCCGTCGAGCCGCGCTCGTTGCGCAGCCAGTCGATGAAGATGCGGCCCTTGCGCTTGGCCTTCGACATGGTGGCGATGTAGCGCTTCGGCTCGGCCTCGCTCATCAGGGTCGCGAAGGTCTTGGAGAATGTCTTCAGCGTGTCCCATGAGATCGTACGGCGCAGCGGCACGATGACGTGGATGCCCTTGCCGCCGGTCAGCATGGCGGTGGATTTCAGCTCCAGCGCATCGAGTTCGTCGCGGATGTGGAAGGCGGCATCCTTGACCGCCTTGAAGCCGAGGTACTCGTCCGGATCGAGATCGAAGACGAGCCGGTCCGGCTTCTCCAGCTTGTCGCGGCGCGAGCCCCAGACGTGGAACTCGATCGAGCCCATCTGGACGGCGGCGACGAGGCCCCGCGCGTCGTCCACGTAGAGATACTCAGCCTCGTCGCCGTCGCTTTCCTTCAGGGTCACGGATTTCAGCGCGTCCGGCGCTCCGCGCATGGCGTGCTTCTGGAAGAAGCAGTCCGAGCCGATGCCTTCCGGGCAGCGGACCAGCGACAGGGGGCGGTCGGCAACGACCTGCGCCATGCGTTCGCCAATCTGCGCATAGTACTCGGCAAGCTGCTTCTTGGTGACACCGGCATTGGGGAAGACAGCCCGGTCAGGGCTTGAAACCTTGATGCCGAGCACGTCGGCCTTTCCGCTCCGGTTCTTGCTGCCGTTGGTCTTTGTGGTTTCGACCGTCTTCTTCGTTTGAGGTGTCACGGTCTCCGGGCTCCTGTCCTCCCGCACGCCAAGGAATACCCCGTGCCGCACTGCGCCATCATGGGTGAACTCGGCGAAATCTATTTCCACGACCGTCTTCGGCGTGACCCAGCGCGCATCGCGGGCCACGGAACGCGGCAAATCATCGAAGGGCGAGGTCTTGCGTTCAAGGGACTGGAAGAGCGCCTCCAGGCTTTCGAGGTCTTCTTCCGAAAAGCCCGACCCGACGCGGCCGCGATAGACCAGCTCGCCGTTCTCGTACTGGCCGAGCAGCAGGGAGGAGAACGGACGGCCGGGCTTGTCCGATTTCGAGGTGCCGCCGACGACGAATTCCTGCCGACGTGTGCACTTCACCTTGAGCCAGCTCTTCGTGCGGGCGCTGCGATAGGGCGCATCGGCCTTCTTCGCGATGATGCCTTCGCCACCGGCCTTGCAGATTTGCGCGTGGATGTCGGCACCGTCGCCTTCCACGTGAACGGAGTGGCGCACCGCGCCATCGGACTCCTCGTGGATGAGTTCGGCCAGCGCTTCCTTACGCGCGGTGAGGGGTCTGGATTTCAGAGACTTGCCGTCGATCTCCAGCAGGTCAAAAGCGTAGAAGCGCAGCGGCGTTCCTTCCTTCAGCGCCTTCTGAAGCGCGGAGAACTCCGTCATCTCGCCCCATCCGGGCGCGACGACTTCACCATCGATCAGCGCACTCTTGCAGTGCAGTTCCTCGAATGCCGGGATCAACGGGGCGAACTTGTCGGACCAGTCGAGGCCGGAGCGGGTGTAGAGCTTCACGCCGCTGCTGCCGATGGAGGCGAGGCAGCGGTAGCCGTCGAACTTCGTCTCGTGCAGCCAGTCGTCGCCCTCAGGTGCTGCGTCCACCAGGGTCGCCAGTTGCGGCTTGACGAATTTCGGGTTGGCAAGGCGCTTGCGACCGGCCTGCTTCTTGGCCTTCGCGCCCTTGGCGATCTCGTCCATCGTGCGCCCGGTCTTCACGCTGACGAGGTTTTCCTCGGTCAGCAGATCCGGCTCGTCGATGGTGAATTCGTCTTTCTCCTTGATCAGAAGCCAGTTCTCGCGCTTTTCGCCCTTGCGCGGCTTGAGCTTCACCAGCGCCCAGTTGCCCTGCATCCGCTTGCCGTAGATCCGAAACGAGATCTTGCCCTTGGCGAGTGCCTTTTCCGGCGGGTCGTTCGGCTCCCACGTGCCGGTATCCCAGAGCATGACGGTGCCGCCGCCATACTCGCCCTTCGGGATGGTCCCTTCGAAATCGCCGTAGGAGAGGGGGTGGTCCTCGGTGCGCACGGCGAGGCGCTTTTCGGAGGTGTCGGCGCTTGGCCCCTTCGTCACTGCCCAGCTCAGCAGCACGCCGCCCAGTTCAAGTCGCAAGTCGTAGTGGAGGCGGGTCGCGTCGTGCTTCTGGACGAGGAATTGCAGACCCGTGTTGCGGGCCTTGCCCGCCTTGCCTTGCGGTTCGGCGGTGACCGAGAAATCACGCTTCTCGTTGTATTCGCGAAGCGCGTTCATGGCTTACGAGGCCTTCTTGGTGCTGCTCGAGCGCGAAGACGGTTTCTTCGCGGCGGGCTTCTTGCTGGTCGAGGATTTCGATTTTTCCGACCCCTTCAGGCTCTGCTTCAATGCGGCCATCAGGTCGACGACATTCTCGCCGGAGGGGCGGCCCTCGCCGGAATCGGACGCCGTGACCCGCTTGGTCTTCTTGCTCTTGGTCTTGGCGTCCACAAGGTCGCGCAGCGCCTGGGAATAGTGGTCCTTGTAGGCGGAGGCATCGAAGGGCGAGGTCTTCTTCTCGATCAGGGCCGAGGCGACGTCGAGCAGGTCGTCGGACACCTCGTCGTCCTCGATGTTGGAAAACAGCGGGTCGGCGGAGCGGATCTCGTCTTCGTAGTGGAGCGTCTCCATCAACAACCCGTCGCCGCACGGCTTGATAGCGGCGAGATATTCGCGGCCCCGCAGGGTCACCTGGCCGATGCCAATCTTTTCGGACTGGCGCAGCGCGTCGCGCACGACGCGGTAGGCTTCCTGCGCCAGCTCGTCGGTCGGGACAATGTAGTAGGGCTTGTCGAAATAGAGCGGTGAGATTTCGCAGGCGCCGACGAACTGGACCAGCTCGAACGTCTTCTTTGTTTCCAGCTTGATGGCGTCGATCTCATCGGGATCGATGAGGACGTAGTTGTCGTCGTCGTATTCGAAACCCTTCACGATCTCGTCGGCGTCCACAGGGCCGACACCGTCCGCCACCTTCTGGTAGTGGATCGGCTTGCCGGTCGGTCCGTGGATCTGTCGGAAAGAGATGCGCGATGACGTTTTCGTCGCGGAGTGAATCTCGACGGGGATGGAGACCAGCGACAACCGAAGCTGACCCTTCCACAATGCTCGCGAAGCCATGTGCACACCTCTGGTACGAATGCGCGCAGGCGAGCCGGCCCGCTCGCGCACGCAGGAACGCCGCACAATCCAAATGCGCCAGCTACGCTTGCGGTTCCCCCCAGGCACCGCAATGGACGCGAAAAGGGGTGATTTGTGCCGCTCAGGCGAGGCTATTGGGGGCTTGGGAACAGTTGACTTGAAACCGGGGGTAGGGGAATCCTCGAACCCGATCAGGAATTCACAAGCGGCGGATGAACGCCGCGACTCGCTCCACGAACCCCCCAAGGGAGGGAAAAACCAATGAAGAAACTGCTTGCTGCCGGACTGCTCGCCATGAGCGCCGCGCTCGCGCCGATCAGCGCCGAAGCCCAGGAAGTGACGCTGAAGCTTCACCAGTTCCTGCCGCTCAAGTCCTCGGTTCCGGCCGATTTCATCCAGCCGTGGATCGAGACGATCGAGAAGGAATCCGGCGGACGCATCAAGATCGAGCACTACCCGTCCATGCAGCTCGGCGGAAAGCCGCCGGAGCTGATCCAGCAGGCGACCGACGGTGCAGTCGACATCGTGTGGACGCTGCCGGGCTACACGCCGGGCCGTTTCCCGAAGATCGAGGCGTTCGAGCTGCCGTTCATGGTCGCCAACGGCAATGCCGAAGCGACCTCGCGCGCGCTGCAGGAATACTACGAGAAGAACATGACCGACCATTTCCCCGGACTGAAGGTCATCTGCGTGCACACCCACGGTGCGGGACTTCTGCACACCAAGAGCCCGGTCAACAAGCTGGAAGACGTTAAGGGCATGAAGCTGCGCGGGCCGACGCGCGTCATCACCTCAATGCTGGAAACGCTGGGTGCGGTGCCCATCGGCATGCCGGTTCCCGCCGTGCCGGAGGCCGTCTCCAAGGGCGTGATCGACGGCGCGGTCATCCCGTGGGAAGTCACGCTGCCGTTGAAGATGGCCGAACTGGTTGGCAACCACACCGAGCTTTCCGGTGACCGTGGCCTGTACTCCGCGACCTTCGTCTTCGCGATGAACCAGGAGTCCTACGACAACCTGCCGGACGACCTGAAGAAGATCATCGACGACAATTCCGGTGTCGAGGCGGCAGCAACTGCGGGCCGCGCGATGGACAAGTTCGACAAGATCGGCCGCAAGAAGGCCGAGGATGCCGGCAACACCATCATCACGCTGGACGAGCCCGAGACGCAGCGCTGGAAGGATGCCGCAGCTCCAGTCGTCGACAAGTGGATCGAGGACATGAACGGCCAGGGCTTTGACGGTCAGGCGCTCGTTGACGATGCGCGCGCGCTGCTGGAAAAGAACGCCATGTAAGCGCGTTTCGCGCACGCACAGGTGATTGAAGCGGGCGGTCATTCCGCCCGCTTCGCGTTTAGGCTAGGAAGAGTTGGCGTTGGGGACGGGGACCGTGTGGAACAGCATTGACCGGGCAGTGGAGCTGGTCGCCAAGGCGCTTGCGCTTCTTGGCGGGCTGGTGCTCGTCGCGGTGATGTTGCTCGTGGTCGTGTCCATCACCGGCCGCGCACTCATCCCGTTTGGCCTTGGGCCGGTTCCGGGAGACTTCGAACTGGTCGAGGCGGGCACCGCGTTCGCGATCTTCGCCTTCCTGCCGTGGTGCCAGTACAGCCGGGGCCACGTGGCGGTTGATATTCTTGTGCCAATTATCGGCAAACGCCGCGACGCGGTCCTGTATGTCGACCACAACCTGATGATGACAGCCGTTGCGGCGTTCATCACCTGGCGGCTGTGGGCCGGGATGCTGGACAAGATGACGTATAACGAGACCACGTTTATCCTGCGCCTGCCGGTCTGGTGGGGCTATGCCATCTGCGTTCCGCTTGCGGTCGCATTCACGCTCGTTGCAGCCTTCACGGTTGTGCGGAGCTGGCGCGAGGCCTTCCGCGATCCAGAGACGGCGCGCGCTCCATGACGAAGCTTGAGATTGCGATCTGGTCCTTCCCGGTTCTGCTGGCACTGATCGGGCTGCGCATGCCGATCGGGCTTGCCATGCTGCTCACCGGCATCGGAGGGTCGGTGCTGGTCAACGACTCGTGGCGGCAGGTCATGTCGCAGATGAAGTCGCTGCCCTACGACACGTTTTCCAGCTACTCGCTGTCCATCGTGCCGCTGTTCCTGCTGATGGGGCAGTTCGCGACCCATGGCGGCTTGTCGAAGGCGCTGTTCAATGCCGCGCAGGCCTGGCTCGGACACCGCAAGGGCGGCATGGCCATGGCATCTGTCGGCGCGTGTGCCGGCTTCGGCTCGATTTGCGGCTCGTCGCTGGCAACCGCCGCGACGATGGGGCAAGTCGCGCTGCCGGAACTGCGCCGGGCCGGCTATTCCGGCGGACTGTCCACCGGCACGCTGGCTGCCGGCGGCACGCTCGGAATCCTCATTCCACCATCTGTCGTGCTGGTCATCTACGCGATCCTGGCGGAACAGAACATCGCGAAGCTTTTCGTGGCGGCCATCGTGCCGGGCATCCTCGCCGCACTGGGATACATGCTCGCCATTGCTGTCTACGTCCGTCTGAAACCGGACAGCGCGGGTACCAGCGAAGCACTGCCCTATGCGGCCCGCTTCCGTGCGCTGTTGGGCGTGTGGCCAGTGCTTTTGGTGTTCTCGGCGGTGGTCGGCGGCATCTATTTCGGCATCTTCACGCCGACCGAGGGTGCAGCCGTGGGCGCGGCAGGCACCGGGCTGATCGCGCTGGTCAATCGCGGTCTCAACCGCGAGAGGCTCGTCACCTCGCTGCTGGCGACAGCCAATTCCACGGCGATGATCTTCTTCATCGTGCTGGGGGCTGCGGCATTCAACTCATTCCTGGCCTTCGCGCAGCTGCCGCAGGAGGCGGCGGACTGGGTGCTGGGGCAGGGCTTCACGCCGCTTACCGTGCTGTTGGTGATCCTGCTGCTCTACCTCGTGCTCGGCTGCTTCATGGATTCGCTGTCCATGATCCTGCTGACCGTGCCCATCTTCTTCCCCGTGGTGTCGCAGCTTGATTTCGGGATGCCGGCGGAGGATTTCGCGCTGTGGTTCGGCATCCTCGTGCTGATCGTGGTGGAGGTCGGCCTGATCACGCCGCCTGTGGGCATGAACCTCTTCATCATCAACTCGATGGCCGAGGACGTGCCGCTGCGCGAGACCTATCGCGGCACGCTGCCGTTCCTGGCCAGCGACATGATCCGGGTGGCGATCCTCATCGCCTTCCCGGTCCTGACGCTCGGCCTCGTCTGGCTCTAGCGCCTACTTCGCCTCGATCAGGATGACCGACCAGACCCAGCGGGCTTCCTCGTCCTCGCTGGCGGCTTTCGTCCCGGTGTCGTAGATCAGCCAGGCCGGGCCACGCCCGCCGATGGCCAGCGGCTTGGAATTGTCCTCAATCGCGAGGATCCATCCCTTTTCGGCGCGCGCTGCGGCGTCGAGTTCGACCGTGTAGCCGTCGATTGCCGTGAAGGCGAGGGTGGCATCGTCCGGGATGCCGGCGGCCTCCGCGACGTCCGACAGCGCCGGGCCGGAGACGGTCACTTCCTTCTCCCATCCTTCCGCACGCGATGACACCGTCAGCTGCGGGAACGTGCGCAATTCATCAAAGGTGAAAGTGCGGGCGGTTTCGAACGACTTGTCCTGAAACTTGAAGAACGCGTCCGTGAACGGGTCCAGCGGGCCGCGGTTCGGCTCGGACACCTTGCCCGTCACCGTGACGAGCGCCGGACCTTCGGCCATGGCGGGTGACAATGCTGCCAGCGAGATGGCGAGCGATGCGGCGAGAACAGCGAAGCGGGGCGTGGCGAAACGGGGCATGGCGGGTTCCTTGTCGGGTCAGGCGCACTCTGCACACAGGCCGCGAATCTCGATGGCCGTCTTGCGCGGGCGGAAGGCGTTGGACTTCGCCCATGCCCCGATGCGCGATTTGAGCTCTATATCGGTAAACTCGAAAACCTTGCCGCAGGTTTCGCAAATGGCAAAGGCGACGGTGCCGTCTTCCTCGCAGGCCGGGTGGCTGCAGGCGACGAACGCGTTGAGACTTTCCAGCCGGTGGACGAGGCCAAGCTCCAGCAGGCGCTCCAGCGCGCGGTAGACCTGAAGCGGCGCGCGCAGACCTTCCTCGCGCAGTTCATCGAGGATCGCGTATGCGCTCAGCGGGCCGTCCGATCCTTCCAGCGCGCCATAGACCAGCGACTGGTTGCGGGTGAGGTCTGTGGTGTCGTGCGTGTGCTTTCCCATGGCCTCAGCTCCGGATGGCTGCGCGCGGCAGCAGGCTTGCAACGAACAGCGCCATGGCTGCCACGACGATGGACGGGCCGGACGGCGTGTCCCACACCAGCGACGCGTTCAACCCGGCGATGACGGCGATGGCACCGGCAGCGGCTGCAATCAGCGCCATCATCTCCGGCGTGGTCGCGAGGCGGCGCGCGGCGGCAGCGGGGATCAGCAGCAGCGCGGTAATGAGCAGCACGCCGACAATCTTCATGGCGATTGCGATGATGGCCGCAAGCAGGAGCATGAACACGATTTCCGCGCGCGCGGGGGACTGGCCCTCCGCCATGGCGATTTCTCGGCTGACGGTTGCCGCGAACAGCGGTCGCCAGATCCACGCAAGGATTGCGAGCGTCACCGCGCCGCCGCCCCAGATGACGGCAATATCGGATTTCGACACGGCGAGGATGTCGCCGAATAGAAGCCCCATCAGGTCGAAGCGGATCCACGTCATGAAGGCGAGCGCCACCAGCCCGAGAGCCAGCGAGGAATGGGCCAGCAATCCAAGCAGGGCATCGCCGGAGAGGCTGGCGCGGCGCTGCAGGCCGATCAGCAGCAGGGCGACGGCTGATGAGACCAAGAAGACCGCGAGAGTGACGTTCACCTCCAGCAACAGCGCGACAGCCACGCCGAGGAGCGCCGCGTGGGACAGCGTGTCGCCGAAATAGGCGAGCCTGCGCCAGACGATGAAGCAGCCCAGAGGACCGGCGACCAGCGCGACGCCGACGCCGGCGACGATCGCGCGCACGAAGAAATCATCGAGCATGGTCATGCTCCTCGTGGTCGTGGTGGTGATGGTGGCCATCGTCCGGATGGCAGCTTTCGGTGATCGTGCCGTCGGCGTGCTTCACCCGCCCGTCGGGCAGGTGCGTGTGGTCGTGGCTATGCTGGTAGATTGCGTGGGCCGGGCTGCCTCGCCCGCCAAACAGCTGGCGGTAGGCCGGTGCATCGGCCACTGCGCTGGGCGAACCCTCGCAGCAGACATGCCCGTTGAGGCAGATGACGCGGTCGGTCGCAGCCATGACGATGTGCAGGTCGTGCGACACCATGAGGATGCCGCAGCCGAGCCGGTCGCGAATTTTCGCGATCAGTTCGTAGAGCGCGACTTCACCGTTGAAGTCGACGCCCTGCACGGGCTCGTCCAGCACCAGCAGGTCGGGCTTGCGGCACATGGCGCGCGCCAGCAATGCGCGCTGAAACTCGCCGCCCGATAGCGTCTGCATCTGCGCTCCCGCAAGCTGGGGGATGCCGGTTGCGGTGAGTGCCTCTTTCGCCTCGTCCTCGGTGATGGCACCGGTCAGGTGGAGAAAGCGCGTGACGGAGAGCGGCAGCGTCCAGTCGATTGCCAGTGTCTGCGGCACGTAGGCAACGCGCAAACCGCGCGCGCGGGACGCGGTGCCTTCGTCAGGAGAGACGATGCCAAGCGCGAGTTTCACGGTGGTGGACTTGCCAGAGCCGTTCGGGCCGATCAGCGTGACGATTTCGCCGCGCGCCACGGACAGCGTGACACCACGCACCGGCCACGTGTCGCCGCGACGGATGCCGGCCTTGTCGAGGGAAACCAGCTGGTTTTCGGGGTCGGCCACGTCGCATCCTTTAGAAGTTCGATTTCCAACGTAAAGCCCGCTTGCAGGGCTGTCCATCGAATGTTATATCATTACAAATGTAATAACATTACATCGCGAGACAAGCTCGGTTAGCGGGCATTTTCAGGCGGAGAATGACGATGACAGTCGTACCGAACTGGCGGAAAGCGATGCTGGGTATGATGGGGGCGATGGCCGTGGGGGCTGTGCCCGCGCAGGCGATGGATGGCGTCGTGGCCTCCATCAAGCCCGTGCACGCGATCGTTGCGGCGGTGATGGGCGATACGGGTACGCCGGGACTGGTCGTCGCGGGTGCCGGATCGCCGCACACCTACAGCCTCAAGCCGTCGCAGGCCCGCCTCCTGCAAGATGCCAGGCTGGTGTTCTGGGTGGGACCGCGCCTGGAGAGCTTCCTCGAAGGGCCGCTGGAAACGCTAACCGGCAATGCCAGTACGGTGTCCCTGATGGAGGCGGATGGCCTGACGTTGATCGACCTGCGCGAAGGCGGTGCCTTCGAGACGCACAGCCACGCGGGCGAGCACCACGACGAGCATGGCGAAGGCCATGACGATCACGACCATGACCACGATGGCGTCGAGCACGGCGACCATGCCGCGCACGCCGATCATGCCGGGCATGAAGACGGCGGCCGCGAAGACGACGGCGACGAACATGCCCATGGTGGTGTCGATCCGCATATCTGGCTGGATCCGCGAAATGCCGCCGCCATGGCGCACGCTGCCGCCGAGGCCCTCGCCGAGGCCGATCCGGACAATGCCGAGACCTATCAGGCAAATGCGGATGCCTTCGAGGTTCAGATGGCCCGGCTGGAGGATGAGCTGAAAGCTGCTCTCGCCCCAGTCCGCGACGCGGGCTTCATCGTCTTCCACGACGCGTACCACATGTTCGAGAGCCGCTTCGGGCTGGAAGCCTCCGGCTCCGTCACGATCTCCCCCGATGCGCGGCCGGGCGCTGAACGCATTGCCGAGCTTCGCGAGAAGATCGCGCGCACAGGCGTTGCCTGCGTCTTCGCCGAGCCGCAGTTCGAACCCAAGATCATCGAGACGATTGCGGAAGGCACGGACGCGCGCGTCGGCGTGCTCGATCCGCTCGGAGCGAAGCTTGAAGCCGGGGCTTCGCTCTACCCGGCGCTCCTGCGCAACATGGCGGCCGAATTCCGCCGCTGCCTAGCGGGCTAGCCGAACCCGCTTGCTTCACCCGTGTTCCCATCGTTAACGTGGCGGCAGGAATACGGGGTGCGTCGGGGCTGGCATGGCTGGGGAGACCAAGACTTACCGGTTCAATCCGGCCTTCAGCACGCGCGGGCTGGACACGATCAACGCGGTCTACGCGTTCATCATGGCCTTGGGGCTCACCGAAGTCTTCATCGGGTCGCACACCTTCATCACGAATGTCCTGTTCGGGGCCGGCGAACAGGAACTGGCGCTGAGGTGGGTCACGTTCCTGTTCTTCCTGAACGTAATTCTCTTGGGCATGAGGTTCTTCTGGGTGCCGCGTAACCTGCGGCGCCTGATCTATGCCGCCGCGCACAGCTCACCAGAAGAGCCGCGACTACCGGGCTTGCCCAATTGGTTCATCTCACTGAACTGGTTCATCATTTTTCTGCACGGCGGGCTCTTCTACGTTATTTGCCGTGAATACAAGTTCATCATGTTCCTCCTGTCCTCCAACCCTGTTCTGGATGGGGCGTCGGTCTCCGGCTACATCATTGCCCATGCGGCGCTGCTGATCATCAACGGTCTGTGGATCGGGATGCTCGCCGGATATGAGGGCTGGCTCAGACGCAAAGCCGGTGAAGGGATGGCAGCTGAATTGCCAGGCGGGGTCATCTGGTTTCGGAACAACCTGGCGTTCAGCCTCCTCGCACTCGCTCCATTCGTCGTCGTCGGATCATGCCAGTCCACGGTGGTGGCCTGCATCTCCGCGGTTCAGATGCCGGCGCTGGAGGTGTCGGATGTCAGTCCGACCTCGCCTGTGCTGATCGCGCATCTCTACGACATGGCCGTCGGCCTTTTCGTGGGAACGGGAACCGATCCGGCTATTGCGATCACCCTCTGGGTCCTGGTGTGCCTGCTGATCAACAGCCTTCTGGATCTGGCACTGACCGGCAAGTACTACGTGATGCAGGAGGAGGTGGCATGGGAAGAGGTGCAGTAGCCCTCGGACGCCGGCTTCGTGCCGCCGATATCTACTGCCGCCGTCTCGTTCTGCGGCGGCAACCGTATCTTCTCGTCGGGCTTTGCATCGTGATTGCTAGCTTCATCCTCGTGCTCGGCACAGTCCTCTACGACCATGGTCGCGCGCGCAATGTCCGGGACGAGAAGCTGAACATCCTGACCGCGCTCCTGCCACCGTATGTGGACCGTCACGGACGCGGCTACGAGCGAGATATCATCCTTGCCGCGCTGGCTCCGCGATACCGGGAAGATCAGGTCGAGTTCTTTGTGCAGCCGTTCACCCGTCACTGGAGCAGTTTCCTGTCGGACGACCGGTACCAGGCAGTTACCACCGTCCCGGAAGGCCTCGCGCTCAACGGTTATCAAAGCGTCAGTTATGTCAGCTACCAGAACGGGATAAGCTACCGGATGTCCGCTTTTCCCGACGGGCTGGACGGCGAAGATTTCGCTGCGCTTGCCGGCCACAGGATCGTCGCCTTTGGCGGCGCATCGCGCATCCTGTCCGGACTGTCGGATCATGTCGGGTCGTTTGCACTCTATGTCGAGGAGAAACGGCAGAGCGTTCACTCCAGCCTGCTCGACAGGCAGATCGTCGATGCCGTCATTGCAGACGGTGCAATCCTCTTCGCCTACAACCAGCAGTTCGTCGCCGACAATGTCCGCGCCGACATGGCGTTTGCGCCGTTTGCTTGCGCAACGCCCTACCACATGGTTTTCCGTGATGCCGAGCTTCAGGCGTTCTTCGATCAGGGCATCGCGAGGCTGAGGGCATCGGGCCGGCTGCAAGCCATGGAGCGTCGGTTCATTTCCGAAAATGGCCTGGACGAAATCGGCTACCGGGTCCGGAGGTGCGGGTGATGCAGCATGCCTTGGCGAACTACCTGCTCTTTGGTCTCGCCCTGGTTCTGGGGGCTTTGTCTCACCTGCTTCCGGTGACACCGGTCATGGCCAAGGCCATGGCGCTTGTCGTGCTGTTTTGCCTGCTCGGCGTTCCGTTCCTGATCCGGCACGGCATCCCGCGGGTCTCGCGGGCGATGCGCCGTCACCTGCAATGGCAGACCTCGATCCTTATCTTGCTGGTGGTGAGCGGAATCGTGTCCGCGCTGCAATTCTTCATCCGCTTCCAGCCGTCGGATTTCGTGGTGCGCGAGGTCCTGTTCGCAGTCAATTGGCTGATCTATTGCGCGATTGTCCTGTGGACGATCTTCGGTATGGCATTGCTCATCTTCGCTCGACGCAGCACGTCGTCGGCGCGGGTTGAATCCGGGTTATAGATTTCGGCGAAATTTCAACGAGTATCGTTCGAGATCGTCGACGGGCGGTCGCGACGCAAGATTGCATTCAAACTTCGCTATATGTAAGCTTGTCCTTCAGCCCGCCGTCAGTGCGGGCAGGAGGAAATGCATGGACGGTCTCGACGCAACGCTCGTGTTGCCGTTCCTCGGTCTGGCTGCGGGCATCGTGCTGGGATACGTCGCACGGGCGAACCGCTTCTGCACCATGGCGGCGCTGGAACAGCACTGGTACGGCGGCAACTCCACGCCTCTGCGCACCTGGGTGCTGGCCGGGACCGTTGCGATGATCGCCACGCAAGGGCTGATCCACGCCGGCATCATCGACATCCGAGACAGCTTCTATCTCTCCAGCCAGTTCGTGTGGACAGGCGCCATTTTCGGCGGACTGATGTTCGGCTTCGGCATGGCGCTGGTCGGCATGTGCGGGTTTTCCGCGGTCGTCCGCCTCGGCGGTGGCAACCTGCGCGCGCTGGTCGTGCTGCTGGTGCTGGGCCTGACCGCGCTCTCGACCCAGCGCGGACTTCTGGCGCAGCTGCGCATTCCACTGGTCGATAATCTCGCGCTGGATTTGTCCGTGGCGGGCGACCAGTCCATCGGCAGCATTGCATCTGTTCTCGCCGGACGGGACGTGAGCGGGCCGATCGGCGTCGTGATCGCCGTCGTCCTGCTGGCCTGGATCTTCTCCTCGTCCGACTATCTCGCCAATGCGCGGCAGGTCGCAACCGGCACGATCGTCGGCCTCGTCATCCCTTTCGGGTGGCTGGCGACGACGTGGGCTTCGCGCAATTCGTTTGACGTGGTGCAGCTCGAGGCCGGGTCGTTCGTCGTTCCCGTGGGCGACACGATCATGAAATTCACCACCTACACCGCGACCGTCCCGGACTACGGCATCGGTCTCGTCCTTGGCACGTTGCTGGGGGGCATGGCCTGCGCCTGGCGCAACAGGGAAGTGCGCTGGGAGGCCTGCGACGACGGGCGGGAACTGCGGCGGCACCTTGTGGGAGCGGCCATGATGGGGGTGGGTGGCGTCTTCGCCATGGGGTGCACCATCGGGCAGGGCCTGACGGGCGTTTCGACCATGGCGATCACGGCACCGTTCACGATCCTGTCCATCGTCATCGGTGCGCGGATGGGCCTCGCCATGCTGCTGGAAGGCTCGGCGCTGGAAGCATTCCGCCGCCGCGGCGCGGCCCAGCCTGCCGAATAGCTGCCGCCCGCTGCGCGGCCTTCAAATGTGCGCTGCTGCATGTAATGTGCGTGCCACATTATGAACCGGCAGGGAGCGGCACATGAGCGAGAACGGCGAAACGGCGCAGCAGGATCTGATCATCAGCGAGGAAGACGGGATCGTCATTGCCCGCTTCAACCGGCCGCGCACCCGCAACGCGCTCACATTCGACATGTACGAAGGGCTGGCCGAGCTTTGCTCGAATGCCAAGGCTGACGGCTCGATCAAAGCGATCATCGTCACCGGCATCGACGAGAAGGCCTTCGCGGCCGGCACCGACATGTCTCAGTTCCGCGACTTCAAGGGCCCGGCGGACGCGATTGCCTACGAAGACAAGATCGAGCGGATCATGACGACGATCGAGACCTGCGCGGTCCCGACCATCGCCGCGATTTCCGGTCCCTGCACCGGTGGCGGTGCGGCGATTGCCAGCGTCTGCGACCTGCGGATCGCCACGAAGGACGCGCGCTTCGGCTTCCCCATCGCGCGCACGCTGGGCAACTGCCTGTCAGTTGCCAACTACCAGCGGCTTTCGGCTCTGGTGGGGGCTGGCCGGGTCATGGACATGATCCTCACCGCGCGGCTTCTTTCCGGCGAGGATGCCGAACGCATCGGACTGGTGTCGGAGGTGCTGCCTGACCACGACGCGCTGATGACGCGCGCCCGCGAGCTGGCCGAAACCGTCGGCAGCCACGCCCCGCTCACCATGCAGGCGACCAAGACCGGCATTCGCCGCGTGCGTCTCGGCGAGACGCATGACGAGGACATCATCACCCAGTGCTACACGAGCGAAGACTTCAAGGAAGGCATCGAGGCGTTCCTGTCCAAGCGCAAGCCGGAGTGGAAAGGCCGCTGAGCGGCGGCTGCTCCTGGCTCTCGTCCTAGCCCTCGGCTGGAACCGGGCGCGGCTTCCCGTCCTCGTCGATGGCGACGAAGATGAAGGCCGCTTCCGTCACCTTTTCGCGGGTGTCGGTCATGAACCGCATGGCCCAGGCTTCGACGTGGATGCGCAGCGAGGTGCGGCCGATGCGGTCGATGTCGGTATAGACGCACAGCACGTCACCCACATGCACCGGGCGGATGAAGGTCATCGCATCGACGGCGACCGTCGCGACGCGGCCCTTGGCGCGCTCGACGCCGCGAATGCCGCCGGCCATGTCCATTTGCGACAGCACCCAGCCGCCGAAGATATCGCCGTTGGCATTGGTGTCGGCGGGCATGGCGACCGTGCGCACGGTGAGCGCGCCGCGCGGCTCCTGCACGTCCTTTGCCGGGGTTTCACTCGTCGCTGGTTGCTGGTTCATCGGTCTGAATTCCGGGATCTGTGCCGGGGCGCGTGGCGGGATGGATCGTGAGCGAGGACAGGCCCTTTTGTGCCTTGACGGCGCCGGTTGCCTTGGCGTGCTCGAAATGGCGGAGGCTTTCGGCCAGCATTTCACGGTCGCCCATGGGGTGCCACAGGTGCAGCACGGCGGTCGCAAAGCGTCCGTCCTTGGCGCGAACGCCCGCGTTGCACAGGCGAACGGCGAAATCGGAATCTTCCAGCCCCCAACCGACATATGACCCGTCGAACCCGTCGACGCGCATCACGTCCTCGCGCCAGGCCGCAAAGTTGCAGCCGCGCAGACGCCGCCAGTCGCGCGGGTGTGCCTTGCGCAACGAGCCGAGCGGCAGGGGCAGCGCCGGCAGGGCGCGGTTCACATGGCCGCGCATCCGGGCAAAGGCGAGCTGCGGAAACGACAGGCCGGAGATGTCGATATTGTCGTTGAGGATGCGCTCGGAATAGCTCTTGCTGAGCAGAATGCGCTGCCCGAACACGTAGTGTCCCGGTTCGGAGAGCGCGCGGTGCCTCGCGACGAAGTCGGCGCGCGGCACGCAGTCCCCGTCGAGGAAGATGAAGTAGTTGCCGCTGGCCTTGGCGATGGCGCGATTGCGCATGGCGGCAAGTCGGAAGCCGCGGTCGGGCTGCCAGACGCGCTGGATCTTGACCGGCAGCTGCCCGATGAAGGCGTGGATGGCATCGCCCGTGATCTCGTCGGACCCGTCATCGGCGACGAGTACCTCGAAATCGCGGTCCGTCTGCCGCAGCATGCCGCGCAGGACGGCATTGAGTGCGTCCGGCCGGTTATAGGTCGAGATGATGACCGAGATGAGCATGCGTCAGACAAGTTAGAGTCTATGGCGCCTGCCGCGCCAACGTGACTGACGGTCATACCCCGCGCGGGTCAATCACGATACCCAGTTTCCGCGGATTTCGCGCAATATCTTCTTCCGGATCGCCTCGCCGTACGCGGAATAGTCGTCGGCGATTTCGATGAACGAACCGGGCCCGCCGATCACGTGGTTGCGGTAGTAGTGATGCAGCCACGAGAAGTCGTTCAGGATCGTCAGGCCGTTGATGGTGATACCCGCATCGACAGCGCGGTCGCGAACATTGTCGACTTTCTCGCCGCGGTTGTTGGTGCCGTCGCCGGAAATGTCGATGACGAGGCGGTCGGCGGGAAAGGGCAGCCGCTCGAATGCCTGCATGCCGGCGTTGATCGCGCCGGAGATCGACGTCGAGCCTTCCGCGGTCTGCCGCTGCTGGGCGCGCACGCGCGCGGCAAGTTCCAGCGCTTCGGCGGCGTTCGAGACCTGCATCCACGGGACCGACATGATCTGGCTGTGCTCGGACGACCATTGCACGACAGCGACGAGGATGCGCTTGTGGCGGCCGCGCGCGATGGCCTCCAGCACTTCCGGGTCGATCAGCGCCTGCGCCGAGCCGACGATCTGCTGCTGGTATTCCTGCGTGTTGACCGAATAGGAGCAGTCGATCGCCAGAACAAGCGCGAGATCGGCGCGCAATTGCGCTCTGGCGTGGGACGCGAAGGAACAGGACAACCCGGCGATCAGCGCCACAATGGCTGCTATCGCGGCGACACGGCTTCGCAATCCGGTGCCCGCTTCCATTGCGGAAGCCTGCACAATTCTCGCCGCCTTGGGAAGATCAAAAGGGTCAGGCCGGGACGAGGTTTCCGCCGCGCGGCGTGCGGGTGCGCATCAGCAGCAGCACCATGATCGTGATGTTGAGGAAGTTCCACGCGATGCCGTTGATGAAAGCGGCGTGGTAGGAGCCGGTGAAGTCGTAGATCCAGCCGGACAGCCAGCCGCCGAGCGCCATGCCGAAGACCGTGAGCATGATGACAAAGCCGACGCGCTGACCCGCTTCGCGCGCGGGCAGGTACTCGCGCACGATGAGCGCGTAGCTCGGCACGATCCCGCCCTGTGCAAGCCCGAAGACCAGCGAGACGACATAGAGCGAGGCCAGCCCGTTGAACGGGATGTAGAGCGCCAGTGCCAGCATCTGAAGCGTCGAACTTATGAGCAGCGTGGGGATGCCCCCGATCCGGTCCGCGATGATGCCGCAGGCAAGGCGGCTGACAACACCGCCGGCCAGCATGATGGACAGCATCTGCGCGCCATTGACGATGCCGAAGCCGAGATCGGCGCAATAGGCCACGATGTGCACCTGCGGCATGGACATGGCCACGCAGCACCCGATGCCGGCGGCACCGAGCATCCAGATCAGCACGGTTGGCGATATGTCGGCGCGCGCGCCGCCACCCCTCACGACGGCGGCTTTCGGTGCGTGCGCCTCGGGCAGCTTGCGGCGCAGGAGCAGGATCAAGGGTAGCATCAGCACCAGAACGATGATGCCGACCGCGACATAGGCCGCGCGCCAGCCGGATGTGGCCATGATGAGCGTGATGATCGGCGGCCAGACTGCGCCTGCGAGATAGTTGCCGGTGGACCCGGCAGCGACGGCAAAGCCACGGCGGCGCCTGAACCAGTGCGACAGGTCGGCAACCAGCGGCCCGAAACAGGTCGCCGAGCCGACGCCGACCAACAGGCCCTGCCAGATTGCGAACTCGTGGATAGAGGATGCCGTTCCGGCGAAGATGTAGCCAGCGGACAGGGCGAACGCCGAGAAAACCAGGGGGCGGACAATGCCGAGCGCATCCACGGCGCGACCCACCAGCAGGTTGCCCAGCGCAAACCCGATCATGGTGAGGGTGTAGGGAAGCGATGCCGCGGCGCGGTCAGTGCCGAATTCCGCCTGGACCGACGGCAGCACGACGACGACGGACCACAGGCCGACGCTGCCGATTGTGCCGATCAGGACCGACACGATCAGCCGCGCCCACGCATCGCGACCGTCAATCGGGCTGACGGCTGCGGGGACAGGCTGTCCGAGAGGTCGGTTCACATGCATGGCTTGCGGCGCTTCCTTTTCAGCAGCGGTATCACCGGGCTTCACTGCGCGCCAGACGCGAGCCATGCGGGTAGCGCAACCGGGACAGTATTCAGCGCCGTGCTGCGCGGCTAGTATCACCGCTCGGAGCACGAAGCAGGAATCGGGACGCGCAGGTGCGGTACGTCGAAAAGGCAATCGTTGACGTTGAGCGCTGGGCCGCGAATGGCTGGGTTTCCGGCGAGGGGCTTGCCGCGATCCGGCAGGACCTTGCCGCGCGGCGCAGCAGATTCGGCTTGCCGCATATCTTCGTGTTTCTCGGCGCGGTGCTGCTTGCCGCGTCCGTGCTGACCTTCGTTGCAGCGAACTGGGAGGAAATCCCGCGCACCGTTCGCCTGTTCCTGCTCGCAGGGACATTGGTTGCCGCACACGGCGTCGCGCTGTGGCCCTATCTTTCCGGCGAGGATGCGTTCGGGCAATCGGCGCTGATAGTCGCGTGCGGTGTCTACGGGGCCAGCATCATGCTGGTCGCGCAGATGTATCACCTTGATGGCAATCCCACGGACGCCGTGCTGGCCTGGGCGCTGGGATGCACCCTGTGCTGCCTCGTTTACAGGGCTTCTGCCGTCTGGGTCTTCGCCTTCGCCGTGTTCTGCCTCTGGTCCGGCGGTATCACCGCAGACCGGGACACCGTTCACTGGCTCTTCCCGCTGATCTGCCTCGGCATGGCTGTGCTGGCGTGGTGGATCCGATTCACCGGGGCGCGCCACCTGCTGGCGCTGGCGATGACGGTCTGGGTCGTGACCGTGCCGCTGATCCTCGACCGGTCCTTCATCCCCTACCAGACCACGATCATCGGTGCGGTGGTCGCAGCACTCGGAGCGGCGATCATGCTTGCCCGCCCGCGCGGAGAAACCGTCATCGACGACAATGCACCGCTGGCGCTGATGTATGGGTACGCGGTCGCATTCGCCGGGTTGTTCAATCTGCAATTCCTCGAAAACCCCGATCCCGGTTCGTTTATCGTGATGTGTGTGCTGGCGCTGGCGCTGTCATTGGCGGTGCTGGCGATCGGGCGCGAACATGGGCGCGGCATGGCGATCTGGGTGGCCTATCTCGGCTTCTCCATCGAGGTTGTCGGCATCTATTTCGAGACGGTCGGTACGCTGGTGCACACCTCGCTGTTCTTCTTCACCGCCGGGCTGATCGTCATCGCGCTGGCCTGGCTTGGCGTGAAACTGCGCCGCGCGCCCCGCACGGAGGACGCGGCATGAGGGCATGGCGCAAGGCACTCCCGGCGCGCGCGCTCATCGCCGGGGGCATCCTGGTCGGGCTGGTGCAACTCGCGGTGCCTGCCGCGATGATCTACCAGCGCAACGCGATCCTCGCTTCGGGTGCGGAAATCGTCCTCAAGACCGAACCACGCGACCCGCGCGACCCGTTTCGCGGCGACTACGTCGTGCTGAACTACGAGATATCGAGCGTCGAGACGGATGCTGTCCCTGGTGCCGGCGATCTTGCGCGCAAGGACGCGGTGTTCGTGACCATTGTGCCGGGGGAGGGCGCAAGCGACGCCGCTTGGCGCATTGCAGCCATCGACAGGACGTTCCCCGGCACCGTCGAGGCCGGAGCGCATGTGCTGAAGGCGAAGGTGACGTCGGTGTCGAACTGGAGCGACCGCGACCGCGTGTTGCTGCGCTATGGCATCGAGTCCTATTTCGTGCCCGAAGGGCAGGGCAAGGACCTCGAAAACCTCGTGCGCGACGGAGATCTATCGGTGATCGTCGCCGTGACCGAAGACGGGCAGAGCGCGATCAAGGGTCTGGTGAAGAACGGCGAGACGATCTACGACGAGCCGCTATTCTGAGGGCACAGTCGAGCTGGCTCAAAGCTCGACGATGTCGTTGTCTTCGGCCTGCTTTGCAGGCGTTTCCCGCTTGCCCGGCTTTTGCTGCTTGCCGCCGCGTGCCTCGCCGGTCTTGATCGAGAGCGACTTCAACTTCTTGTCCTGCCGTGGCTTGACCGCGTGTTTCCAGAATGTGCTGCGTGGTTCCGGCCCGAAATATCCGTCGATATTGATGAAGGGACGCGGGATCGTCAGCGCCCAGTTCACTCGGTCCATCAGCGTTCGCGTTGAGAACGGCTTGCACACCACCTCGTGCACGCCGAGCCGGGCGATCTCCTGCATGTCGCGGCGGCAGACGTGATTGACGATGAAGATGATCGGCATGCGGCACACGTCCGGCCGCTGGTGCTGACGGATGGCCTTCACCAGTTCGCGGCCGGTCAGGCCCGGCAGGTTTTCGCCGATGAGGGCGATGTCCGCGCCGGAATGGTCGAGCGTCTCAAGCGCCTCGAACCCGTCGCCGACATTCTGGATTTCGGTGGCCCCGAAGGACCGCATCATGGAGGAAAGCTGCCGACGGTCCCAGGAGCTAGGCTCGGCGACAAGAATGCGACGAAGATGCAACTTTGGGTTGGTGTTCTGCAACGCGTCGACATCCATTGTCCGTACCGGATTATCTAGATATATCCGGCTTTAACGCGCAAGTACTTACGTAGCGTTAAGCCTCTGTTGGCCGATTTCTACGTGCCGCGGCGGCCAAAGACAAGCCAATTGTTCCCAGTACAAACAACGCACAAACCGTTGCGGTCAACGGACTGGTGACGGCGAAAAACGCGCTGACGGCCAAAAGTATATTCGCAACCAATACGCGAGTGGCCACCCACGTGTGGGACTTTCCGGCCCGGCGCGCACGCTGATAGAGGTGCGTGGAATGCGCCTCGGTGATCCGCTCGCCTTTCAGCAGCCGGTGCACGAGCGTGCCTGTTGCATCGGCGATGAAATATGTTGGCAGGATCAGCGCGGCCAGCGGTGCGCCTGCCAGTGCCAGCATCAACAGGAGGAAGCCGGTGACGTAGCCCAGCGGCACCGACCCGGAATCTCCGAGGAACACCCGCGCGGGCGGCCAGTTGAAGGGCAGGAAGGCCAGCGCGGAGGCCGCGAGCGCCACGGCGATGGCTGTCGCATAGCCGGGATAGGCAAGGGCTGGAAACGCGATGGCGATGGCGGCCACTGCGACGCTCGCGGTGGCAACCTGGCCCGTTGCAAGCCCGTCCAGCCCGTCCATGAAGTTCACGACATTGATGAACCAGACCCAGGCAAGCGCGAGCAACAGGCGTTCCAGGGTCATCGGAAAAAGATCGGGCGCAAGTCGCATGGACGAGGGCAACAGCAGCAGCGGAAGCGCCACCGCCAGCGCCTGCGCCAGCAGACGCAGGACAACCGGTTGCGGATGCCGGTCGTCGAGCCAGGAGATCGCGGTCAGCATCACGACGCCCGACAGGACGATCCACATGAAGGCCGGGACTGGCAAATGGACGTTTAGGCCGAGCCAGACCAGCGCCAAGGGGCCGACGATGGCAAGCCCGCCGCCACGCGGCACGGGCGCCACGTGGTTGGACCTCGGGCCGGGCACATCAAGGATACCGTGGGCGGTGAGATGACGGATAAGGAAGGGCGTTGCCGCGAGTGTCGCAGCACCACCGATCAGCCCGCAAATCGCTGCCACGGAAAGGTTCAAGCCAGCCAACACCCAGTCGTGATGCATGCATGCCGGTTAACCAGACCGGCTGCGCATATGAAACTTATCGCGTGCGAGCGCATTGATTGTCCATCGCAATGGTCCGCAAAAATGAAAGGACACAAGATGGAACCGAGAGATGAACGTGTTGTCGTGCATGAGAACGGTGGTGCTAGTGCTACCTGGCTTATTGCCGGTATCCTGATCGCAGTTCTGGCCGGCGCGGCTTTCCTGTACTCCGGTGGCTTCTTCAATGGTGGCGATTCCGTCAACGTCGACCTTCAGGTGCCTGACGTGTCTGCCCCCGCCGGTGACGGCGGCTCTGCCGGTGGTTCGGCTGGTGGTGAAGGCGGCACGGCCAACTGATCTGCCATGCAGCTGGCGGGATTGTCCCGCCCCCAAATCTGTGCTTTCCGGGAGTGAGGATCACCTCGCTTCCGGAAAGTCGTTTTCGTGAACCCCGCTCTCGGCGTCTCACTCAAGGTCGCGTCTGCACTGCTGTTCACCGGCATGTCGGCGCTGATCAAGTCGATCGGAACCGAGCTTCCGACCGGCGAGATCGTGTTCGGGCGAAGCTTCTTCGCCATCCTCCCCATTCTCATCTACATCTGCTGGCGCGTCTCCCACGAAACCCGGGCTGACGGCTCGCGCTCGCCGCTCCTGCGCGGCATTGCAGACGCCCTCAAGACGACCAACAAGCTGGGGCATTTTCAGCGTGGCTTCATCGGCTGCTGCGCCATGGGGTTGTCGTTCTACGCCCTGTCGCTGCTGCCGCTGCCGGATGCCATCACGCTCGGCTATGCCGCGCCGCTGGTCACGGTCCTGCTCGCGCCACTGCTGCTGGGCGAGCGTGTCGGTATCTACCGGTCGAGTGCGGTGGTCGTAGGCTTTGTCGGCGTGCTCATCGTGCTGTCGCCACACCTCTTGTCGGAAATCGACCGGGGCGATGACGCATCGCTTGGCGCGATGGTGGCGCTGGCGGCTGCCTGCTGCACGGCGCTTGCCATGATCCAGATCCGCGCGCTGACCAAGCACGAATCCACCATGTCGATCACCTTCTACTTTTCCGTCAGCGGCACCGTGTTCGGGTTGGCCTCGCTGCCCTTCGGCTGGGTGCTTCCCGACGCGATGATGGTCGCGAAACTGGTGACCATCGGCTTCATCGGCGGTGTTGCGCAGATCTTCCTGACCGAAAGCTACCGCCACGCGCCGACATCGCTGATCGCGCCGTTCGACTACACGACGCTGATCTGGGCGATGGTGCTGGGCTACATGCTGTTCGACGACGTACCGCAGCCGATCATGCTGGTGGGCGCGTCGATCATCGTGCTGTCGGGCCTGTTCGTGATCTACCGAGAGCGCCAACTGGGGCTGGAACGCGCACGCCAGCGCAAGGCAGGCGGCGTTCCGCTGGCCTGACCGGGCAGGTCCTTTCGCGCGCCTCAGAACGCCTTGAAGGTGGGGATCGTCTTGGTATCGCGAATGCCGTCGACCGTGTGGACGTTCTCGTTGACGAAATGGCCGATATCGGTGTCGGCCTCGACGTAGAACTTCACCAACAGGTCATGATCGCCCGCGATGGAATAGATTTCCGAGGCGATCTCGCGGTCGGCAATGGCGTTGGCGACCTCGTAGGCCTTGCCCAGATGGCACTTGATCAGCATGTAGAACGGCGTCATCGGCAAACGGCTCCGGTGGCTTGAAGGATCAGGACTTTTTCACATGCCACCCGGGATGCACAAGCCGCAAGCCTTGCAACGGGCGCGGTGGCTCCATAGGTTTGCGTGCATAGTCAGTCGTTGGGGTGTCGCGCAAACGAGTCGCGACTGAGAGGCGGATCGCCAACCCATTGAACCTGATCCGGATTGTGCCGGCGGAGGGAACGATGAAATCATTTACGGGCATCACGCACCGCCATGCGGTGTGCATTTCGGCGGGAAGCCGGGCATGAGCGGCGAAAACGCCAGCCGGCCCGAGGACATCGCCGCAGCCGCTGCCGATGCGCTGGCCAACCTGCGCGAACGGCAGCCGCGAATCCATGTCATCACCAACACGGTCGCGCAGCCGATCACCGCGAACATCCTGATCGCGGCGGGCGCGGTGCCGTCCATGACTGTGTCGCCGGTCGAAGTGCCGGACTTCGCCGCGCGATGCGACGCGCTGCTCGTCAATCTCGGCACGCTGGACGAGGATCGCCGCAGCGCCATCCCCGGCGCGCTCGACGTCGTTGGGGAAGAAGGCACGCCGTGGGTGCTGGACCCCGTGTTCGTGGACGTATCCTCCTCGCGCATGCGGTTCACGCGCGAAATCCTCAAGCGCGAGCCGTGGGTGCTTCGCTGCAACCGCGCCGAGGCGACCGCGCTGGCTGAGGCCGAGGGCTATTCCACAGAGATGGCCGACAAGCTGGCCCTCGACCTGATGACCGTGCTGCTCGTCACCGGCCGCAAGGACTACCTGACCAATGGCAGCCGCCATCGCCACCTCAACAACGGAAATCCGCTGCTTGGGCAGGTGACCGGGACGGGCTGCGCGGGTTCCGCGCTCACCGCGGCTTTCCTTGCGGTGACGCATGACCCGTTCGTCGCGGCTGGTGCTGCTGCCGCGCTGCTGGGCGTTGCCGCCGAGCACGCGAACCAGGGCGCGGAGGGGCCAGGCAGTTTCGCATGGCGGCTGGTCGATGCGGTCTATTCCCTGTCGCCCGCCGATCTCGCGCGCCACGCCCGCTTTTCCTGAACGCATCCAACCGAGAGGTCTGACACGCGATGAGCGCATCGCCACAACTTCATGATGATCGTCCGCGCGTCGATACGCGGCTTTACGTTCTGGTTGATCCGGCCGTTCCGCACGCGGGCAGTCTTGCCGAACTCGCGGCGCAGGCTGCTGATGGCGGCGCAACGCTGATCCAGCTCCGCGACAAGGATGGCGATACCCGTGCGATGATCGATTCAGCGCGCGATATCGTCGCGACGCTCGACGGGCGGGCCGATTTCGTCATCAACGACCGGGTCGACGTGGCGCTGGCGTCGGGTGCCGACGGTGTCCACCTCGGGCAGGACGACATGCACCCGGCAGACGCGCGCCGTCTGCTCGGCCCCGACGCGATCATCGGGCTGACGATCAAGAACCTGGACCATGTGAAGTCCGCGCCGCTCGACGTGATCGACTACTGCGCGATTGGCGGTGTGTTCGAGACCTCGTCCAAGGACAACCCGGATGCGCCCGTCGGCCTCGATGGCCTGCTGGAGATGACCGAGGCACTGCGCGCGCGCGGGTTCCCCGGCGCGATCTGCGCCATTGCCGGCATTACGCTGGAGCGGGCGGGCGAGGTTGTCGCCGCCGGTGCGGACGGCATCTGCGTGGTCTCCGCCGTCATCAGCGCCAACGACCCGCAGGATGCGGCAGCGGCCTTGCGGCTGCGGGTGGACGAGGCACTGGCGGGGAGGGGCGCATGATCCCAATCGCGGTAACAATCGCCGGATCCGATTCCAGCGGGGGTGCGGGCATCCAGGCCGACCTGAAAACGTTCTCTGCGCTTGGCGTCTACGGTGCGTCGGTCATCGCAGCACTGACGGCGCAGAACACGAAGGGCGTCACCGGCGTGATGGACGTGCCGCCGGACTTCGTGACGCAGCAGATCGACGCGGTCTATTCCGACCTCGCGGTGTCGGCCACGAAGATCGGGATGCTCAGCGATCCCGATACCATCCGCGCGGTCGCCGACGGGCTGAAACGCCACGGCACGTCGAACATCGTGCTCGACCCGGTGATGGTCGCCACCAGTGGCGATCCGCTGCTGAAGCCCGAAGCGGTCAACGTCATCCGCGAGGTGCTGATGCCGCTCGCCGATGTCGTGACCCCGAACCTGCATGAAGCTGCGGTTCTGGCGGAAACAGACGTCGGCCACACGATCGAGGACATGATCGCGCAGGGCGAGGCGTTGCGCGCGGCTGGTGCCAATGCCGTGCTCATCAAGGGCGGGCATCTCGACGGCGATGCCATCGACATCCTCGTCTACGAGGGCGGCCACGAGCGCTTCTCCTCTCCACGCATCGACACGCAGAACACGCATGGCACGGGATGCACCCTGTCCTCGGCCATCGCGGCGCGGCTCGCCCACGGCGACGCGCTGAACGACGCGGTGTCGGCGGCCAAGCTCTACCTTTTCGGAGCGCTGTCGGCCTCGGGTCAACTCGACGTGGGCAAGGGCCACGGCCCCGTCCACCACTTCCACGAACTCTGGGAAACCGGAAAAGGCAGATCATGACCCTATCCAGACGCAACCTTCTCACCGCCAGCGCGGCAGGCGCTGCCAGTCTTGCAAGCCCCGCCGTCGTGCAGGCGCAGGAGACCCGCAACTGGCGCATGGTGACATCGTGGCCGAAGAACCTGCCGGGACCGGGCGTTACCGCAGAGCGCCTGGCGCAGCGCATCACCGCTGCCAGCGGCGGCGCGCTCAACGTCACGGTCTACGCGGCGGGCGAAATCGTGCCGCCGCTCGAGGTCTTCGACGCGGTGCAGTCCGGCACCGCGCAGATGGCGCACACGGCGAGCTTCTTCTGGCAGGGCAGGCTTCCGGCCTCGGTCTTCTACACGGCGATCCCCTTCGGCCTGACCGCGCCGGAACACGCAGCCTGGATTCTGCATGGCGGCGGACAGGACCTGTGGGACGAGCTTTATGCCCCATCCGGCATCAAGCCGTTCATGGGCGGCAATACCGGTATGCAAATGGGCGGCTGGTTCCGCAAGGAAATCAACGGCCTTGATGACTTCAAGGGCCTGAAGATGCGGATGCCCGGCCTTGGCGGGGCGATCCTTGCCAAGCTCGGAGGGGCGTCGGTCTCGTTGCCGCCCGGCGACATCTACGGCGCACTTCAGTCAGGCCTCGTGGATGCCGCCGAGTTCCTCGGCCCGTGGTCTGACTTCGCGCAAGGCTTCTACCGGGTCGCGCCGTATTACTACGCGCCGGGCTGGCACGAGCCGAACGGGACCGGCGAATGCCTCGTCTCGCTTCAAGCCTACGAGGCCCTGCCGGACGACCTGAAAGCCATTGTCTCGGATTCATGCGCGGCCGAGAACGCGCTGTCTGTCGCTGAATCCGACTGGGAAAACGCGCAGGCGCTGCGTACGCTCGTCGACGAGTACGACGTGAAGCTGCGCACCTTCCCCGAGGACGTGATCACGGCTGCACGCGAGGCTTCCGTCACGGTGCTGGACGAAGCAGCCGCCAAGGACGAGATGTTTGCGAAGATCCTGAAGTCCTACCGTGCGGCCAAGACGCGGCTGACGCCGTGGACCAAGGCCGGCACGGAGACTTTCCTCGCTGCGCGCGGCGACGCCTAGCCTTCCGCCGGCTCGCCGGTCTCGGGCGTTTCGTCCGCGTCGGCGAGCTCGATGGGTTCGTCGGGCTCGGATGCCTCGACCGGCTGGGCCGGCGCAGCGGCTGGGGCCGATTCCTTCGGGTGGGCGACGACGGACTGGCGCTGTTCGCCCAGTCCCTCGATGCCGAGCACCATCTCGTCGCCGGGCTTGAGGAAGACCTGCGGCTTCATGCCGAGGCCTACGCCCGCCGGCGTGCCGGTGACGATCACGTCGCCGGGGATCAGCGGGATGAACCGGCTGACATAGGACACGATGAGATCGACCTTGAAGATCATGTTGGCGGTGTTGCCGTCCTGCATGCGCTTGCCATTGAGGTCGAGATACATCGAGAGATTGTGCGGGTCGGCGATCTCATCCTTCGTCACCATCCAGGGCCCTAGGGGGCCAAAGGAGGGCGCGCTTTTGCCCTTCACCCATTCGCCGCCCATTTCCATCTGGTACTGGCGTTCGGAAACGTCGTTGCAGACGCAGAAGCCGGCGACATAGTCCATCGCGTCGGCCTCGCTGACATTGTCGCACGGGCTACCGATGACGATGCCAAGCTCGACTTCCCAGTCGCCCTTCTTGGCGCCGACCGGCAGCACGACATCGTCATACGGGCCACTGATGGAAGTCGGGGCCTTGTTGAAGATGATCGGCTGCTCGGGGATCGGCATGTTGGCTTCCTGCGCATGATCCACGTAGTTGAGACCGATGGCGACGAAGTTGTACGGCATGGCGATGCACGGGCCGATGCGGGCATCCTCGGGCGCGCGCGGCAGGTCGTCCGGGTCGATGCGCGCGATGCGCTCGAGGCCTTCCGGGCGCAGGCCCGCGCCGGTAATGTCCGACACGACGTGGGACAGATCGCGGATGGTCCCGTCGCTGGAAATGATACCGGGGCGCTCAAAGCCCTTGTGACCGAAACGGACGAGTTTCATGCAAGTCTCTCCCTGTGGTCGCGCCTTTGCTCGCGCGGCGCGCTTTGCCTTCGCATTGGGCGCAGATCATGCGCAATCGCGCCTGCTGCGGCAAGCGGTGGGGATGGCTCTCGTGGCATTCTGCCTTGTTCCTGCGTCTGCCGCGCAGGCGCAGGACAGGCCGTCGCGCATCGTCTCGGTCAACATGTGCGCCGACCAGTTGCTGCTAGCCCTAGCCGATCGTGACCAGATCGCGGCGCTAAGCTGGAATGCCCCGCGCCCGGCGCTCTCTTATTTCGCGGACAAAGCGGATGGCTACGACCTCACGCGCGGCAACGCTGAGGACGTGATTGTGCGCAAGCCGGACCTGGTGCTGGCCGGCCCGTTCTCCGGCGGACCGGCGAAGGCCGCCATGCGTCGCGCCGGTTTGAACGTGGAAGAACTCGGCATTCCCGGTACGCCGCAGGCGGCAGCCGACCAGCTGGAAACCTTCGGGTTGCTGATCGGGCAGGGGCCAAGGGGCGCGGCGCTGGCGGGCGAATTGCGCGATGCCTTCGCGCCACGTGAGATGCAGGGAAATCGCAAGCTGCGCGCGCTCTATCTCCAGCGGCGCGGCATCGTGACGGGCCGCGCCACCATGATGGACGCGCTGATGCGTGCAGCCGGGCTGGAGAACGCGCTTGAGGCCGATGGCTTCGCCAGACTGGATGCCGAGCGGCTTGCGACCGTCGATGTCGACCTCCTGATCCTCGACGGGCAGGGCCTGACGGAAGATGGCGACGCCGCAGACCAGGGCGCGGCCATGCTCGCGCATCCCGTGCTGGCTGCCCGGTTCCCGCCGTCGCGCCGGGTGGTGGTGCCGCAGGCGGAAACAGTCTGCCCCGGACCTTCGCTGGTTCGCGCACTGGAGCGGCTGCGCGAGGCGGCGGCGAGCGTCGCCCCGCGCTAGCGGCTCACCAGCAGCCGGGGAAGCGACCGCCGTCGATCAGCACGTTCTGGTTGGCGATGTAGCCGGCATGGGCCGAGCACAGGAACGCGCATGTCTTGCCGAATTCGTCGGGGTTGCCGAAGCGCTTGGCGGGGATTGCCTCGCGGCGCTGGGTCTCGACTTCCTGCACGCTCTGCCCGGTCTTCGCGACGGCGGCCTTCACCAGCCCCTGCAGCCGGTCTGTGGCGAACATGCCCGGCAACATGTTGTTGATGGTCACGTTGCGCGCCAGGTAGTTCGGCGTCACGCCGGCGAGGAACGCCGTCAGCCCGGCGCGCGCGCCCGACGACAGGTCGAGGCCGGGGATCGGCTGTTTCACCGAGCCGGAGGTGATGTTGACGATGCGCCCGAAGCCGCGCTCGGCCATGCCGTCGATCACGCGCTGGATCATCTCGATGGGCGTGACCATGTTCTGCACGCAGCCCTTGAGCATTTCTTCTCGTTCCAGTTCGCGGAAATCCTTGAAGGGCGGGCCGGCATTGTTGTTGACGAGGATATCCGTCTCGCCTGCGGCGGCGACCAGCGCGTCCTGCGTGTCGGACAGGCTGACGTCTCCGGCGACGGGGATGACCTCCGCAGATGTTGCCGTGGCGATCTCGTCAGCCGTGCGCTTCAGCCGTTCCTCGTCCAGCCCGTTGACCACGACGCGGCATCCGGCCTGTGCCAGTGCCTCGGCGCAGGCGCGCCCGAGGCCGCGGCTCGATGCGCAAACGATGGCATTCCTGCCGGCGATTCCAAGGTCCATGTCGCGTTCTCCTGCCTGTTGCCGTCTTTGCGGTGGCGACCGCAATGGGGCTACTGTCATAATAGTGAAACCGGAATCGGGCTAGGCCATTGCCAGCACTCGCGGGCTTGGGGACGTAAAGCGGGATGGGGTCCTGCTTCACGGAGCCCGTAGAAGAGAAGGGGATGTCCGTGATCAAGGCGGAACGAACTCGCAAATTCCGGACCCTGTTCGTTTCGGACCTCCACCTTGGCACGCGCGGTGCGCAGGCCGAGATGTTCCTGGAGTTCCTGAAGGAGCACGAGGCCGACACCATCTTCCTAGTTGGCGATATCGTCGACTGCTGGCGGCTGAAGCGCGGCTGGTACTGGCCGCAATCGCACAATGACGTGGTGCAGAAGCTGCTGCGCCAGTCCCGCAAGGGCGCGCGCATCGTCTACATTCCCGGCAACCACGACGAAGTGCTGCGCGATTACATCGGCACACATTTCGGCGGCATCGAGGTGGTGCGCCGCACGGTGCACGAGACGGCCAACGGTGAACGCTACCTGCTGATCCACGGAGACGAGTTCGACGTGGTCGTGCGCTACGCGAAGTGGTTGGCGCTGCTTGGCGACTGGGCCTACGTGGTGGCGCTTGCCTTCAACACGCAATTCAACGTGGCACGCCGAAAGTTCGGCTTTGGCTACTGGTCGCTGTCGGCATGGCTGAAGCTGAAGGTGAAGAACGCCGTCAACTTCATCGGCGAGTTCGAGGGCGCGGTCGTCGATGCCGCGCGCCGCGAGAAGGTCGATGGGGTGATCTGCGGCCACATCCACCACGCGGCAGACCGCATCATGGACGAGGTGCGCTACCTCAACTGCGGCGACTGGGTGGAAAGCTGCACCGCGCTGGTGGAACACCAGGACGGAACGCTGGAAGTAATTGACTGGGGCGCGCAGGTCCGCGCCGAGAAGCTTGTACCACTGAAACGCGACGAGGTTGCCGCCTGATGAAAGTCCTGCTCGCCACAGATGCCTGGTATCCGCAGGTGAACGGTGTGGTCCGCTGTCTCGACCGCGTGCGCTCCGACGCGCAGGCGCTTGGTGCGGATTTCAAGATCCTGTCGCATGAAGGCTTCCGCACGATGCCGCTGCCGACCTACTCGGAAATCCGGCTTGCGCTGGCACCGCCCGGCGCGATCGCACGCAAGATCGAGGCGTTCAATCCCGAGTATGTGCACATCGCCACCGAAGGCCCCATCGGCCATGCCGTGCGCAAGTGGTGCATCAACGCGGGCCAGCCCTTCACCACCAGCTACCACACGCGCTTCCCCGAATACCTGCGCGCGCGCGTGCCCGTGCCGGTGGACCTGACCTATCGCTATCTCGCGCGGTTCCACAACGCTGGCCGCGCGGTGATGGTGACCACCGATGCGCTCGCCGAAGAGCTTCGCGGGCGGGGTTTCCGCACCGTGGTGAAGTGGCCGCGCGGTGTCGATCACAAGCAGTTCCGCCCGCGCGAGAAGAAGGTGCTCGATTTCCCCGGGCCGATCTCGCTGTATGTCGGGCGCGTGGCCGTGGAGAAGAACATCGAGGGCTTCCTGTCGCTCGACATTCCCGGCACCAAGGTGGTCGTCGGTGACGGGCCGCAGCGCGCTGAACTGGAGCGCCGCTTCCCGGATGCGAAATTCCTCGGCGTGAAGGAAGGCGAGGAGCTTGGCGCGATCTATTCCTCAGCCGATGTCTTTGTCTTTCCAAGCCGCACCGACACGCTCGGCCTCGTGGTGATGGAAGCGCTCGCGTCCGGCGTCCCGGTTGTTGCGCTGCCGGTCACGGGCCCGCGTGACATCATCGGCAAGGCGCCGGTCGGCGTGTTGACCGAGGACCTCGCGCACGGTGTCCACGCCGCTCTCAGGCTCTCGCGCGATGCGTGCCGCGAACACGCGCTGCAATTCTCGTGGGAGGAATGCGCGAAGATCTTCCTCGACCACCTGCGCACCTACCAAAACGACGGGGCGCAGCAGAGCGCTGCATAGTGCTTGCGGGCGGCCGGTGGCGGTGGTACCGGCACTGGCATGAGCGATGCCATCCCGTTGCACAGTGCCGATCTGAAAATTCCGACCATCGCGGACGTGCGGGCGGCCGCCGGACGCATCGCCGGACAGGCGGTGCGCACGCCGCTGATCTCCAGTGCCGACCTGAATGCCCGTCTGGGCGCGCGCGTGTTTCTCAAGCCGGAATGCCTGCAGCGCACGGGGTCGTTCAAGTTCCGCGGGGCCTATAACGCCATCAGCGCGATGAACCCCAAGGCGCGCGAGCGCGGGGTGGTTGCATGTTCATCGGGCAATCACGCGCAGGGCGTCGCGGCGGCGGCACAACTGTTCGAGATGCAGGCGACCATCGTCATGCCGGCGGATGCGCCACAGACCAAGATCGAACGCACCAGGGCGCTTGGCGCACGCGTCGTTGCCTATGACCGGGCGAGCGAGGATCGCGACCTGATCGCCCAGAAGGTGCTGGCGGAAACGGGCGGCACCTTCGTCCACCCCTACAACGACGCCTTCGTCATTGCGGGCCAAGGCACGGCAGGTCTTGAGGCCGCCGATGACATTGCCGAGGCCGGTCTCAGCCTCGACGACGTGCTGGTGTGCACCGGCGGCGGCGGGCTGACGGCAGGCGTCTGCCTTTCCGTGCACGACCGCTTTCCCGATGCGCGCATCTACTCGGTCGAGCCGGAAAACTTCGATGACATGGCCCGCTCGCTGAAGAGCGGGACGATCCAGTTCAACGCCACCACGTCCGGCTCGCTGTGCGACGCCTTGCTGACGCCGTCACCGGGCGAGACGGGGTTCGCGATCAACTGGAAGCGGCTGGCGGGCGGACTCGTCGTGTCGGACGCGCAGGCCCTGTCGGCCGTGGCGTGGGCCTTTGCGAACCTCAAGCTGGTGCTGGAGCCCGGCGGCGCGGTTGCGCTCGCCGCCCTGCTATCGGGCAAGATCGACGTTCAGGGCCGCACGGTGCTCGTCGTGCTTTCGGGTGGCAATGTCGACGCGGGAATGTTCGAGACCGCACTGCGTACAGCAGAAAGTCCAGCCTAGCTGCAGGCCGCCAGCGCCTGTACCTGGCTCAGGCGGTAGCCACCGGCCAGACGTTCGCGCATTTCCTCGTCCGCCTCGTCGTCGGCGGCGGCTTCGAGGTCGGCTTCGGCCTGTGCCGCGACATCGACGTCCTCGTCGTCGGAATCGATGGATGCGAAAGCCAAATCGGAATCGTCGCATTCCACCCGCGAGGCATCATCCGCGTTGACGATCGAAGGTGCCTGCCAGTCGACGGTATTGGGTTCTGGATCGACGAGCTCAGGCTCGTAACTGTCGAAAACGTCGTCGATGGAACCCTGGTCGACTTCCTCGCCCGGCTTTGCCGGGCCGTTCAGCAGGTGCGCGTCGGGGCGGGCGTCGTCGCCTGCGGGTTTGTCCGCAGGGGCATCGGCGTCGCCGCGCAGGTTCCAGATGTCGATCATCGCGTTGACGCGGCTTTCCACATAACGCAGTGCCTCGACGACCTTCTGGATGCGCTGGCCGGTGATGTCCTGGAAGGAACAGCCGGTGTAGATGTCGATGATCAGTTCGTCGATCTTGGCGCACTCTTCGCTCGCCTGACCGCCTTCCATGATCGTCCAGACGAGTTCCTGCACCTTCTCTGCGGAGGTGAGGATTTCGTTGGTGGCTTTTTCGGTCGCGCCGACGACGGCATCAAGTTCCTCGGTCGCGTCGAGGAAACGATCTGCTTCTTCCTCGTTCTGGAGCGACTTGATCTCGGTGCGCGTGCGCGAGATTGCTTCCGCCATGTCGATCAGGTCGAGGCGGATATCCGCCACACCGGACTGGGACTGCGCGGGTTTGGAAAGCGTCGACTCGAGCCGGTTCACGGCGTCGAGGACGAGCTGCGTATCAGAATTGCGGTTGCGCCGGGTATACTCTGCCAGGAACCATCTGCCACGTGCCGTCTCCATGACCGCAGCTTCGATTGACTGGTATTCGTTTTCCGTTATCGGCGCGGGCAAATCATCGGACATAAGCGTTCTGCCTTGATGGACGTTGATTGCTCGATTCGATTCGGCCTCGATTTGGCCGTCCTCAAGAGAGTCCGAGGAAAAAGTTAGCAAGTGGTTTCCGTGGCGCTTCTAATTGCGTCATACCCACCATGCACGGCACGCGGAATGCCGATGGATTCGAGGTGAGACGTGTCTGGCGCGAGGCTTTACGCGGTACGGGTATCGGCGTTCTACGGGGCGCTGTTCGCCTTCATCGGCATCTATCTGCCCTTCTTCCCTCCCTACCTGAGCGCGCAAGGCCTGAGCCCGGTGGAGATCGGGGTCGTCATGGGTCTGCCGCTGGCGGTGAAGATCTTCGCAACGCCGGTCGTCACCTGGCTGGCGGACGGGCCGGGTCGCGCGCCGGCTGTTCTGTTCGCCTGTGCCTTCGGTGTCCTCCAGACGACGCTCGCCTATTCGCTGACAGGCGCCTTCGTGCCCACGGCCATCATCTCGGCCATGAATGCGATGTTCCTCAGCCCGCTGATGCCGCTATCGGAAGGTTTGGCGCTGCGCGGGGTGCGCGTCTACGCGCTCGACTACGGACGGATGCGGCTGGTGGGGTCCGCCACGTTCATCGTCGGCAATGTCGGGGCTGGGCTGGTGCTCGGCGTGACCGGGCCGATCTTCGCCGTCTGGCTGATGGCAGCGGCAGCGTTCGCGCTCTTGCTGGCGGGGTTTCGCCTGCCGCAGGTGGAGGAGACCGGCGCGTCAGCCTATCGCCCGGCGGGGCTCATCGCGTCGCTGCGGGCCGCCGCCAACCGACGCAACCTCGTGGTGCTGGCCGGGACCGGCCTCGTGCTCGCCAGCCACAACCAGTTCTATGTCTTCGGCACCGTGCACTGGCAGACGCAAGGCATCGGCAGCGCGGTGGCCGGTCCGCTCTGGGCGGTTGGTGTCGTTGCGGAGATCATCCTGTTTGCGTGTTCCGGCGTCGTGCGGGCGCGCATCGGCATCGCGGGACTTCTCGCCGTCGGCATGGGCGCGGCACTGGTGCGCTGGAGCGCCATGGCGTTCGACCCGCCGCTGGCGATGCTGTTTCCGCTACAGGCACTGCACGGGCTGACCTTCGGTGCATCGCACCTTGCGGCGATGGCCTATCTGGGGGAGCGCATGTCACACGGCAGCAACGCGGTGCAGGGCCTCTACTACACCCTGACGGGGCTTTTCGCCTTTTCGCTAAACATGATGGCCGGTCCGCTCTACGAGAGCCTTGGCGGCGCGTCCTACGCAGCGATGGCGGTGCTGTCGCTCGTCGGTGGCGCGGTCGGGCTGTTCGGGCTGACGCGGATGCGCGACCCGTCCTGACCTAGCCCCACAATTCGGCTGGCGGCGTCAGGATGCGGCTGCCATCGAAGGTCAGCCCCGGTTCGCGGTCGCGGGCAAGAAGCAGCGGGCCGTCGAGGTCGACATAGTCGGCGCTGGCAGCCACCACCAGGGCCGGCGCCATGGCGAGCGATGTCGCCAGCATGCAGCCGACCATCACCACCATGCCTTTCGACTTCGCTGCGTGGGCGAGATCCAGCGCCTCCGTCAGGCCGCCGGTCTTGTCGATCTTCACGTTGATCGCAGTGTACTTGCCTTCCAGCTCCATCAGGGTGGAGAGGTCGTGGGCGCTTTCATCGGCACAGATGAGAATGTCGGAGCGCACGTCGCGCAGCGCCTCGTCGTCTTCGGCGGGCATGGGCTGCTCGATCAGTTCGACGCCCGCGCGGGCGCAGGCTGCGAGGTTGGACGCGAGATTGCCTTCCGACCAGCCCTCGTTGGCATCGATGATGAGGCGGGAATTCGGCGCGCCTTGACGCACAGCGGCAATGCGCTCCATGTCGCCGTCGCCGCCGAGCTTGACCTTCAGCAGCGGGCGGGCGGACGCCTTGCGGGCGGCTTCCAGCATTGTTTCGGGCGTGCCGAGGCTCAGCGTGTATGCGGTGACGATGTCCTTGGGCTCCGGCTGGCCTGCGAGCTCCCAGCAGCGCTTGCCCGCGCGCTTGCATTCGAGGTCCCACATGGCGCAATCGAGCGCGTTTCGCGCAGCACCTGCCGGCATGGCGTTGCGCAGGCCATCCCGGCTCAGGCCGTCACCGAGCCGGGCTGCCATGTCCTCGATCTGGCCGCGCACACTCTCCACGCTTTCGCCGTAGCGCGCATAGGGCACGCATTCGCCGCGGCCCGTGTGCTGGCCGTCGTCCAGCGTCGCCGTGACGACCACGGCCTCGGTCTTGGAGCCGCGCGCGATCGTGAAGCTGCCGGCGATGGGCCAGCGCTCGACATCGGTTAAAAGCTTCACCGGCTCAGCCAAGCTGCTTGATCCGTTCGACGATGGGCGCGACCCCGGTGCGGATCGGGTCGCAGGCGGGCAGCCCGTATTTCTCGCCAAGGTCGGAGATGATCGCCTTGGCCGCGTCATCGTCCAGCGCCTTGGTGTTGATCGCCAGACCGACGCAGGTGATATCCGGGTTGGTGAGGCGGCCATGGGCGATTGTCATGTCGATGACGTCGCCAATATCGGCAATCGGCGTCTCGACATTTCGCATCTTGGTGCGGGTCGGTTCGTGGCAGACGACAAACGCGTCCGGCTGCGCGCCGTGCAACAGGCCGAGGCTGACGCCTGCAAAGCTCGGGTGGAAGAGCGAACCCTGTCCCTCGACCACGTCCCAGTGGTCCGGGTCATTGGCCGGCGAAAGCCATTCCGCAGCGCCCGCGATGAAGTCGGCGACCACCGCATCGATGGAGACGCCCCGCCCGGAGATGAATACGCCGGTCTGGCCGGTTGCGCGGAAATCGGCGTTCATGCCGGCATCGCGCATGCCCTTTTCCAGCGCCAGCGAGGTGTACTTCTTGCCGACGGAGCAGTCCGTGCCGACGGTCAGCAGCCGCTTGCCCGGTCGCTTCGTGCCCTTGCCGGTGGCAAAGCGCTGGGTTGAATGGCGCACGTCGATCAGCTTCACGCCGGCATTGTCGGCGGCTTCGGCGATCTCGGGCACGTCGCGTAGCCGCTGATGCAGGCCGGTTGCGATATCCATGCCGGCCTCGATGGCCTCGACGATGGTCGCGATCCAGTGGTCCGGCAGCACGCCGCCGGGGTTCACGACGCCGACGACCATGGTCTTCACGCCGGCGGCCCTGGCGTCCGCAACGCCCATGTCGGGCAAGCCGCAATCGGCCTTGCAGCCCTCGAGCCGGAGTTGGCCTTCGCACCATTCGCGTCGCCAGTCGACGATGCCCTGTGCCGTCTTTGCGGCCAGATGGTCGTGAACGTCACCGAGAAAAAGCAGATAGGGCTGTGAGATTTCCATTTTTGCCGGGCCTGTGGCTTTCGGGAACTTGTCTGTACGTCACTGTCGGATTACCCCAGTATGCCGGCTCTCAACAAGAGCGGCAAAGTGGGGGACATGGCCGGTATTCCAGCGTTGCGGCCATGGGCAGAGGCGGGTCTGTGACGGTAGCGGCGATCCATAACGGGTACCGGTTCGAAGATGGCGGCGAAGTGTTGCGCTTCAAGCCCTTCGGGTCGTGGATCATCCGCAACCTGACGGAAGTCGAACGCGCTCTGTCCGACTTCACCATGCCCGAAAACGGACGCAGCGTCGTCATTGACCTGTCCGACCTCGAAAAGATCGACGTTTCCGGTGCCTGGCTGATCCATCGTTCCGCCAAGCAACTGGCTGCCGCCAACCACGCCATCAGCTTTGAATCGGTCGGCCGCGCCGCGCGCATCCTGTTGCAGGAGGTCGCCGAGTCCGACCGCCCCATGATCCCCGAGCCGCCGAAGCCCGCGGCAGCGCGCGTGCTGGTGGAGGACGCCGGCAAGTCCGTCATTTCATCGGTTGGCGACATGCGCCGGCTGACGGAGCTGATCGGGGCGATGGTCAGCATCGGTTTCTCGATTGTGCGCCATCCTTCCAAGCTGCGCGTCACGCCGATCCTCTATCACCTCGAGCAGAGCGGCGTGCGCGCCATTCCCATCGTGGCGCTCATCACATTCGTGATCGGTGCCATCGTCGCGCAGCAGTCGATTTACCAGCTGCGCGACTTCGGCGCGGAACAGCTGGCGGTGAACTTCGTCGGCATCGTCATCCTGCGCGAACTCGGCGTGCTGCTGACCGCCATCATGGTAGCTGGCCGGTCCGGCAGCGCCTTCACGGCGGAAGTCGGCGCCATGAAGATGCGCGAGGAAATCGACGCCGTGCGCACGCTCGCGCTCGACCCGATCGAGGTCATCATCGTTCCGCGCCTGACCGCGCTCGTCATTGCCGTCCCGCTGCTGACCTTCATCGGCAACTTCTCGGCGCTGACGGCGGCTGCCGTCGTCTCGTTCGTTTACGGCGGCGTGCCGATCGACCTGTTCATCGAGCGGCTGCGCGACCAGGTGGACCTCATCAACTTCACGCGCGGCATCATCAAGGCGCCTTTCATGGCGGTGGTGATCGGGCTGGTCGCGGTGCTGGAAGGGCTCCAGGTGGTCGGCTCCACGGACTCGCTTGGCAAGCGGACGACGGCCTCGGTGGTCAAATCGATCTTCCTGGTGATCGTGATCGACGGCATTTTCGTCCTCTATTACGCCATGGTTGATGGGTAGTAGGCGGCATGGCAATCAACCCACGCGCGATCAAGACGACAGGCTACCTGCTGCAGGCGAGCGGGCTGACGGTCGGATTCGATGATATGAACATCATCGAGAACCTCGACATCCAGCTGAAGCGCAGCGAAGTCCTCGGCGTCGTCGGGCCGTCCGGCACCGGCAAGTCGGTGCTGATGCGCACGCTCATCGGCCTGCTGCCCAAGCGCGCCGGTACGATCCGCTATTTCGGGCGCGACCTGTCCAAGCTCTCGCTCGAAAATCAGCGCAAGATCGAGCGCCGCTGGGGCGTCCTGTTCCAGCATGGCGCGCTGTTCTCCTCGCTGACCGTTCGCGAGAACGTCCAGGTACCGATGCGCGAGCACATGGACATCTCCCAGAAGCTGATGGACGAACTGGCCGAGCTGACGCTTGCCATGGTGGGACTCGCGCCGAACGCTGGAACCAAGTATCCATCGGAGCTGTCGGGCGGCATGATCAAGCGCGCGGCTCTGGCGCGCGCGCTGGCGCTCAACCCCGATATCCTGTTTCTCGACGAACCGACCTCGGGCCTCGACCCGGTCGGCGCGGCGGAGTTTGACGATCTGATAACCAGTCTGAAGGAGACTCTCGGTCTCAGCGTCTTCATGGTCACCCACGATCTGGGCAGCCTCTACCGGGCCTGCACCCGCATCGCGATCCTGGGGGGCAAGAAGGTGATGGTCGAGGGTGATCTCGATACGATCCTGGCCTACGATGATCCTTGGGTGCAGTCCTACTTCCACGGGAACCGCGCCCAGACGGTTCAGTATCAATCGGCCGGCCAAGAAGAGGTTCACGCCTGATGGAAACGCGCGCAAGCCCGTTCATAGTCGGCCTGTTCACGCTCGGGACGCTGTTTGCGTTGCTGGCGTTCACCTACTGGTATTCGCGCTTCGCCGATGCCGGGCCGGAGCAGACGTACCGCGTGGTCTTTGCCGACCAGGTGACGGGTCTGGGCGTCGGCGCGCCTGTCATGTTCAACGGCATCAAGGTCGGCTCGGTGGAAGACATGCGCCTTGCGCCCGACGATCCGACGCAGGTGATCGCGCGCATTTCGGTCGAAGCCAACACGCCGGTTCGCGTCGATACGCGCGCCCAGATCCAGAGCCAGGGCTTCACCGGCGTTCCGTTCATCCAGTTGATCAGCGGACGGGCCGATACCGCTGCGCTGACGGACGCGTGGGGCGGGTCCGACTACCCGATCATCTATGCCGAGGCCTCCACGGTGCAGAGCATCATTGACCGGGCGCAGACCCTGATGACGAAGCTCGATTCCGCCGTGACGCGGGTCGACGACATCCTCGCGGGCAACCAGACCGGCATCAACAATTCGATCCGCAACATCGAGAAGTTCTCCGAGGCGCTGGCCGACCGGGCCGACACGATCGGGTCCTTCATGGATGACGCGGCTGCAGTCGCGCGCCGTCTCAACAGCCTCGGCGAGAAGCTGGAGACGCTGTCGCTGTCGCTGCAGGAGCGGCTTGACGTCATCAGCCCGGAATCGGTGCGTGAGACGGTCGAGAACGTGAAGACTTTCACCGAAGGCCTGTCGGGCAGCACGGATGAGCTGAAGGCGTTCATCGGCGATGCCAGCAAGGCGGCCAAGCAGCTTGCCGCGATTGCCGACAAGATCGATCCCGAAGCCATCCAGACCAGCATCACCAATATCGAGTCGTTCACCTCGACCCTTGGCGGGCGCGAGGAGCAGATCGGCAAGTTCTTCGACGATGCCGGGGCGGTTGCCGCGCAGTTCCGCGAGACGGCAGCGAAGATCGACGGCATCGTGTCCGGTTTCGACAACAGCCAGGGCGGCAACCTGATCGAGGAAGTGACGGCTGCCGCGCGGGCCTTCCGCCAGCTTTCGACCCAGCTTTCGGGCAAGGGCATGCGGAACCTGGACGCACTCGTCGTCGATGGACGGCAGACGCTTTCGAACATCAACCGCGTGGTTGAGAACCTTGAAAAGAACCCGGGGCGGTTCATCTCCGGACAGTCGCAGGTCAGAGAGACAAGCGGGGGTTACCGGCGTTGACTCTGGGTCAATCGCACGGTCTAACCTACCGCTGCGCTTGAAGGCGCTTAGGGGGCGTGTGGGACATGCGTAAATACAGGAGCATCGGCCTGGTTGCTGCTTGCTGGCTGCTTGCCGGCTGCTCCGTCGTGCAAGGTCCCCCGCCGGAAACCTATGACCTGACCGCGCCGACCGAATTTTCCGGCAAGGTCGGTTCGACCCGCGCACAGATCCTCATTGCTAATCCGACGTCCGTCAGCGTCCTCGACAGCGAGCGCATCCTGCTGCGTCCCGAGCCCAGCGTCGTCACCTATCTCAAGGGCGCGCAGTGGACGGACAAGCTGCCGAAGCTGCTGCAAACGCGTATCGTCCAGTCGTTCGAGAATACCGGCCGCGTGCGCGCCGTCGGGCGTCCGGGCGAGGGGTTGCTGATCAACTACCAGCTGGTCCTCGATATCCGCAACTTCGAGGTCGATACCGCGACCGGCCTCGCCGTCGTGGCCATCGGCGTGAAGCTGATGAACGATCGCAACGGCCGGGTCCTTGCCACGCGCCAGATCGGTGGACAGGCCTCGATCTACGGCACCAGCAACGACGAGATGGTGGATGCGCTCGATTCCGCGTCGCAGGCGGCCATCGACCAGCTTGTACGCTGGACGCTCTCGAAGATCTGACGCGCGCTGCGACTTTCTCCTTACGTCCGATAGTGACGCTCCGCGTTCGGCGAAAGCTGCGCTGACACGCGCCTGCATATCCCATTGCGCCAGCCTGGGCACTGACGGTCGAGCGTGTCGGCAAGCCTACGCGGCATGGCCGGAGGAGAGTGCGAAGGGCGCAGGTCTGGGCGTTTGTGGCAGACATTCAATTGCCCTACGACGCGCCGTGGCCGCTGCCTTGCCCACTCCGGATTGACCGACTGCAGACAAGCGAAAGGCCCGCCTCGGATGAAGCGGGCCTCTTGTGGTCTTGTGGGTCCTGTCGGTTCGGCGCGGCCTCTGGCGGGCCGTTGTCGAACCTGTCTGACGCCTGGCGGCAGAGCCGCCGAAAGCTTGTGCCTCAGGCCGTGCGGCCCGTGACTTCCGCGAGCATGGCAAAGACCTTGCTCGGCTCGGAGGTCAGGTACATCTGGCGCATGGTGCCATCGTTGTCCTGTTCGGCGATCTCGCCCAGCAGGCCCTCGAACTCGTCCATGTAGCGGTCGACGGCAGAGCGAAGCTCGTTGTCGGCGCGGTACTTGCGGCGCAGCTCTTCGAGGATGCCGTTGTCGCGGCGGGCGTAGAGACGGCGCACGAAGATGTCGCGGTCGCCACGGCGATAACGCTCGTACAGTTCGGCGTAGGAGCCGTCGTTGAGCGCGCGCACGATGTCGACGGCGGTCGCGTTGAGCGTCTCCAGGATGTGCGCGGGATTGCGCGGCATCGGGGTCGGCTCGGCGCGCTGCTCGCGGTGCAGGCGGCCCATGGTCTCGGAGGCCGAGCCACGGTCGCGTGGTGCGGCAACGATCACCGGCTGCTCGTCGCGGGCCGGGCGCGGGGCAGGGGCTGCCTGCTGCGGCTCGCGCTCCGGCGCACGCGGCGCCGGGCGGGCTGCGGAGGCAGAGCGCTGCGGCGGTGTCGCCACGTCGAGGCTGCGGCCACCGTGACGGGTGACGATGTCGGACAGTTCGTTGAGCGCCTTCACCTGGTCGGACACGGCCCGGCGCATGGCGTCGGAGTTGTCCTGCACCTCGCGCGGGAGGTCCATCGCGCCACGCTGCAATTCGCTGCGGGTCGATTCCAGTTCCTCGATCATCTCGCGGGCAGCCTTGCGCATGCTGTCGCCCGATTCCGAAAGGCGCTCGGTGGCGGCGGCGATGAGGTCGGCAACCTCGCGGCTGGCGGTGTCGTAGTTGGAGCGGACGACCGAGGTCGCGCGGTTGGTTTCGCGGTCGACCGTTTCCACGAGGTCACGCAGGTAGGCCTGAACGGCGGCGGCGGAACCGTCGGTCGCCTGGCCGAGAACCTCGCGGATGCCTTCAGCCGAGGTGCGGACGCGGTCGAGCTGGGCAACAACCGAGTCAGCCGACGCAATGGTGCGCTCGCTGATCGTCTCGGCAACTTCCTCGCTCGCCTGGCGCAGGATCTCGATCTCGCGCTGGGCCTGCTGGACGGAACCGGTGGCTCGCTCGCCGACGCTGCGGGAGACTTCCTCTGCCGTGTCGCGCAGGGCGGCAATCTCCGCGAGGAGCTTGTCGTTGGCGGATTTGGCACGGTCGCCGACGAGGTCTGCAACGGAGGCTGCGGTGTCCTGCAGCGAGGTGATCTCGCCAAGCAGGCGGTCGCTGGCCATGCGGGCGCGGTCGCCGACCGAATCGGCAACGGCGGCTGCGGCCTGTTCCATGGCGAGGACTTCAGCCGACACGCGGTCGGTTGCTTCGCGCGCGCTTTCGCCGATCCGGGCGGACAGCTGGGACGCAGCATCTTCCATCGCGGTGATCTCGGCTGCGACGCGGTTGACCGCTTCGCGGGCACGGGCATGAACCGTGTCGGAGGTCGAGCCTGCGGTCCGCTCGATGATCTCCATCTCGCCGGCCAAAGACTGGCGTGCCTCGCGGACCGCATCGGCGATGCGCTCGGCGATCATGGAGGCGGTGCCTTCCATGGCGGCGATTTCGGCAGCGAGGTTGTGGCCGGTCTGCTTGGCGACCTCGGAAATGCGGCTCGAAAGCGTCTCGGCGTGGCTCTCCATGGAGCCAAGTTCGGAAACGACGGCGCCGCCGGTGTCGCGGGTGATTCCGGTGATGCGCGACGAGGTGCTGTCGGCGGCGCTTTCCATGTTCACCAACTCGGTGGCGACGCTCTCGCCGGTCTGGCGGGCGACGTCGTGCAGGCGGGCAGCGACGGTGTCGGCAGCGCCTTCCATCGAGGCCAGTTCCTGCGCGATGTTCTCGGCAGTGGTGCGGGCGACCTCGGCGAGGCGGTCCGAAATGGACCCCGCGCCGCTCTCGATGGTGGAGAGTTCAGACGCGATGTTCTCGCCGGTCCGGCGGGCCACTTCTGCCAGACGGTCGGACATGGACGCAGCGGCATTGTCCATCGAGACCAGCTCGCCGGCGACGGCCTGGCCGGTCTGCTGGGCGACTTCGGCGATGCGGGCGGCCAGCGCGTCGGTTGTGCCTTCCATGGCCGCCATCTCGGCGGCAACGCTGCGGCCGGTCTGCTTGGCGATCTCGGCGATGCGTTCGCCAAGACCACCGGCGGTGGTGTCCATTTCCGCGAACTCGGCAACCAGCGTGGCGGTTGCCTTCTTTGCGGCATCGGAGACGCGCTCGGCAACCGTGCCGGCTGCTTCTTCCATGGCCGTCATCTCGCCGAACACGCGGTCGGTGGTGAGCTTGGCGATTTCCTCGATCTTGCCGGTCGTGCCACCGGCGGCATCCTGCAGCGCGACAAGCTGGCCACGCAGGGTGTCGCCCGCGGTCTTCGCCATGTTCGCAAAGCGCTCGGTGATCTCGCCGGCGGAGCCTTCCATCTGCGCAAGCTGGCGCAGCAGGGTCTCGGTCGTTTCCTGCGTGTTGCCGGTGAAGCGGCCGGAAATCTCGCCAGCCGATTCCTCGAAGCGCAGCAGCTGGGCAACAACGGATTCGCCGGCAGCGCGGGTCTTGTCGTCGACGGACTGGGCCGCAGCCTCGGCGCGCAGGCGGACCTGGTCGATGTTGTCGAGAGCCTGCTGGGCGGTCTCGGCGGTCGTCTTGCCCATGGTGTCGCCGATCTCGCGGGCACGGGATTCGGCGGCTTCCAGCGCGTCTTCCACCAGGCCCTTGTAGGTCGACATGATGGCGTCGACGTCCTTGGAGGTCTGGGCGACGTTGGCGGCAAGGGCTTCCAGCTTCTCGCGACGCTCGTCGATGTTGATGTCGATCTGCGAGTCGGCGTCGGCCAGCTGCATAATCGTTTTGTCGAGCGAGGCGCGCTGGGTGTCGAAGTGCACGCCGAGATCGGAGAGGTCGGTGAGCATCTTGGAGGTGGTCGTCTCCAGCAGCGACACCTGCGACTCGATGCGGCGGTTGGATTCCTCGCCGATCTGCATGGCGGAATCGAGCGCGGTGCGGAACTGGCCGACCTGCTCGGTGAGGTTCGTCTCGATGTCGGCGAGGTTGTGGCTGGCACCGGAGAGGACTTCGCGCAGCACGGTGTTCGACTGGCTCAGGCGCTCGAAGATGGACTCGACCTTGGTCGACAGCTCGTTGCTGGTGGAGGTGACCTCGTCGACCATGCGCGTGGTGTGTGCCTCGATGGCCTGCACCGCGACTTCGCCGGTTTCCGACAGCTTGCGAGTAACGTCGAGGCCTTCACGCGCAATGGCCTGCGCGGCTTCGCCGCCCTTGAGCTCGATGGCCTGGCTGATGGCGCCAGTGGCGCGGCCAACCACGTCTTCCAGCGTCTCGCGGTGCGTGTCGATGCCGGAGATCAGCGCGTCATTGGTGCGCTCTGCGGTCTCTTCCAGCAGCTTCTGGTGCTGGTCGATGCCCGACATCAGCATCTCGCCTGCCTTGGTGACAGCCTCGGTGAGGTGGCCAAGCTGGGTGTCGACGCCCGTCGTCAGGATCTCGGACGACTTGGTGAACGTGTTCTCCAGGTCGGAGTTGCGCGCCTGCAGGTCGCTGATCAGCTTGTCGCCGCGCACGCCGAGCGTGGTTTCCACGCCGGCAACACCGGAGGCCAGCGTCTCGGTCAGGCGGGTGACGCGGTTTTCCAGCGCGGAGTCGAGCTCGCCGCCCTGTTCCTCGAGGATGGTGCGGATTTCCGACAGGCGCATGTCGAGAGCCTGGTCGATGACGAGCGCGCGTTCCGACACCGAGTTGGTGAAGGCCTCGGTGCGCTCCACCAGCGTCTTCTCGATGGCGTTGGTGCGCGTGTGCAGGGTGTTGTCCACCTCGGTGGCGCGCTGCTGCATCGCGTTGATGAGGGCGATGGCGCTGTCGTTGATCTGCTTGGCAAGACCGTCGGAATTGTCGTCGACCGACTGGATGAGGGCAGAGGCCTGTTCGCGCATCTGGCCGGTGATGGCATCGGTGCGCTCCACCATGGTGGAGATGACCTCGTCGGAGCGGATGGTCAGCGAATCGCTCACTGCGGAGCTGGTGTTCTGGATCGCGGCGACCATCTCGTCGGCGCGCGAGTTCAGCGTCTGCTCCAGCAGGCTGGTGTTGACCTGCAGCGTTTCGGAAATGGCGTGGTTGTGCGTCTGCATCGACTGGTCGAGCAGGTCGGTCTGGGCACGCATCGCTTCGCCGATATCGACCGAGTGCGAGTTCAGGCGCTCGGCCAGTTCCTCGCCGCGCACGTTGAGCAGGTCGTGGGTCATGTTGAGCGTGCCGCTCAGCATGTCGTTGACGACCGCGCCGCGCGATACGATGGCGTCAACCGAGCGCTGGCCGGTTTCGCTGAGGGCGGTGTTGATGGCTTCGCCGCGCGAGGTGATGGCGCGCGAGACTTCCGCGGAAATGATGCCGAGCTGCTCGACATAGTCGGCAGCGCGCACGGCGGCTTCGTTGGACAGGCCTTCGGAGGCCTGCGTGAGACGCTCCACGAGGTCGTTGCCGCCAACCACCACGGACTGGTGCATGGCTTCGCCGGCGCTGTCGAGGCGCAGGGCGATCTCGTTGCCGGCGGTGGCGATCTGCTCGGCAATGGACATGCCGACGGCGGAAAAATCGTCGCCGATGCGGTCGGTCTGCTCGTTGAGGGTCTGCACCATCTCGCGAGCACGCTCGACGAGCTGCTCGTCGACGCGGCCGGCCTGCGAGACCATTTCGGCGAGGATTGCATCGCCGGTGGAGGCAAGCGCGTCGGCCACCTGGTTGCGGCCCTCGGAAATGCGCCCGATGTAGCTCTCGCTCTGCTCGGCAAGCGTCACGATGAGGTGCTCGCCGGTCGCCGTCATGGCGGTGGCGATCTCGTCGCGGCCCTCGTTGATGCGGGTGATGTAGTTCTCGCTCTGGTCGGCCAGCGTCTTGACGAGTTCGTCGGCATTGGCGGCCAGCGCCTCGCCGATCTGCTCGCGACCCTCGGTGATGCGCGCGATGTAGGTTTCGCTCTGCTCGTTGAGGGTGCCGATGAGCTGGTCGGAATTGGCGGCCAGCGTCTCGCCGATCTCGCGGTGACGCTCGGTGAGGCGGGCGAGGTAGGTCTCGGAGTGCTCGGTGAGCGATGCGACGAGTTCCTCGGCGTTGTTCGACAGCGCGTCGGCGACCTGGTTGCGGCCTTCGCTGATGCGCTGGATGTAGCTTTCGGAGCGTTCGTCAAAGGAGGTGATGAGCTGGTCGCCGGTGGCGGCCATGGTCTCGGTCACTTCGGCAGCCTTGGCCTCGAGGCGGCGGGTGACGCCGTCGCCGGCCTCGTTGACCGAGCCGGCAAGCGTTACGGACACGGTGCGGATCTGTTCGGAGAGGTCCGTGTGGGCGCCAAGCAGCGCATCGCGCAGCAGGTCAGCATTGCCGATGATGGCTTCACGCTCGGAGCGCAACTGGTCGAGAAGGTTGCGCATGCGGCGCTCGTTCTCGGTGTAGGCGGTCTCGAGTTCGGTGACCTCGTTGTGGACGGTCGATTCGAGTTCGTTGGCACGCGCCAGCGCGCGATCAACCCCATCACCCATCGCGTTCACTTCGCGGCGGATGGCCTGACCTATGGTGGAGACCGATTCGATTGCGGTGGATTCCGGCTCGGCGAGACGGAGCGCAACTTCGGCCAGCGTGCGACCGGCAAGCTTCATGTCCTGCGCGCGCCAGACCATGAGGCCGACGGCAAAGAAGAAGAACACCGGCACGGCAATGGCCGCGTAGACGGCGATCATGCCCGGCTGGTCGCGCACGACGCTCGGATTGGTGACCTCGAACAGGCTCGGCCCGTAGAGGCCAAGGCCGATCACGATGCCGATGAACGCCCAGACGGCGCCGAGCAGGCCGGCGACCATAAACGGGGCGGTGGAGGGGCGGCGCTGCAGGCGATAGAGCAGCGTCTCGAGGCTCGGGCGATCATCGTTGGCGGCCGCGATGCCGGACATCGGCGCGTCGTCGCCATCCGACAGCGAACGGGCAAAGTCGTCGAGCGCGAACTCGTCGTCGCCCGCCTTTGCCCCGCGGCGTGAGCCTTTCGTGGACGTGCCCGCCTTGGCGGAGCCGTTCCCGGACTCGCTGCCGTTGGTCTCGTCGTCCAGCTCTACCGCCTTGTCGACTGCCGCCGCGCTTGCATCGGAAGTCTTGCGTTGGTTCGCCATTTGGATCGCCTCGTATCCGTACTCTTTACTCGTATCGGCGAGCCCCAGAACGCGGGTTCGCCGGCAACTTGCGGCCGGTCTGACGCAGGCCTTTGGGATCGCACATACCCAATCGGAACCGGGTTTGCACCTTTACCCGCTGCCGTTGGTAAACCGAATCTGCGCCTCTGGCCCATTTGGCGGGGAGATGCCGCACCCGTCCCGCACAATCTTGCCGCGTGGTCAGTGTAGTGAGAAAGTCGCCCCTAGAGAAGCGGCAAGGCCTGTTCTGTTAATTTATCGTTAACGACGAGCAAGCCCGCAATTGTGCCCAAACTGTGCCACAGGAGGCGAAATGGCGTCCGATCAAGCCGACAGCGGAATTTCCAGCGGCGGGCGCGGCAGTTCTGCAACAGCGAAGGCGACCGATGCACAGCTGGCGTGGCTGAAAACCGGGCTTTCTCAGCCCGGCGGGAAGCTGCCGCTGTTCGATTCGCAGGGGCAGCGCATCAACGCGAAAACGATTCGCGCCTGCATCGATCATGGCTGGGCCGAGCCGTGGGTCGCCAACCCGATCAAGCCGGACTGGGAGGTCTGCAAGCTGACGCCCGCAGGCCGGCAGATGCTCGCCGGCAAACCGGCCCGACCATGAGCGCGTCAAGGTTTGGTTGACCAAGTCGGGCGTTAACCCGGCATTTTCCGCTCCGATTAACGCCGTTGGCCATTCCGTTGGGTCATGGTGGCCCTGCTCGAAGAATGGGGGGGCATATGGCTCAAGCAGCACTGAAGTACGAATTGGAGATGCCGGCGAGCGGGGGCGCGGCGGCAGTCGAAACCAAGACAGATGACCGCGAGATTGATCTCGTGCACCTGGCACGGCAGACGCTCGGCGATGTCGCACTGGAACGCGAGATCCTCAGCCTGTTTGTGGTGCAGAGCCAGGTTTACCTGTTGCGCCTGCAGGCGGCGGAAAGCCAGCGCGACTGGTCGCGCGCCGTGCACACGATAAAGGGTTCGGCCAAGGGCATCGGGGCCTTTCCGCTGGCACGCGCCGCAGAAGCGGCCGAAGCGCTCGGCGGGCAGGTCCACGACGAGGCACACCGGCGCGCCGCGCAGGACCTGCTGGAACGGGTTTCGGCGGCGAATGCCTGCGTTCGCAGCTACCTGAGCCAAGTCAGTCAGTAGGCCTCCGGGAAGGATTTTCACTCCCCTTCCGGCCTCTTGAGAGGTCGGTAGAGTTGAATCCGCGCATTCCACGCGTTATTTCGCCTGCGGGGACATACGGGCTCGCCTTCGCAGCCCGGTCATTTGCGTTCAGGTGAGACTATCTGCATGGCCAAGATCACGTATATCGAGCCGTCTGGCACGCGGCACGAAGTGGAAGCCGACAACGGCTCCACCGTCATGGAAACGGCCATCAAGCACATGGTGCCCGGTATCGAGGCCGAGTGCGGCGGCGCGCTTGCCTGCGCCACCTGTCATGTCTACGTGGACGACGCATGGACCGACGTCGTCGGCCAGCCGTCCGCCATGGAAGAGGACATGCTGGACTTCGCCTACGAGGTTCAGCCCAACTCCCGGCTTTCCTGCCAGATCAAGATTTCGGACGCGGTCGACGGCCTCGTCGTCAAGGTGCCCGAGCGGCAGGCCTGAGCGGCGTCCAGGCTGTCTCAGTCGGGCAGGACGTAGGCGCCGGTGATCTTGTTGGTGCGCGTCTGTCCTTCGCCCATCGACACGGTATAGGTGCCGCCTCCGCTGACCCCTTCCCATGGACCCGTTCCGGCGACGAACCGCCAGTTGCCGTTGGTCGACCCGTCCTGGTTGAGCGAGTCCACTTCCCAGCGGACGGTCACGCCGTTTCCGGCGATGTCGGTCCACTGGCAAAAGCCGTTTCCTTGGGTGGACATGCCGAGCACCTCGATAAAGCCGAAGCAGTCGCCGTTGAGACCCGCCATCGGGTTGTCGGCGGTGTCGGGCTTGAACTCGGAATATTCGGCCATGTGCATAATGGCGAGATGATTGTCGCCGATCTGCCTGACGACCGACCTGTCGATGGCGGTGCCGGTGCCGGATGCGTTGTAGGCCGTCTCGGCGGCTGCGAGGGATGAAAAGCTGCCAGCTAACGCGGCGGCGGCGCAAAGTCGGACGAGGTGTCTTGCGTTCATGGTCGTTCCTCCCGTGCCGGGCTGGCTTCAGGAGCGAGCCAGGTTTCGGCAAGGGCCAAGTCTATTGCCGCATCGTCAAGATTGGAAAGTGTCTCAGACGTTGAGCAGCAGGTACTCGCGTTCCCAACTCGAGATGACGCGGTTGTAAAGTTGCCATTCCAGCGTCTTCACCTCGATGAAGGCGTCGATGAAGCGCGAGCCGAAGACCTTGCGCAGCGGGTCGCAGCCGCTCAGCGAAAGCAGCGCGTCCTGAATGTGCGCGGGCAGGGTGACGCCGAGCGTGTGGGCGTCGATGGTGACTTCCGGTTCGGGTTGGTGCTGCTCCTCAAGGCCGACGAGGCCGCAGGCAAGCGTTGCCGCAATCGCGAGGTACGGGTTGGCATCGGCTCCCGCGACGCGGTTCTCGACGCGTCGCGCGGCGGCATTGGAATCCGGCACGCGCAGGCCGCAGGTGCGGTTGTCGCGGCCCCAGTGCACGTTGATGGGGGCGTCGGATTCCATGCGGATGCGGCGGAAAGCATTCACGTTCGGGCAGACCAGCCCCATCGCCACCGGCACGTAGCGCTGTAAGCCCGCGATGAAGTGCGCCAGCGGCGGTGCGTCCGAACCGTCTTCATTGGAGAAGATGTTGACCCCGTCGCGCCCCAGCACGGACTGGTGGATGTGCATGGCCGACCCCGGTTCACCCTGGTGGGGCTGGGCCATGAAGGTTGCGTACATGTCGTGGGCAATCGCTGCCTTTCGCACGGCGCGCTTGAACAGGAAGACCTGGTCGGCAAGCTCCATCGGGTCGCCGTGCTTGAAGTTCATCTCGATCTGGGCTGGGCCGGCTTCGTGGGCCATGGTGCCGATATCGATGCGCGAAGCCTCGCAATAGGCGTAGATGTCCTCGACCACGTGGTCGAACTCGTTGGCCGCCTCGATGCCATAGGCCTGCCGGCCGGATTCCTTGCGGCCCGAAAGCCCCACGGGAACCGTCAGCGGCGTATCGGGATCGACGCTTCTCTCGACGAGGTAGAATTCCAGTTCCGGCGCAACGACCGGGCGCAGGCCGCGCTGCTCATAAAGAGAAATCACGTGCCGCAGCACCGAGCGCGGCGCGTAGTCGACGATGGAATCGTCGGAATTGACGCAGTCGCAGATGACCTGTGCGGTGGGTTCCTCGTACCAGGGCACGATGCGCACGGTGGAAACGTCAGGCACGGCCACAATGTCGCGGTCGGTTTCCGCACCGACCTTCGTGTCGTTGACGGTGTCACCGGAAACCGCCTGCAACAGGATCGTCTCCGGCAGGCGCAGCCCGCCGCTGGTCAGCGCGGAAATGAAGTCCTCGCGAGGGACGATCTTGCCGCGCATCATGCCGTTCATGTCCGGGACGAGACACTCGATCTCGTCGATGACGCGTTCGCGCAGCCAGTGAATGATGTCTTCCGTCGAGGTGACGACGGGGCTGACTTCCGGGAATTTGCTGTCGGCTGGCATGGGGCGTCCTGTCATGATGTCGGGCCGTTCGGAGCGGGCGGATTGCGGCGTGTCAATCGCCGGTCACGCTACCGGGCTTAGGTTGACCATGCCGGGTCTGCGCGGGCAAGCATGGCCGCACGGCCCGCTGATAGTGGAGAGGAAACATGTTCAAGCGAATTCTCGTACCCGTCGACCTGTCGGACCCGGATCATTTCCGCGATGCACTCGACACGGCTGCAAACTTTTCGCGCCAGTTCGCAAGCAAGGTGCGGCTGGTCTCGGTCCTGCCCGTGCTGCCGAGCGTCGTGGCCGACTACGTGCCGCTGGATACCCACAACAAGATGCTGGACGAAACCTCGGTGAAGCTGAACCAGCTCGCCTCCACGCTCTCACTCGGTGAAGGCAGTTGCGAGGTGAGCGTTCGTGAAGGATCCGTCTACCACGAGATCATCGAGGAGGCGGAAGCCTGCAATGCCGACCTCATCATCATGGGGTCGCACCGGCCTGCCATGGCGACCTATCTGCTGGGCTCGAACGCAGCGCGCATCGTGCGCCACGCACCCTGCTCGGTGATGGTGCTGCGCGGCGAAGACTGAATCCGCGCAATTAGCGGCGGCGACGGCGGCGCTTGCCGGCCCAGATCACCTCATTCTCCGGCTGGACGCTTTCGTAGATTTCCAGGTCGCAGGGGCTTGCCCAGTCGATCTTGCGGCGCAGGGGCGCCGGATACTGGAGCCTGCGAAAGTAAGGGCTCTGGCGCAGCCGCAGCGTGCCCGAAGGCTCCACGAAGATCACGAAGAGCTGGTGGCCGGCCTCGGCGTGGCGATTGAAGCGCGCGATCAGGTCCAGCATGGCGCGCTCGGTGAAGCTTGCGAACATGAACAGGACCAGATCGGTCTGCGGAAATTTCCAGCGCGCGAAATCGGCCTTGATGAACTCGACATCGCGGCAGGCCATGATGGAGCGTGGCCAGTGGCGCAGGTTCAGCATGGCGTCTTCGTAGCGATCGGTATCGCGCTCAACGCCGATGATCTTCTCGAACGGGCGGCGTGATGCTTCCAGGGCGACCCGACCGCGTCCGGCCCCGAGGTCCACGAAGGTGTAGTGACGTGGGTCGTCGGGCAAGGCATCCAGGGCCCAGTTGATGAGCCGTCGCGGCGTGGGCCGGTCGCCGGGGTCGTAGGACCGGTCGGGCGAGCGCTCGGCGGTCGTGACGCGCTCTGGATTGTCGCCGCGCTTGTCGAAGATCTTGTCGTGCAGGACGCCTACGAAACGGCGCCAGGGACCAGCCTTGCGGGCCGGGCGTCCACCACCAGCGAACACGCCGGCGGGCTGCTTGAAGGTGCGCGGCGTCGGGCTTGCGCGCTCCGGGCCGGCTTCGGCGGCTTCGTTGGCAACGGCGTCGCCGGCGGCTGTCTGTCTGGTGGTCGCGGCGCGCTTGCGCGGCGGTGCCTTGGCGGGCTTCCCGTCGCCATCCGCCTTGGCCCTGGTGCGGGCGGCAGGCTTGCGAGCCTTTGCCCCGGCTTCACCCGTTGCTGCGGGCGTTTCGCCAGTACCGGATTTCGCCTTGCGGGGCGCGCGCTTGCCGCCGGACGACTTCGCCCGTTGCTCGGCTAGCTGGCGCAGCCGCTCGCGGTCCTCCAGTATGAGATCGTCCTCGCTCGGCGTCGCAGGGGGCTTTGCCTGCGCCGGATTGGCAGCCTTTCGCGGCTTTGGTGCCGTTGGCTTCTTGCGCTTGCTGACACGCGCCGGCTTCTTCTGATCGGCCTCGTCAGCCATCACACAACTCCCGTACCGAAACGCTTCGCCTGCGGGCAACGTGCCCGTTCGGTCCGTTTCCGGCCTTTTCCAGAAGGAAACTGCTCATACAACCTGAGCGGCCAACAAGCAAAATTCTCATCTCACATATTATAATATGTAGATATTAGGATTATACATTCTGTTATTGACTTTTACCCGGGCTGGCAACAGATTGCCGCCAAATCCGGGAGTCCCTCATGTCTGAACTTGAACCACATCTTCTCGTGTCCTTGCTGGCCGCCGGGATCGGCGTTATCTTCGGCATTGCGATGGAGCAGTCGCGGTTCTGCCTGCTCAGCGGTGTCCGCGACCAAGTGCTGACGCGCCGCTCTCCCAAGCTCGGCATGTACATGGCGGCGCTTGCGGTGACGGTGATTGCCGCGCAGCTGCTCGCCATCACGGGCTATGTCGATCTCGACGAATCCATCTACCGCGCCGACACGCTGTCGCTCGGCGGCCTGATCGGCGGCGGTCTCATCTTCGGCATCGGTGCGGTGCTGACGCGCGGCTGCGTCAGCCGCCTGACGGTGCTGTCTGCCACCGGCAACCTGCGCGCCGTCGTGGTGCTGATGGTCGTCGGAATCTCGGCCTATGCGACGCTGCGCGGGCTGCTCTACTACCCGCGCGACCTGTTGCAGTCGTCCACCTCGTTCACGACCCCGATTGCCACGCTGGATGCAGCTTTCGCGTCTCTCGGCATTGGTGACACGCTCGCCCGGCTCGTCCCCGCGCTGCTGATCGCTGCTGCGGCGCTCGCCTTTGCGGTGCGCGCGATACGCAATCCGCTGCTGTGGGTTGCTGCCATCGTGATCGGCCTGACGATTGCCGCGGGCTGGGTTGCGACCGGCTATGTCGGCGCGGACGATTTCGATCCGCAACCGGTGGAAAGCCTGACCTTCACCGCCCCCGTCGCCGACACGATCCTCTACGCGATGACCTATACCGGCGCGACCATCAAGTTCGGCATCGCGCTGCTGCTCGGCACGCTCGTCGGCTCGTTCTTGTCGGCGCTCGTGGGCGGGCGTTTGAAGCTGCAGGGCTTCGAAGCCCCGCGCCAGCTGGCCCGCTACATGACGGGCGGCGCGCTGATGGGCTTTGGCGGCGTCACCGCGCTCGGCTGCTCCATCGGGCAGGGGCTGACCGGTGTCTCGACGCTGTCCATCGGATCGCTGATCGCGCTTGCCTCCATCGCCGGCGGCATGGCGCTGGGCATCCGTCTTCTCGATGCGCGCGGCGGCGTCAACGAGATGGGCGGCGAAGCAGCACCCTTCAGCATCTGACGCCACAAGCGGCTAACGAACTTCAACCGGCGACCAGGCCGGTCCTCTCCCGAGGCTAAATGCCCGTCCCGCACCAGCGGGGCGGGTTTTTTTCTAGCGCTTCAGTTCGGCCATGGCGTTGTCGAGGCCTTCCAGCGTCAGCGGGTACATGCGGTTGCCGAAAAGCTGGCGGATCATCTGGATCGACTGGGTGTACCCCCAGTGCTCTTCCGGCACCGGGTTGAGCCAGACCGAGTGCGCGTAGATGTCCAGCACGCGCTGCAGCCAGACCTGGCCTGCCTCCTCGTTCATGTGCTCCACCGAGCCGCCGGGAATGGCGATCTCGTAGGGGCTCATGGAGGCGTCTCCGACGAAGATGACCTTGTAGTCGGAGCCGTAGGTGTGGAGCACGTCCCATGTCGGGATCTTCTCGCCCCAGCGGCGGCGGTTCTCCTTCCACACGCCCTCGTAGAGGCAGTTGTGAAAGTAGAAATATTCGAGCGTCTTGAACTCGGCGCGGGCTGCGGAAAACAGTTGCTCGGTTTCCTCGATGTGCCAGTCCATGGACCCGCCGACATCGAAGAACACCAGCACCTTCACCGCGTTGCGGCGTTCGGGGCGCATGTTTATGTCGAGATAGCCCTTGCGCGCGGTCTGGCGGATGGTGCTGTCGAGGTCGAGTTCCTCGGCTGCGCCCGTGCGGGCAAAGTGGCGCAGGCGGCGCAGCGCCATCTTGATGTTGCGGGTGCCAAGCTCGCGCGTGTCGTCGAGGTCCTTGAACTCGCGCTTGTCCCAGACCTTCACCGCGCGAAAGTTGCGGTTGCCATCCTGGCCGATGCGGATGCCTTCAGGATTGTAGCCATAGGCGCCAAATGGAGAGGTGCCCCCCGTTCCGATCCATTTCGAACCGCCCTGGTGGCGGCCCTTCTGCTCCTCGAGGCGCTTCTTCAGCGTCTCCATGAGTTCGTCCCAGCCGCCCATGGCCTCGATCTTGGCGCGCTCTTCCTCGCTGAGGTGCAACTCGGCCATCTTGCGCAGCCATTCTTCCGGGATGTCGGCCTCGATGGCCTCGGCGGTCGATTCCAGTCCCCTGAAGACGGTGCCGAAGACCCGGTCGAACTTGTCGAGATTGCGCTCGTCCTTCACCAGCGTCGCGCGCGACAGGTAGTAGAACTCGTCAATGGACTTGTCGGCGAGGTCGGCCTCGAGCGCCTCCAGCAGCGTGAGGTACTCGCGCAGCGTGACCGGAAGGCCGGCATCCTTGAGCTGGGTGAAGAAGGCGGTGAACATGCCGGCTTTCCTACTCCTTCTTCGTCACCGCGCCAAACTTCGTCAGTTCGCTCATGATGTCGGAGAGCGCGGGCGGCTTGCCGGCGAGATAGGGCAGGGGCCGCACAACGCTGAGCGCCGCCAGCCCGATGCGTGCGGTCAGCAACCCGTTGACGACGCCTTCGCCAAGGCGGGCCGACAGCTTCGCAGCCAGCCCGTGGCCGACCAACTGCTGGACGATGGAATCGGTCATGGCGACGCCGCCGGTCAGCGCAAGGTGGCCGACCACCATGCGCGCAAGCTTCACGGTGCCGAGGCCGCTCGGCCGCCCGCCATACAGCGTGGCGAGGCGGCGTATGAGGCGCACGGCCTCCCACAGCACGTAGACAATATCGATGGCGGCACGCGGCGAGATTGCGGTGACGGCGGCGACCCGTTTTGACGCGCCGGTGACCAGCGCGCGGGCTTCCGCATCCTTCAGCGCCAGCAGGTGGCGCTCGGCAAGCTTCAGGCGGTCGCGCCCGTCGATGATCTCGTCTTCGTGCTCGGCAAGCGCTGAACGCCCCTTCGCGGTGGTGGCGTCGGCGGCATAGAGCAGTTGCAGGCGGGCGACGATCTTCTTCGCCTCGCTCATGTCGTCGGCGATGGCGGCGGCGTCGGCACGGTCGCGTATTTCGGCGATGCGCGACAGGCGCAGGATGCCGAAGACCTCCTTCAGTACGAAGGACACCAGCGCCAGGGCCATCAGGGCCAGAAGCCCCGCGCCGATCCAGCCGAGCCACGGCGCGCGGGCGAATAGGTCTTCCACCACCTGCGTCGCCCACAGCCCGAAGCTGATGGAAACGAAGGTCGAGATCGCCGCGCCGAAAATCTTGCCCCAGGGAAAGCCGGATTTGACCGGTGGCGGGGCGGGAACGATGGCCGTGCCGGTCTCGTCGGGCGACAGCATCTCGTCGAGCTCGGTATCGGCGGTGATCGTCGCCTTGGGCTTGGCGTAGGCCTTCGCACCCGTTGCGGGCTTCTTGCTTGCCTTGTGCGGCGCGTCGCCGTCGACGAGCACGTCCGGATCATCAAGGCGGAATGCGGTTGGCTTGCGGGTCATCTCGTCATCCTCACGCGAGCCTGTCGGAAAGCAGGAATTCCAGCACCCGGTCGAGCCGGATATGCGGCAGCACGTCGTTCGGGCCGTTCAGCAGTGGCGGGCGGAAGCGCAGGAAGCGGAACGCTTCCCACTCGGCTTCGCTGACGCCTTCCGGTGCCGACAGGGCGTGTGTCGGGTCGGCCATCACCTTGCGCGGGTCGTTCGGCAGGTCGCCGGGGAACAGCGCGATCTCGGTCTTGCCGTCATAGGTCTCGCCGGCAACCGTCTGGCCCTCCTGCGGCACGCCGACGATGCAATCGAGCGCATCGCCGCCGCGATTGACGGTTGCCTCCCGCGTGGCACGGACGGAAGCAAGCGCGACAACGTCGGTCGCGGCACCGGCGAAGTCGGCGCGCGAGATGGCGCGGCCCGCGATGTGGGCGAGCAGGGCTTCCAGCCGGTCGTGGTTGGTGTGGTGCAAGTGGTCGGCCTTGGTCGCGGCGAAGACGATCTTGTCGACGCGGCGGGCAAGGATGCGGCTCAGCCACGAGTTCCGGCCCGGCCGAAATGCGGACAGGATGTCGGCGAGTGCGGTTTCCAGATCGCTGACCGCAGAGGGGCCTGCGTTCAGCGCCTGCAGCAGGTCGACCAGCACGATCTGGCGGTCGAGTCGGGCGAAGTGGTCGCGGAAGAACGGGCGCACGAGTGTCGAGAGATATGCCTCGTAGCGCCGCTCCATCATGGCGTGGAGCGAGCCGCGCACGGCGCGCGCATCGGGCGCGATATCGAGCGGTGCGAAGGTCAGCGCGGGCGAGCCTTCGAGGTCGCCCGGCATCAGGAAGCGGCCGGGCGGCAGCGCCGACAGTGCGTAGCGTTCTTCGCGCGCGGCGCGCAGGTAGCTGGTGAAAGCGGCAGCGGCCTCGCGGGCCTGTGTTTCGTTCTCGTCAGCCGCCGGATCGAGCGTCTTCAGCAGTGCGTGGAAGGGGGCTGCGATCTTCGAGCGGCCCTTGGTGCGGCTCTGTGCGACGGCCTTCGCCGACCACTGGGCGTAGGTCAGTTCCAGCAGCGAGAGATCGAGCAGCCATTCGCCGGGATAGTCGACAATATCGAGGTTCAGCGTGCCGCGCCCGAGATTGCGCCCGAAGAAGGTCTCGGACTCGAAGTTGAGTGCGATGCGCAGTTCGGAGATGTGGCGGGTGGAGTCCGGCCAGTGACGGGTCTCCACGTCGCCGCCGCCGGTCAGCGCGGCGAGATGCGTCTCGTAGTCGAAGCGCGGCACGGCATCGTCCGGCTGCGGGCGCAAGGCAGCCGATGCGATGCGCCCCGACGAGAACGCCGAGAACAGCGGTAATCGTCCACCCTTCGTGAGGTTGTGTACCAAGCTGGTGATGAACACCGTCTTGCCCGCGCGCGACAGCCCGGTGACGCCAAGGCGCACGGTGGGGTCGACGATATCGGAGGCATAATCGGCCAGCGAGAGGGCCGTCAGGCGGGCTTCTTCCGCGATGTCGCTCAGCAGTGGCAAAGATTACGCCTCGGGCAGTTCGCGCGGCACGATGAAGGTTTCGAGTTTCATCCGGCCTGGGCCGAAATCGTCCCACGACCCGTCGAAGACCGCGACCGCTGCGGTGGGGTACTTGGTGTGGATGCGGTCCAGACCTTCCTGGTCGGAACCGGGGCCCGCGAGGATGGCAGCGAGATCCTCCATCGCCGGGTTGTGGCCGATGATGGTGAGCGTTTCGGGCGCATCGCCGCGAACCGCGTCGCTGACCAGTTCGATCAGATCCTCGGCTTCCGCCTCGTAGACCGCTTTTGTCATGTCGATGCGCATATCGTCCTTCCACCCCTGCAAAGCAAGTGCGAGCGTCTGGCGGGTGCGCAGGGCGGTCGAACAGATGACGTGGTCGGGCATGATGTCGAGCGCCTCCAGTGCAGCCATGACGCGGGGGATGGTGCGCTCGCCGCGCGGCGAGAGCGGCCGGTCGAAATCGGCGAGGCCGGGCTTGTCCCAGTCCGACTTGGCGTGACGCATCAGGACCAGCTTGGGCATCGGTTTCCTCATGGCTGTTCAATTGAAAACGCGCTTCGCGGCGGTTGGTGTCTGGTCTATCACAGGCTTCATGTCCGCAAGAACACATCCCGATCCGGCCTTTCGCGCAGCCGACAGCTTCTATGCCGCAACCGCCCATCCGTGGGCCGGTGCGCCTGCGCTTGCAGGCGATACGACTTGCGAGGTCGCGGTCATCGGCGGCGGCTTCGCGGGCCTGTGGTGCGCGCGGCGGCTGGCGGCGCAGGGCAAGCAGGTTCTGCTACTGGAAGGCGGCGAGATTGGCCGCGCCGCGTCGGGCCGCAACGGCGGGTTCGTCTCGGTCGGGTTTGCGGCGGGGCTGGACGAGATCGAGCGCAAGCTCGGGCGGGACGATGCCCGCGCGCTGTTCCGCCTCTCGGATGCCGGGCGGCAGACCGTGCGCGATTTCTGCCGCGAGACGCCTGACCTTGGCATCGCGCCGGTGGACGGTCGGCTCAAGGTCCTGCGCCACGCTGATGACGGGGCGCTGAAGGCGCGCGTCGAGACGCTCAACGCCGAGCTTGGTCAGGACATGGTCTACTGGCCGCGCGACAAGGTGCGCGACCACCTGAAGACCGACACCTACCACGAGGCGATGGAGGACCGGCAGGGCTTCCACGTCCATCCGCTGAACCTTGCCCGCGCGCTGGCGGCCGACTGTGTGGCCAGGGGCGTCACCGTGCACGAGCACAGCCCGGTGACGGCGCTCGACCGCGACGACACCGGCTGGAAGATCACCACGCCGGGTGGAACCGTGCGCGCATCCCAGGTTGTGCTGGCGGGCAATGTCGCGGCAGGCGGCGAGGGGGCTTCCGTATGGCCTGCGCTGTCACGCGCCATCGTTCCCGTCGCGACCTATGTCGTGACCACCGAGCGCATGGGCGCCAAACTGCACGATGCCATTCGCTGGAGCGGGTCCGTCTCCGACACGCGGCGTGCCGGCGACTACTACCGGATCGTCGATGGCGACCGGTTGCTGTGGGGTGGGCGCATCACCACGCGGGTCAGCGAACCCACTGATCTGGCAGAGACCATGCGCGCCGATATTGAGCGCATCTACCCGCAACTGGCGCCGGTGAAGATCGCCCATGTGTGGACAGGGCTGATGGGCTATTGCCGCCACAAGATGCCGATCCTCGGCGAACTCGCGCCGGGACTGTGGGCCTGCACGGCTTTCGGCGGGCACGGGTTGAACACCACCGCAACAGGCGGCGAAGCGGTGGCTGACGCTATTGTCGGAACGGACGACCGGGTGAAGCTGTTCGCGCCCTATCGCGCGCTGTGGGGCGGCGGGCCTGTAGGGCGGATTGCCACGCAGCTTGAGTACTGGCGGCTTCAAGCTCTGGATTGGCTTGAAGAGCGGCGCGCCGCATGAGCGGCTGCAAATCCGATTCAAGTGACGCTGAAAACGTGAATCATCTGAATCGCTTGTGCCTCGTTGCTCAATGGTTCGAGGGCTGATTCAGGTCGTTCAAGTTGAGAGTCTGATTCAGTCACCTGAAGTGCTTCAGATTCTGATTCTAGGCGATCGGAGTTGTCTTCCTACGGACCATGCGCGCTATTGCCCCCGCCGCGCCATGAAGGCGAGACGCTCGAACAGGTGCACGTCCTGCTCGTTCTTGAGCAGCGCGCCGTGCAGTGGCGGGATGACCTTGCGCGGGTCGCGCTCGCGCAGGACCTGCGGATCGACGTCCTCGGCGACCAGCAATTTGATCCAGTCGAGCAGTTCCGAGGTGGACGGTTTCTTCTTCAGGCCCGGCACGTCGCGCACCTCGAAGAACAGGCTCAGCGCCTCGTTCAGCAGGCGGCCCTTGAGGCCGGGGAAATGCACGTCGACGATGGCGCGCATCGTCTCCTCGTCGGGGAACGAGATGTAGTGGAAGAAGCAGCGGCGCAGAAACGCGTCCGGCAGTTCCTTTTCGTTGTTGGAGGTGATGATGACGATGGGGCGCGTCTCCGCGCGCACCGTCTCGCCCGTCTCGTAGACGTGGAATTCCATCCGGTCGAGTTCCTGCAACAGGTCGTTGGGGAACTCGATGTCGGCCTTGTCGATCTCGTCGATCAGCAGCACCGGGCGCGTGGGCGCGGTGAACGCGTCCCACAGCTTGCCGCGCTTGATGTAGTTGGAAATGTCGTGGACGCGCTCGTCGCCAAGCTGGCTGTCACGCAGGCGGCTGACGGCGTCGTACTCGTACAGGCCCTGCTGCGCCTTGGTGGTGGACTTCACGTGCCACTCGATCAGCGACAGGCCCATGCCTTCCGCGACCTCCTTGGCGAGCACCGTTTTGCCCGTCCCCGGCTCGCCCTTCACCAGTAGCGGGCGTTCCAGCGTCACCGCGGCATTGACCGCGACCGTCAGGTCCTGGGTGGCGACGTAGTTCTTGGTGCCTTCAAAGCGCATCGTGGAGTCCTGTCCGGGAAATGGTGCGGTGCGCAACCTAGGCACCTCGCGCGGGGCAGGCAAGCGCCCCCGGCCCGGCAAAAGCTGCCGCGCACCGGCGCGTTTCTGCCGTGTGCCACACCCTCTTCAACCCCCGCTGCAAGCCCAAGCCATTGAAAATACGAGTGTTTGTGGATTGGCACGCCGCTTGAAAGGTCACTTCCGGGAAATTCGCGTGTCCGCACAAGGCTCCAAGCCGCGGCGCGCCATTGCAAACCGGAGGACGAAGTAATGGGTATCTATGGGGCGATGGGCATCGCCGTGGGCGGCCTCAAGGCGCAGTCCTATGCGCTTGAGCAGATCTCGAGCAACATCGCGAACTCGCAGACCACCGGCTACAAGCGCGTGGACACGAGCTTCGTCGATCTCGTCACCGACAGCCCCTACTGGCAGCAGGCGGGCGGCTCCGTGCAGGTCTACTCGCGCGGCACCAACACGGTTCAGGGCGATATCTCCAACGCGGCGGTTGGCACCTACATGGCGCTCAACGGCGACGGGTTCTTTGTCGTCGATCAGCAGCAGGGCGAATCCGACGGCAACCCGATCTTCAGCGGCGTTGATGCCTATACCCGCCGCGGCGACTTCGAGATCGATGCCAACGGCTACCTGGTCAACGGTTCGGGCTACTTCCTGAAAGGCTTCCCGGTCGATGCAACGACCGGCAACATTTCAGGCTCGCTGCCCGAGGCCATGATCCTCAGCAACGACTTCCTGGATGCCAATTCGACCACCGAGATCAAGTACCGCGCGAACCTCGCGGACTACCCGCTGACGGCCAGCGCGGACCCGGACGTTCCAAACAGCGAACTGCTGAACGCGGGTGGTTTCACCACCAATCCCACGACGCAGCCGACGCCGGCGACCGTCAACGGCAGCGGTCTTGCCAACGACACCAACGCAACGGTCACCGGGACCGTCGCCATTTCCGCCGACACTGCCGCCAATGTCACCGGCGCAACGGGCCTGACCGGCACCAACGCAGCCAGCACTCTAGTCAGCGATGGCGAGACCCTGACCGTGTCGATCGGCGGCACCAACTTCACGTTCGAGTTCGATGTGAGCGGTACCAACGTGCCGAGCGGCTCCAACATCGAAGTCGATGCCAGCGGCGATATCGATACCTTGCTGGCCAACATCCAGACGGCCATCCAGGCCCAGACGAGCGGAGATGAAACCGCTGCCCTGGCCGGCGGCACGGTCACGGTGGATCTGGGCTCGAACAACACCGATTCAATCACCTTGGGCGGAACCGCAGCCGGCCTTGGCCTGGCCGGCACGACCGAGCCGACCAATGGCGACGTCGCCGCGCTCGATGGCCAGACCCTTGTGATTGGCTCTGACACGATCACGTTCGGAACCGGCGTGGGCGAGGTGTCGAACCGCGCCGAACTGGAAACGGCCCTGGCCGGCCTGACGACGGCGAATGTCAGCGCATCAATCAATGGTTCGGGCTTTCTGACCGTCAGCGGGGCAGCGCTGGCGACCGATTTCGCGGTTGGCGGCTCGGTTGACGCGGCGACCGCCTTCGGCGTCGCCGAGCAGAATTACTCAGCCACCAACACGGCATTGGCCGGGTCGAACGCTGCATTGACGCTACAGGTCGGCAGCGGCGCGGTGACGAACATCGACCTGACCGGCATCAACTCGGTCGAGCAGCTGGCCACGCTCCTCAATGGCATTGACGACATCACCTACGACATCACTGACGGCCGGGTGGAGATCGTGGCCGACAACGGCACCGATACCGTGACGCTTGGCGGCGATGCCGGCGCCCTGGCTGCTCTGGGACTAACGGCGGGCACGACCAATCCGACGCCGTCGACCAGTCAGTATGTCCAGGCGAACGAAACGTCGGGCTTTCTTGAATCGTCCATTTCCGGCGGTGCCATCACGGTCTATGACGAGGGCGGTGGCCCGGCGAACGTCCAGCTTCGCTGGGCGAAAGTGGCCTCGACCCAGAACGGCGACGCCAACGACAACTGGAACCTGTTCTACCTGTCGGATTCCACGGCCACGGGCACGCAACCGATGTGGACCAACGTCGGTGAAGACTTCACGTTCAACGCCAGCGGGCAACTCATCAGCCCGGCGACCACCTCCATCACCCTCTCCAACCTGGTCGTCGATGGCTCGACGGTCGGTGACGTGACGCTGTCCTACGGCAATGGCGGCCTGACGCAGTTCGCCGATGCCAACGGCAATGCGGAAGTGACCGAGTTGCGGCAGGACGGCTACTCGGCGGGCGAACTCGTGGGTGTCTCGATCTCGGAAACGGGCCGCGTCGTTGCCAGCTACGACAACGGACGGACCATCGATCTGTACCAGGTGGCCATTGCCAACTTCAATGCGACCAACCGGCTCGCGAAGGTTGACGGCGGTGCCTTTGTCGAGACGCAGGATTCTGGTCCGCCCATCATCGGGACCGAGGCGAGCATCATCGGTTCGGCGCTGGAGAACTCCAACACCGACATCGCCGACGAGTTCACCAAGCTCATCACCACCCAGCAGGCCTATGCCGCCGGCACGCGCATCGTCACCACCTCCGACGAGATGCTGCAGGAAGTGCTGAACATGGTCCGCTAAGTCGGACAACCGTGACCGGCGGCCTGCGGGCCGCCGGCCCAGCGTTTTGAAGCAAAAGGGCAATTCGTCATGAGTCTCGGCGGCGCACTGGATGCGGCACTTTCCGGGCTTCGCGCCACCAGCGCGAACCTCGAGCTCGTTTCGCACAACATTTCCAATGCCAACACGCCCGGCTACACCCGGAAGATCATCGGGCAGGTAGAGCAGGCGCCCGGCGGCAACGTCGCCGGCGTTCGCCTCGGTGACACCACCCGCGTGCTGGACGAACTCGTCAATCGCCAGCTTCAGCTCGAAACCTCGGGGCTGGGCTACGCGGAAACGCTCAGCAACTACTACACGCAGCTCGACGCGGCCTTCGGACAGCCGGGCGGGGCGACCTCGCTCGACACGCTGATGAACAATTTCCACGCGGCGATGGAGGAACTGGCGACCAGCCCGGAATCCGACGTTGCCCGCGAAGGCACGCTCTACAGCGCACAGGTGCTGGCGACGACTCTGAACGGTCTGACCGCCGACATCCAGACCATGCGCACACAAACCGAGCAGGCGCTCAACAACGCCGTGGAGCGCGTCAACGAGATCCTGCAAGACCTGTCGGACCTCAATTCCGAGATCACCACCACGACGCAGGCTGGCCGCGCGCCGGCCTCGCTTCTCGACCGGCGTGACAGTCTCATCTCGGAATTGTCGCATTACGTCGACGTGCGCGTGCAGGAGCGCGAGCGTGGCGAAGTCGGCATCTACACCAGTTCCGGCACGCTGCTGCTGGATGGTTCCGCCTCGACGCTGAGCTTCGATTCGCGCGGAACGATGAACGCAGCATCGACCTACAGCACCGACCCCGCGGACCGCACGGTCGGCACCATCAAGCTCGATGCGGGCAGCAACTATTCCATCGACCTGATCGCGGACTCCGCGTTCCGCTCAGGTGAGATCAAGGCGCTGATCGACCTGCGCGACAACATCCTGCCGCAGGCGCAGGCGCAGCTCGATGCCGTGGCAGACGTCATGGCGCGCTCGCTGTCGTCGAAGCAGGTTGACTCCACCGCCGCCACGTCCGGCGCGCAGACGGGGCTGTCGATCGATCTGGCCGGGCTTCAGGACGGCGACAGCCTATCGCTGACCTACACGGACGGATCGGGCGAGCACACCGTGACCATCGTCCGTGTGGACGAGGCGGGCGCACCGGCAATCGGCAACGACGACACCGCCAAGGCGAACGACACGGTCATCGCGATCAGCTTTGCCGGCGGTTTCGCGGCCGCGGCCGCCGATATCGACGCGGCGCTCGGCGGCAGCCTCACGGCGTCCGCAAGCGGCAGCACGCTGACGATCCTCGACGATGGCGCGACCAACACGACGGACGTGACCGGGCTTACGGCGACCGTCACCGAAACATCGCTCAGCGGCGGCACGTCCGCGCTGCCGTTCTTCGTCGATGGCGGCGAGCCTCCGGCCGGCTACACGGCGCGCCACGGCACGGTGTCCCAGATTACCGGCTTTGCCGGGCGCATCCAGGTCAACCAGGCGCTGTTTGCCGACCCCTCGAAGCTGGTCGAGTACACGAGCGGCATCCCGTCGGGCGACAATACCCGCCCGCAGGCGATCCTCGACCGGCTGGTGCTGAACGACCAGGACTTCAGCGGGGCCTCCGGCGTCGTTGGCGAAATCGGTTTTTCCGGCACGCTGCCGGACTTCATCAATCGCATCATTTCCTTCCAGGGCCGCGAAGCGGAATCAGCCCAGCGCGCCTACAACTCGCAGGAAGTCGCCTACCAGCAGCTCAGCGAGCGGCAGGCTTCGATTTCCGGCGTCGACCTGGACCAGGAGATGGCATTCCTCATCAGCCTGCAGACCGCCTACCAGGCGAATGCGCGCGTCATTTCCACGTTCCGGGAGATGACCGACCTGCTGCTGCGGATCTGATCCACGGAGATTGAAGGACCATGAACAGCGTACCCCCTCTCCTGAAAACCATCGGCTGGACCCGGGGCATCACCGAGTCCCGCTCACAGATGCTCGACCTGCAGCGCCAGCTTGGCACCGGGCGCGTCTCCGAAACCCACGGCGGGCTCGGCTCCGGCCGCTCGCTGGCGCTCTCCATGCAGGCGCAGATCTCGCGGCTGGACACCTACAACGCCAACATCGAGACGATGAGCCTGCGCCTGGACGTGATGGCGCTGAGCCTCGACCAGTTCACGGAGCTGACGTCGATTGCGAAGACCGACATCCGCAACGGCCAGTACGTCTTCTCGGACAAGTCGATCACCTTACCGCAGGATCTTGCCAAGGACCGGCTGGACGAGGGCCTGTCGCTGCTGAATGCGCAGGTGAACGGGCGCTACCTGTTCTCCGGCAACACCGTCGAGACCAAGCCGGTCGAGAGCACCGACACGATCCTCTACGGCGACGGCGTTCGCGACGGGCTCGACACGCTGATCGCGCAGCGCAAGCTGGCCGATGCCGGCAGCGACGGCCGCGGCCGCGTGACGCTCGCCAATGGCGGCACCAGCCTGACCATCGCCGAGGACGGCGACCACCCGTTCGGCTTCAAACTGGCCGGCGTCTCGTCCTCATCGGCCAACGTGACCCTGACGCAGCCGAACGGCACCGCGCCGCAGACGGCGACGATTTCGCTCACCGGCCAGCCGGCCGTTGGCGAGCAGGTCGGCTTTGCCTTCGACCTGCCGGACGGCAGCCGCCACCAGATCAAGCTGACGGCGAGCGTCGATGGCTCGGAGCCTGGAACGTTTGCCATTGGCGCCGACGAGACCGCGACCATCGCCAATATCGAGGCCGCACTCGGCCCGGCACTTGAAGTGGCTGCGGGGACGGCGCTCTCGGCAGCCTCCTCGATCACCGCGTCACGCAACTTCTTCTCGGCAGATCTCGACAACCCGCCGCAGCGCATCGACGGGCCGCCCTATGAGACGGCCACCGGCACCGTTGCCGGCACGGCGGAGGACACGGTCGTCTGGTACAAGGGCGACAGTTCCTCGACCAATCCGCGCGACACGGCGGTTGCCCGCATCGACGAGAACATCGTGGTCGGCTACGGCGCGCGCGCCAATGAGGAGCCGTTCGCTTGGGCCCTTGCCCACATGGCCGCCTTCGCTATCGAGAGCTTCGACAAGAATGCGCCGAACGACGAGGCGCGGTTTGAAGAACTGCGCAACCGGGCAGGCGAGGGGCTTTCCTACACAGCCGACGTTCGCACGATGGAATCGCTGCGCGCGGAATATGTCGGCCTGCAGTCGTCTTTCGGGGCGGCGGCGGAACGCCACAACATCACGCGGCAGATCGCGGAAGAGCAGCTCGGCAACGTCACGGCGGTCGATGACGAGGAAGTCGCGGTGAAGCTGCTGGCGCTGCAGACGCAGCTCCAGATCAGCTACGAGGCGACGGCGATGATCTCGCGCCTCAACCTGGCGCAGTTCCTCTAAGGGTTCAGCGCGCCAGCGCCCTGACACGTTTCAGCGTGTCACCCACCTGACAACGAGGCCGGCACGGCGAGGCCGGGGCGATCAGCCCCGGCAGCGCTTCGTGCGGTTTCGTCGTGCCCGGCGCTTGCCTGAAAAGACAACAGCCCCGGCCGATGTCTCGGCCAGGGCTGTCTTGGCATTCCTGGTGGTGACGCGGCGCGAACGCCCGCGATCCTCGCTAAAGGGATGTCTCAACGCGGCTCTCCATGGCTAGTTGGCTCAACTCCTTTACAAAGTCGATCCGCACATGGCCGCGACCGGGGCTGTCTACTGCCCGCGCAGGCCTGCTGCGAGTTCGCGATTGATCAGAATGAGGGAGGCAAGCTTCTCCGGTGCCGGGTCGCCCTCGAGGTCCAGCGTGTGCCTGAGGATGAAGACACCGAGATTGCCGATGTTCTGCTTGATGGCGTGCGGCAGCGGGTTTTCGGCAGCGGTGGCCGAGGTGGAAAAGATCGTCCACAGGCGGCGATTGTAGGTCAACGCGCCACGAAGGTCCGTCCGGGTTTCCGGCCAGCCGTCCTTGACCGCCTGGAGGCGGGTCGCGGACTTCATCAGAAGGTCAGCTTCCAGCTTACGCGGGCTGACGGTGATCTTGGCGGTCTGCGAGTACGCCTGTGCTGCCTGATGCATTGTTCATTAGCTCGCTTTCGTAGGCGATGAGCGCCTTGGTTTCCTTCAACGCCTTGTAGAAGGCGCCCGACAGGACCTGCTCGCTGATCGGTTCGACGAATTTCACCGTGCTCGGAGCCGCCGTGACGATGTCACGGGTCAGCTCGAGATAGGTTTCGTGCATCGCGCCGATATCGTTCTCCAGATACATGAGCTGGACCGCGAGATAGATGCGTTTTGCCGGAGTATCCGCTGTCTCGGGCGTGAGAATGTCCTTCTCGCGCAGGATCGCGGCTTCGCCTTCGATGTACAGGCGGGTGCGATGCTCGCCGTTGGTCACCACGGCATTGCCGATGATGATGCGTTCGCACGGCTTGAGCTCGACCTTGAGGGCCATATGACACCTGCCATTTCGTTCAGTTCTTGAAGGCCCGGCCAGTGTGGACCCTGGCTGGTTAACGATGAGTTAAGAATTGGCCTGCGCGAGCGGTTCGTGATCGGGCGCGAGATACAAAAAAGGCGGGGCCCGAAGGCCCCGCCCGAACTTGGTTTGTGTCGGTTCTATTAGAACAGACGCAGGACCTGCTGGTCGGCCTGCGAAGCCAGGGACAGCGACGTGGACGACAGCTGCTGGCGGGTCTGCAGGGCCAGGAGGTTGGCCGCTTCTTCGTTGGAGTCGGCGAGCGTCAGGTTGGCTGCACCGGTTTCCAGCGTGTTGATGGTCTCCTTGGTGAAGTTCTGGCGGGTCTCAACCACGGAGAGGTTGGAACCGAACTTCGAAGCCTGGGCACGCAGCGAGTCGATCGCATCACCCAGGGAGTCCAGGGTGGTGTTGATCGCGGCGTTGGAGTCAAAGCCGCCCGAGGCAACAGCGGAGAGGCTGAGGCCAGCGGAGTCGAACGTGACACCGGTGATGTCCAGGTTAGAGGAGCCGTCTTCGTTGAACAGCACCGACAGGTCGTCGCCGGAGAGCAGGTTCACGCCGTTGAAGCCCGCATCCTTCGCGAGGTCATCGATCTGGGTGAGCAGATCGTTGTAGGTCTCGACGAATTCGTCGCGCTTCGGGTTGGTGACGGTCGTGGTCGTGGCTGCCGTACCGGCGGTCGACGCGAACGTGCCGACGGAGCCGCCGGAGACGTTCGAGGTGACCGTGCCGATCGCAACCGCCGAGGACGTGCCGGTCGTGGCCGAGGTGAGGGTGAGTTCACCACCGGTCGTGACGCTGGCGGTCGTTGCCGTGCCGCTCAGCTGATCGTTGATCAGGTCAGCGACGTTCTGTGCGCTCAGCGCAGAGGCATCGAGCGAAGTGCCGTTATTGGTGTTGTAGGTGCTCACCGTGGCGGCATCGATCGTGATGTTCTGAGCAGAGCCGCTGTCGAGCGTGACGGAGAAGGTCACGGAATCGGCAGCAACGGCGTCAGCACCGGAGTCGGTGCCGTTGGCCAGGCCGGAAGCGCCCGAGCTGACAGACTCGGAGATATTGGCGATCGTCACATCCGAAGACGAACCGGTCGTCGTCGAGGTGATGTCGATGCCACCGGACGTGCCGTTGACGCTGGCGACGGAAGCACCGGCCTGATCGTTGATCAGGGTTGCGACATCCGCAGCCGACAGGTTCGAGGCGTCGAGAGACGCACCGTTGTTCGTGTTGTAGGTGCTGACAGTTGCCGCATCGATCGTGATGGTGGTGGGCGAACCGGCACCATCAATGGTCAGATCGAACGACAGGGAGTCGGCATCAACGCCGTTGGTGGCGTCGACGTTGGCAAGGCCGGTGGAACCGGCGTTCGCGGTGTCGGCGAAGTTGGTGATCACGACATCCGAAGACGAACCGGTCGTCGTGGACGTCAGCGTGAGTTCACCACCGGTGACCGAAGCAACGCTCGAGCCGAACTGCTCGTTGATGATGTCGGCGACATCCTGAGCCGACAGTGCGGCGTTGTTGAGCGAGGTGCCATTGTTGGTGTTGTAGGTGCTGACCGCACCCGCATCGATCGTGATCGAGGTCGGGGAGCCCGAACCATCGGTTTCGAGATCGAAGGACACCGAACCGGAGCTCACGTCAAGCGAGCTGAAACCAGTGCCGGTCGTCGTGGCAGCAGTCGCAGTCTGCGAAACGTCGAGAGCCGTGAACGCACCACCAGCCAGCGTACCGGCATCAGCCGAGGACGCCGCGCCGGAAACGTCAAGAGCAGAGAAGCCCGTGGACGTTGCCGTGCCAGCAGCAGCCGCAGCCGTGGTCTCGACGGTCGCGGAGGTCTGCAGGGCCTGGCGAGCGGTCGCCTGGGCGGACTCGACAAGCTTGGTGATCGCGGTCAGACCGTTGTCGGCCGCTTCGATCGTCTGGTTGGCGTTCGAGATGGAGTCGAGAAGCCGGCCAAGGTCGTTTGCACGGCTGTTAAGCGAGGAGGCCGTGAAGAAGTTGGTCGGATTGTCGAGAGCGGAGTTCACCTTCAGGCCGGTGGCCAGACGCTCCTGCGTCTTGGCGAGGAGGCTCGAGGTGTTCTGCAGGGAGAGCAGGTTCGAGCGAACTGCTTTCGAGAGAGTGACGTCAGCCATGTTTGTTACCTTTCCTAGGTCACATGATTGGGTTGTCGATACCCCTGTTCTGGGGCTCGCCAGACAATCCCATGCAATGTCCTAACCAGAAGTTAATCCGGGGGGTTGAAAAGGCCGTGAAATGCAAATTGTTTCAGAGCGTTAGCGTAGTCTGAACAAGGTCGTGGAATCTCGCCGCCAAGGGGGAAAATTATGCCCGGCAAAGCTTGCCGGAAACACGAAAAGGGCCAGCTTGCGCCGGCCCGGTCTGGAGGCTCAGTGAGGAAAGGAAATCAGGCGACTTCGTCGACAGGGCGCAGGGCCGGGCGGTCGGCCGCCACGGCATCGCGGCGGGCATCCTGGGAGGCGCGCTCGGCGTAGACGCGCATGTTCATCAGGGTCTCTGCCGGGATCTGCCAGCGCACCAAGCCGGTGTTCTGGTCGACGATCTTGAGGAGCACGTCGCGGGTCTCGGGATCGATCTCGATCTGCCGGCTGACCTTGTCGCCGGGGTCCTCGTTGATCTTGCGGTTCTTCTGATCTTCGCGGAACTGGGGAGTGGGGCCGCCGCGCTGGCGGGTGCCGGTGCCGGCTTCAGCGGGGCGCTCGGCAGACGTGACAGTCTGTTCGCGGGCCAGCGCGCTGGTATCTGTTTCCGTTGTGTTTCGCGGCGCCTGCTGGAAAGTCACGGCAGGCGCAGGGCGAAACGGACCTGCTCCATCCATTGTCTTCTCATCCCTTTACGCGGAGCTGACACTTCCCTGCTCCATGGGCCTGAGGCTGCCGGATTTTCTTCCGACACGACAGCAGATTAGGCTTTGGAAATGAATCCTTCGTTAAACCTTCGGAAACAAATCAATGCGATTCGCGCGGGCATGCGCGCTCCAATAGAGTCATGGGACTCCGGCTGCTTCGCGGGTAAGCCGGATCAGATGGCGCTGTTGACGCGGATCGCCCCGCTTCCCGACACCTGGGCCGAGCCCGACCGCGCGTCCGCGCCGTAGACCGTCGGCCCGCTGCGCTTGGATGCTGCATCGTTGGCAATGCCCCGGATCAGGGTTTCCGATACGGTGCGGGCAGTTGCCAGAACGGTCATATTGGCCTGAAGCGCTTCTTCAAGGGCGAGGTGACGGCTGCGCAGACGCTCGACGCCGTCGGGCGTGAGGTCGCGCATGTTGCCGGCGTTCTGCTTGAGAACCTGGAGCTGGCCGCCATACTGGGCCGACAGGGCCGATTTCTTGGCGTGAAGAACGGCGGCATCGGTCAGCTTGGCGCCGCGAACCAGCCGGCTTTCCTCGTCCAGGACCCGGATCAGCGCATCGACGGTTTCGGCCAGCGCGTCGCAGAAGGCCGAGGCCTGGTCGGGTGCGACGAGGCGTTGACCGGCAGGAGAGGCGGCTTCTTCCTGAAGTTCCGCCAGCATGCCGGCATTCGTTCCGGGGTTACGGGACAGCGTTGTCTGGTTCATCGTCCATTTCCTTCCTGGATGGCGATCAATTCTCGTGCGACAGCGTCAGCGATGCCGATGCCGCCGGCCTTTGCGATGGAGTTGCCCATTTCTTCCACGAGGATGCCGCGGAACTGTTCTTCCGCGTGCCCGCCGTGGAACGGCCCGTCCGTCTTGAGGCCGGAGAACATCTGGTTGAGCATGGTGGCGAGGAAGACGCCCTCGAATTCGCGGCCCTGCGCCTGCGCCTTGGCCAGGTCGGCGGTGGCTTGCGGCGTTGCGATACCCTGTGCGTAGGCGGCGGAGGTCTGGAGGCTGGCGACGGGGTTCATCACATCACCTCGATTTCGGCCTGCAGGGCACCGGCTGCCTTGATCGCCTGAAGAATGGCGATCAGGTCACGCGGGCCGACGCCGAGTGCGTTCAATCCGTCGACGAGGTCCTGCAGCGAGATGCCGTTGGAGACGATGGCAAGCCGGTTGGTGTTCTCGTCATCAACGCCGACTTCGGTGCGTGGCACCGTGATGGTCTGGCCGTCGGTGAGGGGCGGGGGCTGGTCGACGACGGGGCTTTCGGTCACCGAGACGGTGAGGTTGCCCTGTGCGATGGCGACGGTGGAAACGCGCACGTCGCTGCCCATGACGATGATGCCGGACTGCTCGTCGATGACCACCTTGGCCGGCATGTCCGGCTCGATGCGCAATTGCTCGATGTCGGTGAGCAGCTCGACGAAGCTGGTCTTGCCGTCTGCGAGCGGGCGGATGCGCACCGTGCCCGGGTCGACGAGGTCTGCCGTGCCGGCGCCGACGAAATCGTTGATGGTGGTGGCGATGCGACGTGCGGTGGTCAGGTCCGGGTTGCGAAGCGCGAGGCGCAGCGTGTCCAGTTCGTCGAGGGAAAAGAGGATCTCGCGTTCGATGGTCGCGCCGTTGGAGATGCGACCGACTGTCGGCACGCCGCGGGTGATGGTTGCGGCCTGGCCCTCGGCGGAGAAGCCGGCGATGGCGACCGCGCCTTGCGCGACCGCGTAGATCTCGCCGTCAGCGGCCAGAAGCGGCGTGACGAGAAGCGTGCCGCCCTGGAGGCTATCGGAATCACCCAGCGCGGACACGGTCACATCGATGCGCGAGCCTTGCGTACCGAAGGGTGGCAGGTTGGCGGTGACCATGACGGCTGCGACGTTCTCGGTCCGCAGGGTCGCGTCACGGGTGTTGACGCCGAGCCGCTCCAGCATCGCCTGAAGCGACTGGCGCGTGAACGGCGCGTTGTTGAGGCTGTCGCCGGTGCCGTTGAGGCCCACGACAAGGCCGTAACCGACGAGTTGGTTCTCGCGCACGCCCTCGATATCGACGAGATCCTTGATGCGCGAGGAACCGGCCGCGTCGGCCTGGTTTGCAACCAGCGGCTGGGCGCAGATACCTGCGCCCGCAATCGCCAGTGCCATGATCAGTTTCTTCAGCATATCAACCCCGCTCCCCCGAGCCTTGCGCGCCCAAAATCAGGCGCATGCAGATGTGCTGCCAAACACGTTGCACATCGCGTGCCAAACGAGCGGTTTGATTAAGCTTCTGAAACTGTTCGAAAATTTTTATCGCCGAAGGTCAGGGCGGTCGGCAGACCCGATTTGGCAGGTCGAAGCTGCCGGGCAAAATCTGCCCGGTGTTAACCATGTGTTTACCAACCTTGCCAGAAGGTAACCATCGCCACAGGTCCTTTCTCGACACGACCGACAGGAGCGCTTTCGAAGAGTCATGCGGATCGAATCGTCCCAGCGTATTGCAGCGACTTCGCCTTCGCGACGCCGGTCGGGTTCGTCTGACGGCGGCGGGTTTTCCGTCTCCGGCGGCGAGGAGAAAGCGGCCACGCAAAAGACCTCGGCGGCCACCTCGCTTGCCGGCATCGACGCGCTGATGATGCTCCAGGAAGTGGACGAGCGCGGCGAGCGAAAGCGCCGCGCGCTCAAGCGCGGGCACGACCTTCTCGACCTTCTCGAATCGGTGAAGCTCGACCTGATCGCCGGGATCGACAATCCGGCCGCGCTGACGCGTCTTGGCGACCTCGTTCGCCGCCATCGCCAGCTTGCGGACGACCCTCAACTGGCTTCCATCCTCGACGAGATTGAGCTTCGCGCAGCAGTAGAATTAGCAAAACGTGGGCTCAATCCCGGTCTTCTTTGAAAAAGACAAGCAAAGTCCAAGGCTTATCCTGATTTTATCGTGATCGATTTTTTCGTTGCGACAGGTTGAGCGCGAGGGCGATGCGCATTATAAGCCCGCCGTATCGAGTTCTGGAGGTTCGGTGGATGAGCGACGCGCTTGAAGAAATCTACGTTCCGCGAGACGACGAGCCGTTCATGAACGAACGGCAGGTCAAGTACTTCCGGAACAAGCTGCATCGGTGGAAGGAAGATATCCTCCGCGAAAGCAAGGAAACGCTCCTCGCTCTGCAGGACGATACGGTCAACCATCCCGACATTGCAGATCGTGCGTCGAGCGAGACGGACCGCGCCATCGAGTTGCGCGCCCGCGACCGCCAGCGCAAGCTGATCTCCAAGATCGATGCGGCGCTGCGTCGCATTGAGGACGGCTCCTACGGCTATTGCGAGGAAACGGGCGAACCGATCTCGCTGAAGCGGCTGGATGCCCGCCCCATCGCGACACTTTCGATCGAGGCGCAGGAGCGCCACGAACGCCGCGAGCGCGTGTACCGCGACGAATAGCCTGCTCGTTCCAGCAGTCCAGACATGACGAAGGCCGCCTCGATGGGCGGCCTTTCTTTTGTTGCGGCCTGTTCTGCCGGAGAGGCTGGCGCGGCGATATCGATGCGGGCTGGGTTTGGGGAGCGCTGCCCGCGCTGCTATCGCCGCGCCGCCTGGCCGGACCGGCCCCAGTTTTTTGGGGAGCGTGGCGCCGGTCCGAAGCTTGGTCGCCCTCAGAAGGGCAGGAGGATGTCGAGCACCTGGCTGCCGTAGCGTGGCTGCTGCATGTCGGTGATCTGGCCCTTGCCGCCATAAGCGATGCGTGCTTCCGCGATCTTGTCGGAGTCGATCATGTTGTCGGCGCCGATGTCTTCCGGGCGCACGATGCCGGCGACGACCAGTTCGCGCTTTTCAAAGTTCACGCGCACTTCCTGGCGTCCTTCGATCACGAGGTTTCCGTTGGGCAGCACCTGCGTCACCACAGCGGCGATGTTGGTGACGATGGATTCGCTGCGGTCGACCGAACCGCTACCCGAGGCCTTGCCCGTGGTCTGCGTGTCAACGAGTGCCGAGGCCGATGCGCCGGAAGGCAGCAGCGAGTTGATGATGTTCTCAAGACCCGCGGCGCCGTTTATGGCGACCTCGTCATTGGCTGTGCGCTCGCGCGCGGTCGCATTCGAGATTTTGGCGGAATCGGAGATCGCCACACGAACCGTCAGGATGTCGCCCATGCGGGCGGCGCGCTGGTCGCGGAAGAAGGCGCGCGCGCCCGTCCGCCACAGGGCGTTGGAGTTGTAGATTGGCGGCTCGGGCTCGGGCATCGGCATGGAGACCGGGCGGTAACCGGGCATTGCTGTCGGGTTCTCGATGGCTGCAAGCGCCGGTGCGTGGCCGACATCGGCCAGCCGGTCGGCGACCGAGCAGGCGGCAAGCGCACTTGCGCCGGCAAGGATGGTCAGGGCGCGGGCAATGCGCCCGCCGGCTGTGAGGATGGTCGTGAAATCGGTCATGTCATGCTCCCCCGAGATGAACTGGTTCAATTGGATGCGGCAGTGGCCAGACGTGCCGACGTGCCGCGCACGGTGACGGTGCCAGGGCCGGTGATCTCGGCCTGGATGATGCGATTGGACTGCAGGTTGGTGATGGCGACGACGTCGCCACGCGACCCGTTGCTGAGCGAACGACCGCGCACCGACAGGGTCAGTCCGGGACGTTCGAAGACGATTGCGACGACATCGTCGCGACGCACGATGATCGGCTGCATCACGTCGCGGTGGCGCAGCGGCTCACCGGCGCGCAGCGTGCGGCGTGCGGCCATGCCGGCCAGCATGTCGGCGGACAGGACCGCCTCGGCGTGGATCATCGAGACCGGCAGACGCTCGACGGTGATATCGGCCGGAGAGATGGTCTCGCCGCGCTGGATGGAGCGCGACAGGGTGGGGACGTCGGCAACCTCCTCGGCGTAGCCCGAGACATCCACGCCGCGCGCCACGATGGCGCTGCCATCGATGGTGATGCGGGCGGAGAAGCGGCGGGCGCGCGGGTCGGCCTGGATCTGGACAATGCGAACCGGGCCGCTGGCCGTGGCTTCCACGTTGAAGCCGTTGATGCCGGAGTCGAGGCGCACTTCCAGATTAATGATGTCGCGGGCGTGTCCGCGGTGGATCAGCTCGTCGGCGATGGCGCTGGCGATCTCGCTGCGGGTGACCGCGCGGCCGGCGCGGGCAACGACCACTTCGGTGATGCCGCGCGTCTCGACGATAGCGATGCCGTGGGCGCGGATGGCCTCCACGACGCGGCTTGCCTGCACGGTGCCGCTGGTGCCCGGCGCGGGGGCGCGGAACAACTGGATATCGGCAAGGTCGCCGGCATCGTCCACGAGGTCGCCGAGATGGACGATCGCTTCGCTGACGGTGACGGTGGAGCGCAGGGTGACCTTGCTGGCGGCACCTTGCGCGTAGACCTTGCTGGCGCTGAGGACGACACCGAGCAGGACCAGCGCGGTAACGGCTGCGCGGGCGACGATGCCGAAGTGGAAGTGAACGGCGAGAATGCGGGAATCCATGGGTCCGGTTCCTTTCAGCGTCAGCGCAGGTTGGCGGTGGCCTGGAGCATTTCGTCGGCTCCGGAGATGATGCGCGCGTTCATTTCGTAGGCGCGCTGGGCGGCGATCAGGTCCGAAATCTCGGTGACCGGGTTCACGTTCGACTGTTCCAGATGGTTCTGGAGGAGAGAGCCGAAACCGGTGTCACCGGGGGTGGAGACCTGCGGCGTGCCGCTGGCCGCCGTTTCGAGGAAGAGGTTGTCGCCGATGCCTTCCAGCCCCGACTTGTTGATGAAGCGGGCAAGCTGGAGCTGGCCGAGCTGGGTGGCGGCGGTTTCGCCGTCGATCAGCACCTCGACCGTGCCGTCTGCGGCGATCGAGATGTCGCGAGCGTTGTTGGGAACGGTGATGCCCGGCTCGACCTGGTAGCCGTCGACGGTGACCAGCAGGCCGTTGGCATCCAGTTCGAAGGAACCGGCGCGGGTATAGGCTGTGGAGCCGTCGGGAAGCTGGATGCGGAAGAAGCCCTCGCCGCGGATGGCGATGTCGAGGTCCTTCTCGGTGAGGTTGATGCTGCCCTGGCTCATGACGCGCGGCGTGGCTGCGGTCTTCACGCCCATGCCGATCTGCACACCGGCGGGAACCATGGTCCCGGCATCGGAGGTGACCGAACCCATACGGCGCAGGTTCTCGTAGAGCAGGTCCTGGAATTCCGCACGCTGGCGCTTGAAGCCGGTGGTGCGCATGTTGGCGACGTTGTGGGAGATGACTTCGACGTTCAGCTCCTGGGCCATCATGCCGGTGGCGGCGATGTTGAGGGCTTTCATGGTCTTGTCCTTTCACTTTGCCGGGGCAGCGAGGCCCGCACGGCGCGTCAAATCGTCAGGACGGAATGTCCGCGAGCTTGCCGATTGCGTTGCGGCGAAGCTGGTCCGCCTTTTCGAGCGTGTTGGCGAGAGACTGGTAGGCGCGGTTGACCTCGATCATCCGGCTGATCTCGAGGATCGGCTGGACGTTCGACTTCTCGATCACGCCCTGCGCGACGCGCGGCGCCACCGCGATCGTCGCCTGCGCATCGGTTGTGAACAGGCTGGAGCCCTCCGGGCGCAACACCATGTTGGTCTCGAATTCCACCACCCGCAGACGGCCCTTGTTGCCGGCTGCCGACGACACCGTGCCGTCGGAGGCAATCGCGATGTCGGTGTCCTCGGTACCGAAGGTCATGGGACCGCCTTCGCCGAGCACCTGGTAGCCCTCGTTGGTGACGAGTTCGCCGGCCTGGTTCAGCAGAAAGGCACCATTGCGGGTGTATCGCTCGCCGACCGGCGTGTTGACGACGAACCAACCCTCGCCGTTGATCGCGACATCGAGCGGGTTGCCCGTCTGCACCATGGCGCCGGGGGAGTAGTCCCGGATCGTCGCGAGGTCGTGAACGTAGGACAGCTCACGGTCGCGCGGACGGTCGGCGGTCCATTCCGCCTTCGGCATCTGGTACTCCTCGAACAGCATGGCTTCCTTCTTGAAGCCGGTCGTGCCGAGGTTGGCGACGTTGTTGGCGATTACGTCCATCTCGCGGCGCAATGCCACTTGCCTGGACAAGCCTATGAGAAGTGCGTTTTCCATTGGCCCGCGTTAACCGTTTGGTGCTCCCCAACGAGCGCCGCCAAACGGCAAGAACAGCGCTCACCATTCATTAAGCATGTGCCGTGCCAACATATGAAACACAATAAAATCAATAGCTTGTAGGGTTTTCGAGCCGCTCCGCGCTCAGCAAATTCCGCCGGGAGGGGAAAGTTTGACCCGGCAAAAATTTCCCCCTGACAAGGATTTGGAAACCTTTCGTTAACCAATTCGACCCTAGCTTCGGACATAGGCAAACGGCCCGGTTGAGAGATTCCCGGGCGGCAAATCCCGGACAGGTTCGATGGCTGACGAAGAAGCGCAGGTCGAGGCCGAGGACGGCCAGGAAGACGAGCCCACGAAGCGCAAGCTGCCCAAGCTGGTGCTGGTCGGCGTCGCAGCCCTCGTGCTGATCGGCGGCGGTGCCGGCGCGGCCTGGTTCATGGGCTTCTTCGGTGGCGGCGGTGGTGACTATGAAGACGTCGCCGAGGCCACGGAGGCGAAGCCCTCCTTCTATTACGACCTGCCGGAAATGGTCGTGAACCTGAATTCGCCCGACAAGAAGCAGCGCTACCTCAAGGTGCGCGTGTCGCTGGAGATGTCGGACGAGAACGTTGTGCAGACGCTGCGGCCGGTCGAGCCGCGCCTGATGGACGCGTTCCAGGTCTACCTGCGCGAACTGCGCTCCACCGATCTCGACGGTTCCGCCGGCATGCACCGGCTCAAGGAAGAACTGACGCGCCGCGTCAACATCGCAATCTACCCGCGCAGTATCGACACGGTGCTGTTCCGCGAAATCATCGTTCAGTAGGGCATCATGGCAGATCCGGTCGATCAGGACGAACTGGCCGCCGCCTGGGGCGCCGACCTCGACGACGAGGACGGTTCCGGAGGCGTCGATCAGGACGGCATGGCTTCGGCCTGGGAGTCGATGATCGATGAGCCGTCCAAGCAGGCGGAAAGCTCCAAGGGCGCGGAACGCGTTCTCAACCAGGACGAAATCGACAACCTCCTCGGCTTCAACGTCGAGGAACTGAGCCGCGAAGAGCGGCAGGGTATCCGCGCCATCATCAACTCGGCGCTCGTTTCCTACGAGCGCCTGCCGATGCTGGAAATCCTGTTCGACCGGCTCGTGCGCCTGATGACGACCTCGCTGCGCAACTTCACGTCGGACAACGTGGAAGTCTCGCTCGACGGTCTCGTGTCGATCCGGTTCGGCGACTATCTCAACGCCATTCCGCTGCCCGCCATGCTCGGCGTCTTCAAGGCCGAGGAATGGGACAACTACGGCCTGATCACGGTCGAATCCGGCCTCATCTACGCGATGGTGGACGTGCTGCTCGGGGGGCGGCGCGGACAGGGACAACTTCGCGTGGAGGGCCGGCCCTATACCACCATCGAGTCCAACCTGATCCGCCGGATGATGGAAGTCATCCTGGCCGACATGGACGATGCGTTCAGCCCGCTGTCGCCGGTGCATTTCAACATCGAGCGCCTTGAAACGAACCCGCGGTTTGCAGCCATTGCCCGGCCCGCGAACGCCGCCATCCTGGTGCGGCTGCGCGTCGACATGGAAGACCGCGGCGGCAATGTCGAGGTGCTGCTTCCCTACGCGACGATCGAACCCATTCGCGGCCTGCTGCTGCAGATGTTCATGGGCGAAAAGTTCGGCCGCGACCCGACGTGGGAAGGCCACCTTGCAAGCGAGTTGTGGGCCGCGCACGCGCAGTTGGACGCGGTGCTGTTCGAGGTGGACCTGCCGTTGTCGCGCACCATGAAATTCGCGGTCGGCGACATGATCCCGCTCGACATGCGGCCCGACGATCTCGTCAAGCTGAAGTGCGGCGACGTGGTGATGACCGACGGTCGCGTGGGCCGTATTGGCGACAAGATTGCGGTGCAGGTGGCAAGCCCCTTGCGCCGCCCGAAGATGACATATGCGGCCTTCGAAAAAGCCGAACAAATGGCAGGAGACGGATAATGGGCGGTAGTTTCGTGGGTGTTCTGGTCGAACTGGTCGTGGCTGGCCTGCTGCTGGTCACCATCATCTATTGCGTCGGCCTGAACCGTAAGCTGGAACGTTTGCGGGCAGACGAGACCGAGATGAAGGAACTCGTCACCGATCTCATTGATGCCACCGCCAAGGCCGACAAGGCCATCCAGACGCTGAAGTCTTCCGCCAGCGAGTGGGACCGGGCGCTGGGGTCGCGGATGCGCCATGCCGAGAAGCTGACCGGTGCGCTGCATGACCAGACGGATGCCGCCGAGATGGTGCTCGACCGGCTCAAGCAGATTTGCGCTGCCGCGCGCGATGCCAGCGACACGCAGCACGCAACGTTGACGCCGCTGCGCTCCGACAAGCGTGATCCGGCCGATGTCGCCGCTGCCCGCAAGCGCCTCGGGCTGGGTGGCCTGCGCTTCAGCAATGACGAGGGCCGTGCCGCATGAGCCTGCCCGTGTTCCAGCGCGTCGCCTCGCTTGCCACACGCGAAATCCGCCTGCTGCCCGTGCTGATTGCCGCGGCAGCGGCGCTTTTCGTGTTGAAGGGCGTGCAGATCGCGATTGATGCGCCGGGCGCCGTCAGCGGCGCGCGCATCGCCTTTGCGCAGGACACACAGGCGGACACCGACGAGGCCGAGAAGAAACCTGCCAAGGCCGATGACAAGGACGAGCCGGCGATCAACCTCGTCGACACCCCGCCGCCGACGGCGGAAGACGCGATCAATTCCCGGCTGAGCGAGCGCCGACAGGAACTCGACAAGTTCGAGACCGACCTGAAGATGCGCGAGAACCTGCTTAAGGCGGCCGAAATGCGGATCGAGCAGCGCCTTTCCGAACTGAAAGAGCTTGAAAGCCGTCTGAACGCGACCCTTTCCAAGCGCGAGGAAGAGGAAAAGGAACGCTTCAAGAACCTGGTCGACATGTACCAGGCGATGAAGCCGAAGGATGCGGCGGCGGTGTTCGACCGGCTCGACACGCAGGCCCTCGTCGAGGTTGCCGCCGGTATCGATCCGCGCAACATGGCCGAGATCGTGGCCAAGATGACGCCCGAGGGTGCGGAACGCCTCACGGTTGCGCTGATGAACCGCGCAAACGCCGTACCCGACGCGATGAAGGTCGAGGACTTGCCGCAGATCATCGGCACCCAGCCCAACTGACGTGTCTGTTGCCTGCCGTTGCGGCGGTCTGACACGCGCTTAAGCGGGCATTTACTTCAAACCGGCTATTTTGTGCGGAGTGCGGCTCAGGTGACCCCTGTGTCCGGACATGCGTAACCTTGAGTAGCCGGACCGAGTATGACCGTTCACGCCATGCCAATCGGGCGCGCGAAGCGCCTCGCAGCCGCCATTCGCGCGCTGTGTGTGGCGGTGGGCGTGGTCATGTCCTGCCTTGTCGTTTTCGCCGTCTCGCCCGCGCAGGCCCAGCAGCCCGCCAAGGTGGAGGCGTTGCAGGGCAACGGTTTCGGGCGGCTGATCTTCACGTTCCCCGAGCCGATGAAGATCAAGCTGCGCGCGACGCCTGGCGTCGTGGTGCTGAATTTTCCCAAGTCCGTGAAGCTCGATGTTGCCAAGGTGCCGACGACCCTGTCGGCCTATATCGGCGCGGCGCGAACCGACCCCGACGGCAAGGGCGCGCGCTTCGCGCTGGCTGCGGCCTACAACGTCAACATGATGGAGGCTGCGGAAAAGGTCATCGTCGACCTGCTGCCGACGACCTGGCAGGGCCTGCCGCCCGCACTGCCGCAGGAAATCATCGACGAACTCGCCGAGCGCGCGCGCAACACCGAGCAGCGCCGTGCCGAGGAGCGCAAGGCCTCTCGCATTGCTTCTGCAAAACCGATCAACGTGCGCATCGGCGAACTGGCGACGTTCACGCGGCTCGTATTCGATTGGGGCGAGCCGACCGCTGCGCGCGTCGAGCGCGACGGTGAGCGTGTCACGGCAGACTTCCAGCATCCCGGCAAGATCAATGCCGGCGCGCTGAAGGCGCGGATGCCGGAATGGGTGACCGATGTCTCTTCCGGCTTTTCCGCCGACGGTGGGTTGCGGGTGCAACTGTCCGTGGACCCGCTTGCCAACGTGCGCGGCTTCCCGGAAGGCGACACCTACATCATCGACGTGACCAATCCCGACTGGGCCGGTGCACGCAATCCTCTCGAAACGAGGCCGGTTGAAGAGACCGCCGCGGGCGGGCTCTCGGTCGCCGTCAGCAACAACCAGACGGTTTCCGAACCCGACGACAAGCCCGAAGCGCCGGCCATTCGCCAGAGTCAGCAACCGTTTGCACCGGACAACTATTCCGCGACCGCGATGGACGAGCCATCCGGCGATGTCGCCATCGACGGCTCATCGACTGCTGCGGACCAGGCCATCGCGGAGCTCTCCGCGACACGCCCGAAGCCGAAGGCCGTCCAGCCTGCCGCCACGGCTGCAAAGTCGAAATCCGAGCCGGAACCCGACATGACGGGCGACCGCTCCGTGGACGCATTCTCTGCGGCTGCCCGCGTGACGCCCGAAGTTCGCCTGTCGGGCTCGCTGGTCAACATCAAGTTCCCGTTCCACCAGCCCACCGCGAGCGCCGTCGTTGCGCGCGGCAAGCATGTGTGGATCGCGTTCGACCTCGCACTGCCGGTCGATATCCGCGTCCTGCGCCAGGACCTTCAGAGCCTCGTCAAGGATGTGGACTATTCGCGCTCGGGCATGGAGCAGCTCATCCGGCTGACCCTGCGCGACAACCGGCTGGTCTCTTCGTCGCTGGAGGAAAACTCCTGGGTCGTCTCGCTTGGGGACCTGGTGCTGTCGCCGCCGCGTCCGCTCAACGTCGAGCGCACCGTCAACGAGAAGAACGAGGGCGTTGTCGATATCGACCTCGTGACGGCCAACAGCGTGCGCGACATCGAAGACCCCGACCGGGGTACGACCATGAAGGTCGTCACCGCCTTCGGGCCGCCGCGCGCGGTCTACAAGCCACAGGATTTCGTGGAATTCCAGGTCGAGCCGACCATTCACGGCGCGCTGGTCCAGCCGCTGGCGGATGACGTCGATGTCGCCATCGTGGAACAGGGGGTCCGCATCACCCGCTCCAACGGTCTGACCCTGTCCGGTGGCGGGCCTGCGACATACGAATCCGCAAGCCGCGCCATGGGCAACCATCAGCGCCCCGGCTACGTCTCCATCGAGAACGAGGAACTCTCCGGTGACGACGGCATCGCCAAGCTGATCGCCCGCACGCAGCAGGCTGTCACCGATCTTCCCGAAGAAGAGCGTACGGCCGGCCGGCTGCGCCTTGCACGTCTCTACCTGGCGTCCGATCTCGCAGCCGAGGGCCTGGGAATGCTGCGTTACGCGCAGGACGAAGACCCGCAGATCGGCCCGGACCCATCCTTCCGCGCCTTGCTTGGCGTGAGCAGCGTCCTGATGGGACGCGGGCGCGAGGCCTTGCGCGAATTCGATACGTTCAAGCTTGGTGACAGCGGCGATATCTCGCTATGGCGCGGGCTAGCCCACATGAGCCTTGCCGACTGGCCCTCCGCCACGCTCGCCTTCATCGAGGGCGAGCCGGCCATCGGCGGTTATTCTTCGCGCCGCCAGCTAGAATTCCGCCTTGCGGCAGGCCGCGTGGCGCTGGAAGTCGGCGACATGGAAATGGCCACCCGCAACATCGGCGCCGCCGAAGCGCTGGTCGGCAACGTGGAAGCCGACGGCGAACTGCTGATGCTCTGGGGCTGGCTCAACGAGCGCTCCGGGCGCAGCGAACAGGCGCTTGCAGCCTATGGACGCGCGGCGAAGTCCGGCGACCGCAAGCTGGAGGCCGAAACCACGCTCCGTATGGTTTCGCTTCAGCACCGCACTGGCGCAATCACCATCGACGAGGCCATCGACAAGCTGGAAGCGCTGGCGATTTCGTGGCGCGGCGACGCCATCGAACTCAGCACGCTTGCAACGCTTTCCAAGCTCTACGTCGAGAAGGACGATTTCCGTCGGGCATTCGAACTGATGAAGGTCGCGGCGATTTCGGACGCGGATTCGCCGATCACCCGGGCGCTGGAATCCGAACTCGACGGCGTCTTCGCCGACCTCTTCATTTCCGGCAAGACCGGCGAGATGCCCCCCATCGAGGCGCTGGCGCTCTACTACGATTTCCGCGAAATGACCCCGGTGGGCGAGCGCGGCGATGCGATGATCCGTGCCTTGGCCGACCGCCTCATCGAGGTGGATCTGCTGGCGCAGGCAGCCCAGCTGCTGGAGCACCAGGTCGACAATCGCCTGCACGGTGCAGCGCGCGCCCAGATTGCCGCCAAGCTGGCGCTCGTCCACCTGATGAACCGCAAGCCGGAAAAGGCACTGGCCGTTCTCGTGCGCACCCGGCAGGCCGTGCTGCCGCAGGACGTGAAGAACCAGCGCACCGTGCTGGAAGCGCGCGCGCTGTCCGAAACGGGCCGCGCCGACCTCGCCGTGGACCTGCTGTCCACCGTCGAGGGCAACGACGTGGCGCGCCTGAAGGCCGACGCGCTGTGGCAGGCTGAAGACTGGCAGAGCGCGGGCGATGAACTCGACCGGCTGCTGGAGCGGCGCTGGGCCGACTCGCGCCCTCTTACGGAATCGGAACGCTACGACGTTATGCGCATGGCGATTGCCTATTCGCTGGCGGGCGACAATCTCGGGCTGGGTCGCGTGCGGTCGAAGTTCGCCGGGCTGATGGCCGGAACGCGGGACTCGACCGCCTTCGACGTTGTCACCGGCGGCTTGCCGGAAGCGGCGGGCAACATCCGTGAAGTCGTCGCCAGCATTGCCAGCACCGACACGCTGGATGCCTTCATCGACGAGTACAAGACGCGCTTTGAAATCTCGCCGCAGCCGAGCAGCTAGGCCCCGCGCTACCCCGTGTAGGAGCGCACGAGCGACCCGGCGACGAGGCTCCACCCGTCCACCAGCACGAAGAATATGAGCTTGAACGGCAGTGAGATGATCACTGGCGGCAGCATCATCATGCCCATGGACATGAGGATGGAGGCGACGACGAGATCGATCACGATGAAGGGCACGAAGAGCAGGAAGCCGATCTCGAAGGCGCGCCGCAGCTCGGAGATCATGAAGGCCGGGACGAGGACCTGCAGGGCAACGTCGTCGGGGTTCTCTGGCTGCTCGGCCTGCGACATGTCGATGAACAGCTCGAGATCCTTCTCGCGCACGTGGGCCAGCATGAATGTGCGGAACGGGACGATGCCGCGATTGAAGGCCTCGTTGATCTCGATCTCTTCATTGACCAGCGGCGTGATCGCCTCGTCATAGGCCTGCTGGAAGACCGGGTACATGATGAAGCCGGTCAGAAACAGCGCGAGCGACACCATCACCGAGTTGGGCGGCGCGGTCTGCAGGCCGATGGCCGTGCGCAGCAGCGACAGCACCACCACGATGCGGGTGAAGGAGGTCACCATCACCAGGATCGAGGGTGCGAGACTGAGCACCGTGATGAGCGCGATGAGCTGGAGCGCGCGCTCGTTCAGCCCGGTGCCGGGAGAGAAGTCGAGCGTGACTTCCTGCGCATGCACCGGCAGCGCGACAAACAGCGCGCAGATGGCGATCAGGTAGGTGAAACGGAAGATGCGGACGCGGCGAGGCGTGCCCGGCTCTGCACTCAAGGCGCGAGAGCCGGTGTCGCTGGCCTGGGGGCCGGGCAACGGTGTGCCGCTGGCGCGCATGCGCTCAATTTCCTGATCCCAGTTCCTTCATCAGGGCATCTTCGAGACCGTCGTCCGTTTCCTTGCGGCGCTTGAACGGCGCGAAGGGCTTGCGCGCGGGCGCGCCGCCGCCCGCCATGGGCGTGCGCGGAGCGGTGCTCGCCTGCGGCGACTGGGACGGCTGTGCCTTGACCGCAGGGCTGAAGTCGAGCGCCTCGGCGATCGCACGCTCGGCCACGTCGTCGATGCCGGCATCTCCTTCCGAAGACGCAGCCGGCTCGTCTGCCGGGGTGATGGACGGCGCGAAAGCAGGTGCGGCTGCTACCGGTGCGGCGGGTGCTGCAACGGCCGGCGCGGCAGGCTCCATGCGCGCCGGCTGAGCGGTCTCGCTCTCGGGCTGGCGCGGTGTGCGCAGCGGCGAGCGGTAGGTCATGTCGAGGGCCGGCTGGCGCGGCTCTTCGGGCGGCTCCAGCACGTCCGGCGGCGGTGCCGGGCGCGGCGAGGGCGCCGTGTTCTGCTGTTTCAAGCTGCCGGTATCGGATTCCACCACGATGTCGGCCCCACCGCCGATCAGCAGCAGGTGTTCGACATTGTCACGGCGCACGAGGACGAGCTTGCGCTTGTCGTCGACAGCGATCCATTCCCCCACGGCCAGACGCGTCTTGCGACCCTTGCGGCTGCCGCCCGGATTGCCCCGCATGCCGGCGAAACCGCGGATGAGTGCCGCGCTCAGCGCGATCAGGATCATCACCGTCACGAAGGCGATGATGAAGCGGCCGGGCAGGCCAAGTTCCACGCCCAGAAGCTGCTCGATGTACTGCATTAAACTGTCCTCCCACCGCCGGGTTCGGCCCCTGAACCCACGCCACGGCGTCACGGCGAATCATCGCCTGCCCCGACAGGTTAACGCGACCCGGCAGAATTTTCCCCAATCCGCCTGACCTTCGTTAACCCGCCAACCACCAGGCCCATAAAGCCTGAAACGGTTCGCTTGCACGGTGAGGTTAACAGAAAGCGAAATCTCTTAACGACCTGTTAACCATGCACCCGGCAATCTTTGCCCGGTTTCCTTCATGACGAACTGGGCAAAACCGCGACATGTCCTTCTTCGACCTGCCGATCCTGAGCGCGCTGAAGACGAAGATCCGCTACCACAACGAGCGTCAGGTGCTGTTGGCGCAGAACGTTGCGAATGCGGAGACGCCGGGCTACGGCGCGCGCGATCTCAAAGCGCCCGACTTTTCCCGCATGCTGCAGCCGCCGACGGCAACGAGTGCGGGGAGTGCGGGCGGTTCGCCGATTCCCGGTGCGCCGATGGGGCCGGTGCGGACTCAGTCGATGCATCTGGCGGGGCTGTCCTTGTCGATGGATTTCAAGGCGACAAGCCGCGACAGTTTCGAGACTACGCCGGAAGGAAACGCCGTGGTGCTGGAAGACGAGATGATGAAGATCGCGCAGAACCAGATCGACCATCAGATCGTGTCCAGCATCTATACACGCGGCATCTCCATCATGAAGCGCGCCGTCGGGCGCTCGGCCTAAAGGAGACGATCCATGGACATCATGAAGAGCATCATGGTCGCGGCCAGCGGGCTGAAGGCCCAGTCGGGCCGGATGCGCGTCATCGCGGAAAACCTGGCCAACGCCGATTCCACCGGCACCCGGCCGGGCGAAGACCCGTACCGGCGCAAGATCCCGGTGTTCAAGTCGCTGATGGACCGCGACCTCGGCGCGCGCACGGTGGAGCTTTCCAAGATCGACCGCGACCGCACCGATTTCGGCATCAAGCTGGAGCCCGGTCACCCGGCCGCCGACGAGAACGGCTACGTGAAGGTGCCGAACGTCAATTCGCTGGTCGAGAGCATGGACATGCGCGAGGCGCAGCGCTCCTACGAAGCCAACCTGAACGTCATCTCGTCGACCCGGCGAATGGTGATGCGCACCCTCGACATCCTGCGGGCCTGAACCGCTGACCTGAACTCACTGCTGACCTGAATTCTAAGAGGCTTCCATGACACCCCTCGGCGCAGCCAATGCCTATTCCAACATCGCCCAGCAGGCGGCCAAGACGCTCAAGGACGCAACGCCGAGCGCGCTTGATTCCGCCGGTGGAGCCTCACCACAGAGCTTCGCCAACATGGTGGCCGATGCCGTCAACGACGTGGGCGACCAGGCGCAGAGCGCCGACAAGGTCAGCGCCGCCGCGGTTGCCGGCAAGGCCGACCTCGTCGACGTGGTGACCGCGATCTCGGAGACGGAGCTTGCCGTGGAAACGCTGGTGGGGCTGCGCGACAAGGTAATCGGCGCCTATGAGCAGATCATGCGGATGCCCATCTAACGGCGCGACTCGGTCATAGTGGCCGCTGGAGAGTTCCATGAACGGACCTGAAGTACTCGACCTGGCGCGCGACGCCATCTGGACGCTGATCATCGTGTCGGCACCGATCATGATCGTCGGGCTGGTCGTCGGTGTCGCCATCGCCCTTGTTCAGGCGCTGACGCAGATCCAGGAAATGACGCTGGTCTTCGTGCCGAAGATCATCGCGATCTTCGTTGCGATGATTGTCGCACTTCCGTTCATGGGGCAGGCGATGTCCGGTTTCATGGACCGCATCGCGGACAGCATCATCGGCATCTGAGGCGGGGCAACATGACGGTCGACTTCCTGCCGCAGGTCGCGGCCGTCTTCCTGCTGATCTTCGCGCGCATGGGCATGCTCGTCATGCTGATGCCGGCCATTGGCGACCGCGCCGTGCCGGTGAACATCCGGCTCGTGCTCGCGCTGGCGCTGACGCTGCTGTTCTACCCGATCACCGCCTCAAGGATGCCGGCGATACCGGACACGCTCTTCGGGATCGCGCTGCTTGGCGCCAGCGAGATGCTGACCGGGTTCGTCATCGGCATGACGGCGCGGCTGCTGCTGGCCGCGATGCAGACGGCAGGTTCTGCCATCGCCTTCCAGATGGGCCTCGGTTTCGCGGTGAGCGCGGACCCGACGCAGGGCCAGCAGGGCGCGCTGGTCGGCACGTTCCTTTCGCTACTGGCCCTGACGCTGATCTTCGCGACCGACCTGCATCACCTGTTCATCATGGCGCTGGTCACGTCCTACGAGATTTTCGAGCCGGGGCAGGTACTGCCGACGGGCGACCTCCTGCAGGCGGTCATCGAGGTCGTGTCGGGCATGTTCGCCATCTCGGTGCAGGTGGCGGCGCCGTTCCTCGTATTCGGACTGGTGTTCTATCTCGGCCTCGGGCTGCTCTCGCGCCTGATGCCGCAGATCCAGATCTTCTTCATCGCCATGCCAGCCAACATCATGGTCGGCTTCATCATGCTCGCAGGCGTGCTCGGCGCGATCATGACCTGGTACCTGAGCCACATCGAACAGGCGATCCGGCCCTTCCTCGGGCTTGGATAGACGCCGGGAACACGTTGAATGGCAGATGACGTCGACGACGCCGAGAAAACCGAGGACCCATCGGAGCGAAAGCTCTTGGAGGCACGCCGCAAGGGTGATGTCCCCAAGAGCCAGGAAGTCTCCACGTGGTTCGTTCTCGTTGCCTCCGCCATGGCGCTGTTCATCTTCGGCGGCAATGCCGCGCAGGATCTCGCCCTCTACCTGAAGGGCATCTTCCAGCACGCCGACAAGATCTCGGTGGACGGCATGGGCGTGCGCGCGCTCGGCAGCGACATCGCGCTGTCCGTCGTCTCCGCGGTGGCGATCCCGATGCTGCTGCTGATCATTGCGGCGATTGCCGGAAACGCCATCCAGCACGGTTTCCTGCTGACGGCGGAGACCATCAAGCCGAAGCTTCAGAAGATTTCGCCCATTGCCGGCTTCAAGCGGCTTTTCTCCTCCCAGAGCCTCGTCAACTTCGTGAAGGGCATTGCCAAGATTTCCATCGTCGGACTGGTGATGGTCGCGGTGATCTGGCCCGAAAGCGGGCGCTTCGACACGCTGGTCGCAGCGGGCATCCCGGCGATTCTCGAAACGGCGTCCATGCTCGGGCTGAAGCTGATGCTGGCGACGATCGCCGTCATGACGCTGGTTGCCGCAGCCGACTTCGCCTACCAGCAGCACACCTACTTCAAGAAGCAGCGCATGACGCAGAAGGAGGTGAAGGACGAGTACAAGCAGGCCGAAGGCGACCCGATGGTCAAGGCGAAGCTGCGCCAGATCCGGTCTGAGAAGTCACGCCAGCGCATGATGTCCAACGTGCCGGACGCAACTGTCGTCATCACCAACCCCACGCACTACGCGGTGGCACTGAAATACGAGGACGGGATGCCGGCGCCGGTCTGCGTCGCGAAGGGCGTGGATGCGGTGGCGCTGCGCATCCGCACGCTGGCGCGCGACTGCGACGTGCCCATCGTGGAAAACCCGCCGCTTGCGCGTGCGCTGCATGCCAGCGTCGACATCGACCAGCCGATCGACCCGGATCACTACAAGGCCGTGGCGCAGGTTGTCAGCTTCGTGCTGCGCCAGAAGCGCCGCCGCGCGTGGCGCGCCTGAGCGGCGAGGGCAGGCGCAAAAAGCGCCGTTGCGCTAGTCAAAGCACGCGCGCGCATGTGGTAGACAAGAGACACAGGCAGAATCGCTTCGCGGAGAAGGGCTAGAAGGCCATGGCGGACATTGCGCAGCTCGATGGGGACGGCGGGCTTTCCGGCGGCAAGCAGGGCGGTGGCTCGCGCAACAGCATCGGCTGGGTGCTGCTGCTGGCCGGTGCCCTCATGGCGGTTGCCGTGTCGGTTGCGTTTCTCGACCGCGAAACCGCGCGGCCGGTGATCCTCGGCCTGCTCGCGATCCTTGCCGTTGCCGGCGTGTTCCTGCTGTTTGCGCTGGCCGTCGGCATGATCCGCCCGGTTTCGGGCGCAGCTGGCGCGGGTGCCGCCTCCAACGTCGCCGAAAGCGTGCCGGAGGGCATCCTCGTCAGCGACCGTGACGGGCGCATCCTGCAGGCAAACGCTGCCTATCGCAGCCTGACCGGCGCGGAGGGCCTTGCCGACGTGAAGACCGTGGAGCGGTTCTTTGCGGGCGAACGCGACATCTCCGAACAGATCTACCGCCTGAGCCAGGCCGCGGCCGAAGGACGCCCGCACCAGGAAGACCTGCGCATCGAGCGCCGTGTGCTCGAGGACGAGGAGCCCGACACCGTCTGGTACCGTGTGCGCGTTCAGCCGCTGGTGGAGTCCGGTTCGCCGAGCGGGTCCAAGCGCGTGTGGCAGGTCTCCGACATCACCCGCGACCGGGAACGGCAGGAAAACGCCTTCGTCGAACTGCAGGGCGCGATCGACTATCTCGACCACGCGCCGGCGGGCTTCCTGTCGATCGATGGCAGCGGCAACATCGTCTATATCAACGCGACGCTGGCTGCATGGCTGGGGCGCGACCTTGGCGATTTCGAGCGCGGGACCGTGCCGCTGGCGCAGCTCGTCTCCGGTGACGGGGCCGCCCTCATCAACCACCTTGCGCCCGCACCGGGGGAAGTGCGCACTGAGACCTTCGACCTCGACCTGCTGCGCCGCAACGGCAAATCATTGCCCGTGCGGCTCGTGCACAAGGTCGCCTACCAGCCGGACGGCACGGCGATCCCCTCGCGCACGCTCGTGCTCAACCGCTCCGCGACCGGGGACGAGGCCGACCCGCTGCGCGCGGTGGAAGTGCGCTTTGCGCGCTTCTTCAACTCCTCGCCGTTCTCCATCGCGACCATCGACGCGGAAGGCCGCACCCAGCGCACCAATGCGCCGTTCGCGCAGACCTTCGGTGCACTGCTGGCCAATGCCTCTGAAGGCGCCGGACCGCGCGGGGCCTCGATCTACGACACGGTGGCGGAAGCCGACCAGGCAGCGCTTCGCGAGCACGTGGAGCGGGCGGTTGGCGGCGTCTCCGACTTCGAGCCGGTGGACGTTCAGCTTGCGGGCCAAGACAAGCGCAAGGCGCGTTTCTTCGTGACGCCGGTGGGGGATGCGGAAGGCGACGGCGAGTCGGCTATTGTCTACGCACTCGACATCACAGAGCAGAAGGCGCTGGAAGAGCAGTTCGCCCAGAGCCAGAAGATGCAGGCGGTCGGCCAGCTTGCCGGTGGCATCGCGCACGATTTCAACAACGTGCTCACCGCCATCATCGGCTTTTCCGACCTGCTGCTGGCCAGCCATTCCACCACCGACCCGTCCTTCAACGACATCAAGTCGATCAAGGAGAACGCGCAGCGCGCGGCAGGCCTCGTGCGCCAGCTTCTCGCCTTCTCGCGCCGCCAGACCCTGCGTCCGCAGGTGCTGCGCCTCAACGACGCGATCTCGGAGCTTGCTGTTCTCCTGCGCCGCCTGATCGGTGCGAAGGTCAAGCTGGAGCTCGGGCGCGGGCGTGACCTGTGGCCGGTGAAGGCGGACCTGACACAGCTCGAACAGGTCATCATCAATCTCGCGGTGAACGCGCGCGACGCAATGCCCGACGGCGGTGAGCTCGTCATCAACACGCGCAATGTCCCGGCAGAGGATACGGCAGACTTCAACCACGCCCTGCTGCCGGAAGGCGATTACGTGCTGACGGAAGTGCACGACACCGGAACCGGCATTCCGCGCGACATCATGGACAAGATATTCGATCCGTTCTTCTCGACGAAGGAAGTAGGCAAGGGGACAGGGCTTGGACTTTCGACCGTATACGGCATCGTGAAGCAGACGGGCGGCTTCATCTTCTGCGACTCGGAAGTGGGCGCAGGCACCACGTTCCGCATCTTCCTGCCGCGCTGCGAGGCGAGCGACGCCGGCTCCGCGGGCCAAGTGGCGAAGGCGGAAATCAAGGACCTCACCGGTCAGGGTGCAATCCTCATCGTGGAGGATGAAGACGCCGTGCGTGCCTTCGCCGCGCGCGCGCTGTCGGCTGCCGGATACACGGTGGTGGAGGCCGCGACCGGCCTTGAGGCCCTCGACCGGATGGCGGAAATGGGCGGCAAGGTGGACCTCGTACTCTCCGACGTGGTGATGCCGGAAATGGACGGTCCGACAATGCTGCGCGAGATGCGCAAGACCAACAAGGAACTGAAGATCATCTTCGTCTCGGGCTACGCGGACGACGCCTTCAAGCGCAATCTCGACGAGAACGAGACATTCCACTTCCTGCCCAAGCCCTTCAACCTGAAGACCCTCGCGGAGACCGTGAAAACGGTGATGTCGCAGGACTAGAGCGCTTCATCTCCGAGAAGCGTGTTCTCTACTTGTTCTACTAGAACATTTCGTGTACATACCTGTCAGGCGCTTCCGTGGCGCCGGGCAAAAGGTCTGGTCCGCAAGAGTGATCTGCTCTTGGCGCGAATGTGGTAGAGAAGGGACGAATCTGATGGCGCAATCAACGCTTCGCCTCGTGGAAGGTGGCTCTATGGACAAGACCAAGGCTCTGGAAGCCGCACTCGGCCAGATCGAACGGCAGTTCGGCAAGGGCTCGATCATGAGGCTCGGCAAGGACGGGCAGGTGGTGGAGGTCCAGTCGATCCCCACCGGCTCGCTCGGTCTCGACCTTGCACTGGGCATCGGCGGTATTCCTCGCGGACGCATCATCGAGATTTACGGGCCGGAATCCTCAGGCAAGACGACGCTTGCGCTACACTGCGTGGCCGAAGCGCAGAAGCGCGGCGGCATCTGCGCCTTCGTCGATGCCGAGCATGCGCTTGATGCCGTCTATGCCCGCAAGCTTGGTGTGCAGGTCGATGACTTGCTGATCTCCCAGCCCGATACCGGCGAACAGTCGCTTGAAATAGCCGACACGCTGGTGCGTTCCGGGGCCATCGACATGGTGGTCATCGATTCGGTGGCAGCGCTCACCCCGCGTGCGGAACTGGAAGGCGAGATGGGCGACCAGCTCCCCGGTCTCCAGGCACGCCTGATGAGCCAGGCACTGCGCAAGCTCACCGGCTCCATCAACAAGTCCAAGTGCATCGTCATCTTCATCAACCAGATCCGCATGAAGATCGGCGTCATGTATGGCAGCCCGGAAACGACGACCGGCGGCAACGCGCTGAAGTTCTACGCGTCCGTGCGCCTCGACATTCGCCGCATCGGCGCGATCAAGGACCGCGACGAGGTTGTCGGCAACCACACCCGCGTGAAGGTCGTGAAGAACAAGGTGGCTCCGCCGTTCCGCGAGGTCGAGTTCGACATCATGTATGGTGAAGGCATCTCGCGTCTTGGCGAGCTGATCGACCTTGGCGTGAAGGGTGGCATCGTCGAGAAGTCCGGCGCGTGGTTCTCCTATGACAGCCAGCGGCTCGGACAGGGTCGCGAGAACGCCAAGAACTTCCTGCGCGAGAACCCGGAAGTTGCCGAGGAGATCGAGCGCAAGGTTCGCCAGGGCGCTGGTCTGATAGCCGACAAGATGCTGGGCGAAGATCCCGGCGAGGACGACGACGCTGCCGAGGCATAAGGCAACGAAGCGAGCGGAGAGACAGGGTCATGGAGCAGCGGCTTTCTCTTGTCACGCTGGGCGTCGGTGATCTTCAACGATCCGCGAATTTCTACGAACAGGGACTCGGATGGCAGCGCCATCCGGGTCCTGATGGCGTTGTCTTCTTCCAGTTGGCGGGCATGATCCTCGCACTGTGGCCGCGCACCGAACTTGCCGCTGATGCAGGCATCGAAGATGGCGCCGTATCCGCGTCCGGCTTCGGTGGCGTGGCGCTCGCTCACAATTGCCGGTCACGCGCCGAGGTCGATGCCGTGCTGGCCGAGGCCGGGCATTTCGGGGCTGCGATTCTCAAGCCTGCGAAAGAAACTTTCTGGGGTGGGTATTCCGGCTATTTCGGCGATCCGGACGGTCATGTGTGGGAGGTCGCCCACAACCCGTTCTGGACCATCGCGGACGATGGTCGCGTTACCATGCCGGATGCCTCAGCGGGTACCTGATCTGCGTCGTGCGGAACCGCGGCAAGGCCAGAGGTTCATTCGGACTTTCACTGCGATGGACACAGTCTTTGCCGCTGGCTAAATAGGACGCACATCCTTCGATCCATTCGCGGATGCCCGGCTGATCCCACAGTTGCGGCAACGTGAGCGCGGGGCCGCGCAACCCTCGCCAGACAAAGAAACAGTTCCGATCATGACCGGCGTCAACGAGATCCGCTCGACCTTCCTCGACTACTTTGCAAAGAACGGCCACGAGATCGTTTCCTCCAGTCCGCTGGTGCCGCGCAACGATCCGACGCTGATGTTCGTCAATGCGGGCATGGTGCAGTTCAAGAACGTCTTCACCGGCGTCGAAACGCGCTCCTACAACCGGGCCGTCACATCCCAGAAGTGCGTTCGGGCCGGCGGCAAGCACAACGACCTCGACAATGTCGGCTATACCGCGCGCCACCACACCTTCTTCGAGATGCTCGGCAACTTCTCGTTCGGCGACTACTTCAAGGACGTTGCGATCGAGCTTGCCTGGAACCTCATCACCAAGGAGTTCGGGCTAACGGAAGAAAAGCTGCTGGTGACGGTCTATTCCGAGGATGACCAGGCCTTCGACCTGTGGAAGAAGATCGCGGGGCTTTCCGACAGCAAGATCATCCGCATCCCGACGTCCGACAATTTCTGGGCGATGGGTGACACTGGCCCGTGCGGCCCGTGCTCGGAAATCTTCTTTGACCATGGCGACCACATACCCGGTGGGCCTCCCGGATCGCCGGACGAGGATGGCGACCGCTTCATCGAGATCTGGAACCTCGTCTTCATGCAGTTCGAGCAGATGACGAAGGACGAGCGCGTCGCGCTTCCGCGTCCCTCCATCGACACCGGCATGGGGCTGGAGCGCATCTCTGCCGTGCTGCAGGGGACGCACGACAACTACGAGATCGACATGATGCGGCACCTGATCGCTGCATCCGTTCAGGAAACCGGCGTGCCGGCGGAAGGTGCGGCCAAGCCGAGCCACCGCGTCATCGCCGACCACCTGCGCGCGACTTCGTTCCTGATTGCAGACGGCGTGTTGCCGTCCAACGAGGGGCGTGGCTACGTGCTGCGACGGATCATGCGCCGCGCCATGCGCCATGCCGAGTTGCTTGGCGTGACCGAGCCACTGATGTGGAAGCTTGTGCCCGCGCTCATCAAGGAGATGGGGCAGGCCTACCCGGAACTGGTACGGGCCGACGCACTCATCACCGAGACGCTGAAACTCGAGGAAAGCCGTTTCCGCAAGACGCTCGCGCGGGGCATCGGCCTGCTCAACGAAGAAACCGAAAGCATGGGCGAGGGTGCCGAACTTTCCGGCGAGGTCGCCTTCAAGCTTTACGACACGTACGGCTTTCCGCTCGACCTGACGCAGGACGCCCTGCGCCAGCGCGGCATCGGCGTCGATCTGACCGGCTTCAATGCCGCGATGGAGCGCCAGCGCGCCGAAGCGCGCAAGGCCTGGTCCGGCTCGGGCGAGGCGGTCACTGAAACCGTCTGGTTCGGCGTGCGCGACAAGGTCGGTGCGACCGACTTTCTCGGCTACGAGACCGAAAGTGCCGAAGGCGTCGTCACCGCGCTGCTGCGCGACGGACAGCCTGTCGACATGCTCAACGAAGGCGATGAAGGCATCGTCATCCTCAACCAGACGCCGTTCTACGGCGAGTCCGGTGGCCAGGTTGGCGACCGCGGGTTGATGACCGGCGAGGGCAAGCGCTTCGTCGTCTCCGAGACCCAGAAGAAGCTCGGCGACGTGTTCGTCCATGTCGGGATGCTGCAGAAGGGATCGCTCAAGGTCGGCGATGCGCTGGAGCTTTCGGTCGATGATGGTCGGCGCATGCAGGTGCGCTGCAATCATTCCGCGACGCACCTCATCCACGAGGCGTTGCGCGAGGTGGTCGGCACACACGTGGCGCAGAAGGGTTCGCTGGTTGCGCCGGACAGGCTTCGCTTCGACTTCAGCCACCCCAAGGCGCTGAATGAGAACGAACTGACCGATGTCGAGGATCGTGCGAACTCCGTCGTGCTGCAGAACGATGCGGTGAGCACCCGCCTTATGAGCGTGGACGAGGCCATCGAGGCTGGGGCCATGGCGCTGTTCGGCGAAAAGTATGGCGACGAGGTTCGCGTGGTCACCATGGGCAAGTCGCTCGAGGGGACCTCCGACAAGCCGTATTCGATGGAACTTTGCGGCGGCACCCACGTCGCGCGCACCGGGGATATCGGCCTCATCGCCATCGTGAACGAAGGCGCTGTGGCAGCCGGCGTGCGTCGTGTCGAGGCGCTGACCGGCGATGCGGCGCGCCACTACCTTGCCGAGCAGGATCGCCGCGTGCGCGGGATCGCGTCGCGGCTAAAGGTCGGCACTGCCGATATCGAGGACCGCATCACGGCGCTCGTCGACGAACGCCGCAAGCTGGAGCGCGAACTGGCCGAGGCCAAGCGCCAACTCGCGCTGGGCGGCGGCGCTGCCGGCGGGCAGGAGACACCGAGCGAGACTGTCGCCGGCGTCACCTTTGTCGGGCGCACGCTGAGCGGCGTCGACGGCAAGCAGCTCAAGAGCATAGTCGACGAGATGAAGCAGCAGGCAGGCTCCGGCGTTGTCTGCGTCGTCAGCGCCAACGAGGAAGGCCGCGCGGCCATCGTCGTCGGCGTCACCGATGACCTGACGGGCAAGTTCAATGCCGTCGATCTCGTGCGCGCTGGCTCCGAGGCGCTGGGTGGCAAGGGCGGCGGCGGACGTCCCGACATGGCGCAGGCCGGCGGGCCGGACGGTGCGAAAGCCGATGCAGCCATCGACGCGGTTCGCTCCGCAATGACGGCCAGCTAGACCGCGACCAGGCCCTCCTGCGCGACGCGATGCACACAGGCGCTTCGCAGGCGCACATTCGTCTTGCGAAGCGCCGTCTGGCGTGCAGACTCGGTTGAACGCGCTGTTTTCGCGGCGCGAAGCTGAAGATCCGCGAGCAAAAGGGGCATCTTCACGTGGAATTCCACGGGGACTGGATCCACGACGTCATGATCTTCCTGGTTGCCAGCGGCATCGTCGTGCCGCTGTTCCAGCGCGCAAGGCTGGGGCTGGCAATCGGCTTCCTGCTGGCCGGCATCATCGTCGGCCCATACGGTCTCGGCCGTCTCGCCGACGCCTATCCGTTCCTGGATTACGCGACATTCGCCGACCCGGAAGAAGTCACCGGCATTGCCGAACTCGGCATCGTCTTTCTGCTGTTCATGCTGGGTCTGGAGACGTCCTTCGACAAGCTGTGGACGCTGCGCAAGTACGTTCTCGGTGCCGGCAGCCTGCAGGTTGTCGTCAGCGCACTTCTTATCGGCGGGGTCGCCGCGCTGTTCGCCAATTCGGCAGATGTGAGCGTGGTCGTCGGCCTGGCTTTCGCGCTGTCGTCCACCGCGATCGTCATGCAGCTTCTCTACGAGAGCCACAGGGTCGCGACGCCCGTCGGGCGCATGGCGCTCGCCATCCTCTTGATGCAGGACCTGATGGTCATCCCGATCCTGTTCGTGGTCGGGCTGCTCGGGGCCGGGATCACGGGCAATCCGGGCATCGCACTGCTTGAGGCGCTGGGGCTGGCCGCGGTGACGGTCGCCGTCATCATGGTCGCCGGGCGCTACGCGCTTCGTCCCTTGCTGCGCATGACCGCACAGACCGGGTCTCGCGACCTGTTCGTTGCTTTCGTGCTGCTCATCATGGGCGCGATTGCGCTGCTGACGAGCGCCGCCGGCCTGTCGCTGGCGCTGGGCGCCTTTCTCGCCGGGCTGCTGCTGTCGGAAAGCGAGTACCGCCACCAGATCGAGGTGGACATCGAGCCGTTCCGCGGGTTGCTGCTCGGCCTGTTCTTCATGACGGTCGGCATGGGCATCGACCCGCTGGCGGTGGTCGACAATATCTTCTGGCTGCTCGCCTCTGCCGCCGGGTTGATCGTGCTGAAGGCGGCTGTCCTGTTTGCGATCTTCACCGTGTTCCGGGTCGAGCGGCCGACCGCGGTAGAGACTGCGCTGCTGCTGGGGCAGGCGGGCGAATTCGTGTTCGTGGTGCTGCAACTTGGCCGCTCCGGCGGCGTGGTGGACGCCGGCACGGCGCAGTTCTTCATCCTGGTGGCAAGCCTGTCGATGCTGGTGACGCCGCTGCTGGCGCGCTTCGCCAGCCGCGCGGGCGCGTGGGTGCGCTCTGAACCGAAGGTTCCCGACGACATGCGCGCCGACCACGCAGACCTTGAAGGCCATGTCATCATCGGAGGGTTCGGGCGCGTCGGGCGGATCGTGGCGCGCATTCTAGAGATGGAAAACGTGCCCTACGTCGCGCTCGACCGGGATTCCGGCGCCGTGCAGGTCGGCCGGCGCGAGGGGCACAACCTCTATTTCGGCGATGCCAGCCGCAGCGACATCCTCAAGCGGGTGAGCTGCGAAAACGCGCGCGCCTTCATCGTGACGCTGGATGAACCCAAGGCCGCCGAGCGCATGGTTGCCAACGCGCGGCGGCTCGCGCCGGGCGCCATGGTCTTCGCGCGCGCAAAGGACATCGAGCACGCGCGCCGACTGGACGCCATCGGTGTCGACTGGGTGGTTCCGGAAGCGGTCGAGGGCAGCTTGCGGCTGGCCGACAAGCTGATGGAAGGGCTTGGCTACCCGCACGAGGCGGCCATGAAGCTCATCGACACGGTGCGGGAAGACGAAGAACGGCTGCACTGAGGTTCAGTGCAGCCGCCCTCGTGTTCGTGCAGGGGATTTCAGACGCGAATGCGCGTCAGCCCATCGCCTTCTGCAGGTTGCGGTCGATGGCGTCGAGGAAGCCTTCCGTCGACAGCCAAGCCTGATCCGGGCCGACGAGCAGCGCCAGATCCTTTGTCATCTCGCCACCCTCGATGGTGTCGATGACCGTCTTTTCCAGCGTCGCGGCGAAGCGCTTCAGCTCGGCGTTGTCGTCCAGCTTGGCGCGGTGGGCGAGGCCACGCGACCAGGCGAAGATCGAGGCGGTGGAGTTTGTCGAGGTCTGCTCGCCCTTCTGCCACTGGCGATAGTGGCGGGTGACGGTGCCGTGGGCCGCTTCCGCTTCCACCGTCTTTCCATCGGGCGTCATCAGCACCGAGGTCATCAGGCCGAGCGAGCCGAAGCCCTGCGCGACCGTGTCGGACTGCACGTCGCCGTCGTAGTTCTTGCAGGCCCAGACGTAGCCGCCGGACCACTTCATCGATGCGGCCACCATGTCGTCGATCAGGCGGTGCTCGTAGCCGATGTCGGCGGACTTGAACCGATCGGCGAACTCGTTCTCGAAGACCTCCATGAACAGGTCCTTGAAGCGGCCGTCATAGGCCTTGAGGATCGTGTTCTTGGTGGAGAGGTAGACCCAGTAGCCGCGCTGCAGGCCGTAGTTCATGCAGGCGCGGGCGAAGTCGCGGATCGAGTCGTCGAGGTTGTACATCGACATGGCGACGCCGGAAGACGGGAAGTCGAAGACCTCGCGCTCGATGACGTCGCCGTTCTCGCCTTCCCAGCGAACCGTCATCTTGCCCTTGCCGGGCACGAGGAAATCGGTCGCGCGGTACTGGTCACCGAACGCGTGACGGCCGATGACGATGGGCTTGGTCCAGCCGGGGACGAGGCGCGGCACGTTTTCGCAGATGATCGGCTCACGGAAGACCACGCCGCCGAGAATGTTGCGGATGGTGCCGTTGGGGCTGCGCCACATCTGCTTGAGGCCGAATTCCTCGACGCGGTCTTCGTCCGGAGTGATGGTCGCGCACTTCACGCCGACGCCGTGCTTCTTTATGGCTTCGGCTGCGTCGATGGTGATCTGGTCGTCGGTCGCGTCACGCGATTCCATGCCGAGATCGTAGTACTCGAGATCGATGTCGAGATAAGGATGGATCAGTTTGTCCTTGATAAGCTGCCAGATGATACGGGTCATCTCGTCGCCGTCGAGTTCGACGACCGGGTTGGCGACCTTGATCTTCGACATGTCTAGCCCCTTGTGTTGCGGTGCAAATTGCTGGCAGCGCTATAGCAAGGGCAGGGGAGCAGGGCAATTCAGACGGAAGTGGCAGAGGCCCGGCGATGAAGTTTCCGGTTCTCGTGCAGGCCGAGCGCTGGTGGCGGCGCGTGCGCGGGCAGTGGTTCGAACGTCACTACCTGCCGCGGATCATGAAGCGCACCTCGTTCTGGAGTGATGTCGGCGCCGAGAATGACCTCGTCATCCGCACGTTCGCCGACCATCGCATCGTCTTCCACCCGGCGGACGCCTTCATCGGACATGAAATTCTGGTGCGCGGTCATTGGCAGCGTCCGGTGACCGAGCGTGCCATCTCTCTGCTTGATGAGCGGGGTTTGCTGAAATCGGGCGGCGTGTTTGTCGATGTGGGCGCGAATATCGGGACGCAATCGATCTATGCCTGGCTGACCGGGAAATTCGGCCGGATCGTCGCGGTCGAGCCGTCTCCGGCAGAGTTCGAAATGCTGCAGCTCAACATGCAACTGAATGGTCTTTCTGAAGTCTCGCGCTGCCACCCGATTGCAGCCGATGCGAAGGCCGGACCCGTCACGCTCCGCCTCAACAGCGTCAATCGCGGCGACAACCGACTGGTCGAAGACGCAGCGGACGGCGTGCCTGTGCAGGCCCGCCCGCTGGACGATGTGCTGGCCGAAGACGGCATCGCGCCGGACGACGTGTCGCTGGTCTGGATCGACGTGCAGGGGCACGAGCCGCAGGCCGTTGCCGGCATGGCGCGGACCATCGCGTCAGGCTTGCCGATGGTGATCGAGTTCAATCGGGAATGGTATGGCGAGGAGCGGACCACCGCGTTCATTTCTGCTCTTGAAATGACTCACGACGGGTTTATCGACCTGCGCAAAGAGACAGGCGCTGTCCAGCCGCTCCGCGACCTTGCGTCGGTGCAGGGCGAATCTGACGTGCTCGTGTTCCGGAAATAGCTGTCGCGAACAAAGCCGGTCAGCCCTGTGGCGGCATCTCCTCGAAAGCCTGTACGCCTTCGGGGATGGTGTCCCACTTGCGCAGGCGCTTGGCATAGACTGCAGCCTGCGGAACGATGCCGTCGGATTCATCCAGAATTCCGAGCGTCACCCCGACAAGGCCGGGCAGGTTTCCGATGCGGCCGATGACGCGGCCGCCGCATGTCGGGCAGAAGGAGCGGGTCATCGACCCGCCGGAATCCCCGGCCACGGTGAATTCGCTCAGCTCGCCCGTCACCGACACGCTGTCCTGCGGGAAGAACGCGAAGGTGAGGTGTCCGGCGCCGCTGGATTTTTGACAATCCAGACAATGACAATGTGCCGCGAAGGCCGGCTCGGCGTCCGCAGTTATCTTGACCGCGCCGCACTGGCAGCTTCCATTATACGTCATGACTTCGCCTCCTTTTGTCGCTTGTATTATGCAAGTTACCGCACTCGCGCTAACTTTCAAATCGAAAGTGTCCGAACCGGCTGCCCCATGATCGATCACCGCTCTGCATGTCCCGTTTCCTGCGCCCTCGACATCATCGGGGACAAGTGGACGCTGGTCGTGCTGCGCTCGATCATGACGGGAAAGCATCGCTACTCGGACCTGCTGGCCATGCCCGAAGGCATTTCGACCAACATCCTCGCGGACCGGTTGCAGCTGCTGGAGAGGGAAGGGCTCGTCAGCCGGCATTCCTATCAGGTGCGTCCGCCGCGCTACGAGTACCGCCTGACGCGCAAGGGCGCGGACTTGTTACCGGTGGTGCAGGCGATGATGGACTGGTCCTACCGGCACATTTCCGGCTGCATCGATCTGCCCACGGTCTACCGCGCAGCGAAGCCCGAAGAACTCTATCCCGAAGCGGAGGAGTGACTTCCGCCGCCGCCGGATTCGGGATAAGCCCTCTCGCCATGGCAGGAACCGACATAACAAGGCTCAAAGTCACGGGCGGGCCGGCGGTCATTCTCGTTCGCCCGCAGCTTGGCGAGAACATCGGCACGGCGGCACGCGCCATGGCCAATTTCGGCCTGTCCGAGATGCGCATCGTCGCGCCGCGTGACGGCTGGCCGAGCGAAAGCGCCGCGAAGGCGGCGTCGGGCGCGGACTGGGTCCTGGACGAGGCGAAGCTCTACGAGACGACGGCGGATGCGGTCGCAGACCTTGCGTTCATCTATGCCACGACGGCGCGCCAGCGCGGCATGTCCAAGGAAGTGGTCGAGCCGGTCTCCGCGGCAGATGCGCTGTCGGCGCGCGAGGTTTCAGGCCAGCATTGCGGCATCCTGTTCGGCGGCGAACGCTCCGGCCTCGACAATGCCGATATCGCGCTCGCCGACGCCATCCTGACCTACCCGGTGAACCCCGCCTTCGCCTCGCTGAACCTCGCGCAGGCGGTTCTCATCATGTCCTACGAATGGCAGCGCGCGGCCGGCACCGCGGGCACCCGCGAAACCTTTGCAGGCGTTCCAGAGCCGGCACCGCGCGAGGAGCTGTTTCATTTCTTCGAGCACCTTGAGAGCGAGCTGGACGCCGGTGGGTTCCTGAAACCTCCGGAAAAGACGCCAGTCATCATCCGCAACATCCGCAACCTGTTCCACCGCGCGCAACTGACCTCGCAGGAGGTGCGCACCCTGCGCGGCATCATCGTTGCGCTGACGGGCAAGCGCTACCAGCGCCAGAAGGCAGCCGAATGAGACCGGTCCTGCTGTTCGACTCAGGCATCGGCGGGCTGACCGTTCTGCGCGAGATGCGGTTGCTTGGTCCCGCATACCCTTACGTCTACGTGGTCGACGATGCAGCGTTTCCCTACGGGGCTTGGGAGGAAGATGCGCTGCGCGAACATCTCGTCGTGCTGTTCGGCAAGTTGATCGAACGCTGGAACCCGCAGGCCATCGTCATTGCCTGCAACACCGCCTCCACGCTCGTCATCCACGACGTGCGCAAGGCCTACCCGGACCAGTGCTTCGTCGGCACCGTGCCGGCCATCAAGCCGGCGGCCGAGCGCACCCGGTCCGGTCTCGTGTCGGTGCTGGCAACGCCGGGCACTGTGAAGCGCCAATATACCCGCGACCTGATCCGCGACTACGGATCAAAGGTGCATGTGCGGCTCGTCGGCTCCAGCGCGCTGGCCGGGCTGGCGGAGACCTACATGCGGGCGGGATACGTGGACGAGGACGCCGTGCGCGCGGAGATCGCACCGTGCTTCCTGGAGCAGGACGGCAAGCGAACCGATATCGTCGTGCTCGCCTGCACCCACTACCCGTTCCTAGTCAACCGGATGCGCAAGGTCGCGCCATGGCCGGTGGACTGGATCGACCCCGCCGAGGCCATCGCGCGGCGTGCGCTTTCGCTGCTGCCGCCCGCCGAGGACGCCGACGCACTGCCGGCGGGCTACGCGGTCTTCACGTCAGGTCGCGACGACCTTGCCGCTGACCGGCTGCTGCTGACCTTCGGGCTGGAGCACGTGGAGGGCTGAGGCGGCCCGTGCGGCATTGACTTGGGCGGGAAAACCGCCTAATCACGCGCCTTTCCAAGGGCTGGCAACGGCCTTTGGCAGTCCCGACGTGACCCGTGGACGATTTCTGGCGCCTTGCCGCGATCGTCCTGTCAGTCCCGGCAAAATCCGGGGCAGAGGAGGGCGCGTTTCCACTTCCGTGCGGAGGCTTTTTCCTTCGTACGCAACGCTTTGAAGGAAATGCGATGAGCAAGCGTATCGACGCCAAGTACAAGATCGACCGGCGTATGGGCGAAAACATCTGGGGCCGCCCGAAGAGCCCCGTGAACCGCCGTGAATACGGCCCCGGTCAGCACGGCCAGCGCCGCAAGGGCAAGATGTCCGATTTCGGCCTGCAGCTGCGCGCCAAGCAGAAGCTGAAGGGCTACTACGGTTCCATCCCCGAGAAGCAGTTCCGTCGCACCTATGACGAAGCCAACCGTCTGCGTGGCGATACCAGCGCCAACCTGATCGGCCTGCTGGAAAGCCGCCTCGACGCGATGGTCTACCGCGCCAAGTTCGTGCCGACCGTCTTCGCCGCACGCCAGTTCGTGAACCATGGCCACGTGAAGGTGAACGGCCGCAAGGTCAACATCCCGTCCTACCGCTGCAAGCCGGACGACGTGATCGAGATCAAGGACGCCTCCAAGCAGCTCGCGCTGGTTATTGAAGCCACCCAGAGCTCCGAGCGCGACGTGCCGGAATACGTGGACGTCGACCACTCCAAGATGACCGCGAAGTACGTTCGCGTCCCGACCCTTGCGGACGTGCCGTACCCGGTGATGATGGAGCCGAACCTCGTGGTCGAGTTCTACTCGCGCTAACGAAGGCGTGCCGGTCGCCCAAAGCGGCCGGCAACCAGGCACGCAAGGTATGGCGGACATGGCGGCCGAACCGGCGCAGCCTCAGCCAGACATTCATGGCCGGATCCTCGAGATCGGGGAGCTGGCCCTGTTTCAATATGCGCTGCCCGAACACACCGACTCATTCCTGACGAGCTATCGTGCCGACAAGCTGTGGGGCCGCAAGTTCCTCACGGTCACAAACCTCGTGCGTGCCGTGCGCAAGGCCCGGCGCGGCGACTATCGCCTCATCGTCCTGAGCGCGCCGATCTATCCCGGCTGGCACCCGCGCTCCTTCCTTGCAGCGTTGAAGTTCACCTTGCTGAAGGGCAAGCCGCAGCATCTATACGGGGCACTGGTAAGCCCACTGCTGTTTGAGCTGTTCCGCTTCATCCCGATGCCGCCGCTGATCGCGATCGACAAGGAAGATTCCTTCGCGATCCCGTCCCACCAGCATTTCCTGTTCGACAAGGCCGACCACTACTTCAAGCGCGAGTTGCCGGTGGACCACTGGCAGGTGCTGTACGGCTCCGCCCACCGCCGTCTTCCCGGCTACAACTTCCGGTCCAAGAAGGCGTGGCAACGCCGGATTGCCAAGCTCAAGCCGCTGATTCTCAGCACGGACGTGGTCAAGTCGGACATGGCGGCTGCAGCGTTTGGCGCCGAGAAGACAACCGACATCTTCTTTGCCGGGCAGACGGATGGAAATTCCGTCGTGCGCGGGCAGGTACCTGCCTTGATCGAGAAGCTGCGCGATGCCGGGTTCAAGGTCGATTACCCGACGCAGCGCATTCCCTACGACGAGTTCATCCAGCGTTGCGCGCAATCGTGGCTGACGCTGTCCCCGGAAGGGCTTGGCTGGGACTGCTTCCGCCATGTGGAGGCGGCCCTTGCAGGTTCGGTCCCGCTGATGAACGCGCCGACCATCCACCGCTACAAACCGCTGGTCGTCGGCGAACAGTGCCTTGTCTACTTCCCCGACGAGGACAACATCGTCGACGTGGTGACCGCCGCACTTGCCGACAAGCCACGACTTGAACGCATGGCGCGTTCGGCGCATGAACACGCCAAGGCGCACCTGACCTTGCCGGCATGCGCCCGCGACATTGTCGAAACCTATGGCCGCCCTGCCGCGACCGCTGGCAGCAGCACGAAAGCGAGTTCCCGATGACCCGTGTCTATGAAAGCCGCAAACGCATTCTCGTGACGGGCGGTGCGGGGTTCCTCGGCTCGCACCTGATCGACCGGCTGCTGGAGCAGGGGCACGAGGTGCTTTGCGTCGACAATCTGTTCACCGGCACGAAGCGCAATCTCGATCACCTACATGCGAACCCGCATTTCGAGTTCATGCGCCATGACGTGACGATGCCGCTCTACGTGGAGGTGGACGAGATCTACAATCTCGCGTGCCCGGCGTCGCCCGTGCACTACCAGCACGACCCGATCCAGACGACGAAGACATCGGTGCACGGCGCGATCAACATGCTGGGGCTGGCCAAGCGCCTGCGCTGCAAGATCATGCAGGCCTCCACCAGCGAGGTTTACGGCGATCCGACAGTCCACCCGCAAAAGGAGGAGTACTGGGGCAACGTGAATCCCATCGGCATCCGCGCCTGCTACGACGAGGGCAAGCGCTGCGCCGAGACCCTGTTCTTCGACTATCACCGCACGCTGGGCCTGCCGATCAAGGTGGCGCGCATCTTCAACACCTACGGGCCGCGCATGCACCATGCGGACGGGCGCGTGGTGTCGAACTTCATCATCCAGGCGCTGTGCAACGATCCGATCTCGATCTACGGCGACGGAAGCCAGACGCGCTCGTTCTGCTTCGCGGACGACATGGTCTCGGGCTTCATCAAGCTCATGGAAAGCGACGGCGACGTGACCGGGCCGATCAACCTCGGCAACCCGCACGAAATCACCATCCGCGAACTGGCCGAGCGGGTGATCTCCATGACCGGATCGACGTCACACATCGTCTCGCGTCCGCTGCCCGCCGACGATCCCCTGCAGCGTCAGCCTGACATCACCAAGGCGCGCAGCACGCTTGGCTGGGAACCGAACGTCGCGCTGGAAGACGGGCTGGGGCGGACCATCGAGTACTTCCGCAAGCGCCTCAAGGAACTGACGCTCGCCTGAACGATCTGCAATATTTGCCCCTTGTCTGTGCCCGCTCACTGCGTAATTATTCGAAAACACGAATATAAAAAGCGGGCCAAACGTGCCTGCGTGACATCACGGGAGGCAGGCATGGTCGACAGACGGACGTTCCTCAAGGGCGCTGCGACGGGCGCGAGCTTTTCTCAAGTCTCCAGCACGGCAGGCCTCGCCGGTGCCGCGGGCAGTGCGGCGCTGGCATTCTCCTCGCAGGCCATCGCCCATCCTGCAGATGTGCACAGGTTTTCGTTTGGCGAATTCGAGGTGATGGTCCTGTCCGACGGCGCGATCAATCTCCCGGTATCGGTACTGACCGAGAACATGGATGCGGAGAAGGCCAAGGCATTCCTCGCCGAAAACGGCCAGCCGACGGACATTCGCCCCGGCGCGGTCAATGTCGTCATGCTGAAACGCGGCGACGAAGTGATGATGATGGATGTCGGTTCGGGGATGAACTTCCTCGAAACCGCCGGCCGGCTCGATGAATCGCTCGACATGGCCGATATCGACCGTGACGCGGTGACGAATGTCGTCATCACCCATGCGCACCCGGACCACATCTGGGGCATTATCGACGACTTCGAGGAAGCGCCGCGTTTTGGCAACGCCGACTACACGATCTCGGCGACGGAGTTCGATTTCTGGATGGCCGACGGACGCGTGGAGCAGCTACCCGACAGCCTCAAGCCGTTCGCACTGGGTGCACAGCGCAACCTGTCGCCGGTGGCCGAACGCACGACCATGGCGCAGGACAACCACGAGGTCGCGCCGGGCGTGACGATGATCGCGACACCGGGACACACGCCCGGACACATGTCGGTGCTGATCGAATCCGAGGGCAAGCAGCTACTCATCACGGGCGACACATTCACCCACGATCTTATCGCGTTCCAGAAGCCCGACTGGCATTTCGGCCTCGACATGGACCACGCCCAGGCCGCCGAGACGCGGGTGCAGCTTCTCAAGCGGATCGTCGCCGACGACATCGCGCTGATCGGCTACCACCTGACATGGCCCGGTGTCGGGCACGTGGAGGAAAAGGACAGCGGGTACCGCTACGTCGCGGGTCTCTGATCGGCATCAAGCGATCCGGGCAACGCACTAAAAAAGGGGCCGTGAGGCCCCTTTGTCATGTCTGTCTCTATAACCTGGCAGTGAGCCGAGGTTATCTGGCAGGTGAGCCGAGGCGTCTGCCTCAGGCGCTCTGCTTGGCAGTGGCGATGCCCTTTTCGCCGAGCATGTCCTGCAGCTCGCCAGCCTGGAACATCTCGCGGATGATGTCGCAACCGCCCACGAAATCGCCCTTCACGTAGAGCTGCGGAATCGTCGGCCAGTTGGAATAGGCCTTCACGCCTTCGCGGATTTCCATGTTCTCCAGCACGTTCACGCCCTTGTAGGGCACGCCAAGGTAGTCGAGAATCTGGACGACCTGCCCGGAGAAACCGCATTGCGGGAACGAGGGCGTGCCCTTCATGAAGAGTAGAACGTCGTTGTTCTTCACTTCGGCGTCGATCATGTCGTTGACGGCATTCATCGATTTCTTCCTTTCCCTGCCGGGTGCAAGGCCCGGCGTTCAAGCAATTCGTTGATCCCAAGATGGCGGCGCGAGGAGCGCCTCGCAATGCCGTTCACCGTGGTTTGACCAGAAATTCAGCGTGAATTATCGCATTTTCAGCGGCGTTCGCCAATACGCGCCTTACTCCGGCGCGCTGGTCTGCAGTGCAAGCGCGTGCAGTACTCCGCCCATGTTGCCCTGAAGGGCCTGGTAGACCATCTGGTGCTGCTGGACGCGGCTCTTGCCGCGAAATTCTTCCGACACCACCGTGGCGGCATAATGGTCGCCGTCGCCGGCAAGGTCCTGAATGGAAACCTTCGCGTCGGGGATGGCCTGCTTGATGAGCCGCACGATCTCGTTTTCGTCCATGGGCATGGATGCACCGTTCTCCCGTGCTTATTGGTCGGCCATGTAGGCCGGGAACCAGGATTCGTGCGTATGGTGCAACGTTTCCACCGAAACAGACAATGCCGATCCAACGCGCAGGGCCGGACCGCCGGTCTGGCCGATGACTTCAGCCGGTATCCCGTTTGCCGCCGCATCACCCATCACGCGGGCGACATGCTGCTGTGTCACGGTCAGCACGTAGCGGGACTGGTCCTCGCCGAACAGCTTTGCATGCAGGTCAGGTGATTCCGGCATGTCAACGACCGCGCCCATCTTTCCGGCCATCGCCATTTCGGCAAGCGTGACGAGCAGGCCGCCGTTGGAGATGTCGTGGCAGGCGGTGACGCGCTCGTGGCGGATGGCTGAACGCACCATGTCGCCGTTGCGCAGTTCAACCTCAAGGTCCACCGGCGGGGGCGGGCCTTCATTGCGGTCGAGGCATTCGCGCAGGTAGGTCGAACAGCCAAGATGCGTGCCGTGGCCGCCGATGAGGATGATCGCCTCGCCTTCGGCTTTGAAGGCAATGGTCGCCATCACGTCGATATCCGGCAGCAGTCCGACGCCGCCGATGGCCGGCGTCGGCAGGATGCCGGTGCCGTTGGTCTCGTTGTAGAGCGACACGTTGCCGGAGACGACGGGGAAAGCGAGCAGGCGGCAGGCTTCGCCGATGCCCTCGATGCAGCCGACGAACTGGCCCATGATTTCCGGGCGTTCCGGGTTGCCGAAATTCAGGTTGTCGGTGATGGCAAGTGGCTGCGACCCCACGGCGGTCAGGTTGCGCCAGACCTCGGCCACGGCCTGCTTGCCGCCCTCGTAGGGGTCGGCGTGGCAGTAGCGCGGGTTCACGTCGACGCTGAAAGCAAGCCCCTTGGTGCTGTCGCTGTCGACGCGCACCACCGCGGCATCGCCGCCGGGGCGCTGCATGGTGTTGCCCATGACGAGGTGGTCGTACTGCTCCCACACCCAGCGGCGGGAGGAATTGTTCGGCCCGCCGATGATGGTCATCAGCGCCTCGGCATAGTCGCGCGGTGGCGACACGGATTCATGCGGCAGGTCGGCAGGCGCCTCGGTGCGCATGAAGGGACGGTCGTATTCGGGGGCCTCGTCGCCGAGTTCCATGATTGGCAGGTCGGCCATGGTGTCGCCGTTGTGGCGGATGAGGAATCGCTTGGTGTCGGTCGTCTCGCCGACGACGGCGAAATCCAGACCCCACTTCTCGAAGATCGCGCGGGCCACGTCTTCCTTGTCGGGGTTGAGGACCATGAGCATGCGCTCCTGGCTCTCCGACAGCATCATCTCGTAGGCGCTCATGCCGTCTTCGCGGCAGGGCACGTGTTCGAGGTCCAGTGTCACGCCGAGGTCGCCCTTAGCGCCCATTTCGACGGCCGAACAGGTGAGGCCCGCTGCGCCCATGTCCTGGATCGCGATGACCGAGCCAGACTGCATCAGCTCAAGGCAGGCTTCCAGCAGCAGCTTTTCGGAGAACGGATCGCCGACCTGCACGGTCGGGCGCTTCTCCTCGGCATCCTCGCCGAACTCGGCAGAGGCCATGGTCGCGCCGTGGATGCCGTCGCGCCCGGTCTTGGAGCCGAGATAGACGATGGGTTTCCCGATGCCGGTGGCCTTGGCGTAGAAGATCGAGTCCTTGTCGGCGATGCCGGCCGCAAACGCGTTGACGAGGTTGTTGCCGTTGTAGCTCTCGTGGAACTCCACCTCGCCGCCCACGGTCGGGACGCCGAAGGAATTGCCATAGCCGCCAACACCAGCCACCACCCCGCGCACCAGGTGGCGCGTCTTGGCGTGATCGGGGTCGCCGAAGCGCAGTGCGTTCATCGCCGCGATGGGGCGCGCGCCCATGGTGAACACGTCGCGCAGGATGCCGCCGACGCCCGTCGCCGCGCCCTGGTAGGGCTCGATGAAGGAGGGGTGGTTGTGGCTCTCCATCTTGAAGACGCAGACTTGCCCGTCGCCGATATCGACGATGCCGGCATTCTCGCCGGGGCCGCACACGACCTGCGGTCCCTTGGTCGGCAGGGTCTTCAGCCAGATCTTGGAGGACTTGTAGGAGCAGTGCTCGTTCCACATGGCCGAGAAGATGCCGAGTTCCGTCACGGTCGGCTCACGGCCGATCAGTTGCAGGATGCGCTCGTACTCTTCGGGCTTGATGCCATGCTCGGCGACGAGCTCCGGGGAAATCTTGGGGTCGTTGGGAATCATGTCTGCCCGTTGAATTGGCGTTGTGTTCCTGGTTGGCACTGGACTACCGCAACAGGGCAGGGTCTGCCACTGGCAAAGTGCCGCTTTCGCGACAAAGTCGCTTCAATTCGACCCGTCAGTCGGCCGGCGCTGCCAGGCACGGTCGAGAGTGATCTGGCGCTCGCCGCCACGGCTCCAGCCGCCGGCAAACAGCACTTTCTCGCCAAGGTGCCGGCCCTTGGTCGAATAGGTGACGCACATCACCTGCACCTGCGTTTCCTCGCACATGACGAGATAGGCGAGCGCGGTGTCCTGCTCGATGACCACCAGCTTGCCGGTGATCGCGAAGGAGACCCGTCCATCGACCGGCGGCGCAAGATCGATCCAGTCTTCCGCCGTCTCGCAGGTCGCGGGAACGTCCGGGTAGGCCTCGCCCAGAACAAACGGACTGTCCGGCGACTGCCAGTCGCGGGCCTGTGCGCCTGCGCTCCATGCCAGCGATGATGTCAGCACGGATGCCAGCAGGACTGCCGTGGCGCGCCGCGCGTGCATCATCGGTTGCGTAGCCCGGTCAGGCCGCAGAGGCGACGGAGGAAAACAGGCCCAGCCCGTCGAGGCCGCCCTGGCGCTCGTCGGTCATGTCCTCGGGGTGCGGCATCATGCCGAGCACGTTGCCGCTTTCGTTCAGGATGCCGGCGATGTTGCGCTGGGAGCCGTTGCAGTTGGCTTCGTCCGTGATCGCGCCCTTCTCGTCGCAGTAGCGCAGCACGACGCGGCCATCGCCTTCGAGGCGGTCGAGCGTCTCGCTCTCGGCGAAGTAGTTGCCGTCGCCGTGGGCAACCGGCACGCGGATCACCTGACCCGGCTGGTAGGCCGAGGTAAAGGGCGTCTGCGTGTTCTCGATCTTCAGGTGCACGTCGCGGCAGATGAACTTCAGGCTCGCGTTGCGCATCAGCGCGCCGGGCAGAAGGCCGGTTTCGGTCAGCATCTGGAAGCCGTTGCACACGCCGAGCACGTAGCCGCCGCGCTCAGCATGGGCCATCACCGCTGGCATGATCGGCGAGCGCGCGGCAATCGCGCCGCAGCGCAGGTAGTCGCCGTAGGAGAAGCCGCCGGGCAGCACCACCAGATCAACATCGGGCAGGTCCGTTTCGCCGTGCCAGACGATCTGCGCGTCATTGCCGGACGCGCGCTTCAGCGCGGCGGCCATGTCACGTTCGCGGTTGGTGCCGGGGAAGAGGATGATGGCGGACTTCACGTGCTCTGCCTCGTCAGTTGACCAGTTCGATGGCGTAGTTCTCGATCACGGTATTGGCGAGGAGCTTCTCGCACATCTGCTCGACCTGCTTGCGGGCGCTGTCGCGGTCGGTCTGCTCCAGCTCGATCTCGATCAGCTTGCCCTGGCGGACATTGTCGACGCCGTCGAAGCCGAGCGTGGAGAGCGCGCCTTCGATGGCCTTGCCCTGCGGGTCGAGAACGCCCTTCTTGAGCGTCACGGTAACGCGTGCCTTCATGGATTCCCTCACTTGACCAGCACGGGGCCGCGCGTGGCGATCGGCTCGTTTTCGGAAACGATGCCGAGCCGGCGGGCCACCTCGGTATAGGCTTCGACCAGCCCGCCCATGTCGCGGCGGAAGCGGTCCTTGTCCAGCTTCTCGTCGGAGCCGATGTCCCACAGGCGGCAGGAATCGGGGCTGATCTCGTCGGCCAGCACGATGCGGACCATGTCGTTCTCGTACAGGCGGCCGAACTCGATCTTGAAGTCGACGAGGCGGATGCCGCAGCCTAGGAAAAGGCCGGTCAGGAAGTCGTTGACGCGGATGGCGAGCGACATGATGTCGTCGATTTCCTGCGGCGCTGCCCAGCCGAACGCGGTGATGTGTTCCTCGGCCACCAGCGGGTCGCCCAGCTCGTCGTTTTTGTAGCAGAACTCGATGATGGAGCGCGGCAGCTGGGTGCCTTCCTCAAGCCCGAGGCGCTTGGACAGCGACCCGGCGGCGACGTTGCGCACGATCACCTCGAGCGGCACGATCTCGACTTCGCGGATCAGCTGCTCGCGCATGTTGAGGCGACGGATGAAGTGCGTCGGAACGCCGATGGCGTTGAGGTTGGTGAAGATGTGCTCGGAGATGCGGTTGTTCAGCACGCCCTTGCCTTCGATCACGTCCTTTTTCTGGGCGTTGAAGGCGGTCGCATCGTCCTTGAAATGCTGGATGAGGGTGCCGGGCTCGGGGCCTTCGTAGAGGATCTTGGCCTTGCCCTCGTAAATCCTGCGGCGGCGGTTCATGGGTCGTTCGTCCTTGCGGTTTGCCGGTACAGCGGCAACGGGTCCGGGCTGACGCGACGGCTATCAGGCCATCGGCAGCCGGTTGGCGGTTCAAATCCCGCCGTTTTCCTGAATCGGAAAATTGGCGCGACCCTATCCGATAGACGTGCGCTGCACAATCGCGTTGGATGGGGGAACGAGGTGCGCAATTCAGGCGCGGAAAGCAGCTTTGCCGCGTCCCGGCGCGTTGATTTCGCCCAACTCACACTATATCGATTTCGGGCATAAGTTCGGCAGGGTGCGAGAGCGCACCGCAGCACGACAAATTCGGAGGCCTGCAGATGACCACGTTCGACAAGCGCAAGGACGGATTCGAGAACAAGTTCGCCCATGACGAGGAGCTGCGCTTCAAGGCGACGGCGCGCCGCAACCGCCTGCTGGGCGAGTGGGCGGCGGAAAAGCTCGGCAAGTCCGGCGAGGAAGCCGAGGCCTATGCCAAGACCGTTGTGCTGGCCGACTTCGAGGAGCCGGGCGACGAGGACGTGTTCCGCAAGGTTCGCGGTGACTTCGACGCCAACAACGTGGACCAGAGCGACCACCAGATTCGCCGCACCATGGACGAGCTGATGGCGACCGCTATCCAGCAGGTCAGCAGCGAGGCCTGAGGCCCGTGTCGGCCAAGGCCAGCCCGACGCTTGCAAGCCGCCTCGCCGCCGGGGAGTTCATCCTCAGCGGCTGGGCGCAGCTTTCCGACCCGTTGAGCATCGAGGCCATCGCGCGGGCCGGGTTCAGCGCGATCTGCATGGATTGCCAGCACGGCTATGCCGGCTACGAGGCGACCAAAGCCAACGTGCTTGCCTGCGCTGCGGGCGGGGCAGCGCCCATCGTTCGGATGCCGCATGGCGATTTTGCCTTTGCCGCGCGTGCGCTGGATCTCGGGGCGGAAGCCGTCATCGCGCCGATGATCAACTCCGTTGCCGATGCAAAGCGGTTCGTCGAAGCGGTGAAATATCCTCCACTCGGCGAACGCAGCTGGGGACCGGCGCGGATGATGCACGTGTGGGGCACCGACGCGAACACCTGGGTCGGGCAGGGAAATTCCACCCAGCTCGCGCTTGCCATGTGCGAGACGCGCGAGGCGCTGGAGGCGGCTGACGATATCGTTGCCATCGAAGGCATCGACGGGCTTTTCATCGGTCCCGCCGACATGTCCATGTCGATGAGCGCCGGCAGCAGCATGAACCCGGAAGACGACAGCGTGCTCGACGCCATCAAGGCCGTCGCGAAAGCCTGCAAGGCGCATGGCAAGCTTGCCACCGGCTACGCGCAGACGCCGAAGCTCGCGGACGCCTACCGCGAGGCCGGTTTTGCGCTGGTTTGCTGCGGCAGCGACTACGGCTTCATCCGCGCTGGCGCGGCCGGTGCGCTCAAATCCTTCGGCGGATAGGCAAGAATTTCGGAATTGGACCTTGGCAAGGCCGGTTCGTGGCCGATAATGCGCGCCAAAATGCACGGCGGAGGCCGAATTGGACCAGAAGAACCCGAACAGCCACATGCTGGACGACATGGACCCGGGGCGTGATGCGGCGCTCGACCGGCTGATCGCGCTGATTGAATCGGCGGGATCGCTGGAAGGGATCACCGACAAGTACTTCACCAACACGCGGCGCATCGTCGATGCCAACCACGCGGTGACGGCGAGCTACGCGGTGTTCATGCGCCGCCGCGTCATCGCAGCACTCGAGCCGGCCCGCCGCCTGCTGGAACGCTATGTGCCCGAGGCCGAGATCAGCACCTACTACCCGGAAGGCGCGCTGGTGCCTTCGGAAAAGAAGCTGATGAAGATCGACGTGCCGTTCGCGCGCATGTCGGAAGCGGAAACCGTACTTCTCCAAAAGATCGGCTTTCCCTGCGTGTGCGCCAACAACGCCTACGAGATGTGCCGCGCGGTGCCCTATGCCGCCTTCATCGACATGCATGCCCGCCACGCCAGCGGCGCGGAGATGAACCTGCTGGCGGCCTACGGCGCGGCAGTCGGCAGCGACGCGGCACGCGCCAAGGACCCGAGCGTGCGGGGGTTCACCGGCTCCTCGCAGGACCTGACAGCGCCGCTCTACGGCCAGAAGTCCGGCACAGGCACCATGCCCCATGCGCTCGTCGGCTATACCGACGGTGACGTGGTGCAGGCGCTGAAATATCTCGCGCCGATCCTGCCTGAGACCGCGCCCGTCATCGGCCTGGTGGACTATCGCGGTCTGGAGATCACCGACGCGCTGGCCGCCGCGCGCTGGTTCTACGAGGAAGAGAAGCTCGACCAGAAGGGCAAGACCTTCGGCGTGCGGCTCGACACCCACGGCGCGCGTTTCGCCGAAGGGCTGGGATACGAGCGCTCCATCGATGTCGTCGGCGAGTGGATGGATGTCGACGGCGAGTACAACATCGTCGAGGCGGTGCTCGGAACCCGCGCCTTCCAGCTTGATCCTGCCAACGTCATCGTCGACCGCGTCCGCAAGCTGCTGTTCGGTACCGGCGTGTCCATCGCCTCGATCATCAACATGCGGCTCGAACTGGACAAAGCCGGCTACAAAGGCGCGCAGATCGTCGCCTCGTCCGGCTTTGACGCGCAGAAGTGCCAGGTGGTCGGCGCGGTGCGTGCGCCGGTCGATGCCATCGGTACCGGGTCCTTCCTGCCCGCCACCATGTCCGAGACCTACGCCACCGCCGACATCATCGCCTATGACGGTGTGAACCGGGTGAAGGTCGGCCGCGAGTTCCTGTTCGACTGATGGTCACCGTTTCGCGGATCGTCGCGGGCGACCAGCCAGACTGGCGCGACCTGTATCGCGGATATGCCGCCTTCCAGAACGCAAGCCTGAGTGACGATGCGCTGGACCGGCTCTGGCAGGAAATCATCGACGACACGCAGCCCATGCTCGGCGCAATCGCGCGGCTTGATGGTGTTGCCGTCGGGCTGGTGCATTTCCAGCCGTTCTACCGGCCCCTGCAAGCGTGCTGGAACGGCTTCGTCAACGACATCTACGTGTCCGATGCCGCGCGCGGAAGCGGTGCCGCAGATGCGCTGATGAAGGCGGTGCGCGACCATGCAAGATCAGCGGGCTGGGGCGAAGTGCGCTGGGCGACGGGTGCGGACAATGCCCGCGCCATGGCCTTCTACGACCGGGTCTCGCAACGCACGCCACTGGTGACCTACAAGATGCCGATCACGCCCGACGAGGACTGAGGCATTTGCCCCTAGAGCCTGCTCAGGAAGGTCGTGAAGGTCATCAGGCCTTCGGGCCACGGGCCGTGGCCGGAATCGGCGTTCAGATGGCCTGAATCGCCGGCATCCACCAGCAGCGAACCCCAAGCATTGGCGAGGTCGCCCGCCGCATCGAGGCTGCAATAGGGGTCCGTCTTGGAGGCAGCCATCAGCGAGGGGAATGGCAGCGGATCGCGCGGGATCGGCAGGAAGGTTCCTGCGTCCGGCACCATCTTCAGCCGGGTTTCGAGGTCGGGCGGTGCGACGATGAACGCGCCGCGCACATCGTGGCCCTCAAGCCGCGGCGCGACGTGGGCCAGCGCCAACGTTCCCAGCGAATGGGCCATGAAGACGATGGGCCGCTCGGCGCGCTCGACATGCTCCATGATGCGGTCGCACCAGGACTTGGGCTCCGGCTTCCACCACTCGTCCTGCTCGACGACGGTCGCGGTGCCGATGCGTTCCGCCCAGCGCCGGTACCAGTGGTTATCGGTGCCGCCGCCGAGACCCGGCAGCATCAGCAAGTCTGCTTCGCGCGCCTTCACGCGTCAGGCCTTTGAGGAGCCGAAGACACGCTCGAAGATCGTGTCGACATGCTTGAAGTGGTAGCCGAGGTCGAAAAGCTCCTCGAGCTTCTCATCGCTCAGCTTGGCACTCACGTCCGCGTCATTCTTGAGGAAGGTCAGGAAGTCGCCTTCGCCGCGCCAGACCGGCATCGCGTTGCGCTGGACGAGCCGGTAGGCGTCCTCGCGGCTGGTGCCGGCCTCGACGAGCGCCAGCAGGATGCGCTGGGAGTGCACCAGTCCGCCGAGTGCGTCGAGGTTCGCCTGCATGCGCTCCGGGTAGACCAGCAGCTTGTCGACCACGCCAGTGAGGCGGGCCAGCGCGAAATCGAGCGTCACGGTTGCGTCCGGGCCGATCATGCGCTCCACGGAGGAGTGCGAGATATCGCGCTCGTGCCACAGCGCGACGTTCTCCATCGCGGGCATCGCGTAGGAGCGCACCATGCGGGCGAGGCCGGTGAGGTTCTCGGTCAGCACGGGATTGCGCTTGTGGGGCATCGCCGAGGAGCCCTTCTGGCCCGGCGAGAAATACTCTTCTGCTTCAAGCACTTCGGTGCGCTGCAGGTGGCGCACTTCCACCGAAAGGCGCTCGATAGACGACGCAATGACGCCGAGCGTTGCGAAGAACATGGCGTGCCGGTCGCGGGGGATGACCTGCGTGGAGACCGGTTCGACCGTGAGGCCCAGCTTGTCGGCGACATAGGCTTCGACGCGCGGGTCGACATTGGCGAAGGTGCCGACCGCACCCGACAGCGCGCAGGTGGCGATTTCCGCGCGGGCTGCTTCAAGCCGCGCCTTGCAGCGGGCGAACTCGGCGTAGGCTTCCGCCATCTTGAGGCCGAAGGTGACCGGCTCTGCATGGATGCCGTGGCTGCGGCCGATGGTCGGCGTCATCTTGTGTTCGAAGGCGCGCTTGCGGATAGCGGCCAGCAGCGCATCGAGGTCGGCCAGCAGGATGTCGGAGGCGCGGGCCAGCTGCACGTTGAAGCAGGTGTCCAGCACGTCGGAAGAGGTCAGTCCCTTGTGGACGAAGCGCGAATCCTCGCCGACATGCTCGGCCAGATGCGTGAGGAAGGCGATGACATCGTGCTTCACCTCGCGCTCGATCTCGTCGATGCGCGCCACGTCGAATTCCGCCTTCGAGCCGCGCTCCCAGATGGTGTCGGCGGCGGATTGCGGGATCTCGCCGATCTCGGCCATTGCCATTGCGGCATAGGCCTCGATTTCAAACCAGATGCGGAACTTCGTTTCGGGCTGCCAGATGGCAACCATGTCGGGGCGGGAATAACGCGGGATCACGGCAGGCTTTCCGGAAGGTTCAAGGCAACGAAACGGGCAGGCCGCCGCCGCCGGGCCAAGGTTGCGCCGTCTCTAACAGAGCCGCGCGCGCGGCTCAATGCGCCTTGGACCTGCCGGGAAGGTTCGGGTGGTTCAGAAGGAGATCGGAACCGCGATGACGCGGCGTCTCGGGCCTTCAAAGCCGACCTGGATGACGCTGATTATCGCCACCGCCCGGTCGAACGGGGCTTCCATCGGCATGACGATGGCTGCGACCTGGTAATCCAGCGGGCAGTTGCGGCTCTTGGGGATCGAGGTGTCGCGGTAGACCTCGACGCCGTCGAGCGCCAGCGCAAAGCCGTAGGTGTCGCCCATCTGCTGGCAGATTGGCTTGTCGGGCAGGTTCACTGTCGTCAGCGTCAGGCGGCGCGGCGCGACGTTCGAGGTCAGGCCGGGGATGGGATTGAACGCAATCTGGCGCGGGTTGGCATCGTGCTCGGTGGGCGGGTCGGCGGCAACGAGGCGTGCGGGCTGGGAAATGCCGTAATCGGCAAGCGTGCCCTCGGCCTGTGCGTGCACCTGCGCCAGCGCCTCGCCGATGCTCATCTGGTCGTCCTCGGGGAGCACGCGGAACGGCGCGCCGCCGACATATCGGTCCTGGTCGAGGTCGACCACGTAGAGCGCGGCATAGGGGAAGCCGGACCCATCCTGCCGGCCGTATTCGGCAAAGGCGAAATGGCTGCCATCCTGCGAGTACCCGACCACCTGCCAAGCGGCGAGATCGCCCGCGCTGGCGCGCGACGGGATCATCGCGAGCACAGCGGCAATGAGAACCAGTGCGGCTGCCAGAATGAGGCGCAATTTGCTGTCGGGGCGGCGTCCCAGGACCGGAAATGCCATGTCTTTCTTCCTCCGGTATGCTAGCAGCGACACGCTGCGCATCGGCCTTGCGGAACACGTTTCCGCATGGTCACCGCTCCAATCAAGCCCTGTGGGGATGAACCTGCGATGAACGATGAAACCCGGAATATTGCGGTGGTTGGCGGTGGCGTCGTCGGCATCTCGACGGCGCTGTTCCTGCAGCGCGCGGGATTCGCGGTCACGCTGATCGACCCGGAGGAGCCGGGATCGCAGACGTCGTTCGGCAACGCGGGCATTATCTGCGGCGGGCACTACCTGCCGGCCACCATGCCGCGCGCGCCGCTGGAACTGCTCAATCTGGCGCTCAACCGCGCGACCTATGCCAGCTACCGCCTGCCCGCCGTGCCGGGGTTCCTGCGCTGGCTCGCCGCGTTCTGGGCGGAGGGCGAACCGGGCCGGCTTGGAAGAACCGCGCATGCTGCGACGCCGATCATGCAGCAGACGGTCAAGCTTCATCGACAATTGCTGGGCGAGGCGGGCCGTGCCGACCTGATCCGCGATACCGGCTTCCTGCAGGTGCTGCGCTCGGAAACGGATTTCGCAGCTCTCGAAACCGAGATCGCGTTTGCGCGCGAGGCCGGCGTTTCCTTCGACGTGATGGATGCGCGCGAAGCCTGCGAGCTGGAGCCGGCCATCCGCCCGGTCTTTGCCCGCGCGATCCATTGGCACGACAATGCCAGCGTCAGCGACCCGTTCGCTGTCAGCCAGGCCTATCTCGGGCTATTCTGCGCAGCCGGCGGCACGGTCCGGCAGGCGAAGGTGCAGGCCATCGCGCCGGGTGCCGGGCAGGGCTGGCAGGTCCATGCGGGTGGCGAGGACTTGGCGTTTTCGCAGGTGGTCGTCAGTGCGGGCGTGTGGTCACGCGACCTTCTCGCGCCGCTCGGTTATGACGTGCCGCTGAAGCCGAAGCGTGGCTACCACCGGCATTTCTCGGCACAGGGCAATGCGGGCCTGTCGCGCCCCGTGGTGGATGATGCCATCGGCTACGTGCTGGCGCCGATGGCAGGCGGCATCCGCATGACGTCGGGCATAGAGCTTGCCGGGCGCGATGCCCCGATCACCGAACGCATGGTCAGCCGCATCGAGCCATATGCGCGCGAACTCTTTCCGCTCGATAAAAGCCTAGACGCCGAACCGTGGATGGGCCGCAGACCGGCTTTCCCGGATTCGCTTCCTGTTGTCGGTGCCGCGCCGCGTCACGAAGGGCTGTGGGTCAATTTTGGCCATGCGCATCTCGGTCTTACGATGGGACCGGCCACAGGCCTACTGCTGTCGCAGATGGTGAGCGGCGAGAAGCCGATGATCGACTCGGCGCGGTTCGCACCGGGACGCTACCTCTGAGGCTGTACGCTCAGCCGAACTTCGCCTGCCACGCCGGCGGCGTGCCGGCCAGCGGAGTTGCATCCGCAAGGTAGACGCCGCGCGCGATGGCGCGCGCCGCGCATTGGGCTGCCTCGCTTCCAAGCGCGACGAGGTCGCGCAGCGGATCGGCGAGGGCGACCTTGCCGGTGGAAATCGCGAAGACGATGTCGCCATCCAGCGGCGTGTGGACGGGGTGGAGCGCGCGGGCGAGCCCGTCCTGCGCCATGACGGCGAGACGGCGCGCCTGAACCTTGGTCAGCGCCGCGTCCGTGGCCACCACGCAGAGCGTCGTCGATTGGCCCGCGCTGCCCTTGGTGCGGGGCGAAAGCGCCTCCTGCGGGATGCTGCCGGGCAGGCCGAGGCCGCCATATTCGCCGTCGCGCTCATATGTGCCTGCCCAGAAATTCCCCGTGTCGCCGATGGTTGCCGAGCCTGCCGCGTTGACTGCGGCCAGCACACCGACCGTGAACGCGCCAACCTTCGCCGAGGCGCTGCCAAGTCCGCCGCGCAGCGTGGCGGTCGTGGCGCCGAACCCGGCGCCAGCCGAGCCGAGCAGCAAGGGTTCATCCAGCGCATCGCAGGCACGCGCGCCAAGGTCGCGGTAAAGACCGCCCTCGACGTCTGTCTTGTCGCCGCCGTTCAGCAGGTCGAACAGGATCGCAGCCGGCACGATGGGCACGTTGGCCGTACCGATGGGAAAGCCGCGCCCGCGCGCTGCCAGCCACTGCGTGACACCAGAGGCTGCATCCAGCCCGAAGGCGGAGCCGCCGGACAGCACCAGCGCGTCGACCTGCTCCACGGTGCGTTCGGGATCGAGCAGGTCCGTCTCCCGCGTACCCGGTCCGCCGCCGCGCACGTCACAGGCCGCCACGCATGGTTCATCGCAGATGACCACGGTGACGCCGGTACGGGCGTCTTCATCTGCCGCGTTGCCGATGCGCAGACCGGGAATGTCGGAGAGGTCGTTGTTCATGGGCAGGCACAATGGCGGAAGCGGGGGGCGGGGTAAACGGCGCGCTCACAGTTCACGGGTCGAAACCGTTTCCCGCTTCTGGGTGTCTTCCCACAGGGCGATGAGGTCGTCGCTGCGCCCGGTGAAAGTGTCGTCCAGTGGCGTCACGTTGGCGATCCGGTCGAGCCGGAAGTGGCGCAGGTCGCGGCGCAGCTCGCACCAGCCAACGAGGAGAACGCTTTCGGTGTAGTAGATGAGCGCAAGCGGCCACACGACCCGGCGCGTCTGTGCGCCGGATGCGTCGTCATAGGCCATGTCGATCTTGCGCTCGGCGCGGATGAGCGCGCGCAACGTGGTCATATCGACCGCAGCCGTCGCCGCCACGCCCCAGCTCGAGGCCACGAGCCGCTGGGTGCCGGGCGCGGTCTTGTTCAACTTGCGCGAGGCACGCTGCGCGGCCCGCCACAGGCCAAGGTCGCCGGTGCGTGCGACCATGGCCAATCCGACCGCGACGGCCTCGGCCTCGTCGATGTCGAAGTTGATGGGCGGCAGGTCATAGCCCTTGCGCATGACGTAGCCGATCCCGGCTTCACCGTGGATGGGGGTCTGCATCGCCTGAAGCGTTGCAATGTCGCGGTAGACGGTGCGCGGGGAGACCTCCAGCAGTTCGGCAATGTCGCGCGCGCGCAAGGGTTTGCGGGCCTGCCGCAGGATCTGGATGATCTCGAAAAACCGGTCGCTCTTCGCCACTCTTTCCGCCCCTGAAAATCGCCATCACACCACAACACTGCTGACACATAGTTGGCAACAGCACCTCGCTATCTCTAGGCGGCAACACGCCCACGGAGATCGCATGTCACAGATTGATACAGCAGCACCCGACCGCCGCACCGGGGTCGTTCTCGTCGTCGTTTCGGCGGTGGTGTTCAGCACGGCGGGCATCTTCACGAACGGCGTCGACACCGATGCCTGGGGGATCATCTTCTGGCGCGGGCTGGCGGCTGCCGCCTTCACAGCCGGCTACCTCACGACGCGCAGGAAGCTGCTTGCCGAAGTGCGGGCGCTCGGGCGTCACGGCCTGCTGGTGGCGGTACTGATGGCAGCCGGGACGGCGGCCTTCATACCGGCTTTCAAGCTGAGCAGCGTCGCCAACGTGGCACTGATCTACGCCTCCGCGCCGTTCGTTGCCGCGGGGCTTGCGTGGGCGCTGATCGGTGAAGCGCCGACACGGAAGGTGATCGTGGCCAGCCTTGCCGCCTTCTGCGGGGTGCTCGTCATCGTGTCGGGCTCGCTCGGCAGGCCGAGCCTCGCAGGCGACGGGCTGGCGCTGGTGATGACAGTGATGATGGCCGGTACGATGGTCGTCTACCGTGCGCGTCCTGCAACCACCGCCGCGCTGCCGGCGATGCTGTCCTCGCTCATATTGTTGCCGTTCGCCGCGATCTTCGGCGATCCGCTGGCCGCCCCCGTTGCGGAACTTCCGGTGCTGGTGATCTTCGGCATGGTCTTCGCCGTCGCCTCAGTCACCCTGTCGGAGGGCGCGCGGCGGCTGCCGTCAGCCGAAACGGCGCTTCTGTCGGCGCTCGAAGTGCCGCTCGCGCCTGTTCTGGCGTGGCTGATCCTTGCAGAGACCACGACGCCACGCGTGCTGCTCGGCGGTGCGGTGATCCTCTTCGCGGTCATGTGGTCGCAGACGCGCGGATTGTCCCCGCTTCGCTTGCGTGACCGCGCGGTCCCCGCGCGGCGCACCAAGCCGTGAATGGCTCTATCCGTAAGCCAGCTCGCGGCAGGCATCGACCAGCTTCGCGAGTTCGTCTTCCGAGTTGTAGTAGTGCGGCGAGGCGCGCACGAGCGTCGGCAGGTTGCGGGCCGTCGCGTCCAACAGCGTGCTCGACGGCATCGAGCGGCTGACATTGATCCCTCGCGCGCTCATGTGCGCCTTCACGGCCAAGGCCTCGTGGCCGGCGATGGAGAAGGTCACGATGGCCGACGGGTCAGTACCAAGGTCGTAGACCTGTACGCCGGGCAGCGCGGCGAGATTTTCGCGAAGCAGCCGTCCCAGCATCCGGCAGCGCGTCTCGATGTTTTCCATCCCGAGCGACAAGGCATAGTCCACAGCAGCGCCAAGCCCGTGGTGGCCCGCCAGGTTGTTCTCCCAGTTCTCGAAGCGCCTTGCATCGGGCCGCAGTTCATAGCGATCAGGCGCGACCCAGCGCGCGCCGAACATGTCGACCATGGGCGGATGCAGCTTTTCCAGCATCTCGCGGCGCACGTAGAGAAACCCTGTGCCGCGCGGGCCGCGCAGGAACTTGCGGCCCGTCGCCGAGAGCATGTCGCAGCCAAGCTCCTCGACATCGACGACCATCTGGCCGACGGCCTGGCAGGCATCGAGCAAGTATGGAATGCCGTGCTTGCGGGCGATGCGGCCCACTTCGGCAGCGGGATTCACGAGGCCGCCATTGGTCGGGACCCAGGTGATGGCGATGAGGCGGATGCGTTCGTCGAGCATCGCGTCCAGCGCGGCCGGGTCGAGCACGCCGTTCTCGTCGTCCGGGATCACCTCGATCTCGATGCCCTTCATCTGCGCCATATGCAGGAACGCGATGTAATTGGCGGCGTATTCCGCGCGCGTTGTCAGGATGCGGTCGCCGGGTTGGAACTGCTGGGCATAGAAGGCCATCTGCCATGCGACCGTTGCGTTTTCGACAAGCGCAATCTCGTCGCGTTTCGCACCGATCAGCCGCGCGACGCTGTCATAGATCGCGGAATGGCGGTCTTGGGCTTCGTCGGCTGCTTCGTAGCCGCCGATCTCGGCTTCGCGCGCGAAATATGCGCTCGCTGCCTCGATCACCGGGGTCGGCATCAGGGCCGCACCGGCATTGTTCAGGTGGGCCCTGTTGGCGGTGCCGGGCGTCTCGGCGCGAACGCGGTCGATGTCGATCATTTGCAGGCTATTCAGCTTCGTGTGGTCTCAGATGGAAAAGCCCGCGCATTGCTGCGCGGGCTTCGTGTTCGCTTCAGGCGTGATCTTTAGGGATCACATCTCCTGGTAGCTGCCGTCCTTCCAGACGTACCAGACGTAGGAGGCTTCGGTGACGTCGCCCTTGTCGTCGAAACCGATCGGGCCGAGGACCGTCTCGAAGTTGCCGCTGTTGAGCTGCTCGACGATGGCGTCATGCTCGGTGGAGCCGGCCGCGTTGGCCGCATCGGCCCAGATCTTCATCGCCGCGTAGGTGTACAGCGTGTAGCCTTCCGGGTTGATGCCCTTCTCCTTGAATTTGTCGACGACGGCCTTGGCGGCCTCGAACTTCGTCGGATCCGGAGCGAACGTCATCATGGTGCCTTCACCGGCATCGCCGGTGATGCCCCAGTACTCGTCGGTGACGAGGGCGTCACCGGAGATGAGCTGGGTGTCCATGCCCTGTTCGCGCATCTGGCGGACCATGAGGCCGGCTTCGGTGTGGTAGCCACCGACATAGAGCACGTCGATGCCTTCCGACTTCAGCTTGGAGACGAGCGCGGTGTAGTCCTTTTCACCGGCGGTGTAGGCCTCGTACATGGCCTCTTCCATGCCGGCGCCGTTAAGCGCCTTCTTGGTCTCGTCGGCCAGACCCTTGCCGTAGGCGGTCTTGTCGTGAACGATCGCGACCTTCTTGCCGGAGAAGTTCTCGGCAATGTAGGCACCGGCGACGGCGCCCTGCTGGTCGTCACGGCCGCAGACGCGGTAGACGCCCGGGCCGGCGCGTTCGTCGGTCAGCTTCGGGTTAGTGGAGGCGGGCGAAATCTGCACGATGCCTTCTTCCGCGTAAACGGCGGAAGCGGGGATCGAGGAGCCCGAGCAGAAGTGACCGGCGACGAAGACGACGCCGTCACCGACGAACTTGTTGGCCACGGCCACGGCCTGCTTGGGGTCGCAGGCATCGTCGCCCACCGACAGCTTCAGCATGTTGCCGTTGACGCCGCCGGCTGCGTTGATTTCCTCCACGGCGAGTTCCGCGCCATTCTTCATCTGCTCGCCGAAGGAGGCGTACTGGCCGGTCATGGGGCCGGCCGTAGCGACCATGATGTCGTCGGCCCAGGCGGTGGTCGCCATGGAGGCGGCGACGATCGCGCCGAGACCGGCAGTGATCAGTTTCTTCATGTTATCAGTTCCTCTCCTGTCTGACATTGCAGCCCCCTTCACGGGAGCCACAGGGGGCATGACAAATCAGGCGTCCGGCGGTGTGGCGCGAGGCTTAAGCCGCCAATAAACGGTCCGTTCGGCACGTCCCGAAACGTGGCTGCCTGGCGGGTCATGAAATGTGCCTGCCGGCGTACCGCGCATCTCGCGAAGCAAAGTTCGCGCAACGCAATCTATTGCACGGATCGCGTTGGCTTCCAACAGTTTCGCTCGTTGGGGAAGGCTCAGGCCGCGTCCTTGCGGGAGCGCCAGTGCAGCGGGCTGGCGCGCTCGTAGAGCCAGGGATATTGCGTCGTCATCTGGCTCGCCCGCGTCTGCATGTACCCCAGCGTTCCGAAGACCACGAGGAAGGCGAGATCAACGAGATAGAACCGCAAGGCCAGCAGCGTTCCCTCGAAGAGGGCGAAATGCAGGAAGCGCACGGCCGCCGCCAGCAGCAGCATGTAGGCGAGCAGTTGCCAGTAGCGCCGCCAGGTGATGGCGAGCGCGCGCCCGGTGAGCCACGCCGCGCCGCCGCCAAGGATGATGGTCACCAGCGCGAAGGTGAAGATCGAGGTTTCCTCGTAGATGACGCCCTGCATGTCGGTCGCTCCCCTCGTGTCCGCCCTAGTGCCGTCCGCCTTCGAGGTAGGCGGCACGCACCTCCTCGCGAGACAGCAGTTCCGCGCCGGTGCCCGACATGGTGATCTTGCCGTTGACCATCACGTAGCCGCGATGGGCGAGCCTGAGCGCGTGGTAGGCGTTCTGCTCGACGAGGAAGACGGTCAGGTTCTCGGTGCGGTTCAGTTCCTCGATCACCTCGAAGATCTGCTTCACGATCATCGGCGCCAGCCCGAGAGAAGGTTCGTCCAGCAACAGCAGGCGCGGGCGCGCCATGAGTGCGCGCGCAATCGCCAGCATCTGCTGCTCGCCGCCCGACAGGGTGCCGCCGCGCTGCTCGGCCCGCTTCTTGAGGATCGGGAACAGCGTGTAGACGCGTTCGAGGTCTTCGTCGTAGTGGGCGAAGTCGTTGATCTGCGCACCCATCTGGAGGTTTTCCAGAACGGTCATGCGCGGGAAGATGCGCCGGCCTTCCGGCGACTGCGCGATGTGCATGCGCATGATTTCATGAGTCGGCGTGCGCGTGATGTCCTGCCCGTCGTAGAAGATGCTGCCGGTGCGGGCCGGCTGCACGCCGCAGATGGTCATCATCAGCGTCGACTTACCCGCGCCGTTGGCACCGATGATCGTGGCGATCTCGCCTTCCTTGACCTCCAGGTCGACGCCGCGCAGGGCGATGATCTTTCCGTAATAGGTCTCGACGCCGCGCACCGAGAGAAGCGTCTTGGCCTTGCTCATGCCTTGCCTCCCTGCTTGCGCGCGCTGTTGTTCTTCGCCATGCGGCGCGAGAAGGCGGTCTGCCGGCCCTGAGACAGCGTGAAGGCCTGCCGCACCCAGTCTTCACGGTCGATGCGGCCGGGGAAGGACAGCACCGTGCCGACCCAGCGCACATGGGCGCGTTCCCACTTGGCGATCTGGTCGTAGTGGTAGATGCCAAGCTCGTTGAGCTTCTTCTCGTTGGACGGGCCGATGCCCTTGATGCGCTTCAGGTCGTCGGCGCCTTCCTTGCGGGCCTGCGGCATGGAGCGCGGCTTCTTGCCGATGGCATTGGCCTTGTCGAGGGGCGAGGCATCATCCGGCAGCTTGGAGAGGCGCGCGGCGCTGACAGCTTCCTCGCGCTTGAGTTCGGCTGACGTCGGCCTCTTGGGGCGCTGCTCGGCGGCGGGCTTGGCGGCAGCCTTGGTCGCCGTTGCCGACGCCTTCTTCGCGCGGGTCTTCGGCTTTGCAGGCTTCCTGGCGGGTTTCGCTTCCGTCTTGCCGGCTGCCTTGGGGTCGATCTGATCGAGTTCTTCGTCCTCGACGCCGAGATAGGCGGCGATGACGGCGGGGTCGTTGCGGATCTCCGGCGCGGTGCCGTCGGAAATCTTCTTGCCGTAGTCGAGCACGATGACGTGGTCGGAGATTTCCATCACCACGCTCATGTCGTGCTCGATAAGCAGGATGGAGGTGTCTGTCTGGCCGCGAATGTCGATCAGCAGGCGATTGAGTTCAGCGGATTCGCGCGGGTTGAGGCCGGCGGCGGGTTCATCGAGGCACAGCAGCACCGGGTCGGTACACATGGCGCGCGCGATTTCCAGTCGGCGCTGGGCGCCGTAGGGCAGGTCGGAGGCGGGGTCGTCGGCGCGGTCGGTGAGGTCGATCCGCTCGAGCCAGTCCTTCGCCTTCTCGACGGCGGCCTTCTCGGCATCGCGGTAGCCTTTCAGGCCAAGCAGCCCGCCAAAGGTGAAGCTGGAGGCCACCAACAGCGGATTGTGCTGGGCGACCAGCAGGTTCTCCAGCACCGTCATGCCGCCGAACAGGCGGATGTTCTGGAACGTGCGTGCGACGCGGGCGACCGCGGAGATGCGGTAGTCGAACATCCGCTCCAGCAGGAACTTCTCGCCGTCGGGATGCTTCAGCGTCAGCATGCCCTCTGTCGGCTTGTAGAAGCCGGTGATGCAGTTGAAGACGGTTGTCTTGCCGGCGCCGTTCGGCCCGATGATGGCAGTGATGTCCTGCCGGATCACGTCGAAGGACAGGTCCTCGACGGCGACAAGGCCGCCGAAGCGCATCGTCAGGTGTTCGACCGAGAGAATGGGATCGTCGTCGACCATCAGCCGTGGCCCTCCGACACGTTCTCCGCCGAAATCTGTTTTCGCTCATGCAGGAAGGCGGTCGGCGTGCGCGAGGCGATGAGCCCGCGCGGACGCCAGATCATGATCGTCACCATGAGAAGGCCGAAGATCAGCATCCGAAACTGTTCAAGCTCGCGGAAGATCTCGAAGCCGCCGATCATCACCAGCGCCGCGATGACGACACCGATCTGCGAGCCGAGGCCGCCGAGAACGACGATGGCGAGGATCAGCGCGGATTCGATGAAGGTGAAGCTTTCCGGCGAGATGAAGCCCTGCCGGGTGGCGAAGAACGAACCGGCGAAGCCGCCGAACATCGCGCCGATGGCGAAGGCGGTGAGCTTGGTGTTGGTGGTGTTGATGCCAAGCGACCGGCAGGCGATCTCGTCTTCGCGCAGGGCTTCCCACGCGCGTCCCACGGGCAGCTTGCGCAGGCGCAGCGTCACGAGGTTGGTGATGAGCGCGAGGCCGAGGATCACGTAATAGAGGAAGATGATGCGGTGGGTTGAGGAATATTCCAGCCCGAAGATGTCGGCAAAGCCGCCTTCTCCTCGCGAGAACTCGATGCCGAAGAGCGTCGGGCGCGGGATGCCGGAGATGCCGTCGGGGCCACCGGTGAACTCGTACCAGTTGAGCAGCACGACGCGGATGATCTCGCCGAATGCAAGGGTCACGATGGCGAGGTAGTCACCACGCAGGCGCAGCACCGGAAACCCGAGGATGACGCCCCAGAAGCAGGCGAGGATGCCGGCGATGGGCAGCGCGAACCAGAAGCCGAGGTCGAAATATTCTGCCAGCAGCGCGAACGAATATGCGCCCACTGCGTAGAACGCGACGTAGCCGAGGTCGAGCAGGCCGGCGAGGCCGACCACGATGTTCAGGCCCCAGCCGAGCATGATGTAGGTGAGAACAAGGATGCCGAGGTCGAGAAGGTAACGGTCGGCGAAGGGCATGAAGGGGAAGGCGGCGGCAAAGACGATGCCGACGACCGCCAGCATCTTGACGACACTGGTGGTCGGCGAGCCGAGCGGACGCCCGCCCTTGCGGCGAAACCACTTCTGGCCAATGGGCGCGTTGTGGGTGTCGCCCATGAACAGGCGGAAGATCAGGCGGCCGACGAAGACGGCGAGCGTTGCCCACAGCACCAGTTCCCAGCGCGGCTCGAGGTCGATCTCGGTGCCCGCGACATAAGTCTTCAGGCCCATGACGGGCGCGGCCAGCGCCAGCGCCACGAAGGCTGCCAGTGCGGCATCGACGAGGGCGGAGACGATCCGTCCGGGCGGTTGGTTTGGCGCGACACTCATGCGCTCAGACCTTTTCGATTTCCGGCTTTCCGAGGATGCCGGAGGGAAGGAAGATCAGCACGATGGCGAGGATCGAGAAGGCGGCGACATCCTTGTATTCGACCGAGAAATAGCCAGACCAGAACACCTCGATGAGGCCGATCAGCAGCCCGCCGATCATCGCGCCGGGCAGCGACCCGATGCCGCCGAGCACGGCTGCGGTGAAGGCTTTCACCCCGGCGAGGAAGCCGATGTAGAAATCGATCACGCCGTAGAGCAGCAGGAACATGATGCCGGCGACGGAGGCGAGTGCTGCTCCCATGACGAAGGTCAGGGAGATGGTGCGGTCGACATTGATGCCGAGCAGCGCTGCCATCTTGCGGTCCTGCTCGCAGGCGCGCTGCGCGCGGCCCAGCGTCGTCTTGGCGATGATGAGCGAGAAGATGACCATCAGCGCCAGCGTCAGGGTGATGATCATGATCTGGATGTTCGACAGGTTCACCGCGAAGTCGTTGCTATCCATGATCGTATAGCCGCCGGTGATGACCGGCTGGAGCGGCTTGACGCGCGCGCCCTGAACGATCTGCACGTAGTTCTGCAGGACGATGGACATGCCGATGGCGGTGATGAGCGGGGCGAGCCGGAACGAGGTGCGCAAGGGCCGGTAGGCAATGCGCTCCACGGCCCACCCGTAGGCGGAGGTGAAGACCATCGCGATGATCAGCACCAGAAGCAGCGCCACGGGGATGAACGTGATCCCGAGCGAGACGATGGCGACAAAGGCGATAAGCGCGATGAAAGCACCGATCATGAAGATATCGCCGTGGGCAAAATTGATCATGCCGATGATGCCGTAGACCATCGTGTAACCGATGGCGATCAGGCCATAGATCGAGCCGAGCGTCAGACCGTTAATCAGCTGCTGGAGAAAGTACTCCATGGCCGCCACCCCCATGCGGACAGGAGGCCAGCGCGGTCCGGCCGCCGCTTTTGGGCGGGCCTTGGGCGCTCGGCCTCGATTCCATCCTCATAGCAGTGCAAATGGCCGGAAACAACGGTGCCGCGTGCGCAACTGCCCGAGCGGCAGCGGGCGTTCAGCCGTGGCGTGCGCCAAAGGCGGTGCGCTGTTCGACAGAACGCACCACGAGGCTGCGCAGCAAGGGTGCAAAGATTTCAGACGGCAGGCGGGAGAGGTCCATCGAGAAGCCGCGGTTCGACCCCGATACGGCCTCGCGCACCATGGCTGCGGAAACGTAGGTCAGCGGGTTGTCGGGAAACAGTCGGCTGTCGGCTTCATCGCGGCGCAGGATGAGCATGTCGCGGTGGCGGCGGTCGGCGGTGATGCGCTCCATGGCGGCATCAATTGCGTCGCCCGGACCTTCCAGCGCCTGCATGAACAACCCGTCGGTATAGAGCAACACGCCGGTGAGCCCGGCGCGTGCATTGTTGCGGCGACCGCTCTCGACGATGTCGTCGATGGCGCTTCCGATCACTTCGGCGTCGGGGAGGAGAGCTGCGTGGCTCTGGTAGACAATGCGTTCCTGGCGGCTCATGTCGGCATCCTGCCTTGGGAGGGGCCCGGCCATTTCGCCGATATGCGTCCGCCGGGACATGCGTTTATTGAACAGGCGCAATGGTTAATGAACACTTGAGGTTCTGGGGGGAACGTGTTCACGATTCAGGTATGCGAGCCCGGAGCCTCAATCCGGGCGGGAGGACACTTCAGGAGACCAGATTTCATGCAGATGAACGGCGAATACGAACTTCCCGCTGACAAGGAAACCGTTTGGCAGGCGCTGAACGATCCCGACGTGCTGGGCGAATGCATCCCGGGATGCGAGTCCTTTGAGCGCGATGGCGAGAACGGGTTCAAGGCCGTTGCGGTGCAGAAGATCGGACCGGTCAAGGCGCGTTTCGCGGGCAACGTGGAACTGACCGACATCGATCCGCCCAACGGCTACCGGATTTCCGGCGAGGGGTCGGGCGGCGTTGCGGGTTTCGCCAAGGGCGGCGCCAATGTGCACCTGAGGGACGCCGAGGGTGGCGGCACGGTGCTGAGCTATGACGTGGATGCGCAGATCGGCGGCAAGATCGCCCAGCTCGGCCAGCGCCTCGTCAACGGTGCGGCCAAAAAGGTTGCCGACCAGTTTTTTGAGAATTTTCGCAAGATACTGGCAAATGAAGACGTTTGAGTTGCTTTTTGCGCCGCAATATTAGCGGTTTCTGACGTTCCGTCCAGAAGTTGATGACGAAAACCGGTTGACCGGAAGTCGTCGCCAAGCGCAAACTTTCCCCAAGCGTCGCGGGATGCTTCGTTTTGTGGGGAGACATGGCCGAGAAACGGCCGGAACTGGCAAAACAGGAACGGCTCGTTTTCGTTTCGGGGCATTTCGCGCCTCATTGGCATCCTTCCGACGTTAATGACCGCCGCGGCACAAGCGGCGGCAATCACACGGAACGGGCAGGCCCGCAGGCCGGTCCGGGGAGGATTAGATGCCGAAAGTCACGATGACCGTGAACGGGAAAAGTGTGTCCGCAGACGTGGAGACACGAACCCTTCTCGTCGAATTCATCCGCCAGCACCTTCGCCTGACGGGCACCCACGTGGGCTGTGACACCAGCCAGTGCGGCGCGTGCGTCGTCCATGCGGGCGGGCGGGCGATCAAGGCTTGCACGACGCTCGCCGTCCAGTGGGACGGGGCGGAGATAACCACCATCGAGGGGCTCGCCGACGGCGACACCCTGCACCCCATGCAGGAAGCATTCCGCGAGCATCACGGCTTGCAGTGCGGGTTCTGCACGCCGGGCATGATCATGGCCGCGGTACACATGGTCGAGCGGCACGGCGGGGTGCCGGACGAAAAGACCATCCGACACGAGCTGGAGGGCAACCTCTGCCGCTGTACCGGCTACCACAACATCGTCAAGGCGATCGCCGCCGGCGCGGAAGCGATGCAAGGCGGCAAGCGGGTCGCGGCGGAGTAGGTGGTCACGGACGCTTCGGCGTCCGTTTTTGCATGAGAACGACCGTCCATCAAACAAGCGCCGAAAAGGCGTGGGGACGGCCCAGGAGGAGAACCAATCATGTCCGAGACAGGTATCGGCGCACGCGTGGCGCGGCTGGAAGATCGCCGCTTCATAACCGGCACCGGCAATTATACCGACGACATCAACGTGGCAGGCCAGGCCTACGCGGCCTTCCGGCGCAGCGAACATGCGCATGCCGCCATCCGCAGCATCGACAAGCAGTCCGCCCTCGACGTGGATGGCGTCATCGCCGTCTTCACCGGTGAGGACCTCGCCGCCGACAATATCGGCGCGCTGCCGGCGGGCTGGATGATCCACTCCAAGGACGGCTCGCCGATGAACGCGCCGGGCCATCCGTGCCTCGCGCAGGGCAAGGCGCGCTACGTGGGCGATCCGGTTGCCGTCGTGATCGGCGAAACCCTCGCCGCGGCAAGAGCAGGCGCTGAAGCACTGATGGTCGATTTCGAAGTGCTCGACGCCGTCACCGACGTCATGAAGGCTGCGTCTTCATCGGTGCAGCTGCACGACGATGCGCCGCGCAACACCTGCTACGAGTGGGAAATCGGCGATAAGCAGGCGACGGCCGACGCCTTCAAGAAGGCCAATCACATCACGAAGCTGGAGATCACCAACAACCGGCTGGTGCCCAACCCGATGGAGCCACGCGCTGCGCTCGGCGACTACAATTCCGGCAATGACAGCTTCACGACCTACACCACGAGCCAGAACCCCCACGTGGCGCGGCTGGTCATGTCGGCCTTCCTCAACCTTGCGCCCGAACACAAGCTGCGCGTGATCGCGCCGGACGTGGGTGGGGGCTTCGGCTCCAAGATCTACGTCTACCCGGAAGAGGTCGTGTGCACGTGGGCTGCCAAGAAGGTGCGCCGCGCGGTGAAATGGACGTCGGATCGCTCCGAGGCCTTCATCACCGACGCGCATGGCCGCGACCACGTGACGACCGCGGAACTGGCGATGGACGAGCGCGGCAAGATGCTTGGCCTGAAGGTGCACACCACCGCCAATCTCGGCGGCTATCCGAGCCTGTTTGCAACCTGCGTCCCGACCTACCTCTACGCGACGCTTCTTTCGGGCCAGTACGACATTCCGGCGATCTACGCGGAAGTCGACGCGGTCTACACCAACACCGTGCCGGTGGATGCGTATCGCGGTGCGGGACGTCCCGAGGCGACCTACGTGGTGGAACGGCTGGCGGAAGTTGCAGCCCGCGAGATGGGCATCGACCCGGCGACCTTCCGCAAGCGGAATTTCGTGAAGAAGTTCCCGCACCAGACGCCCGTCATCATGATGTACGACGCAGGCGACTACACCGCGTCGCTGAACAAGGCCTGCGAATTGATCGACTACAAGGGGATGGGCAAGCGCAAGCGCGAGGCTGCCCGGCGCGGCAAGATGCGCGGCATCGGGTTCTCGACCTATATCGAGGCTTGCGGCATCGCGCCGTCGGCAGCGGTTGGTTCACTTGGCGCCGGCGTAGGCCTGTGGGAATCGGCCGAGGTGCGCGTCAATCCGACGGGCAATGTCGAAGTTCTCACCGGCTCGCACAGCCACGGGCAGGGCCACGAGACAACCTTCGCCCAGCTTGTGGCCGACCGGCTCGGCATCGGCATCGACCAGGTGGTGATCGTCCACGGCGATACCGACAAGGTGCAGTTCGGCATGGGCACCTACGGGTCGCGTTCCGGCGCGGTCGGCATGACGGCGATTTCCAAGGCGCTCGACAAGGTGGAGGCCAAGGCCAAGAAGATCGCCTCACACCTGCTGGAAGCCTCCGAAAGCGACATCGAGTTCAAGGACGGCGCGTTCTCCGTCTCCGGCACCGACAAGTCGGTCTCCTTCGCGGACGTGTCTCTGAATGCCTATGTCGCCCACAAGTTTCCCTCCGACGAAATCGAGCCGGGGTTGAAGGAAGGCGCGTTCCACGACCCGTCCAACTTCACCTTCCCGGCCGGTTGCCATATCTGCGAAGTGGAGATCGACCCGGAGACGGGCGTGACCGACATCGTCAACTGGGTCGCGGTCGACGACTTCGGCAATATCATCAACCCGATGATCGTCGAGGGGCAGGTTCATGGCGGCATCGCTCAAGGGGTCGGGCAGGCGCTGATGGAAGGCGTGTCTTATGACGAGACCGGCCAACTCGTGACCGGCTCGTTCATGGACTACTGCATGCCGCGCGCCGACAACCTGCCGATGTTCAAGGTCGACACCACGGTGACGCCGTGCCCGTCGAACCCGCTGGGCATCAAGGGCTGCGGGGAGGCCGGAGCAATCGCCGCGCCGCCTGCCGTCATCAACGCGATCACCGATGCCATCGGCCACGAAGGCATCGCGATGCCGGCAACGCCGCAAGCGGTGTGGCGGGCGATCAACGAGGGCGCCAAGCGCGCTGCCGAATAAGGGGATAGAGACCATGTACGAATTCGAATTTCACCGTCCCAATTCGGTGCGCAAGGCGGCCTCGCTAGGGTCCGACGGGGAAGCCAAGTTCCTCGCCGGCGGGCAGACACTGCTGCCGACCATGAAGCAGCGGCTGGCCGCCCCGGAGTCGCTCATCGACCTGTCCGGGATTGATGCCCTTCGCGGCATCGAACTGAGGGGCCGCACGCTGCACATCGGGGCCATGACGCGGCATGGCGAGATCGCCGAGAGTGCGACAGTCAAGGAGGCGATCCCCTCTCTTGCCCAGCTTGCAAGTCTCCTTGGTGACCCACACGTGCGGGCCATGGGCACCATGGGTGGCTCGCTCGCCAACAACGACCCGGCGGCGGACTATCCCGCCGCCTGTCTGGCGCTCAGCGCGACCATTGTCACCAACAAGCGGCGCATCGCGGCGGAGGAGTTCTTCACCGGCATGTTCGAAACCGCGCTGGAGGATGGCGAGATCATCACCAAGGTGCTGTTCCCGGTGCCGCGCCGTGCGGCCTACTCCAAGTTCCGCAACCCGGCCTCGCGCTATGCGCTGGTCGGCGTCTTCGTTGCCAAGCGCGGTGGCGAGGTGCGCGTCGCGGTGACGGGTGCCGGGCCGTGCGTGTTCCGGGCGAAGGAATTGGAAGAAGCGCTGACGCGGCGCTTTGCCACGAAGTCCCTCGACGGAGTGACGATCAGCGCTGACGGCCTGTCCAGCGACATCCACGCAAGTGCCGAATACCGCGCCCACCTGGTGACGGTGATGGCGCGCCGCGCGGTGGCCGACGCCTGAACTTTCGCGCCAAGCGCAATTCGTGTCAGAAAGGATGGGGCGGTGGCGAACCGCCCCATTCGCACTTCCGGAGCCCGGTTTGACCAAGACGACACTTCCCGATTCCATCGATGCGACCGAAGCCCTGCTGCGGGACGGGGCCTATGTCGCGGACCGTTCGCTTGCGACCGTGCTGTTCCTCGCGCTGAAGATGGGCCGCCCGCTGTTCCTTGAAGGCGAGGCCGGTGTTGGAAAGACGGAGATTGCGAAGGTGCTGGCCTCGCAGCTTGGCCGCCGGCTCATCCGCCTGCAATGCTACGAGGGGCTGGACATTTCCTCGGCCGTCTACGAATGGAACTACTCCGCCCAGATGATCGAGATCCGGCTGGCGGAGGCCGAGGGCGTCTCCGACCGTGCGCGGCTGGGCGATGACATCTTCTCCGAACGCTTCCTCATCAAGCGCCCGCTGCTGGAGGCGCTAGAGCCGGGGGACGGCGGGCCGCCGGTGCTGCTGATCGATGAGCTCGACCGCACCGACGAGGCCTTCGAAGCCTTCCTGCTGGAGGTGCTATCGGATTTCCAGATCACGATTCCGGAGATCGGAACGGTGAAGGCGGACGAGCCGCCCATCGTCATCGTGACGTCGAACCGTACGCGCGAAATCCACGATGCGCTGAAGCGCCGCTGCCTCTACCACTGGGTCGGTTACCCGGACGTGGAACGCGAGCTTGCGATCCTCAAGGCCAAGGTTCCGCAAGCCCCCGAGGCGCTGAGCGAGGCGCTGGTGCGGTTCATCCAGAAGATCCGCGGCGAGGATGTGTTCAAGGCACCGGGCGTTGCCGAAAGCCTCGACTGGGCGGCGGCGCTGTCGGAACTCGATGCGGTGGCGCTCGACCCGGCCATCGCGACCGACACGCTCGGCGTCATCCTCAAGTACCAGGACGATATCGAGCGGTTCAATTCGAGCCGGATCAAGGCGCTGATCGACGAGGTCGACACGGAGATCAGGGCCGCGAAATGAGCGCCGACGTGCCAGCGGAAAACGAAGATGCCGGGCAGGGGGCGCTTGCCGCCAACCTGATGCACTTTGCCCGCGCGCTGCGCGCCGCCGGCATCAAGGTCGGTCCCGGCGCGGTGCATGATGCCATCGCCGCGCTGGAACTGGCGGGCATTGGCGAGAAGTCCGACTTCTACTGGATCCTGCATTCAATCTTCGTGAAGCGCCACGAGGATGAGGAGGTCTTCGAGCAGGCCTTCACCATCTTCTGGCGCAAGCGCGCGCTGATGGAGCGCATGATGCAGGCGCTGATGCCGGTTGCGCCCGCCCCGCAGCGCCAGCAGCGGGACCCGGTGAACCGGCGCGTATCCGACGCACTGCTCGACACCGGCAAACCGCGCGAGGTGGAGCGCCCGAAACCGCAAGTGGAGGTCGATGCCTCGCTCACCGTGTCGGACATGGAAATTTTGCGGGGGAAGGATTTCGGGCAGATGAGCGCTGCCGAAATCGCGCGCGCCCGCCGTGTCATTGAAAATCTGGTGCTGCCGTTCGAGGAAATGAAGACACGGCGGCGGACGCCATCAGCGCGCGGGCGCGCGGTCGATCTGCGCGCCACGTTGCGCCAGTCGATGCGCTCGGGTGGCGACATGATCGCGCTGAAGCGAAGCCAGCCGAAGACGCGGCTCGCGCCGGTCGTCGCGCTCTGCGACATTTCCGGCTCCATGAGCGAGTACACGCAGGTCTTCCTGCACTTCCTGCACGCCATGTCGGAGAAGCGCCGCACCCACACCTTCGTGTTCGGCACCCGGCTGACCAATATCACCCGGGCGCTACGCCACCGCGACCCGGACGAGGCGCTGCGCGATGCCGGCCGCAACGTGCAGGACTGGGCCGGCGGCACGCGCATCGCCACCTGCCTCGACAGCTTCAACAGGCTGTGGGCGCGCCGCGTGCTGGGACAGGGCGCCATCGTGCTGCTGATCACTGACGGGCTGGAACGTGACGCCGACGACGAGAGCCTCGTTCCGGTGATGGAGCGGCTGCATCTGTCCTGCCGCAGGCTGGTCTGGCTCAACCCGCTGCTGCGCTACGAGGGGTTCGAGGCGCGGGCACGCGGCATCCGCCAGATGATGCCGCATGTGGACGAGTTCCGCCCGGTGCACAATATCGATGCGCTGGAAGACCTCGCGCGTGCGCTCGACGGACGCGCGAAGGCCGAGGGCGATCCGCGAAAGTGGCTGCGGCAGATGGCGCAGCACGCGGCGTGAGATGGAAGGTGACACCATGAGCGAGACGATGCAGTCCGCCGCCGATACCGACGTGCTCCACATCGCCGAGACCTGGGCCAACGAGGGCCGCGAGCTTGCGCTGGCAACGGTGGTCGAGACGTGGGGGTCCGCCCCGCGCCCGGTCGGCAGTCATCTGGTTATCGACAAGGGCGGCAACTTCATGGGTTCGGTCTCGGGTGGCTGCGTCGAGGGCGCGGTCGTTGCGGAAGCCGGCGACGTGATCGAGACCGGCAAGGCACGGGTGCTCGAATTCGGCGTTGCGGACGAGACAGCTTGGGAAGTCGGCCTGTCCTGCGGCGGGCGCATCCGCGTCTACGTGGAAAGGCTCGGCTGAGCATGGACCGCTCGCTTCTTTCCGCGCTCAACGAAGAGCGGCGCAACCGGCGCGCCGCGCTCGTTCTCACCGACATGACATCCGGCGCGCAGCGGCTGATCCGCGGGGCGGACGTGGATGCCGAGCGGGACGCGGACGAACTGCACCGCATCCTGCTGAGCGGCAAGAGCCGGATGCAGGCGCAGGACAATGGCGAGCGCTTCATCGAGGTGCATCTGCCCGCCGTGCGCTTCGTCATCATCGGCGCGGTCCACATTTCGCAGGCGCTTGCACCCATGGCGGCTGCCACCGGCTTCGACGTGACGGTGATCGACCCGCGCACGGCCTTTGCCACGCCCGAGCGGTTCGCCGGCGTCAACCTCGTCGCCGAATGGCCAGACGAAGTGCTGGCCGATGCGCCGCTCGACCGCTGGTGCGCGCTGGCAGCCCTGACGCACGACCCCAAGATCGACGATGGCCCGCTCGCGGCAGCCCTGAAGGCGCAGTGCTTCTATGTCGGTGCGCTCGGCAGCCGGAAGACCCACGGCAAGCGCCTCGATCGCTTGCGCGAGGCCGGGCTGGACGATGCAGCGCTTGGGCGCATTCAGGCCCCCATTGGCCTCGATATCGGCGCGCAGAGTCCGTCGGAGATCGCGGTCGCGGTGCTGGGTGAAGTGATTGCCGCCCTGCGCGGCAAGGATGTCCGCCGCGAGGCCAAGGTGTGAAGTTCGGCCCTGTCCCGACCGATGAGGCATCCGGCGCCATCCTCGCGCACTCCCTGAATGCCGGTGACCGGCGGGTTCGCAAGGGCACGATCCTGTCGCGGGCCGACTGCGACGCGCTGCAAGCGAGCGGCCACGCGAGCGTGATCTGCGCACGGATGGAGCCGGGCGATGTCCACGAGGACGATGCCGCGCGCAGGCTGGGACAGGCACTCGCAGGCGATGCTGCCAGCCATCTGGACTTGGCCGATGCCTTCACCGGCCGGGTAAACCTGCATGCAGGCCACGCCGGGCTGATGGTCGCGGATGCGCCTGCCATCAACGCCGCGAACGCGGTGGATGAAGCCATCACCATCGCGACGCTGGAAAACCATGCCCGTGTCGGCGCGGGGCGCATGGTCGCGACCGTGAAGATCATCCCCTTCGCGGTGTCCGGCGAGACGCTCGACAAGGTCTGTGCGATTGCATCCGGTGCGCTGCGCGTCGCGCCGTTCCGCCCGCTGAAGGTCGGGCTGGTGGCGACGACGCTGCCGGTTCTGAAAGCGAGTGTCATGGACAAGACCGCGCGTATCCTTGGCGAACGGCTCGCGACCTATGGCGGCGAGATCGTTGCCGAAGTCCGCTGCGCCCATGACAAGGGTTCGATCGCAGACGCCATTGCCAGCCTCGACGACACGGAAACGGACCTGACCGTGGTCTTCGGCGCGTCGGCGATCGTGGACCGGCGTGACGAGGTGCCCGAAGGCATCGAGGCGGCAGGAGGCACGGTCGAGCATTTCGGTATGCCGGTTGACCCCGGCAACCTGCTGCTGCTGGCGCGCCGGAACGGGAAGCCGGTGCTGGGCGCGCCGGGCTGCGCGCGCAGCCCCAAGGAGAACGGGTTCGACTGGGTGCTGGACCGGCTTGCCGCCGGTCTGCCGGTGACGCGCGGTGACGTCACCGCCATGGGTGTTGGAGGCCTGCTGATGGAAATTCCTTCGCGGCCACAGCCGCGCAACCAGGTGCACGATGCGGAATCCTCTGGCCTGCCGGTGGGTGCGGTGATCCTCGCCGCAGGTCGCTCGACGCGGATGGGCGGACCGCACAAGCTGCTGGAAGACGTGGGCGGCATGTCGCTGGTGCGGCGCTGCGCGCAGGCCGTACTGGCGAGCCGCGCCGCGCCTGTCGTGGTGGTGACCGGCCATCGCTCCGGTGACGTGCGTGCGGCCCTCGACGGGCTGGGCGTCGTGTTCGTCGAGAACCCCGATCACGCGCAAGGTCTGTCCACGTCGCTTGCCGCCGGGTTGAAGGCGCTGCCGGCGGACGTGCACGGCGCGGCCATCTGCCTCGCAGACATGCCCGGCGTCGATGCAGCTCTCATAGACCGACTGATCGAAACGTTCTCGGACGGGGGAGAAGCGGCAATCGTCGTGCCGACTGCGGAGGGCAAGCGCGGCAACCCGGTCATCTGGGGGCGGCGTTATTTCGAGGCCTTGTGCCAGGTCAGCGGCGATGTCGGCGGCAAGGCGCTGATCGGCGAGAACCCGGCGCAGGTGATCGAGGTCGATGCGGGGCGAGATGCGCTGCGCGACGTGGACACGCCCGAGGCACTGGCTGCCGCGCGCCGTGACTATGGCGCGTGATTAACCACGTTCGCTAGCAGCACTCAGGCAGACATGCTGCTAACTGCCTGAAATATAACACTTAATTAAGTGGTTCGGGTTTTACAATCGTTAACGCCGCAGTCAGGATCGAAGGTGGCGACAACGTTTGCGAGGTTCCCGATGGACGCTTCTCTAGCCAAGCAACTGGCCGGATACGGGATGACGACCGCCCGCATCCTGTACCGGCTTCCCGACCACCCTTCGCTTCTGCAGGAATTCATCTGGCAGACCTACGATCTTGCCCCGGAATTTCCCGAGCTCACCAGGTTCGTGACGTTCTGGCAGGACAAGATCGACGGTCCGCTGCACTCGGTGCGATACGCCCACAAGCGACTGATCGGCCCGAACGAGTGGAAGATGACAGACGGCGAGTTCGTGCTTCACTAGTGCCGAAAACATTGGGATTGCGAAGGTTTCTGCTTCATTCCTGTGGCGCTGAACCTTCGCGATCCCTACATTCCCTCCCAACGTCAAGAACGTCTGGGGGGACGTACGCATGTCCGACACACTGAAGATCGGCCTGTTCGGTACGGGGCTGATGGGCGCGCCGATGACACGGCGGCTGCTCAAGGCCGGGTTCGACGTGACGGTGTGGAACCGCACGCTGTCCAAGGCCGAGGCGCTGAAGGGTGACGGCGCGAAGGTTGCCGAGCGCGCGGCGGACGCTGCCGAAGGCGTGGACGTTGTCATCACCATGCTGGAAAAAGGCGCCATCGTCGCTGACGTCCTGTTCAAGCGCGGCGTGGCGCGTGCCATGAAGCCCGGTGCGACATTCCTCGACATGAGCTCGATCGCACCATCGCTGGCGCGCGAGCATGCCGAGAAGCTAGGCGAGATGGAGATCACCGCGATCGACGCGCCGGTCTCCGGCGGGACGGTGGGTGCAGCCGAAGGCACGCTGGCGATCATGGCCGGTGGCGACCCGGAGAAGATCGAGGAACTCGCGCCGGTGTTTGCGGCCATGGGCCGTGTCACCCATGTCGGCCCGAGTGGGGCAGGGCAGCTTTGCAAGCTCGCCAACCAGGCCATCGTCGGTATCACCATCGGCGCGGTCGCCGAAGGGTTGTTGCTGGCGGCAGCGGGCGGCGCAAACCCGGCTGCCGTGCGAGATGCCATTCGCGGCGGATTCGCTGAAAGCCGCATCCTCGACCTGCATGGCGGGCGCATGGTGACACGCGACTTCGTTCCCGGTGCTGCCTCGCGCATCCAGCTCAAGGATCTCGACATGATCCTGGCGGAAGCGCGCGCGCTCGATCTCGACCTGCCGCTGGTGCGCAACGTGCGCGAGCGCTTCGCCATGCTGTGCAATGCCGGGCTCGGCGAATGCGACCACTCCGGCTTGCTGCTGGAACTGGAGCAGCGCAACATGCCGCACCGCGTCGGGGAGGCGGACAACAAGATGCCATCCTGAGGAGGAGGCTCACATGAATATTTCCGAAGCCGCCGACTTTGCCGGCCTGCCGGCCAAGACCATTCGCTACTACGAGGAGATCGGGCTGGTGTGCCCCGCGCGTGCGGCCAACGGCTACCGCGACTACGCCAAGTCCGACATCGAGACGCTTCGGTTTCTGGCCAATGCCCGCAATCTCGGGTTCTCAATCGAGGATTGCCGGCACCTGCTGTCGCTCTACCGCGACAAGGACCGGGCAAGCGCCGACGTGCGCGCGCTTACCAAGGAGCGGATGGCCGAAATCGATGAAAAGATCGCCTCGCTGCAGGCGATGAAGGACACGCTGGACGACCTCGTGCGCAACTGCCGGGGCGATGCGCGGCCCGATTGCCCGATCCTGCAGAACCTCGCTGGGCGCGCCTGACGCGCCGAAAGCGTTCAGTCGATCTCGGTGTCGCGGCCCTCATAGGGCGGGCGCGGGATGTTGCGGTGTGCCTGTGACAGCGCGTTTGACCAGCTTTCGCGAAGGCCCGAGAAATACGAATCGTTCTGATCGATGCGATGGACGACCTCGGTCTCAAGAGCATCGCGGCGCACCGTCATCATGTCGATGGGCATGCCGACGCCGAGATTCGAGCGCATGGTCGAATCCATCGAGATCAGCCCGAGCTTCAGCGCATCGTTCAAGTCGGTGTCGAAGTTCACGGCGCGGTCGAGGATCGGCTTGCCATACTTGTGCTCGCCGATCTGGAGATACGGCGTGTCGGTGGTCGACTTGATGAAATTGCCCGCCGAGTAGACCTGGAAGAGGCGCAGCCGCCCGCCGCCGATCTGCCCGCCGACCAGCAGCATCACGTCGAAACGCGCGCTCATGGCCTCCATGGAGGCGCCGTCGGCCTTGAAGACGTGCTGGACCGCGCGCCCGACAAGTTGGGCTGCGGCGAACATACTGGGCACGGTATAGAGCGTCTCGGTGCCGTAGTCGCCGTCGAAGCCTTCCGACACCAGCTGCACCACCGCCTGCGCCGCCGCGAGGTTGCCGGCGGACGACACCGCGACGACACGCTCGCCCGGCACCTCGAACAGGTGCAGCTTGCGGAAGGTGGAAATGTTGTCGAGGCCGGCATTGGTTCGCGTATCCGCGATCATCACCAGCCCATCCTTCACCAGGATGCCTACGCAGTAAGTCATCGCTCACGCCAGTTCTAGAAGGGGTCTAGGCTTTGTCGGCGCCCATGTCGGTCAGCTCGACTTCGACATCCAGCGTCTCTTCGGCTACGCCGCTGCGTACACCGCGAACGGGGCCGGCGTCCAGATAATCCAGTCCGCAGGCCACACGAATATAGGCATCGTTCGGGCACATGTTGTTCGCCGCGTCGAAACCGACCCAGCCAAGGCCGGAGACGAACGCCTCGGCCCAACCGTGTCCGGCCTCGTGAATCGTCTGTTCGCCGGGCTGATACATGTAACCGCCGACGTAGCGCGCCGGGATTTCCAGCGAGCGCGCCGCCGCGATGAAGACGTGTGCATAATCCTGGCAGACCCCATGCGCTTTCTCGAAGGCTTCCTTCGAGGTGGTCGCCGGGTCGGTGACCTTTTTCTCGAAGGTCATGTGTTCCGACAGCGCATCCATGAGGGCATGAAGCGAATCGAGCGTGTTCTGCTCGCCCGCAGCCTTGCGTGCGAAATCCCGGATCGCGGCGTCGGGCGTCGTCAGCCCGGTTTCGCGCAGGAACAGCCCCAGTGGCAGCCGCTCCGCCGTGCCGCTGAGCACACCGCTTGCATCCTCGGTAATCGCCTCGCCCTCGACGGTGATGACCAGTTCATCCATTGGGCCTTCGGCCCAGAAGGTGTGGACGATGTTGCCGAAGCTGTCCTCGGACCGCTTCAGGGTCGCGTCATGGTCGGTGTCGATATGCCAGTTGAGGATGTGCTGTGTGCCGTGCCCGCGCGGGGTGACGCGCAGCACTTGGATCACGCTGCGCACGGGCGTGTCGTAGGTGTATCGCGTGGTGTGGCGAAGCTTGAGATGCATGAGCGGACCGTTCGAAGCCTGTCAGATGAGCAGAGCCATCATAGCAGGTTGTATTGTTCGTTGATGACGGCGCCGAGCTTGTTGTTGTCGTCGATGAAATCGCCGAGGAATTCGTGAAGGCCGACGTTGAAGATATCCTCAGTGCGCGTGTTGCGAAGCCGGGCCAGCGTGCCGCGCGCGGTACGCTGCGCCGCGCCCTGCTTGCCGTATTTGCGGCCGATCTCGTCGAGGAAGTTGGTAATGTTCTGGTAGCAGCTTGCCAGCGAACGCGGCATTTCCTCGCGCAGGATCAGCAGGTCGGCAATCAGCATTGGCTTCAGCGACTGGCGATAGACCCAGTGATAGGCGGTGAGCGCGGAGACTGACCGCAGGATCGCGGACCACTGGTAGTAGTCGAGGCTGCCGCCGACTTCGGAATGCTCCGGCAGCAGCACGTGGTACTTCACGTCGAGGATGCGGGCGGTGTTGTCGGCGCGCTCGATGTAGAAGCCGAGCCGCGCAAACCAGTAGCGCTCGTCGCGCAGCATGTTGCGGAAGGCGGTACCGTTGACGCGCAGCGATACATCGAGAATCCAGCGCAGGAACTGCTGCTGATCGCGCAGCGTGTTGCCCGCCTGCATGATGTAGGGAAACTCGAGATAGGCCGAGTTGATGGCTTCCCACGTCTCGTTCGTCAGCGCCGGGCGCACGGAGCGCGCGTTGTGGCGCGCCGCGTTCAGGCAGGAGCGGATGGACGAGGGGTTCGATTCGTCGAAGGCGAGGAAATTGAAGACGGCATCTTCGGTGAGCTCGCTGCCGGTTTCCTGAAACGCCTCAAGCTGGGCTGCCGCTGCGAGGGCGGATTCCCACTCGTTGGTCTTCTCGCCTTCGAGGACCTGCGGCACGGCGGCCATGCGGCTGGCGGCACCGAGAATACGCGCGATGCTTTCGGCCCGCTCTATATATCGGGACATCCAGAAGATCGCATTGGCTGTACTTGCAAGCATCATCGCATCAGTCTCCCAGCACCCAGGTGTCCTTGGTGCCGCCGCCCTGGCTCGAATTCACCACCAGGGAGCCGGCGCGCATGGCAACGCGCGTCAGGCCGCCGGGGACGATGTGCGTGCGGTCCTTGCCGGTGAGGACGAAGGGGCGAAGATCGACGTGGCGCGGGGCGATTTCCTGTTCCACGAAGGCGGGGCAGGTGGACAGTGCCAGCGTCGGCTGGGCAATGAAGTTATCCGGGTCGTCGCGCAGCTTGCGGTCGAATGCGTCGATCTCTTCCTTGGTGGCGGCAGGGCCGACGAGCATGCCGTAACCGCCCGAGCCGTGGACTTCCTTGACGACGAGATCGGCGAGATTGTCACGCACGTATTTTGCGGAATCTGCCTCGCGGCACCGCCACGTCGGCACGTTGTGCAGCTTGGGTTCCTCGCCGGTGTAGAACTTCACGATCTCGGGCATGTAGCTGTAGATCGCCTTGTCGTCGGCGATGCCGGTTCCGACGGCGTTGGCCAGCGTCACGTTGCCGGCGCGGTAGCTCGAAAACAGCCCCGGCACGCCGAGCATGGAATCGGGCCGGAAGGCGAGGGGATCGAGGAAATCGTCGTCGACGCGGCGGTAGACGACGTCGACGCGCTGCGGCCCCTGTGTCGTGCGCATGAAGAGCACGTCATCCTGCACGAAGAGGTCGCGCCCCTCGACGAGGTCAACGCCGAGCTTGTCGGCCAGGAACGAGTGTTCGTAGAAGGCGGAGTTGAACGGGCCCGGCGTCAGCACCGCGATGGTCGGGTCGGACGAGGCCTTGGGCGGGGCGAGCGATTTCAGCACCGCGAGCAGCTCATCGGGGTAGCGTTCGACCGGGCGGACGCGGTTTTCCGCGATGATCTCGGGGAACAGCAGGTGCATCGCTTCGCGGTTGTCCAGCATATAGGACACACCGGACGGCGTGCGGGCGTTGTCTTCCAGTACGTAGAACTTTTCGGCGTCCACGCGGACGATATCGATGCCGGCAATGCAGACAGGAACGCCGCCGGGGATCTCGACGCCGATCATTTCTGGGCGATAGGCATCGTTGGCGAAGATCAGCTCTTCGGGAATGATGCCGGCCTTGAGGATATCGCGCTTGCCGTAGAGGTCGGTGATGAGCGCGTTGATCGCCTGGACGCGCTGCGTCAGGCCGTCTTCGAGGATCTTCCATTCCGGCGTGGAGAGAACGCGGGGGATGAGATCGAAGGGAATGAGCCGCTCTTCGGCATCCTTCTCGCCATAGACGGCGAACGTGATTCCAAACCGGCGGAAGAGTGCTTCCGCTTCCAGCCTTCGCTGTTCGAGGAGTTCTGGTGGCGTCTCGTCGAGCCACGCTTTCAGGGCTCTGTAGGCGGGCCGGACTTCGTCGCCGAAGCCATTCATTTCGTCGAAAGCAGGCTTACTCATGTGCGGTTACTCAGTCCCCCTTGCTGCCCATAGCATAGGCAATCAACCCGAGAATCAAGGGGTTGGTTCCTTGCCGGGTTGAAAAACCGGACCTTGCACAAATTTGCGGCATTGGCGGCGGGATGGTGACTATATCAGTCCCAAGCCGCGCAAACTGGCGTGTCCGTTGCGCCCGACGATGATGTGGTCGTGGACGGCGATGCCGAGCGGTCGGGCGATTTCGATGATCTTGTCGGTCATCTCGATATCGGGCTGGGAGGGGGTCGGATCGCCGGAGGGGTGGTTGTGGACCAGCACCAGAGCGGTGGATGAAAGCTCCAGCGCGCGCTTGATGACTTCGCGCGGGTAGACAGGCGTGTGGTCCACGGTGCCGGACTGCTGCACCTCGTCGGCAATCAGCGCGTTGCGCTTGTCTAGGAACAGGATGCGGAAGTGTTCCTTGGTCTCGAAGCCCATGGAGGTGCGGCAATAGTCGATCACGCCCTGCCATGAGCCGAGCACCATGCGGCCCTCGATCTCGCCGCGCGCGATGCGCTCCGCTGCCGCCTTGATGACGGCGAAGTTGTCGGCGACCCGCTCGCCCACGCCGTCCACCTTCTTGAGTTGGTCAGGCGGTGCGGCGATGGCCTCGGCGAAGCTGCCGAAGCGCTTGATGAGCGCCTTGGCCTGTTCCTTCACGTCGCCGCGCGGGATCGTCATGAACAGGATGAGTTCAAGCAGCTCGTAGTCGGCGACGGCGTCCGCGCCGCCCTTGCGGAAGCGTTCGCGCAGCCGTTCGCGGTGGCCGTGAAAGTGGGGCTGCGCCTGAGGGCGCTCGTTCATGCCGCTCATTGCGCAGTCATTTCCGGGTTAGCGAACGGGGTCAGACATATGGTGGCTTGTGAAATCCGCCGGGGGAGAGGGTGAAGATTTCCGCGCCGTCCTCGGTGACGGCGATGGAATGCTCGAACTGCGCGGACAGGGACCTGTCGCGGGTCACGGCGGTCCAGCCATCGGCCAGCACCTTCACGTGCGGACGGCCGAGATTGATCATCGGCTCGATGGTGAAGAACATGCCGGGCTTCAGCGGTACGCCGGTCCCGGCGGTGCCGTAGTGCAGGATATTGGGCACGTCGTGGAACAGGCGGCCAAGGCCATGCCCGCAGAAATCACGCACAACGCTCGTGCGCTCGGATTCGGCGTAGTCCTGGATTGCCGCGCCGATATCGCCGGTCGTCGCGCCGGGCTTCACCGCAGCGATGCCGCGCTGAAGCGACTCCCAGGTGATGTCGATCAGCCGTTCGGCACGGCGGGAGATCTCGCCGACCGGGTACATGCGGCTTGAATCGCCATGCCAGCCATCGACCACCAGCGTGATGTCGATATTGACGATGTCACCCTCGCGCATCGGCTTGTCGATGGGGATGCCATGGCAGACCACGTGGTTCAGCGATGTGCAGATGGATTTGGGAAAACCGCGATAGTAGAGCGGGGCCGGGCTTGCGCCATTGTCCATGGCGAACTCGAAGGCAACCTTGTCGAGATGCTCCGTCGTCTGCCCCGGCTGGACATGCTCGACCATCAGGTCGAGCGCCTGCGCGGCCAGCTGACCGGCCTTGCGCATGCCTTCGAAACCTTCCTCGCCATGCAGCTTGATGGCGCCGGTGTTTCGCACGGGCACTTCGGATGCTTCGACGAATGAAACCGTCATCTTCGGCTTGCCAGTCCTTCAATGATTTGATTGGCCGGGAATGTAGGTCAACGCACGGCGATTTACAAAGGCGAAGCGAAGATCACACGCGCAATGGCACCGGTCCGCCGAGCAGGATCGCCTCCGGCGAGACGTTGCAGGCATAGCAGATCGCCTCGACGCCGGCGTCGCGCGCAGCGGCAAAGGCCTGAGCGTAGGCCGGGTCGATATCGGCGGCCAGCTGGAAGTCCGCGCAGTCGCCGCGCTGCACGAGGTAGAACATCACGGCCCGCGCGCCGGACTGCGCCATCTTCGCCAGTTCGGCCAGATGCTTGGCGCCGCGCGCGGTCACCGAATCGGGAAACTCGGCGAGCGCCGTCTGGCGCACCAGGTGGACGTTCTTCACTTCCACGTAGCATGGCGGGCGGCCCTCGCTTTCCAGCAGCAGGTCTATGCGGCTGTTGGTGCCGTATCGCACCTCGCGACGCATGGTTTCGTAGCCAGCCAGTTGGGGGATCGCGCCCGCGCCGATTGCCGCTTCCACGATGCGGTTGGGGTGGGAGGTGTTGATGCCGACGCAGCAGGGGCCGGCCCCATCGTCCACCTGAACCACTTCGAGGCTGTATTTCAGCTTGCGCTTGGGGTCATCGCTCAGCGACAGCCAGACCGGAATGCCCGGATCGGCAAGGCCGGTCATGGCGCCGGGATTGGCGCAATGGGCGGTGATCGTCTCGCCGGATTCCAGCGTGACGTCGGCGAGGAAGCGCTTGTAGCGGCGCACCAGCGTGCCGGGGATGAGGGGCTTTGGAAACTGCATGGCCGCGAGCGGTAGCCCACGCCAGCGGTTCAGCGCAAGCAGCGCAGGTGGTTCGTCAGGTCGCGAAGGTGGAATATCCACCGCGCCAGTAGACGAGCGGTGCGTTGCCGCCGGGCTCCGCGATCGCTTCCACGCTGCCGACGACGATAGCGTGGGTGTGCCACTCGGTGATCTGCTCGACGCGACAATCGAGATTGGCGAGCGCGCCGGTCAGGATGCTCGACCCGGTTGAGAGTTCGCGCCACTGCGCGCCGTCGTAGCGTTCGGCGCCAAATCGCCCGCAGCGACCTGCAAACCGGTCGGCGATGGCCTGCTGGTCGTGGGCCAGCATGTTGACCGCGAATGCCCCGGTTTCGCGCAGGGCCTCCAGCATGGACGAGGCGCGGTGGATGCAGACGAGCAGTGAGGGCGGCTCAGCCGACAGGGACGTGACGGAAGTTGCCGTCAGCCCGGTGCGCATGTCGCCTCGCCCGGAGGTGACGACGCAGACCCCGCCTGCAAGTTCGCGCATGGCGAGGCAGAAGCGCTCGAATGTCGCGGTGTCTTCCGCCTCTGCCGGTTTGGTTGCGAGATTGCGCGCGCTCATGGGTTCTACCCCTGGCTCGCGGCGGGTTCCTGGGTGCCGCTTCGCTGCGCCAGAAGCTTGTCGAACCAGTTGCAAAAGATGAGCGATGCCCCGCCTGCGAGTTCGTTGGCCAGTCCGTCGCGGGGCTCGAACGCGTCGAAGTCTTCCATCGAAACGCTGTCGCGATCGACGTGGGCGCGGGCGCGCAATCGCAGCAGGTCAGACTGCGCCGCCGGGCTGAAATAGTCGGTCGGCAGGTCCGGGTAACGCCGGCTCTCGCCGGAAAGGAACCGACCCACGTCGCGGCGATATTCGCGCAGCAGCGACGTGGCCTCATATTCCGGGTGGCCCTGCAGGAACAGGAAGTTGCTGCCCATGTCCTTGGTGAAGATGTCGATGCCGACTTCGGCTGAGCGGGTCAGCACCCGGTAGCCGTTTTCTTCCAGATCTGCTTCGTCCAGCCCGTTCCAGCGCGAATGCGTCACCTTCACCGGATCGGCAATCCTGGCGAGCAGCGGATCATCGGCGACGAGATTGCACGCAAAGACGCCCGAGCATTTCGTGCCGAGGTGGCGGCGCTCGATGCCGTGGAGATGCAGCACGGCGGCATGGGCGGCAAGGCACGACCAGACCGTCGATACCGTGTTCGCGGCGGCCCAATCGATGAGGCTGGTCAGTTCGTTCCAGTAGGGCTCGTCCGGCAGGGTGGCCTCGCGCGGTTCGCTCCCCGTCACGATGAGCGCGTCGAGGTCCCACTCGGGGAGCTTCGAGGCATCGTGGTAGAAACCGAGCATGCGCGCCTGCGCTTCCAGCGAGCGCGGGACGCCTGGCAGCGAGAACAGGTGCATGCGGACCGGGCGACCGGCTGCGGCGGTTTTCACCACGCGGATGAACTGCCGCTCGGTTGCCAGAAGCGCTGCATCCGGCATGTTGTTGACCAGCCCGATTTCCAGCACCGGCGTGCGATTGTCGCTGCGGCGGCGCGGCCAGGGGCGCAGGCCCCACGCGTCGTTGGGCAGTGCGACTTCCAGGTTGCTATGGCTTAGCGTGATCATCGTCGAGCCCTATTCGGCAGCTTCGATGTGCATGCGCGGGCCGCACGCGGCGGTCAGCGCCTGGTCGAGATCGGCGATGATGTCGTCGATATGCTCGATGCCAATCGATATGCGGATCGTTTCCGGCTCGATGCCCGCCTTGGACTGTTCCTCGCATGTCATCTGGCGATGGGTCGTCGAGGCCGGGTGGCAGGCGAGTGACTTTGCATCGCCGATGTTCACCAGCCGCGTGACAAGGTTCAGCGCGTCGTAGAACGCCTTGCCAGCCTCCATGCCGCCGGCAACACCGAACGTGAAGAGCGACGGCGCGTTGCCGCCGAGATAGCGGTCAACCAGCGGCTTGTAGCGATTGTCGGCAAAGCCTGCGTAGTTCACCCCCTCGACGCGCGGATCGGCCTGCAGGAAGTCCGCGACCTTGCGGGCGTTTTCGACGTGACGCTCCATGCGCAAGGCAACCGTCTCGATGCCCTGCAGGATCAGGAACGCGTTGAAGGGCGACAGCACCGCGCCCATGGTGCGCTGGAAGACGCTGCGCGCGCGCTGGATGAAGGCCGTCGGGCCGAAGCGCTCGGCATAGACCATGCCGTGATAGGACATGTCCGGCGTGCAGAAGGCGGGGAAGCGGTCGGCGTGCTGCATCCACGGGAAGCTGCCGCCATCCACGATCACGCCGCCAAGCGTCGTTCCGTGGCCGCCAAGAAACTTCGTCAGCGAATGCACGACGACGTCCGCGCCATGCTCGAACGGGCGCAGCAGGATTGGCGTCGCGACGGTGTTGTCGACCACCAGCGGCACGCCGGCTGTGTGCGCGACGTTTGCCAGTGCCTCGATGTCGCAGACATTGCCGGCCGGGTTGCCGACGCTCTCGCAGAACACTGCGCAGGTGTTCTCGTCGATCAGGCGCGCGACGTCATCGGCGCTGTCGGAGGCCGCGAAACGTGGCTCGACGCCCTGCTGGGTGAGGATGTGCGAAACCAGCGTGTGCGTGGTGCCGTAGAGCTGCGGCACGGTGACGATGTTCTTGCCCGCGCTCGCGAGGTTGACCAGCGCGATGTGCAATGCCGCCTGACCGCTGGCGGCTGCCAGCGCGCCGACTCCGCCTTCAAGGTCCGCAACGCGCTTTTCCAGCACGTCGACCGTCGGGTTGTTGATGCGGGTGTAGCGGAAGCCTTCTTCTTCGAGATCGAAGAGCGCAGCGGCATGGTCGGCGCTGTCGAAGGCGTAGGATGCTGTCTGGTAGATCGGCACCGCAGCGGACTTGGTGGATCCATCGGGCGTATAGCCCGCGTGAATGGCGATGGTTTCCTTGCGCATCTCGTCCTCGACTCGAAAGCGGGTTTGCACCCGTAGAAAGCCAGAGATTATGCGCCAATTGCCAAAATTTAAGTTTATGCGCTTGAATAGAATTTATAAACCTTAACAATTCGACGGCTTTTCGAATTGTGCCGCGCATATTTACAATTCATTTACCTCGCAGGCTAAGGCAATCCCAACGCGTTCTTTGTAATCTCACGGACGAAAACACGTTATTTCCACGCCGGATCCTGCCCAATGCTGCCTTCAAACGCGTCTCTTGCCGTTCAAACCGCGCCTGCAGGGCTCAGCCCGTCCAAGCGCTGGCTGAAGGCCATCGAACTGACGGCGAAGCTGGACGCGCAGCCAAATCGCTTGCTGGCGGATTGCGTGCACGAAGCGGCTGGAACTTCGCCGGACGCGCCCGCACTGTTGAGCGACGCGCAGAGCTACACCTACGCGCAGCTTGCGACGCGGATCGCGCGCTGGTCTCGCTGGGCGCTTGCGCAGGGGATCAGCAAGGGCGACCGGGTCGCACTCGCCATGGGCAGCCGGCCGGATTACGTCGCCTGCTGGGCAGGGATTACGGCAATCGGCGGTGTCGTCGCGCTCATCAACACGCAGTTGAAGGGCGAGGGCCTGCGCCACGCGATCGCCGTCAGCGAGGCGAACCACGTCATCACCGACGCGGCGCATTCGCGCGCAATGAAGGACGCGCTGCCGGAGAGTGATGCGCCGTTCCTGCATGTTGCCGAAGAGGCCGCATTCGAAGCCGTGTTCTCCGCCCTTTCAGGTGAACCGCTCGACTCCAGCGAGCGCCGGGACGTCACGCTGCGCGACCCCGCGTTGCTCATCTACACGTCCGGCACCACCGGGCTGCCGAAGGCGGCTCATGTCAGCCATCACCGCATCATGTCCTGGGGACACTGGTTTGCGGGCCTGACGGGCGCCGAACCTGACGACCGCCTCTTCAACTGCCTGCCGGTGCATCATTCCGTCGGCGGTGTCGTCGCCATTGCCAGCATGATGGTGGCGGGCGGGTCGACGGTGCTTGCGCCAAAATTCTCCGCCAGCGGTTTCTGGCGCGACGTGGTGCGCTGGGAGTGCACGCTGTTCCAATACATTGGCGAACTCTGCCGATACCTGGTGAACGCACCCGAGACGATCGACGAACACCGCCACACGTTGCGCATGGCCTGCGGCAATGGCTTGCGCGGCGATGTGTGGCAGGCGTTCCAGCAACGCTTCAACGTGCCACAAATCCTCGAATTCTATGCCGCGACCGAAGGCAATTTCTCGCTGTTCAACGTGGAGGGGAAGCCCGGCGCAATCGGTCGCATTCCGCCCTTCCTGAAGCACCGTTTTCCGGCGGCAATCGTGAAATTCGACTCTGATCTCGGCCGGCCGAAGCGTGGCGATGACGGCTTGTGCATCCGGGCGGAGCGCGGCGAGGCGGGCGAGGCCATCGGGCGCATTTCGGGTGAGAGCGGCGGGCGCTTCGAGGGCTATACCAGCGCGGACGAGTCCGCGAAGAAGGTACTGCGCGACGTCTTCGAAAAGGGCGATGCTTGGTACCGCACCGGCGACCTCATGCGCATCGACGAGGCGGGCTACTACTATTTCGTCGACCGGATCGGCGACACCTTCCGCTGGAAGGGCGAGAACGTCGCGACCGCCGAGGTGGCGACTGCCATCACCGCCGTTCCCGGCGTGGTCGATGCGACCGTCTACGGCGTTACGGTGCCGGGCACCGATGGCCGGGCCGGAATGGCTGCGATCCATGCGGGCGAAGCGTTCGATATGGACGCGCTGGCCGTACATCTGGCGGACGCGCTTCCTGCCTATGCGCGGCCCGTCTTCATCCGGCTACAGGGCGCGCTGGAGCTAACCGAGACCTTCAAGCAGAAGCGAACCGACCTCGTGGCGCAGGGCTTCGAACCCACTGCCAGTGATGACCCGGTCTTCGTGCTGGATGGCGGGCGCTATGTTGCGCTGGCCTCTGATCTCCACGCCGAAATCGTGTCCGGCAAGCGCCGGTTGTGAGTCCCTAGAGCGCGCCGAGCGCCTCTCCCAGTTCCCGTCCGATTTGCTTCAAGGCTTCGCGGCCTTGCGGAAGCACCGCGCCCATGGCGTGGAAGTTGTGCAGCATCCCGGCGTGGAGCGTATGGGCGACGCTGACGCCCTGATGCTGCAGCTTCTCCGCCAGCGCCGCGCCTTCGTCGCGCAGCGGGTCGCATTCCGCCGTGTGGATGAATGTCCGGGGCAGGGCGGAGAAATGCGCAATACGCAGCGGCGAAATATGCGGGTGCGCAGGGACCATGTCCGAGGGCATGTAGTCGGCGAGGTCGGCTTCCATGGTCTCGCGGTCGATCATGTAGCCGGAGGCGAATTCCTCACGCGACGCGGTTTCCGTGCCGAACTCCAGCACCGGGCAGATCAGGCTCAACGCCGCGAGATCGCCCGCCTGTTCCTGCGCAACGATCAGCGCAAGCCCGCCGCCGCCGGATTCGCCGCAGATCGCGAGCGTTGCACCGTCTGCCGCCAACGCGCCGATGGCCGCGCGCACATCGTCCAGCGCTGCCGGATAGGGATGTTCCGGCGCGAGACGGTAGTCCAGCGACACGAGGCGGCACCGGCTCTCGGCGCAGATCGCTCGGGCGATGACGTCATGGGTCTCGACGCTGCCCGCCACCAGCCCGCCGCCGTGCAGGAAGAGAATCGTGGGAGCCAGCTTCTCGAGTTCATCCCCGGTCGGGAGGTAGACGCGCGCGGGAACAGGGTGGACTCCATGGCGCAGGACAATGTCCTCGCCGGGGGGTGACATCGTGTCGGCGCGGGCAAATCCCATCAGTCGTGCGAGGCCGGCGCGGCGGCCTTCCACGCTGCGAATAGCCGAAACGTCACGGCCTGCGGCGGCCATTTCCAGGAAGCGCGCGGCGCGCGGGTCAAGCGGCATGTTCGGAGCGGTCTCCTGTGATTTCCAGAGCCTTGCATAGCCGCGCAACGGAAAGAAATTCCCAACGTCTCGGTGCTATTGTCCGGGGCAACATCACCTCGCAGGACCGCAACCATATGCGCAGCCATGAAATCGCCTATTCGCCAAGCTGGACCTTTTTCGAGGGGGAATGGCACGAGGGCAATGTCAAGATCATGGGCGTGCGGACGCAAGGTGCCTGGCTCGGTGCGACCGTGTTCGACGGCGCGCGCGCCTTCGAGGGCGTCACGCCAGACCTCGACCTGCACATGAAGCGGGTGAACCGGTCGGCGACCGCGATGAAGCTGAAGCCTGTCGTCGAGCATGACCAGTGGATGGAGCTTGCGCGCGAGGGTATTGGCCGGTTCGGGCCGGACGCGGAACTCTACATCCGTCCGATGTACTGGGCGCAGTCCGGGATCGGCGGCGGGGTTCGCTTCGATCCGGAAACGACCGGCTGGGCCCTGTGCATCCACGAAGCGCCGATGCCGAAGCCGCCGGGGCAGGCGGCGATCACCCTGTCGCCCTACCGCCGCCCGACGAAGGAATGCGCGCCGGTGGAAGCCAAGGCCGGGTGCCTCTACCCGAACAATTCACACGCCATCATCGAGGCGGAGTCACGCGGCTTCACCAACGCCGTGCTGCGCGACATGCTCGGCAACGTGGCCGAAACGGCGAACTCCAACATCTTCATGGTGAAGGATGGCGTGGTCTACACGCCCGTGCCGAACGGGACGTTCCTCGCCGGTGTCACACGCTCCCGCGTCATCGGGCTGCTGCGCGACAGCGGGCAGCAGGTGGTGGAGACGGTGATGTCCTACGCGCAATTGCTGGAAGCCGACGAGATCTTCACCTGCGGCAACTTCGCCAAGGTGTCGCCCGTGCGGCGGATCGAGGATCGCGAATTGCAGCCGGGTCCGGTCGCGGCAAAGGCGCGCGAACTCTACTGGGACTTCGCCCACGCCTGAGGCGAGGAGGCTTAGCCCGCCCGCGCCTTGTCGCGGATCGCGGTGAGGGTGGTTCCGGGCAGGATCGCGTCGGGCGAAATCTTCAGGTGGATGATCGACGGCAGGCCGGAAGCGTCTGCTGCGAGGAAGGCGTTTGCGAAATCTTCGGTGCGTTTCACGGTCGCGCCAAATCCCCCGAAGGACCGCGCGAAGGCCGAGAAGTCCGGGTTGACCAGTTCGGTTCCGGAGATGCGGTCCGGGTAGGCGCGCTCTTGGTGCATGCGGATCGTGCCGTACTGCGCGTTGTCCGCCACGATGACGATGATGGGCAGGCGATACTGCACGGCGGTCGCGAACTCGTTGCAACTCATCATGAAATCTCCGTCGCCATTGACGCTGATGACGGGGCGGTCGGCATGCAGCCGCTTCATCGCGACAGCCGCCGGCATGCCGTAGCCCATCGAGGCCGAAGTCGGCGCGACATGCGCCATGAACCGGCGGAAGCGGTAGAAGCGGTGGATCCACGAGGCGTAGTTGCCCGCGCCGTTGCACAGGATCGTGTCGGGCGAGATGTTTTCGCGCAGCCAGACCATCACCTCGCCGAGATTGACCTTGCCCGGCTGCGACGTCGCGACCTCGCTCCAGGCGATGTACTCGGCGTGGGCAGCATCGGCTTCCGCGCGCCACGACGGCTTCGGCGTAACGGCAAGCTTAGAAAGCTCCGCGACGAAACGCGGGGGTGAGGCGTGGATTGCCAGCGCCGGGGTGAAGACACGGCCCAGTTCTTCCGCGCCCGGATGTACGTGAACGATCGGCGTGCTCGGCGCGGGCAGGTCGAACAGCGTGTAGCCCTGCGAGGGGATTTCGCCCATCCGCCCGCCGAGAACGACGACGAGATCGGACTCCTTCACCCGCGCGACAAGTTTCGGGTTCGGCCCGAGGCCAAGATCACCCGCAAAAACCGGCGACATCGGGTCGACCAGCGTTGCGCGGCGGTAGCTGTTGGCGAGCGGCAGGCCCCAGCCTTCCGCAAGGCGATGCATTTCGGCGCGCGAGGCTTCGTCCCAGCGGCTGCCGCCGAGCACGAAGACAGGGCGGTCGGCCGCATTGAGCATCTCAGCGAAGCGCTGCATCTCCGGCGCGCCGGGGGAGGTTTCCACCGGCTCGAAGGCGGGCACATTGGGTGCTGAGCAAGGTTCGGTCAGCATGTCCTTGGGCAGAGAGATCACCACCGGGCCGGGGCGGCCGCCGCAAGCTGTGTGGAAGGCGCGGGAGACGATTTCCGTCGTGCGGTCGGCATCGTCCAGTTCGGTCACCCACTTGGTGGTGGAGCCGAAGAAGGCCCGGTAGTCCATCTCCTGAAAGGCGTCGCGCTCGCGCGCGTTGCGCTCGATCTGGCCGACGAAGAGGATCATCGGCGTTGAATCCTGAAACGCAATGTGGACACCGGCGGATGCGTTGGTTGCGCCGGGGCCGCGGGTGACGAAGCACACGCCGGGGCGGCCCGTGGCCTTGCCGACGGCTTCCGCCATCATCGCCGCGCCGCCTTCGTGACGGCAAACCGTCAGTTCGATCTCGCTGTCACGCAGGGCATCGAGCACTGCCAAGTAGCTTTCACCGGGCACGCAGAAGGCGTGGCGCACGCCATTGGCGACCAACTGGTCGACAAGAGCCTGCGCGGCGGTGCGGCAACGGGTACGAGCCTGCATGTTCATCAGCGTTTCCTAGAGTCCGAAGACGACGAGTTCGGTATCGACGAGGTCACACAGGCGCGCTTCGCCCGGACCCTTTACGTATTTCCGCCCCCGCTTCTCGGTATATAAGCCTGGCAGGCCCGCGACCGGGCCGTTGGCATCCATCAGCACGGCGAACCGGCCGCGAGCAGCCAGCGCGCGCCCCAGCGGGGCGGCGCAGGCGACGAAATCTTCCGGCGAGCGTGCATAGGCAAGCTGCATCGCCGGCAGCGGCACGCGCCCGGAGCGCATGCGAAACGGCAGGAAGACGAACGGCTTCGCACCGTCCGGCGTGTGCGCAATGAAGCTCGTGCAACCAGTGGCGCAGGCCTCGCGCAGCATCCGTGCTTCCTCGGGCGGCAGATCGCCGGAGAGCGGCGAATTCGCGTTCACTGCCTCAAGCCGGACATCACCGCGCGGCGCGCACAGCGCCGGGAAGGACGCGAAAAGACCGGAGCAATAGCGCTTGTAGCCCTGCGCTTCGAGGATCGGCCAGGTGTTGGGCGCGGGCGTCACGTTCAGATAGGTCACGTGCCTGTGCTTCAGCGCCATGGCCGACAGCATGGCAGCGTGCATGCGGTGCGCGGGTTCGACGTACCAGCTCGCGATGTTGCAGCGAGGCGCGTCGATGCCGCTGCGCTGCGAGAAGATCAGCAGCACGGCACCGACTACTTTGCCATCCTGCTCCAGCAGGTAGCCGTAGCGCGGCAGGTCGTCGGGTGCCTCACGCTCGCGCACGCGGTTCAGCCCGTCGAGGAAGTAGGTTTTCGGGCGATGCGCGAAGCCCGACGCAAGCAGGCCTGCGACGGCATCAAGATCAGCATCGCCGATAGGGCGGCAGCGTACACGGTTTTCGGTCATGTCGAGGCTGGTTCGCGGCTCGCGGAGTTACGGCATCTTCACGTTTTCAACTTAGGGTTTGCGGCCTCACCAAACGATGAACGAGGGGGCGTGAATGACGACACGGTTAACGGTGTTCCAGCTGATCGAAGAGATCGCTGCGGACCAGAACAAGCAGATCGCGCCGTTGAGCGACGACCTCGTGCTGATCGAATCCGGTCTCGACTCGCTGTGCTTCGCGATCCTCGTGGCGCGGCTTGAAGACCAGCTCGGCATCGACCCGTTCACGGCTTCCGAGGAAGCCTATTTCCCGGAAACGCTCGGCGACTTCGTCCGCTCCTATGACCAGGCAATCGCAGCCTGAGCGGCTGCCGCTCGCCGCGCGCCTCGGCGCGTGTGGGCCTGAGCGCAGCCTGAGCGACGCGGAACGCAGCTTCACGCTGGCGCAGCTTGCCGGGGGATCGATCCTGCGCGGGCGCGCGCCGACGTTCGCCGGGCGCAACGTGCTGGTTGCCACCAACCGGCAGATCGAGGCGGCCGCCGCGCTTCTCGAACTCGACGGGCTGGCGAACCGCATCTTGCTGACACCGCCGGACCTGTCCGGCGAACACCGCCAAAGCGTCCTCGCCGATGCCGCTATCAACGCGGTGGTGGCAAGCGATACCGCGCCTTGGCAGGCGCTGGGCGTCCAGCTCGCGGTTTCTCCGCAATTGCCGCCTGTTGCGCGCGCCGAAGATGCCGTTCTCCCGGTTCACGACACCAACTGGCTGATGCTGACGTCGGGCACGACGGGCCGCCCGAAGATCGTCGCGCACACGCTTGACGCATTGACCGGCTCCATAGGCGGTGACGTCGCAAGCAACGCGGCTGCGCCGGTCTGGGCAACCTTCTACGACATTCGCCGCTATGGCGGCCTGCAGATCCTGCTGCGTTCGCTGCTCGGCGGAGGCAGCCTCGTCCTGAGCCACCCGGGCGAAGGGCTGGTCGAGCACCTCAACCGCCTGATCGAGCATGGCGTCACGCATATTTCCGGCACGCCGTCGCATTGGCGCAAGGCGCTGATGAGCGACACGATTTCGAAGTTCCGGCCCGGCTACGTGCGCCTGTCGGGCGAGATCGCCGACCAGGCCGTTCTCGACAGCCTGAAGCGGACCTTTCCGCAGGCCTCCATCGGCCATGCCTACGCTTCGACGGAGGCCGGTGTCGGCTTCGCGGTCGATGACGGGCTGGAAGGTTTCCCGGCGGCACTCGTCGACAAGCCGAACGGCGTGGAGATGAAGGTCGTTGACGGTACGCTGCATATTCGCTCGAAACGCGCGGCGCTGTCCTATGTCGGCGACAGCGCACCGGCGCTGTCGGACGAAGACGGCTTCGTCGATACCGGCGACATGGTGGGGCTTCGTGGCGGGCGGTACTACTTCGTCGGCCGGCGCGGCGGCATCATCAATGTGGGCGGTCTGAAGGTTCACCCCGAGGAGGTCGAAGCCGTCATCAACACGCACAGTGACGTACGCATTTCGCGGGTTCGTGCGCGCAAGAGCCCGATCACCGGCGCAATCGTGGTCGCCGACGTGATGCTGGCGCAGCGCGGGGACAGCGAGCGCGAAAAGCAGATCAAGGCCGAAATTCTCGACCAGTGCCGCGCCTCACTTCCTTCCCACAAGGTGCCGGCGATGGTGGCGATCGTCGACGAGATCGCCGTCTCTGCCGGCGGCAAGCTGGAGCGCGGCGGTGCGTAATATCCTCGTCACGGGTGGAAGTCGGGGCATCGGGCTTGCCATCGTCAAGAGGCTGGCAGATGCCGGCTACGGCGTCATCGCGGTTGCCCGCAAGCCGAGCGAGGAGCTTGAAAGCCTGATCGCGGCTTCAGGCGGAACCGTGCATTTCCGCGCGCTGGACATGAACGACATTGCCGGCTTCCCGGATTTCCTGCGCGACGTGCGCAAGGATATCGGGCCGGTCTACGGGCTGGTGAACAATGCCGGAATCGGCACCGAGGGCGTACTGGCGACGATGTATGAGAAGCAGATATCCGAACTGCTGCGCGTCAATGTCGAAGCCCCGATCGTGCTGTCGAAATATCTCGTGCGCCACATGATGTCGGCGGGCGAGGGGCGCATCGTCAACATGGGGTCGATCATCGGGTCGACCGGCTACAACGCGCTGTCGGTCTATGGTGCGACCAAGGCGGCGCTGGAAGGGTTCTCCCGCTCGCTGGCGCGCGAAGTCGGCAAGCTCGGCATCACTGTCAATGTCGTCGCGCCGGGCTTCATCGCGACCGAACTGACCAAGGGGCTGGACGAGGAAAACACCGCCCGCATCGCCAAGCGCAGCGCGCTGCGCCGCTTGCCGGAAACCGACGACATTGCGCGGATGGTCGAATTCCTGATGGGCGAGGGTGGCCGCAACATCACCGGCACCGTACTGACGGTGGACGCCGGGAACACGGCCTAGAGACACCTTTCACCACACCAAACCAACAAAAAACCCGCGCCGAAAGCGCGGGTTTCGTATTTTCAGGCTTACGTTTGCCGATCACATCTCGAGCAGCTTGCGCACCTTGGCGGGCCACTCGGTGATGTCGGTGCCGTGGGTGTGGAACATGGCGACGGCCAGGCGGTCCATGCCGAAGGCGACACAGCCGGTGTGGGCCGGGTTGCCGCTCGCATCGTTCATCTTCCACGTCGTGCCGAAGTGGTCGCGGTGGTAGTTGAAGCTCATGCAGGCGGTCGGCTTGTCTTCGGAGCGCAGCGGCACGAGAAGCTCGAACTTCAGCGCCTGCTGGACCTGGCTGACGGCCTTGATCTGGCCGACACGACCGAAGAACGGATCCGACGCCGTCTCGACGCGGAAGGCGAGGCCGAGATCGGTGGCGATAGCCTGTGCGCGCGCCATCCAGCGCTCGCGGAAGGCGGCCACGTCCTCGCCTGAGCCGATGCAGACATATTCGCGCATCCGGAACGACTGCAGCCGGTCGAGATGCTTCGACGGCTCGGCGCGGAAGCAGTCCGATTGCACGTCGAAGGTCTGGCCGCCAGCGGGCAGGTCGCCACGCTCGGCAACGATCGGGTAGAGCGGGTAGCAGGCAGCAGGCGACAGGACGAGTTCGGACGCCGTCGTCTTGTCGGTCCAGCTTCCCTTGCCGGACTTGAAGTCGGAGACCGCCTCCAGCACGTCCTTTTCCGAGCCGTGCAGGCCGCAGACGCAGCCAAGCAGGTTAGGGAAGCTGTCGAGATAGCCGGACTTTTCAAGGATCTTGCGGCTCATCACCGGGGGAAAGCGCATCACCTCGCAGCCGGACTCGCGGTGGGACGTGATGAGGCGCGACATGCGCTCCACCAAGCCTTCGTAGAGCTGCGTGCGGGCATAGACGCCGTCCGCGCCCATCTTGTGAAAGAGGACATCGGCGAGCGGGTCGAGCGGGTCGGCCGGAGCGCCTTCAAAGCCTTCTGGCGACAGCATGTTCATATCGGTTGTGCCTCGTGCGGGAGAAATCGGAATGGCCCGGATCAGGGGCGCAGCTTGGGTGCGACTGCGCCCATCAGGTTCGCGGTCGACATGGACTCCGCGATCCGGTCGTTGTGAATCATCAGCGGGGCCGACAGCACGTCGCGCAGGTGGCGCGCGACGGAGAACTCGCCGTCGCTGCGATAGCCCGACAGGCCGTTGGCGCGCATACAACTCATCACCGTCTCCACGGCGAGATCGGATGCCTCGATCTTCATGGTCGAGATGGCGGACTGGAAGTCGAGGCCGGAAAGCGCCTGCGCATCATCCTCGATGCGGGCGAAATGGTCGGCGGTGGTTGCCAGCAGTGCGCGGGCGCGGTTGAGAGAGGTCTTGGCGAACCCGAAATGGCGTGCGCCGGGCGGCATGGTGCCGCCGGAAGAGCGCGCGACCTTACGCAGGAACTTCTGTGCGCGATCCACGGCCCCGGCCGCGATGCCGGTCCAGGCAGACCCCCAGCACAGGTGCGCGAAGGGCACCATGGACTGGGTGTGGATGCGGTCGTAAGGCGTTTCCATGATCTGCTCGGCGGGGCCTTCTGCCTTGAGCTGGAAGCCCATGGAGCAGGTGCCGCGCATGCCGAGCGTCTCCCACCCCTGCGTCGGGGTGAGGGTGTAGTTGTCCTTCGTCACGACGAGCAGCACCTGATCGGAGGACTGCGCATCGGTCGCGCGCCGCGCGGTGGTGACGATGCCGTCGCACTGTGCGCCGTAGGAGATGACGGAGGCGTCGCGGTCCAGCGTGAAGCGGCCGTCGACGACTTCGGCGGCGGCGGCGCTGTTGCGCACGTTTCCGCCGTTCCGGCCCTCGGTGGTGGAGGACCCCATCAGCAGCTGTTCGTCGCGGATGCGCCGCATCATGGCTTCCATCCAAGCGTTGCCGCGCCCGTGGCGCACGATGCAGGCGACCTTCACGTGGTGCATTGCGACGATCATCGCGGTTGCCGAGCAGGCACGGCCCAGCGCGAAGCACATGTCCATCGCGTCATGGATGGAGGCACCTTCACCGCCGAATTCCTCCGGGACCAGCACACCGAGAAGGCCGAAGCGTTTCGCCGCATCGATGGCCTCAGCCGGGAAGCGCGCTTCTGCGTCCACTCTGTCGGCGTGCTCCGCCGCGATAGCCGCGACAAAAGCGGTCCGCTCGGCGAGGTTTGCGATGCTCTGTGCCTTCGCGTTTTCCAGATCGGCGCGAATGTCCTGAGAGACGCTTACGTTCATTTTGACAGCCCACTTGCCCTGTGCCGCGCTGCGCGAAACGCCCCCACGGCTGTTTTTTGTCTGGGGCCACCTTCTTTTGGGCGCGTGTACTTTCCGTGAAGGCGACCCGATTTCCGCTGGGGAAAGATCGAGTGGGGTTAACAGTCGCTTGTCGCGGTCGCACACGGCGTTAACCCGCGCTTAGGCACGGTTTGCGGCTGTGCGAACGCGGCAGCGATATCTTAAGGCGCGCCGCGCAAGGTCGGGTTTCCTCGCGAGGTTCGAAGATCGGCGGCAAACGCCGGCAGCCCTGAGCGATGGGAGCGTGTTCAGACAAAACAGGTCCGACAGGAGCCAGGAAATATGCGTGAATATTCGGTCGGGGGCGTCCGCGCGGACGTGACCGGAATGGTCGAGGCGATCCTCGCCGCAAACGGAAACACCACGGACGTTGTGCCCGATGCGACGCTTGCGGAAATCGGCATGACGTCCATCGACATGGTCAACCTGATGATGGACGTGGAAGCGCGCTACGACATGATGATCCCGGCGGAATATCTGACGCCGGAACATTTCCGCAGCGTGTCGACCATCCAGGAGATGATCGTCGAGCTTCTCACCAAGGATGGCCTTGCCAAGGTCGCCTGAGGCGAAGTCACGACGCCGAACGAAACAAGGCCGCAGCCGGGATTGTCCGCTGCGGCCTTTTTCTTGCGTGGACGTGTCCTGTGTGCGGGAGCCTTAAGGCTTATTCGCCGGGGATCGGGCGCGCTGGGCGGTTGCTGTCCATGAGCAGGGCGACGAAGTCCGTGCGGACCTCACCGATACGGTCGAGCGTCACGACGGTCGCGATGGTCCACCCGACATAGCTGATGACGACCGCCCATGCCGCGCCCGTCGGCCCGTAGACCGGATCGAACACGGCGTTCGCAATTGCCAACGCGACGAGCGCGCCGACACAGAGCGACGCGTTGAGAACCTGCCGGCCCGACAGGGTCAGCATGTGGGCGCTGGGGCCTGCCAGCGAGCGGGCAATCTGGCTTGCGACCATGATCAGCAGCACGTTTCGGGCGGTGGCGAATTCCGGCCCGAAAACCGCGAGGATCTGTTCGCCCAGCACGATGCAGCCGAGCATGGCGGCGACCGTCAGCGCCAGCGGCAGCACCACGGCGCGCTTGGAGGCGCGGCGCATGCCGGCAAGGTCGCGGTGCTCGCGCGCATCGGCGAGGTCGGGGATCGCCATCTGCTGGGTGATCTGCACGAAATAGCCGATCAGCAGGGACAGCTTCAGGCAGACGCCGAAGACGGCAAGGTCCGACTGGCTGAGGAAGGGCGTGGCGAAGAGGATCGCCACATCGGCAAAGCTGTTGGTGTAGAGCGACAGCAGCACCAGCGGTCGTGCCTCGGCGCGCCAGCGCTTCGCCAGCCGGCCTTCGGCCTTGCTGGACGGCTTGGCGACGGCGGGCAGGTGCTTGCGCAGCACCCACACGATGAAGCCGGTCACCACGGTGACAGTGATGGCGAACATCAGCATGACGTCCGCGCCCGTCGGCTCGGAATCGAAGGCCCACACGCCGATGACCAGCGCCATGAACAGCACCGGCTTGCCGATGCCTTCCGGCGCGTAGCACAGGCCGAACATGCGGATGGCGCCGGCGAGGTTGGTGTAGACCACCATCAGCGCGGAGGGCACGATCAACGCGCCCGACAGCGCCCAGACGATGCGCTCGCTGGCATCCATCCCCGGCGCGAGGAAGCTGACGAGCGCGACGATGATCGCGGCCGCCGTCGAGGTCCACAGCGCATCGTAGAGCGCGCGCGAGACGAAGGCCTTGAACAGCGCGCTCTTGCTCGCGTCACGGTAGCGCGCGGAGAAGCGATAGGCGATCTGCGAATAGCCCTGGGACATGACGAAACCGGCGACCGCGGCCAGCGAGGTCGCCGAGTAGAAGACGCCGAGCTCGTGGCTGCCGAGCAGGCGCGCCAGCAGCACCTGGGTCAAAAACCCGATGCCTGCGCCGCTGAGGCGGATGGCGAACAAGGCCGCCGAGCCGGTGAGAAGTTTGCGTATCAAGTCAGGAATTTCCGCTCTTTCAGGTTCCGCGCACATTGCCAGAACCCGATTAACAAACTCTGGTTCGGTTCGACGTGTGCAATTGCCTGAACGGGCTAGCAAATCGTTTACCGCGTTCCGCAGCGGAAGAAGCCACTTAAACCGGGTTTAACGCGCGCCTGCGAGAAGGACGGCAACTGAACCCGTGCGCCGTTTCGGAGACATGCCGCCATGACGAACCCCTATATCGTGACCGCTACCACCGACGTTCCGCTCAAGTCGGCGCCCATCGAACCGTCCTGGATCCACGAGGGTGACCCGGTCGCGACCAACGCGATCCTCGCCACCAGCGCGGACGGCACGGCCTCGACCATCGTGTGGCACTGCACGCCGGGCAAGTTCGAGTGGCACTACGACACCGACGAGACGATCTATTTCCTCGAAGGCGCTGTCGTGATCGAGGCGGACGGCTTCCCGCCGCGCCGCATGGGACCGGGCGACGTGCTCTACTTCAAGAAGGGCGCGGTGGCGCGCTGGCACGTGGAGCAGCCGGTCCGCAAGCTCGCTTTCTTCCGCCGCACGGTGCCGGTCTATCTCGGCTTCTACATCCGCGTGATGACCAGGCTTCAGAAGATGTTCGGCGGCGGCCCGACCGGGGCGATGCTCGGAGCGAACTGAGCGCCAATCAGTCCGATCCAGCGAGAGACATGACGCCGCGTGCCGGAAAGCTGGCGCGCGGCGCTTTTTTTGCTAGCTTCGCGGTTCTCAAGGACAGCGAGCGCGGGCGCAGGAATGTCGGATACGCACGAGGGGCAGGCAGGCGAGGGGGCGGATGAAGTCAGCGCCGCGATCCTCGTCATCGGGGACGAGATCCTCTCCGGGCGCACCAAGGACAAGAACATCGGCTACATCGCCGAATACCTGACCGAGATCGGTATCGACATTCGCGAGGTTCGCGTGGTGCCGGACGATCCGCCCGAGATCGCCGCCGCGGTCAACGCGCTACGGGCGCGCTACGACTACCTCTTCACCACCGGGGGCATCGGCCCGACCCATGACGACATCACGGCCGATTGCGTCGCGGATGCCTTCGGCGTTGCGCTGGAGGTACGCGAAGACGCCGTTTCCGCCATGCGCAACCGCTATCCGGAGCTGGAACTGACCCCGGCGCGGCTTCGCATGGCGCGCATCCCGGAAGGCGGCACGCTGATCGACAACCCTGTCAGCGGTGCGCCGGGCTTCGTCATCGGCAATGTCATCGTCATGGCGGGCGTGCCGAAGATCATGCAGGCGATGCTGGACAATGTCGCGCCGACGCTGAAAGGCGGAAAGCCGCTGCTGTCGGAGACGCGCACCGGCGCGATCCGCGAGGGCGATATCGCCGGGCCGCTCGGCGAGTTGCAGGCGCGCTTTCCCGAAACGCGCATGGGCAGCTATCCCGGCTACACGGACAAGGGCTTCCAGACATCCGTCGTGGTGCGCGCGCGCGACCCGCAGGTGCTTGCCAGCGCCATTGCGGAAGTCGAGAAGATGATCGCCGAATACAGGCGCGATTGACGGTTTTGAGCGTCAGTCAGGGACAGGGTTCAGTGAGGGGCAGGCACGCATGAGCGACGACACACATCCGGGGCCGGAGAAGATTTTTCCCGTTTCGTGGGAGCAGTTCCACCGGGATTCGCGCGCGCTCGCGTGGCGGCTCAACGCGGCCGGGCCGTTCACCGGCATCGTCGGGGTAACGCGTGGCGGGCTTGTTCCGGCGGCGATCGTCGCGCGCGAACTCGGTATCCGCACGGTGGAGACCTTCTGCGTCGCCTCCTACCACGAGGAAACGAAGCAGGGGGAACTGCAGATCCTGAAGGGCGTCGCGCCGGAGCTTGCCAAGGATGGCGGCAAGGGGCTGCTGATCGTCGATGACCTCGTCGATACCGGCAAGACCGGCAAGGCGGTCTGCGAGGCGCTGCCGAATGCGCATTTCGCCACCGTCTACGCCAAGCCGAAGGGCCGCCCGCTCGTCCACACCTTCATCACGGAAGTCAGCCAAGACACGTGGATTTATTTCCCGTGGGACCTCGACCTCGCCTTCCGCCCGCCGATTGCCGACGTGAGCCGGTGAGCGAAATTTGCGGTGAGGCTATTGTTCGCGCGCGGTGCTTGACCGGCGCGCGGTAAGGCGGTTGCCTTTTGGGGACAGCGGGCGTGGTGGAATTGGTAGACACAAGGGACTTAAAATCCCTCGGTCGAAAGACTGTGCGGGTTCGAGTCCCGCCGCCCGCACCATTATCCAGGTAAAGACAGGGTCCTGACGGCGTGGCGCATGTAGATGCGGGGCAACCATCCCTTGCTGGCGGGGGCTGCGCCTTGCTATGTGCGCGCAGCATCAAACCGCGAGGTGGCGACCCGATGGACATCAAGCTGCGCTGCATCCCCGGCTACAAGGGGCTGATCCCGGAGCCGGTCATCGGCATCAAGGCGCTGCCGGACTGGTTCCGTGCCATGCCCAACAAAGCCGAGAGCGAGACGCTGGGCCGCGAGAGCGTGCCGACCTTCAAGCAGTGCCCGCCGTTCCTGGATGCGGTGCGCACCGGCATCGTCTTCCCGCTGGCGACCGACGTACGCTTCAAGGACGGCGAGATGAGCTGGGACTGGGACCTGCCCAAGGTTCCCGGCGTGCGCGCCACCCAGTCACCCATCGGGCTGCACGTCCCCGAGCAATGGCACGGCGCGCCGCTTCGCGCAGACAAGGGCCATTTCGCCGTGAAGTTCTCCAACTTTTGGACGGTCGAGACGCCGCCGGGGATCTCGCTGTATTTCGGCCACCCGTTCAACCGGGAAGACCTGCCGTTCCGCTCGCTTTCGGGGATCGTCGACACCGACCACTTCACGCGCGGCTTTATCCACTTTCCCGCAATCTGGATCGACCCGGATTTCGAAGGCACGCTTCCTGCCGGCACGCCGGTTGCGCAGGCAGTGCCGATCCGCCGCGAGGAACTGACCCTCGATGTCGGCGAACTGGACGAGGCCGGCGTTGCCGAGCAGATCGAATTCCAGGAAGGGCTGTCCGCGGACACCCAGCTTTACCGCCGCAAGTACCGGCAGGACCGGGCAGGCGGCTAGGTCGCCTCAGGCGCTTCCGGGAAACATGGCGGCTGCGGCCAGCGGCACCTTTCCCTTGGTGCCCTTGGTCAGTAGGTTCAGGATCGCGCCGCGCGACTTCGGATTGTCGGCGGCAAGCGAAGCTGCTTCGCGCCGCATGGCGTCGACATCGCCGCTGTCACGGTAAGCCTCGATCAGCAGCGTGCGGGCATATAAACGCTGGTCAGCGTCGAGCGTGGGTTGCGCGATGGCGGTTTCGAACAATTCCACGGCGCGTGCCGGCTCGCGCAGTTCCATGAGCACGGTTGCGAGGTTGAGCAGGATCGCCGGTTCGCCGGGGGCGGCCTTCAACGCTTCGGAAAACGCTGAACGCGCGTCCTTCCACTGCTTCGCCTTCATTGCGGCAAGGCCCGTCTGAAACGCGACCTGCGGGTTGCCGGGGGCCTTTTTCGTGGCACGCTTGAGGACCTTCACCGCTTCGTCGTGCTGGCCGGTTTCGCCCAGCGCGCGGCCAAAATCCATCAGCATGTCCGGGTGCGGCGGTGAGGTGCGCACCATCTGGCGCAGCATAGCTTCGGCCTTTTCCCAGTTGCCGCTTTCCATCGCCTGCACGAGCGGGAAGGGGCGCGAATAGGGTTTCAGCGGCTTGGGCATGGGGTCACGTTGCGGCTTGAGCGGATTTGCCTGCGATCGACCATTTTCACGGTGGCCAAGTCAAGTTGAGCCGACGCGTCAGGCCTTGTGGCTGTAGATCCAGCGGTAGCGGTCCACCAGTTTCTGGCCGGTCTTGATCTTCAGCACCTTGTCGCGGGCCAGCGCCATCGGGTTCCCGTAGTGATAGATCTTGCTCATCTTGCGCGCCTCGCGCTGGACGCGGGCGGTGCGCTGCTTGCGCTGGCGCTCGTACTTGCGCAACGAGGAGGCGATGTCGCGGCCCTGCACGAGGCAGCGGCCGAGCACCATGGCATCCTCGATCGCCATGCCGCCGCCCTGAGCAAGGAACGGCAGCATGGGGTGAGCGGCATCGCCCAGCAGGGTGACCTCGCCTTCGCCCCAGCGGCGCAGCGGCTTGCGGTCGGCGAGCGCCCAGCGCGACACGCTCGGCAGGCAGTCGATCAGTTCGCGCACCTGCGGCGACCATGCCGAGAAGCGGCCAGCGAGTTCGTCCTTGTCGCCGGGTGCGTTCCAGCCTTCGCCGCTCCACGAGGTCTGCCAGGCGTCGGCCACGATGGCGACGACATTGATGACGCTGCCGCCACGCACGGGGTAGTGGACGAGGTGCGCATCGTTGCCGAGCCACAGGCCGACCGTGTTCTTGGCAAAGAACGGCGGCAGCTGGTCTGCCGGCACCAGCGCACGCCACGCGGTGCGCTCGGCGGGAATGGGCTGGTCGTTGCCGAACATGCGCCCGCGAACCGTGGAGCGAAGGCCGTCCGCGCCGATCAGCGCCGAGACGCGGTGTTCGGACAGCTGGTGGTCGCGTTCGGTCAGCACCGTGACGCCATTCTTGTGACGGGCAAAGTCCGCAACGGCTGCGCCCATCTGCATGTCGACGTCCATCTCCTTGTCGGCGGCGACCTTGAGGATGGTGTGCAGGTCGGCGCGGTGGAGGATCAGGTAGGGCGCGCCGTAGCGCTGCTTCATGTAGCCCTTGAGCGGGGCGCGGGATAGTTCACGCGCGTCGCGCCCGCGCCGCACGATCATCCCGTCAGGTTCGCTGGCGACCTGCGCCAGCGCCTTGCCGAGACCGAAGGCGTAGAGGATGCGGCTGGCGTTCGGGGAAAGCTGGATGCCGGCGCCGAAGGGCGCGAAGCGGCCGACCCGCTCGAAAACGGAAACGCGAAGCCCGCCGCGCGCCAGCGCAATGGCGGCCATAAGGCCGCCGATGCCGCCGCCTGCGATGGCAATGGTCCGCCGGTCGCTCACAGGAAGGTCCCCGCAGTGAAGGCTGCCCGCCCGCCGGGGCGGGAGGGTGGGGCGTCAGGCGTCTTCGAACTCGAAGGCGCAGTTCGCGGGGACCGTCTCGCCAGCGGCAAGGGTCGTGTCGTGCACATAAAGGGTCGAGCAATAGGGGCAGACGATCTCGTGGTCATCGCCCATGTCGAGAAAGACGTGCGGATGGTCAAACGGCGGCTTCGCGCCGACGCACTGGAACTCATGCGCACTGATCTTGATCTGCGTGTGACCGCCGGAATTGTGGAAATGTGGGGTGGAATTTGCCGCCATGTTCGTTTCCGCGTTCTTTGTGTGCGCCTGTGTGACGCGCACTCTAGTGTGCGAGGCAGAAACTTCATAGGCCAAATGGAGGCCGGTGCATCAGTTTCTCTCCCGCCACGGCGTTGCAACGCGCCACCTCTGCGGCTAGGCGTTTAGGCACGCTCCCTCAAAGCCCGGCAAGAAGGCCCCTTCCATGCAGCCCTACCAGCATTTCCAGTCCGACGGCGTCGATCTTGCCTATGTCGATTCACCCGCAGCCGGGGCGGATGGCGACAAGACCATCCTGCTGATCCACGGCTTTGCCTCCAACATTTCGATCAACTGGGGCGGGACGGGCTGGATCGACGCCCTCAACAATGCGGGCTTCCGGGTGGTTGCCATCGACAACCGTGGCCACGGGGAGAGCGAGAAGCTCTACGACAAGGCGAGCTACGGTGCGCCGATCATGGCGCATGATGCGCGCAACCTGCTGGACCACCTGAACATCGAGCGTGCCGACGTGATGGGCTACTCGATGGGCGCGCGCATCACCGCGTTTCTCGCCATGGAAAGCCCGGACCGGGTCCGGTCGGCCATCTTCGCGGGACTTGGCATCGGCATGGTGACAGGCGTCGGTGCAGCAGAGCCAATCGCCGACGCGCTGGAGACCGACGACCCCGACAGCATCGAAGCGGCGGATGCGCGGATGTTCCGCACCTTCGCGGAGCGCACCGGATCGGACCGGATGGCGCTCGCCGCCTGCATGCGTTCCTCACGCGTGAAGATCCGTCCGCAGGCGCTCGGTGCGCTGCGGTTGCCGGTTCTCGTCTGCGTCGGCACCAAGGACGAGATTGCCGGCTCACCACACGAACTCGCCGAGCTGATCCCCGGGGCGGAAGCCTTCGACATCGAAGGGCGCGACCACAACCGCGCCGTCGGCGACAAGGCCTACAAGCAGGCCGTGCTCGATTTCCTGGACCGCAGGCCGTAGCCGGACATGGCCGCAGAACCCACGGTTTCGCTCAGCCCCGAACGGCTTGCCGGTGCGCATGGCAACCGGCTGGCCGGCGACCTGTGGATCGCCGAAGGCGCGCGCGATGCCGCGCCGGTGTTGCTGCTGCATGGCGGCGGGCAGACGCGGCGCGCGTGGGACCGGGTCGCGCGCGACCTCGCAGGTGACGGATATGCTGCGCTGACGGTCGACCAGCGCGGCCACGGCGACAGCGAGTGGGCGGAAGACGGGGCGTACTCGTTCTGGGACTATGCCGCCGACGCGGTCAGCCTCAACCGCCAGATGCGCGAGCGCTTCGGCGCAACCCCCATCATCATCGGCGCGTCACTCGGCGGCATCGCGGGGATGCTTGCGGAAGGCAAGGCAGGGCCTGATTTCTGGTCGGCGATGATCCTCGTCGACATCACGCCGGCCATGGACCCGGAGGGGGTGGAGAAGATCCAGTCCTTCATGGGGGCTGCCATGGCGGATGGTTTCGAGACCATCGAGGAGGCGGCGGACGCGGTTGCGCAGTACCTGCCGAACCGGCCCCGCCCGAAGTCGTTCGACGGCTTGCGCAAGAACCTGCGGCAGGGCCCTGACGGGCGGCTGCGCTGGCACTGGGACCCGCAATTTCTCTCTGGCCCGCGCGGCATCAACACCGGCCGCGAGAATGCCGAGGCCGAGATGAATGCCGCCCTGCGGGGCATGTCATCGCCGCTGCTGCTGGTGCGCGGCGCGTCCAGCGAACTCATTTCGCCCGAGCATGTCGCCGCCCTGCAGACCATCGTTCCGCACCTTGAAACCGTCGATGTCGGCGGCGCGGGCCACATGGTGGCGGGTGATCGCAACGATATCTTCTCGGCCGCGATCCGCTCGTTTTTGACGAAACGGAAGGCAAATGCGGCTGGCGGCAAAACCTGAGTCCTGTCAGAGGGTTGGCGGGTGAAGCGAAAAGCCTGATTCCATTCCTTCACGTGATGATTCATGCAGCTTCCAAACTGATTCCAGCACTTCATGCGACGGTTGCCGGATTTGCAAAGCCGATTCAGGTCGTGGCGCAAATTCCCTTACGTCAATGCGTCAAGCATCTGGCGGACAAGCAAAATCATCTGCAGTCCCCGGCTTACACTCTGATTCACCGTGCACGATCTCCTGATTTGTATTGGCACATGCGCTGTCCTACATATTCCGCATGAGGAGATGGCGTCGCTGACGCACATCCCGTGCTGCCACCCGCCCGCAGGTCGGCGAGAGAGGCTGCAAGGACAACGGCGAGGAGGACCCGCCATGGCATCGCGTAGCCCCAAGATCGTTTCCCGCGCTCGGGACAAGGCAAACGTCACGTCCGTCGATCCGGTCTGGACGCGCCTGCGGGCAGAGGCCGAAGACGTGCTCGCAGCCGAGCCTGCGCTGTCCGGCCTAGTGGTCAGCGACATCATCAACGAGACGACGCTTGAGGCCGCGGTTGCCAACCGCATCGCCTCGCGCCTCGACCATCCGGACGTTCCTGCAATCCACATCCGGCAGGCCTTCATTGCGGCTGCCGAGGAAGACCCGGAGATCGGCCGTGCGATCCGCGCCGACATCGTCGCCGTGCACGAACGCGATCCGGCCTGCTTCCGCTATATCGAGCCGGTGCTGTTCTTCAAGGGCTTCCAGGCGCTGGCGGTCCACCGCCTCTCGCACCACCTGTGGAAGCGCGGCCGCCGCGACTTCTCCCTTTACCTGCAGAGCCGCGCTTCGTCGCAGCTTGGCCTCGACATTCACCCGGCTGCGCGCATGGGCAAGGGCATCATGCTCGACCATGCGACCGGCATCGTCATCGGCGAAACGGCTGTGGTGGAGGACGAGGTGTCCATCCTGCACAACGTCACGCTGGGCGGCAGCGGCAAGGAGACGGGCGACCGTCATCCGAAGGTGCGCCGTGGCGTGCTGATCGGGGCGGGCGCGAAGATCCTCGGCAATATCGAGGTCGGTGCCTGCTCGCGCGTTGCGGCTGGCTCCGTGGTCCTCAGCGACGTGCCGAAGTGCACGACGGTTGCCGGCGTGCCCGCGCGCATCGTGGGCGAGGCGGGCTGCAGCGAACCGGCGCTTTCGATGGATCATAGGCTGACCAGCAGCCCGATGAATTTCCTCGGCGACGGCATCTGATTCCGAACAGGGCCGCCCTCCGGCGGCCCGAATCGGGACATTTCAACACTTATCCACCGGCGATCCTGTTTCGCGGCGGCACATCTAGGTGCGGCGCGGAACTTGCAATAGCTTTGCAATGGGCTTGAGGCGCTGTTCGTCTCCAACCCACGTGTTCTGCCGCGGGGCGACCATTCCACCCTGCGGCGCGTTTTGCAGGTGTTGCGTATGTCGTTCGGGATGCATCTACTCGTCGTGTTCATCGGGATCGCCGCTGCCGGCGTCGCCCAGAGCGCCTACCGCCTGCTGATCTCCGATCGCCCGCGCTTCGACAAGCGCCCGGAAGCGCCCTCCAAGGCCGTGCTCCACGTTATCCTGCTGCTGTTCTGCGGCCCGCTGGTGCTGGCTCGCAACTCCTATCGCGGGCGCATGATGCATGGCCGCCCCATCGGCTGGATCGCGGCGTCCGGCGGCATCGCTGCCGGGTGGTGTCTGATGTCCGGGGTGTTTATCCTCACCGTTATCGAATTTGCTCGCGGACTGCTCGCCTGACGCGTCCGCGCCAGACGGGACGCATTTCATGGCAATCTACGAATTTGAAGGTATCCGGCCCGAACTCGCCGGAGACGGCAGCGCTTGGGTCGCGGAGAACGCGACGGTGCTTGGCAAGGTACGCCTTGGCTCGCAATCGAGCGTGTGGTTCGGCGCGGTTCTGCGCGGCGACAACGAATATATCGAGATCGGCGCACGCACGAACGTGCAGGACGGATGCGTCTTCCACACCGACATGGGCTTTCCGCTGACGGTGGGTGAGGGGTGCACTCTTGGCCACCTGGCGATGCTGCACGGCTGCACGGTCGGCAACAACACGCTGATCGGCATGGGGGCGACGGTGATGAACGGCGCGCGCATTGGCGACAACTGCATCGTCGGCGCGCATTCGCTGATTCCGGAGGGGCGCGAGATACCGGACAATTCACTTGTCGTGGGGATGCCGGGCAAGGTGATCCGCACCATCGGCGAGGAGCAGATCGCGCAGCTCAAGGGCGCTGCTGAAATCTACATGGACAAGGCACGCCGCTACGCGAAGTCGTTTACGCGCATCGACGTGTAGCCGCCACAGGAGCCTTGAAAAAGGTGCCGACCCTCCCGCGGGGGAACGGGAGGGTCGGGCTTGAAGAAACCGGCCGTCAGGGACGTCGGGGTGGGGGCGCAGACCGGTTTCTTGGCTGTAGCTTGTCGCGGCGCCCCGCCGCGTAAACTTGTTATCGGCGCGTCGAACCCACTCCGATCATCGCGCCGGGACGGTCGCCGCGAAGCCAGACCCAGCGACCGCGCCCTTGCGTCGACTGGCGCTTCTCGAATGTGTAGCCGGTGGACTGCCAGCGCAGGATGTCGTCGCGCTTGTTGTCCAGCACCATGTCGCCTTCTGACGTCGTGACTGTCAGCACGGCATGTCCGTCGCCGTTTTCATCCCAGACAACCGTCATCAGCAAAGATTCCGGTGCCCAGCCACGGCGGATCAGCATATGGCGCTTCAGCAGTGCGTAGTCTTCGCAGTCGCCGTAGCGGTTCGGATACGTCCACAGTTCCTCGCGGCCGTAGAGTTCAAGGTCGGTCACCGGAGCGACGGCGGCATTGATATGCCGGTTGATGCCGTCCAGTTCCGCCCAACGCTCGTTGGTGAGCGGCATGTAGGTGCGGCCACGCCCGGCGGCGTTGCATTCCGCCGGATACTGGCTGCAGAATTGCACGTAGCCGATCGGCGCCCGTGCATCCCCGAACACTTCCATGTTCGCGGCGCCTGAATTCTGGCCGGGTGTTGCCGCCCCGGCCGGGATGGCGGTGACTGACGCAATCGCCAGCGACGCCAATGCGATGAGTGTTGCCTTCATCATCTTGAACAGCCCCCTGTTCTTGTTGTTATGGGGACACTGTGCCAGCGATGTTTCGCTACCGATCTAAGTCAATACGAGCAATTTTATGCAAATGGGTGTTTGATCGACCCTGCGAAAACCATGGGAAACGCAGCGGTAGAAGTGCGAACACAATTTGAATCGAATTTTACCGATTGGTTTAACACCTCGCTAACCATGTTTTACTGGCTGGAGAGGGGGTCTCGCAGGCGAGCGATGCCGCGACCGCGAGCCTGACGTTGCGTCAGGGGGCAAACAGGGTGCGCCAGGCGCGAGCCTGGTCTTGTCTGTGGATTGGTCAGGAGGTGCGGGCTCGCCGCAATCAGGCGACGGCGCCGAACTGCTGGCGCAGTTCCTCGTCGGTCAGTGCGTCGGAGAACTCCATCGCGAAGCCATCATCGAAGGCACGCACGACAAGGCCGCGCTGGTTGCCCAGCGTCACGGGGGAGCCGACATTGGGCACCACGGAGGCGCGGATGGCCGCGCCGGAGCGCGACATGTCGATGATGCGGCAGGGGAAGGTCCGTCCGTCCGACAGCGTCATCTGGGTGAACTTGTCCGTCGGGGTCACGCGCTCGAAGCGGCGATCCTCGGGAAGTCCGAGTGCGGAGCGGTTCACCAGCCAGGTGAGCTGGTTGGCCAGTTTCTCTCGCTTGCGCTCACCGGCCTCGATGCTCATGGCAAAGCCGCCCTTGAACAGGCGGGTCAGTTTGCCTTCCACGCGGCCGACATGATCGAGATAGGCGACGACCCGGTCTCCGGGCTTGCCGCAGACAGGTGCATTCATCGAGACGCCGCCGGGCGACATGTCGATGACAGAGCACTCGAATTCGCGGCGATCAGGCAGCATGTAGCGACCGAGCAGGTGCACGGGGACGCGGCGGAACCGCCGACCGTCTTTCTGGGCTTCGGCAAGCTTTGGCGAAACCGGATTGAGCACCGATGAACACTCCCATGCGTCGGTGCTACGATAAGCCGATTAAGCATATTTCCGAGCACCAACGCCCCCATTCTAGTGAAGGGCGGGTTAACCAGTCGTAATCCCCGACCGCAAAAATGCTGATTCCTCATGGCGCATGCCGCGGTTTGGCCACAGGGCTTACTTCAATCCACCATCGTAGAGGGCAAGATGCCGCACCCGGCGGCGAGGCGTCGCATCGGCGAAGATGGGATGCGAGCGGGCAAAGCGCGGTGTGAGCGCGTTCTGCGGCGTTGTCGGGAAGATTGCCGCGCGATCAAGCACCAGATCGTTCACAGCCTCAGCGCCAACCCACCAGGGCTGCTCCATCGGCGTGAAAATGCCGATCAGCCGACGGATGTTTGGGCCACCGAAACGCATCGGCAGTAACAGGCCCTCCATCGCGGCAGAGCGTCCGGACGCCGTGAGCATCGTGAAATCGAACTGGATGCCGGAGGGACACGCGATGGCGTAGTCGAGCAGTTCACGCACGCGCGGCCGGTCGCGGGGTGTCCACAGCATGTCAAAGGACTGGCCGCGCAGGTCGCGGACCATGTTCGTCGCGATGCGACTGCCGACGAGGCGGATCATGTTGGAGGCGTGGTCGGTATCCACAAGCAGGATATCGCCGAGGCAGGCGGAAATATCGAACGGCTCCAGGTCGCGGCGGTCGGGGGCTTCTTCCATTCCGCGAATGCGGTCCCAGTAGGAAAACAGTTCGCGCGTCTCCGGTGCCCTCATGCGCGCGACCGCGCGGTCGACAGTCAGTGTTTCAAGTGCGTACATACCGCCCCTTGCGTTATCCCGCCGGGGCACGCGAGACGTGTCGCTTCGACACAGCGCGGCCCGGAATTGATGTTGTTCGGGAGTCACTCGCAGACGGCATGCCAAGGCAGGGCAGGAGCATTCATGGACGACCAAGAACCCTTCGCAGAGCCCATCGAGGAACGGATCAATCCTCCGGCATTCAACGTGCCGATGATCCTCGTGTGGCTGATCGCCGGACTGATCGGCGTGCATGTCCTGCGCTACCTGCTGGATGCGCGCACCGACCTATGGGTGGTCTTTGCGTTCGGGTTCCTGCCGGGGCGCTACGTGCAGACCACGCTCGACATGCCGATGCCGCTTGGTGTGCTGGGCGACCTGCTCGGGCCGGTGACCTACACGTTCCTCCACGGAAGCTGGCTGCACCTGTTTTCAAATTCGATCTGGCTGCTCGCCTTCGGCGCGCCGGTGGCGCAGCGTTTCAGGGCGGTACGATTCCTGGCGCTGGGGGCCGTGTGTTCCATTTTCGGAGCGCTGGCGCATCTCGTGACGCACTGGGGCGAGATGGTGCCGGTGATCGGCGCCTCGGCAGCGGTTTCCGGCTACATGGGCGCCGCGATCCGCTTTGCGTTCTCGCCGGGCGGCCCGTTGACTCGCTCCGGCCGCGCGGACCCGCAGGCCGCCATCCAGGCACCGGCGGCAGGCATCCTCGGGGCTCTGGCCAACCGGAATGTGCTGCTGTTCATGGCCGTGTGGTTCGGCTTCAACCTGATCTTCGGGCTGGGTGCGGTGCAGATCGGGGGTATCGACGCCGAAATCGCGTGGGAAGCCCATATGGGCGGATTCCTGGCCGGATTGCTGCTTTTCAAGCTGTTTGACCCGGTTCGGGACACTGTCGCGGCCTGAAATGCCCCGATCCCGCTTGCCGTAGCGGCGAGCCGGCTTCATGATAGCGGGGAGGAATCCGGCGCGAAAAACCGCAACGAACGGTGCGCCATCAGCGAGGAGGACCAGCAATGACCGTTTCCAGCATTCTTGCCGACAAGGGACCGGACGTGGTCACGGTCAGTCCGGAAGAAACGCTTCTGGACGTCACCAAGCTGCTCGACAAGCACAAGATCGGTGCTGTCCTCGCCACGGATTCCAACGGAAAACTCGCTGGCATCATCTCCGAACGCGACGTCGTTCGCGCGGTCGCGCGCGGCGGGCCGGAGGCGCTGGGCGAGGCTGTCGGCACGCACATGACGAAGAAAGTGGTCACCTGCAAGAAGGAAGACCGCGTGAACTCCGTGATGATGCAGATGACCGAGGGCAAGTTCCGCCACGTACCGGTGATCGACGGCGGCAAGATCGCCGGCATCATCTCCATAGGGGACGTTGTCCGCCGCCGGATCGCTGATATCGAAACGGAATGGCGCGCGATGCAGGATTACATCGCAGCCGGCTAGACGCCGTCGGGCATTCAGACTTCGCGGAGCGAAACCACGGCCTGGGCGATGTCTTCCAGCGCGCGCTCGGCTGCCTCGCGACCGGCGTCGATCGCCTCTTTGGCGCGATGGAACTCGAACAGCCCGATCTTGCGCACGCGCGGCCCGATATTGATGTCCGGCGGGTCGCCGGCAAGGCGCGCGCGCGAAATGCGGTCCTGCATCACGGTCAGCGCGTCCATCATCACCGCCGACATGCCGGGAGGTCCATCCGGTGCGCCGACGAGCTGCTTGCGCACGAGCCGGGCGGCGGTCTCGATCCGACCGGGGATGGCTTCGTCCTCGTCCGCGTCCGGTTCCTCGACAAGCGGCACCACGCCACCCTTGCCGAATTGGTCGGACTGCAGGTTCACGGAAATGACGAGGCGTGCGCCGAGGCCTCGGCAAACGGAGACCGGCACGGGGTTGACCATTGCGCCGTCGAAGAGCCAGCGCCCCATGACCTTGCGCGGCTTGAAGACGCCGGGCAGGGCGTAGGATGCGCGCAGCGCCTCGACCAGGTTTCCCTTCTGCAGCCAGATCTCGTGGCCGGTGCGCATTTCGGTTGCCACGGCAACGAACCGCTTGGGCAGCGTCTCGATATCGTGATCGATGAGGCCCTTCTCGAGCAGGGTCGAAAGGCGGTCGCCGGAAATGAGGCCCGACCCGCTGAGGCTGAAATCCAACATGCCGAAGACACGGCGGCGGGTGAGAGACAGTGCGAAGTCCTCGACATCGTCCAGCCGGCCAGCCGCGTGGCATCCGCCGACGACGGCACCGATGGAGGTGCCGGCGATGATGTCCGGATCGTAGCCATTTTCGATGAGGACGCGCAGCACGCCGATATGCGCCCAGCCGAGTGCGGCACCGCCTCCCAGCGCGATGCCGATGGTCAGCCCGCGGTGGGAAGACGCCGTTTCTGCGGAAATGTCGCGATCCGGCGGGGCTGGCTCATCGGATTGGACGGGCGTGCTTGCTCCGCCGACATCGTCGGGCTGCGCATCGCCTGCGCCGTGGAACAGTCTCTGTGAAACCGAACCGAACATGTAAGCCATCCTTCACCTTCGCCCACATGATCGCAGGGAAGCGTTGAAGGAGTGATGAATGTTCGCAATCGCGTCGAAATTGCGGTCAATCAACCGTGAACAGCGTGGCCTTGCCGTCGGCTGTCTTCACGCCGCGATAGAAGCAGGATCGCTGGCCCGTGTGGCAGGCGACACCGTCTCCGGCGACACGGCCAGAGACCCAGATCGCGTCCTGGTCGCAGTCCACGCGGATATCGGCCACGGCGATGGTATTTCCGCTGGTTTCGCCCTTCTTCCACAGCTTGCCGCGCGAGCGGCTCCAGAAGTGGCAGATGCCGGTTTCCAGCGTCAGTGACAGCGCCTCGTCGTTCATGTGGGCAAGCATCAGCACCGTGCCGTCGTGGGCATCGGTGACGACGCACGTGACCAGCCCGTCCCGGTTGAAGGCCGGGGCAAGCAGGTCGCTGGTCTCGCGCGCGTGCGCGTCTCGCAGTTCGGGAAAGCTCCGCGTCACCGTCAGCTGCCGCGCACCATCGTCAGGAAGCGGACCTGCTCGGCAGGGTCATCCTGGAAGATGCCGGTGAATTGGTTGGTGACCGTGCGTGCGCCCTGCTTCTGGATGCCGCGCATGGACATGCACTTGTGCTCGGCTTCCAGCATCACCGCGACGCCACGCGGCTTGAGGATCTCGTCGATCGCCAGCGTGATCTGCGCGGTCATGTTTTCCTGCGTCTGCAGGCGACGGGCGAACGTGTCGACCACGCGGGCAAGCTTGGAGAGGCCCACGACCCGGTCCTGCGGGTAGTAGCCGATATGCGCCTTGCCGATGAACGGCACCATGTGGTGCTCGCAGTGGGAATAGAACGGAATGTCCTTCACCAGCACGATGTCGTCGTAGCCACCGACCTCCTCGAAGGTGCGCGACAGGTGGTCGACCGGGGATTCGCCGTAGCCGCGATAAAGCTCTTCATAGGCCTTGGTGACGCGCGCCGGTGTGTCCAGCAGGCCTTCGCGGTCGGGATTGTCGCCGGCCCATGCAATGAGCGTGCGCACGGCGGCCTCGGCCTCGTCGCGCGTGGGGCGCGGGTACTTCGGCACCTCCGCAAGGATCGATTCCGCCTTCAGCTTCTTGACGATCGCATCCATGGACAATTCCTTCGCGTCCTCATCGCCTCAACCGCGAAACGGTTTCGGCATGCCTGTTCGGGCCTCGTCATCGCCTGAGGCGTGACCTAACCACTGTTGCCGGCTGCTCTTTGGTGAAGCCTGCATTTAAGAGATGTACGAACGTTCCTCTTTCGACGGATCATCCCGCTTCGGGACAAATTTCCGTCTCGTCCGCCATCAGTGCATTTTATTATATGGGAATGGCACGGTTGCAATCAACTCACGGCCTCTCGGCGCATACGGGGGTCGCCGTGGCAGGGTTGAGGACTTATGTTAGGGCGGAACAATTCCCAGGGCGCGCTTTTCGCGCAGGTATCGGACCGGCCATGCTCAACGACCTCTACAACAAGCAGATACTCGGCTTTGCCGCCGATATTCCGCTTATCGGGCGGCTGGAAGACCCCGACGGGACCGCGAAGGCCCATTCCAAGCTGTGCGGGTCCACGGTCACGGTCGATCTCAAGGTCGCTGACGGGGTCGTCACCGATTTCGCCCACCAGGTGAAGGCCTGCGCGCTGGGGCAGGCATCGTCCTCCATCATGGCGCGGCACGTGGTCGGCGAGAGCGCCGCTCGCCTGCGGAAGCTTCGCGACGAGATGCACGCCATGTTGAAAGAGGGCGCGCCTGCGCCGGATAGCGACTGGGCCGACCTGCAAGTGCTGGGGCCGGTGCGCGACTTCAAGGCGCGCCATGCCTCCACGCTGCTGACGTTCGATGCGGTGGTATCCGCACTCGACATGGCGGAAAGCGCGGCCGCCGAAGGGACAGGCGCGGACGAAAAGTCTGCCGCGCAAGCGTGAGCGACGGCGCTTCCCGTAGTCTCGGCCAGTATCTGGCTCTCGGGGTTATCCGTTTCTACCAATTGACGCTTTCAGCGTTCATGGGGCGGCATTGCCGCTACCTGCCAACCTGCTCGGAATACACATCCGATGCGGTGCGACAGCATGGCGCTTGGGCGGGCCTGTGGATGGGCATTGCGCGCATCCAGCGTTGCCGCCCCGGCGGCGGCGACGGCTTCGATCCCGTACCGGGAGACATCAATCCCGACGCGCGGTGGTACCTGCCGTGGCGCTACGGCATATGGCGGATGCGCGAACAGGGCTAAGCGCTTATTCCGACTGGAAAAACCGCAATGACATGCAGGACAGTCCACCATCGACGCGGGCGGCCTGCGCCGTGGACAGTGGTTCTACGATCACCTCGGGCATCGCTTCACGGATGCGCTGGGTGGTTTCCGGGTAACCGGCCGAGACCAGCACCGTGTCGTTGACGCGGATCGCGTTGGCGCTCGCCTCTTCGCCCGGTGCCGTCTCGATGATCCGGTAGCCCTCGAAAACGTCACTTTCAGCCATTTGCGGGGTGCAGAGGACGGTATCGTCGGCCAGCACGGCGCTGGCGGTCTTCAGGTGCAGCACGCCGGGTGGTGTTTCCACGCAGCGCGCCGCGTAGCCCCAGCCACGCAGGATTTCCGCGAGTTCATCGAAACCTTCCCGGTCAGTGCGGGCCGACAGGCCGACGATCACTTCCGATCCCGTCACCATGATGTCGCCGCCGTCCACGTGGCCGGGACCGGCGAGCTTGCGCACGGTTGCGATCTGGCCGCGCAGGGCAGGTTCCAGTTCCGCGGCCTCGCCGATACGGCTTTGCGCACCGGGGCGCAGCAGAACAGCGGTGTCGGGCAGGCAGAGCGCCGGGTCCTCGATGAAGACGGAATCAGGAAACGCTTCCAGCGCGGGCAGGCGCTTCACCGTGACGCCGGCCCGTCTCAGCGCACCGACATAGGCATGGAATTCCTCGGAGAAGGCTGCCGGGTCGGGGTCGGGACCGTCGCCATCGCGCAGGCCATGCGCGATGCTTTGGGCGGGTTCGCGAACGAGGGCGGTGTTGAAGCGGTGGCTGATCCGGTCTGTCATGGGGCTGGGCTGTGCTGCTCCTGTTGGATTGCGAAGTTTGCCTTTGCCCATGAAATCAGGATAGAGGACGCAGCGAAACCGCCCGCGAGCCATTCGCGGGTTTCCTGATGCTTACCTGCTTGGTGTGCAGGAGTTGAGCCGGAGGAGTTCCGACATGATCACCATCACATTTCCCGACGGCAACGCGCGCGAGTATGACGCTGGCGTGAGCGGTGCCGACATTGCCGGTTCCATTGCCAAGTCGCTGGCCAAGAAGGCGGTTGCAGTCGCCGTGGACGGCGAATTGCGCGACCTCGCCGACCCGATCGACCGGGACGCGACGGTTCGTATCGTCACCCGCGACGATGAGGCAGCCCTTGAACTGATCCGCCACGATGCCGCGCACGTCATGGCCGAGGCCGTGCAGGAGCTGTTTCCCGGCACGCAGGTCACCATCGGACCCGTGATCGAGAACGGGTTCTACTACGACTTCGCGCGCAACGAGCCGTTCACGACCGAGGACCTTGAGAAGATCGAGGCGAAGATGCGCGAGATCATCAAGCGCGACGCCCCCTTCACCAAGGAGGTGTGGACGCGCGACGAGGCGAAGGCGCACTTCACTGAGGCGGGCGAGCGCTACAAGGTCGAACTGATTGATGCGATCCCCGAGGACCAGGACCTGAAGATCTACCGCCAAGGCGAGTGGCTCGACCTGTGCCGTGGTCCGCACATGACCTCCACGGGCAAGATCGGCGATGCCTTCAAGCTGATGAAGGTGGCGGGTGCCTATTGGCGCGGCGATTCCAACCGCGAGATGCTGACGCGCATCTACGGCACTGCCTGGGCCAAGAAAGACGACCTCGACGCCTACCTGCACATGCTGGAGGAGGCGGAGAAGCGCGACCATCGCCGGCTCGGCCGCGAGATGGACCTCTACCATTTCCAGGAAGAGGCGCCGGGCGCCGTCTTCTGGCACGCCAAGGGCTGGACCATGTTCCAGCAGCTGATCGGCTACATGCGCCGCCGCCAGCACGAGGCCGGCTACCTGGAGGTGAACAGCCCTGACATGATGGACAAGGGCCTGTGGGAGCAGTCCGGCCACTGGGAGAAGTTCGGCGAGAACATGTATGTGACCGAGACGCCTGACGAGCGCGTCTATTGCTGCAAGCCGATGAACTGTCCCGGCCACGTCCAGATCTTCCGCAACGGGCTGAAGAGCTACCGCGACCTGCCGCTGAAGATCGCCGAGTTCGGCAAGGTGCATCGCTACGAGCCGTCGGGCGCACTGCACGGGCTTATGCGCGTTCGGCACTTCACGCAGGACGATGCGCACATCTTCTGCACCGAAGAGCAGATCACCGACGAGTGCCTGCGCGTCCACAACCTGATCCTGTCGATCTACAAGGATTTCGGGTTCGAGGACGTGCGCATCAAGTTCTCCGACCGGCCTGAAAAGCGCGTCGGGTCCGACGATATCTGGGACCAGGCGGAAGCAGCTCTTCGCCACGCCATAGACGTCACCGGCCACGAGTGGACGCTCAATCCGGGCGAGGGGGCTTTCTACGGGCCAAAGCTCGAATACGTGTTGCGCGATGCCATCGGGCGTGACTGGCAGTGCGGCACCTTGCAGGTCGACTTCAACCTGCCTGGGCGGCTTGGCGCGTTCTACATCGGCCAGGACGGCGACCGGCACGTTCCGGTCATGCTGCATCGGGCGATGTTCGGCTCGCTGGAGCGCTTCACCGGCATCCTGATCGAGCACTATGCCGGGCTCTTCCCGCTGTGGATCGCGCCGACGCAGGCGGTGGTCGCGACCATCGTGTCGGAAGCCGACGACTACGCGCAGGAAGTCCAGCGCACGCTCGATGCGGCGGGGCTTCGCGCCGAGACCGATCTTCGCAACGAGAAGATCAACTACAAGGTGCGTGAGCATTCCCACGCCAAGGTTCCGGTGCTGCTCGTCGTCGGCAAGCGCGAGGCGGAGGAGCGGACGGTGTCCGTGCGCCGGCTCGGGTCGCGCGACCAGACGACCGTTTCGCTGGACGAGATCGTCGAGCAGCTGAAGGCCGAGGCCGTCGCGCCGGATTCCGGCGCGCAGATGGCTGCGGCTGCGGAGTAACAAGGATTACGAGGCCGGCGTTCGCGCCGGCCTTTTTCGTCACGGGATCAGCGCCCAGCGGATGACCATGGCGACAGCACCAAGCGCGGCGACGCTTGCCGCCCAGATCAGCGCCATCCAGCCAAGCCGCTTCCAGAGCGGGCGCGGCGTTGCGCCGGCTTCCCCGCTCAATGGTAGCCTTCGTGGCCGACCTTCCCGCGGAACACCCAATAGGCATAGACGGTGTAGGCGAGGATGATCGGCACCATGGTTCCGGCCCCGACCAGCATGAATATCTGGCTCTTTTCCGGAGCGGCCACGTCCCAGATCGTCAGCGCAACGGGCACGGCGTATGGGAAGATGCTGATTCCAAGCCCGATCAGCGTTACCAGGAACAACACCTGCGAGATGATGAAGGGCCAGACTTCCCGCCCGCCACGCATAGATTGCAGGAACCCGAAGCACAGGATCGCCGTCACTAGCGGCACCTGCGCCGTGTAGATGACGCCGGGAAAGGCGAACCACTTCTCGTAGTAGGTGTGATCGAGGAACAGCGTCGCGAGGCTGACGGCACCAATCGCTCCGACCGTTCCGACAAAGCCGTACCAGGCAAAGCGCCGCGCGATTTCCTGCGCCTCGCCTTCGGTCTTCCACAGCAGCCACGTCGCACCGAGCAGCGCATAGCCGATGACGACGCTGATGCCGGTCATGATGGAGAAGGGCGTGAGCCAGTCGAACCAGCCGCCGGCATATGTACGGCCCTCGACCTCGACGCCCTGCAGCATGGCGCCAAGCACGATGCCCTGCATGAGCGCGGCAACGAACGAGCCGCCGCAGAAGGCCGCGTCCCAGAAGCGGCGGTGGCCGGGGTCGCGCCAGCGAAATTCGAAGGCGACCCCGCGAAACACCAGCGCCAGCAGCATGACGATGATGGGCGGGTAGAACGCCGTCATCAGGATCGCGTAGGCGAGCGGGAAGGCGGCAAACAGCCCGCCGCCGCCGAGCACCAGCCACGTCTCGTTGCCATCCCAGACCGGCGCGACGGAATTCATCGCCTGGTCGCGGTCCGCGCCGACGGGGAAGAAGGGAAACAGGATGCCGATGCCGAGGTCGAACCCGTCGAGCGCGACATAGGCGTAGATCGCGAAGGCGATGAGGAAGGCCCAGATCAGCGTCAGGTCGAAATTGACTTCCATGGCTCAGGCCCCCTTCTGCTGCGGCGCGACGGCGATGCCGGGCGCTTCGTCTTCCGGATCGGAGGTCGTGGTGCCGGGGATCTTCGACATGAGCCGCAGGATGTACCAGGTGCCGGTGCCGAACGCGCCGGTATAGACCACGATGAACGCAAGCAGCGAAGCGGTGAGGGCGGGTGCGTCGATGGGGGAAACGGCGTCCGCGGTGCGCAGCAACCCGTGGATCACCCAGGGTTGGCGGCCGACCTCCGTCGTGACCCAACCGGCAATCACGGCGACGAAGCCGCTTGGCCCCATCCCAATCGCGAAGCGGTGCAGCAGGGGCCATTCGAACAGCGTCCCGCGCAGACGCGCGAACAGGCTGACCGCGCCGAGCAGCGCCATCAGGAAGCCAAGCCCGACCATGATGCGGAACGACCAGAAGACGATGGCGACGGGCGGTTCGTCGGCATCGTCCACCGTATCGAGGCCGTTCAGCGGGGCGTTGGCGTCATGCTTGAGGATCAGCGAGGAGAGCTTCGGGATCTCGATCGACCAATGAACGGTCTTTTCCTCCTGGTCGGGCAGGCCGAACACGATGAGCGGCGCGCCGTCCGGGTGGCTGTCGAAATGGCCTTCCATGGCCATGACCTTCACCGGCTGGTGCTCCAGCGTGTTGAGACCGTGCAAATCGCCGAGGAAAATCTGGATCGGCGCGACGATGGCCGCCATCCACATCGCCATGGAGAACATCGTGCGGGCGTGGCGGTTGCCGCTGTCGCGCAGCAGGTGGTAGGCGCCGACCCCGCCGACGACCAGCGCTGTCGTCAGGTAGGCGGCGGTGACGGTGTGCAGAAGGCGGTAGGGGAAGCTCGGATTGAAGACGATGTCCCACCAGCTTCCAACCGGCAGGAACTGGCCGTTTTCGGCAATTTCGTAGCCGGTCGGCGTGTGCATCCACGAATTGACGCTCAGGATCCAGAAGGCGGAAACCGCGGTTCCCGCTGCAACGAGGATGGTGGCGGCCAGGTGCAGGCCCGGTCCCACCCGGTCGCGCCCGAACAGCACCACGCCGAGGAAGCCTGCCTCCAGGAAAAACGCCGTCAGCACCTCGTAGGCCATTAGCGGGCCGACGACGGGGCCGGCCCTGTCTGAGAAGACCGACCAGTTGGTGCCGAACTGGTACGACATGACGATGCCGGAGACGACGCCCATGGCGAAGGCGACCGCGAAGATCTTCACCCAGTAGCGAAACAGCTCGATGTAGCGGGCTTCGCCGGTGACGTAGTTCAGCAAGTTGAGTACGGCGAGGTAGCTGGCCAGCCCGATGGAAAAGGCCGGGAAGATGAAGTGGAAGCTGACGGTGAACGCGAACTGGATGCGCGCGAGGATCAGTGCGTCGCCAAGATCGGGCATTCCGGCCTCCCCAGCACTCCGGTGTCAGCACGCGTTACGTCAGCAAGCTATCGCCGGATTTCACAGACCGGAGAAGTCGAACACGGTTCGGTTGCGGCTGTCGAGAGGGCGGGGTGCGACCAATGGCGCTCCGGCCGAGTGGCCTTCGCACTACTGTGCGACGACCTCGACTTCCTGTGACAGGCCCGGCGCGACGGAAAACTCGCGGTTGAAGATGCGGTCTTCGTGGCGGGCAATCACCGAGTAGTCGCCGGCGGCCAGAATGTGTGTGGGAAATGCGCCGAAGCTTTCCTTGACCACGTCGCCCGCCGGAGTGCGGATGCTCCACGAGGTGTTCGCCAGCGCTTCGCCGCCGGTCTCGTTGACCAGCTTGAAGGTGATCTGCGCGGCATTGTGGGAAATGCGGGCGTCGGTGAGCTGCGCCGGCTCGACCTTCACGTTGTCCTGCACGGCGGAATTCGCATCGCCGTACTGGCTGACGATATGGTAGCTGCCGGCGTTCAGCACGATCACGCGGCCGGGCTGGGCGTTGTCGACGATCAGCTTGCGCTGTCCGAACTCGTCCTGCTCGGCGGAATAGACCGCCAGCTTCACGGCGCGCGCCGACAGCGACGAGCCATCGGCCTTCAGCGAGGTGAGGCGCAGGCCGCCGGCGTTGAGCGTCACGGCTTCCCGGAACGGGGTGCTCTCGACGGTGAGCTTGCGCGAGGCGACCGCATGGCCGAACACCGCGACGGCGACGTATTCGCCCGGCACCACGGAGATCACCGGCTGCGGTTCGTCGGAGGCCGCGATGGTGCGGTAGCTGCCATCGGCTTCCGGCTTGGCGCTGTAGACGCGCCAGCGCACGCCGGAGCCCAGTGCGCCTTCATCCTTCGTGAGCCGCGCGTAGAGCCTGCCGGGCACCGGCGGCGCATCGGCACTCGGGACCTGCGCGGCCGGCACGTTCGAGGAGTCTGCCGGACCCGAGACCTCGCCATCGGCGTTGCCGGGGTCTTCCTCGGGCTCGGTAGCGGTATCGTCACTGTTGCCCATCACGCCCTGCAGCATCTCGCCGACGGCGCGCACCGTGTCATCCGCCGACTGCGCCACCGCAAGCGATGGCACGAGCAGCGCGAGGCAGAGCGCAAACGAGGCGAGGAGGGGGAGGTAACGGTTCATCATCGGATCGGGGACACACTGTTCGTTGCAAGGGGCGATGATGCGCGCTTGCCGCACGGCGGGCTGGCGCTACGTCCCCGGTCACGCAATTTATAATCAAGCGGACTTAACGGCATCTGTCGTAGGCCCACAGCGGATGCTAGATCAAGATCATGTCTGAATCCTTTCCCGAACTTGTAGGCTATCTTGAGGCGCGTCGCTCCGTTCCCGCGCGCCTGATGGGTGAACCCGGTCCGAGCGGCGACGAGCTGGCGCAAATGCTGACCATCGCCGCCCGTGTGCCCGATCACGGCAAGCTTGCGCCATGGCGGTTCATCGTGGTTGCGGCGGATGCGCGCGAGGCACTTGCCGACCGCGTTTCGGCGCTGCGCAAGGAGCGCGAGCCGGATGTGGCCGAGGAACGCCTGGCGAAGGACCGCGAAGCGCTGACCTCGAGCCCGGTTCACGTCGCGGTGGTAAGTTCGCCGGTGGACAGCCCGAAAGTGCCGGAATGGGAACAGTTTCTGTCTGCAGGTGCGGTGTGCCTGAACCTGATCCACGCGGCAAACGCGTTGGGATACAGCGCACAGTGGCTGACGGGCTGGGCCTCGCTCGACGAAAACGCGCGCGACCTGTTCAATCTGGAGCCAGGTGAAAAAATCGCCGGCTTCATTCACATCGGCACGAACGACAACCCGCAGACCGACCGCGAACGGCCGGACATTGCCGCGCTGACGCAGGTCTGGGCCGGCTGAACTGCTTCGAGACAACAAGAAACCTGGAGACAACGACATGTTCTACGATGCCGTGAAGCGCGACCATGGACTGAAGCACGACCCGGTCAAGGCGCTGATCGCGCCGCGCCCAATCGGCTGGATCGGCTCGAAGAGCAAGTCCGGGGTGCTCAACCTCGCGCCCTACAGCTTCTTCAATGCCTTTTCGACGCATCCGACCATCGTCGGGTTCGCGTCCGAGGGCTACAAGGATTCCATTGCCAATATCGAGGAGACCGGAGCGTTTTCCTGTTCGCTGGCCACGTGGGACCTGCGCGACCAGATGAACGAGTCGTCTGCGCCCACCGACAGCGGCATCAGCGAGTTCGAGCTGGCCGGCCTGACGCCCGTCGATTGCGAAATGGTGGACGCGCCGCGCGTCAAGGAATCGCCGGTGGCTCTCGAATGCCGCTACCTGAAGACGGTGAACTTCGATCCCGTCGACGGTGTGGAGGTCACTGCCAGCACCGTGTTCGGCGCGGTGGTCGGCATCCATATCGACGACAGCCTGATCGAGGACGGGATGGTCGACATCACCCGCGCACAGCCGCTGGCGCGTCTTGGCTACCGCGACTACTGCGTGGTTCGGGAACTGTTCCAGATGACGCGACCAGGCGGCAACTGACCGGTTAGGGTCGCGCCCGCGCCAGCAGTCGTTCGGCGCGGCGCAGGTGCGGGCGGTCGTACATGCGCCCGTCAATGGCGACGACGCCGACGCTTTCATCCTGCGCGAAGGCCTGCACCACCTGCCGCGCGAAGGCGATGTCTTCCTCGGACGGGGTGAAAACCTCATTGATGATCGGCACCTGCGCAGGATGGATCGCCATCTTCGCCGTGAACCCGTCGCGGCGTGCTTCCACGCACTCGGCGCGCAGGTCATCGAGGTTGCGGAAATTGACGTGAACCGTGTCGATGGCCGCGACGCCCGCGTCCGCCGCGCCAAAGAGCAGCATGGACCGGGCAAAGCGGAATGGCTCGGTCGCGCCGTCGGCGGTGCGGTTGGTTTCCGCGCCGATATCGGCCGACAGGTCTTCCGCGCCCCACGCCAGCCCCTTCAGCCGCGTGCTGCAATGACCATAGGTGCCGAGCGTGAAGATGCCGCGCGCGGTTTCCGTTGCGATGGCGTGAATGTCCGTGGTGCCGTCCGCGATGCCGGCGCGCGCTTCGGCGACCGACATGGCGACGTGCAGTTCCTGCACCGTCGCGCCACCCTCCGCCTTGGGCAGGACGATGGCCTGTGGCTTCGCGGAGATGACGGCATCGACGTCCTCGACCGTCATCCCCGTGTCGAGGGCGTTGACGCGCACCATCAGGGCAGGGGTATCGGCGCTTCCTGCCGTGTCGGCGAGGAATTGCGCGGTCAGCTTGCGCGCCTCCGACTTTCCGGACTGGGAGACGGAATCCTCGAGATCGAGGATCAGCGCATCAGCACCGCTCGACAGCGCCTTTTCCATCTTGCGCGGGCTGTCACCCGGCACGAACAGCATGGAGCGCATGGGTTCAGGCCTCCTGCGGCTGGCGGCGCATGAAAGCCTGCCGCTGGCAGATGGCGACGAGCGTGCCGTTCTGGTTGTAGGCGCGGTGCTCGAAGGTGACGATGCCGGCGTCGCCGCGCGAACGCGATTCCCGTTTGTCCTTTATCTCGGTTTCAACGCGGATCGTGTCGCCGTGGAAGACGGGGGCGGGGAAGCGCACGTCCGTCATGCCAAGATTGGCAATCGTGGTGCCGAGCGTCGTGTCGTTGACGGAAATGCCGATCATCAAGCCCAGCGTGAACAGCGAATTGACCAGCGGCTTGCCCCATTCGGTGGTTGCGGCGAAGGCGTGGTCGATGTGCAGCGGCTGCGGATTGTGGGTGAGGCAGGAGAACATGGTGTTGTCCATCTCGGTCACCGTGCGGCGCAGCGCGTGATGGATGGTGCCACCCACCTCGAACTGTTCGAAATACAGGCCCTGCATCGCGGTTTTCCCCCTGTTGTGCGGCTCTCGTTAACGGTTCGTTTACCATAGTTTCGCAAGCTTAAAGATGCTCGGTACGCGCCTGTCAGGCAGGCTGGCGACAATCGCCATCCGGCGCAATGCTTCAAGGCACAGCATGAAGATCGCGGCACAGCAGACAATATCGGATCGGGTTCTCTCGGCCCTGTCGAATGCCAGCGAGCGCACGGGCATCGGTTTCGACTACCTCGTGAAGACGGCGCAGCGCGAGAGCGCGTTCGACCCCTCCGCCAAGGCGCGCACATCCAGCGCGACCGGGCTGTTCCAGTTCATCGAATCGACCTGGTTCGGCGTGATGCGCGAGAACGGCGAACGGTTCGGCCTAAACGAGGAAGCCGCTGCCATCCAATCCACCGGGCGCGGGCGCTTCCGCGTATCCGACCCGGACATGCGCAGCCACATCCTTTCCCTGCGCAGCGATCCGAACGTTGCCGCACTGATGGCCGGTGCCTTCACCGAGGACAACGCCGAATATCTGGAAAAGGCCATCGGGCGTGAACCCAACGGCGGCGAACTCTACATCGCGCATTTTCTGGGCGCAGGCGGCGCGGCCAAGCTGATCAACCTCGCTGAAACGCGGCCCAATGACGTCGCAGCGAACCATTTCCCGGCTGCGGCCAAAGCCAACCGGCCGATCTTCTACAAGCGCGGCGTGGCACGCAGCGTGGAAGACGTCTACGCCAATCTGATCGCGAAGCATGACAAGACCTCGACACCCGCGGTTGCCGCCCATCCCGGCGCATCCAGCCCGAAGCTGATCGAGATTGCCGAGACCGGCGGGACGCGACCGGTCGTGCCGGCCTCGAAAGGACAGGCCGGGTTCTTCAACGGCATGTTCAAGCCAGGTGACACGTCCGGGCTGACACCCGCCGCGCAAACCGGCATCGACACGATGTCGCTCTTCGCTACGCCCGCTGGCAGCGCCAGCATGCCCATCGTCGAGACGCCGGTGAGCAAATCTGCGTCCGTGGAGGCGGCGGAGGCTGCACCCGGCCAGATCCGCATGGAAGCTGTCGCCAGCATCCGCCGCACCCAGCGTGGCGCGTCCGACGCGGCGGCCATCGACACCGGCATGGGAGGCCGTTCGCGTGCCATCGAGACGCCCGCACGTTCCCAGCCGCAAGCCCCAGTCGCTGCTGCCAAGCCTGCCAATCCCGGCGGGTTCACGAGCTTCCTCAATGGGATCGCGACCTTCTTCGGGCTTTCCCGAAGCGCCTGATCCATCAGTTGATTCTGCGTTAAACGGGCAGAAAAATTGCCGCTCACACGCGCATTCATGGTGAACCTTTCCTTAAACCCTTGACCGCACAATCACCGACAGTCGCCGGCCTTCCGGCAGTGTCACAGTGAGTGCGGTTGTCATGTATGTGCGTCGTTTTCTGTCGCGTCTGGAGCAGGGGTCAGCAGCCGAGCGGGCCGATGTCGTCAGTGCTCTTGCAGACCTTTACCTCACCAAGGAGCTCGACGAGACGAAGCGCGCGCAGGTGCTGACCGCGATGCTCGCCGTGCTGGACGATCCGGCACCGCGCGTGCGCAAGGCGCTGGCTGAAAGCTTCGCCGACAGCTTCCATGCGCCGCAACCGATCCTGCTGGCGCTTTGCGAGGATATCAGCGAGGTCGCTGCCCCGGTCCTGTCACGCAGCCCCGCGCTCAGCGAAGGCTGGCTCGTCGACATGTGCGGTGCGGGCGAGGAGGGCCACAGGGTCGCCATCGCGCGCCGCAAGGATATCGGCGTTCCGCTTGCGGCGGCTCTTGCCGAAATCGGCGGGGTGCCGTCCGCTCTCGTGCTTCTTTCGAATTCGAGCGCGCAGGTCGCGCGCTCCTCTCTGGCCCGCATGGTCGAGCGTCACCGTGACGATGCACGGCTGCGCAGTGCCTTGCTGGCCCGGTCCGATCTTTCTCCCATGATGCGTCATCGCCTGCTTGGCGGGTTGTCCGAAGCGCTCGGCACGATGATTGCCGAGCGTGGCTGGCTGACCGGCGATCGCACGTCTCGCCTGATGAACGAGGTGCAGGAACGCGCCGTGCTGCACGTCGCCGACGTTCCCGATTGCGCCGACACGGACGCGATCGTCGCCGAGCTTCATGCCAAGAAGGAATTGACCGTCACGCTGATGCTGCGCGCGCTGGTGCGCGGCCAGATGACATTCTTCGTGTCCGCCATCGCGAGCTTGAGCCGGGTGCCGCGCAAACGCGTGGTGAGCCTGCTGGGCGACCGCAGTGGCGACGGGTTCCGTTCGATCTATCGCAAGACGGGGCTTCCGGCGGATGGAGCAGGGGCGCTGTGGGCAGCGCTCGACGTGCTGTTCGAAATGGGGCCGCTCGACAACCAGCAGGAACAGCTCACAGCCGGCCGCCGCATGGTCGAACGCGTGCTGACGCGCTATGAGACGGTTTGTGGCGGTGAAGTCGATGCGTTCTACGCGTTGCTGACGCGACTTGCAGCCGACGAGGCGCGCGCGGAAGCACGCGAGGCGACCGGCGGATATTTCCGCGCCGCGTGATCTGCGATCAGGCGATCAACGGGTTTAGCGGGACGTCGTCAATCTGCTTCAGGCCGCGCTGACCTGGCCGTCTTCCTCGTCCGGGTCATCGAATGCGCCGTTGGCTTCCAGCAACTGGTTGGCCGCTTCACGCAGGCAATTGACAAGCTCGATGGCGATCTTGTTGTCCTCGCCCTTGGCGTCCTCGCGCAACATGGCGTGAATGGCCTGAACGTGGCCTTCGACCAGCGCGGGCGGGATCTCTGCTTCTTCCGGCATCATGGACAATAGGTCGGCGAGCGTGCCGGCAGCCTGGCCCAAAAGCGGGTATCCGAGGGTGCGGGCTTCGCCACGCAGATCGTGCGCCGAGCGAAACAGGGCTTCGCGCGCGTCACCTTCCATGCCGCTGACAATGGTTTCCTGGTGCGCCTCGCGCAGTTTCTCGACTTCTTCCTCGATCCAGATGTTGAAGGAAACCGAGAGTTTCTCCATCGCCTGGTCGGCGCGCTCGATGGCATCGAGATCGATCGCCGGGCCCGAGCCGCTCTTCTTGCCGGAGACAAGATGGCGCATCGTGCGGGGCGGCTGAATCGTTTCGAGAATTTCGTCTTCCATCTTCCCGTCCTGTGCACTCATACCGCCACCTTCTCGTTTTCTTGTTTTTCTTCGCCCGCATCGATCGCGTCGAAGTCGATCTGGTTCGTGTCTTCGGGTTCGTCCGCGCCGATGGCATCGAAGTCGATCTGGTTGGTATCGGCAGGTTCGTCTTCGCCGATGGCGTCGAAATCGATCTGGTTGGTGTCGGCCGGCTCGTCGTCTCCGATGGCATCGAAGTCGATCTGGTTCGTGTCTTCCGGCTCCTGGGTGAAATCCATCACCGAGCTCTTCTCGCGCCGCTCGCTGCCCTTGTAGAGCGGGTTGTCGTAGCGGCGGCGGTCGGGGCCGAAATAGGTCGTGGTCTTCACGAAGGGGCGCGGGTGCGCGATCACGCTGTAGAGGCGCAGGTAGAGCGCGCGCGCGGAAATCGGCTTGCAGAGGAATTCGTGCACACCGGCATCGCGCGCCTGCACGACGCGGCGCTTCTCGGCGTGGCCCGTCAGCATGATGATCGGCACGAACGGGTTGATGCTCGAATCCGGGCGGCGGATCATCTGGACCATTTCCAGCCCGTCGATGATCGGCATCACCCAGTCGGCGATGATGATGTCGGGATTCATCTGCTCGAAGGCTTCGAGGCCGGCGGCACCATCTTCCGCTTCCTGGACCTGGCGGATGCCAAATGCCATCAGGAGCGTGCGCACGATCTTGCGCATGTGCATGTTGTCGTCGATGACCAGCACCGAGACGCGGCTGAAATCGATCTTTTCCATAAGCGAGCTGTCGAAAACCTTGTGCGTATCAACGGGTACGGCCCGGGCCGCACCGGCTGATGCCAGCTTAGCCCCCATCAAATGAACAAAGCGTTTGCGGGGTGCAATGCCGGATAGCAGAACTTCCTCTGCGGAAGTATAGGTTGTTTCGAATATTAGGTGTTCTTACAGATAATATTCAGCGGATAATTCGCTGAATTGGCGAAATGACTTGTTAGCGTTATTCAATCGTTAAGCGCCGTTGCGCTGCAATAAGGCACCCGGTCGAGGGGGCATTTCGCAGCGCCAGAAACGCCGCGACGTCACGAACTTCCTCTCCCCCGGACATGAACAGACATTCCTGTTTTTCGCTCTAGAACCGAGGGAAAGATGATCGACGACTTCGAACTGTCCAAGACCGATCAACGGCACCGTTTCACGGACCGCGCCGATTTCAACCGGATCGACAAGACCACGCGCCAGCACCTGCGCGACATCTGGCCGACCGTGCGCGGCGAACTGCCCGCGATCCTTGATGAATTCTATGACCACGTGCGCACCGTCCCGGCGCTCAAGCAGCTGATCGGCAGCCGGCAGTCTCAACTGAAGCAGGCCCAGTCGCGCCACTGGTCGATGCTGTTCGATGCAGGGTTCGACGATGAATACGGGCGCTCCGTGCAGGCAGTGGGCAGCGCCCACCATCGCATCGGGCTGGATCCGAAGTGGTATATCGGCGGCTACCTGTTCGTTCTGAATGCGCTGACCGATGTCATCTCCCGGCAATATCCCGGGGACACCGAGAAGGCCGCGGAATACCTGTGCGCGATCCAGAAGGCGGTGTTCGTCGACATGGATGCCGCGCTCTCGGTCTATTTCGAGGCAATGCTCGCCGACAGCGCCCGCAAGGGCAATCTGCTCGGTGGCGCCATCGACAGCTTCCGCACGATGATGACGACGGCGCTGGAAAACTCGCAGACCGCGTCCGACGCGCTCGTCGATTGTGCCGAGCGGCTGAAGACCTCGGCAGCGGACGCGCTGGAGCGTGCCGACCTCGTCGCCCATGCAGCCGAGCAGACCAGCGCCAGCGCACAGTCCAGCGCCTCTGCGACGGAGGAATTGTCGGCCTCGATCAAGGAAATCGGCGGCCAGGCGGAAATCTCCGCCCAGACGGCTGCACAGGCGCTCGACCAGACCCGCTCGACCCAGCAGGCGGTGGAGCATCTGTCGGTCGCGGCGCAGGAAATCGGTGACGTCATCAAGATCATCACCGACATCGCAAACCAGACGAACCTGCTTGCGCTGAACGCCACCATCGAGGCAGCGCGTGCCGGTGAAGCCGGGCGCGGGTTCGCCGTGGTCGCCAGCGAGGTGAAGAACCTCGCAGGCCAGACGGCCAAGGCAACCGACGAGATCAGCAGCAAGATCGTGCAGATCCAGTCTGCGACGGACAAGGCGGTGGGAAGCATCGGAAAGATTGCCGACACGATCAGCGACGTTTCGAATGCCGCGACGGCCATTGCGTCGGCGGTGGAAGAGCAGGGGGCGGCAACGCAGGAAATTGCCGAGAGCACCCAGTCTGCCGCGTCGCACTCCTCGCAGGTCGCAACCGACATCACCACGGTGCGCAAGGCAGCCGAATCCACGCAGCAGGCGGGCACCGAAGTTGGTGCAACCTCCGGAGAAATCAGCGATCAGGCAAGGCACATGGAAGCCGAGTTCGGGCGCTTCCTGGATGCGGTGAACGAGATACTCGATGCCGATGACGCCAGGAAGGAACCGTGGGACGGTGTCGACCGCCGCCGCGCTTCACACAATGAAGACCATACACACGCCGAGGACGACAGCGCCGCAGCCTGACCACAGATCACCAGCGCTTTCCGCGCGGGCGATGGGTATCTAGAGCGAGATGCCCGTCGCCTTGCGTATGAAGCAGCCGGTTATCAGGTACGCGTCGCCAAACTTTTTCACGGTGTAGTCGGCGGTGTAGAAATGACCATCCGGACCGATCACTTCAACCCGCTGGATATACATGTTGCCGGCGTCCTCGTAGGGACCGAATCGGTATGACTGGGGGCTGAAAACCGGCGCGTAGCCCTGTTTCACCATCAGCGAGAAGATGCGGGCGCTGGGATAGGCCGCCTTCACGTTTGGTGCCGCAAAGCTGTAGGCGGTCTCAAAGTCACCGCCGATGAAACTCTCGATCTGGCGGGTGATGACCGACTGCACTTCGTCCTGGGATGCGCGGGCTGCCTGCGGAGCCACAAGAGCGGCGGCAAGAAACAGCGCGACGAGCGCGTAGCGGGCGAGCGGTCTTGAAGAGTGGGGCATGGTGCCATCCTTCCGCTGCCGGTCGTTGCCGTAACGTCCGGTGTCTCACTTAAACGACACCACGCGCATTTCGGTTCATGGTCGCAGTAAGAAAACGTGACGATGCGAGGAACGGTGGCGTTTTGATTGCGCTGTCCAGATCGTGATAGTGGCTGGGTTCTGGCCGTGAAGAAGCGGATCCAAGGGGGTGACCACGCGCAATGTCGGTGACGATGCTCAATAGCCTGTCGGGCAATACAAGGCGTGCGCTCGCCTTCGTCCACGATATGATCGCGACCATTCTGGCGATCTCGTTTGCCTATTACATTCGCTACCAGACCGGTGTCTGGGACAACGCGTCCGTGCACCTGATGATCGCGATGGCGATTCTCGTGCCGGCGGCAGCGATGGTCTACCACCTCGTCGGCCTTTATCGCGGCATCTGGCGGTTCGCCTCGATCCCCGACCTCACCGCCATCCTCAAGGCCGTCACTATTCTTTCCGTCGGTTTGATCATTGCCGACTTCGTCGCGCGCGATACGCTGCTCGTCCCGCGCACGGTCGTTGCCGTGTACTGGCTGGCGCAGTGTGCCGCGCTTGGCGGGTCACGCCTCATCTACCGTATCTATCGCGACCAGCGGGTCGCCCGCGCCTTGTCCGTGAAGGCGGAGACTGCCGCCCCGATGCTGATCCTCGGCGCCGGGACCGACGCGGAGGTCGTGATCCGCTCCATCGAGACGGCGGCACGCGAGAGCTTCTTTGCCGTGGGCGTGCTGTCGCATCGCCGCGCCCATGTGGGGCAGGTCATTCGCGGCGTTCCGGTGCTTGGCACGCTCGACCAGCTGGAAGAGGTGGTGCGTGATCTTGAAGCCAAGACCGTGCGCATTCGCGGTGTCATTGTGTGCGCCGATGTTCTCGACAGCCACAAGTCGATCGAGGATGTGATCGGCCGGGCGCGCCGCATGGGGCTGACCGTAGAACGTCCGCAACACCTCGGCGATACGGGCCGCAAGGCGGGGTACCTGTCGCGGTTCGAGCCGGTACGTATCGAGGATGTCGTCGGGCGCAAGGCACGCGACATCGACCTTGAACCGATGCGGCGGCTGATTTCGGGCCGGCGCGTTGTCGTGACAGGCGGCGGCGGCAGCATCGGCGCGGAAATTTGCCGGCAGGTGGCGCGGCTGGGCTGCGAGCGGCTGATGATCCTCGAAAATTCGGAGTTCGCTCTCTATGGCGTGAAGCAGCGCCTCAATGGCCAGCATGCGACGCTGGCGCTTGATCCGGTGCTTTGCGATATCCGCCAGCGCGACGTCGTGACCTGCCGCATCGAGGACTTCCGGCCGGACATCGTTTTCCACGCGGCGGCCTACAAACACGTGCCGATGCTCGAGCACCAGCCGCGCGAGGCGATCCAGACGAACGTGCTGGGCACCCGCAACGTGGCCGATGCCGCCGTGGTGGCCGGGGCGCAGGCCTTCGTGCTGATTTCCAGCGACAAGGCCGTCTATCCCGTGTCGGTGATGGGTGCGACCAAGCGCGCAGCCGAGATCTACTGCGGGGCCGTTGGCGAGCGCATCTCGCGCGGCGAGGTGACGACGAACAGCGGCGACAAGGCCATCACGCGGTTCATATCCGTGCGCTTCGGCAACGTGCTGGGAACCAGCGGTTCGGTCGTGCCGCTGTTCAACGAGCAGATTGCCATGGGCGGACCGGTGACCGTGACCCATCCGGACATGGAGCGCTACTTCATGACGGTGTCGGAGGCCGTCAGCCTCGTGCTGCTGGGGTCTGCGCACTGCATCAGCACGTCGTCCAAGCCCTCGATCCTCGTGCTCGACATGGGCGAACCGATCAAGATCGTCGACCTGGCGGAACGCATGGTCCGGCTTGCGGGCCAGGAGCCGGGCAAGGACATCCGCATCGAGTTCATCGGACTGCGTGAGGGCGAGCGACTCCGCGAGACGCTGTTTGCCCGGCAGGAAGACCTTCTGGAGACCGAAGTGGACGGCATCTTCCTTGCCAATCCGCGGGCCATCAGCTCCGACCTGGCGCTTTCGGCATTTGCCGATCTCGCCGAGAATTTCTCGAGCCTCGACAAGGCGAAGCTTCGCGACCGTCTCGGCATCATCGTCCCCGAGTACGGGGAGGGCGTGGCCATGCCGGCCGATGATGCAGAAGCGACACATGTCGCAGATGAAACGGAATCGGACGGGAATCCGGTTGACCGACCGGCGGCCTGAACCTTAACAATTCATTTATCGACAAGGCGCGGCGCAGTTCGTCTGGCGGGGAGTATTCCCGTCATCATCGTTCTTCGCCAAGGGAACAGCGGTAAGTACGGTTCGCCCGTGCAAAGCCGCGGCTGCCCCCGCAACTGTATGCGGCGAGCCCCAACCACGATGCCACTGGCCTGCAATGGGCCGGGAAGGCGGTGTGGGGCGCTGACCCGCGAGCCAGGAGACCGGCCTCGTCGTGTCACCCGTTTCGTGTGCGGGGTGCGCACGAGCGAAGAGTGGTCCTTCCCTCTCCGTAGTGGTGATCCGCAGGGGCTTTGCGCACCCGGCGGCGCGCCCCGATTGCGTGCCGTTCTCGGATCGCATCTGCCCCGAGTTGCAGATGATACCGCGTGGGGACGCGGTGTCGCATACAGGGGGACGGGGCATGAACTTCCCGCGCGCAGACCGCATTTCGCGGCCCATCATTCTTGGCGGTGTTTCCATCGCCGCACTCGCACTTTCAGCTTTTCCGTCGGTGTCGGAAGGGGCGACGCTGCTACCGGACATCATCGTCGGATCGAGCTTCGAGGAAACGCCGTCCGAGCGGGTCGGGAGCGCTGTCACGGTGGTGACAAGCGAAGACCTGCGCAACCAGGGCGTGGTTTTGGCGACCGAAGCCCTCCGCTCACTGCCGGGTGTCTCGGTCTCGCAGTCCGGCCCGCAGGGCTCGCTGACGCAGGTGCGCATTCGTGGCGCGGAAGCCAACCACACGCTGGTGCTGATCGACGGCATCGAGGCCAATCGTCCGGGTGACGGCGAGTATGATTTCGGCGGTCTTCTGGCCGCCGAGATCGAGCGCATCGAAATCATTCGCGGTGCACAGTCGGGCATCTACGGCTCGAACGCCCATGCCGGTGTCATCAACATCCAGACCTATCCGGGCCGTGGCGCGCCGCGTGTGCGAGCCGTCGTTGAAGGTGGTACGCCGGCGTCTGCCGCCGGGCACCTGAGCGCCGGCGGGCAGCAGGGCGCGTTCTTCGGAGCGGTCTCCGTGACCGGGTACGACACCGATGGTTTCAACGCCTCGCGCTTCGGCGACGAGAAGGACGGCGCCGACAACCTGACCCTGACAGCCAAGGGTGGCGTGGACATTTCCGAACACTTCAACATCGCGGCCAACCTGCGCTTCGTCGATCGCCGCACCGAAACCGACGGACAGCCTGTCGATTTCCTCGTCGAACGCCCGAACGCGTCCGAACTGGAGGAGATCCACGGCCGGATCGTGGCCAGCGGGTCTTTCTTCGACGGGGCGTTGAGCTACGAGGGCGGGGCGATCTACAGCGAGATCGAATCGCGCGGTATCGATGTCGACTTCGGCAATACGGGCCTGCTCGAAGACCGCACGGACCTGTTCTACAAGACGACCCTGCGACACGACACGCCGGACATGTTCGGCGCCAGCCACCGCCTGACCGGCTATGTGCGCCACCGCACCGAAGGCATCAGGTTCACCGACTTCACGACATTCGCCACGCCCGCCCAGCTCGCGCATAAGGAGCGTGAGGTGCTGTCGTTCGCGGGAGAATATCAGGTGGACTTGTTCGATCACCTGTCGCTGTCTGCAGCCGTTCGACATGACGACAACAACGGCGCCTTCGACGATGCGACCACGTTCCGGCTGGCGGGCTCCTACCGTCTTGCGAATTACGGCGCGCGCCTGCACGCCAGTGTCGGTACCGGCGTCACCAACCCCACGCTCATCGAGCAGTTCGGCTACGATCCGACGACCTTCGTCGGCAATCCGAATCTCACGCCGGAATCGTCGACCAGCTGGGATGTCGGCATCGAAAAGTCGTTCTATGACGGGCTGCTGGTGGTCGACGTGACCTATTTCCAGAGCACGCTGGAAGACGAGATCGTCAACGATTTCTCCGGTTTCCCGGTCGTGACGGTCGCAAACGCCGATGGCACCAGCCACCGGCAGGGCGTCGAGGTCAGCGCGGCATGGTCGCCGCTTTCATGGTTCGACCTGACGGCGACCTACACCTACCTGGACTCGACCGATGCCAATGGTTCGACGGAGCTGCGCCGTCCGCGTCACGCCGGGCGCGTGGATGCCACGGCCCGCTTCGCGCAGGATCGCGGCACGCTGACGCTCAGTGCCGTGATGAACGCGGACACGCGGGACACCAACTTCGCCACGTTCCAGACGGTGAGCCTCGACGACTACTTCCTCGTCAATGCGCGCGCGGCCTACCAGCTGAACCCGTTCGCCCAAGCCTATGTCCGGGTCGAGAACCTGCTCGACGAGGACTACGAGGAGGTGTGGTCCTACCGGGCACCGGGCATCTCGGCCTATGCGGGCCTGGTGCTGACGCTCGGCGGCGAATAGTCCCGTCAGGCAAAAGGCGACCTTGCCCCCACTTCAAATCGGCGTGCGCGCGGATATAGTCTGCGCGCACGTGCCAGGAGGGGCAGCTTGAACGACGACGTCACCAGCAAGGCAAAAACGATTGCATTGATCGCAGCCGACTCGGATGAGGCGGTGGATGCGCGTGCGCGGCTCTCCGCGCTCTACGAGACGGTCGAGCCGGAGAGCGCCGACATCATCGTCGCGCTCGGTGGCGACGGTTTGATGCTGCAATGCCTGCACCGGTTCATGAATACCGGCAAACCGATCTACGGCATGAACCGGGGGTCCGTCGGCTTCCTGATGAACGAATATGCCGAGGAGGGTCTGACGGAACGGTTGCGCAAGGCGCACGATACGCCCATCCGTCCGTTGCGGCTGAAGGCCACCACCATGGACGGCGACATGCACGAGGCCCTCGCGATCAACGAGGTCTCGATGCTGCGCGAAATCCACCAGGCGGCCAAGCTGCGCATCTCCATTGACGGGAAGGTGCGGCTGGAGGAACTCATCTGTGACGGGTTGCTGGTCGCGACGCCCGCCGGCTCGACCGCCTACAACCTCTCCGCCCAGGGGCCGATCATTCCCATCGAGGCGCGGCTTCTGGCGCTGACGCCGATCTCCCCGTTCCGGCCAAGGCGCTGGCGCGGCGCGTTGTTGCCGAGCCGTGCGCACATCACCATCGACGTGCTGGAAGCGCGCAAGCGGCCGGTGTCGGCCGTCGCCGACCATTACGAGATCCGCGATGTGGTGAAGATCGAGATCGAGGAGGATGCGGACAGCTCCGCGCTGATGCTGTTCGATCCGGGGCACAATCTCGACGAGCGCATCCTCGCCGAGCAGTTCGGCTACTGAGCAGCGGTCGCGCGGGCCTTCCAGCGCTCGAACAGCGCCAGAAGCGCCGGCAGGAAGACCAGATCACCGGCGAGGGCTGCGACCAGCACGATCACGATCAACTCGCCGTAAAGCTGCGACATGGGCAGCGGGCTGAGCATCGTCACCGCACCGCCCATGAGCGCCAGCGTTGCCAGCACGAGGGCAGGGGTGAGCGTCGCAATCGTCGCCTCGACCGCCTTCTGACCGTCGGTGAAGGTGCTGCGGCGCGCGCGGTGGTGGTTGAGAATGTGGATCGTGCTGTCGACTGCGATGCCGAAGCTGATCGTGAAAATGATGATCGACGTGAACTGTAGCTGCTGGCCGGTGAGGTAGAGATACGTCCCCGCCGCGCCGATCGGCAGCAGGTTCGGCAGGATCGTCAGCGCGCCGTAGGCGAGCGAGCGCAGCGACAGTCCGATCAGTACGATAATCATGGCGATGGCCGCCAGCAGGCTCCAGCTCAGTAGGTCGATCATCTGGGTTGCCGAGCGCGCAGTATGCAGCGCCGTCCCGGTCAGCTCGAACGCCGCGCCGGGGAACCTGTCACGCAGCTCGGCGAGTTGCGGTTCGATCCGCGCCGCCAGTGCGAGCAGGTCAGACGCTTCCGTGTCGCGGATATGGCCGGTAACCAGCAACAGTCCGCGCTCGGCGTTGGCGAGCCTCTCCAGCATCGGGGCTGAGCCGATTTCCGCCAGCAGGTCGGCACGGCTGCCGCTGCCGCGCGCGTACCAGTCCGCGACGACGTCCAGCGACCAGACCGAGCGGATCGCTTCATGCCCGCGCAGGACATCGCCAGCCGCGCGTGCAATGTCTAGCGCCTGCGTGGTGTTGGCTGCGACGCCGTCGGGCAAGGTCACGAGAAGGTCGAGACTGCTGGAGCCTGCGAGCCTAGTGTCGATGGCGCGTGCGGCAACCGAGACTTCCGAATGGACGGGCAGGTTGTCGCCGTAGCGAAAGCGCGGACCGTTCAGCCAGTAGAACCAGGCACTGACGAGCAGCAGCACCACGCCGAGGGTCGCCAGTATCACGGCGCGGACCACGACGAAACGCGCGGTCCATTGCCCGGCGCGACGCACCACACCCGACAAGCCGCTGTTTGCCCGCCGCAACTCGGCTTCGGGGTTTGTCGGCCCAAGCAGGTAGGTGGCAAGGGCCGGGACGAGCGTCAGGACCAGGAGGCATCCGCCCGTTGCGCCGAGCGCGCCGACGATCCCGAAGGAGGCGATGGCGGGCCGGTCGATCAGCGCAAGCGAAAGCAGTGCGATGGCCGTGGTGACCGCCGTCATCACCGTGGCAGGGCCGACCGTGCGCACGGCATCCTCGATGGCCGCGTGCTTCTCAACGCCGGCGATTCGGGCGCGACGGACGCCCAGCAGCAGGTGCACGGCGTTGGAGAAGGTCACCACCATCACCAGCGTCGGCACGACGTTGGTGACAACCGTGATGTCCTCGCGCGCCCAGCCCATGCCGCCCAGCAGCCAGACGGTGGAAACGGCGACCGGCAGCACGGAGAGAACGAGGTATCCGGCGTGCATGAAGAAGGCCAGCGCCAGAAGAATGGCTATGACCAGAGCGGCGATGCGGAAGACGAACTGGTCGTCGGTCAGGATGCCGACAACGGTCGCGCGGATTGCCGGGAAGCCGGTGACGACATGTGTCAGCCCCGCCTGCGCCAGCGTCGTGCGGGCGATATCGTCCAGGTCGCCTGTGACGTCGAGGCTTGCATCGATCGGGTCGTCCGTCGGTGCAAGCGTCACCACAAGGAGTGCTGCTTCGCCGTCATCGGAGATGAGCGTGTCGGCGGCGAGCGGGTGCGTGGTGACTGTACGCTTCAGCCCGTCGATGTCGGGCACGTTTGCGAGGTCGACCGGAAACAGGCTTGCCGAGCGCTGTGCGCCCGAGGGTTCGCCGGGAATGGCGAACATGGAGATGGTGCTCGCGACGCCGGAGACCAGCTGTGAATCCAGCGCAAAGTCGCGGAATGCCTTCAGGCCCGCAGGGGTAAAAAGCGCTTCGCCTTCCACTAGGACGAGAAGATCGTTGTCGGCAGCGCCAAACGCGTCCTGCTCGCGGTCCAGCGTCTCGTTCGAGGTGTTGTCGGCCTGGAAGACGTTGCGGATCTCGCTGTCGAAGCCGAGGCGGGGAATGCCTGCCGCAGCGAGGACCGTGACCAGGGCGAGGGCGGCCAGCATGATGGCCGGGTAGCGCGCGGAAATCAGGCCGATCGTTTCAAGACTGAAACAGCGATGTGCCGCGCGCACGCTCAGCAGCCGTTGGCCAGGCTGATGTTCAGGTCGGTGATGCCCGCAAGCTTGCCGTCAACGGAGACGTTCATGCGGCAGCCGTCGCGCACCGTGCTCATGGTCGCGTCGACTTCATCGCCGCCAAGCTGCACGTTGATCGCGCCATCGCCGATGGAACCGGACAGCCCGCCGCGATTGCCACGGTCGTTGCTCCAGCTACCGACGAGGGAGCCGGATTCGATCCGCATGCTGGAATTGATTATCAGCACCGCGCCCGTGGTCGCGCAGCGCAGCACCTGACTGGCGCGCTCGCCGTTCTCGTCGATGAACTCGACCGTGCAGCGCAAAGCCGCCTGTTCGCCCTCGTCGGTGACGACAACACCATCCCCGCGCCATTCACCCACGAACGGGTCGAACGGGTTCGCGGCGAATGCCGGACCAGAAAACTGCGTGGCCGCGATCAGGATTGCCGAAAGGGAGAGGACAAGGCGGTTCAGGCGTCGCGCGGGGCGCTGCATGGGGAGAACTTTCCAAAGGTTTGACAACGCGTCTTAAAGCACGCCACGCAAACTTGCTGCAATGGCGCTGCGCGCGCTTCGGTGAAAGCAACTGGCGCGCAAAATCACAAAGGCAATGGGCGGGAACCCGGCGGACGTGGCGGCGTTGCACCTGCCGACGATCTGCACCGCCCGCCAGAGTGCGCGGTTCCATCCAGGAAGGACCCCCATCCATGTCATCTGCGCAAGTGAACCTGCATGTCGAAGATTCTGGCGGCACCGGTCGTCCCGTCATCCTGATCCACGGCTGGCCGCTTTCAGCGAAAGCCTGGGAGTACCAGGTGCCGGCACTGCGCGATGCAGGCTTGCGCGTCATCGCCTATGACCGGCGCGGATTTGGCCGGTCCGACAAGCCGGCCTCCGGTTTCGACTACTCGACGCTTGCAGGCGACCTGCTCTCGATCATCGAGGACAAGGGCCTGCGCGACGTGTCCCTCGTCGGGTTTTCCATGGGTGGCGGCGAGGTGGCGCGCTACGTCGGCGATCATGGGCAGGACCGGATCCATTCGCTCGTTTTCGCCTCGGCGGTGCCGCCCTGCATGATGCGCTCGGACGATAACCCCGACGGCCCGCTGACAAGGGAGGCCGCCGAGGAGATGGAATCAGGCCTGAAGGCGGACCGCGATGCGTTCTTCGATCAGTTCACCAAGGATTTCTTCACGGCCAATGACGCGCTGAAGGTGTCGGAATCCGAGCGCCAGAAGACAATCGAGCTTTGCAAGCAGTCGGACCAGGATGCCGCGCTCGGGTGCATGGAAGCCTTCGGCACGACGGATTTCCGCGATGACCTGAAGAAGGTCGTCGCGCACACGCTGGTCCTGCATGGCGATTCCGACGGGATCGTTCCCATCAAGGGGTCCGGCGAACGGACGCATGCGATGATCCCCAACAGCAAGTTGCTGGTGCTGGCCGGCGCGCCACATGGCTGCAACGTGTCCCACCCGCGCGAATTCAACACCGCGCTGGTGGATTTCCTCCGCTCTTGATTTCGGGCCTCAGGCCGACGCGGGAACCACGTCCACAGCTTGCGTGCTGCGATGGGACCCGGACGTGCGCATGATGCCGCGCACGGGGGCCACGTCGGAGTAGTCGCGCCCGCGCGCGACGACGACGTGACCGGTTTCCACGATCAAATCGTTGGTGGGATCGAACTCGATCCAGCGCATTTCGGCCCCGCACCAGGCGCGCACCCAGGCGTGCATCGCGTCGGCCCCTTCCATGCGTTCCTCGCCGGCAGGTGGCATCGTGCGCAGGTAGCCGCTGACATAGCCCGCCGGAATTCCGACGCCGCGCAGACAGGCGATCATGATGTGCGCGAAGTCCTGGCAGACGCCGGCGCGCTGTCGAAAGGCTTCCAGCATCGGCGTGCGGACGGTCGTTGCCTCGGCGTCGAACTCCATCAGGTGGTGCAGTGCACGACCGATGGCGACGACGGCTTCGAAAGCCGTCATGCCGGAATTGATTGCCTCGCGCGCAAAGGTCGTCGTTTCACGCTCGATGCTGACGCGCGCTGAAGGGGCGAGGAAGTGCGTCGGTTCGGACGGGCCAAGGGAGCGGATCGAAGCGATTTCCCCGGCAAGGCGTGAGAGCGGGGGCGAGATGTCGAAGCTGCGCTGCGGGCCGCCGCGCTCGACGCGCGATTTCACCGAGAAGACGATTTCCTTCTGCGGCGCGACGAAGGCCAGTTCCACGCATGTATTTCGGAAGAAGTCGCGGCGGTTGATCCACTCGTCGGGCTTGGGCTCCACCGTCATGGTTCCGGCTACCAGACGTTGCTCGTTCGGCAGGTCGGCAGGGGCCAGGCGCACGAGGTGTCGGCTCGCCTCGGCGGCAGCGGGGTAAGTGTATGAGATGGTGAGGGCGATGTCGTAAAGCATTGCGTCCTCAGCGGAAATAGTCTGCAGCGAGCATGTCGGACAGCTTCGCGATCTTGCGGCCAACCAAGGCGAGCGCTTCCGCGTCCACCGTCTCGGGCGTGCGCAGTTCAAGGTTGGAGCGCACGTCCAGCACGGCGCGCTGCAGCCGCGACAGGCGACCGTGACGGCCGGAACCCGGCAGCTCGGAGATGTGCTCGTCGATCTCGTGCAACTGGTAGAGGACGGCGCGCGGGTTCTGCGGGTCGAGGGCCAACAGGTCTGCGACAGCCGCCATGTTGGATGATACCGGATAGCGGCGGCGGAAGGTCATGAAGCTGTCCGCTGTTTCCACCGCCAGGTCGAGGCTGCCATCTGGTGCGTCCTTGCGCAGCAGGTGTGCCAGCAAACCCGACAGGACCATCGCGCGCTCTATCGAACGTCCTATGGACAGGAAACGCCAGCCTGCAAAGCGGTACATGTTCTCGTGCACGAGGCCCGAGAAGCCTGAAATCTTTCGCAGCAACACATTTGCGGCATGAACGGCGTCCTCGCCGGCGCTGGCCTGGCTTGCCAGTTGATTCACGGTACGTTGCAGGTCGTCCAGCGCGAGCCAGCCATCTGCGGACAGCCGGTCGCGTACGTGGCCGGCAGCCGTGGTTGCCGCCTGCACGATGGGTCCGAGACCTTGCGACAGGTCCTCGCGCGGATCGATATCGAAGGCCTCGAGATGGTCGCGCACATATTCCAGCAAGGGCGCTTTCGCCGGGGCCATGTCGGCGAGTCGCACATGCCAGGCGCGCAGCAGACGGGTCGCGCTTTCGCAGCGCTCCACGTAGCGCCCGAGCCAGTACAGGTTTTCGGCGGCACGGCTCGGCAGCGTGCCGGGGCTGGGCGTGACGGCGCCGGAGGTGTGCAGGCTCAGCATGGTTTCCGGCTGCACCGGTGAGCGCGAGACGACCCACACGTCGGCTGTCGAGCTGCCTTCCTGCATGGCGAGCGCCGGCTGACCGGACCCGCTCGCGATGCGGGCAAAGCCGCCCGGCATCACGGACCAGCCGTCCGGCGTGCGAGCGAGGAACACGCGCAGGCTCATGGGGCGCGGTTCAAGGCCGTTTTCGCCGAAGGCCGGGGTGGTGGAGAGGTCAACGAGTTCCTGCCCGACGAGGTTTCCGGCGTTCGCCTCGATCCACTCATCGACCGGTTCGAGGCTGCCGGTGCTGAGACGCCCGGCAACGGCGGAAAGGTCGGCGTGGTCGAACACCATGCGGGTGGAGAAGGCATCGCCGATCGTCATGCGCTCTGCATTGGCGGACACGTATCGCCGCTCGCTCTCGTGGCCACACCACCATGTGGCAATGGAGGGCATCTTCAGCGGTTCGCCGGTCAGCTTCTCGGCGATGCGCGGCAGGAAGGCGAGGAAGGCGCGGGTTTCCAGCACGCCGCTGCCGAGCGCGTTGATCATCGTCAGGTTGCCGTTGCGAACCGTTCCCATCAGGCCAGGGGTGCCGATATGCGAGGACTCTTCAAGCTCCAGCGGGTCGGACCAGTTTGCATCCAGCCTGCGCCAGAGCACGGAAATGGGCTTCAGGCCGGCGATGGTGCGCACCATCAGGCGGCCGCCATGGACGGTCAGGTCTTCGCCCTCCAGCAGCATGAAGCCGAGATAGCGCGCCACGTAGGCGTGCTCGTAGAACGTCTCGTTCATCGGGCCGGGCGTGAGGATGGCGGGGCGGCTGTCATCGCCTTCGCGCATGCCGACGAGCGATTCCTTGAAGGTGCGGAAGAAGCCGGCAAGACGCTTCACGTTGTGGTTGGAATAGTGCTCGGTGAAGACGCGCGTGGTGGCAATGCGGTTTTCCAGCGCAAAGCCCGCGCCGGACGGGGCCTGCGTTCGGTCGCACAGCACCCACCAGTTGCCTTCCGGCCCGCGCGCGATGTCGAAGGCGATGTGGTGGAGGAAGTGTCCGCCGCGCGGCTCGACGCCGACCATCGGGCGCAGCCATTCCGGGTTTCCGGCAACGAGCGAGGCGGGCAAGTGGCCATCGGCTACGAGGCGGTTGTCGCCGTAGAGATCGCGCACGAAGCGTTCGAGGATATCGGCGCGTTGCATCAGCCCCAGCGCGATGCCGGACCATTCGTCCTCGTCGATGAGGACGGGCATGTGCGACAGCGGCCAGTCGCGGTCGGCACCCTGGCGGGAATCGTACTTGCGATAGAAGACGCCGGCATCGCGCAGGTACTGGTCGCCGCGCGCGCGGCGGGCGGCGAGTTCTTCCGGCGACATGGAGGCGATGACGTGGGCGAGGTCGCGCCAGACAGGGCGAAGCGTGCCGTCGGCTGCCAGCAGTTCATCTGGAACACCGGGCAGGGGACGGTAGCCTGCCAGCAGGGCTGACAGGGTGTTGCTGGCGTTTGCTTCGCCTTGAAACGGCATGTCTTCTATCGAACCGCGGATCGCCGGAGGTCGAGTGTCATCGGGAATTCCGGATGCGACGCGTCCGGATGCGGCGCGCGCCCGCCGGGAGTATGGCCGTGCGACTCGAACCGTGCAAGGCGGCGGGCCTGCGCCTCGTTGCCGTTGACGGGGAAGGTGTCGTAGTTGCGCCCGCCGGGATGGGCGACATGGTAGATGCAGCCGCCGAGCGGGCGTCCGCTCCACGTGTCGAACACGTCGAAGGTCAGCGGTGCATCGACGGGTAGCGTCGGGTGCAGTGCCAGCGCCGGCTGCCACGCCTTGTAGCGTACGCCGGCGATCTGGGTACCGCCCTCGCGGGTTGCGTGTAGCGGCACGCGCACACCGTTACACGACACCGCGTAGCGTTCCGGCGTATCGGATTGCAGCTTCACCTGCAGGCGTTCGACGGAACTGTCGGTGTAGCGAACCGTGCCGCCGATTGCGCCGGTTTCACCCAGCACGTGCCACGGCTCCAGCGCCTGCCGCAGTTCCAGCTTCGCGCCCTCGTATTCCACCTCGCCGCAGAAGGGAAAGCGGAACTCCGCTTGTGCCTCGAACCATTCCGGGTCGAGGTCGAAGCCGTGGGCTGCGAGATCGGAGAGGACGTCGCGGAAGTCCTCCCAGATGATGTGCGGCAGCATGAAGCGGTCATGCAGTCGGGTGCCCCAGCGCACCGGGTCGCCGGTGATCGGGGAATGCCACATGCGGGCGATCAGCGCGCGGATGAGAAGCTGCTGCGCGGCATTCATCTTGGGGTCGGGCGGCATCTCGAAACCGCGAAATTCAACGAGGCCCAGTCGGCCGGTCGGGCCATCGGGGGAATACAGCTTGTCGATGCAGATCTCGGCGCGGTGCGTGTTGCCCGTCACGTCGATGAGAATGTTGCGCAGCAGCCGGTCGACCAGCCACGGCTGGAGCGGGGGCGCCTCGCCGGGGGCGGGAATGTTGGCGAGCGCGATTTCGAGTTCGTACAGGCTGTCGTGACGCGCCTCGTCGATGCGGGGAGCCTGGCTCGTCGGTCCGATGAACAGCCCGGAGAACAGGTAGGATAGGCTTGGATGGCGCTGCCAGTAGAGGATGATGCTCTTGAGCAGATCGGGACGGCGCAGGAAGGGGCTGTCGAGCGGCGTGGATGACCCCACGACCACGTGGTTGCCGCCGCCGGTGCCGCAATGACGGCCGTCGATCATGAACTTGTCCGCGCCGAGCCGCGTCTGGCGGGCTTCCTCGTAGACGATCTCGGTCGTCGCGACGCATTCGTCCCAGTTGGAGGCGGGATGGATGTTCACCTCGATGACGCCGGGGTCGGGCGCGACGCGGATGACGTTGACGCGCGGATCGGTCGGCGGGGCATATCCCTCGATGTGGACGGGCAGGTTCAGTTCAGCCGCCGAGGCTTCGACGGCTGCGAGCAGTTCGAGATAGTCCTCGAGCTTCTCGACCGGCGGCATGAACACGCAAAGGCGGCCGTCACGCGGCTCGATGGCCAGCGCGGTGCGCACGTGCTCGTTCGACTTGCTGGCCTTCTGTTCAACGACATTCTGCCCGGCCTCGATGCCCTGGAAGGATGCGACTTCCTGCGTGTGGCCGGGGCTGACCTCCGGCTCCGTTTTCGCGTCCGCCTCCGGCTGGTCAAGCGGCGCGCCATTGTCGCCAAATTCCGGCAAGGGCGCGCGCGGCACCGTGGGGTCGGCGATGTTCACGTAGGGAAATTCGGTCTTCGGAATGTGGGGCAGGGCCTCCAGCGGCAACCGGTAGCCCACCGGGCTGTCGCCGGGCACGAGGAACAGCTTGCCGCGCCGCGTCGTCCAGACTTCCGAAAGCCAGCGCGACTTGGTCGCCTTCGACTGCCAGCGCTGCACCGGCAGGACGTAGCCCGAAGGTTCGGTCAGGCCGCGTTCGAAGACGCGCGCCATGCGGGCGCGGGCTTCCGGGTCGCGCAGCTCGGAATTTTCCGGCGTCACGTTCTCCGGCAGGCTCGCTTCTTCCAGCAGCCATTCGGCCGGGTCCTCGTAGGCCGGCGACACGTTTTCGGAGGACACCGCGATGCGCCGCGCGACGGCCTTCAGGAGGGCTGCTGCGTCGTCGGGCGTCGGCTTGTGGTCGGCATCCTCGGTGGCGATCAGGTCGGGGTTCTTCCAGATCGGCTTTCCGTCCTTGCGCCAGAACAGGGAGAACGTCCAGCGCGGCAGGGATTCGCCCGGATACCACTTGCCTTGCCCGTAGTGCAGGAAGCCGCCGGGGGCGAACCGCTCGCGCAGGCGGCGGATCAGTTCGTCCGCGATGCCGCGCTTGGTGGGGCCAACGGCGTCTGTGTTCCATTCACCCGATTCAAAGTCATCGATGGAAACGAAGGTCGGCTCGCCACCCATAGTCAGCCGCACGTCGCCGGCTTCCAGTGATTCATCGACTTTGCGCCCGAGTACGTTGAGCCGCGTCCAGCTCTCATCAGAGAACGGCTTGGTGATGCGCGGATGCTCAGCAACGCGGTTCACCTCCATGTGGAAGTTGAATTCGACCTCCGCCGCGGTCGCCAGACCGGACACTGGCGCGGCATTGCGGAAATGCGGGGTTGCAGCCAGCGGGATGTGGCTTTCGCCCGTCAGCAGACCGGAGGTCGGGTCGAGGCCGATCCAGCCCGCGCCGGGGATGTAGACCTCGCACCATGCGTGCAGGTCGGTGAAGTCGTGGTCGGTGCCGGCAGGGCCGTCGAGCGAGACGAGGTCCGGCTTCAACTGGATGAGATAGCCTGAGACGAAGCGCGCGGCAAAGCCGAGATTGCGCAGCACCTGCACCAGCAGCCAGCTGGTGTCGCGGCAGGAGCCGGACTTGTTCGACAGCGTTTCTTCCGGCGTTTGTACGCCCGGTTCCATGCGGATCAGGTAGCCGATCTCGCTCTGGAGGCGGGCGTTCAGCTCAACGACGAAATCAACGGTTCCCGTCGTTTCGCGCGGGACGGTGTCGAGGAAGGCCTGCAGCAGCGGGCCGGCGGGTTCAGGCGTACGGTATATTACGAGATCTTCGAGTATGTCTTCCGAGTACTCAAACGGCCATTTCTCCGCACTTTCCTCCGTGAAGAAGTCGAACGGGTTGTAGACCGCCATGTCCGCGACGAGGTCGACCTCGATCTTGAATTCACGCACTGGCTCGGGAAACACGAAGCGCGCCATCCAGTTGCCGTAGGGGTCCTGCTGGTGATTCACGAAGTTTGGTGTCGGGCCGACCTTCAGCGAGTGAGAAATCACCCGCGTACGGCTGTGGGGCGCGGGTCTCAGCCGGATGATCTGCGGGCCCAGCGTGACCGGACGATCGTACTTGTAGTGGGTGAGGTGATAGACAGCCGCCTGGATTGACATGAATGACCTTCGGTTTGCGGATTTCAGCCCGAACGGGCGCGCAGAACTGTGCCTTGCAGCATAGGGTCCGCCGGGCGCGGTGCAAGCGCGGAGGCCGCATTGTGCGGGTCGCACAAGGTCTTGCAGGGGGTGCGCGCCGCCTCAGTCGAGCGTGCCGGCATACCACCGGCAGGTGCGCGCTATGCCTTCCGCGATCGGCGTCGCAGCCGACCAGCCGAGAACGTCCTTCACCTTCGTCACGTCCAGCATGCGCTTGCTGACGCCGACGAAGCGGTTCTCGTTGAAGACAAGCTTACCTTCAAAACCGGAAGCCTTCGCGATCTCGCGGGCAATATCACCGATGGCATCGGATTTGCCGGTGCCAAGATTGAGGACGGGTTCGCTGGAATGCAGCGCCGCGGCGATGATCCCGTCGGCTGCATCGTCCACATAGAGGAACTCTCGCTCCTGGTTACCGTCGCCCCAGACTTCGACCTGAGGCGTGCCGCACTTGGCCGCGCGCACGAACTTGCCGACGAGCGCCCCCATGACGTGGCTGTCCTCGGCGAAACTGTCGCCGGGGCCATAGATGGTGGGCAGGATGACACTGGTGGTATTGGCGTCGTGCTCGACTTTGTAGGCGCGCTGACCGATCATCATCGCCTTCTTGGTCAGGGCATAGGCGAAGAGGTAATCCTCCGGCTCCGTGCCGTAGAGCTCGCTCTCGGGGTGCGGATCGGAGTGCGAGGGATACATGCAGTAGGACAGGATCGACGTCATCTTGGCCTGCGGCATGAAGCGGTTCCACGCCTCCAGCACGTTCACGTTGATCGACATGTTGACGAAGAACTGCGTGGCGGGGTGCGTCACCGGCCAGTCGCCCGCCTTGTAGAGGGCGGCGAGATGGATGATGTGATCGCAGTCTTCCCGCCAGGGGCGGCTTTCAAACCACGCAAACGTGTCATCGCGCGAGGCCAGGTCGACATCCCTGGAGCCGAGCGCGTGAACCGTGACGTCCGGGCCGAAACGCCTGCGGATGATCTCGGCAAGCCTGCTGCCGACGAAGCCGGTGCCGCCGGTCACGATCACGTTTTTCATGGTCGGCGCGCTCACAGCTTGAACCCTCCCGCGACGGCTTCCGCACCGACGATGCGCGTGCGCGGAACCGGCACGATGAACTTGCCGCCGGTTTCGAGGTAGTCGGCGTATTTCTGGACGAGGAACGGTGCGAAGTTCCATGCCAGAACGAGGTAATAGTCCGGCTGCTTTTCAAGCTTTGACTCGTCCACCACCGGGATATGCGTTCCGGGAGACAGCAGGTCGATCTTGTAGGGGTTCACTTCAGTGAGGACCTCCACGAGGTCCGGCCCGATATCGGCGTAATTGAGCAGTGTCGAGCCCTTCAGCGGGGCGCCTAGGCCATAGACGGTGCGGCCCTCGGCCTTGATGCGTTCAAGCTGGGCTTTCAACTCATCCATGTTGGAGCGCACGTCGCGCGCGAAGGCATGGTAGGCCTCGATGCTCTCCAGCCCGTCGGCGCGTTCCTTCGCCATTGCCTCTTCGACGGTAGGGGCGGTCTGCTTGTCGAAGCCATCACGGACCACGTAGGCGACGAACGAGCCGCCGTGGATATCGTAGTGTTCCACGTCAAGCAGGCGCATTCCGTGCTGTGCAAACAGCCGGTGCAGCGCGCCAACCGAGTGGATGCAGGAATGCTCGTGGTAGAAGTGGTCGAATTCCAGCTTCTCCATCAGGTCGCGCATGCTGACGCACTGGGCGACGAAGACGGTCCGGTCATCCATCAGCACGTCGAGGCCGGAGATGAAATCGTGCAGGTCAGGTACGTGATAGAACACGGCCGCCGCAGTAATCAGTTTCGGGGCGTGGCCCGCATCCCTGATCTTGCGCGCCGACTGCTCGTTGAAGAAGCCGCGTATGACCTCGTGCCCCTTGTCGCGGGCGCGACCAACGACGCGCTCACCCGGATCGATGCCTAGCGTGTCGATGTCGGCAGTGCGGAAGGCGTCGAGGAAGGTGCCGTCGTTGCAGCCGATATCCAGCACGAGATCGCCGGGGCCAAGCCCCAGTTTTGCTGCGATGTGCGGCGCAAGCGCATTGAAATGCTCGACCACTGGTTTGTTCACGCCGGTCAGGTAGGGGTGGTCGGAGAACAGGAATTCCTGCGAGGGAAATTCCGCGATCTGGACCTGCCAGCAATCGGTGCAGACAGCCATCTCGAGCGGGAATGTCGGCTCGTTGGCGAGCTCGGATTCGGGCAGGAACAGGTTCCCGTTGGGTTGCCTGCCAAGGTCGATGAACGTTTCCACGGACGAGCCGCGGCAGTTCATGCAGGTTGGGCTGGTCATCAGGCGGCTCCGGGTTTGTTTCGTTGCGCGACCTCGTGGTCGGCAAGGCCGAGATAGTCTTTCAGGACCGTGTCCATCTCGGTGTTCATATCTTCGCGGGCGGCCTTCGCCAGCGCCGCGTAGCGCGGATAATTGTTGGCGACGTCGGCAAGTGCCTGCGCGAAGCCATCGATCGTTTCGGGGCGCGGGGCGCTGAGCCGGTCCTGCCAGTCGCCCATGGCGATGCCTGGCGTCAGCACGATCGGTCGGCCCACATTGACGCCGTCAATCAGCAGGCCGGTGCTGCGCAGCCAGTAGGCCTTTCCATCATAGGGCGCGGCCAGGACATGGGAACGCTGTACGAGCGTCGTGTACGCGTCACTGCTCAGACTTCCCTCGATGCGCTCGATTGTCACGCCGCTGCCGGCGAGGCGCTCATCGAGGTCGTCGGACAGGTTCACGACCGGGTGCTTGCGCCGGCGGTGAATGGGCGGAACCGGGACGGTCCGGACGATAAACCGGGTCGGCGGCATCTCGCCTCGCCGCACCAGGTCGGCGGACGCCAGGATGATCGCTTCCAGCTTGTCTGGGCCTTGCTCGCTCCTTTGAGATGCGAGGAAGCCGACGACATATTCCGCCTTCGGGTCACCGGCCTCCGGCACGTCGCCGGTCTGGAGATCCGTCATGCGAATGAGCCAGGGACGCATGTCTTCAAAACCGTATACGGCCATGAAGTGCTGCGTCATCTCGATGTTCTCGGAGTAGGCGTGAGCCTGTGGCAACGCCTTGATGATGCGCCCAGTTTCCCGCAGGCCCTCTTCGCTGCCGGTACCATCCATCGCCTGGTCGAGGGTGAGAAACCGGATATGGGCCGATGGCCGCTGGTCTTCAGGCATGTCGGCAATGACGGAGCACAGCGCGCGCACGCGTGCGCCGGTGGCCGTGTGGAAGATGATGATGTCGCCGGCTCCGAGCCCGCAATCGGCAACGATACGGGCGAGCGTCGCGCGGTCGCGCTTCTCCCGCTCCGCGATGGCCCCAGGCCCCTTCGCCGATCCGAAAAGAATTTCCCTGAGACTGCGCGTGCGCGGCCAGCCGATGCGGCGCACGTTCGGCGCGAACACCGCGCCGGGGTCTGCGTGCGGGTGCATCACCACGGTGATCTCGTGGGAAGATAGGTCTTCGGTGAGCGATTTGCTGATCGCGTACTGGTGGCCGCGCATTTGGCGGCCGGCGGGATCAAAAATGAGGATCTTGCGCATGGTTTGGGTTCTTGCACCGGCGCTCAGCCTGCGCGGGCGGCCTCCTCTCGCGCGATTGCAAGATCGGCTTCCATCATCTCGGTCACGAGACTCTGGAAATCGGTGTCGGGCTTCCACCCGAGAACCTTGTGCGCCTTGCTCGCGTCACCGATGAGTTGGTCGACTTCGGTCGGACGGAAATAGCGCGGGTCGATCCGGATCAGCGCGTCACCGCTCTTCTTGTCGATACCGACCTCGTGAACGCCCTGGCCATGCCATTCGATCGTGCGGCCGACATGCCGGCAGGCTGCCTCGATGAACTGGCGTACCGAATGGGTCACACCGGTCGCGATGACGTAGTCGTCCGGCTCTTCCTGCTGGAGCATCATCCACATCGCCTGGACGTAATCGCGGGCGTGGCCCCAATCGCGCTCGGCGTCGAGATTGCCGACATAGAGGCAATCGTCCAGCCCGGCTTCGATGCGCGAGACGGCGCGCGTGATTTTGCGCGTGACGAAGGTTTCGCCGCGCCTGGGGCTTTCGTGGTTGAACAGGATGCCGTTGGAGGCGTGGATGCCATAGGCCTCACGGTAGTTCACCGTGATCCAGTAACCGTAGAGCTTCGCAACGCCGTACGGGCTGCGCGGATAGAATGGGGTCGTCTCGGTCTGCGGCACTTCCTGAACCATGCCGTAGAGCTCGGATGTCGAGGCCTGGTAAAAGCGCGTCTGCTTTTCCATGCCGAGAATCCGGATCGCATCGAGCAGGCGCAGCACGCCGAGCGCATCGGAGTTTGCCGTGTATTCCGGGCTCTCGAAACTGACTGCGACATGGCTCTGAGCTGCGAGATTGTAGATCTCGGTCGGCCGTATCTGTTGCATCAACCGGATCAGGTTGGTGCTGTCGGTGAGGTCGCCGTACTCGATGAAGAACCTCGAGTTCGGATCACGCGGGTCCTGGTACAGATGATCTACCCGCATCGTGTTGAACGACGATGCGCGCCGCTTGATACCGAAGACGACATAGCCTTTTGAGAGCAGCAGCTCGGCCAGATACGCGCCGTCCTGACCGGTAATCCCGGTGATGAGTGCAGTCTTGGTCAACGTCTTGCCGTCTCCGGGTTGATCCGCGGCTAACGACACGGCGGGAACAGTATCGCTTAGCTGGCCGCCGATTTGGTGCTGGCGTCTGCCCTGTTCTGGAAAACTTTCGCGGCGGCCACAATAACAAATCACACGCAAGGTGGCGGAAAGATGCCGGCGAACGGTACGCAGTCGGACGCGCGCTCGCACCTAGGTGAAGAACACGCGCGCAAGCGCGAATACGCCGCCGCCCAAGACTGCAAGCGATCCGAAGACCCAAAGTCCGTCTCTTGCGATCAATCCGACTGCGACGAGCAAGACCACGAAGCCCAGTATAGAGGATGAAAACGGTACGAACTCCATCATCGGCATGGCCAAACCGCATGCCAGGCACAGCAGGTGGACGACGGAAACGAAAGGCGGGACGAGTAGCCATGTCAGGCGTTTGCGCGTGACGGCGTCGATCCAGCGCGCCGGTGTGTGCAGCCGCTTCACCCAGCGCTGCATCCGGGCCGCATCGACATCCTTCCTGAGCAGCAAGTTCGGCAGCCAGAGGTGATTGCGCCCGAACAGCATCTGCACAGACACCAAAGCGATGATGATGCCGATCATGCTGGACAGGCCGGGAATGCCGCTGAGCGGCGTCACGACGATGAGGGCAGGGACCAGAAGCAAGGGCGCTAAAGTCGAGTGCCCGAGCGCATCGAATATGTCAGCGAGGCTGACGTCGCCGTCGCCGCCCAGGCTCTCGAGGGTTCCGAGCGTGTCGTAGATTTCCTCGCCCTCGCGTGGTGCAGCAGGGGGCTGACTCTCGCGCGCGTGCGGTTCCGCGCGCCGCGCGGCTGACACGCGATATGGCGTTGTGGGGATCAGGACAGTCTCCGGGTCGACGTTGGCGGCAGGCGGAATTTCGCCTGCCAGACAGATCAACGCGAGGTCGGCGGACGCGTTCCCCATGGAACCGTGACCGGCTGCTTGCGTTGGTCAGAAAGCACCGTGAACGTTGGCGCACCGCATTGCGCCCGTTCACTGGACACCCGCTCCAGACACACATTTTCAGCACGCAGAGAGGATCAGCCGATGACCGACAAGGCAAGCGCAAGCAAGGTTCGCGAGATCGATCTGGCGTCCGACAAGATGGGCCGCAACAAGCTGCAGGGCGACGACCAGTACAATGTTCGCAACCAGCGGCAGGAGCAGGCCGAGGCCAAGGTCGAGACGGACGGCGTCGTGGAGAGCTTCAAGAAGCTCGACAAGGATTACCGGGCGGAAGAAGACCTGAACAAGGGCGCCCGCGACAAGTCGTGAATCACTCGTCGTAGTTCATTGCATTGAAGACAGAACTGGCGCCGGAGGGCTGACCTCTCCGGCGCCATTTTTTTGCTCGGCCGGCTCTGGGCTAGTGGTTGATCTGCCAGGGGCGGTTTGAGGGAAATGTCTTCGATCCGTCCGGGCGGTAGACGGCCTTGGACTTCTTCGTTCCCGAACAGCATGAGCAGCCCGAGCCGTGACCGGTCGCCTTGGACGAGGAGGGCGCGTGCTGCGACTTCTCGTTGGTGGCATGGGCGGTGCGGACCGCGCCGTCCATCAGGGCGAAGTTGGGCGCCCGCAGGATGGCTCGCGGCGATGCCCCGCCACAATCGGGACAGTCGCAGGTTTCATCGGACTGGGCCATCGGCCGGATCTCGGTGAAGGGGCCGCAGGTTCCGCATTCATAGTCGTAGTAGGGCATCGCGTTGTTCCTTGCTGTGTCTCAGGCGTCAGCGGATCAAAGATCGGGTGCCAGCGGCACGTCGACCGACCCGTCGAGATACTTGGTCGGACCGTCGTTGCCGGGCATGACGTCGAACTCGAAGACGTCGGTCGGCAGCCAGAGCGTCGCGCAGGCGTTTGGAATGTCGACGACGCCGGAGATGTGCCCCTGGCAAGGCGCGGTGCCGAGGATCGCGTAGGCTTGTGCGCCGGAATAGCCGAACTTCTTCAGGTACTCGATGGCGTTGAGGCAGGCCTGGCGGTAGGCGATGTGGACGTCGAGGTAGTGCTGCTCGCCGGATTCGTCGACCGAGATGCCCTCGAAGATGAGGTAATCGTCGTATTTCGGCGTGATCGGGGAGGGACGGAAGATCGGATTCTTGATCCCGTACTTTTCCATGCCGCCCTTCAGCAGGCTGACGCGCAAGTGCAGCCAGCCGGCCATCTCGATGGCGCCGCAGAAGGTGATTTCGCCATCGCCCTGGCTGAAGTGCAGGTCGCCCATGGAAAGGCCCGCACCCTCGACATAGACCGGGAAGTAGATCTTCGAGCCACGCGACAGGTCCTTGATGTCGCAGTTGCCGCCGTGTTCGCGCGGGGGAACCGTGCGTGCACCTTCGGCTGCCGCCTTGTCCCGGGCATCGCCCGTCATCTTGCCCATGTGGGCCGACTGCGTGTTGGGCAGGGCTGCCAGCGGCGGCGTGCGGTCCGGGTCGGTGTCGAAGAGCTTCTTTTCACGCTCGTTCCAGGTGTCCAGCATCTTGCGGTCGGGCAGGCACCCGATCAGGCCGGGGTGGATGAGGCCGGCATACTTCACGCCGGGCACGTGGCGCGACTTGGTGAACATGCCGTCGATGTCCCAGATCGACTTCTGGGCCTCGGGGAAGTGCTCGGTCAGGAAGCCGCCGCCGTTCTGCTTGGAAAAGAAGCCGTTGAAGCCCCAGAGCATCTCTTCCTTGGCACCGATGTCTAGGATGTCGACGACGAGCAAGTCGCCCGGCTCGGCACCCTTCACGCCGATGGGGCCGGACAGGTAGTGGACCTGCTCCAGTTCCACGTCGCGTACGTCGGCTGCGTCGTCGTCGTTCTTGATCTGGCCGCCGGTCCAGTCATAGGTCTCGACCTTGAAGTCGTCGCCCGGCTCGACCCAAACGGCGATGGGAATGTCCGGGTGCCAGCGGTTGTGGATGTTCTCGTTGGTGTGCGGCGACTCGCTGAGATCGACCGAAATGATTGTGTCAGCCATGTCCGTGCTCCTTTTCTAAGGGTCTTCAAGTTTGGTGGGATTGCCTTGTCCGTCAGTGCCGCGCCCGGTCACACGGACAGGAAGCCGGCAACCTTCTTTTCGTCGATCCCGTCGCGCGGGCTCTCGTGGACGATCTCGCCCTTCTCGATCACCAGCACGCGGTCGGCCATGTCGAGCGCGAAGCTCAGCACCTGCTCCGAACACACGATTGAGAGGCCCTTCTCGTCGCGGATGCGGCACAGGGTGCGCGCCATTTCCTTGATGATGGAGGGCTGGATGCCTTCAGTGGGCTCGTCGAGCAGGAGAACCTTGGGCTTGGAGGCGAGCGCGCGGGCGATGGCCAGCTGCTGCTGCTGACCGCCTGACAGGTTGCCGCCGCGCCGGTCCTTCATTTCCAGAAGCACGGGGAACAGCTCGTATATGTCGTCGGGCACCTTGCTTTCGCCGGTCACCGTCAGGCCCGTCTCGATGTTCTCCTTCACGGTCATGGTGGAGAAGATCATTCGGCCCTGCGGCACGTAGGCCATGCCATTGGCGACGCGCTGGTAGCTTTCCATGGCGGTCACGTCGGTATCGTCGACGCGGATATGACCCGACTTGGTGGGGACGATGCCCATCATCGACTTCATGAGCGTCGTCTTGCCCATGCCGTTGCGGCCCATGATGGCCACGATCTCGTTGGGTTTGACCTCGAAATCGAGGCCGTGGATCACTTCGCTCTCGCCGTAGGCGACGTGGAGATTGTCAATCGCAAGCATGTTCGCCCCCTAGTGACCGAGATAGACTTCAACGACCTTGGGGTCGTTCTTGACGCGGTCCATCGACCCTTCGACCAGCACCTTTCCCTGGTGCATGACGGTGACGCGGTGGGCGATGTCCTCGACGAACTTCATGTCGTGCTCGATGACGATCACCGACTGGTTGTGGATGATGGTGTTGAGCAATTCGGCGGTCTTCAGCCGCTCCGCCACGCTCATGCCGGCAACCGGCTCGTCCAGCATCAGGAGTTCCGGGCTCTGGATCAGCAGCATGCCGATCTCCAGCCACTGCTTCTGGCCGTGGGAGAGGATCGCGGCCTCGGTGTTGAGGTGATCCTTCAGGAAGACCATGTCGGCAATTTCCTCGACGCGGTCGCGCACCTCGCCGTCACGGCGGAAGGTGAGGGCGCCGAACACCGACTTGCCGCGCGGAAACGACAGTTCGAGGTTCTCGAAGACTGTCAGTTCCTCGTAGATCGACGGATTCTGGAACTTGCGGCCGACGCCCGTGTGGACGATCTGGTGTTCCTTGAGGTGCGTCAGTTCCTTGTCGCGGAACTTGATCGATCCGGAGGTCGCCTTGGTGCGACCGCAGATCAGGTCGAGGACCGTTGTCTTGCCTGCCCCGTTGGGGCCGATAATGACGCGGATCTCGTTCTCGTCGACGTAGATGGACAGGTCGTTGACCGCCTTGAAGCCGTCGAAGGAGACCGTGAGCGCCTCAACCGAGAGGATGAAATCCTTATGGCTGGGGGGCGACTGGTTGGCGATGGGTGACATGGTTGCAGCCTCCTATTCGGCGGGCGAAGCGTCAGCCGCACCCGTTCCCGCCTGGCGCCGGTCGAGGCCGGAGAACATGCGGGTGAAGAAGGGTTCGACGTGGGTGCGGAAGAGACCGGCAATGCCGTTGGGGAAGAGCATCACGACGGCGATGAACAGTCCGCCCATGGCAAACAGCCACAGTTCCGGGAAGGTCTCGGAGAAGACGGTCTTCGCGTAGTTGACGATCAGCGCCCCGTAGATCGCCCCGAAGAGTGACAGGCGGCCGCCGACGGCTGCGAAGATCACCATTTCGATGGAAGGCACGATGCCGACGAAGGAGGGCGACATGAAGCCGACCTGCAGCGTGAACATCGCCCCACCGACAGCCGAGAGGGCCGCTGCAAAGCAGAAGATGAAGATCTTGAAGCCGGAGACGTTGTAGCCGGAGAAGCGGACCCGGTCCTCCTTGTCGCGGATGGCGATCATCAGTCGGCCGAACTTGGTGATCTTCACCAGCTGGGCGAGCAGCAGGCAGCCGAGCAGAAGGGCCGCGTTGACAAAGTAGAGGATCGTCTTGGCCTCGTCGGTGCGGATGTCCCAGCCTAGCAGCGTGCGCAGGTCGGTGATGCCGTTGACGCCGCCGGTATAGCCCTGCTGACCGATGATGAGGATCGTCAGGATGGCGGCGATCGCCTGGGTGATGATGGCGAAATACACTCCGCCCACGCGCCGGGTGAACATCGCAAAGGCGATGATGAAGGCGAAGAAGACCGGGACCGCGATGACCGCGAGGATCGTGAAGCCAAGCGAGTTGAAGGGTTCCCACCAGAAGGGCAGCTCGGTGATCTGGTTCCAGTCCATGAAGTCCGGGATACCGGGGGTGGACTGGATGGCCGTGTTCTCCGGGCTTGAGGATTCAAGTTTCAGGAACATGGCCATGCAGTAGCCGCCGAGGCCGAAGAAGACCCCCTGGCCGAGGCTGAGGATGCCGCCGTAGCCCCAGCACAGCACCAGGCCGAGCGCGACGAAGGCGTAGGTGAGGTACTTGCCGATCAGGTTCAGACGGAAGGCGTCGAGCGCGAGCGGGAAGACCACCACGATGAGGACCGTGAGGAGTGCGAATGCGATCCATTCGCGGCGCGTGAAGAACGGGTTCTGGAAGGTCATGTCCGTATGCTCCTCAGCGGCGGATCTTGAGGGCGAAGAGGCCCTGCGGACGCAGCATCAGGATGCCGACCACGGTCAGCAGCGTGAGCACCTTGGCCATGGAGCCGCTCATGAAGAATTCCATGGTCGATTGCGCCTGGGAGATGGTGAAGGCGGATGCGATGGTGCCGAGCAGGCTGGCCGCACCGCCGAAGACGACGACGAGAAACGTGTCGACGATGTAGAGCTGGCCGGCGGTCGGGCCGGTGGAGCCGATCATCGTGAAGGCCGACCCGGCGATGCCGGCGATGCCGCAGCCAAGGCCAAAGGTCATGCGGTCGACCATCTTTGTGTTGATGCCGACGGCGCCCGCCATGATGCGGTTCTGGATGACGGCGCGAACCTTCTTGCCCCAGCTCGAGCGGAACATCAGGACGTAAACCGCCACTGTGATGATGGTGGTCAGGCCCATCACGACGAGGCCGTTGATGGGGACCTCGATGATGTCGGTCAGGGAGATGGAGCCGAGGAGATAGTCGGGCAGGGTGACGCCGACTTCACGCGCGCCGAAGACGGAGCGGTAGAACTGCTGGAGGATGAGGCTCAGGCCCCAGGTGGCGAGCAGCGTGTCCAGCGGTCGCTTGTAGAGATGCCGGATTATCCCCCATTCGACTAGCATGCCGAGCGACCCCGACACGATGAACGCGAGGACGATCGCAATGAAGAAGTAGGCACCGAACAGGTCGGGCAGGAAGGCTGCGAAGAACTGGGAGGTGAAATAGGTGACGTAGGCGCCCAGGATCATGAACTCGCCGTGGGCCATGTTGATGACGCCCATCTGGCCGAAGATGATCGCGAGACCGAGGGCCATCAGCACGAAGACCGAAAACAGGATCAGTCCCGCGAAGCCCTGCATCGCCAGGATGGATGAGAATTCATAGTAGGTGTAGTCGCCGATCATCTCTGCCTCGCTCCACGCATGGGCGGCGGTTCACGCCCCCCGGCGCCACGGTGTTTCATGCGGGAAAAATGCCTGCCCCCGGTTGTCGGAGAGCTGCCGGGGGCAGGCGTCAGAAAGGCTTATTGGTAGCCTTCCGGGAACGGATCGGGTTCGACCAGGTCCGCGGTCTCGAAGACGACCTCGTACTGGCCATCCGCCTTGGCGCGGCCAACGCGGGTCTTCGACCACAAGTGGTGGTTCTCGTGGATCCGGACGTAGCCTTCCGGCGCCTTGTCGAACTCGATGCCCGGCAGGGCCATCTTCAGCGGGTCGATGTCGAAGCTGCCAGCCTTTTCGACCGCGAGCTTCCACAGCCACGGACCCAGATAGGCGGCCTGCGTCACGTCGCCGATGACGCTGTCGTCACCCCACATCTCCTTGAACGCGGACACGAATTCCTTGTTGTTCTCGTTCTCGAGAGACTGGAAGTACTTCATGCAGGCATAGGCGCCTTCGATGTTCTCGCCGCCGATGCCCAGGATCTCGTCCTCGGTCACGGAGATGGTGAGAAGCGTCGGGCTTTCCTTGGTCATGTCGATGCCGGCAGCCTTGAGCTGCTTGTAGAAGGCAACGTTCGAACCACCCACGACGATGGCGTAGATCACGTCCGGCTTGCGGAGCTTGATCTTGTTGATGACCGAGTTGAACTGGGTGTGGCCGAGGGGGTAGTACTCCTCGCCCTTCACTTCCAGGCCAAGCTTGTCCTCGATGTGCTTGCGCGCGATCTTGTTGGACGTGCGCGGCCAGATGTAGTCGGAGCCGAGCAGGTAGAAGCTCTTGGCGCCCTTTTCCTTCGCCACCCAGTCGAGGCCGGCGATGATCTGCTGCGTTGCTTCCTGGCCGGTGTAGATGACGTTCGGGCTCTCCTCGAGGCCTTCGTAGAAGGTCGGGTAGAAGAGCATGCCGTTGTACTGCTCGAAGACCGGCAGTACCGCCTTGCGCGAGGCAGACGTCCAGCAACCCATGACGGACGCGACCTTGTCCTGCACTAGGAGCTTCTTGGCCTTCTCGGCGAAGGTCGGCCAGTCGGATGCACCGTCTTCCTGGATGAAGTCGATCTGACGGCCGAGCACGCCACCGGATTCGTTGATCTGCTTGATGGCGAGCTTTTCGGCTTCCACCGAGCCGGTCTCGGAAATCGCCATGGTGCCGGTGATGGAGTGGAGGATGCCCACGGTCACCTTGTCGTCGGTGACGGCGAGGCCGGTCTTGTTGACCTCGGCGGTGGGGAAGTCCTGCGCACGGAGCGGACCGCCCATCGTGGCCAGGATCGGAATGGCGGACATGCCAGCAAGAAGCTGGCGGCGGTTCAACCCGTAGATGTTGGGTGACTTGGGATCGTTCGGCATGTTTTGAGCCCCGCTGGATTTGCTGCGTTCTGGGTCAGTCGGGCTGACAGTTTTGCTGCCAACTGCCTCGATCTTCGTCAGTGGTTGTGCACTGCAACAAGGGGGCATTTGACGTATATGCCGGGACTCAATGCCCCCTTAACATTCGGTAAATGGCTGCAAAAGCGCACTCAAATTGTGGAATTGGCGCAATTGGGGCGGGTTTTCAGCCGGTTCGAGGTGGGTCTGATTGTTTCCGCGCGAGGCGTGAGACCCTTGCCCCGACGGCCTTCGGACTGGTCCGCGTTTTGCATGTGCGAAGAGTGCGGCGAATCGAGCCGGACCGGCTGGCTGGGCACCACCGGGAACCGGACGCAACGGGAAGATGACGGGTGCTGGCTGAACGTGTTCCGCGTATCCGGCGGACCTATAACAAGTGGGTCGCCAACGAGACGCTCGAGGATTATGCCCTGCGCTTTACCGCGTATGGCGTGCGCCGCTTCTCGACGTCCCGCATTGCCAACACCGCCATCGGCGCGGTGTCGTTCCTCGCGCTGGAGGCCATCGGCGGCGCGATCACGCTGAACTACGGGTTCTTCAATGCGGCGATCGCCATCCTGGTGACATGCACGCTGATCTTCCTCGCCGGTATCCCGATTTCCTACAATGCTGCGCGCTCGGGCGTGGATATCGACCTGCTGACGCGCGGGGCGGGCTTCGGCTATATCGGCTCGACCATCACCTCGCTGATCTATGCGAGCTTCACCTTCATCTTCTTCGCCATCGAGGCGGCGATCCTTGCGACCGCGCTCCAACTCGTTCTCGGCATCCCGCTGGCCGTCGGCTACGTCATCTCGGCGTTGCTCGTCATACCGCTGGTGACGCACGGCGTGACCTTCATCAGCCGGTTCCAGGCATGGACGCAGCCGTTCTGGCTGGTGCTGCAACTCGCGCCCTTCGTGTTCATCGCCGCCCAGAGCATGGAATCGGTGCGCCAGTGGACCGGCTATACCGGCCTGCACGGGGCGGTCGGCGGCAACTTCTCGCTGGTGCAGTTCGGGGCGGCATCCGCCGTGCTGTTTTCGCTGATGGCGCAGATCGGCGAGCAGGTGGACTACCTGCGCTTTCTACCGCGCCCCACGCCCAAGACCCGCCGCAAGTGGTGGATGGCGATGCTGACCGCCGGTCCGGGCTGGGTCATCATCGGGGCGCTGAAGATTTTCGCCGGCTCGTTCCTTGCCTTCTATGCCTTCCAGAGCGGGGTACCGTTCGAGCTCGCCTCCGACCCGGTGCACATGTACCTGACGGTCTTCGGCAAGATGCTCGCGCAGCCGGAGCTGGCGCTGGGGCTGACCGGCATCTTCGTCGTCATCTGCCAGTTCAAGATCAACGTCACCAACTCCTATGCCGGGTCGATTGCGTGGTCGAACTTCTTCTCGCGCCTGACCCACAGCCATCCCGGCCGCGTCGTCTGGCTGGTGTTCAACGTGGTGATCAGCCTGCTGCTGATGGAGTTCGGCGTCTACAAGGCGCTGGAGCACATCCTCGGGCTCTATTCCATCGTCGCCGTTGCATGGGTCAGTGCCATCGTCGCCGACCTCGTCATCAACAAGCCGCTCGGCCTTTCGCCCAGGCACATCGAGTTCAAGCGCGCCCACCTTTACGACATCAACCCGGTCGGATTCGGGGCGATGTTCGCCGGCATCGCGCTGGCATTGCTGGCATATTTCGGCCTGTTCGGGTCGGAGATCGAGGCGCTCTACTCCTACGTGGCGCTCGTCGTGCCGTTCTGCCTCGTGCCGCTGATCGCGATGGCGACGCGCAGCGCCTTCTATATCGCGCGCACGCCGGAGCAGGGCTGGAAGGGGCTGGAGCGCATCCAGTGCTGCATCTGCGAGTACGAGTTCGACACCGAGGACATGGCCCGCTGCCCGGTTTATTCCGGGCCGATCTGCTCGCTGTGCTGTTCACTGGACGCGCGCTGCGGCGATGCCTGCAAGACCGACGCGCGCCTCGGTGACCAGGTTCGCAATTTCGCGACCCGGCACTTGCCTGCAACGGTTGCGGCTTGGGCGGGCACCACGCTTGCCCGCTACTGCGCGCTGATGGTCCTGACGCTGACCATCGTCGGCATGCTGTTCGGGCTGATCTACGTGGAAAGCACCATCGGCCCGCCGGGAAACCACTCCATCGGCCTGACGCTGTCGAAGATGTTCGTGATCGTGCTGCTGATTTCCGGCGTCATCGTGTGGCTCTTCGTGCTGACGCAGGACAGCCGCAACTTTGCCGAAGAAGAAGCCCGGCGCCACACCCAGCTGCTGCTGGCGGAGATCGACGCCCACCAGGAGACCGACCGCCAGCTGCAGGAGGCCAAAGAGGTCGCGGAAAAGGCAAACATCGCCAAGAGCAAGTACGTGGTGGGCCTGAGCCACGAACTTCGCACGCCGCTGAACGCGATCCTCGGCTATGCGCAGCTGCTCGACCGTGAGAAGGATCCCAAGCCGCTGGTCGCGAATGCGGCACGCACCATCAAGCGTTCGGGCGAACACCTCGCCGGGATGATCGAGGGCTTGCTGGAGATTTCCAAGATCGAGGCAGGCAAGGTCGAGATCGACCGCCACAAGGTTGCGCTGCGCCCGCTGCTGGACCAGATCGTCGATATGTTCACGCTGCAGGCGCAGTCCAAGGGCATCGGCTTCGAGTTCAACGCGCTGACCGGCATGCCGGCCTACGTCTTCACCGATGACAAGCGGTTGCGGCAGGTGCTCATCAATCTGCTGTCCAACGCGGTGAAGTTCACCGAGACCGGCAAGGTCACGTTCTCGATCGCGTACCGCAACGACATCGCGACCCTGACGGTGCAGGACACCGGCCCCGGCATCCCGCAGGAAGACCTTGAGCGCGTTTTCCTGCCGTTCGAGCGTGGCGCCCCGGACACCAGCGCCGGCATGGCGCCGGGGACAGGTCTGGGACTGACCATCACCCACCTGCTGCTCGACGTGATGGGCGGCGATCTCGCGGTCAACAGCGAGGTCGGGCAGGGCACGACCTTCGTGGTGCGCCTGATGCTGCCATCGGCCCAGCAGGGCGAGGAGAGCGCCGACACGATGCGCCCTGTCATCGGTTACCAGGGCCGGCGGCGCACCATCCTAGTGACCGATGACGACCCGGCGCACCGCGCGCTGGTGCTGGACCTGCTGCGGCCGCTGGGGTTCCGCGTGATGCCGGCGGCGAACGGGCACGCGTGTCTCTCGACGCTGGCGCTACACCGGCCCGACATCGTTCTGCTCGATGTTTCGATGCCGGACCTCTCGGGCTGGGAGGTTGCCAGCCGCATCCGCCACCGCCACGGCCCGGACCTGCCCGTGGTGATGGTGTCGGCTGATGCGGGCAACGAGCGCAACGTGCCCGAAAACCGCCAGCTTCACGATGCCTACCTGACCAAGCCCTTCGCGGTTCAGGACCTGCTGGAAACCATCGGCGCGCTCACCGGCGTGCAATGGATTCATGCCAGTGCCGCCGCGCAGGGCGATGAACCCGAGATGACCTTCGAAACGCACGAGCTGCCGGCTGCCGATACGCTGGACCAGCTCGCCATATTGGCGCGCGCCGGGCTGGACCGCTCGGTTCGCGCGCTTTTAGAGGAGACGCGGCAGACGCACCCGGCAACGAAGCGGTTCTGCACGCACCTCATTGACCTAATGGCCGGATACCGGATGGACCGGTTCCTGAACATTCTGGAGGACGCCCGTGGCCATGGCGCTTGAAACCGGACTGGACGCCCGCGTTCTGGTGGTCGACGATTCCCAGGAAACACTCTCGATGCTGCGCGATGCGCTGACGATGTCGGGCTTCGACGTCGACCTGGCAACGAGCGGGCGCAGCGCCCTCAACAAGATCCACGCGCATCAGCCCGACCTCGTGCTGATGGATGCCAAGATGCCGGGCATGGACGGGTTCGAGACTTGCGAGATCATCAAGGGCGAACCGGGTTTCACGGATATCCCGGTGATCTTCATGACAGGCTCCAACGAGACCAGTCATGTCGTGCGGGCTCTGGCCAGCGGCGGGGTGGACTTCGTCACCAAGCCGCTGCCGCTGGATGAACTCTTCGCCCGCATCCAGGTGCACCTCGCCAATGCGCGCAAGGCGATGTCGGCGCGCAAGGCGCTGGACCGCACTGGCCGCCGGATTGTCGCCACCACGCTACACGGCGAAATCCGCTGGGCCACGCATCAGGCCGAAAGCCTGATGATCTCTGCAGGCCTGCGCCACGGGACAGGCGACCGGATGCCGTGGGAGATCGTGGAGTGGCTTCAGACGGCAGCGGAATCTGATCCCTCAACCGTGCCATCCACGACGCTGAAGGGCGTGTCCGCCAGCATCGAGTTCCGCTTGCTGGATGCGAGCGATCACGCCGAGGTGCTGCTGCGTCTGGTGGATTGCACCAATGGCGGCGACGAGGAGCGGCTGTCGAACGCCTTCGGGCTGACGATCCGCGAGGCGGGCGTGCTGATCTGGATCACCCACGGCAAGTCCAACAAGGAAATTGCCGAGATCCTCGACATGTCGCCGCGCACGGTGAACAAGCACCTGGAGCAGATATTCAACAAGCTCGGCATCGAGAACCGCACCGCCGCCGCGACCATGGCCGTGCGGGTGCTGTGGTCGGAACTCTAGGACGAGTGTTGCGCCTACGGGCGGGGCGATGCCCTAAACGTCCGGCGTGTAGCCCGCGTCCCCGGTCCCGCCCGGCGGCTTCTGCGGCGGGGCAGGCGGCTCGATCCCGCAGTTCTTCTGCTGTCCGGCGCGCTGAAGCGCCTGGTACTCGCCCTTGAGGCGACCCAGTTCTTCCTTCTGGTCGGGCGTGGCCGCGAGCACGAACAGCGCCGGCCAGAATACCACGAGGCCAACCGTCATGGAGATGGCGTCGGCATTGGCCGACTGGTCCTGCTTCTGGCTGATCTCGTTCACGCGCGTCGCTACGCGGGCCATCTCGCCGCGTATCTGGTTGCAGTCCAGCGGTGCGTACTGGATATCGCTTACATATTGCGCCGGAATGCGGCTCGCCGATTGCGCGCAGCCCGCGAGAACGCTGGCCGCGAGCACAGCGCTGATTACGTTTTTCATACCCAACCCCAAATTGAATGTTGCCATTCAATACAACCAATAAGTGCATTCAGGGAAGGGGATGGTTTGTGGAGGGTTAATCGGTGGGCGGAGCGGGCTTTCTGCCCTCAAGTTGCCGCTCGACCTGCTTCAAAGCCTGGTTCCAGCCTCGCGTTGGCCTGCAACGGCATGCTGGCAAAGTTGACAACTCCACAGTTGAACACGTGGCCGACACCCTTCAGGACCGGGGTCGGAACGAGCGATGATCATCGCCATGGGTCGGCGCAGCGCCGTCGTCACCTGGAAGATGTTTTGCAGCATGTCGCAGTTGGGGTTATCGGGGTCGATCACCAGAACGGAAAAGCGGCGCGGCAGTCATGAATCTGTTTTACGCATGCGAAATAGCTCACATGAACTTTCGCCGATCGTGATGGGGAGGGAGACGGCGCACGGTACCGACGCGACGCGCCAAAGACCCGGCTGCCCCCGCATAACAAATGTTACCGGAACGGAAGTCGGTCCCCCGAGATTGTAGAGCCAGTACGCACCCATCGGCGGTGCGGTTCGTTTCTCGGAGACCCCCGAATGTTCCGTCTCGACAGCAGAGGTGCATTCCTCACGACGGTGGCGCTTGGCCTCGTGGCACCGCTCGCAGCGATGGCGATCGTTGCGCTCGCGCTTGGCGCGCAGGGGCTCATCGCGGCGCTTCAGGTTGCCGCCAGCGTCTCCTTTCGCGGCCCCGTGCGCCAGGACGATGCAGCCGGAACGCCGTCGCCGATCTTTTCCGTTCACATCGCCACCCATGAAGAGCCGCCCGCGCTGGTATCCCGCACGGTTCGCTCGCTCGCAGGGCAGGTCGGCGCGCCGCAGTTCGAGGTCATCGTCCTCGACAACAACACGGCAGACCCGACGCTGTGGCAGCCGGTCAGTGACCTGTGCGACCGGTTGGGGCCGCAGTTCTGCTTCTTCCATGAGGACGGCGTGAAGGGTGCGAAGGCCGGCGCGCTGAACATCGCCCTGTCGCGCACCGACCGGGCTGCGACCCACATCGTGATCGTCGATGCCGACTACGAAGTCTCCCCGGACTTCCTGGCGATTGCGGCAGCCGAGATTGCCCGTCGCGACGACGACTTCTTCCAGTTCCCCCAGGCCTATCGCAACGACGGCGCACAGGTTGCCGGCATCTCGCTGGAACTTGCCGACTATTTTCACCGCCATGCGCCGCAGGCCGATGGTGCCGACGCCATGCTGCTGACGGGAACCTTGAGTGTGATCCGCCGCAGCGCGCTCGAAGCCGCCGGGCAGTGGAGCGGCGATACCATCACCGAGGATGCGGAGCTCGGTCTGCGCCTGCGGCGTCTGGGTTTCCGTGGCCGGTTCGTCGACCGTGTTGCCGGTCGCGGGCTGCTGCCGCTGGATGTCGCGGGGCTCGCCCAACAGCGCTACCGCTGGGCCGCAGGCAATGTCGGCACGATCCTCACGGGCTTTTCCGGTCTGTCGCTGTCGGCAGCGCTTCATGTCGCGGCGCAACTGACCGCCTGGACCAATTTCGCCCTGCCGATGGCTGGCGGGCTGATCGGCGGCGGGCTGGCGCTTGCCGCAGGTCTCGACCCACATGCTGCGGCCGATCTCACGTCGCTCTCCGGCTTCGGGCTGCTGCTCGTCGGGCTGTCGGTCTGCCTGCCGCTGTTCATCTCGGTCATGCGTTCGGGGCGCGCCGAATTTCCGGCCCTGCTGGTCGCGCTTTCCTCGCGTCTCGTGCTGGTCCTGCCCTCGGCGATGGGGACCGTGGACGCGCTTCTCGGCTGCTCGGGAAGCTTCCGCCGCACCTCGAAGGATGTCGGGTCCGGTGGCGCGTCGCTTGGTCCGCTCATGCCGGCGCTGGCGCTTGCGGGGCTTCTCCTGCTGCTCGTCCCCGGCCTTCCGCTGCTTGCCGGTCTCGGCGCGCTGCTTCTCGTCCTGCCGTTCCCGTTTGCCCTCGGCACGAGGCGCCGCCTGTCGGCCTATCGCGCCTCACTCCAGCTTGCATAGGAGCTCACCATGCTGCCCAGCGTCGCCATCGTCATTCCCACGTTCAACCGGGCCCACATCCTGCCGCAGGCCATCGAAGCCGCGCTCGGCCAGTCCCATCCCGACACGACCGTGTTCGTGATCGACGACGGATCGACCGACGACACCGGCGATGTCATCAGCAGCTTTGCGGATCACCCGCGCTTCGTCGGCGTCCGGCTCGCGCAGAACGTGGGCACCGCGCAGGCCAAGAATGTCGGCATCTGGCTGTCGGGGGCAGATGCGGTGACATTCCACGACTCCGACGACCTGCCGCACCGCGACAAGGTCCTGCGGCAAGCGCGGGTGATCGGCAACGAGACCATCTGTGCCGATCCGTGCCTGAACTGGCGCCTGTCCGGCCGCGAGCCTGGCACCGTGGTGCAGGTCGGTGCCGTCTTCACCCATCACGAGCTGATCCTGCCGGACGGGCAGCGAACGGAAATCCGGCGCAGCCTGTCGCTGGTCGATGACTTCTTCCCCAATCTCCAGATGGCGTCCCACGTCCCCGGAGACTGGACCCACGTCAATTCCGGTCTCTTCCACCGCTCCGTCTTCGATCGTCTGGGCGGCTTCTCCGACTGCATCGAGGAGGACCGCGAGTTCCGAAACCGGCTGATCATGGCAGGCGAAGCGCTCTGGGTGATCCCGGACCTGCTGCTGACCAAGATCGAGACACCCGACAGCCTGACCCAGCAGGGCGACACCGACTACGACAGCCCGCGCCGACAGGCGGACCGCCGGCGCGTCTGGGCGGCGGTGGAGCGCTGGTTCGAAACGCGTCAGGTGGACCCGGTCCCCATCAGCCTGACGGGCGTGCGGCTCCTGTCGTGCACGAATGCCGGTCTGTGCGCACCGGGGTCGCTCGAAGCCCTTCTCGGCGCGTGCGCGGAGGAGGCGGCATGAACGGCGGCGTCACCTTCGTCGATCCGGTCGCACCGCGCCCCTATAGCGGCGCGCCGGGCGCGCTCGCCGGGCTGGGCGGCACGGAATCAACGCTCGTTCGGGTATGCGAAAGCCTCAGCGCGCACATGCCGGTGCGCGTGCGGCAGACGGCGCGTCAGCTTCCGGTCGAGATTGCCGGGGGCGTGTCCTACGCCGATCTCGACCTGCGTCGCCCGCTTCCCGAAAACCCCGACAGGATCGTCGTCGTCAACTCGTTGAAGGTCGCGCCGAAGCTTGCGCGGCTGCATCCGCACGCCCGTGTTCACGTCTGGCTGCATGTCTTTCCCGGCCGGCACACGCTGCGGCTTGCGCCCGCACTGAAGGCGCACGGCGTGGACATCATCTGCGTGTCGCGCTCGCAGGCGCGGTGGCTGGAGTGCGAGCTCGGCGACGACGCGCCGCCGATCACCCACGTTCACAATCCGATTGCCGACGATCTTGCGCCGGATGGCACCGCGCGCGACCCGAACCTGCTGCTATTTGCCAGTTCGCCGCACAAGGGACTGGCGCAGGTCTTCGAGCGCTTTGAGCGGTTGAAGATACGGTTTCCCGACCTGCGGCTGGCAGTGGCCGACCCCGGCTATCTCGACTGGCCGACAGGCCGCATCCCCGAGGGCGTGCTGCCGCTCGGACGGCTGTCGCAACCGGACCTCATCGACTGGATGCGCCGGGCGCTCTGCCTCTTCTATCCGCAGGACCATTTCGCAGAGACGTTCGGACTGGTGATCGCCGAAGCCAATGCGGTTGGTTGCGCGGCGCTGCTGCATCGCGGGCTGGGCGCAAACGACGAGGTCGCCTCCGGTCCGGGCCAGTGCATCGACACCACAGACGCTGATGCCATCGCCGCGCGGATCGCCGACTGGCGTGCCGCCGCGCCGGCGACACCGTTTGCCGAACCCCGGCCCGAATTCCGGCTCTCCCACGTCGCGGCGCAGTGGGCACGGCTGCTTGAAACCGTGCCGCAGGCAACGCGCGCAACCGCGTGACCCTTCCTGAGAGGAACGAGACCATGAGCAAGACGACCAAGCAGACCAACATCGGCAATGGTGGCGAGACCCACCAGGTCGCCGGCAAGGACCACGAAACCATGACCACGCAGGTTGGCATGCCGATCGCCGACGACCAGAACTCGTTGAAGCTTGCGCCGCGCGGACCGCACCTGCTGGAAGACCAGATCTTCCGCGAGAAGCTGTTCCACTTCGACCACGAGCGCATTCCGGAGCGCGTGGTCCACGCACGCGGCTACGGCGCCCACGGCACGTTCGAGCTGACCGACGACCTGTCGGACCTGACGCGCGCGAAGGTACTCACCGAGGTCGGCGAGAAGACGGAGATCTTCGTGCGCTTCTCCACGGTCGCCGGCAACAAGGGATCGCCCGATCTTGCCCGCGACGTGCGCGGTTTTGCCGTCAAGTTCTACACAAAGGAGGGCAACTGGGACCTCGTCGGGAACAACATCCCGGTTTTCTTCATACAGGACGCGATCAAGTTCCCCGACCTGATCCACGCGGCGAAGCAGGAGCCGGATCGCGCCTTTCCGCAAGCGCAGACGGCCCATGACAACTTCTGGGATTTCATCTCACTGATGCCGGAAGCGATGCACATGGTCATGTGGATCATGTCGGATCGCACGATCCCGCGCAGTTTCCGCTTCATGGAAGGGTTCGGCGTCCACACGTTCAGGCTGGTGAACGCGGCCGGCAAGTCGTCCTTCGTGAAGTTCCACTGGAAGCCGAGGCTCGGGGTGCAGTCCGTGCTTTGGGACGAGGCCGTGAAGATCAACGGTGCGGACCCCGACTTCCACCGGCGCGACCTCTGGGATGCGATCACCGCCGGTGATTATCCGCAATGGGACCTCGGCGTGCAGGTGTTCGACGAGGATTTCGCCGAGCGCTTCCCCTTCGACGTGCTCGACGCGACGAAGCTGGTGCCCGAGGAAGACGTGCCGGTGCGGATCGTTGGCACGATGACGCTGGACCGCATGGTCGACAACTTCTTCGCCGAAACCGAGCAGGTCGCCTTCCAGACCGGTAACATCGTGCCGGGGATCGACCATTCCAACGACCCGCTGCTGCAGGGGCGCAACTTCTCCTACCTCGACACCCAGTTGAAGCGGCTCGGCAGCCCGAACTTCAACCACACGCCGATCAACGCGCCGAAATGCCCCTTCGCCCATCTTCAGCAGGACGGGCACATGGCCATGCACAACCCGCGCGGCCGCGCCAACTACGAGCCCAACAGCCACGGGCTTGGCCCGCGCGAAGACCCCGAACGCGGCTTCCGCTCCTACGAGGTCGAAGAGACCGGCGTGAAGCAGCGGGTTCGTTCGGAGACCTTCGCCGATCACTACAGCCAGGCACGCCAGTTCTACCTCAGCCAGACCGAGGTGGAGCAGGGCCACATCGCCGATGCACTGATCTTCGAGTTGTCGAAGGTCGAGAACCCGGCCATCCGCGAGCGTGTCGTCTCGCACCTGCCCAATATCGACGGCGACCTCGCCGAGATGGTGGCGGACGGTCTGGGCCTTGGCGAGATGCCCGAGGCCGCTATCCCTGCCCGCGAGGTGGTGGAGACGGAGCCGTCTCCCGCGCTCAGCATCCTCGCCAATCCGCCGGAGACCTTTGCAGGCCGCAAGCTCGGCATACTGGTGACCGACGGTATCGACGGCGCTCTGTTCGATGACCTTTCGCAGGCCGCAAAGAACGCCGGCGCCACGGTCGAGATCGTGGCCGAGAAGGTTGGCGGCGTGACGACCAGCCGGGGCAGGACGATCGCCGCCGACCAGAAGCTCGATGGTGCGCCGTCCGTTCTCTACGACGCCGTCGCGGTGCTTGCCTCCGCAGAGGGCGCTGCAAAGCTCGCGCGCATGCACAGCGCGCGGACGTTTCTGGCGGATGCCCACGCCCACAAGAAGTTCATCGCGCTCTCGGACGACGCGCAGAACCACTTCTGGTCGGCAGCCGTGCCGGAGGACCCCGATGGCGGCGTCCACGCCATCGACAGCGCGGACGATGCCGAGGGTTTCCTGAAGGCCTGTAAGGCGCTGCGCTTCTGGGAGAGGGACGCCTGATGATGGCCGATCTATCCCGGCACCACCTGGCATTCGGCACCGCCACGGCATGGCCCGTGGCGGTGACCATCCCTGCGCGCAACGAGGCCGAGCGGATCACGGCCTGCCTTGATGCGGCTGCCGCGAGCCTGCGCGGTCGCGGCGGCATCGTCGTGGTCGTCAACGGGTCCCACGATGACACCTTCACCCGCACCGTGGACTGGTTTCGTTCGTCCGGTGCCAGTGGCATCGTGGTCGATGATCGCTCGCCGCCAGCAGACAGCGGGGTTGGCCGTGCGCGGCGCATTGCGGTGAACGCCTGCCGCTCCCGTCTTTCGCAGCGTGCGGCCGTGATGGTCAGTGATGCCGATTCCAGGGTGGCGCGCGACTGGGTCGATGCAAACCTGTCAGAACTCGGCCGGGCGGACCTTGTCTGCGGCACGGTGCTTCCCGATCCGGAAGAAGCGGCGATCCTGCCCGCCGAGATCGCAAATTCCGGATCCCTTGAAGGGGAGTACATGGCGCTGACGATTGCCGCGCGGTGCCTTCTCGATCCGGTGCCTTGGGACCCGGAGCCGACGCACCTCAACGCTGCGGGCGCAAGCCTCGCCCTTCGGCTTTCGCACTACGAGGCGCTTGGCGGCTTTGCCGACCTGCGCTGCGGGGAGGACCGTGCGCTGGCCGATCTTGCCGAACGATGCGGCTTTCGGGTCCGTCATTCCGCGCGCGTGCAGGTGACGACGACCTGCCGGCTGGATGGCCGCGCGCCCGGCGGCATGGCTGATGCATTGTCCTCTCGAATAAAAGACGCCAATCCGCTGGTCGACGAGCTTCTCGAACCGGCTGCCCAGACCATCCTTCGCAACCGGTTGCGCGGTGATCTGCGGCAGCGCATGGCGCATCGCGACTTCACGCGGACATGGGCTACGGTCGAGGCCGGGCGCGCCGATCTGCGTCGGACACGCATGCGGCTGTCGGATCTCCGCCGGGAACTGCCGCTGCTCGCCACCGCTCTCGGTGCGCAGCCGCCGCTACCCGAAAGGCAAATCGCATGACAGCCGCATTCAAGCCGCCCGATCCGTCGTTGTCGCCGGCAGACGCGCTGGCGACAATTGCCCGCCACGCACAGGAGGTCGATGCCGGCATCCGCAACCTGTCACACGACATGGCGCTGATGGTGCGCTCCGGCATGCTGGGCGACCTGTGTGACCCGCGTACGCCCGTCATCGAGCGCGTGACCCTCCTGCGCCGGATCGGCCGGGCGAACCTGTCCGTCGGCCGCCTGGTCGAAGGACACATGAACGCGCTACGGCTGATCGCAGTCTACGGAACATCGGCGCAGCGTGACGCCCATTTCGCCGCTGCTTCGCGTGGCGTGATCTACGGCGTGTGGGGTGCCAACGGTGCGAAACCTTTGGAAGGTGCTCATTCACCGGATGCAGCCCTCGGCCTGACCGGTGGCAAGAGCTTCACGTCCGGTCTTGGCACCATCGGGTGTGCACTGGTGACGGCTGCCACCCCGGACGGCACGCAGATGGCGCTCGCGCCCGTCGAAGCCGGTGAAAGGGCAGATGCAAGCAGCTGGAACACCACCGGCATGCGGGCCACGGCGTCAGGCAGCTACGATTTCACCGGTATAGATGCCGAACCGCTGGGGCAGCCCTGCGACTACGAACGCGAGCCGCACTTTCAGGGTGGTGTCTGGCGTTATGTCGCGCTGCATGTCGGCGGGCTCGAACTGCTGGCCGAAGAGGTGCGCAGCGCCGTTGCAGCGTTCGGGGACGGTGCTACCGAGGCGCAGCTTCATCGTGTCGCGCGGATCGCGGGCCTTGCCCATGGTGCGCGTCTGCTGGTCGAGGATGCCGCGGCGCGCATCGAGGCCCCCGGCGCCGGGCCAAGCGAGGTGGCACTGGTGCTGATGGCGCGCGAAGCCGTGGAGGCCGCGTGCGTGGAAGGCATCTCCATCGCCGACAGGGCACTGGGCGCGCGCAGCTTCGCGGTCGGCCAACCGGTCGAGCGTGTTCGCCGCGACCTCGCGTTCTTCCTGCGGCAGGCCGATCTCGACGGGAAGCTGCGGCTGGCCGGCAAGACCCTCTGCGACGCCGAAACCGGAATCGGCGAGACTTGGGGTCCGCTGTGGTCCAGCTGACCCGAATGGCGGCGCGCGCACGGCATGCCCCGACGGCCACGCTTGAGCAACTGGCGGGCAGTGGCGATGTCCTTGCGCTTGTACCCCATCCGGACGATGAATCCCTCGCAATGGGCGGGGCGATCGCCGCAGCCTCAAGTGCCGGGCGGCAGGTTCATGTCGTGATGGTGACGGACGGCGCACGCTCGCATCCCAATTCGCGCACCCATCCTCCGCATGTACTCTCGGCGCTGCGCCGCCGGGAACTGGCCGATGCGGTCTCGGTCCTGACCGGGGACCGGGGCACGATTGTCTGGCTGGGCTATCCGGACATGGCTGCGCCAGACAGCGCGGAAGCGTTTGGAACCATCGGCCGGCGAATTTCCACGCTGTTCTTCGACGTCACCGCCATCTGGACGACATGGAACGGAGACCCGCACCCCGACCACCAGCGCGTCTGGCGGCTCGGTGAGTGGTTGGCGAGCCGAAAGCGAATCCCGAAGCTGTTCGGTTGCCCGGTCTGGGGCCGCGTGCAGACGCCGGTGGAAGGCGCGTCCAGCGAGGGAATGCTCCGCTTTCCAACCGCCGATTACCGCTTCATCAAGGCACGTGCCATCGCTGCCCACGGCTCGCAGATGACCGGGCTGATCGCGGATGATCCCGAAGGCTTCCGGATGCCGCGCGACCTCGCGCAGCATTTCGTCGAGGCCGACGAGATCTTCATACCGGCATGACCCGCGACGCTGCCTCCTTCGACCATCTCTACCGGGAGAATCCGGACCCGTGGGGCTACGAGACCAGTGCCTACGAAGCAGACAAGTATGCCCGCTGCCTCGCACTGCTCCCGCGCGCCAGATATGGCCGCGTCCTGGAAGTCGGCTGTTCCATTGGCGTCATGAGCGCGCAGATCGCGCACCGCAGCGAAACCTTGCTTGGACTGGACTTTGCGCCAACCGCCATCGAACGGGCGAGGGCGCGCCATATCTCCAATGCCCGCTTTGAAGTCGCCGCGGTTCCGCAGGACTGGCCCGAGGGGCCGTGGGACCTGATCGTGCTGTCGGAAGTTCTCTACTACCTGGAGGAAGAGGCACTGGCGTGCACCATTGCCTGCGTTGTCCGTGATCTCTCACCCGGCGGGGATTGCCTCGTCGCGGGCTACACCGGCGACACGCAGACGACGCTGACCGCCAGCGACGTGGAACACCAGCTCCTAACGGCACTCCGCGAAGCGCGGCCGGAACATGCGATCACGCGGTGTGCCGGCGATACCTGGATTGCCACGCTGTTCTCGTCGCGGACCGGTCACTCGACCGGAGCGGACTCTGGCAGGTAGAGGTAGGCCGGGTCGTATCCCGCGATCTTTCGCAGGCCGGGCCGGTCGTGGATTTCCGCTACGCCATTGCGAACCGTGCAAAGGCCGGCATCACGCAGGTCCTTCAGGACGCGACTGACATGGACCTTGGACAGGCCGGTGACCTCGGCCAGGTCGGCCTGCATGAGCGGCAATGGCAGCCGGTCTTCCACAACGCGACCGGCCTGCTGCATGCGCAGGTCGTACTCGCACAGGAAATCGGCCATTGACGCCAGCGCCCGCAGGCGCCCGCTTCGATAGGTCCAGTGCCGGTGGATCGCGGCGTCGATCATCGTCAGTTCCCAGAGCGCGCGGGCGTCTTCGACGTCTTCCATGATCTCCTCGAGAGCATCATGGGGGAAGAACGCGACGCGAGATGCCGTCAGGGTGCGGACGTCGTGGTCAAGGCGCCCGAGCGGCAGTCCATGGAGATCGACGAAATCGCCCGGAACCTGGATCGCCACCATCAACTGGTTTTCAGGACGTGCGCTGCTAGGGGCGATGCTGCGCACCATGATGCCGTCGAGGAGAAGGGCGCTCTGTGTGATCGGTTCACCAGCCCTTGAAAGATACTCCTTCGGGCCAACGAGCCGGATGTCGCTGCACGCCTCGCGCAGGCGATCCCACAGGTGGCCTTCCAGTCGCCCGACCATGCCGGTGTGGTCATCCTCGGCAAGCCGGGCGCGCGTGGTCGCGATCAGCGCCTCGTTCAGGCCGTTTGTCGTCTCCGTTTCAGGTCGATCATGGTTCGCGGTCATGAGACAGGTCCTATGGTCGGTCTATCCGGTTCGTTCGGTCAGTTCGCGAAGCAGGGCATTGCCGGTCGCGGCCTTCTTGTCGCGCGCGATGACCGACAGTTCGCCGTTATTCTCGATGACGACCCATGCGGCATCGCCGCGATCGGGAAGCCCTGCGCGCCGAAGGGCGGAGTCGACTTCCTCCCGCGAGATGCGTTCGCTGGAGACGGCGGCGGTATGCAGCGTGCCATTCTCCAGCAGGATGCGCGGTTCCGACTTCACCAGCCTCGCGATCCGCCGCGATTTCATCGCAGCCCACGTGGTCAGCCATTGCAGCGCGGCCAGCACAGCGACCGCCAGAATCGCGTCCAGCATGGATACGTTGCGCAGGAGGATCCCGGAGGCCATCAGCGAGCCGATTCCTACGGTGATGATCCAGTCGAAATTATTGAGGTTTGCCGTGGTGCGCTTACCCGAAAGCCTGGTCAGCGCCACGATGTAGAAGAATAACACCGCGCAGGAAGCGGCTATGTGGAGCAGGCGGTCTGGCTCCGATAACCAAGTCTGAGCCGGTTCCATATCACATACACTCGTTCGTCAATTCGGTTTCGCCGGAGCCGCGCCTACCTGGTGGACGTGCTGTCCAGTCCGGCCACGACCTCGCGCGGGCCATTGGCGGGATACTCGTCGCCGTGCCACTCGAGGGCCTCATAGAGCTTGATGTTGCGGAAGGCGCTGGCGAACTCTGTCGTGGTTCCGTGCGCAGGCTTTGCATCAATGTCGAGAAAGTCGATTTCCGCCTCGCTGGCGACCACCCGCGCGTCCGCAGGCGAATGGGCGCGAACCCAGACTTCGCCGCGGTTCGAGGCGAGGTCCCACTGCGGGTCGTTGGCCTCTGCAACAGGCTTCAACAGGTAAATGCGCGTTTCCATGCTGATGAAATGGGATTGGGCGAAATTTGGTTCCATCGCCCAAGGCGGGGACAATCGCGGGAGTGATCGCGGCGTGTGTCTCGGCCCCCATTGATGCGACTGGAATCAACTGCGCATTACCGGAACCCGATTATTCGAGCCATCAGCCTGATGGCGATCCGGTCTGGAACGGGGGACGCGCGACCAGGTCACTCGGCAGCCGTCACCCACGGGTTGGACAAGGCTCCCAGAGGACCGAACGCATTGATGCAAAGCTGACGGAATGGCTGGTGCCGGCTGCAGGAGTCGAACCCGCGACCCCCTGATTACAAATCGCTGCATGCTAGTACGCGGCTTTGCTGGTTTGTGCGCGTAACGTTCTGTTTTCTTTATCCAATTATCTAATCTGAGTTTTCCACATTGCTATCCACTACGCTGTGTTTCGCACTCAATTGCTGACACTGTGCTGACAAAACATGGCACTTTGGGTGCGTCGCGATTTGCGATGATCGACCACAGTGAGCCAGCCATGCCTAACCTCAGTAAACGGATTGTCGATACCGAAAAAGCCGATGGGAAACGACGGATCGTGTGGGACAGCGCCGTGGCCGGGTTTGGGCTACTGGTGCTGCCATCGGGAACGAAGTCGTTTGTGCTCCAGTATCGCAACAGCCATGGACGCTCTCGACGGATGACGCTGGGTCGCTACGGAACGCTGACCGTTGATCAAGCTAGAAAGTGTGCGCGCGAGTTGCTCGTCGATGTTTCCAAGAATCGGGATCCAATCGCGCTTAAGGTGCAGAAACGGACGGCTCCCAAGGTCAAAGACCTATTCGACAAATACCTCATCGATCACGTCGAGCGGCATAATGCGCCGTCCACGCAGGCCACCATCCGTGATCTTGTCCAACGCATCATCCTGCCGAAGATTGGGACACTGCCCGCTGACGCTGTTACACGCGCGGATGTCGCTAAGCTGCATAGTGGAATGGCATCCATACCAAGACAGGCAAATTACGTGCTGTCGGTCATTTCCAAGGCTTTCAATTGTGCCGAGGCGTGGGGCATGCGATCGGAGTTCAGCAATCCAGTGCGCGGTATTAAGCGCTACAAGGAAAACCATCGGGATCGTTTCTTGGACGATCAGGAGCTAACACGTCTTGGCGCTGTCCTGAACGAAGCAGAGAAGCTCGGTTTGCCATGGGCGATCAAGGCGCCAGCGTCGAAGCAAAAGCATCTTCCCAAGGATGTCGAAACTCGACGCACTCCGGTCGATCCATTCGTGCTCGCGGCTATCCGCCTTCTGCTCTTCACCGGCGCGCGCCTCTCCGAAGTTCTCACGCTCGAGTGGCGTCATGTCGATCTTGATGCGCGCACCTTGTCGCTTCCCGCGCGAAAGGGTGGTGGCCGCGCATTGCATCCGATGAACGAAGCCACAGCAAAGATTCTTGAGGGCATACTGCAGTTCGAGGACTCGCCCTTCGTTCTGCCGCGCGTCCGCGACCCTCAAAGGCACCTCGCGAAAGAAGTGGTCGAGAATGCATGGCAGCGTGTTCGCCATCACGCGCAAATTCCGGATGTGCGTTTGCATGACCTGCGGCACACGGTCGGCACATTCGCGGCGCGCAGCGGCGGGAACGCTTTCCTGATCGGGCATCTGCTGCGGCACGCCAATATCTCGATGACCAGCCGCTACGTGAACAGGGACATGGATCCGATCCGCTCGCTCTCCGATGAGCTTGGCGAACGCATTGCTGCCGGCTTAGCTGGCTCTAATGGCACTAATAGAGCCACATCTCGCAAATGAGCTCCATCGACTACAGCCAATGGACCGGGAATCCGAACGGGTTTCATCGCCTGTCAGGGTTTCCGGAGGTTTATCCCCCATGGCTTGTCTTTAACTGGGTCTATGGGAAACGCACTGAGCCCCGCCCAGAATCGCCAGTTAGAGCGGCCTTGAAGAAACTTAATGCTTACGCGTTGCAGACGCCGGAAACGGACGAGCGTTATCGTCGAACGATGCCTGCCGTGTGGCGTGATCCGGATAGCGGTAGTGGGATCGAGACCGAACTGCACACCAAGCTGCTACGGCTGATACTGGGCTTGGATCAGGACCAACCGTCCCGACAACTCAGATTGGCTGTCGCCCGCGCATGGCTTGCTGCGTGGCGATATGCAGATCTCTGGGTGGATCGTAAGGAGCACCGCAACGTCCTGCAGGATATGCTTAGCGAAAACAGGTATGAGCGTGTCGCTTTGGCGATCAGTGAGCATGTCCAGTTTACTCAGGCACTGCAAAGCTTCACGTCCAAGGATCACAGCAATTACATAGAAACTGCTATCCGCTGTCATGAAGGCACAGCCGCCATTCATCTCAACGCATTGAAATTGAACCTGACGGCGATCAATTCGGAATTGACGCGCCAGAAACCTGAGAACTTTCTCCTCCTGCGATTGATGGAGATTTACGCCTTCTGCCTGGAACGGCCAGTCACCTTCCATGCGACGGGCAAGATGGACAAAAACGAAACGTCGCCAGATCTGGAAATGGTCAAGTTCATACAATGCTGCCTTACGCTCTTTGGCCACCCGACCCTGTACTCGAGCAAAGACCGTTCCCTCAGAACCATAGCCGACCAAATCAATATCGACTTGCTGGACGAACTATCGAACCTCGATCCGGATGACGATATGAGGCGTCTTACTTTTTTGCGCTCATATGGTGAGCTGAATTCGACCGGATGGCTTGCCCACTACGGCAATAAGCCGAAGGAAGAACTATCGCTTTATCAGTCGCTTAGCATCTAACGTGCAGCCTATCGTGTACCGGAGAATTTTCGGACGGTTTTGATCGGAATTCTTCCTAAAAACATCTGACGATCGCCAGTGCTCGATTTCCTTTTGTGCTCTCTCTCAACACGTACGGGAGAAAGCTCAAATGCACTCACCAACTTCAAATTCTGACACTTATCTCAAGGAGGGCCAGGTCGCCGAACTGCTCGGCTTGCCCGTCCGAACGTTGCAATCCTGGCGACTGCGCGGCGGCGGCCCGGAGTTTTACAAGATCGGTCGAAGCGTCCGGTACAAGCGCGCAGATCTCGAGGAATGGCTCGCCAGCCGGAAGGCGTCATCCACGGCTTCCGTTGGCGCTTTCCCGGATCAGGGGAGAAACTGCCATGAGTAATCGGCTGCGCAACCTTGCTTTGAAACTCCGTTTCCGGCCTGCTCGGATAAAGGTCACACTCACGTACCTGTGCGACCGCGCAGACGAGAAGGGCGTTTGCTGGCCGAGGCAGCGAACCATTGCGGCAGACACAGGTTTCAGCCTGCCCTCCGTTCGTCGGTCACTCGTTGAACTCGAGAAGGCTGGGTATATCTCCCGCAAGAAGCGTCGGCGGTCGTCGCATTTCACGATTGGCACGACGTACCGGATCAATCTGGCGAAGCTGGCCAATGAGGCTGCCGAACGAGAGGTAGAATCCGCCGATCAGGATGATGACGTGGACGATCTTGGTGATCAGTCCAATGACTCACCGAGACCCAAATCAAGTGTCACCGTGAGTCCTGATAATCATCAGGAATCATCAACTAGCGCCGGCTGGCTCGGCGACGACGTGTTCCACGAACCTGAAAAGCCGGGTAAGCCCTTCTTCCTACGAGAAGGCTCTGCCGCCAAGCAGGCGTGGGATGACCACCGCTTGAAGCGAGAGGGCCGCCGATACCCGCCAACAAACTTGAACGTTGGAGGGCTTTGCGCGCGGGGGTGGTGGTTCCCGAGGATCGATCCGCCGACCGCATGAGCTGGTGCAGACCTGTCTGGCTGACAAGACTGTGTGAGGCGCGCAATTAGCGCGCCTCATGCGTTTAGGGACCGTATTCCGGACCTTTCCCACACGGGCGGGCGAGCTCCCGACGCTTCGCTAGTAGGTCACCTTGCAAGCGGTACACGATAGATGCGTGCTGCACGATGCGCCGCACGCAAGCCCTGCTTGTTTGGAGGAACCCTTCCTAGAATATGGCCATCTAGCTCACTCGATTGCCATGTAGCTGTTTGCATTAATGCAATGAGCGATAGCGCGAGCCCGGTTACATTTCCGCATCTCTAAAAGGCGTGGATGATGCCGGAAGCGTTGATGGCCACTCGGAAAAGGCGATCTGGAACAATTTCACCCAGCACGAAAATGGATGAATTGCTGACCGGGCATCCTGAAGTGATCGCCGTCATGAACCGGAATCGCATGTTGTGTGTAGGTTGCCTGCTGGCTTCTTTCCATGACACTGGGGATGCCGCGCGCGAGCACGGCCTGGATCCCGACGCGCTGTTCGAAGAGATTGCCGAGGCGATCGAAAGATCGCAGCGTCGATGAACTCACTTCCGGCTACTTTTTGCCGCTTGCAATCATCACCAGCCTATGGCCGTCAGTCAGGGTGATCTGCTTGCGACCGGATTTCACCCATCCAGCCGTTTCCCATGCGCTCAAAAGACGGGACACCGTATGAAGCGTCGTCCCGGTCATATCCGAGATGTCCTCACGCGTAACCGGGAAGTCGATGACAATGCCGTCTTCGGTTTTCCTTCCGGTCTGATTTGCCAGTTTGAGAATTGCGTGCGCCACACGTTGCTCGACGCACTCGGTCGCCAATGCCGCAAGTTGCTGCTGGGTTTCCGAAAGGCGCTGGCCGACCATTGCGTAGGTATTGGTCGCAAATGTCGGATGCCGCTGTATCAGGTTCGACCACAGCGAATTGGGCCAGGACAGCACGACGCAATCACGTGCAGCCACCGCAGTCGCTGGATATTCGTCAAGGCCAAGCGCCACTGCGATTCCGAACAATTCTCCCGCGGAAATGTAGCGCGGAACGAACTGTTCGCCCTGGGGGGTCAACTTGACGACGCGCAGATGCCCATCCAGCAGCAGAAAAAATTCCTGCGCCGACTGCCCTTGGGAAAAGATATTCGCGTCCTTTGATATCCGGTGGGAACGGGCATGCATCAAGAGCTCACCCAGGGCATTTTCGTCCAAATCGCGGAACGGTGGCAGATCCCGGATCAGGGACACATCGAGTTTTTGAAGCATGTTTCCTTCAGAGCTTGCTCAACTGCAAAGAGAGAACCGCGCTTGGTCATAAGGTCTGGAAGCCTAGTCCAGTATTTGGAACCAAACCATGTCCATCCCACGTACGCGCGGCTATACAGGTCCGGCCCTTTTCAGCTACGGCTTCAGGCCCTTCTTTCTTGCCGGTGCCATCTACGCCGCAGCGTCGATTGCGTTCTGGTTGCCTGCATGGTTCGGCAATATCATCTTGCCGACGCATTTCGCGCCTGTCGAATGGCATGTGCATGAGCTGCTGTTTGGCTTCCTGCCGGCGATCATCACCGGATTTCTGTTTACCGCAGTTCCCAACTGGACCGGACGCATGCCGTTGCAGGGCGCCGGGCTCATAATTCTGGTTGCTCTCTGGATTGCGGGCAGGCTGGCGGTGCTGATGTCGCAATGGATCGGCTGGCAGGCAGCAATGATGGCCGATTGTGCTTTCCTTATAGCCGTCGCGCTCGTTATCGCGCGTGAAATCGTATCAGGCGGCAACTGGCGCAACCTGAAAGTTCTCATTCCGCTCGGCATACTCACGGGTGCGAATGCACTGTTTCACTGGCAAGCGGTGTTCGCGGACGACACACTTCTGGCGCGACGCATGGCCTTTGCCGCAGCCACGCTTCTCACTGTCATTATTGGCGGGCGCATTGTACCGAGCTTCACCCGCAACTGGCTGGTGCGGGAAAACCCCGGACGTTTGCCTGCGTCATTCGGGCCGTTCGACAAGTTGGCAATCGGTGTGACGAGCCTGGCGCTTGCTGGTTGGATTGTGCTGCCGGAAATGACGGTGACTGCGCTGTTGCTTGTCACGTCAGGGGCCATGCAATTGCTTCGTCTCGCGCGCTGGGCCGGATATCGCACTCTGCGTGATCCGCTCGTGTGGATCCTGCACGCGGCCTACGCCCTGCTGTCTGTGGGCATGATGGCGCTGGGCATGACCATTCTGGCGCCGGAAGCCATGCCTCCTGCGGTACCTTATCATTTGCTCGGGGTCGGTGCGTTCGGCACAATGACGCTCGCCGTCATGGTGCGCGCGGCACGCGGGCACACCGGTCAGGAGCTGCGGGCGGGGGCAGGCGGCAAGCTGGCTTTCGCGGCAATTCTTCTGGCGACTGTTGCTCGGCTCTCTGCAGAATATGCGCCCGCGGCTTATGTCGAACTGCTCTATTTGGCGGCAACGTCCTGGATCGTTGCGTATGCCGCATTCGCCGTCACGCTTGGCCCCGCGCTGTCACGGCTGCGCGGATCGTGACGGCAGAGGTTCTTAGACTTCGAACCGAACTTCGCCGAGCCGGGCATGCTGGCCGATGAACGCAGCATTGCCGCTGGACTTGATCATCCGCTCCACAGCTTCCAGCGGCATCAGAGCGGCAGCGGTCGACAGTGCATCTGCCATGGCAGCGGACTTGTGAACCACAGTCGTGCGTTGCCAGTCGGAGGTTGCCGGCTTACCGGAAACGGGATCGATGAGATGGCTCTCGCCATCGGCGCTGAAAACCGTTCCGGAAGGGGCGCTGGTGGCGATTGCGCGATCGCGCAATCGCACTGCAGGGCCATCGGTGTTGCCGAGATGTACAGGCCAACCGCGCGTGTACAAAGGCGCGCCGATTGCGCTGATTTCTCCGACTTCGACGAGCGCCTCGCTCAAGCCGTTGCGGCGGAGGTAGTCGGCGATCCGGTCGGTCACGAAGCCCTGGGCGATGCCATTGAATGTGAGGGCGGCGCCGACGGGCAAGACGATGCGATCCACATCCACGGCGACCTTGTGCCACCCAGCAAGCTTTCTGGCGTGCGCAAGCGCGTCCTCATTCGGTTTCCCGCCGGCCTTGGCATAGGTCTGCCAGAGGGGTTGAACGGTCGGGTCGAAAATCCCTTCGCTGAGTGAATTGGCAGCCGAAACCTGGCTCGCCAGCGCCAGCAGGTCGGGCGCAGGCTCCGCAAGGAACCCGTCTGCGTTCAATCGGCAGAGCGCGCTTTGCGGGCGGTGAAGGCTGAAGAGGTCCTCGAGCCGCGAGATCTCGTTGCGAACCGCGATGAGCAGCTTTTGCGCCCGCGATGCCTCCAGCCCGCCAAGCCGGATCTGCGCATGAGCACCAAGTGCCACACCCTGCCATTGCTGCGTTGAGGCTGCAGCGGTGGAGATGCCAGATATGCCGCAGGCGGCGGTGGCAGCGGAGATTGCGATGAAACGTCTGCGGGTGATGGTCATTGCATTGAACCCATATGCGCGTGAGCGTTCGTTTCTTCTTCATTGACGGAGGTTAGGTCGACAGGTCCCAACACGTAAGTGTCGGGAATCTCGGCCAGGTGCACCGCGCGCCCGCCATTCTCGGCGATGAATTTTTCAGCGGCCTGCATCGTGCCGAACGGTATTGCCTCCGGCGCGCTCATGCCGCCCTTTCGAGTACTTTCAATGACGTAGAGCGCATCTTCGGCATTGATCCATGCACCGTCGCCAGGATGCGCCCAGCTATCTGCTTTTGACATGTCGTGCACATAGGTGACTACGGCTTCTGCCAGTTCTTCCGGCGACCTGAGAAAGGCCACCGCATCGCGCACCTGTGTGAACCAGACCGGGTGCTCGTATCCCTTCAGATGGATCTGCGCCTTAGGCCCTTCGTGTTCGAGTACGGTCATATTGCAGTAGTGGCCGACGGCTTCCTCGGTCATGGCGACCGGAGCGGGCAGGGCGGCGCTCTGTTCTTCCTCGGAACAGCCGCCAAGGGCCGCTGTGACGGTGAAGAGAGCTATAGCGAACAGAGTGCGTTTCATGGCCGGACCCTTTTCAGCAGGAGAACAGCGAAGGAGATGGCGGCAAGCGTCCAGGCAAGCGGGCTGACGAGCACCCATGCGCTATGCGCCAGCGGACTGCCGGACACCGAGCCAAGGCCGTTCTGCAAGAGAGAGGCATCGGCTGCGCTCATGTTGAACAGACGGAAGGCATCAGCCGGATTGACCAGCAGGAGCCAGGGGAAGACCGAGCGTGCGAACACGCCCTCGCCACTGGCAAGCAGGCCGCCGAGAAGCGCCAGATCGTAGAGAACGACGGCGGCGAGCCAGATGCCGACGGCGAGTGCTGCCGCCGTGCCCGTCTGGCGCACGCTGGCGCTGGCCACATAGCCAATCGCAATAAAGACAGCACCGAGCAGGATGCTCGTGGCCGTTAGCGCCGCCAGATCGCCAAGCGGTCGCGCACCTGCATAATCATCGAGTGCAATCGCGAGACCGGCGGCGACACCGGAACTGACAATGATCGCGATGGCGAGCACTGCCAGATGCCCTATGAACTTGCCGGCCAGCAACTGCCAGCGCGGGATCGGTGTCGCCAGCACGAGTTGAAGCGTTCCGCGATCTATCTCGCCGGCGATTGCATCGAATGACAGCAGCAGCGCGATCAGCGGAATGAGGTAGACCGACAGGGTCGACAGGCTGGCGATGGAAACGCTGAGAAGCGGCGCATCGACCTGACCCGAAGCGCCGCTACCGAGCAGCACTAGCAGTACCGCAAAGACGGTCAGGATTACCGTCGACAGCAGCACCCAACTGTTGCGGAAACCGAGGCGGGCTTCCGTGCACGCAATGGCGAGAAGCGCATTCATGACCGGGCCTCCTTCTCAGGGTCGCAGGCGGAGTAGTGCCGGTAGACCTCATCTAGGCTCGGCGGGATCACCTCGATATCGGCAATTTCGCCGGGACGCTCATGAATGGCGGCTAGGATCGCCATTTTCTCGTCCGGCTCGCAGGTCACCTCGACCGAAGCGCCATTGATGCGCCGTCCGCCAAACTCGCGGTGCAGCGTCTCCACATCGGCGGGAGCGGTCTTCACACGGATGCGGGTGGGCAGCCTTGCGTCGCGTTGCAATATGTTGAGCGGACCATCGGCAACCAGCTTACCCTTGCGCAAGATCGCGACGCGGCTGGCTCGGGCTTCCAGTTCACTCAAGCCATGGGAAGACAGCAGCACCGAGGTGCCCTTGTCCGCCAGATCGGCGATCAATTGATAGAAATCCTGGCGCGACAGCGGGTCGAGGCCGGAAGTCGGCTCGTCCAGCAACAGGATGCCCGGATTTCCGACAATCGCCTGGGCAAGGCCGAGACGCTGGCGCATGCCCTTGGAATAAGTGCCGCAGCGCCGTGAAGCCGCTTCCGCCAAACCCACTTTCTCAAGCGCCTGTCCGGCCTCGATTTTTGTGGAACCTTTCAGAACGGCATAAAGCTCGACCACTTCTCGGCCTGTCAGCGTCTTGGGAAAGGCGACGTTTTCCGGCAGATAGGAGATCATGTGCCGGGCCTGCCGGCTGCCGGCTTTCAGGCTGCCGATTTGCGCTTCACCGCTGTCCGGCTCGATGAAGCCGAGCAGTATGCGGAACAGGGTCGTCTTGCCCGCGCCATTGTGGCCGAGCAGCGCCAGCGTCTCGCCGGGCGCGACCGAGAGCGAAACCCGCTCCAGGGCATGGACGGCCCCGAAGGACTTGCTGACCGAACTGATATCGACTGAAGCGTTCATTTCGTGCTGGCCTTCCATCGGCGTGCAAACTCCGGCAACGCGTGCGGTTTCATCAGCGGCTTGTCGTCGACGACGCCACCAGGGAGCAATGCGGGGAAATTCTTCTGCGCCCAGCGGATCAATTGCACCGCCGGGCTGCCGACCAGCAGCTTCGCGGACGGCTGGGTCCAAAGAATGCGGTCGATGGCATCGTTTGGCCGGAAAGGCTGGTCGGCGATACCGTCGCCGTTAATGTCGTAGGCCGCGTGGTCGCTCCAGTAATTGCCGGACCAGACATGGCTGCGGGTGGAGACGAACTTGATCTGGGTGCGGTTGCCGACGAATGCGTTGCCGGTGATTTCGTTGCGTGCCGAACCGCCGGTGAAGTGAACGCCGATGGGGCATGCTTCGAACCGGTTGCCGCGCATGATGTTCTTGTTGGCGTTGTAGACGAAGAGGCACTTCTCCCCACCACCGATGACCGCGTTGCCCTCCACAATGGAGTTGTTGGCGTAATTCAGCATGATGCCGTGTTGGCTATCGCGGATCGAAATATTGTCGCGGATCGTCACCCGGTCGCTGAACATGATCGCGTAACCGAGGTGATTGCCGATCGAGATATTGCCGGCCACGACGCTGTCGTGGGCATGCATGTAGTGGACCGCAAAGCGCAGGTTCTCGAAACGGTTTCCGGAGAATGTGTTCTTGCGGCTGGTGTTGACGAAAATGCCGTCGCGGCCAAGCTCGAAGCTGTTGTTCTCGACGGTAGAACCCGGAGCATTCCAGACATAGACGCCATTGCCGCGGCGGTTCATGCGGTGGTCATCGCGACCGGTGATTTCATTGCCGATAATGCGGGTGTCGCGGGCGCCATGAATGTCGACACCATAAAGGTTGCCGATCAGAACATTGTTGCGGACCACGGCACGTGCAGCCTTCTTCGTCAGCTTGACGCCGGAATCGATCTCTTCGTGTGAACTGCCGGACCCGGTGATCTGCAGGTTCTCGATGAACACATCGGCTGCATCGACCAGAATGACGGACCCCGTGCCGCCGGCATCGATGTGGGCACCATCCTCGCCGATCAGTGACAGCGACTTGTCGACGAGGACGGGGCCTGAGTGGAGGCCGGCAGCCAGTAGCAGCCGGTCTCCGGATTGTGCTGAAGCAATCGC